>JAQGOP010000040.1 GCA_028293545.1 Verrucomicrobiota bacterium | reverse complement strand
GGTTTTCGTTGGAGAAAACCGCAGCCCTGAAAGGGCGTTCCATTGGTGGGCGCGGGTTTTCGTGATTCTCACTGGGCCGCCCCTTCAGGGCTGGAAATTTATCGAATCAAAACCCAGGGCGTTGCCCTGGGCTCTGGCTGGATTGCCCCGTTGGGGCGTTGCTCTGGGCTCTGGCTGGAGCGCCCCAGTGGGACGTCGATCCGTGATCCATGCGCCCAACCGCGCCTTCACCGCGTTCGTTTGACAAACCCCGGCGCGGACCTGTGGGTTTCGGCGTGCCTGCGTCCCATCGCATTCTCGTCGCCATGTCCGGCGGCGTCGACAGCTCTGTCGCCGCCCTGCTCCTCCAACAGCAGGGGCACGACATCGTCGGCGCGTACATGAAGAACTGGATCAATGAGGACAATGTGATCGGCCATTGCCCGTGGATGCAGGACATCGAGGACGCCCGTGCGGTCTGCGACCGGCTGCGCATCGAATTCCGTGTCGTCAATCTCATGGCCGAATACCGGGAGCGTGTCGTCGCATACCTGCTCGACGGTTATGCGCGCGGCCTAACCCCAAATCCCGACATCATGTGCAACCGCGAAATCAAGTTCGGCGTGTTTCGCGGGTGGGCGCGCGAAAACGGTTTCGGCGCCGTTGCAACCGGGCACTACGCGCGCCGGGTCGAGGCGCCGGGCGGGAGTTTCGCGCTGCTCGAGGGTGCCGACAAAAACAAGGACCAGTCCTATTTTCTCGCCCTGCTGAACCAGGCGCAGCTCGCCGACGCGCGTTTCCCCATTGGCGACATCCCGAAGCCCGAGCTCCGGCGGCTCGCGCGCGCCGCAGGCCTGCCGACCGCGGACAAAAAAGACAGCCAGGGAATCTGCTTCATCGGCGAGGTGAAGATGCAGGATTTCCTGCGCACGTATGTGCCCGACGCACCCGGCCGGATCGTGCGCGCGAACGACGGACGGGAACTCGGCCAGCATCGCGGGCTTCATTATTATACCCTCGGCCAGCGCAAAGGCATCGGCGTGCCGTCGAACACCGATCATGAAGCCTACGTGGTCGTGGGCAAACGCGCTGCGGACAACGCGCTGCTCGTCGCGTTCGACCATCCCGACGCGCCCGGGCTTTTCCAGCGCGAGGTGCGGGTGCAGGCGTTGAGCTGGATCGGAGAGGAAATTTCTACGCCGCGAACGCTTGAAGGCCGCGTTCGTTACCGCGACCCCCGCGTCGCGCTCGATTTCATTCCCGAGGACGGCGGCATCGCGCTCATAAAATTTCACGAACCCCAACGCGGCCTCGCCGCCGGCCAGATCCTCGCGTTCTACGACGGCGAAAAACTCCTCGGCGGCGCCATCTACTCGTAGTCAATCCGACGAACCTCCTGGTTTTGAAGTAAAAGAAAAAGCAGAAGCGACCGCGAGGCGCCGCGGCGTCACGACCTCGCCTACCCCCGTCATCCCCGCGGCCCGCGGGAGATTCGAAACCAGCGGCCGAGCTTTTGCGTCGGTCTACGCGGTTTCAGCGCCGTCTTACGTCGAGCCGATCAACCAGCCCGCGACGAATACGAGCGCGCCGCCGAGTGCGACCTGCGTGGTGGCGGCTACGGGAGAGGTTTCCATATATCGCCAGCGAATCCATGAGATCGCGGCCAGTTCAACCAGCACAACGACGATGGCGATGCCGGTGGCGGTGTGAAAATCGGCGATCAAATAAGGCAGCGTATGCCCGATGCCGCCGAGGGTGGTCATCAACCCGCACACGCTGCCGCGCAAAAGCGGGCTGCCTCGTCCGCTGATCTTGCCGTCGTCCGAGAGCGCTTCGGCAAAGCCCATGCTGATACCCGCGCCGACGGACGCCGCGAGACCCACCCGAAAGGTTTCCGCCGTATTGTTGGTGGCGAACGCGGCGGCAAACAAAGGCGCGAGCGTCGAAACCGATCCATCCATCAGGCCGGCCAGCCCCGGTTGCACAATCTGCAGCACAAACGAGCGACGGGCCGAGTCGTGTTCCTGCGCGACCTGTCCCTCTTGCGCCTGTTGCGCGTTGATGCCTTCGGCCAACGCCTCGTGCCTGGCCTCCTCGGCGGCCAAGTCACCCAGCAACTGTCGAATGGAGGCGTCTCGCGCCAACTGCGCGGCACGCTGGTAGAAATTGCGCGACTGGATCTCCATCCGTGCAGCTTCGGCCCGAGCGCGTTCCGGTCGAATGCGCAGGCCGAGGGGTCGCGTTCTCCGCGTGTAGAATCCCCGGACATCCTCGCGCCGAATGAGCGGAATGTGTTCACCGAATTTCAACCGATAGAGGTCGATCAGCCGGTGCCGGTGGGTGGACTCCTCCTCCTTCATCGCGTCGAACAACGCAGCGGTCGCCGGAAATTCACTCCGCAACGCCTCGGCAAAATCGGCGTAGATCCGACCGTCCTCCTCCTCCGCCGAGATCGCGAGCGCGACGATTTCCCGTTCGGTGAGGTCGCGGAAGTTCATGGCGGAAAAGTTGGCATTTTCACGCCGCCTTTGCACCTCCAACCTGCCGGGCGGGCCGCTGGCCCGGACGATCACCTTCGGCGGGCCGGGCCAATGCGACCAAAGCGCCGGCCGCTTTCGGGCGAGGCTACGTTGCCGAGGTTTGCTCGGCCGCAATGACCGCGCGGTCCTTCAACGTGAAGCGAATCACATCGGCGAAGACTTCGCGCTCGGCCCTGAGCCAGCACTCCAAGCTCCGCCCCGGGATCGATCGGGCCGTTTTGACCAGCTCGTCCGCCCGTCGAGCGATGCGCAGCTCCAATTCAAAAAGTTTTCCCTTCGAACTCCCGGGCTGGGCCCGGCGCGTTTTCTTCTTCGTGTTCATGAATTTTTTGCGGGGCTTCCCGACTGCCCGAAGCTTTCCGGGTCCAGCGCCCGGCGAAGCGCCTCAAACAAGACATCATCCGCCACCGGTTTTCTCAGCATCGCGACCGCTCCGGCGCGCAGGGCGTGGCGCTCGTCCTCTTCCTTGGCGTGGGCGGTGATAAAGATAATCGGAATGTGCGGATGGGTTTGCCCCAGCTGCCGCTGCAGTTCCAAGCCGTTCATGCCGGGCATGAAGACATCGAGAATCAAACAGGCCGCGTCACCCAGAAGCGGCCAGTTCAGCACCTCCCGCGCGCTCGCAAAGGCCTCCGTGCGAAAGCCGAAAGAATTGACCAGCATCTGCGCGGAACTGCGCAGTGAATTGTCATCGTCGACAATGGCAATCAGCGGGGCTGGGTCGGGTTTCGGGTATTCAGTCACGATGGGTAGGCTGACGACAGCGCTGCAAAATACCCCAACCGCCCACGAAGCACCATTGGACCTAAGTCCGATAGGAAATCCGGAAGGTCATGGCGCGACCGCATGTCAGTTTCCCGATGCGCCCACGCGTAGTTTTTCGGCCATGCGCACGAGATCGGCCAGCGAGGTGGCCTCCATTTTTTGCATCACTCGCCCGCGGTGCGCCTTGATGGTTTTTTCGGCCGCGCCGAGTTCGGCGGCCACCTGTTTGTTGAGCAAACCCGTGACGACACTCGCCATGACCTCGGTCTCGCGTGGCGTGAGCCGCGCGTAGCGCCGGCGGAGATCGGCCATTTCCAACCTCTCGCAATGCGCGATCCAATCGCGTTCGATCGCCTGCGCGATGGCACGCAACATTTCAGCCTCGCGAAACGGCTTGGTGAGAAACTCCACGGCGCCGCCTTTCATCGCCTGCACCGTCATGGGAATGTCGCCGTGGCCGGTGATAAAAATAATCGGGACGCGCACGCCGAGCCGGGCCAGCTCTTCCTGAAGCTGCAGCCCGGTGAGGCCAGGCATGCGCACGTCGAGCACCAGGCAAGCCGGCAACTCCGGACGCGGAAACCGCAGGAACTCCTTCGCCGAGGCGAACGCGTGGACCGTGGAGCCCGAGGCGCGGATCAGGAATTCCAGCGATTGCCGCGACGAGGAATCGTCGTCGACGACGTAGACAACGTGATCGGTGGCGCTCATCCGCCGGCTCCTTCATTCACGGGTATCAGGATTTGGAACGTCGCCCCGGCGCCGTCGTTTGGCACCAGCGACAAACGTCCGCTATGGGCCTCGATGATTGAGCGACTGATGGCCAGTCCCAGGCCCAGGCCCTGTGATTTTGTGGAATAAAAGGGCGCAAACAGCCGGTCTTCGTCGGCCGGGGGGACGCCCATCCCATGATCGCGAATGCACACGAGCAGGGTGGAATCGCCGTCGGCGCTTCCCGACCTGACGCTGATTTCGATCGCGCGATCTTTCGCCGGCGTCGACTCCATCGCCTCGGCGCCGTTGATCATCAGGTTGAGCAGCACCTGTTGGATCTGGATTCGATCGATCTGCAGCCGCGGCAGCCCGGGAGCCAAGTCGACCTGGATCCTCACCCCGCGCGTGCGCATCTCGTAGTTGGCGATGGCGACGACGTCATTGATGAGGTCGTCGACGGCGCAAGAGGTTTTCTCCGTGGGCTTTTTTTTGGAAAGGGCGCGAATGCGCGCAATGACATCGCTGGCCCGGTGCGCATCCTCGACGATCTTCGAAAGGGCGTGATCGACGCTGGCCTTTTCCCCGTGTTCCGACGCCAGCAACCGACGGGAGGCGCTCGCGTAATTGATGATGGCACCCAACGGCTGGTTCACCTCGTGCGCGATCGACGCGGTGAGTTCGCCCAGCATCGTCACGCGGCTGACATGGGCCAGCTGGGCCTGCATGGTGTGGAGGGCTTCCTCGGCAGCTTTCCGTTCGGTGATTTCCGCCTGCAGCGCCTCGTTGGCGCGACGCAATTCAGCCGTGCGCTCCGCCACCTTCTCCTCCAGTTCATCGCGCGCCTGCTGCAACAATTGTTCAGCCTGCCGTTGTCGCCCGCTGATCCAACTGACGACAAACACGCCCACGGAAATAACCGCCACCCGGATCAGATCTGAAGTATCAGAGCTGTTTGAGTAGGGCGGCGGAATGAAATGAAAACCAATGGCCGCCGAAGAGATGGAGGCGGCCAATAATCCCGGCCCTTTTCCGCCGAACCATGCGCTCAGGATTACGGAGCAGTAAATGAGATCGGCCGGGGCGTGCGGACTGATGGTGCGAAGTGCACGGGTAACGAGCACGGCGCCAATGCCCGTCACCACGGCGATCGCGTACCGCACAAAGGTCGAATGCCGCAAGCAGGCTGTGGCCTGGAGATTCATACGGTTGAGGTACGACGCGGAGTCGGCGGCAAATTCAAATACGATGAGTGAATCGGGCGAACCAAGGCGGACTGTCGCGAAACTAGCTCTACCTACTACGGAGGGCAATCCGCCTGTTCGCGTTACCCTAGGGTTCCCCGGCTCCGACGTCCATGGGACTTTGGTCCCACTCGCGCCCGCCTTCGCCTTGGAAAAACCTGCGTGGCGCCTGGAGGGACCAAGGTCCCATGGAATTCGGGAGTCGATCGCGGTAAATTCCTGCCATGGAAAATTCCCTTCAAGCTCCTCTCACCCCTGCGACGACAATCTCGCCAAGACGCGACCGATTCACCCGACGCGGGTTCTTGGAAATCGGCGCGACGGCGCTCGCCATGGCCGGGATCGCCCCGGCGCTCCGTGCGGCCGGCGCGGAGAATTCGGACCGGAGTCGCAGCACGCCCGGGCCGCGCAATCCGGCGCTCGACAGCGAAAATACCGACGCCGCGTTTCCCCCGGTTACCGACGCCGGCGGCTACCCGACGTTCAAGTACCCTTTCGCCTTTGCAAACAAGCGCCTGCATGACGGCGGGTGGTCCCGCGAAGTGACCGTGCGCGAACTGCCCGTCGCGAAGGCCATGGCCGGCGTCAACATGCGGCTCACCGCCGGCGGCGTCCGCGAACTTCACTGGCACACGGCGGGCGAATGGGCCATCATGCTGTACGGGACCGCGCGGATCACGGGGATTGACATGGATGGCAGGAGCTTCGTGTCGGACGTGAAGAAATACGACCTGTGGTATTTTCCCTCCGGGATGCCGCATTCGATCCAGGGCCTGGGGCCGGATGGCGCGGAATTCCTCCTGGTGTTCGACGACGGCACCTTCTCGGAGTTCGGCACGGTCCTGTTGAGCGACACGATGCGCCACACGCCGTCGGAGGTGATCGCGAAGAACTTCAACCTTCCCGAAGCGTCGTTCAAAGATCTTCCGCAAAGGGAGCTGTTCATCTTCCAGGCGGAAGTTCCCGGCGCCTTGGGCCCGGACCAAAACGCCGCGGCGGGAACATCGGGCGCCTCGCGCCAGGATTTCGCTTTTCGCACCATGGCTCTGCCGGTGGCCAAGCGCACCAAAGGCGGCGAGGTACGCATCGTCGATTCAAGCGCATTCAAGGTTTCGACGACGATAGCGATGGCCATGGTCACAGTCCGCCCCGGCGGGTTGCGCGAACTTCACTGGCATCCGAACTCCGACGAGTGGCAATATTTCATCAGCGGCACAGGCCGGATGACGGTCATGGCGTCGGGCTCGCGCTCCCGCACGATGGACTTCCAGGCCGGCGACGTCGGGTACGTCGAGAAAACTCTCGGCCATTACGTCGAGAACACGGGGGACACCGACTTGGTGTTCCTGGAAATGTTCAGGAGCGCGTCCTACCAGGATTTTTCCCTTTCGGAATGGCTCGCCCACACGCCGCCGGAACTGGTCATGGCGCACCTGCACATCGATCGCGCGACCTACGACGCGATCTCAAAGGAGAAACCCGTGATCACGCCCGCCTGACCCGCGAGCGACTCGCTTCAGTGAACAAGGAAGCAACATGAACCAAAATAATCCCAATCGGTGGCTGGTGGCCGCGGCCGGGGTCCTGATGCAAATCGCCTTGGGCGCAGTCTATGCCTGGAGTGTGTTTAGGAATCCGCTGACGCAGAGCTACGGCTGGACGGTCCCGCAAGCCACGCGAATTTTCGAACTCGCGATCTTCACGCTGGGCCTCTCGGCGTTCGCGGGCGGTTTGTGGATGAAACATGCCGGACCCCGCCGCGTCGCGGTTGTCGGCGGCTTGTGCTACGGCCTGGGCACCGTGCTCGCCGGCTACTCCGGGGGCGACCTGCTGCGATTCACGCTGAGTTACGGCGTCCTGGGCGGCATCGGTCTCGGTTTGGGTTACATCGTTCCCGTCGCCACGTTGATCAAATGGTTTCCGGATAAACGCGGCTTGGTCACGGGACTGGCCGTGGCGGGATTTGGCGCCGGCGCCGTGATCACCGCACCCGTGGCCCAGCGCTTGATGGCGTCGATCGGCGTTTCGCATACCTTCACCCTCCTCGGGGTCATTTATTTTATCCTGGTTTCGGGGCCGGCGCTTTTCATGCAGCTCCCTCCGGAAGACTATCGACCAGCGGGTTGGCAGCCGCCCCCCGAACAACTGCATAATTCGGGCGCCCATTACTCGCCAATCGAGGCTCTCAAGACGTGGCAGTGGTACGTCCTGTGGGCCATCCTGTTCCTGAACACGCTGGCGGGAATTTCCGTGATCTCGCAGATCTC
Organism: Verrucomicrobiota bacterium; assembly: GCA_028293545.1. Taxonomy (GTDB): domain Bacteria; phylum Verrucomicrobiota; class Verrucomicrobiia; order Opitutales; family Opitutaceae; genus Opi-474. Next base: position 33,072 of record JAQGOP010000040.1, on the reverse strand, counting down.
GCCGCTGGCCCAGGAAGTGACCCGCGTCTCCGCCACGGTGGCCGCCGGATTGGTCGGAACCATCGCCATTGCGAACGGCTCCGGCCGACTGCTGTGGTCGTGGCTTTCGGATTATGTCGGCCGTCCGCGCGTATTCCTGGCGATGTTTCTGCTGCAGGCCGTCGCCTTTCTGCTGCTCTCCCGGGTCCAAAACTTCGGTCCGCTGGCGGTGCTCTCTTTCATCGTGCTGCTGTGTTACGGCGGCGGTTTCGGGACGATGCCAGCCTTTGCGGCGGACTATTTCGGCACTCGCGATGTCGGCTCGATCTACGGCCTCATGCTGACCGCGTGGGGCGCGGCAGGTCTGCTCGGGCCCACTTTGATCGCGTATGTTCGCGAAAGCACGGGGCACTACACGGCGGCACTCGATCTGATTGCCGGCATCATGCTGTTGAGCGCAGTCCTGCCGGTTCTCATCCGGCCGCCGGCGGAAACGAAACCGCGGTCCGTCCGCCCATAGCAAATCGCCATGAATCGGGATTCTTCCTTCGAACCCTCCGCCTTTGCGCCCGTGCATCAGTCGGTCGTCATTACCGTCCAACCCACCGGCGGTGCCGCAATCGCTGCTGCGCCCGGCGCGCCGCGCAGACGGAAGGTTCGTCCGGAAATTCGTGGGACCAAGGTCCAATGGAATCTGCGGATGCGCGATGCTATCCTGCTCTCACTTTTTCCGAACGCCCTGCGCAACCAGACGGTGAACAACCTAAACCTTTTTCCCTGAGGACAGAACAATGTGGATCGTCCAATTGGCCCTCCGCCGCCCCTATACATTTGTCGTAGCATCCCTGCTGCTGCTGTTGCTGACGCCGTTTGTCTTGCTGCGTACGCCGACCGACATCTTCCCGCTCATCAACATCCCGGTGGTGAGTGCGGTTTGGCAATACAGCGGTCTCTCGGCCCGCGACATCGAGCAGCGCCTCATTTATACTCACGAGCGCACGCTCACCACGACGGTGAACAACATCCAGCACATCGAGTCGACGTCGTACGATGGCGTCGGCGTCGTCAAAATTTTCTTTCAACCCGGCGTTTCCCCGGATGGAGCCGTGGCCGAAGTCACCGCGGTTTCCCAAACCATCCTGAAGCAACTTCCGCCCGGGACGACCCCGCCCCTGATCATCCAATACAACGCGTCCACGGTTCCGATCTTGCAGTACGGCATCAGCAGCAAGTCGCTCTCTGAACAGCAGATCTTCGACACCGCGATGAACACGATTCGCGTCGGACTGATCAGCGTTCCCGGCGTCGGCATTCCTTTTCCCTACGGCGGCAAGCAACGCGTGGTTTCGGTGGATCTCGATCCCTCGGCACTGAAGGCCCAAAATCTCTCCCAATCAGATGTGGTGACCGCGCTCAGCACCCAGAACCTGGTGTTTCCGAGCGGCAACGCGAAGATCGGCACGAACGAGTATCCCATCGATCTCAACACCAGCCCGCCGCTGATCGAGCGCCTCAACGACCTGCCGATCAAGACCGTGGACGGGACCGTGATTCGCATTCGCGACGTCGCCCAGGTGCGCGACGGCTCGATGCCTCAGCAGAACATCGTTCGGCAGGATGGCATGCGCAGCACGCTGTTGAGCATTCTTAAAAACGGCAGCGCTTCGACGCTCCAAGTCGCCAACGACGTCAAGGCCGCGATGACCGAGGTGCTGAAAACAGTCAGCGCTGGACTGCAGGTGAAGCAATTCGCCGACCAGTCTATTTTTGTGACGGCCGCCATCGGGGGTGTCGTGAGGGAGGGAGTGATCGCCGCGGCCCTGACGGCATTGATGATCCTGCTGTTTCTCGGCTCGTGGAAGAGCACGCTCATTATTGCGGTTTCCATTCCCCTTTCCGTGCTGGCGTCCCTCGCCGCGCTCAGCGCGTTCGGGGAAACAATCAACTTGATGACGCTCGGCGGGCTGGCGCTGGCGGTCGGCATCCTCGTGGACGATGCCACCGTGACGATCGAGAACATCGAACGTCATTTGCGCGGCGGCCAAACCCTGGAGAGCGGGATCATGATCGGCGCGGGTGAAGTGGCATTGCCGGCCCTGGTTTCCACGTTGTGCATCTGCATCGTCTTCGCGCCGATGTTTTTTCTGACCGGCGTGGCGCGCTACCTCTTTGCGCCGCTGGCCGAAGCCGTGGTCTTTGCGGTTTTGGCCTCGTACATCCTGTCCCGCACGCTCGTGCCGACCCTCGTGATGTGGTTCGAACGCAAGGCTCACCCGCACGGCGGCCAGCCCTCACCGAGTTCGATCGTCCATTCTGCGCCGGGAGGATTGTCCCGATTGTTTCAGCCGTTGGTCCGTCTCCAGCAGGGATTCGAACGAGGATTCGAACTCTTCCGCCAACGCTACCGAAAATTGCTCGAGCGGGTCCTGGCCCATCGGTTGGCGTTCGGGACGGCATTCCTGGCCTTCTGCGCCGCCTCGCTGTTGCTGATCCCGTTTCTGGGCCAGGATTTCTTCCCGGCCGTGGATGCCGGAATCTTTCGCCTGCACGTGCGCGCCCACACCGGCACGCGCGTTGAGGAAACCGCCGTCCTGGTCGATCGGGTCGAAAATGCGATTCGTCGCGAAATCCCCCCGGCAGAGCTGCAGGGTGTGATCGACAATATCGGCCTGCCGATTTCCGGCATCAACCTGAGCTACAGCGACAGCGGATCGGCGGGGCCGGCGGATGCGGACATCATGGTTTCGTTGAAGACCGGGCATCGGCCGACACCCGGCTATGTCCGGAGTTTGCGCCTCGCGCTCAATCGGGGTTTTCCCGGGGTCACGTTTTATTTCCTTCCCGCGGACATCGTCAGCCAGACCATCAACTTTGGACTGCCCGCTCCCTACGACGTCCAGGTGCTGGGCCGCGACCTCGCTGGCAATCAACAGGTCGCTGCCGCGATTGCCGACAAGATCCGCCATGTGCGCGGAGCGGTGGACGTGCGCGTGCAGGAGCCCGCCGACCTGCCGCGATTCGCGTTTGAGATCGACCGGACCAAGGCGTCCGAACTCGGCCTTTCCGAGCGGGATATCGCCGGTGCGGTTCTGCTCAACCTGAATGGCAGCAGCCAGGTCCAGCCGACCTACTGGCTCGATTCACGGGTGGGCGTCCAATACACGGTCAACACCCGCGTTCCGGAGTATCGGCTGACGTCGCTGTCCGATCTGAATTCAATTCCCGTGAGTGCGGGTGCACCTGGCACCGGCAACGAGCAATTGCTCGCCAACGTGGCGTCCTTTAAGCGCACCAGCAGCCAGCCGATCTATTCGCATTACAACCTGGCGCCCGTCGTCGATATCTTCGGGGGGATCGGCAACCGGGATCTCGGCGGCGTGCTCAAGGACATCAAACCGATCCTGGCGGAAGCCCAGAAGACCTTGCCGCGAGGGAGCTCCCTCATGCTGCGCGGGCAGGCGGAAACCATGCGCACCAGCTTCCTCGGCTTGAGCGTCGGCCTGGTGATGGCGATCGCGCTCATTTACCTCCTGCTGGTCGTCAATTTTCAAAGCTGGCTGGACCCGTTCATCATCCTTTCCGCACTGACCGGCGCGCTCGCGGGCGGGGTGTGGGGATTGTTTGTCACCGCGACCACCTTGAGCGTCCCGGCCATGATGGGTGCGATCATGTGCCTGGGCGTCGCGACGGCCAACTCCGTGCTCGTCGTCACCTTTGCGCGCAATCACCTCGAGGAAGGCATGACGCCGTTGCAGGCCGCATGGGAAGCCGGCACCGGGCGCCTGCGTCCCGTGCTCATGACGGCGCTCGCCATGATCATCGGGATGGTGCCGATGGCCCTCGGATTGGGTGAAGGCGGCGAGCAGAACGCGCCCCTGGGCCGGGCGGTGATCGGCGGCCTGATCGTCGCCACCGTCGCCACCCTGTTCTTCGTCCCCGTGGTTTTCAGCGTCCTGCATCGCACGGCCCTTGCGCCAAACCACCGCGACTCCGAGCGAGCGACGCCGACGCCACCGGCCATTCCGGCTTCAGCGCACACATAAGAATTCACGTCATGAACACCTTTGATCCTCAGCAAAACGTCCCAACCGAATCTCCCTCGCCCGCCGGAGCCCCGCTCTCGACGGCGACTCGGCCGATCGGTGAAAACGCCACCGGGCAAGCGGCGCCAATACCTCGGGCGCGTCGGTTGATGGGCGGAACATTGCTCGCCTCCGTCATCGGCGGCGGTCTCCTCCTCGGTTTCATTCCGCGCTGGCAGCAGAGCCGGGCGGCGGTCGCTGACATGAACGAACTGGCGACCCCGACGGTTTCAATCACCTCGCCCGCGCCGGGGAAATCGGAGGCCGGGCTCGTCCTCGCTGCTGAGATCCGGCCTTGGCAGGAAGCGGCGATCTACGCCCGCGCCAACGGTTATCTCAAGAGCTGGGTCGTCGATATCGGGGCGCACGTTCAGGCCGGGCAACTGCTCGCGGAAATCGAGACGCCGGACCTGGACCAGCAGCTCGTGCAGGCCCAGGCTCAGCTCAATCTCGCCCGGGCCAATCTTCATCTCGCCGAAACCACCGACGCGCGGTGGCAGCAGTTGTTGAAAAGCGGCACGGTCGCCCAGCAGGAGGCTGCCGACAAGGCGGCAGCCCGCGAGGCGGCGGTCGCGAGCCTGGATGCCGAACGCGCGAATGTACGGCGATTGCAGGAGCTGGTGGGGTTTCGGCGCGTAGTCGCTCCTTTTGCCGGGACAATTTCCCAGCGCGCGGTTGATGTCGGCGATCTCGTCGTCGCGGGCAGCGGCGGCCACGAGTTATTCCACATCGCCCAAGCCGACAAGCTTCGGGTCTACGTGCGGGTGCCGGAACCCTACGCACTCGGCATTGCGGCCGGCCAGACCGGCACGCTGACGACCCGGGCCAACCCGGGACAGACGTTCACGGCCAAGGTCACCACGACTTCGGAAGCCATCTCCACCCTTTCCCGGACGCTGCTGGCGCAACTCGAGGTGGACAATTCGCAGCACCAGATTCTCCCGTACAGTTTCGGCGAGGTCAGCTTGAAGGATAATAAAACCGATCCGTCCCTGACCCTGCCCTCCAACACCCTGCTCTTTCGGGCGCAAGGCTTGCAGGTCGCCGTGGTTCGCCCCGACCAGTCGGTCGAATTGCGTTCGGTCCAGGTGGGCCGCGATTTCGGGCAAAGCATTGAAATTCTTGGCGGGGTCACGGCGGCCGACCGGGTCGTGCTCAACCCCAGTGATTCACTTGTGAACGGCATCAAGGTCCGGCTGGCCGGGCCGGTCGACAGCCTCGCAGCCGAATAAAAAAACTTTCTATGAAAACAAAAAGTCTGGAACGCATGAAAACGAAACGATTGGGAAATTCCGACCTGTCCCTCACCCCTGTGGGCTTTGGCTCTTGGGCGATCGGCGGCGCCGGCTGGCAATTCGGCTGGGGGAAGCAAAGCGATGACCAGTCAGTCGCCGCGATTCACCGCGCGCTCGAATTGGGCGTGAACTGGATCGATACCGCCGCCGTCTACGGCATGGGCCACTCGGAAGAGATCGTGGCCCGGGCGCTCGCGGCGTGGAAAGGCCCGCGGCCTTATGTCTTCACCAAATGCGGCCTCCGCTGGGACGAACAGGGTCGAACCCATCGCGCGTTGGACGCCGCGTCCATCCGCTTGGAATGCGAGGACAGCCTGCGACGCCTGAAGGTGGAAACGATCGACCTCTACCAGATCCATTGGCCCGTCGAGAACATGCAGACCCTCGAGGAAGCGTGGACCACGATGGCGCAGCTCCAATTCGAGGGCAAAGCGCGCTGGATCGGCGTGTCGAATTTCGACGTGGCGCAAATGCGGCGCGCGCAGGCCATCGCACCGATCACTTCATTGCAGCCGCGATACTCGCTCGTGCATACCGAAATCGAGCCGGAGATACTGCCCTTTTGCCGTGGAGAAGGAATCGGTGCGATTGTCTATTCGCCCATGGCCTCGGGATTGCTGACGGGCGCCATGAACCGGGAACGCATCCTTAGCCTGCCCGAGGACGACTGGCGCAAGCACGATCCCGATTTCAACGAGCCGAAACTCTCGGCGCACCTCGCGCTCGCGGAGCAATTGCGGGTGGTCGGCATGCGTCACGGCTGTTCTGCGGGTGCCGTCGCGGTCGCCTGGACCTTGCTCCACCCCGCGGTCACCGCGGCGATTGTCGGCGCGCGCAACCCGGAACAGGCGACCGGGATAATCGATGGCGCGGGGATCAATCTCACCCGCACCGAAATCAGGGAAATTGAAACTCTCGCCGAGCTCTCAGTTGAAGCCGGCAACCAGGACTAAAATGAAAATTGGATTTATCGGTCTAGGGATCATGGGCAGCCGCATGGCGGCAAACCTGCAACGACACGGGCATGCGCTGGTTGTCCACAATCGCACCCGCGAAAAGGCGGACGCGTTGCTTTCCGGCGGAGCCACTTGGGCTGACTCACCCGCGGCCTTGGCCACGCAGGTCGAGATCATCTTCACCATGCTGGCTCCCACCCAATCCGTCGTGAACGCCGCGCTCAGCGAGGACGGATTCCTGTCAAAATTGGCGCCGGGCCGACTGTGGGTGGACTGCAGCACGGTCGCGCCGACGTTCTCGAGAAGCATGGCGGAAGAAGCGAAGGTCCGGGGCATTCGTTTTCTCGACGCCCCCGTCTCGGGCTCCCGGAGCCCGGCGGCGCTGGGCACCCTGGTTTTTTGGGTGGGTGGCGCGGCGGCCGACCTGAAAGCCTGCCGGCCTTTGCTGGAATGCATGGGAAGCCAGGTGGTGCATTGCGGAGGAACCGGCGCCGGAACTTCGCTCAAGATCGTGATGAACCAATTGCTCGGAACCGGGATGGCCGCCTTTGCCGAAGCGTTGGTCCTGGGGGAGTCCCTCGGCCTTTCGCGCGAGGTGCTGCTGGAGGCATTGATCGGCGGAGCCGCCGCCGCTCCGTTTCTCAAACTCAAACGCGAACGAATCGAAAAGGGAAATTACGAGCCGGCCGATTTCCCGCTGCGTTGGCTGCAGAAGGATCTGCACCTCGCGACGACGAGCGCGTACCACACCGGCGTGGCGATGCCGGTGACGAACGCCGCGAAGGAAATCTATCGCCTCGCAATTCGGGCCGGGCGCGGCGACGCGGATTTCTCCGCCCTTTACGCCTACCTCGCGGAACAACGCGATGTTCATGATGGGCAGCAGCACGCCCCGGGCGGCAATCGCCCGACCGCCACCCTGGATCGCCCACGAAGCTCATAAACCGATTTTACCTAACCTGCCCCTCACTGGATGAGCCATGAGTGAAGAACCTTTACGCAAGACGAGGCGCAAAAACCATCGGAAGGCCCCCGAAACGCCCGAGGTCAAGCAAGCCAAGGCCGCCCTTCTCGCGGAGAAGGCGGCACTCGAACAACGCCTGCACGAGACAACGCAGAACCTCGCGGCGGCCGACGCGAAAATAAAAGAAGGGATCGTTGATCTCAAAAGAGCCGACGCTCTGCTCCATGCCGTTGAGCAGGAGTTTCGGACCGTGGTGGAAAATACCCCCGACCAAATCATCCGCTACGACCGGGAACTCCGGCGCATTTTCGTCAACCCCGCAGCCAAAGCCTCGTTTCAAGCCACGCTCGGGCACGTGGCAGGGTTTCTCCGAAATGATGGCAAGCTCTTGGCGACACCGGAGGAAATAGAGATGATTCAAGGAGCCATCAGGTCGGTCCTGGAGAGTGGAAAGCCGCGCGAGTTTGAACTGACGTGGCCGAATGTGTCGGGACGGAGGGCCTTCAGTGTGCGGATGGAACCGGAATTCGACCTGACCGGCGCCGTAACCAGTGTGTTGGGCGTGGCGCGGGACATCACGGATCTCAAAGCCGCCGAGGAAGCCTTACGGCAAAGCCAGGCCGAGCTGGCGCGCGTCGCGCGAGTGAACCTGGTGGGCGCGCTCGCCGCGTCGCTGGCCCACGAGCTCAATCAACCGCTGACGGGAGTGATTTCCAATGCCGAGGCCGCTCTGCGCTGGCTCGAGGCCGGGCCGCCGAATATCGGCGAAGCAAGCCAGTCATTGCAGCGGATTGTTCGGGACGGCCACCGGGCGGGCGACGTCGTGACCCGCACGCGCTCCTTCTTGAAGAAAGGGGAACCGGCCAAGGCCGGGTTCAAAGTCGAAGAACTCATCAGGGAAACGTTCACCCTGGTTCAGGATGAGACGCGGCGCCGCCACGTCGACGTGCAGGCCCGCATTGCGCCGGACCTTCCCGTCGTCCTCGGGGATCGCGTGCAGGTCCAGCAGGTCTTGTTGAACCTGCTGATGAACTCGTTCGACGCGGTCAGCGAAATCGCAGGTGGAACCCGCCAGGTGATCGTGCGCGTCAAAATGAAATCGACCAAGATTCTGCAGCTTTCGATTGAAGATTCCGGCCCCGGGATTGGCCCAGAGCTGCCGGAGCGCCTCTTCGAGGCATTTTACTCCACCAAATCCCACGGACTGGGGATGGGCCTCTCGATCAGCCGCTCGATTGTCGAGGCGCATGGCGGCCGGATTTGGGCGGAGCCGGCAAAACGCGGCGCCAAATTCAACTTCACGCTGCCGATCGACGGCCGCAGCCGCCCATGACCTCATTTCCCAAAGCTGATGGCGCAATCGTGTTCGTCGTCGATGACGACCCCGCAGTGCGCGAAGGACTGAGCAGCCTGATACGATCGGCCGGCCTCAAGGTCGAAACGTTTTCCTCGGGGCGGGAGTTCCAGGAGCGTCCGCGGCCGAAGGTGCCGGTGCCGGCGTGCCTCGTGCTCGATATCCGCCTTCCGGGACAAAGCGGGCTGGAGTTGCAGAGCGAGCTCACGCAAACCGAGGAACATCCGCCGATCATTTTCGTCACCGGGCATGGCGACATCCCGATGAGCGTCCGCGCGATGAAGGGAGGCGCGATCGACTTCCTGACGAAGCCTTTTCAGGCCGAGGACCTGCTCGCTGCCGTGCACCAGGCGATCGAGCTGGACCGCAGGGCAATCATTCGCCGGCACGAAGGGGCCGATGCGCGCGCTCGCTATCTTTCGCTGACTCCGCGCGAACGCGAAGTCATGGCGCTCGTTGTTCGCGGAATGTTGAACAAGCAAATCGCCGGGCAGTTGGGCACCGCCGAAATCACGGTAAAGATCCAGCGCGGTCGCATCATGAAGAAGATGGGCGTCGCCTCCGTCCCGGACTTGGTGCGCATCGCCGAAAAAGTCGGGTAGAAATTCCCCCGCTCCTTCTCCTCACCTTAAGAACACTCTCTCCGGGCTGCATGCGGTCGTTTTCGCCCGCCGACGTCGCGCGTCTATAAAACCTAGGTATGATGGCGCGTCGCAGTGTGCTCCTGTATGCTGCCCGTACCCTTTATTCGGTATTCGCGGGCGGAATCCTGAAGTCCGCGCGTGAATTGCCGGAGGGGCGGAACCCTGGAATTTGTTCGTGCCGAATAACCCACTCGATTGCGCGCTGCGTATCCTGCACCTCGAAGATGACGCGGCTGACCGCGAGCTGATCGCCAACCAGCTGGCGACCGACGGCCTGCGGTGCGAATTCTACGCCGCAACCAACGAAGCCGAATTTCGCCGCGCCCTGGCTGAGGCGAAGCTGGACCTGATCCTGTCCGATTTTTCATTGCCCGGTTTCGACGGGATCACCGCGCTCGCGATCGCAAAACAGAACCGGCCGGAAGTGCCGTTTGTGTTTGTGTCCGGCACCATCGGCGAAGACCGCGCCGTCGAGAGCATGAATACGGGGGCCAAGGACTATGTGCTCAAGTCGCGGCTTGATCGGCTCTCCGCGACGGTTCGGCGCGCCGTCGAGGAAACCGCGCAAATTGCGGAACGCTCGCACGCCCTCGCCGCCTTGCGCGAAAGCGAAGAGCGCTTCCGCCAGGTCACCGAGAGCATCGAGGAGGTATTCTGGCTGGCTGAAATTGATCCGCGGCGGATCATCTATGTCAGTCCCGCCTATGCGAAAATCTGGGGGCGGCCGTGCGAGCAGTTATATTCCTCGCCGAATTCCTGGCTGGAGAACATTTGCCCGGAGGATCGCGCCCGGGTCGTGGCATTCGTGGCGCAGCAGGGGTTGGGTGGAGGCGATGTCGAATACCGGGTCGTGCGTCCCGATGGTTCCGTCCGCTGGATCAACGATCGGTCGTTTCCCATCAAGGATGCGGGCGGCAAGACCTATCGCGTCGCGGGAGTCGCGGAAGACATCACGGCGCGGCGCCAACTGGAAAAGGAAGTCCGGCAGGCCCAAAAAATGGAGGCGGTGGGCCAATTCGCCGGCGGAATTGCGCATGACTTCAACAATGTCCTCGCGGTAATCCAGATGCAGGCCTCGCTGCTCCTCAGCGATCCGGTCATGCCGGCCCGGATTAACCGCGGCATGCAGATGATCATGGGCGCCGCCGAACGCGCCGCTAGCCTCACGCGGCAGTTGTTGGCTTTCAGTCACCGGGACATAAAGCAGGCGCGGGATATCGATCCGGCCAAGGTCATTGGCGACACCGCGAACCTCCTCCGCCGGATCGTCCCCGAAAACATCGCGCTCGAATCGCAGTTCGCCCCCGGCCTTCCCGGCATGCACGCCGATCCGGCGATGGTTGAGCAAGTCGTGATGAACCTGGTCATCAACGCGCGGGACGCGATGCCGGGCGGCGGCCGGCTGGTGGTGAGCCTCGACCAGGTTGACGCGGGTGCCGACCGCGTGGCGGTTCACCCGGGCGTGAAACCCGGCCGGTTCGTCCGACTTTGCGTGGTGGATTCGGGCCACGGCATCACGGGTGAAAATCTCTCGCGAATCTTTGAACCGTTTTTCACCACCAAGGAAAGCGGTCGCGGAACGGGTTTGGGGTTGGCCACGGTGTTTCGCATCGTCGCCGAGCACCACGGGTGGATCGAAGTCCACAGCGAGATCAACATCGGCACGACCTTCCGGGTGTTTTTTCCCGCCGTGGTCGGAGCGGCCGCGAAGGGCAAATCCAAACCCGTCCCCGCGAAGGCCGGTAACGGCGAATCCATCCTGCTCCTCGAGGACGATGCCTTTGTCCGTGCGCTGGCGCGCGAGGTGTTGGAACGATTCGGGTATCGCGTCCTTGAAGCGGCGAACGCGACCGCAGCCCTTCACCTCTGGGAGGATTCGCGCGGTGATTTCGACCTTCTCATCACCGACGTCATTCTCCCCGTCGGCCTGTCCGGCGGCGAACTGGCCCAGCGGCTGATCGCTTTAAAACCGGGCCTGAAAGTGATCTATACGAGCGGATACAGCAGTGATGTCGTGGCGCCCGGTCTCTGCCTCGACGCCAATCGGGCGTTCTTGAAAAAACCGTATTCGGCGGAGGAACTCGCGGCCGCCGTCCGCCGTCATCTCGATCAACCCCGAGCCGAAGCGTCGCCCCGACCTCAGTAGGCTTGGATGGAGGGCGTTGAAAGGGTTGCAGGGGGCAAGGATTTCACCTCGGGCCGCGAGTAGGCAGCTGGCTGGGAAACGATCCCGGGAAAAGCTGACGACCTGCGGCTATTCCGTTGCGGAGGCGCGGTTCGCCCGCCGGAATCCGCATCCGAAACCAATGAGAGCATCGGGACTTTTCGCCGGCGTCGGGGAATTCGCGGAGCGCGAATCCCTCCTGCCCGACTTGCGCCGGGCGACGCGGACCACGGCCGCGTTCATGGCGCCGATGGTGCTCGCGCATTGGCAGCTGCTGGCCGGCCCCGTGATCTTCGCCGCGATCGCCGCGCAGAACGTCGCGCTCGTGGACGTGCGCGGCGCCTACCGCATGCGCGTAAGTCTTCTGCTCACCAAGGCCCTCGTGCTCGCGGGTTCGACCTGGCTCGGCTGCGTCGCCGCCGGCAGCCCCGCGGGCGCGGTGCTGGCCACGGCACTGATCGCGTTGACCATGGGGCTTTGGCGGCACCTCAGCTCCGACTACGGGCCTTCAATGGCGGCCGCTTCCGCGCTGCTGTTTTTGATCGCGCTCGCGACGCCGGTGTCGGCCGCCGCGCCGGCCGTCCTCTATACGCTGGGCGGCGGGCTCTGGGCCGTCGCGTTGCAGGCGTCGCTCTGGCCCTTCCGGCCGGAACACCCGCTGCGGCAGGCGGCGGCCGACACCTGGCTGGCGCTCGGCGATTTGTTTGACGCGATGGCGCTGGACGACGCACGCGCCCCGGACGCGCGCCACCAGGAAGTGACCGATCGCGAAGCGACCGTGCGCATCAGCCTCGACCGCACGACCTCGTCGCTCGCGGCGGCTTCGCCCTCGCAACTTCGCGAGCGCCTCGAAGGCCTCAACCTCACGGCCGCGCGACTCGCGACGCGGTTCACCGTTTTTTATGGCGCGCTCGACACCCTGAAGGATCGCCCCGATTTCTCGCGCATCGCGTCGACGGTGCAGCCGGTGCTGACCTCGTTGAAAAACACCACGCGCACCGTGGCGCTGGTGCTGGTGGGCCGCCAGCCCTCTCAACTCGCGACCGCAGAAGTCCGTCTCCAACGCCTGGCCAACCTCATCCACGTGCTTCAGGCGCGCATCCAGGTGCTCGCCGAGTCTTCCCCCGCGGGCACCGAGTTGATCGACCTCCTGCGCCAGCTCTCCGAACAGATCCCGGTCCTGATGCAGCAGCTGCGCTCGACGCTGGATCGCGCCGCCGAGCGCGGGGCCTTTTCCCTCGAGTTGTTTGACCTGGATGCGTGGACGCTTCGTCCCCTCGCCTCGACGCTAAACTTCAGCCGACGTTTCGATCCCGCCCTGGTTCGGTTCACGGGCCGGCTCGGCGTGCTGCTGATGATCGGCGTCGGGATTTTTGAGTATTTTAAAATCGACCGGGGTTATTGGCTGCCGCTGACGATCGTGGTCGTCCTCCAGCCCGACTACGGCTCCACGCGCCTGCGCGCGGCGCAGCGATTGATCGGCACGCTGGTCGGCGGCACGCTCGCGAGCCTGCTGCTGTGGCTGAAATTGCCCGCGGTGGTTTTGCTGGTCGCGATTGCGGCGACGATTTTCGCGTTCTCGTATTACCTCCGGAAAAACTACGCGATCGCGGTGTTCTTCATCACGCTGATGATCGTCCTGCTGACGGAAGCCTCGAGCCGCGTCACGATTCACTTCACGATCGAGCGGCTGCTCGCGACCGCGGCCGGCGGCATCATGGCCATGCTGGCGGCGCTGCTGTTCTGGCCGGTTTGGGAGTGGCAGCGGTTTCCGCCCATCCTCGCGAAGGCGCTGCGGGCCAGCCGGGTTTATCTCGACCTGCTCCAGGCGCGGCTGGCGAGCGGAGGTTCCTACGATGCGGAGCTCGTCGCGGCGAAACGGCAGACGGAGAGCGCGAACGCCGAGGTCTTCGCTTCGCTTCAGCGCATGGCCGGCGATCCGAAACACCAGCAGGCGGCGCTCGCGCCCGCCGCGGCGATCGCGAACGGCAACCAGCGCCTCGCGCGCGCCCTGACCACGATGGCGCTGCATCTCACGCCCGGCACCCCGCTCAAGCATCCCGAGGCCGCGCGGTTCCACGAGCTCGCGACCGCCGCGCTGGAAGCATTGGCGCGACGCATGGAGTCGAAAGAGTCCAACCCCGGGGAGCTCGCGCCGCTGCTCGCCGCATTGGAAAATTTCCAAGGTCCCCTCGTCGGCTTCGCCAACGATGCGACCACGCGGCGTGACCAGTGGATGTTCGGCCAGATGAGTCGCGCCGTCGTGGAGCTCAGCGCCATGCTGCTCGCGGCCGCTGGAACGGAAAACCGAGTTGAACAATCACCTTCCCTGTCCATTCACTAGTCGATGCGCGCACCCTTGCCCACCGACGAACCCGGCCGACAGGCGGCATTGGATCGTTATCACGTCATGGAATCGGGCGCCGACCGCAGCCTCGATGACCTGGCTAAACTCGCGGCCTTTATTTGCCGGAGCCCGATCGCCGCGATCACGTTGATCAGCCACGATCGCCAGCTGATCCGGGGCAAGATCGGCATCGAGGTCGAACAATCGACCCGCGACGACGCTTTCTGCGCGCACACGATCCTGGCGAATGAAGTGATGGTCGTGGAGGATGCCGGCCTGGACGAACGGTTTCGCGACAATCCCGCGGTCACCGGCAATCCGCACGTGCGTTTTTACGCCGGGGCGCCGCTGGTCACGCCCGACAATTTCAAGCTCGGCGCCCTGTGCGTCATCGATAGCAAGCCGCGGAAATTGACGCCGGAGGAAACCGGCGCGCTCGTCCGGCTCTCACGCACGGTGATGACCGAGCTCGAGCTGCGCCGATCGGCGGCCGACCTTGCCAGGGCGTTGCTGGATATCCGCACGCTCGGCGAGCTGATCCCGATCTGCTCGTACTGCAAGGACATCAGGGACGACAAAGGTTTCTGGAGCCGCGTCGAGGAATACGTCGGCACGCGCACCGGCTCCGACTTCTCCCACGGCCTGTGCCCGAAATGCGCGAAGGTGCATTTCCCCGGGCTGACCATCCCGCGAAAGTAGCGCAGGCGGCCCGCCTGCTCAGGCTGAAGTAGCGAGTAGCGAGTAGCGGGTAGCGAGTAGCGAGCATGCCCAAGCACTCCTCAGGCGTGGGAGGGTCCGTCTACTCGCTACCCGCTACTCACTACTCGCTACTTCCGGAGCAGGCCGGCCGCCTGCGCTACTTTTCGAGCGGGGGCCAGGCGCGTACTTCGGCGAAGCGGGGTTGGGTGCGCGCGTAGACTTCACGCATCCGGACGTATTCCGCGTAATCGACCACGCGCTCGGGATGGACACGGCTGTGAACCACGAAATCGGCCTCGGGCGGATAGCACGCGACGTTCACGTTTTCATAAAACGCCGCGTCCGCTTTTCCCTCCGCATCGAACCCTGCGGGTTCGATGCCGACATTATTCGGAACGTCCGCAGCTTTATACCGGAGGTCGACGCTCCAGCGGATGTGGTCGGAATAATTGGGCGTCGAGCAATGGGGAGTCCGATTCGTCATGAACACCGCGCCACCGCGCGGGCACGCCGCCGTGATCGCGGCGCGCGGGTCGCCGGGGAGGTCCTCGTCCTTGATCACCAGGAAATCCGCGTTCCCCCCGGTGTGATGCGGCGCGACTTTGCCGCGATGCGCGCGCGGGAGGATTTCCATGCAGCCGTTTTCCGCGGACGCATCGACGAACGGCACCCAGCACGTGATGATCAGGTGCGTGTCGCAATGCCCCGCGAGGTAGCCGCTGTCCTGGTGCCATGGGACGACCCCGCCGCCAAAATTCGGGAGCTTCGGGCGAATCCGGTACGGTGAAGCCACAACCTCGTCCGATCCCACCAGCGCCCCGATCAGCGCGAGCAACGCGGGCTGCATGATGAGGTCGAACATCTCCGGCGAATAAAATCCACCGCCGCGCAGGCCGATGATGTGCCGCACGATCGCTTCGCCGCACCCGGGGGAATCGCGGTGGATGGCCGCGACCTGCCGGTCGAAGCCCAGTTCGGCGTGCAGGCCGGAAAGTTTCCCGTCGGCCTGGAATTCGCGCGCGAGCCGGTTGATCTCGCCATGGATCGCCTGGCGGAGTGGCTCCAGTTCCGCGGGCGGAAATACATCCGGGACAATGAGGTAGCCTTCGTCGTGAAAAAAACGGACCTGCTGCGGGGTCAGCAACGGAGTCATGGTGGGACCGTTGGACAAATTTTCGGGCGCCGCAAGTATGACAAGGCGCGCCCTACGTCAGCGACGAGAGCACGAGTCCCGCGGCGAACGCGAGGAAGACCACCCCCAGCACGCGGTCGATCCAGGGGCCGGATCGCAGGAAACGCCGGCGCACCCCTTCGCGGGTGAAGACCACCGCCACCAGGGAAAACCATGCCATCGTCGCCAGCGACATCCACAGCCCGTATCCCGCCTGGACCCATTTGGGCGTCAACGGGTTCACGATGATCACGAAGAGCGAAATGAAAAACAACGTGACCTTCGGGTTGAGCGCGTTGGTCAGGAAACCCGTGAGAAATGCCGCCCCCGCGCCCGGCGCGCCCGCGCTCGCAGGAGTATTCGACGCTTCAGTCGTCGCCGGCGGTTTCGCGCGCAACGCCTGGATCCCCAGCCACGCGATATAAGCGGCGCCCGCGTATTTCAGGATGTTGAAGCAAAGCGGGGAGCTCCGGATCAACAGTCCGAGCCCAAACAACGAATAGGTGACATGGAGCAGGATGCCCGTCCCGATTCCGATCGCGGTCCAGACGGCGGTGCGACGTCCGAACGAGAGGCTTTGCCGCAGCACGATCGCGAAGTCGGGCCCCGGGCTCGCAACCGCGAGAAAATGGGCGACGGCCACGGCGAGGAATTCCAACCAGAGGTTTGGCATCGAGACAAATTCCGGCCGCGGCGATCGCTCACCCCTGTCACCGCCTCGGCCGCGGCGGCGAGCTAAAGCGCAGCGTCCTTGAACGCCGGGTCGGCGAGCAGGCGATCGAGTTCCTTGCCTTCGACAAAAGTGCGGATGGTGCGATCTTCGGGATGCTCCTTGCGCGCCTTCTCGACGGTCTCGCGGGCGTCGTCGGGTTTTCCCATGAGGGCGTAAAGATAGGCCTGCTGCAGAAGCAGCGTGGTCTTGGTGGGATCCTGCTTGTAGGCGGCGCGGCTGACCTTCAGCGCCCGCTCGAACGCGGTCCTGGCGCCATCGCGATTATCCATCTTGCGCCGCACCGTGCCGAGCAGAAGCCAGTACTCCGGCATGTCCGGGGCGATTTCCGCGGCCTGCGCGTAAAGTCCCTCGGCCCGCGGGTAATCGCGCACGGTCGTCGCGAAATTCGCTTCGCTGGCAAGGGTCGCGGCCTGCTTGCGCTGCAGTGGGGTCACGGCTTTCGGGCCGCAGCCGGCGGCGAAAAAAACGGCAAGGGCGAGGACAGCTAACGGCAGGCGACGCATGGGAGGCAGGTTCAGGAATGGGTTGAAGCGGTACGGGAAAGCACCAATCACGGACGTTTTTTAACCACGAATGGACACGAATGAAAAGTTCGGGATTCGGTTGCTCAAACATCCGGGGGCACGGTGGCGATGGCCTCCTCGAGGGTGGAAATACCGTCCCTGACCTTCAGCAGGCTGTCCTGGTGCAGCGTCTTCATCCCGGAGCGCATCGCGATGCGCTTCAGCTCGGCGGTTTCAATCTCGTTGTTGATGCCTTCGACCAGCTCGTCGTTTGAAATCATGAGTTCGTGGATGCCCACGCGGCCCTTGTAACCGCTGCCGCCGCATTTCGAACAACCGCGCGGGCTGTGGCGGTAAATGGTGCCGTTCCACCCGATCGCTTTTTCCAGAATCTCCTTTTCGCGGCCCTGGGGCTGGTAGCTCACGCGGCAGGTCTTGCAGACCCGGCGCATGAGTCGCTGCGAACACACGCAGAGCAGCGACGACGAAATCATGAAAGGCTCCACCCCCATGTCCGCGAGACGCGCGATCGTGCTCGGCGCGTCGTTCGTGTGCAGCGTGCTCATCAGCAAGTGACCGGTGAGGGCGGCTTCGACCGCCACGTCCGCCGTTTCCTTGTCGCGGATCTCACCCACCAGGATGATGTCGGGGTCCTGCCGGAGAAAGGACCGCAGGGCCGTCGCAAACGTGAGCCCGATCTGGCGGTGCATCTGCATCTGGTTAATGCCCATCAGCGTGTACTCGATCGGGTCCTCGGCGGTGCGGATCACGAGTTCGGGGGAATTGATTTCATTCAACGCCGAGTAGAGCGTCATCGACTTCCCGGAACCGGTCGGGCCGCAATGGAGGATCATGCCGTAGGGCTGGCGGATGACCTCGCGGTAACGCGCGAGCGCCTCGTCGGAAAAGCCGAGGGCCGGGAGCGGCAGCGTCGCTTTCTGCTTGTCGAGGATACGCATCACCATGCCTTCGCCGTGGTTCAACGGGGCGGTGGAAACGCGCAAGTCGAGGTCGAGCGATTTCTTGGTGAACTGCTTGAAAATGATGCGCCCGTCCTGCGGCAACCGCCGCTCGGCGATGTCGAGGTTGCACATGATCTTGATGCGGGCCACGAGCGCGGGCGCGACCTTGGCGGGCATGCGCAGCTTCTCCTGGCACAGGCCGTCGATGCGGTACCGGACAATGATTTCGTTTTCCTGGGGCTCGATGTGGATGTCGCTCGCGCCGGCGAAATAGGCATCCTCGATGATGCGGTTCGCGAGCTGGATGATCGGCCCCGATTCCTCGTCGACCAACTCCTCGTCGCCCGCGAGGAGGGTCGTGCCGAACTCGGCCCCGATCTGCTGGACGACATCGTCGAATCCCGTCGAGCGGTTGTCCTGCCCCTGGTTGAACTTGTCGCGAATGTCCTTCTCGCGTCCGAGCATCCGCACCACGCGCAGGCCCGTCATCTCGTGGATTTTCGCGGGGACAGTGACCTCAAACGGATTCGCAAAGACCACGAGCAGCATATCGCCGACGGTGCCGACCGGGATGACCTGGTTCTCCTCGCAGAATTCCCGCGGCACCCGCTCGAAGGTTGCCGGCGTCACGCGGTACCGGACAATATTGTAAGGGGCGAGTCCCAGCGCGCGCCCTTTCGCCACGAGGATCTGCAGCGGCGTGACGCGGTATTCCTCCTGGAGCAGGCGGTCGAGCGCGTCGCCGTTCAGATCCGCCGTGACCGCCGCGATCACGTCGCGCTGGCGGCCGGAAAGGCGGCCCATCTCCATGAGCTTCGCGACGATTTGGGTCTGAACTTTTCCGAGGGGCATTTGGTTGAAGCGGTGAGCTGGGCGGTGGGCCGATGCTGCGGGGATCGAAGGTGGCGGCGCCTTGACGCCGAAAGCTCAAAGCCGATCGCTTTGGGCGCTATTGCTTCGCCGGGGTTTTCGGCGGAAAGGGCGAGCGCGTGTCGGGGCGGGGAAAAATCGAGGGCGTGGTGGGCTTCACGAACGGCGGAGTCGTGATCGGCTTCGGGAACTGGCTGCCGGTGTCGGATTTCCCAAAAGGCGTCGGCGTGCCGTTTTTTCCGAACGGTTGCGGCGTGCCGGTGCGGCCCATGGAGGAACGCGTCGACGAGGGCGCGCCAAAGGGCGAACGTGTCCCCGACGGCAGGGGCGGCGGGAGCGGCGCGGGCGCGGTGCGCTCGATCGTCAGTTTCTCGAGGTAGTCGGCGATGACTTCAATCGTCGTGCCAAACCACAGGATCGGGCCGGCAAATTGTTTTTCCCAGAAGCTCCGCACCGCGGGGCTGAGGTAATAGGCCGTCGCGACGAAATAGAAATCCTCGTCGTGATCGAAGGGCACCGACCACGTGGCCCAGCACGTCGCGACCTCGATGGTTTTCTTCACGTCGTCGTGCACGTCGTAACCGCGCAGGTCGATCAGGCCCAGGCCTTCCTCGTCGACGCAGAATTGGAGGATGTCCTCCTCGCGAATCACCTTGAGGTCATAGGCGAGGATGCCGAGCAGCGTGGACTGGCGCGGCGCGTCGTTGTCGACGATCGCCATCAGGCTCTCGTTCGCCTTCGTGACATCTTCCTCCCGCACCAGGTTGGCCTCGAGCAGCCCCGCGCCGAGGAGCCGGTTGGCGCGAAGCATGAGTTGGCGGTGTTCCGGTTGCATGGCGCGGCGTGGATTCGTGGATCAGGCCGCAGGGGGAGGCGATGCTTTTTCTTTTTTCCGCAGCGCGGTGACGCGCTTGAGCAGTTCCTTTTTCAAACGCTCCAGTCCGGCCCCGGTGGCGCAGGAAATCTCCATGACCTCGGTGGTCTTGTACTTTTTCTTGAACTTCACGAGCTGCGCCGCGAACTCCGGGAGGTCGAGCTTGTTGGCCACCGCGATGCGCGGTTTGTCGAGCATGGCCGGGTCGTATTTCTTCAGCTCGCCGAGCAGGACCTTGTAATCCTCGCGCGGGTCGCGGCCGTCCGTGCCGGCCATGTCGAGCAACACGAGCAGCACCGCGCAACGCTCGATGTGCCGGAGAAAACGGTGGCCGAGCCCGCGATCCTCGCTGGCGCCTTCGATCAGGCCGGGGACATCCGCGAGCAGCAGGCGACGGCGTCCTTTCACGTCGTCGCCGTATTCGATCACGCCGATCTGGGGATGCAGCGTCGTGAAGGGATAAGCCGCCGTCTTCGGGCGCGCCTTGGTGATCGCATTCGTGAGCGAGGATTTGCCGGCGTTCGGAAACCCGACGAGGCCGACATCCGCGATGCTCTTCAGCACGAGGCGGTACGCGCCCAGTTCCCCTTCATGCCCCGGGTTGGCGCGCTTGGGCGCGCGATTGGTCGAGGACTTGAAATGCGTGTTGCCCCACCCGCCGTTGCCGCCCTTGCAAAGGATGATCTGGAGCCCGTCCTCGATCACTTCGGCGACGACCTTGCCGGTCGCGATGTCGGTGACGACGGTCCCCAGCGGCAGCCGCATGATGCAGGGCTTGCCATCCTTGCCGTGCTGGTCCGAACCCAGCCCATGCTCCCCCCGCTCGGCATTCCAGTGCGGCTGGTACTTGTAGTCCACGAGGTTGTTCGTGTTGACGTCTCCCAGGAGGATCACGTCACCCCCGCGGCCGCCATCGCCGCCATTGGGCCCGCCCCAGGGCTCATATTTTTCCCGGCGAAAGCTGACGCATCCGCGCCCGCCATCCCCAGCCTTTAGTTTTACAGTGCACTCGTCGACGAACATGGACGCTACGATGCAGATGCCGCCAGATTTGCCAAGGGATCGATTCCGGCGGCGCGCGTTGTCCCCCACGCGCATTTCCCAGGGGCCGACCAGAGGCCGCGCCCGACTCAAGCCACGAACGGATTGTAGCGAAGCTCGTTGGCCGCAGTCGTGAGCGGGCCGTGGCCGGGAGCGATCACGGTCTGGGGCGGCACGCCTTCCAGCATGCGTTTCAAGTGCGTCGCGAGCTGACGGTGGCAATAATGCGCTCCGCCGACGGAACCCGCAAAGATCAGGTCGCCGGAAATCAGCAGGGTGCCGCCGCCCGCCACCGACGGCATGCTGACGAGGTAACAATTATGCGCGGAGGAATGTCCCGGCGTGCTGAAAGCCTTCACTTCAAACGGCCCAAATTCCAGGTGCATGCCCTCGGGCATGATCTGGCCGCAGGGCGCTCGGGCTCCGGTTGGACAATAGGCGTGATCGACGCCGAATCGTTCGACCACTTCGCAGAGACCGCCGCTGTGCTCGGCCTCGACGTGCGTGACAAACACCGCGTCGACTTTGTTCACCGTCCGCGGCCACACCGTGTTGAGGGCGGCGATGTCCGGGCCGGTGTCGAAGAGCAGTCCCCGATTCGATCCGCCGTCCGTCACGAGATAGGCATTGGCCACGCCGATGCCGTGCGGCATGCGCAGCGCGTGCACGCAGAATGGCAGCGACGGCGGTTCGGGGAGCGGATACTGCCCGCAACCCAGCGCACACAAGCCGACTTCGTTCAGTGAAAGCACCGTGGCGATGCGGCGGAGGTCCGCGGTCGAAAGATCGGAGCGGTAGTCGATCGCATCGCGAATCTTCACCAATGGCACCGCCGCGCGCTGCGACAGTTCCTCTTCAGACAAGCCCGTCTGGCGAATGGCTTTTTCCAGCACATCGCCCAGCTCATCTTCCAAAGGGACGGTTTCGTTCAGCACGGCGCAGGCACCTTATGACGCGGCCCGACGGCGTGCAAAATGTTTTTGTTTTTTGCCCGGGAGCTCCCAGCGTCGGCAAATGGCCACTGACCAATCTGAAATCCTCGGCATCTTCACCCGCACGCGCGCGCTGCTCGAAGGTCACTTCGTGCTGCGGTCCGGCCTGCACAGCGGGCATTATTTCCAGTGTGCCCAGGTCTGCCAGCGGATGGATGCCGTCGAGCGCCTCGCGGAACTGCTCGTCGCGCGACTGAAGGACTTCAAATTCACCACGGTGCTCGCCCCCGCGATGGGTGGATTGGTGATCGGCCAGGAAGTCGCGCGGCAGGCGAAGGCCCGCTACATTTTCGCGGAAAAGGAAAACAACGTCCTCGTCATGCGCCGCGGTTTCACGCTCTCGCCCGGCGAACCGGTACTGATCGTCGAGGATGTCGTGACCCGCGGCGGGCGCGTGCTCGAGTGCCTGGAGATTGTCCGGCAAGCGGGCGGAGTCCCGGTGGCGGTCGCGATGCTGGTCGACCGCAGCGCCGGCAGCGCACGCTTCGAAGTACCCGCAATCTCGCTGCTCGAACTGAGTTTCCCCACCTACCCCGCCGACGCCGTGCCGGAATGGCTGGCGAAGATCCCGGTCCAGAAGCCGGGAAGCTGAGGTGCGCCGGTCTTCGACCGGATGGCGGTTAAGTTTTTTTAACCGCGAATGGACGCGAATCCGGAGTCGGAATTTTAAGTGTCTCGGCGGAGCGCGCGGCGTTACTTCACGTCAATGCGCGCGACGCGGAAGGCGCCGCGATAGTAGACGTAGAGCAAGTGACGACCCGGCGTGAGCGCGGCTTTCGCGGACGCGAGGTCCGTGACGTACTCGCGATCGATTTGGACGATCAGGAATTCCGGCGCCAGGACCTCGGCGTACGGCGAGTCTTTGTCGACCGACTTGATCAGCAAGCCATCGACGCGCGCGGGAATGCGCATGTGCAGGCGCAGTTCGTCGGTGAGCGGCGAGACGTCGACGCCCGGGATCAACTCGTTCGGCTTTTCGTCCAAAGTGTCGAGCGTGACGTCCACGTTCGTCACCGTGCTGCTGCGGGAAATCTTGAGTTTCACCTTCGAGCCGGGAGGTGTTTCGGCGATCATAAGGCGCAGTTCTTCCCACGAGACAAAGGGCCGGTTGTTGTAGGCCAGGATCACGTCGCCGCGCTCGATTTTCGCTTTTCCAGCGGGCGAGTCCGGCGTGACGTCGGTGACCATCGCGCCGTGCGCACCGCGCGGCAGGCCGAGCGATTCCGTGTCTTCGGCCGACACGGTGTCGGCCGCAATGCCGAGGTAGCCGCGCGTGACGGTGCCGGTCGCGATGAGGCTTTTCAGAACGGTCGACGCGAGGTTGATCGGGATCGCGAATCCGAGCCCGATGCTGCCGCGCGTGGTGGAAATGATCGCGCTGTTGATGCCGATGAGTCGGCCCTTGGCGTCGACGAGCGCACCGCCGGAATTGCCCATGTTGATGGCGGCGTCGGTCTGGATGAAGCTTTCATAGCCGCTGTCGAGCAGGCCGAGCTGATTGCGCCCCTTCGCGGACACGATACCCATCGTCACCGTCTGGCCCACGCCGAGCGGATTGCCGACGGCGAAAACGACGTCACCCACGCGCAGCAGGTCGCTATCGGCGAGGACCACGGTCGGCAGGCTCGTTGCCTCGATCTTGATGACGGCAATGTCGGTCTTCGGATCGGTGCCGATGACCTTCGCGATGAATTCCCGATCGTCGGTCAGACTGACCTTCAGTTCGTCGGCGCCCTCGACGACGTGGTTGTTGGTGAGGATATAGCCATCGGGAGAAATGATCACGCCCGAGCCGAGCCCCTCTTCCTTGCGCTCCCGCTGCTGGTCCGGCATGTCGCCGAAAAACTGGCGCAGGAGTGGATTGGCGACATAGCGCTCGCGGACAATCTTCTTTGAGTAGACCGAAACCACCGCCCGCTGCACCGGCTCGACGACATCGGCGTAGCTGGCGATCATCGGTGCCTTCGCCTCGGAGACGGGCGTGGAATCAACCCGCAGCTCGGGTTGCTTGACGACCACCGCGGCCTTGACGGCCTCCTTGGCTTGGAGGCCAAGACAAAGCATCGGAAACGAAGCGAGGATCGCGAGCAGGCTGGAGAAGAACTTGAATTTCATGGGGATAAATTAGGACCGAACGGTATCGGCAATTGTTCCTCGCGCAACCCACGGGGCGCGAGAAATCCGAATTCCGGGGAGGACGAACCGGGCCTCTGGCGAAGGCGCGGTTGAGCGTTGAGGGAGCCTCATTTTCCCGGCGGAATTCGCCGGTCAACGCGGATTCAAGGCGTCGTTCCTGAAAACTGAATTTCCGAATCCGCGTTGGTCCGCGAATTCCGTGGGGGAAAATCGGGTCGGCTCGCGCCAACGCGCTTTGCCGCCGCGCGCTCCCGCCGGAGCGGGCGGGTCAGAAGCCCTTGATCCGGAAGAGGCTCGTCACGCTCTCGTTGCCGTTGATCCGGACGATCGCCTGGCCCAGCAGCTTGGCGATGCTCAGCACCTTGATCGGCAGGCCGTGCGTAACGACCGGCGTCGAGTTCGTCGTGATCAACTCGTCGATCAAGCCGGACTTCAGACGCTCGATCGCGACTTCGTTTAGCACGCAGTGGCTCACCGCCGCGGTGATCCGCACCGCACCGTGTTCGCGGAGAATTTTTGCCGCGGCCGTCAAGGTCCCCGCGGTCTCAGTGATGTCGTCGACGAGCAGGACATCGCAGCCGCTGACGTCGCCCACGACGTTCATCGCTTCGACGGTCGTCGCGCTCTTGCGCTTCTTCGCCACGAGCGCGAGGGCCGCACCCATCGTGTCGGCGTAGGCGGACGCCATTTTCATGCCGCCGACATCCGGCGAGCAGACGACCAGCGGGCGGTCGCGCTTTTGCGTGCTCAAGTATTCGAAGAAAACGGGCGACGCGAAAAGATGGTCAACGGGGATGTCGAAGAACCCCTGGATCTGCTGGCTGTGCAGGTCCATCGTGAGGATGCGCGTGGCGCCCGCGGCGACGAGGAGGTTGGCCACGAGCTTGGCGGTGATCGGGACGCGGGGCTGGTCCTTGCGATCCTGCCGCGCGTAACCGTAGAACGGCAGGACGGCGGTAATGCGCTGGGCGGACGCGCGACGGGCGGCGTCGATCATGATCAGCAGTTCCATCAGGTGATGGTTCGTCGGCGGGCACGTCGACTGGATGATGTAAACATCCTGGCCGCGGACGTTTTCGTTGATCTTCACGAACGACTCGCCGTCCGGGAAACTGGTGACGGTCGCCTCGCCCAACGGCATGCCGATGGAGGCGCAGATTTCCTCCGCGAGGACGCGGTTGGAGTTGCCGGAAAAGATTTTAAGCCGCGTTTCAACCATGCGCGGCACGCTGGCGGCGAAGCGTCGCGGGCGGAAGTCTTTTCTAACTTTTCCGCACCATCGCCTCGATCTCGTCGACGCGCTTGAACAGTTCCGGCAACCGCCGGTACAGCACCTGGAGCCGCTGGCCGATCATGTACGGCATGCCCGGCGAGCCATTGATATAGGCCTTGGATTCGACGTTGAAGGTGACCGCGGTCTGGCCGCCGATCTTGGCGCCGGGCCCGATCGTGACATGCCCGCCGATGCCGGCCTGACCGCCCAACACGGCATAATCGCGGATGGTCACGCTGCCCGCGATCCCAACCAGCGCGCAGATGATCACGTGCTTCCCGATGGTCACGTTGTGGGCGATTTGGACAAGGTTATCGATCTTGCTCCCCTCGCCGACGACGGTGCGGCTGAAACGGGCGCGATCGAGCGTGGTGTTGGCGCCGATCTCGACGTCGTTTTCGATCACGACATTCCCGACCTGCGGGATCTTCTCGTGCCGCCCGCCGACGAATTCGTAGCCAAATCCGTCCGACCCGACGATCACGCCCGGTTGCAGGCGCACGCGGTCCTTGAGGATGCATTCCGCGGCGAGGGTGACGCCCGGCATCAACCAGCAGCCTTCGCCAATTTCCGCGGCGCGCCCCACAAACACTTGGGCCTGGAGGTGCGTGTGTTCGCCGATCACGGCGTCCGCTTCCACCACGCAGAGCGGCCCGACAGTGGCGGAGCGGGCGATTTTCGCGCCGGCGGCGACCTGGGCGCTGGGGTGAATGCCCGGCGCGGGCCGGGGCCAGAGGGATTGCTCGATGCGCGAGCAGATGCGTGCGAGGGCGGCGGAGGGGTTTTCCACCAGCAGGAAGATCTGGTTGGACTGGGGCTGCCCGTCGAAACCCAGGGGCAGCAGGACGACCGAAGCGCGGGTGCCGGCGACTTCGCTGCGGTATTTAGGGTTGCCGAGGAAAGTGAGCTCGCCGGCTTCCGCGGAGCCGAGGGAGGCGATGCCGCGGATGGTCTCGCTGGTGGTTCCGCGCGTTTCCTTGGGTTGGACGATATCCGAGATCTCTGCGACCGTGAACGAAACCTGCATGGTGGCGGAGAGCGTGGGATTATTTGCGGTCGGTGCAACGCCTCAAGTGGCGCAAGCAGCCGCCGGCTCCCGAAAGGTCGAAAACGGAAAGGCGAAGAAGCAGCCGGGCCGCCGGCGGTAGTTCACAAAAAACCCCGACTCCTTGCGGAATCGGGGTGGAGAGAAAAAAACGGGGAAACCGATTACGGCTTCTTCGAACCCGGGAGGGTGATCTTCGCAGAATCCGAGCTCGTGCCGGCGGCCGGCGCGGCTGCGGGCGCAGCGGGAGTCGTCGAGGCCGCCGGGCGGTCCTTGTTGATCTCCTTCAGCACTTCCTCGGTGATGTCGTAGCCCGGGTCGGAATAGATGATGTTCGAAACACCGATCAGCGTCGGGCCTGAGCCGTCGATCAGGAGCGTGGCTCCCTTGCGCTTGGCGACGTCAACCGCGATCTTGCTGATTTCCTCGATCATGAGGTCGCGGAAATTCTTGATGCGCTGCTGGAGCGAGTTGCGCGTCTGCTGCTGGAAGGACTGGACTTCCGTCTGCTTGCGCTGGATGTCGGCCATCATGCGCTGGGCATCGGCCTGGGCCTTCGTCTTGGCTTCGGCGGTGACGGCCGGATTGTTGGCCTGCTCCGCGAGCTCCTTGTATTTTTCAACGAGGGAATTTCCCTCCTTGTTGAGGCGGTCAAGTTCCTCCTGGGCTTTCTGCTCATCGCCGTGGAGCTTGGCGTTCTGCTCCTCGGTTTTGTAATGGCTGTCGTACAGCTTGGCCATCTGGACCACGAGGATCTTGGGAGCCGGCTGCGCTTGGGCGATCACCGCCGCAGCTGCAAAAGCCGACAGGGCGAACAATGATTGGATCGATTTTTTCATGGATAGGTAAATGAGGGGAAACGCTCAGCTAGAGGGAATCAGTAACGCGTGCCAAAGGAAAAATTGAATTGGTTGCCCTTCTTGCTGAGCGAGTCGCCCGTCAACGGGATACCAAAGTCCAGGCGGAGCGGCGAACCCGCGACAAATAGGCGCAAACCGAAGCCGAAATTGTCGGCGAACTTGGTCGCGGCGAACTGATAGGCGCCCGCATTCACGAAGCCGGCGTCGTAGAAGAACGCGAAACGGATCGGGCTCACGATATCGAAGGAGTACTCCGCACTGAAAAATCCGTAGGTTTTGCCGCCGATCGGTTCCCCAAAGGTGTCGCGCGGGCTCACGGTATGATACTCGAAACCGCGGAGATCGTCCGGGCCGCCGAGGTAAAACTTGTTGTAGTACGCGACGTCGGAGCTGTTGCCGTAGTTCTGGATCACGCCGCCGCGCACCAGGAGCGCGAGGACCTGCGCCTGCGTTTCAAACACCGGGAAGAACTGCGAGCCCTTCACCTCCACGCGGTAGAAATTATCGTCGCCGCCAAAGGGTCCGCCCGCGAGGTCCGTCGAGACGTTCAAATAGTTGCCCGATGTGGTGTTGATGATCTTGTCGCGGGTATCGCGCTCGATCGCGAAGCCGATCTTGGAAACCTTGTTGTCGCCCGCCAGCGAGCTGATGACGGTCGAGGCACCCGACGACACGTTGTCGATCGAGATGATCTGGTAAACGTACGACAGTCGCCCGGTAACGAGCTCGAACAGGCGCTTGCGGCCATACACTTCCATGCCGGTGACGACCTGCGTGTAATAGGTGCTGGTGTATTCGGCGCTCTGGCGGAAGAGCTGGAAGCCGACCGCAAGCTGGCGTTGGAAGACCCAGGGCTCTTCAAACGAAAGGAGCAAATCGCTCGAGACCGACCCGACCTGAAGGCGAAGCTTGAACTTCTGGCCATCGCCCTGGAACAGCGAGCGGCGGTTGAAAATGTCGAAATTGGACTGAGAAACTTCCGCGAACACCGTCGCGCGTTCCAGCGAACTGAAGCCCGCGCCGAAGGTAAGATTGCCGGTGCGGCCTTCCTTGACGGCAATGCGGAGATTCCGGCGGCCGGGAATGTTCGTTTCCTGCGGCGTCATGCTCACGTCCTCGAAGAACCGCGTGTTCTCCAAGCGGAGCTTGCTGATCTTCATGCTGATCGTGCTAAAGACGTCGCCGGGAAAGAGCGTCAACTCACGCAGGATCACGGTGCTCTTGGTCTTCGTGTTGCCCTGGATGACGATCGATTCGACGTTAAACTTGGTGCTTTCGTTGATGTCGTAGACCAGGTCGATGTTGCCCGTCGTGATATTCGATTTGCGGATCAGGCGGGCCACGGTTTCGAGATAACCATCGCGGCCGTAGAATTCCTCGAGGCGCTCCTTGTCCTTTTCCACCTTGGAGGGGACGAATACCATGCCGCTCTTCTGCCGGAGCACGCGCTTCAGGAGCGCTTCGGGATGCAGCTTGCTGTTGATGACCGAAATCTCGCCGATCCGGTAGCGGCGACCTTCGTTGACATTGATCGTGATGATCAGGCGCGTCGGATTCGGGTAGTCGAAGACGATCCTGTTCTGCGCGATTTCGACGTCGAGGTAACCCTGCTCGCGGTAGTAGTCGCGGAGCTTGTCCAGGTCCTCGTCAAACTTGTCGTCCTTGAAACGGCCGGTGTCGGTGAGCCACGAGAAGATATTCCACTTCTTCGTCTCCATCTCGCCGATCAGTTTCTTGGACTTGATGTGCGAGTTGCCGGTGAATTTGACCAACGCGATCTTAACCTTGGCGCCTTCCTTGATCTTGAAAACGACCGTGCCGAAGCTCGTCGCGCGATCGCGCTCGATGGTGTAATTGACCGAAACCTGGTTGTACCCTGATTTCTGGTAGTACTCGCGGATCTTTTCGGAGTCTTCCTTCACCTGACGGTCGTCGAGCGCCTGGTTGGGCTTGGTCTTGACCTCTTTTTCCAGGCGGCGGCTCTTGATCTGCCGGTTGCCCTCGTAGCGAATCGCCAGGACGCGGAACTTCGGGGTCACCTCGACCACGAGGTTGAACACGCTGGGGCCAGCGGCCTCCTGTTTGACTTCAATGAACTCAAACAGGCCGGTTTTATAGAGGGCGCGGATATCGCGGTCGACCGTGCTGCCATCGTAATCGCCACCTTCACGCAGCTGCATGTTGGCGCGCACAACCTGTTCATTGACAATCGCCGTGCCGATAAACTTAACCGTAATCGTCCCGACCTTGTACGCCTGCTGTGGAGTCGTCGCGGGGGGTGCCGCTACTTCTTGGGCCCGGATGGGAATGACACCCGCCAGCAGGAGCAAGAATATGGCAAAAAAAGGACCTGCGACCCTTTGCAAAGGGTTACTGAGTAAAGTTTTCAAAGCGGGTGATGTCTCGAAGGAAAGTGAGCTTCAGTTCTCCTACCGGTCCGTTTCGTTGCTTGGCAACGATTAACTCGGCCGAGTCGGTGGCGACTTGGAATTTTTCGTCTGCGTCTTTGGGTCGGGCCAACATGAGAACTACGTCTGCATCCTGCTCGATCGAACCGGACTCACGCAAATCAGAGAGACGGGGCGTGCGGTTGTCCTTTTCGGAGGAGCGGTTGAGCTGGCTTAATACAAGGACCGGAACGTTGAGTTCCTTCGCAAGTGCTTTTAATCCGCGCGACGCTTCCGCTACCTGCTGTTCGCGCGGGACGCGCGAGTCGACCGGACTCAGCAATTGCAGGTAGTCCACAATAACGAAGCCGAGTTTGTGGCGAGCATGGACGCGGCGGGCTTTCGCCCGGAGTTCCATGATCGAAAGGTGGCTGGAATCGTCGATAAAGAGCGGCGCCTTGGAAAATTCGTCGGCCGCCTTGATCAATTCCGACTGCTCGGTGCCATTCTTGGAAAGAAGTCCTTCGCGCAGCAGCTTCATGTTTACCCGGGCCCGGGCGCAGAGCATGCGCAACGCGAGCTGGGGCGCGCTCATTTCGAGCGAGAAAATCAGGGTCGCCGCAGGCTCGCCCCGGCGGGGCATCGCAGCGGACTCAGCCATGTTGAGCGCCAGGGACGTCTTTCCCATCGAAGGACGCGCGGCGAGCACGATCATTTCCGCGCGCTGAAAGCCGTACGTCAGCGTATCCAGGTCGCGAAAACCGGAGGTCACGCCGGTCAGCTCGCCCTTCTTCATCATCATCTTCGTGATGACGGCCATCGCCTCATGCGTAGGCTCCTTCATGGGCTTCGCGCCATCGGACACGCGATCCTGGGTGACCTTGAAAATGTCCTGCTCCACCCCGTCGATAAACTCCTCAAGCCCGCCTTGGTAATTGTAGCAGTTCTCCACCGCGGCCGTCGCAACCTTGATCAACTCGCGCAACAGGTAGAGTTCGCGCACCTTGTCGATGAAGTACTGGGCCTGCGCGGTCGTCGGGATGCGCCCGCTGATCTGCATCAGGTACGCGAAGCCGCCGATGCTGTCCAATTGCTGCGAAGTCTTCAGTTCCTCGGCGAGCACCGCGACGTCGACCGGCGGGTTCTTTTGGTACAGCTCGCAGAGCTTCTCGTAGATGAGTCGGTTGGCCGAAGAATAAAAGGCCTGGCCGGGCAATTTCGACTCGAGGCAGCGCGCGATCGAATCGGAGCCGTCGAGCAGGCAGCAGGAAAGCAGGTACTCCTCCGCCTCGATGCTGTGCGGCGGGGAACGCCCCACGGTCGACGCCGGTGATTCCTGGCGGCGGGTCGTGAGTGCAGTGTTTTCAGCCATGACGAGCGGGCGATTCAGGGGCGGGAAGCGGCGCGCAGCAACGTTCGGTTTTGAACAAGATATTCCCCAAAAAGCACAAAGGCCGCGTCACTCGGACGCGGCCTTGGCTCGAAGGGGGAACCCGCTTACTTCTGCTCCTCGGCGGCGGGGACGATCGGATTTTCGGAGACGACGTCGAAGTTGAGTTCGACGGTGACGTCGGCGTGCAGCTTCACCTTCACGGTGTGCTGGCCCAGCGTCTTGACCGGCGTGTGAAGAAGCACGCGGCGCTTGTCGATCGTGATGCCAGCGGCCGTGAGCTTGTCGTGGATGTCCGAAGTCGTGACGGCGCCGAACATCTTGCCGCCCTCGCCCGTCTTGACGGCGAACGCGAGCGCGACCTTCTCGAGCTTCTTGGCGAGCTCTTGCGCGCCGGTGAGTTCCTCGGCTTCGCGCAGGCCACGGCGCTTCTTCAGCGCATCGACCTGCTTGCGATTTGCGCCGGTCAACGGCACCGCGATGCCGCGGGGCAGAAGATAATTGCGGGCATAGCCGGCACGGACTTTGACTTGGTCGCCTTCGCCGCCGAGACCATCGACGGGTTTGACTAGGAGGATTTCACTGTTGGCCATAACAATTGCGGATTGCGGATTTCGGATTGCGGATAGGGATCAGGTGCTTCGCGTGGAGCGAAGTGCGGGACTGAAATTCGGATTTCGGGATTTTCCTTCGTGCTTCAAAACGGGACATCTTCATCGAGATTCTCGGGCGCCGCCGGTTTCGCGGTGTTGCCGCGCGGGGGCGGAGCATGACGCTCGGGGGAAGTTTGGTCGAAACCATCGCCCGGGGCTGAACCCGGCGCCCCGGCAGCGCCACCACCGGGCGCGCCGCCTCGAGTGGACAAAAACTGGACGTTATCGAGGACGACTTTGATCTTCGAACGCTTCTGGCCGCTCGTCTTGTCTTCCCACTGGTCTAGTTTCAGGCGGCCTTCAACCATCGCGAGGCTGCCCTTGGTGAGATATTTTGAAACGAGTTCGCCTTGTTTGCCCCAGGCTTCGATGTCGACGAAGGTTGTCTCATCGCGCGTGGCCCCGGACTCGTCCTTGAACTGACGGTTGACCGCGATGCCGAACTGGCAAATGGCCGTGCCCTTCGGCGTGACCCGCAAATCGGGGTCGCGCGTGAGGTTGCCGATCAGGAAGACTTTGTTGAGGTAGGCCATGCGGATCGAGGCAGGGGGTTGGAGGCAGGGAAGTTGAAAATGGACGATTGAAGGTTGAAAGAAGCGAACCGCGGGGGCCGACGGCGAAGCCAGGGCTAGGCCGCTTTCAACCGCAGGCTTTCAATTTTCAATGTCAGCATCAATCAGGCCGATTGGACGAAGGTGCGGTAAACGCTGTGGTTGAGACGGAGGCGTTCCTTGAGCTGCGTCGGGCCGTCGCTCGGGGCCGAGAAATTCACGTGCACGTAGGTCGCGCCGGTGAGCTTCTTATCGGTCACGCGGACGAAATCCTTCTTGCCGATGTTTTCGACGGCGGTGACTTCGCCCTGGACGGCAGCGATGTCCTTTTTGACGCCTTCGATGATCGTGTCGATCGAGTCAGCGTTGCCGCGGTTATCGAGGATGAAGGTCGCGCGGTAGTTGCGTTTGGAGGGTTTCATTTTGGGTCTCTGCGATTAAGTTGGTTCATGGCCGCATCGGCGCCGCGGGAAAGCAGCAGGTCGAGGCCTGAAAGATAGTGGTCTAGATGTTGGTTGATTAAAGTGTGTTGATCGGGCGAAAACTTTCCGAGGACAAAGTCCTTGAGATCCATCTGCGGCGGGTCTTTCGGACCGATGCCGAGGCGATAGCGGATGAAACCATCGCCGACATGCTCCAGCAGGCTGGCCACGCCGTTGTGTCCGCCGGCGCTGCCGGTGACGGAGACTTTGACGAGGCCGAGGTCGATCGTGAGATCGTCGTAGATCGCGATGATCGACGAAACCGGCGCCTTGTAGAACCGCGCGAGCGCCCCGACCGAGGTCCCGCTTTCGTTCATGAACGTCTGCGGCTTGGCGAGGTAACACGTGCGGCCCGGTCCGGAATCCCAGCGGGCAACCTCCGCGTCAAACTGCGGCGACGATTTCCACGCCAGGCCGTGTTTGCGGGCGAAGGCCTCGATGACGATCCAACCCAGGTTGTGCCGGGTTTTTTCGTAATCTCGGCCCGGGTTGCCGAGGCCGGCAACGAGGGTGATGGACATGACTCAAAGAACAATCGTCCACGCCCGCCGCGGTCAAGCGGCGGGCGGGAACGCGGAAACTTACTTCTTGGCGGGAGCAGCCGGCTTGGCGGCGCCAGCGGCAGGCTTCGCGCCCGCGGCGGGAGCGGCGCCGGCAGCCGGCTT
>JAQGOP010000032.1 GCA_028293545.1 Verrucomicrobiota bacterium | reverse complement strand
GCGCACGGGCTCGCGCACGAGGTTGCCGCCGGGCGCGGCATGCACGAAGCCGACGCGGTCGCGATTGACGGCGCCGAGCATCATGACGAGCCCCGCGAGCTCGAGCAGCGCCTCGCGCTTCGACTGGGCGCCGGATCCGAAGCGGAGCGACGGCGAATCCTCGAAGACGAGCAGCAGGGTGACCTCGCGCTCCTCGACAAATTTTTTCCGGTACGCTTCGCCGAGCCGCGCGGTGACGTTCCAGTCGATATCGCGGACATCGTCGCCGAACTCGTATTTGACGACCTGGTCGAACTCCATGCCGCGCCCGCGAAACGTGGAGCGATATTCGCCGCTGAGCACATTCTCGACCGCATGCCGCACGCGCCACTCCAGCTGGCGGAGCATGGCCAGGGGCGAAGGGCTGGAGGGCTGAACGCCAGCAGGCGGGGAAGCGATGGCCGATTTAACCGGTGGGTTCATGGGCATCCTTCAGGTATCTCTCCACGAAGGGACTCGCCGAAGCATAGCGCGCGCGAAAATTTGCGACTCAGCCATTTCAGCCTTCAGCCTTTGCCCGTAGGAACGGGGGTCTGCGTGACGACTTGGGCGATGATCTTGTCGGGGGAGATTTCCTCGGCTTCGGCTTCGTAAGTCAGGCCGATGCGATGGCGCATCACTTCCGGCGCGAGTTCCTGGATCAGGGCGGGTGAGACATAATCCTCGCCGCGGAGCCAGGCGAGGGCGCGGCCGGATTGGTAAAGCGCGAGGGAAGCGCGCGGAGAGGCGCCGAAATTCAGCAGGCGTTTCCCGCCCTGCTTGGGATCGGTGAGCGCGCGCGTGCCGCGGACGAGGGACAAAATATAGCCCTGGACCGCGGGCGAGACGTGCACGGCGTCGACAGCCGTGCGCAGGGCGAGCAGCTCCTCGCCGCTCGAGGCGGGCCCGAGCGCGGGTTGCTTGGTCACCTGGCCCCAGCGCTGCATCATCGTCGATTCCTCCTCGGCGCTGGGATAGTCGACGATCAGCTTGAAGAGGAACCGGTCGGTTTGCGCTTCTGGCAGCGGGTACGTGCCTTCCTGTTCGACGGGATTCTGCGTGGCCATGACGAAGAAGGGGCTCGGCAAGGGATGCGTCTGCCCGCCGATCGTCACCTGCCGCTCCTGCATGGCCTCGAGCAGCGCGCTCTGGACCTTCGCCGGCGCGCGGTTGATTTCGTCCGCGAGGACGAGGTTCGCAAAAATGGGCCCGCGGTGCGCGGAAAATTCCCCCGTCTTGGGCTGGAAAATCATCGTGCCGACGACATCGCTCGGGAGGAGGTCGGGCGTGAACTGGATGCGCTCGAACTGGACGCCGAGGGCGGTGCCGAGGGATTTCACCAGGAGCGTTTTCGCCAGGCCGGGCATGCCCTCGAGGAGCACATGACCGTTGGCAAGGAGCGCGACGAGGAGGCGTTCAATGGCGGCATCCTGGCCAATGACAGCCTTGCCGATTTCAGCGCGAAGTTTCTCTGCCCAAGCTGGACCTGTAATCATTTGGAAAGAAGGTGAATCTGAGGGGTGTGGTTTGACTCGGCCGCGGTGGATAAGTTTCCATCAAGAAGAAGCTGCCACCATGCCTTTACCATCTCAAATCGTCAGGCGGTTTTCCGACCTCGGGCTGCGCACCGAGGACGTGGATGAACGGTTTGTGCGGGGTTCCGGTCCCGGCGGCCAAAAAATCAACAAGACATCGTCGACGGTCTGGCTGCGCCATGGGCCGACGGGCGTCGAGGTTCGGTGCCAGGCGGAGCGTTCGCAGGCGGCGAACCGCGAGCAAGCGTGGCTGGAACTGTGCGGAAAACTGGAGGGGAGGGCCCGGACGGCGGTGCAGCAAGCGAAACAGGCGAGGGAGGCGGAGCGTCGCCGCAGCCGGCCAAAGAGCTTTGGCCAGAAAATCCGGATGATTGAATCGAAGCGGCAGCGCGCGAAACACAAATCGCGGCGGGGCCGAGTCCGGGACGAGTGACCGAAAGTAAGCGCGGCGGTCGGCGGGCGCGCTGGGGGAACCGGTCTTCGAGCGCTCGGTCAGTGCGGTATCACGCAGCATTTTAACAACCTCCGGAACCCCGCCCGCATGATCGCATCAATCAGGAGGAAGTGGCAGGGCATGGAGCGGAGCCCGCCCGGTCGGCGATTCCAGAACAAATACGAGGCGGCACATCGGAAGGGACGCGAGATTTCGCTGGTGGGACGAATGATCCGTTTCGGCCTCGCGATCATCGCGTTCGCGCTCGGGGTGGTGTTCGCCTTCATCCCTGGGCCGGCCTTCGTGTTTTTCGCGCTCGCGGGTGGTTTGCTCGCGACCGAATCGCGCTGCGTGGCGAAGGGCCTCGACTGGACCGAGCTGAAACTTCGCGCGATGTTTCGCTGGTTGAAGCAGTATTGGAAAGACCTGGGCCTGCTCGGCCGCATCGCGGTGGTGACGCTGATCGCGGTCGTTGCGATGGCGTTCTTCGCGCTGATGGTGTGGTTCTATTTCCTGCGCTAAACTCAGACTCGGATTGGGGCACCACGAAATACACGAAACACACGAAAAAATACGAAAGGCATCGGAGGGTTGGCCGCAAAAAAGCGCAAGTTTCCGAGGGCTTCGAATCGAAACTTCCGCGCGCTTATAAGCGCTCTCAAATCTTCTTCGCAGCCGCGGAAACTTGCGCTTTTTTGCGGCTAAAAATCCTGAGGGTACCTCTCCTCATCAATCTTTTGACCAGGAATGGATGCGAATAAACACGAATTCGGATTCGGATTGGAGGCACCACGAAATACACGAAACACACGAAAAAATATGAAGGTATCGGAAGGTTAGCCGCAAAAAAGCGCAAATTTCCGGGGCTTCGAATCGAAACTTCCGCGCGCTTATAAGCGCTCTCAAATCTTCTTCGCAGCCGCGGAAACTTGCGCTTTTTTGCGGCTAAAATCCTGAGGGTGTCCTCATCAATCCAGGAGCCTGACTTCGTCGCCGACCTTGAGGGTTCCTTGCTTGGATTCGTGGACCAGGTTCTGGCCAAAATTCACATCGGTCGGGTCTTCGGGGGCGCGGCGATAGGTGGCCAGGGTCCGCAACGGTTCCTTGCCGCGCTCGGCGGTTTGCTGGTTGGTGGTGGTGACGATGCAGCGCGCACACGGGCCGCCGGTGCGAAAGGTCATCGCACCGATCTGAATACGTTTCCACGTATCCTCCGCATAAGCGTCGCAGCCGCCCACGGTGAAACTCGGCCGGAAGCGATCAATCGGCAGCGGTTCGGCGAGGCGGGCGTTGAGGTCGGCGAGCGAGGCGTCGCTGAGGATCATAAACGGGTGGCTGTCGGCGAAATTCACCAGGTCGCCGGGCAGGGATTTCCCCGGCTTGTTGATGCGGCGGATGAATTTTTCGCCGATGCGAACGAGCTGGCAGGGCGCGCGGAGCACCTCGGAAAGCCAGACGGCAACCTCCACGCCGCAATCCTCGGCGAGCAGCGGATCGCTCTTCCACACGCGCACCGTCACGAGCGGCGCGGGGGCGATGGCGCGAAGCGGAACAGAACAGGAACCGCCGTGCGGCGCCCGCAAGACGAGGTCGCGATCGGTGAGGGCGGTTTCGATGAGCGCCATCAGCGGGAGCACGCGCTGGGTCAGGAACTGGCCCTTGTCGTCGATCAGCATGAAACGCCGGTCGCCGACGAAGCCAATCTCATCGATGCCCGCGGAATCCGCCGCGAAACCGCGCAGCGATTTCACGGGATAAATGAAAAGGCTGGAAACGTGCATCGCGGGAGCGAGGTTTCGTGGTCGAGCCGGCGTTGGCAATCCCCACCGCAGCAGATTCGGCCGCAAAAGCTCGGGGGTCTTTCGGAACGCGTGCTCGCCTCTTCGCTATTGGGAAACCCGGCGATAGGTTGCGAGATAGAGATTCTGGTTGGCGGCCGTCGAAAATTCGGAGGGGAAAATTCCATCGAGGCCGT
Source organism: Verrucomicrobiota bacterium (assembly GCA_028293545.1). GTDB lineage: Bacteria > Verrucomicrobiota > Verrucomicrobiia > Opitutales > Opitutaceae > Opi-474. The sequence goes on along the minus strand of JAQGOP010000032.1, from coordinate 153,253 downwards.
AGCAAATCCGGAGGCGGTCGCCAGCGTGTTGGTAGATGGCCGGGATCGTCCGACCGGCGTTCGAGCCTTCGACCCCGGTGAGGACGACGGTTTTGAAACCGCCCGAAACGCCCAAGGCAAAATGGCCGCGGTCGGAAACGTCGCCGGCGAAACTAACGAGGTAGTTTCCCTCGGAAAATTGGAGCTCCATCTTTTCTGCGACGAAGGCCGGCATTTCGTCGCCGGCGAGCTCGGCTTTGACGACTTGCCAGCGGCCGGTGAAGGGGTGGGGCACCTCGGTTTCCATTCGCGACTATTTTGGAGCAGGCGAGCCGCCGGCGCTACTTCAGCAGCTCGGGCGCGGTGAGAGGCCGCGGGAGATCCTCGACGCGGCGCGGCTCGATGACCTTTTTCTCGCTGCCGGAGCCGAGCTTCTCGAGTTTGCGGCCGGTGACGAGGAGCTGACTCTCCGTTTGGAAAATCGTGCTGTTGTACGAGACGACCGCCTGCTGGAGGCGCTGGCCGAGTTCGTCGAGATTGCGCGCCACGCTGGCCACGCGCTCGTGCAACTCCAGCCCGAGCTTGCGGATGTCGTCGGCGTTTTTCGAAAGGGCTTCCTGTTTCCACCCGTAGGCGGCGGCCTTGAGCAGGGCGATGAGCGTGGCGGGCGAGGCGAGGATGACGCCGACATTGGTGCCGCGTTCGAAAAGGTCCGGCTCGTGCCGCAGCGCCGCGGCGTAGAAAGCTTCGCCGGGGATGAAGAGCACCACGAATTCCGGCGAAGGCTGGATGTTTTTCCAGTAGGATTTGTTGCCGAGCGTGTCGATGTGCCCGCGGACGACGCGCGCGTGCTCGGCAAATTTCGCTTTGCGGACGGTTTCGTCGGTCGTCTCCAAGGCTTCGAGGTAGGCCTGCATCGGCGCCTTCGCATCGACGGCGATCGTCTTCCCGCCGGGCAGCTTGATCAGCATGTCGGGACGGAATTCGCCGGTGGCTTCCTGCTGGATGAAGTCGACGTTCTCGAGCATGCCCGCGAGCTCGACGACGCGCTGGAGCTGAATTTCGCCCCAACGCCCGGTGGTGCTGGTCGAGCGCAACGAGCGCGAGAGCTTGGTGGTTTCGGCCTGGAGCGAGGTCTGCGCGAACGCGAGGCCCTTGAGTTGTTCAGTGAGCGAACCGTAGGCCTCTTTCCGGGCGCCCTCGATGGCCGCGATCTTGGCGTCGACCTGCTGCAGCGATTCCTTCAAGGGCTTCACCAACGCGTCGATCGCGAGCTGGCGTTTTTCCAGGTCGCCGCTGGACTGCTGCTGGAGCTTCGCGAACGACTCGCGCGCGAGTTCGAGAAACGACGTGTTGTTCCGGCTCAGGGCGTCGGCGGACAGCGCCTTGAATTCATTCGTCAAACGCGCCTGCGCGTCGTGCTCTGCGACGAGCTGGGTGGAAAGCTGCGTGTTGCTCGTCGACAGTCGTGCGACCTCGGCCCGCGCGGACTGGAGATCGGCGGTCACCCGGGCGTTCTCGTCGATGGTGCCCCGCAGCCGCTCGGAAATTGCCGCCTGCTGGCCGCGCGAAAATACCCAGACAAAGGCCCCGGCGACGACGGCGCCGACCAGCGCGAAAATGACGATTAATCCCACCCGCCGAGTGTTTGTGGCGGGCGGGGTAAATCAATCCCGGAAGTGCCGCAAAAATCCGCGGGGATTTTTTGCCGGGTCGCCGGTGCGTTTGGCGGGCAAAAAGCGGCCGATTTCGATGCGTATTTATGCAGCTGGCCGAACGCGCGTTTTGCCGATGCGTTTCTTGACACCGATTAACCCCTCTGCAAACACGTGTCATGCTCTCCAAGAGTTATTTATCCGGCAAACGGCGACTCCGCCGCCCTTGACTGCGGTATGTTAACCACGCCTTCACCCACACTGCCGCCGGTCGCAGAAAAACCGTTGGTTTTGGTCGTCGACGATGAGTACGGCCCGCGCGAGTCGATCGCCTTCACTTTGTCGTCCGAATTTGCCGTCGATACCGCGGAGCGCGCGGCGGAGGCTTTGACGAAGATTCGGTCCAAGGCGTACCACTTGGTGGTGCTCGATATCCGCATGCCGGAAATGGATGGGATCCGCGCCCTCGAGGAACTGCGCAAGATCGACCCCTACGTCTCGGTGATCATGCTCACGGGTTACGGGACGTTGAACACGGCGCAGCAGGCGATGGTCGCCGGGGCCAACCAGTACCTCCGCAAACCGCCCGACATCATGGAGCTGATCGAGGCGGCGCGAAAGCAGACGGAAGGCACGCGCGTGCGGCGCCAGCAGGCGAAGATGAATTCGGATGCGCTCGACCTGAATTCCGCGCTCAAGCGTGAGATCGAACAGAACGAGCCGCAGATCTGGCAGGGCCGCGCTTCGGTCGAGCTGGTGCACGATTTGAACAACCCGCTCACGGTGGTGATCGGTTACGCGACTTTGCTGGTCGAAGAAGCGCGGGCGGTGGGCGCCTCGGATCCCGAGCGCGGAAGACGTTTGCTGGACTACGCCAACGTGGTGGAACGCGCGGCGGAATATTGCCACCACCTTTCCGAGAATTGGCGCGTGACTTCGAAACAAACCGCGGAGTTTTTGCCGCTCGACCTGGTGGAGGTGGCGCGCGACGTGCAGCAGGTGGTGTTTTTCAGCACCGTTGCGATCAAGTTCACCGGCCTGCCGGTCGCGCCGATCCGCGGTTCGAAATTCGAACTCATGCGCGTCTTCCAAAATGTCTTCAAAAACTCGCTCGAAGCGGGCTCGGACCGGATCACGGTCGAAGTCGCGCGCGCGGGGGAGCGGATCGAGATGACGATCGTCGACAACGGCGGCGGCGTGGATCCCGAAGGGCTGCGCAAGGCGCTGAAGGGCGGCTTCACGAGCAAGAAGAACGGCACCGGGCTGGGACTCAGCATCTGCCGTCACCTGCTCGGCGTGCACGGCGCGACGATGACGTTCGAGTCGAAGGTCGGCGAAGGTTCGATTGTGCGACTGGTGTTCCCCGCGGCGGTCTGACCGCGCCATGAAACGCCGCCGCGTCAAGATCACCGGACTCGGATTCGTAACCCCCGCCGGCATCGGCAAGGAGCCCTTCTGGAACGGCATCCTTGAGCCGATCAGCCGGGTGACGGCCGCGAAGAAATTCCCGGAGGAAGCCGGCGCGTTCGTGGCCGCCGAGGTGAAGAATTTTCGCCTCGAGCAGTTTGTACCCGGGGTTTCCAGCAAGCGCATGCCGCGGCATACGCAGTTCGCGGTGGGCGCGGCCACGCTCGCGATGGAGGACGCCGGGCTTTCCCTGGAGTGGCTGCGCGGACGATCGCCGCTGATCATGATCGGCGCGTCGCTGATGGACTTCGGGTCGATCAACAAGGGCGTGGAAATGATCCTGCGGAAGGGCCCGATCAACGGTCTGCCCAGCAGCGTTTTTTCGGCATCGGTGAGTTCGATCAGCGGGACCTTGGGCGAAATCATCGGCGGAGTGACCCGCACCCTGTCGCTGCAAAGCGCGTGTTGCGCGGGCACCGATGCCATCGGGCACGCGGCCGACATGGTGGCGCGCGGCGAAACGGATTATGCCCTCTGTGGCGGCACGGAGTCGCCGCTTTATTTCCATCCGATGCTGGAGCTGAAGATGGCGGGCCTCGCGCCGGGCAACCCGGAAAATCCCGAGCGGCAGTCGCGCCCGTTCGATTTGTGGCGCACCACCGGCGTGATCGGGGAAGGCGCCTGCGTCTTGCTGCTCGAGCCGGAGGAAAGTCCGCGTCCCGCGTACGCGTACGTGAAGGGCTATGCCTTCGCTTCCGACCCGCTCGATACTCCCGGCGCGGGCCTGTATGACGCCATGCGCCTCGCGCTGGCCAACTCATCGATCCAAACCAGCGAGGTCGACTGCATCAACGCCTGGGGCCCGGGCCACAAGATCATCGACCAGGCGGAGGCCACGGCGCTGCGCCGGGTTTTCGGCGATGGCTTGGAGTCGATCCCGGCGGTCTCGCTGAAAGGCGCGATCGGCAATCCGCTCGGCGCCGGCGGGGCGATCCAGACCGGATGTGCGGCGCTGGGTTTGTCGCGCGGGGCGATTCCGCCGACCGTGAACTGGCAGTATCCGGATCCGGGCTGCGGGTTGAACCTTTCCGCTCAGCCGCGGTATGTCCCGCACCAAACCACTTTGATCAATGCCCACGGGCTGTCGGGTACCAATGCTTGCGTGATCCTGACGCGATGATCCCCGCTCGGACCTGCTTGGATCCCAACCCCGAGGGAGCCCCATGCTGATCTTCAACGCCCTCTTTGTCTCGGTCGTCGTCGTCCTCGTCGGCCTGATGATTTTCTGGGCCAACCCGGGCCGGATGGTGAATCGCACGGTGTTCACCAGCTCGCTTCATGTCGCGCTCTGGCTGGCGGCCTGGCACATGGGCGCGCCGCCGCGCGACAACGGCTTGTTCTGGATGCGCTGGACCTGCGTGATCGGCGCGATGGCGCCGATGCATTTCTGGTTGGTCAAGGAAAGCATCACCGGGCAGCTGGTGCACATCGACGCGGCGCTCTGGAAACGGGCCTGGCGCTGGCTGCTGGTGACGACGCCGCTGGCGATCGTGCCGCTCACCGGTTTCTTTGTCCCGGCAACGTCGACGGAAACCCACCGGATCTTTGGCTGGGGTTATTACGGCTACATCGTCACGGACTTCCTGCTCTACGCTTATCTCTTCCGGGACGCGGTGAAGAGTATCCGCACCCTGACGGGTGGACGGCGCGTCGAGCTGCAGGTCTGGCTGGGCGGATGCTGCGGCATGGCGACGATCATCCTCGCGCGCATGGCGCTGAGCGGGCTGACGAGGGACCAGAACTACATCCATCTCCAACCGCTCGCGATCCTCGTCTGCTACACCGGTGCGACGTACGCGATCACGATGCACCGCATCTTCGACGCGCGCCAGATCGTGCTCGTCGGCCTGGAAAAAATCACGCTGGTCGCGTCGGTGGCCGGCGTGGCGTTCATGCTTGATCGCGTGTTGGGAACCCTGCTCCCGGAGCCGGCGGCTTTCCTGGCCACGACGATCCTGGCACTGTGGTTCGCGGCGACGCTGAACGGATGGCTTGACCGCCTGTTTCAATTTTACTCGCAGGCGGCCGCCGCGCGGCAGGCCACGTTCGATGTCGCGCGCCGCGAAACGCGAGGGGAAAACCTGGAGGAAGCCTTCCAGAAAATCCTCAAGGGCTGGGGCCAGAGCGACCGCGTGGTGATCGTCTCGGGAGCCAAGGATGCGCCCTTGAAAGGCAGCGGAGTGGAAATCCCGCAGGACAGCACCGCGGTGAGTTCGCTGCGGCACCTGCGCTGGGTCACGCCGGAGCGATTGGCGCGGGAAAAGGCCACGCCCGGCCGCGCGGCGTTGAGCGCCTTCCTGACCGAGCAGGAGCTCGGCGTGCTGGTCATCAGCGAAGGCAACACGCTCTGCGCCCTGGTCGGCGTGGGTGTCGCGGCGTCGCGGCGGCCCTTTACCTACCCGCAGGTGACGCAGCTCATTGAACTCGCGTCGATCATGGAAAACGCGCTCGAGCGCGTGCACTTCTCGGTCAAGGCGCAGCGGGCCGAGCAGCTGGCCACCGTCGGTCTGCTGGGGGCGAGCCTCGCCCACGAAATCCGCAACCCGCTGGTTTCGATCAAAGCGTTCGTGCAGCTGCTGCCGAAGCACTACCAGGACGCGGCGTTTCGCGACAAATTTTTCCGGCTGATCGGCGACGAAGTGATGCGCATCGACCGCCTGACCGAGCAGCTCCTCGACCTCGCATCGCCACGCGTCTATTCGGCGGAAATGATGGAGCTGCACCCCGTGCTGCTCTCGAGCCTCGAACTCGCTTCGGCCAAGGCGGCGGACAAGAACATCCCTTTCACGACCGACCTGCGCGCCTCGCCCGACCGCGTCTACACCGATGGTTCCGCGGCGAAACAGGTGCTCCTCAACCTGTGCTTCAATGCGATCCAGGCGGTCGAGGCCCACAACGGGGAAAAATGGGTGAAGCTGGCCACGCGCAATGTCCCGAACGGGATCGAGGTGACGATCGAGGACAGCGGCCCGGGAATTTCCCCGGAGATCCGGCCGCGGCTCTTCCAACCTTTCCAATCCACTAAGTCATCGGGCTTTGGGCTTGGACTCGCGATCTGCAGCGACATTCTCGCGGGCCTCGACGCGACCATTGCGGTTGATCCCAACCTCCCGGGTCGCGGCGCGACCTTCCGCATCGTCTTCCCATGCCAAGCCTAGTCATCCTCGCGACCGCCGACACCGTCCTTGCCGACGCGTGGGAACGCCAGCTGCCCGCGGGACGATCGGCGCTGCGCCTGATGCCGCAGAGTTTTCCGTCCGGGACCTCGCCGGGATTCGCGGCCGTGGTGGTGCTCGATGCGACCTCCGAAGCGAGTTTGCCGCCCTCGCTCGCGCGCAGCCCGACCATCTACGTGGGCGAGCCGCGCAGCCTGCCTTTCGAACAGGCGCGGATGGCCGGTCGGGCGCGCGTGTACCTGTCGTATGAGGAAAGCATGACCCGCCTGCGCGAGCTGCTGCCGTTGATCGAGGAAGTGGCGGAGAAGCAGTCGATGGTGGAACTGCTCACCGAAAAAGCGCGACGTTCGGAGCCGCCGCGCGCGCCGGCGCGGAGCGCGGTGGCGACCGACGCGGCGGAGTTATGGGATTTCCTCGAGGGAGCTGTGGAAAACCTCGATTCGCGCGACCGCCTGATCGCCGAGTTCCGGCGGGCTTCGCGGCAATTGCTGCGCGCGTCGCATGCGGTGTTTTTCCTGCGCGAGGCGGATGGGTTTCGCGCTGACCGGGGCACCTCGTTTTTTTCCGCCGATGACCCGATCGTCGGGCTGTTGGAAAATCATCCCGCGGTCATCGACGGCGCGTTGTGGGAAGGCCCGGCGGACCCGGTGGCGGAGCTCGCGGTGCGCAACCGGCTCGCGCTGTGGGGCGCACGCCTCCTCGTGCCGATCCACGACAACGGTCGGTTGCTGGGCTTGATTGCGCTGGGGGTGCGCGATGACGGCGAGCCTTACGAAGAGAGCGACCGCACGCGCGCGGTATTTTTCGCGCGGTTGCTGCGGCATTTCCTCGCAAAGTCGGCCCATCTCACGCGGCTGCACCAGATGGCGGAGCAGACGCGCCTCGGGGCGAAATATCTGCCCAGCACCTTGGTGCTGGAGCCCGATGAAAGCGTGCCGCGGCATGTGCCGCTGGTCGTGCGGGATCTCATCGGCCAGGCGCGTCGCTCCCGCGAAGTCTGCCGCGTCGTCCCCGCGTCCGGCCAGCCGTTCCGCGCGAGCGCCGGGCTGGTGGCCGAAACCGGCGGCATCTGGGCGTTTTGGCAGGAAGCGAGCGGCGAGGTCCACGATGCGGCATCGCGTCAGCGGAACAATCGACGCGGGCTCTTGCGCGAACTCTCGCTGACCCTGAGCCACGAACTCGGCAATGCGCTGATGTCGCTCGCGATTTTCCGCCACAGCACGCCGGAGCAACCGCTCACTGCCCCGATGCTGGAAACCGTCAAGTCGGATATCCAAAAGCTCGAGTCGCTGAACAAGCATGTCGGGCTCATGCATGCGCTGCATGAGTCGGAAGTCATGCCGGCGGACCTGCGCGAACTGGCCCAGACCATTGGGCATTCGCTGGGAGTGCGCGTCGAGGTGGGTCCGGACCCGGTGGTGATCCCGGTGAGCAAACGGCTGCTCGATTTTGCCTTGCGCGCGTTGATCGCGACGATCGCGGAAAATCGCCGTGATCTTGGCGCGAAGGAACTTTCGCTGCAGGTGCGCTCCACGGGCACGGGCGCGGATCTCACGGCTTTGTTCTCGATCAAGGGCAAGCAGCTCGAGCTCGAGGGCATCCTGCCCGAGCCGGTCGACGGCGCGGTTCCGAACCAAGGCCGCATGGGCGTATTCCTGGCCAAGGAGATCATCCGGCTCCACCACGGCGAAATCCACGCGGGCCCGGGCATGGAAGGCACGGAGATCCTGCTTTCGCTTCGCTCCTATTGATCGCCCGCGACCAGGCGCGGCGCCGGGAACTTTAAAGCCCAACTTCGAGCGCGATGAGTTCCTCCACGACGAGCCTGCTTCCGGCCTTGGCGGCCTGGTTCGAATCTGAAGCCGCCGTGACGGCGGCGGTGCTATATGGATCCAGTGCCCGCACCGAGGGGATGGCGTCGGCGGATCGATGGTCGGACCTTGATCTCCATGTGATCACCACGGACTCCGCCCGGATCGAAGGCGTCGATTGGGCGAGAGCTTTGCCGGGCCGGGGATTTTGCCACCGCGCGGAACGAGCGGCGGCGGGCGGAGTGCCGAAAGTGCGGCTGCTGTTTGCCGACGGCGAAGTTGAGATGGTGCTGATGCCGGCCGCGCGCCTGCGCGTGGCGCGCGTGGCGCTGTCCTTGGGACTGCACCGCAGGGTTGGACCGCTGCGTGACGGGCTGAACGTCCTCGCGACCGGGGTGAGTTCCGGCTATCGTTTCCTGAAAGGCGAAAAAGCGTGGGGTGGATTTTATCGGCGTGTCGCTTCCGAGATGGCGGGGATCCGGATGACCGATGCCGAATTGCGCGGGGCCGCGGATTTATTCGTGTGCGATCTGCTTTCGTCCCTGCAGCGGATCGAACGCGGCGAGCTGGCCGCAGCCCAGCGGGCGCTGCACCGCGTGCTCGCGGAAACGAATTTCGTGCTGGTCCGGGAACTGAGGCTCAGGCGAAAACTGCCGGTGCCCTCCTTCGAACCGGCGCGCCGGGTGGAATCGCTGCTCAGTCCCGAGGAACTGGAATGGGTCCGGATCAGCGCGCGACTGGATCGGGACGAGCTCCGTCGCGCGGCATGGCACGCGTTTGCGGGGATGCAGATGCTGATGAGCCAACTCGTGCCAGCGTGGCGATTGGAGAAGGGAGTTTTTGAACTCCTGCAGCCCTATGCGGGTGGAGCGACTTCTCCGTAAGGCGCTGTTTCGCTCCGTCGACGTTGGGATGTGCAGTCGCCCAAAGCGGGCCACCGCTGAAGACTTGGCGGCAAAAGACGCAAATTTCTGAGGCTTCGAATCAAAATTTCCGCGCGCTTATAAGCGCTCCCAAATCTCCTTCGCAGCCTTGGCCGATTTTGCGCTTCTTTGCGGCCAAAACGTCTGCGGCTGAAACTCAGCCTCGAGTTTTTCCCCAACGCGCAGGTGGAAAACGCTGAGCCGGCCGAACGACTTTGGTCCGCGTGAATTCCTGCGAGCGCGGAGAGGACTAACGGCGCTGGAGACGGAGCTGCACCGGCCGATCGGGATGAAGCGTGATCCGGCCCTGCGGTTTCACTAAATGCGAATCGGCCGTCGTGCCGAACCGCCACTGCTGCGCGAACCTCGCGATGATCAGGATGAATTCCATCCATGCGAAATTCTCCCCAATGCAGCTGCGCGCCCCGCCACCAAACGGAAAATACGCGAACCGCGGCAGGGCGGTGCGGAATTCGCGCGTCCAACGCGTCGGCTGGAATTGGTCCGGGTCGGGAAACCAGCGGGCATCGCGGTGCGTGATCCAAGGACATGCGACGAGCAGGGATGGGCATGGGATTTTTTGCCCGGCGAAATCGAGTTCAACCAGCGTCCGGCGCGCCATGGCCCAGACCGGCGGATAGAGTCGCATGGATTCGCGGATGACCTGCTCGGTCAAGACGAGATTGGGCACATCGGCAAACGTGGGCGCGCGGTCGCCCAGCACTTGGGCCAGTTCGGCATGCAGCGCGGCCTCGATCGCTGGATGCCGCGCGAGCAGCCAGCAAGTCCAGGTCAGGGCGTTCGAGGTCGTTTCGTGGCCCGCGAAAAACAACGTCATCACCTGGTCGCGCACTTCCTCGTCGCTGAGGTGCTGGCCCGGGTGCTCGGCGTCCTCCGCGAGGAGCAGCATCGAAAGCAGGTCACCCGTGTCCTCGAGGCGGCTCCGGCGTTCGCGAATCAAGGCATAGACAATCGCGTCGAGCGTGGCTTGCCCCCGGCGGATTTTTCGCGCGAAGGATAGCGGCGAGCGCAGCAGCCATTTCGCGCCGGGAAACGAGAGGCGATTGACGCCGATGCTCAGTTGGTTGAAGGCGTCGGTGATTGCCTGCGCGGTGCCTTTGACGTCCGCGGAGAAAAGCGTGTGGCCGACGACGTCGAGCGTCAGCGTGAACATGTCGGCCGTGAGATCGCGGACCTCGCCGTCGCGCCATTGCGCGGTGACGCGGTCGGCGGCCTCGACCATGGCGTTCCCGTAACCGGCCAGGCGGGAACGATGGAAAGCGGGCAGCACGAGCCGGCGCTGGCGGCGATGTTCCTCGCCCTTGCTGTTGAGCAAACCGCCGCCGAGAAACTGGAAAAAAAGCGCGCGCTCGAACGCCCGGCCCTTCTCGGTGGTGGCGTTCTCCGCCACGAGCATCTGCTGCACGAGGTCGGGATGCTTGAGCAACGCGACCGAAAGGCGGCCGAAGGTCAGGTGCACCACATCGGCGCTCGACGACTTGAGGGAATCGAGGAAACGCAGCGGATCCCGCTGCGCGCGGAACATTTCCAGGAGCGATATCCGTCGCGAGGAGGTGGCGATGGTCGGGGGAAGGGAACTCATGGCGACGCCGGTCCTTACTGCGCCGCGAAGAGTTCCGCGATCACGTCCTCCAGCGGGACGTCCTCGATCGTGATGTCGGCGACCGGGCCGGTGCTGAGGATTTCCTGGGAGACGGCGACGACCTTGTCGCCCGGCACCCGGAGCGTGAATTTGCCGTCATCGGCGCGCGTGGTCGTGCCGTGGGTGGACTGCCACGTGTCGGGAAAACTCGGGGCGCGCGCACCGTCGGCGAGCGCGGGAAGGAAGGTGATGATCTTCTGGCGCGCGCCGCCGGCGTTTTCCAGGCGATCGAGGGCGCCGTCGTAAATCTTGGAGCCCTTGTGGATCACGATCACGCGTTCGCACAGTTCCTTGATGTCGGCCATGTAGTGGCTCGTGAGGAGGATGGTGACGCGATGGCGGCGATTGTAGTCGCGCAGGAACTGGCGGACGGACTTCTGTGACACGACGTCGAGGCCGATGGTCGGTTCGTCGAGAAACAGCACGCGCGGCCGGTGGATCAGGGCGGCGATCAATTCCATCTTCATGCGTTCGCCGAGGGACAACTCGCGGACCATGACGTTGAGCTTTTTCTCCACGTCGAGGAGCTTCACGAGTTCGTCGAGCGACGCTTTGAATTGTTCGGCGGGGAGCCCGTAGATCGCGCGCAGGAGGTTGAAAGACTCGATCGCGGGGAGGTCCCACCACAGCTGGTTCTTCTGCCCCAGCACGAGGGCGAAGAGGCGCCGGTAGGCGTTTTCCCGTTTCGTCGGGTCAAAGCCGGCGACGCGCGCGGTGCCGCTCGTGGGGTAAATGAGCCCGGAGAGCATCTTGAGCGTGGTGGTCTTACCCGCGCCGTTGGGCCCGAGAAAGCCGACGAATTCGCCCTCGGCGATATCGAATGAAATATCCTTGGCCGCCGCCGTTTCCTCGAACTTGCGGTGGAAGAGGCCCTTCACCCCGCCCCAAAAACCAGGCTGTTTCTTGTAGGTGCGAAAGACACGGGTGAGGTTGCGGACTTCGATCATAGCGAAAGGCTGGAGGCTGAAAGGGCTGAAGGCTGAAGGCGAAGGGGAAAACTCGGGATAAGAATGGCTGGAGAAGAAAGGGAAAGGCTGAACCCGAAACCAACGCCGGAATCACCGAGGAATTCCGCCCTTTGGTCCTTCAGTTCTTCAGCCTTGGCCGGCAGGGACCCTGGCCTGGTCCAGTGCAGCGATGAAGGCGTCCAGTTCGGTGAAATCAGGGATCACATGCGATGTGCCCAGCGTGCGCAGGCGGTGGGCGTGGGCGTCGCGTCCAACCCCGATCAGCGGCCAGCCGATTTCCCGGCAGGCGCGCACGTCCCATGCGCCGTCGCCGATGTACACGATGCGTTCGAACCTCTCGCGGCCGTGGTGCGACGCGGCGCGGGCGAGCGATGTGCGCATGATCTCGGTGCGGATATGCGAGGCCTCGCAGAAAGCCGCGGGCAGGAGGTGAAACGGAATTCGCGCGCTCGTGAGCTTGTGCCGCGCCGTGGCCTCCCAGTCGCCGGAGGCGATCGAGACGGCATGCCCGGCGCGCTGGAGCGCCTCGATGCACGCCGAGGCGCCGGCGATTTCAGCAGTGGCGCGTCCATGCCGGTGGTAAACATCCTCCATCAATTCGATCATGCGGGACTGCACGGCGCGCGATTCGGCGGCGGTGGGGCTTTGGCCCCGGGCCCGGCGCACGATTTCCTCGAGGCAAAACGAGGAGCTCGCATGCGTGTAAGTTTCCCATTCGGTCACCACGGCGGTGAGGCCCAGGGTCTGCTCGATGGCGAGGACGTAGCAGTTTTCGTCGAGCGCAAACGTGTCGGTGAGCGTCCCATCCATGTCGAACATCACTAGGTTCATAATTTAAATTCGAAGTTCAAAATCCGAAATCCGAAGGAATCTCCAACCCCAAAAATTGTCGGCGAAAACAAGCCGGCGGATTGGCGGCCGTCTCAAATTTCGGATTTTGGCCTTTGAACTTCCTCCTCAGGCGTGTCCGAGCTTCCGATAATCGAGCACGGTGTGGCTGATGTGGCCGGCGGCAAGGGCGGCGCGGTCGGTGAGCGGCGACTCCGGGGACAGGTCCTCCCCGTGCCGGAAAATCAACCGGTGCGTGCCGTCGTCGGCGGCAGGACTGAAGAGCCGCGGCACGATGACCTGGGCGGGTACGGTGCGTTGGATCGCAGCGGGCGACAAATGCGGAAAGGGGAAATTCACGTTGTGCACGATGAACGAGCGCGGCGCGGTGGCGTTGACGAGCCCGGGCACGAGCTGGGCGGCGCGCGCGGCGGAGGTCGCGAGCGAGGCGAGGAGCTCGTTGTCGGGCTGGTCGTCGTCGTCCTTCAACCGATCGTAGGTCGCCTCGGTCAGGTCTTGGGAAAACGCGATGGCGGGCAGGCCGTGGAGGGCGCCTTCCCAGGCGCCCGCGATGGTGCCGCTCGCGATGATGAACCCGAGGCTGGCGTTGAGCCCGACATTGATCCCGGAAACGACGGCATCGGGACGGGCACCGGGTGGGAGCAGGTGGTCGAGCGCGATATTGACGGCATCGCTGGGGGTGCCGTCGACGATCCAGGTCGGGCAAGCGAAACCGCGGTCGCCCACGGTGGCGTGGACAGGGCGATGGCGCGATTTTGCGGCGCCGACCCAGCTCTGCTCACGTTTCGGCGCGACCACGTAGAGGTCGTGGCCGGCGTGACGCAGGGCGTGAACGAGTTCGTGGAGGAAGATGCTGTCGATCCCGTCGTCGTTCGTAATCAATAGCCGCATCGGCGGAAGTTGGTGAACGCCGCCGGGGTTTACGAGTGACGATTTCGGCGTGGGACTTTTCCGCAGTCGTCGAAAATGCGAAGCGCTGAAGGCTCAAATAAGTCCCGCAGGAGAATTGGCCGCAAGGAAGCGCAAGTTTCCGGGGCTTCGGATGGAAAGCTCCGCGCGCTTATAAGCGCTCCCAAATCTCCTTCGCAGCCCCGGCCGATTTTGCGCTTCTTTGCGGCTAAAATTTCTGAGCCTGGGACCTAGCTCGAACTTCCCAGGCGACGAAGTCGCAGGTGGAGCGACTTCTCCGCAAGGCGCTGTTTGGCTCCGTCGGCGTTTAAATGCGGACGGAGCGGCTCCCGTTCGACGACAACGCGTTCGGGGAAACGCGCTCCACCTATTTGACGAGGTAGATTTCGATCAGCGTGACTCCCGCGGTGGTCGCACCGGTTCCGGTGGCTTGCACGGAATAAACGCCCGCGGGAACGTCGAGCAGGATCGCGGCATCCTTGCTGCCCGACGGCAGGGCGAAGGCCCCGACCTGGGCCGCGGCTGCCGTCAACGTCGCTTCCTGTCCTGCTGCGCTCCAGTTGTCGTTCGTCGCGACGACCTCACCCTTGCCGTTATATAATGTGAGCACGGGATCGGTGAGGGGGAACGCGACGCCGTAGCTCGACAGGGTCGGACCCACGACGCGGATAAGGAGTCGGACAGAGCGATTGAAGCCTTGGGGATCGGCCACCACGAAACCGGCGGTCGCGACCTTTTCGCCGGGCCCGGTTTTCGCGCGGAACGAAAGGTTCAGGATTTCCCCGGGCACATTGGAAGCCAGGCGGTATATTTCGAGCAGGCCGACGCCGGGCCCGCCACTTTGGTCGCTCAACTGGATCGTCGTGTTGCTGGTGCCGAATACATTCAGCGAGGCGGCATCGTTGCTGTGGGCGAGAAAGGGGAACGCGCCCGACGCATCGGCCGCAGTCTTCAATGCCGCTGCACCGCCCCAATTGTCGTTGTTCCCGATGAGCTGGTTGGTGGAATTATAGAGATTGATGACCGGGTTCGGCAAATATCCCACCACCCCATAATCCTGCAGGGCGGGCCCCGCGCCGCGCAGCAACGTGGGCAGGCCGAGCGCGCCCGCGTATATCTTCACGGCCAGGCCGGCGATCGCGGTATCGTCGCCAGGGCCCACATACGCGCGGCCCGAAAGATTCGCCAGGAAGGGCAGCTGCATCTGGGAGGTGCCGAGAATTGTCTCCGCATAGTTGCTCAACACGGTTCCGACCGGACTCGTTACGCGAAGTTGGTAGCGGCCCAAATTCTGCAGGCCGAAATTCGGGATGACCAAGGTGGAGGAGGTCGTGTCGGCGGGGAGTGGTTGGTGATCGAGCGCGATCCATTCATAGGTGAACGGCCCGGTCCCGGTTACGCCGCTCGTGAAGGTCAGGGTGGATCCTTGCGGAGGGGCAGAGGTGTTGGCCCCGATCAAGGCGTTCGGGGGGAAAGTCGTGACGACGTCGTCCGGGCGCAGGCGCACGAGGTATTTGGTGGGGTGGCCATCCCATTCCGTGAATGAACCGCTGACAAGCAGGCGGCCGGATTGGTCGACCTGCAGCGCGCTGGAGTAACTTCCGCCGCTATAAAAAGTCGGATCGGCCGCAAGCGAAGTGGCGCCGATCAACCAACGGCGAATGCCGCGATAGTCTTGGGAAAAAATCCGCAGATTGACGGGGTCAACTACCAGGTTGTCGGGTATGCCGAAGCCGGAGCCAGTCCAGTTTGGATCGACCGCGCCGTCGTCAGCGAGGATCGCCCAATACACAATGCCCTCGTAACTGCTGTAGCGGAGAATTCGCCCGTCGCTGAGCGGGTAGACCGCGATTCCGCCGCGGAGCAGGGGCGGCGTTTGCGGCGGAAAGGCGAGGTCGCGCGCGCCCGCAGCGGACAATCGGATCAGCACGGGCCAAAACTGGGGGAAGTTGGAGGGATTTGAGTCCTGCTCCGTCGCCGAGAGATAAATCCGGCCGGTCGCGTCGAATTTGAAGGCGTTCACGATATGGCGTGAGCTCAGTGAAGGCGCATAGGAGAAAGACGAATCGACGGTGTCGTCGGCGTTGAGCCGAGCGGCCAAGTTACCTTGGCCGATCACTAATTTCCCATTGGGCTGAACGGCGGCGGCGGTGAGCGCCTTCGTGGAATCGAAACCAGCGGGAAGCGGCAAAGCGCGGGGAGTGCCGTCGGGGTTCAGCCGATACGGCGGCAGCGAGGTCACGACGGATTTGTCGGGGAAGGTGGCGATCACCGTCCCGGCTGAAACCGGAAAAGTGAAACCCGTGTCGCGTGAGCCGTCCGGGTTCAACCGCCAGATCGGGGGCGTCGAAGTTTGATCCGGCAACCGCACCAGCATGCTGCCGTCCGCGAACGTGCTCAGCACGACGGGATAGGAGGTGGACGTCGAAGGCAGGTTCGCGCTGAACGCCAGGTCGACGGGCGACGGGGGGAACGGCAGCACGTTGACGGTGAGGAGGGGGCTCGAATCGATCGTCGAACCGACGGTGCGTTCGAGGTGATAATTTCCGCTGTCGGAGGCCTGCAGATTGGTGAGCGTGAAGGTGGTGCTGTTCGCGCCGGCGATGGGCGCGTCGTCATGAAACCATTGGTAGGCGCCGCTCGACGCACCTCCGGTCTCGCGCAAGGTGAGGTTCGAGCCGGGAGCGTATTGCCGGGGCAGGGTGATGCTGCCGGGCTGCTGGGTCCCGATGGAAAGTACCGCGTCAAGGCGCGACGGCGCCGCAAGGAACGCGAGCGAGGCAAAGGTTGCTACGACGAAAAGACGGCTGAGCCGGGGTAGTAGGGATGAGGACATGGCAACGGGGATGACAGCTGCGTCCGGGCAACCCGCTACTTGTAGTTCCGACTCGCCGATCCGCAGAGCCAAAAAAAAGCCGCGACCCGGAGGTCGCGGCTTGGAAAAAACGACGCAGGAAAACCTGCGTGCGAGTTAGTTGGCAGCCGGGGCTTCGGCCGCGGCGGGAGCCGCGTCGCCACCCTGTTTCTGCGTCTCGAGTTCCTTCATCGCGGCCTTGCGCGACAGGCGGACCTTGCCGGAGCGTTCATCGATGCCGATGCACTTCACCGTGATCGACTCGCCCATCTTGACGACGTCCTCGGTGCGGCGCACGCGGAAGTCGGCGAGCTCGCTGATATGGCAAAGGCCTTCCTTGCCCGGGAGACATTCGACGAAGCAGCCGAACTCTTTGATGCCGGTGACGCGACCCGTGTAGATCTTGCCCATCTCGATCTGGGCGCCGCCGCCGCCGCCGCTGGCGCCACCGCCGCAGAGGCCGTCGATTTCCTGGATCGCGCGAGCCATGGCTTCCGCGTTGTTCGAGTAAACGAACACCTTGCCGGAATCGTCCTCGGCGATGTCGATCTGCGCACCGGTCGTTTCGGTGATGCGGCGGATCGTCTTGCCGCCGGGCCCGATCAGCAGGCCGATCTTTTCGGGATCGATCTGGATCGTCTGGATGCGCGGCGCGAACTTCGAGAGATCGGCGCGGGGCGCGGGCAGGGAGGCGAGCATCGAATGGAGGATCTCGATGCGGGCATCGCGAGCCTGGTAGATCGCGGTCTTGGCGATTTCGAACGGCAGGCCGTTGA
Source organism: Verrucomicrobiota bacterium (assembly GCA_028293545.1). Lineage (GTDB taxonomy): Bacteria > Verrucomicrobiota > Verrucomicrobiia > Opitutales > Opitutaceae > Opi-474. The sequence goes on along the minus strand of JAQGOP010000032.1, from coordinate 136,223 downwards.
TCTTGAGATCGAGCTGGAAACCGGTGATGCCCTTCGTGGTGCCGGCGACCTTGAAGTCCATGTCGCCGAAGTGATCTTCCTCACCGAGGATGTCGGTGATGGTGGTCCACTTGGCGATCGATCCGTCCGGGGCGGTTTCGGTCATGAGGCCGCAGGAAATACCCGCGACCGGGGCGATGATCGGCACGCCGGCGTCCATGAGCGCAAGGCAGCCGCCGCAGATCGAAGCCATCGAGGTCGAGCCGTTGGAGGCCATGATCTCGGACACGACGCGAATCGAGTAGGGGAAGACATCCTCGGCGGGAAGCACGGGAACGAGGGAGCGTTCCGCGAGCGCGCCGTGGCCGATTTCGCGGCGGCCGGGGCCGATGAAGCGGCCGGCTTCGCCGACGGAGAACGGCGGGAAGTTATAGTGGAGGATGAAGCTCTTCGAGGTGGCGCCGCCGGTGAGGCCGTCGAGGTCCTGGGCTTCCTTCGTCGGCCCGAGGGTGACGATGGCGATGTTCTGCGTGTCGCCGCGCTGGAACATGGCGGAACCGTGCACGCGCGGGAGGACGCCGACCTTGGAGCTCAGCGGGCGCAGCGACTTCGCATCGCGATGATCGGAGCGGACGCCGCGGGCGAGGACGGTGGAGCGGTAGGCTTTGTATTGGAGGTCTTCGAAGACGACGTTGAGGTCGACATCGGTGAACTTGCCTTCGCCGAGTTCGGCGAGGAGGGCGGCCTTGGCCTCTTCCTTGAGCTTCTTCACGTTCGCGGTGCGGACGTTTTTCTCGAAGCCGAAGATGGCGGCGGAAACGCGTTCGGCGGGAACGACGCGCTCGATGATGGCGCGGGCTTCAGCGGTGGCACCGATGAGAGCGAACGTGGCCTTCGGCTTGCCGGCGACGGCGACGAGTTCCTTGATCGCGGTGATGATCGGCTGGATGGCCTGGTGGCCGAACGCGAGGGCCTCGACGAACTTCTCCTCGGGGATCTGGTCGGCGGAGCCTTCGATCATCAGCATGTCCTTCGAATTGCCGACGTAGATGAGATCGAGGGACGATGAGAACATCTGCTCGATGGTGGGATTGGCGACGAACTGGTCGCCGATCAAACCGACGCGGACGCAGCCGATGGGCCCGTTCCACGGAATGTCGGAAATGGCGAGGGCGGCGCTGGCGCCGTTGACCATCGCGATGTCGGAGTCGTTGACCATGTCGGCCGACATGAGCTGGCCGATAATCTGGACTTCATTGAGGAAACCCTCGGGGAAGAGGGGGCGGCAGGGGCGGTCGCAGAGGCGGGAGATGAGGATCTCGCGTTCGGACGGGCGGCCTTCGCGCTTGAAGTAACCACCGGGAAAGCGGCCGGCGGCGGCGTACTTGTCGCGGTAGTCGCAGGTGAGCGGGAAGAAATCCTGGCCAGGGCGCATGGTCTGCGCGGCGCAGGCGGTGACGAAGACGTTGGTTTCGCCGACGTTGACGTTGACGGCGCCGCCAGCGAGCTGGGCGATGGAGCCGGTCGAGAACGTGAGGCCGAGGCCTGGGACGGTGACGTTATGTTTCTGATTCATTTTCGGACTGATTTTCGGATGCGGATAAGGTGTCGGCGGATAGGACGGATCGGGCCAGAGACACGAGACTGGCGGCGACCCGGTGGCTTCCCATGGAGGGAAGCGGCGGCGGCCGGGAAACGGCCGCTGCGGTGGATTTCACGAACCCACTTAATCTGCTCGGTTGGAACCCGAGAGATTTCCGTTTGCCGCCACCGGGTTTTTAAACCTCGGCGGCAAGCGGAAATGTCCCGGTCCGGATGCGAGTGTCGGTAAAGACAACGGGCGACCCGCGGATCGGGTCGCCCGTGTGATCAAGGTGGTTACTTGCGGAGATTCAGCTTCTGCAGGAGTTCGCTGTACTTCGGCAGGTCGTGCTTCTTGAGGTAATCAAGGAGCTTGCGACGACGGCTGGCCATCTGGAGGAGCCCGCGGCGCGAGTGGAAGTCCTTGCGGTGCGTGCGCAGGTGCTCGGTCAAGTGATTGATCCGGGCAGTGAGCAGGGCGACTTGGACTTCGGACGAACCGGTGTCCTTCTCGTGAGTTTTGTATTCTGCGATGATTTCGGGTTTAACGACTGTAGGCATGGTTTATGATCTGAGGGTTGCACGACTGTAGGGAACCTTGGGAGCTCCGAGGCACCCGCCGCACCCCGACAAGTCGGGATCCAGCCGGCGCCACCGTTCCAATCCCGCGGAATGCGGGACCAGTCATGGTGGAAGTCCACAACCGATGGACTTTCACTAACGCAAGGAGGCAGGTTCCGAGAGCAAAGGGGACGGGGCAAGAGAAATTTCGCGGACGCCATTCCCGGACGGGTTCGCTCTGCGCCAACGTGGACTCGACCCTGGCCCTTGGGCGGAATCCAACGAGCCGGTCGGAGCACGGCGCTGCGCTAGCCGGCCCGGAGGCTCAGGGACCTAAGCTCTTCGCAGCCTGGGATTTGACGCAGGCGGCGCAGGATTTCGTCCCGATGATGAAGGATTTCGCTTCGCACGACCGAATGGGCGGCGATCACGACGAGGCGCTTGCCCTCGACGCTGACGGGATGGGAGTGATGGGCGTTGGCGGCGCCGACGAGATCGACCCATTGGTCCCGGATCAATTGCTCAACCGAGGGTCGGCCGACGTGATATTTCACCATCAGCTCCTCCACAAACTCCGCGAGTGGCTTCGAAGGCCGTTTGACCTGTCGGCGCGGCTCCTGCGGAGGCACGCCGCGGAGGTCGCCGATCAGCTCCTCGGCCAGCTTGCTGAATTCGTGGGTCTTATCCGCCATGGGGAGCGCTCCGGTGTTCCTCTTCGTAAAGGCGGCTGTAACGGACGAACGCCCCGAAGGAGGTGGCCCACGCGATATAGAGGCCGGGAAAGCCGTCGAGAAAGCCGAGCTTGAAAACGTAGGCCCGCACGAATCGCCACGCGGGTCGAACGACGGCGGAGACCAGGGAAAACCTCTTCCCTTTCGCCTGCTGCTGCTGCACGAAGAGATCGGCGAAAGGGGTGATCTTCGCCACATGCGCGCCGAGCGTGGGAAAGGAATAGTGATGGAGGTCGCCTTTGAGCGTCGCGACGGGACCGTCGCACTCGACCTTCTCGTGCACGAACGCATCGCCGCCCCAGCGCGCGTGGGAGCGCTGCAACAAACGGAGGCTCAGGTCCGGGTACCAATCGCCGTGCATGATCCAGCGATCGATGAACCAGACCTTGCGGGGAAAACGTGCGCCCGCGAATCGATCATGGTCGGGGCGGACGAAAAACTCCGTGAGCGAAGCGCGGAGCGCGGCGGAGACTTCCTCGTCGGCATCGAGCGACAACACCCATGGGTTGGCCGCGAGCGCGAGCGCGGCGTTCTTGGTGTCGCGATAACCCTGCCACGGCACGGTTTCGACGCGGGCGCCGAAATTTTTCGCGAGGGTGGCGCTGCCGTCGGTCGTGTCGTTCAACGCGACCACGATCTCCGCGACCCAGCCCTGCACGCTCGCGAGGCAACGCGGGAGCGTACGCGCCTCGTTCCGGGCGATGATGACGACTGAGAGTGGAAGCGGGGAAACCACGACTGGGAACTAATGAAGACTAATCGGATTGAGGCACCACGAAATACACGAAACACACGAAAAAATACCCGGGCACCGAGCCGTCGGAATTTTGCTGCAAAGAAGCGCAAATTTTTCAGTGGCTACGGCGGAGATTTGGGCGCGCTTATAAGCGCGCGGAAATTTCGATTCGGAGTCCTCTAAACTTGCGCTTCTTTGCGGCCAACCCTCCGGGGCCGGGACTAAATTTTTCCGCGAAGGGAGCGCTGGATCTGGTAGAGGTAGCCGCACGATCTCCAGGAGCGGACCAGGGCTTTTTTGCCGGCGCCGGCGCGGAGGATCAAGAAGTTGAATGCGCCCAAGAGGGCGAACGCGGGGGCCTTGGCCACATTTCCGGCCAGCCGGCTGAGCAGATATCCCGTCGAGCCCCGGCCTTCGTCGCGATCGTCGCGCACGCGGCCCACGACGCGCGACCGCGCGGAATCGAAGGCGTGTTTGCGCACATATTTAAACGTGGTGCGGCTCCCGGGCATCTGGTGCAGCGCGCGCGCGGCCGGGGCGAACCAGACCTCGTAGCCGCCGTTCAGGAGGCGCTTGATCGCGAGGTTTTCGTCGCCGCCAAACACCACGCCGCCTTTGCGGCCGAGCTCGGTATCGAAATAGCCGAGCTCGGGAAAGGTCGAGCGCAGGAACGCGAGGCTCGCGCTCATGGGAATTTGCCCGCGGCGCAACGGACCCGGATCGGAGCGGAACGCCTGGGGACCGTGGAAGCCGGCGACCCAGGCGGGACAACCGTCGGGGAAAACGGGAATCACTTCGCCGGCGACCGCGCCGATGCGGAGCGCGGGATTCTCCTGGAACGGACGGACAATTTCGCTGACCCAGTTCGACTCGATCAGGATGTCATCGTCGCCAAAAATAATGATGTCGCCGCGCGCTTCGCGGATCGCGCGGTTGCGCGCGTAGTTCGCGCCCTGCCGGGTTTCGAGCACGTACTTGGGCGCGTGGGCGGCCCCGGAAAAACCGGCGACGACTTCGCGCGTGTTATCGGGCGAGTTGTTGTCGACGATCAGGATTTCCAGCAGGGGTGCGGGATAGTCCTGCTGCACGAGCCCGGCGAGCGTTTCTCGCAGCATCGCGGCGCGTTGGTAGGTGGGGATGGCGACCGTGACGCTGAGGGTGGGCGGGGGCATGGCTCAGGAGGCGAGTTTTTTCCGGAGCGTGGCGAAGACAAGGTCGACGTCGATTTGGCGCACGCAGTAGCTGCGATAGGAATCGCCTTTCACGCACGGCGTTGGCGCAGCGTCGCCGATGCACGAGCACGGGAGCTGGGCCTGGAGCACGGTGTGCCCCTCGCCGAGCGGGTGCCAGATCGCGGTGTTCTGGGAACCGAACAGGGCGACGACGGGGGTGCCAACCGCCGCGGCGATGTGCATGGGCCCGCTGTCGTGGCAGAAAAAAATATCGAACTGCGTGAGCAACGCGGCGAACTGCCCGACGGTGAGCCGCTGCTCGAGGGCGACGAGATGGGTTTTCGCGTGCGCGCGAATCTGCTTCACGAGCGCGGTTTCACCGGGCCCGGAAACGACAAAAACCTGGACCCCGAGTTCTTCCTGCAGGCGATCGCAGACGGCGGCGAATCGCTCGACGGGCCAGAGACGGAAGGGGCTGCGGCTGCCGGGGTGCAGCAGCAGTTTTTTGAATTTCGGATTGCGGATTGCTGATTGCGGATTGTTGGGCGGCGCGGCTGCGCCGGTAGTGTTTGGCAGAGGGACGACAGGGAGATTGCCGGCGAGCGCCGCGACGGCGGTGAGATCGGCCGGGCGCGGGAAGAGGCGGACTTCGCGGGTGCCGATCGGGACACCAAGCGGAGACAGCAACGAAAGATAGGTCTCGGTGATGTGGTGGGAAGTGTAGAAGGCGTTCGTGACCTTGGCGCTCGCGGTGTAGATCCAGGGGTGTCGGAAACGATTGGTTTCGCGATCGAAGGTGACGCGGACGGCCGCACCGGTGAGACGGGTCACGAGCGCGGTTTTATCCGTGTTGTCAAAATCGAGGACGTGGGTGAAGCGCGCGCGGCGCAACCGACGCAGGAAGGCCGGCCAGTGGAAACTGCCCAGGGGGAAAGTGAGCGCGGCGGTGACATCCGGATTCAACGCGAGGACGCCGGCGTAGGCGGGTTCGGTCAGGACGGTGATGCCGGCGCCGGGCCAGTGTTGGCGCAGGTTGCGGAGGACGCTGCCGAGCAGGACGATGTCCCCGAGGTAGCGGCGGCGGATGACGAGAAGGTTGGGCGCGGCTTCGGCCATGCGGTCAGGCGGCGCCGTGCTGGCGGTCGTAGAGCGACCGGTAAAGCGGGCTGGTATCGTAGAGACGCCCGTGATTTCCCGTCGCCACGATTTCGCCGCGATCGAACACGAGGATCATGGAGGCATCGCGAATCGTGCTGAAGCGGTGTGCGATGATCAGGACGGTTTTGCCGACGACCAGTTTCCGCAGCGCCTCCTGGATGAGCTGTTCGCTCTGCGAATCCAAGGCGGACGTGGCTTCATCGAGAATGAGGATCGGGGCGTTGCGCAGGAACGCGCGGGCGAGGGCGAGTCGCTGTTTTTGCCCGCCGGACAGACGCGACCCGCGTTCGCCCACCACGGTCTCATAGCCGTCGGGTTCGTTGCGGATGAAATCGTCCGCGTGCGCATCGATCGCCGCCGCCATGACTTCCTCGCGCGTGGCGTCCGGGCGGCCCAGCAGGAGATTCTGGTAGATCGTGTCGTTGAAGAGCACGGGGTCCTGCGAAACCAGCGCGATGTTGCGGCGCAGGTCGGCGAGGCGGAGATCGCGCACGTCGTGGCCGTCGACCGTGACCCGGCCGCCGGTGGCTTCATAAAAACGCGGCACGAGGTTTGCGAACGTCGTCTTGCCGGCCCCGCTCGGGCCCACCAGCGCGCATACCGTCCCGGCGGGGATTCGCGTCGTGACGCTGCGCAGCACGGGCTCGCCCGGGATGTAGTCGAACTCCACGCCCTCGAAGGCGATTTCGCCGCGGAGCCTTCGGGGCACTTCGACGGGCTGCGGCGGATCCTTGATCGAGATCGGCTCGTGGAGGATTTCCTCGATCCGGTTCAGCGAGGCGGCGCCGCGGGTGAACTGGCCGTGGAGGGCGCCGAGTTTTTTCACCGGTTCATAGCACGCGAAGAGCGCCGTGAGGATCGACGTGAAGACCGTGAGCGAAATGCCGGCGTTGTAGGCGTAATAGAGCGAGAACGCGATGCCGAGGGAGGCGATGAACTCGATCGTCGGCGAAAGCACTTGGGAATATTTCACCACTTTCATCTGCACGAGGAAGAGGCGCCGCGTGGTGCGCTGGAAGAGGTCGACTTCCTTTTCCTCCAGGCCGAAGGCCCGCACTTCGCGCGCGCCCATGAGGTTCTGGTTCGCCAGGTCGGAAATGTCGCCAAGGAGGCGCTGGTTCTCGTCCGCGCGTTTCAGGAGCTTTTTCCCGACATAGCGCACGGGAAGCACGCAGAGCGGGACGATGGCCAGCGACGCGAGGAACAGCACGACGCCGTCGTGCTGGAGTGCGATCGTCGCCAGGAAGCTGAAGGCGCCGACCAGCGTGAGCGGCTGGATGACGAGGTCGCTCGCGCTGCTCGTGATGGTCTGCTGCACGACCTGGGTGTCGGCGGTGAGACGCGAGAGGAGGTCGCCGGTGCGGTTCTTCCCGAAGTAACTCAGCGGGAGGTGCTGCAGCTGGCGGTAGAGTTCGACCCGCAACGTCTCGAGCACGCCGATGCCGCAGCGGCTCATGAAGTAGTTGTTGAGGAAGCCGGTCAGCGCACGGATGAAGAAGATCAGCGGGATCAGGAGGGCGTAGCCCACGATCTCGGACGTGGGCAGGGTGCGCGGGCCGTCGGTGAAGATCCGCGGGAAAACCGTGTTGATCACCACCGGCAGCCCGCGGCCGAACACAAGCCCGCTGATCGCGCCGCAGATCAGGGCGAAGACCAGGTACGTCCGGTGCCCGCGGAGGTATTTAAGGTAGGGCAGGAAGCGTTTCATGTCGGCGCGCTAAGGCGGGAAAGCTGGGGGAGCGCCCGGTGCGCTTCAACCCTGCGGTTTAGCGGACCAAACCCGGGCTGCCGGCAGGGTTAGTCCTTGGAGGCGCGGACGTCCAAGGCGTCGCGCAGGCCGTCGCCGAGGAAGTTGAGCGAGAAAAGCGTGAGTGAGAAAACTCCGCCGGGAAAAACCAGGAGCCACCAGAATTCCTCCATCTTTTCCGAGCCTTCCTTGATCAGCCAGCCCCACGAACTCATGGGCGGCTGCACGCCGAGGCCGAGGAAACTGAGGAAGGCCTCGAGCAGCATGACCGCCGGCACCGTCAGCGTGGCGTACACGATGATCGGCCCGAGCACGTTGGGGATGATGTGGCGGAAAATGATCCGGCGCCGGCCGTAACCCAGAGCGCGCGCGGCCTCGATGAACTCCATGCGCTTGATCGAGAGCACCTGCCCGCGGACGATCCGGGCCATGGTCAGCCATTCCACCGCGCCGATCGCGGCGAAGAGCAGGAGGATGTTGCCGAACCCCTGCCAGCCGTCGAGGTGCGCAGTGTTGCGCAGCCACGAATCGATGTGCTCCGCCGGGCCCTTCATGAACACCATCAGGAGAATGACAAAAATCGTGAAGGGCAGCGCGTAGATGATGTCCACGATCCGCATCATCACGGCATCGGTCTTGCCGCCGAGGAATCCCGCGACCGCGCCATAGGTCACCCCGATCGTCAGCGCCACCACGGTCGCGACGAGGCCGACCATCAGCGAGATGCGCCCGCCAAAAAGAATCCGCGCGAACAGGTCGCGACCGAGCACATCCGTGCCCAGCCAATGCGCGCCGCTCGGGGCGCTCGCGACCAGCTGGAGATCCTGCTCGCGGTACGATTGGGAAAACCACGGGCCGGCGATGCAGAGCAGCGTGATGACGATCAATACCACCGCGCCCACGATGGCGGGGCGGTTTTTGCGCAGCCGCATCCAGGCATCGTGCCAGGGCGAGGAGCCATGCTCGAGCTGATCGACCGACACATCGGCCGAGGGCAGCGACTGGGGTGAAAGCGAAACCATGGGGCGGCGGGATCAGCTTTGGCCAGTCGCGAAGTGAAACGTGGGCGTGCCGTGACTCATTCGAATTTCAGCTTTGGATTCAGCCAGACCTGCGCGATATCGACGGCCAGGTTCAGCACGATGATGAGCCCCGCGTACAGCATCACGGTGCCGAGCACCAAGGTGTAATCGCGATTGAAGACGCTCGTGATGAATTCGCGGCCCAGCCCAGGAATTTGGAAGATGGTCTCGATCACAAACGAACCGGTGAGGATGCCCGCGATGGCGGGCCCGAGAAACGTCACCACCGGCAGCAGGCCGCCGCGCAAGGCATGGCGGAAAATCACCCGCGTTTCCGAGGCGCCTTTCGCGCGCGCGGTGCGGATGTAATCGAGGCTCAGCACCTCGAGCATGCCCCCGCGGGTGAGGCGCGCGAGATACGCCGCGTAGACGCAACCGAGTGTGAGGCAGGGAAGGACGCGGTCGACCGGGCTGTACCAGCCCGACGCATTCATCCAGCCGAGATGAATCGCGAAGAACAGCACGAGCAAGGGCCCGAGCACGAACGTCGGCACGCAGATGCCGATCATCGCGAAGGAGGAGCACAGGTAGTCGATCCACGAGTTGCGGCGGATGGCGGCGATGACCCCGAGCGGAATCCCGATGACCAACGCCACAACAAGCGACAGCGACCCGAGTTCGAGGGAGACCGGGAGCTTGTCCGCGATGATTTCGTTGACGGTGCGATTCGAGTATTTGAACGACGGGCCAAGGTCGCCGTGCAACAGGCTGACGAGGTAGTCGGTGTACTGCTGGAACAGCGGTTTGTTCAGCCCGTAGTGCGCTTCAAGGTTGCGCAGGATTTCCGGCGTCACGGCTTTCTCCGCGGTGAAGGGTCCGCCCGGGACGAAGCGCAGCATGAAAAACGTCGCCGTAATGATGATGAGCACGACGGGAATCGTTTCCAGGAAGCGGCGGGCGATGAAGCGAAGCATCGGGAAAAGTAGCGGGGACGAGGAAGTGGGTTGCGAGGAGATTCTGGGGAAGGAGGGCGGCGGAAAGCGCCGGGCGCCGAGAGCCGAGTGTCAAATTCCAAGCTCCAAGCTCCAACTTCCAATGGAACTTCGAACAGCAGAGTGTCGCGGCTGGGCGCCGCGTTTTCTGATTCGGCTACGAAGTCGCAGGGTGGAGCGACTTCTCCGCAAGGCGCTGTTGGGCTCCGTCTACGTTGAAATGCGGACGGAGCGGCTCAACGCGTTAGGGACAACGCGTTCCACCCGCAGAAATCTGAAGCTTCATGGGAGGTGGGATCTCGACGCTTCCCGTGTTTCTCTGCGTCGGAATCAATCCTCCATGTAGATGTACTTGTACGGATGATTATCGAGGAGCGTGGGATAATATCCTTTCACCCGCGAACTCACAGCGTGGACGCGCGTGTAGTAGAAGATCGGCATCACCGGCAATTCATCGACGAGGATGGCGTCCATCTTCTGGTAAATCTCGTAGCGGTCTGCGTCATCCTTCGCGGCGATCGCCTGTTCGAAAAGCTTATCGTATTCGGCGTTCGACCAGAGCGTGTCGTTGTTGCCGTTCCCGGTGGTCCAGATTTCCAGGAAGACATGCGGGTCGACGTAGTCGGCGATCCATCCGCTGCGCTGGATCTGGTAATTCTGGGTGTGCTGCGAATCGAGGTAGACCTTCCATTCCTGGTTCACGAGTTTGACGTCGATGCCGAGGTTCTTGCGCCACATCGCCTGGATCGCCTCGGCCACCTCGCGATTGTTGTCCGAGGTATTGTAGAGGACTTCGGCGGTGGGAAAATTCCGGCCGCCGGGAAATCCCGCCTCGGCGAGCAGCCGCTGCGCGTCGGCCACGGTGCCGGTGAGACGAGCGCGCGGGGTGTAACCCGCGGTGCCCGGATAACTGATGGCGTACTCGGGCTGCTGGTCGCCGCGCGTGACGTTCTTCACGATGCTCTCGCGATCGATCGCGAGCGAGAGCGCCTGGCGGACGCGTTTGTCGTTGAACGGCGGTCGACTGACATTGAAACGGTAGAAATAAACCCCGAGGTAAGGCTCGATCCGCAGCGAGGCCGGGTACTCCTTCCGATAGGTCGCGAGCTTCGTCTGCGGAAGCTCATAGGTCATGTCGAGCTGCTTGGTGCGGAACATCCGCTCCTCGGTGGCAGGCTCCTCGATGGGATAGAAAATGATCTGGTCGAGCTTCACCGTCTTCGCGTCCCAATAGAGCGGGTTGCGTTCGAGCACGATGCGCTGCTGCGGCAGCCATTCCTTCAGGATAAACGGGCCGCTGCTCACGAGGTTCCCGGCGCGCGTCCAGTTGCCGCCTCGCTGTTCGAGGGGCCCAAATTTCGCGATGACCTTCACCGGCAGCGGACTCCACGTGTAGTGGCTCGCGATGATTTTCAACAGGTAGGGCGTCCGATGGTGCAGGGTGATTTGAAGCGTGCGGTCATCCACCGCTTTCACCCCGACCTTCGAGAAATCCGTCAGCGTGCCCTTGTTATAGGCTTCGGCTCCGACCATGAACCAAAGGAGATACGAGTACTCGGAGCCGAAGGCGGGCGTAAGCCCGCGGCGGTAAGTCTGGACGAAATCGTCGGCGCTGATCGGGTCGCCGTTCGACCATCTCAGCCCGGCACGCAGGTGAAACGTGTAGGCCAGGCCGTCCGGGGAAATCTCCCAGGACTCCGCGAGGCCGGGCAGCGGATGCAGGTCCTTGGGATCCTCGGCCACCAGCCCCTCGAAAAGGCCCGTGACGATCTTGTGTTCCGCAATGCCGGTGATGACTTGCGGGTCGAGGTCCTTGGGCTCCGCGCCGTTCCCGACGCGCCAGACTTGCGGGGTGGGAGTTTTCGTGGTCCCGCCCGATGTCGTGTTGGCGGGATCGCCTGGATCTTTTTTGGCGCAGCTCACCGCGAGGATGGAGCAAACGCAGAGGAGTGAAAGGGTTCGCAGGCGCGGCACTAAAATCATCGTCTTGGGCGGGGATTATTTTTCCAGCGGAAGGCAGGCGAAGAGCCTACTTTTTTTCATCGATCGAGACGTCCTGGTAGAAACGTGTCCAAAGCGCGTCCTGGTGCCAGCCGCGAACGCCCGGACGCATGAGCCAGTTCGTGGTGTTGAAATAAAGCGGTGCGAGCGGCGATTCCTCGGTCAGCCGGACCTCGGCTTGGCGGAGCACGCGCGCCTGCTGCGAGGCGTCGGCGGCGTTCCCGGCGTCGCGGATCAGGCCGTCGTACGCGGCGTCGCTCCAGTGGGGATAATTGCCGGGCGAATCCGTGGTGAAGTCCGAGAGCAGGTTGGCGGCGTCGGCCACGTCGGGAATGGCGGTCATGAAGGCGACGTCATAGGTCCCGTCGCGAAGCGCGGCGATGTGGACCTTGGCCTCGCGCGAGACGAGCGAGACGTCGATGCCGAGGGTTTTTTTCCACATCGCCTGGATGGCCTCGGAAATCGGCGCGTTGATCGGCCACGTCGAAAGTTCGAGCCGGGGAAATTTCCGGCCCCCGGGAAATCCCGCCGCGGCGAGCAGGGCGCGAGCGGCGTTGGGGGCGTTCGAGTCGGCGGAGGAAACCGGGTCGTCGGCGTCGTCCGCCGCGCGCAAAGCCGGCGGCACGAAGCGCATCGTCGGCTGCTGGCCGCCGTGCAGGACTTTTTCGGCCAGGACGGCGCGGTTCAGGGCGAGCGAGAGCGCGCGGCGGACGCGGGGATCGTTGAGCGGCGCGTGCCCCGTGTTGAATGAAAGGTACCTCGTCTCGGCGAGCGGGCCGCGGTGCGCCTCGCCCGGGTGCTCCTGCTGGTAGGTGTCGAGTTTCGTGAACGGGATGGCCATCGTCACGTCCAGCTGCCCCGCACGGAAGGCGCGCTCCTCGGCATCGCCGTTGTCGAAGGCGAGGAAACGAATCTCGTCGAGCAACACGCGGTTCGCCGCGTGGTATCCCGGGTTTCGCCGGACGACGATGCGCTGGTGTGGATGCCACTCGGTGAGGGTGAAAGCGCCGTTGCCCACGAAGTTTTCCGGCCGCGTCCAATTGCGCCCGAACTTTTCGACGATGCGCGGGTTGACCGGGATCCACGGCCCGCTGGCGACGTACGCGAGGAACCGCGGCATCGGGTGCTCGAGCGTGATCGTCAGCGTGCCGGGGTCGGCGGCGTGAAATCCGACCGACGCGAACCCTGTTTTCCCCGCGGCGAAATCGCGGGCGTTCCTGACCATGAAGAGCAGCGGGGCCTTGGGTGCGGCGGTCGCCGGCGTCAGCACCCGTTCAAACGAAGCCACGAAATCGGCGGCGGTCACCGCCTCGCCGTTCGACCAGCGGGCGTCCTTGCGAAGGTGGAAGGTGTAGGCCAATCCGTCCGGGGAAATATCCCAGGATTCCGCGGCGGCCGGTTGCGGTGCGCCGTTGTCGGGTGAAGGCGCGACGAGTCCTTCGCTCAGCGCGCGAATCACGAAGAGTTCATCGGGCAGCGAAGCGCGGGCGGGATCGAGGTCCGAAGGCTCGTTGCGCTGGCTGATGCGAAGCACGCGGCCCGCGGCGGGCGCTTCGGTCTTCCGGCAGCCGGCGACGACGCCGGCGGCGACCAGCCCGATCAGGATCAGCCGGCGGGCACGACGACCGAGCTTCGCCGCTGGCGCGTTATTCTTCCAACCACACATGCTTGTAAGGATGATGGTCGAGGAGGGTAGGGTGCCAGCCTTTCACCGAGGATTGGAGCAGGAAGACATGGGTATTATAGTAGAGGGGAATCACGGGGGCGGCGGCCAGCATGAGCGATTCGGCCTCTTGGAACTGGGCGTTGCGGTCGGCGGGATCGCTCGCGCGCGCCGCGGCAAACAGGCGTGCGTCGTAATCCGCGCTGGACCAGCCGGTGTGATTGTTCCCGCTGTCACTGCGCCAAAGGTCGAGGAACGTCGCGGCGTCGAGATAATCGCCGACCCAATCCGAGAGCAGCACCTGGTAATGCCCGGCGCGGCGCTCATCGAGGACCACCTTGAACTCCTGGTTCTGGAGGCGCACCTCGATGCCGAGTTCGCGGCGCCACATTTCCTGGATCGCCTCGGCGAGGGTGCGGTGATTCTCCGAGGTGTTATAAAGAAGTTCCAAGGCGGGCAGTCCCTTGCCGCCGGGATAACCGGCCTCGGCGAGCAGGCGGCGGGCGGCGTCGAAATCGGTTTTGAGGCCGGGAGGAGGAGTGTAGCCCGGCAAGCCCGGCGGCGTGACGGTGGTCGCGGCTTTTTGGCCGCCGTGCAGGATTTTTTCCACGAGGCCCGTGCGATCGACCGCCTGGGCCAGCGCCTGCCGGACGCGTTCGTCGCCGAAAGGCGGGCGCCGGACGTTGAGGCGGAGGAAGTAGGTGTTCAGGTACGGGTCGATGCGCAGGAACTGGGGCGCGTCGCGACGGTAGGCCTCCACCTTGCCGAGCGGGAGCACGTACGTCACGTGCAGCTGACCCGAGCGAAATGCGCGTTCCTCGGCGTCGAGGCTTTCGATGGGGTAGAAATTGATCGCGTTCAGCCGGACCTGCGCGGCGTCCCAATACGTCGGCGATTTTTCCACGACGATCCGGCGGTTGGCCTGCCACGATTTGAGCATGAAAGGACCGTTGCCCACGAGATGCTCCGCCCGGGTCCAGCGGTTGCCGCGCTCCGCGGCGGCACCGGCGGCGGTGATTGCCTGCAGTGGCACCGGCAGCCACGTGGGCAGGCTCAGCAGCGAGAGAAACTGCGGCGCCGGGTGCTCGAGCATGACCCGCAGGGTGCGCGGGTCGACGATCGTGATGCCGACTTTGGAAAATTCCTTCGACGTGCCTTTGTGGAAAGCCTCCGCGCCTTGGATCAGGTAAAGCATGTCCGCATTGCCCGCGCCGAGCGACGGCGTGAGCATGCGCTTCCACGACGCGGCGAAATCCGTGGCGGTGACGGGTGCGCCGTCGGACCAGCGCGCGTTTTCGCGCAGGTGGAAAGTGTAGGTGAGCTGGTCCGGGGAAATTTCCCAGCTTTGGGCCACGCCGGGAACCGGGTGCAGGTCAACGGGATCTTCCCCGACCAAGCCCTCGAACAGGGCCGAAGCGACGTCGCCTTCGGCGATCGTCGAGGCGAGCTGCGGATCGAGGTCGCTCACTTCCGACCCGATGCCGCGATGCAGGACCTGCTCGCGATTGCCGCTGCGCACGGCGGTTTCGCGTTTCTCGCAGCCGGCGGTGATCGCAATCAATGCGGCCAGCAGGCGGCTGCAGCGCGGGAAAAAACGGCGGGGATCGCCAGCGGTGGAACGCGACATCAGGACTTCTTCACGAGGACAACGGCGTGCGCGGCGATCGCGAGCCCGCGGCCGATGTCGTCAACCCCTTCATTGGTCGTGGCCTTGAGGCCGATCTCATCGGCCATCAGCCCGGTCGAGGCGGCGAGCGCCGCTTTCATTTCCGCCAGGCGCGGCGCGATCTTCGGTTTTTCGGCAACCAGGGTCGCATCGATGTTGAGGATATCGAAGCCGAGTTTCCTGACTTCGCTGACGACGCGGCGCAGCAAGGCCTGGGAATCGATGCCTTTGAACGCCGGGTCGGTGTCGGGAAAAAAATGGCCGATGTCGGGCAGCGCCGCGGCACCCAGGATGGCGTCGCAGATCGCATGGGTCAGGCAGTCGGCATCGGAGTGACCGTCCAATCCAAAGGGCGTGTCGAACTTCACGCCGCCGAGAACCAGCGGCCGCCCCGCCGCGACCCGGTGAATATCGTAACCATGGCCGACGCGAAAACTCATCGGTGGGGGATCCCGGCGAAATGGCGGGAAGGGTTCACTGCGCGAAAAGAAATTCGAGGTACGCCAAATCAGCCGGCGTGGTGATTTTCGGATTCGGATGCGGATTCTCCAGCAGTGCGACCGGGTGCCCGAGTTTTTCCACGGCGGACGCGTCGTCGGTCACGCGCAAGTGCCGTGCCGCGACGCGGGCGTAAGCGCGGACGATCAGCTCGCGCGAAAAGACCTGCGGGGTTTCCATCGCCCACAGGCGCGAGCGATCGAGCGTGCGCAGCCGCGCGTCGTCGGAATGCTGTTTGATCGTGTCGGTGACCCGATGAGCCAGCACGACCGCGGCCTCGCGGCGCACGATCTTGTGGAGGGCGACGAGTTGCTCGGGTCGCACCAAGGGACGCGCGCAATCGTGGATGAAAACATGCGCGATGTCGTCGGGCAGCGCGGCCAGCGCATTCATCACCGAGTCCTGCCGCTCGCGCCCGCCCTGGACCAGGGCGGAAGGGGTCGGCGCGTACGCCATCAACTCGGTCATCTGCCGCGGGTCGCGGTAAACGACGACATAGTAATCGCCCACGCTGCTGGCCATGAACGCCGCGACCGAATGCGCAAAAACCGGCCGGCCCGCGAGCGGCACCAGCACCTTGTCAGAAACGATGCCCTTCATGCGTGCACCGGTGCCGGCGGCGAGGAGGATGACGGCGGTGCGGCTCATGGAAGACGAAGGGCTGAAAAGGAAAAGGAGTGAAGGGTGGGAAGCGGAAAGTTGAAAGGCGAAGGTCGGAAGGCTGAACAATTAATCATTTCAACCCTTCACGCCTTTAGCCTCTGCCCTCCCGAGTTCGGCGAGGATGGCTTTGGCGGCTCCGACCGGGTCGGGGGCCTGGAAAATGGGGCGGCCGACGACCAGGAAGTTGGCGCCGGCTTCGGCGGCAGCGGAAGGGGTCATGATGCGGCTTTGGTCGTCGACGCTCGCGCCACGCGGGCGGATCCCGGGTGTCACGAGCTGGACGTCGTTCGGCAGGATGCCGCGGAGCGGGGAAATCTCGAGCGGCGAACACACCAGGCCGCGCAGCCCGGAGTCGATCGCGAGGCGCCCGAGGCGGAGGACCTGGGCCTCGGGCGAGTCGGCCACCCCGGTTTCGGCGAGGCCGGCGGCACTCGTCGAGGTCAGCACCGTGACGCCGAGCAGCAGGAGACCCGGGGCATGCTGCTGCTGGGCCTTCGCCGCCCACTGCATCATTTCGCGGCCGCCGCTCGTGTGGACGGTCAGCATGTGGATGGGAAGGCTGGACACGGATTCCACCGATTTTGCCACGGTGTTCGGGATATCGTGGAGCTTGAGATCGAGGAAAATCTTGAAACCGAGACCCGCGATTTCGCGGACGCAGTCGGGGCCGCAGGCGGTGAACATTTCCAAGCCAATCTTCACCCACCGGACGGTGCCTTGGAGCTGGCGGAGCGCGGGGGTGACTTCGAGCGGGGATGGGGCGTCGAGGACAAGGATAAGGTCGCAAGCCATGATGATGGAAAAATGCTGACGCCCCGCTAGGGCCATCGCCAATGTTTTAATCACATCGTGGCGCCCCTTGAACTTTTCTGTCCCGCGAAGCTGAATCTTTTCCTCGCTGTCACGGGAAAGCGCCCGGACGGATTCCACGACCTTGTGTCGTTGGCAGCGCCGCTCGAGTTCGGCGACACGCTCACGTTTGAAGCGTCGACGGGCCCGGATTTTTCCCTGGCCTGCGACGACCCCGCCGTGCCGCGG
This sequence comes from Verrucomicrobiota bacterium, assembly GCA_028293545.1. Taxonomy (GTDB): domain Bacteria; phylum Verrucomicrobiota; class Verrucomicrobiia; order Opitutales; family Opitutaceae; genus Opi-474. Next base: position 119,015 of record JAQGOP010000032.1, on the reverse strand, counting down.
GACTCATCCAACCTCGTGCTGCGCGCGGCCCAGGCATTTCGCGCGGCTTCGGGCTGGACCGGCAGCGCGCGCTTTGTCCTCACGAAGCGAATTCCCATGGGCGCAGGCTTGGGGGGCGGCAGCAGCGACGCGGCGATGGCGCTGGTGGGTTTGAACCGCCTGGCGGGTTCGCCGCTTTCGGGATCCAAGCTCGCGGAAGTCGCGGCGGAAGTCGGATCCGATTGTCCCATGTTCCTCCTCGGCGGTCCCGTCGTGATGCGCGGTCGCGGTGAGCAGGTGGACGCGGCGCCGGACCGGGTGGCTGCGGCGCTGCAGGGGCGGCGCGTGCTCGTGTTCAAGCCGGCCTTCGGGATTTCCACGCCGTGGGCTTATGCGGCGCTGGCGAAGGGTGCGCCGGGATCGTACCTGCCGAAGGGGAAGGCCGAGGAGAGTTTGGAAGACGCGCTCGCCGGCATGCGCGCAGGAGATGAGCCGGGCCCGGGCTGGTTCAATTCCCTCGAGCGACCGGCGTTCGCGAAGTTCACGGCGCTGCCGGTTCTGCTCGCGCGGCTGCAACGGCGCTTCGGGCTGGCCCCGCGCATGAGCGGGAGCGGAAGCGCGTGCTTTGCGCTGCTGCCGGAGAACGCCCCCGTCGACGAGATCGTCGCGCTGGTGCGCGACGCGTGGGGAGCGTCGTCATTCGTGATTCTGACGAAGCTTTTGTAAATCCGCATTGACGCGCTCCGGGAGAGACGCGTTATCGTCCGGCGCCGCCTGCATAGCCCCAATGCCTGGAGGCACCACGCACCTCCATGGACTCACCCGGAAAAAACGAAGTGATCGTGCAAGGCCTCTCCGCCTCGCAGGGCATTGCCTATGGGCAGGTCTTCGTGTTCATCCAGAGCGACGTCGAGGTGCCGAACTACCAGGTCGATGCCGACAAGCGGATCGCGGAAGTCGGGCGCTTTGAAAAGGCGCTCGTTTCCACGCGGCAGCAGATTTCCAAGATCAAGGGCGAGGTGGAAAAAAACCTGGGGCCGGAGGAAGCGCTGATCTTCGATGCGCACCTGCTGGTGCTCGAGGACCAGGCGCTGATCGGCGAGACGATCCGCGAATTCGAGTCCACCGGCCGCAATATCGAAACCTGCTTCGACCACGTTTCCTCGCGGTACATCCAGGCGTTTTCCGAGATCGACGACGAGTACCTGCGCGAGCGCGCGGGCGACATCCGCGACGTTGCCCAGCGTGTGCTGCAAAACCTGCTCGGCCAGGCCGAGAACAGCCTGAGCCGCCTGGCCGACAAGCGCATCATCGTCGCGAACGATGTTTCACCTTCCGACTCCGCGAACATCGATCGCTCCGAGGCACTCGCGCTGGTGACGGATTCCGGCAGCCGGACGAGCCACGCGGTGATCATGGCGCGGTCGATGAAAGTGCCGGCGGTGGTCGGCGTGCGCGACGTGACGCGCCGGGTCAAGAACGGCGACTGGGCGATCGTCGATGGCTACGACGGGATCATCATCATCAACCCGTCGGAGACGACGCTCTTCCGCTACGGCAAGATCCAGGAGCAGAAAAAGACCTTTGAAAGCCTGCTGTTGAAGGCGAACAGCCAGCCGGCGATCACGCTGGACGGGGTCGCCGTTTCGCTGATGGCGAACATCGAGCGGGTGGAGGAGCTGCAGATGGTGAAGGATTACCAGGCCGCGGGCATCGGCCTCTATCGCACGGAATACCTTTACCTGAATTCCGCCCGGATTCCGACGGAGCAGGAGCAGTTCCTGACGTACAAGAAGGTGGTCGAGGCGCTCGCGCCGAACCCGGTGATCATCCGTTCGCTCGACTTGGGCGGGGACAAGCCGATGGCGGGCAACCCGAGCCTCTTCCCGAAAGAGGATAATCCCTTCATGGGATGCCGCGCGATCCGCTTCTGCCTGGTCCACACCGAGATTTTCAAGGACCAGCTGCGCGCGATCCTGATGGCGAGCGCGTACGGGAAGGTTCAGCTCATGTACCCGATGATCAGCGGCGAGGATGAACTCGCGAAGGCGAATGCCATTCTCGAGGAGTGCAAAGTCGAGCTCAAGCAGCGCAGCCAGCCGTTCGACGAAAAAATCGAGGTGGGCGCGATGATCGAAATCCCGAGCGCGGCTGCGACCACCGACCTCCTGGCGAAGAGCTGCGCGTTTTTCAGCATCGGGACAAATGACCTGATCCAGTACCTGCTCGCGGTTGACCGGGTGAATGACCGCATTGCCCATCTCTACGAACCGACGCACCCCGCGGTGTTGCGAACGCTGAAGCAGATCGTGGACGCCGCGCACAAGGCGGGCGTGCCGGTGAGCGTGTGCGGGGAAATGGCCGGCGATCCCGTGTTTGTGCCGCTGCTGCTGGGCTTGGGCGTCGATGGGTTGAGCATGTCGCCCGCGTGGCTGCCGTCGGTGAAATATCTCGTGCGCGCGATGACGATGGCGGACGCGAAGGCCCTGGCCGCGGAGGCGATGACCATGACCTCGCCGAAGGAAATCTACGCGAAGTGCGACGCTTTCTATCGGAAGCGCGTGAGCGTGGAATAGGACCGAAGGAGCAGGAGACGCCCGCGGCTATGCGGCGGGCCACATCTGGGGGAACTGCGGGCCGCGGAATTTTTCGCCGGGCTGGGGGTGCTCGGGGTAGCGCTTCATCATCCAGTCGTTCATGTGTTCCTGGCCCGGGCGATAGGTGCATTCACCGGACATGACGTGGGAGACGATGGCGCGTCGACGGCTCGGGGAGAAATTGCGATCGCTCCCGTGCAGGAGCAGGCCGTGGTGAAACGACACCGCGCCCTTGGGAATGATGACCGGCACTTCGCGCGTCTTGAAGCCGGCAGGCAGGTTCGGCTTCTGCGAGTCGTCGCCGGAGATCCCCATCGGGAGTTTCCAGATGCCGAGCTTGTGGCTGCCTTCGAGGAAAACCATCGGGCCCGATTCCGGCAGCACGTCGTCCAACGCGATCCAGCACGTCACTGTCTCGCACTCCGCGACCATCTGCCAGTACGCCCAATCCTGGTGGTACGTGACGACGCGGCCGCCGTGCGGAGGTTTGTCGAGCAGCTGGTCGTGCCACATCTTGATGCTCGGCGCGCCGATCAGCTGGGCGGCGATGTGCCCGATGCGTGGGCTGAGGACGGTCCGCTCGAGCGTGGTGTCGGCCTTCCAAGTGTTGTCGATCTTGATCAGGTCGACGGGCTCGCGACGCAGCGTCGTAACGTCGGGTGGGGCGCCTTTGTCGAATTGCCCGGCGATGACGCGGTCGGCGGCCGCATTGATCGCGGCGACTTCGTCGGCGGAAAAAAGTTTGGGGTGGATGTGGTAACCGCGTTCGTTGAAGAGCGCGATCTGCTCGGCGGTGAGGTCGGTCGAAGGGGTGGGCATGGGGAGGAATTGCAGGCTAGCAGGAGCCACGGAAATTACGTCCAGAATCGTCTGCTAGTTTGTACGTTTTTATTCCGCGGGGGGACAACCCACTCCACCCGCTTTGCGGGCAACCAAATGACTGTTGCCTGTGGCATGATTGTGGCTCCCCTCTGGGCAATGCCGAACTTCAGCCCAGATCCCGAGAGCTTCGATCTGACGCTCCGGGTGGGCTGCAGCTTGATCTATGAGGTTGCGGGTTCGGCGACGCTTTTGCTGAACGTGAAGCCCTTGCCGGATCGCCGGCACGTCGTGCTGGAGGAACGCCTCGTGCTCGGCAGCAACCTGCGCACGGATGAGTTCAGCGACAGCCACGGCAATCGGGTTTACCGCGTGGTGCTCCCGCGCGGACGCCACGAGATGCGTCACGACGCGATCGTTCGCGCCCATGTCCACCCGGACAACCACGACCTCTTCAACACGGCGCCGATCCCGCCGTCCGATCTTCCGCCGTCGGTCCTGCGCTATACCTTGCCGAGCCGTTACTGCGACTCGGACAAGCTGGGCCAGTTTGCCTGGGATAAATTTGGGCAGATTGAACACGGCTGGCCGCGGGTGCAGGCGATCAGCCACTGGATCCACACGAACATCGAGTATCGTTATTTTTCCGGCCGGCCGGATTTATCGGCGTGGGATGTCCTCCAGCGCGGCTACGGCGTCTGCCGCGATTTCGCGCATCTCGCCGTCGCGTTGAACCGGACGTTCAACCTGCCCGCGCGTTACGTGACAGGCCACCTACCCGACATCGGCGTGCCGGACCCGGAGAACCACATGGATTTCCATGCTTACGGCGAAGTTTACCTTGGCGGCTCGTGGTTCACCACTGACGCGCGGTTCCACGTGCCGCGCATCGCCCGGATCAAGGTTTCAAGCGGTCAGGATGCGGTCGATGGCGCATTCTCGACGATCTACGGCGCTGCCAACCTGGCGTATTTCCAAGTCTGGGCGTTCCAGGTGGCGCGCGATTCCGTCGCGGTGGGCGATCCGCTGGATTTTTCGAAGCGGCTCGATAACAGCGTGACGATTCAGACCGATCGCCGGCGCTGACGCCGCCGGCGCGTTTATTTGTGCGCGTGCTTGATCTTATCCACGACCATCGTGTTGAGCGCATAGCTCACGCGCAGGATGCCGTCGGAGAATGCGGCCTGGTCGAGGGTGAACAGATAGTCGACCGACGAGCGTCCCCATGATGCGGTGAAACTGGTTTTGTCCTCGGACAGTTTCTTGAGCACGCCGGCATTTTCCGCCGCGAGGCGTTTGCCGTGTTCCTGCACCTGGATGTTGGCGTTGCCGCGGTCGGTGCCGCCCCAATACATCGCGCCGACAAGGCGCAGCGTCGGCTCGGTCTTGATCGCGATCTCGGCGCGTTTGTAGCCGGAGGTGTTTTCCCCGTAAACCTGGGGCGTGACGAACGAGAGATCGGGCACGAGGACCATCAGCTTCTTTTCCTTGGCGATGTGCCGGAGGGGCCAGGTCGGGCCCTGGATGGGGCGGTCAAACGCCTGCGCGTCGGTCGGCGTGGCCACGATGAACGTGTTCGAATCCTTCTTGTTTGTCGGCAGGCCCCATTTTGCGTCGGGGGATTCCCGGCCTTGCTTGATGACATCGGGCAGGTCTTTGACGTCGTCGTAGGTCAGCACCGTATAGCCCGCCGCGCGAAGTTTGCCGACGAAGTCGTCCTGGATTTTCTTCGCGAGATCTTGGACCAGCGCCTTGTCCAGGCCTTTGACATAAACCTTCGCGTGGGCCTGCGCGTTGGCGTCCCCGCTCTTGGCTTGGGACCAAACGTCGCTGTACGCCGACACCATCAGGTTCACGCCGGGGACAAGGAAGGTATTGGTCTCGCCCAAATTCGCGCCAAAGGTGGCGACCCTGACCCGGTCCATGTTCACTTCCCAAGGCTTGGTTTGCGCGGGGGCGGCGACGGTGAGAAGCGCGACGAGGGCCGACAGTCCAACCTTCGAGGCGTGACGGAGCATTCTGCGGGGTGCGGGGTGAAGCATGGTGGTTTCCAGCTAGTTCACGCCGGTGCGGACTCAAGCCTGGGTTGGATCGCTACGCACGGATGCGTAGGTGGAACGCCTTGTCCCCCACGCGGGAAGCGGATCCGCCGGCGATTGAACGTCTACATCGCCGAAATCGCGCAGGATGGAACGCGGTGTTTCGTTCGGCCGATATTTGGCCGCGGGCAGAGGCGCTCAGCGCGTTGGGACAACCGGCTTGACCATCACTTCGCGGGCTTGGATCCGCTCGCGAGCAGGGTTTCGAAAAAGGGCTCGGTGGTTTCCCTGGCCACGGCGGTGACTTCGACTTTCGAGAAACCGGCCTTCTTCAAAAATCCGTGGAGCGAGCTCTCCTTGAAACCGAGCCAGACGTCGGCGTAAGTTTCACGCGCCTTTTCGAACGTGTGCTCGTTGAGGTCGAGGATCAGGACCTGGCCGCCGGGTTTGAGGATGCGGAAGGCTTCGTCCACCGCCACCTGGGGATGTTGGGCGTGATGCAGGGCCTGGCTGAGGATGGCGAGGTCGACGGACTTGTCGGGGAGAGGGACCTGCTCGATGTCGCCTTGTTTGTAGGCGAGGTTGGCCAGGCCATTTTTCGCGGCGAGTTCGGTGCCGACCTCGACCATCTTCGCGGAATTGTCGATGCACCAGACCTGCTTGGCGCGGCGGGCGAGCAGCTGCGACACGAGCCCTTCGCCGGCCCCGAGGTCCGCGATCGTAATCGCGGGCGTCAGGCGCAGGGCGAGGTGGCCGAGGGCCTCCCACGAGCGGCCCGGGCAATGGTTTTTCCCGAGCCGGCCGGCGATGAGGTTGAAATATTGTTCCTGGGTGCGCCGGCGTTTTTGGAGGATGCGGTCGAGGTTGTCGCGATCGTCGGAGAGCGCGGGCAACTCCGAAACCGCGTCGTTCGCGGCGCGCAGGAGCGCCAGGTGCCGCGGGGGCAGGTTGGTGCGCAGCGAGTAGAAGGCCTTTTTTCCCTCGCGCCGATCGACGACGAGGCCGGCCTGCCGGAGCAGCGCGAGCTGCGAGGAGATGCGCGACTGGCCCATGCCGAGGATTTCCTGGAGCTCAGCCACGGAGAGCTCCTCGCGCATGACGAGCGCCAGGAGGCGAAGGCGCGTCGGATCCGAGAGGATCTTCAGGATATCCCAGGATGCGTTCACTTTACTTCAGGAAACGAATCGTCGCGGGATAACTCCACGGTTTCCCGTCGTTGGCCTTGATGCTCGCGATGATCACGCAGACCAGGTCCGCGACCGCGATGAGGAACATCAGGGGTCCGCCCACCAGCACGAAAAGCAACGGCACGCAGATGAGGAAATAGAGAATGCACGAGAGCTGGAAATTCAGCGACATGCGCGCGTGGGCGACGACTGCCGGCATGTCGTTCTTCCGGAACTGCCAGACGAGAAACGGCCCGAGAAGGCTGCCGAAGGGGATGATGTAACCGCTGAGCGCGGAAAGGTGCGCGAGCATGCACCAGGTTTTTTCCGCCGGATTCGTGACGGGGGGAGGAACAATGGCTGGAGAGTCCATGGCCGGAGTCTTCGTCGGTCGCCGTCGGGACGTCAATCACCGGGCGTCCGCGGCGCGCGCCGGGCACAAAAAAGCCGCGACCCGAAGGTCGCGGCTGGAAAGGGACGAAAGCGCTCAGGACTTGTCGGCGACGCGGGCGATGCTGACGACGGTGTAGTTTTCCTCGGAGCTGCCGGTCTTTACCTTCACCGACTCGCCGCTCTTCTTGCCGAGCAAGGCGGAGCCGAGCGCGGTCTTGTAGGAGATAATGTTCTGGTCCGGGTCGCCGTCCCAAGCGCCGAGGATCGTGTAGCGCGTAATGGCGCCGTTTTCGCCCTTGATTTCGACGACGGTGCCGGCGCTGACCTGCTCGGAGGAGGCTTCCTTGAAATCGGAAACCCGGGCGCGGCCGAGGTCCTTCTCGAGGTTCGTCTTTTGCGCCATGAGGACCTGCTGGTCCTGCTTGGCCATCTTGTACTCGGAGTTTTCCTTGAGGTCACCGTGCTCGCGCGCGGTGGCGATCGCCTTGGAGTTTTCCGGGATCTTCTTGGAGACGATGGTCTCATACTCCTCGCGCTTGCGCTCGAAGCTGGCCTTGGAAACGAGCAATTGCTCTTCCTTGCCTTCGGCATCGGCGGCGACGAGCGACTGGATTTTCGGGAAGATCTTGATGAAGCGGGCGAGGAGCGACTTCTTGGTCAACTCTTCGAAGCCCTGGTTGAGCATCAGCGTGTTCGCGAGGTCGCGCGCCGTTTCCGGGTCGGCGGTCGAGAGCAAATCGGCAATCAGGTCGGTATCCTCGCTGAGGATGTCGGCGAGCGGGATGCGGCGGGCGCTGGACGCCTGGAGCGCCTCGTAATCGATCGCGAAGAACACGGCGCCGAGGAGGCGGGGCGTGATCAGGTCGTTGAGCAGCTTGGCGAATTTCTTCGAGTGCCGGTTCTTGACGATCCAGAGGAGGACCGGCGCGCGCAGGTTCTGCTCGGTCTGCCAGCGCTTGAGGGCGGCGGCGAGTTCCTCGGAGTGGCCGTTTTCGACCAGGAAGTTGATGCACTCGGTGGTGAACTTGCCCTGCGAGGTCTTGAGGAGGGTGAAGACGATGTCGCGGCTCTCGATCGGGTGCGTTTCCTTGACGAGGTCGAGGAACTGGCCCTGGAAGTGAACCGGGATTTTTTCCGCGATGGCGGGCAGGTCGCGCACGTTGGCGATGAGGGTGGCCTGGCTCGGCTCGAAGACTTCCTCGGAACCGGCGAGCTTGGCGAGGTCGTCGCGGACGGACGCGCCGTAGAGGCGCTCGGAGGCGTCGAGCTGGTTGCTGTCCTTCACGGCATCGGCGACGGCCTTCAGGATCGCGACGAGGTCGGTCTTGATTTCCTTCTTGCCGACGGTGTTGACGAGTTCCTCGGCAAGCGCGATGCGGCGGCGGGCCGAGCGCGTGGAATTGAACTGCTCGAGGATTTCGTCCTCCGCGGAAACCGGGGTTTCGCGCAGCACGTAGAGCTCGGTTTTCTTTTCCGGGGTGGAAATGCGCGGGTCCTTGGCGACGGCCTTCTTGGCGACGGACCACCATTTCTTGAATTTTTCCTCACCGACGACCTGGGCGAGGGTGATCTCGAGGTCGATCGCGCTGGTGGCGTGGTTCGGGTAGGCCTCGAGGGCCTCGGCGACGAGTTGGGCGGGATTCTCGGCAATGAGCTCGGCGATTTTTTTCGGCTCGGTTTCCTTGCGGACCAAAAGATGTTTCGGCGGCAGGATCTCCATCGTGGTCAAACAGAAGGCCGGATCCATCGCATGGCCTTTCTTGCCCTTGAAATCGATGATCAGGCGTTGAGCGGCCTCGTCATAGGACTTGATTTGCCCGAAACCCCAGCTGCGGTGGATGCAGTACGCGCCCGGCTCCATGGCCTCCAATTTGGCTTTGGCCGCCTTGAGGGACGGATTTTTGGCAATCAGCGCGGAGAGTGCTTCGGAATTCATAGTTGCGAAAGTGATGTCCTGAACGGGAGAGTTGAGCGGACAATGACTAGCCTTGTCAAACAGTGTGTCGAAATCGCGCGCCATGAGTAACGCCGCACCCTCTGCCGCAATCGGCGCATGGCCTGCCGCGATCGGCTTAATTGCCCGCTGGCTCGACCGCCGCGAACGCATCGATGAACTCATCGACAGCCTTCCGCCCGGCATATCCGGACCGGAGCGCGCGCGCTGCCAGCATCTCGTGTTCGGAGTGGTGCGCCACTTCGGCCGACTCGACGCCGCGCTGGGACGGCTCATCGCGCATCCGCCGCGTTTTCCCACACGCGCGGTTTTGCTGATGGCGGGCTATGAATTGATCGAGGCGACCGGGTCGCCGGAAGCCGACGGGTTGGTGGCGAAAATTGTCCACCACGCGGTGGAACAGACCAAGGGCGTCGCGAGCAAATCCGAGGCCGGCCTCGTCAATGCCGTGGTCCGCAAGCTCGCCGCGGTGCTCGCCGTGCCGCCGCCGCCGAAGATCGCTTCCGCGGATGCGCTGGCCGAATATTACTCGCATCCCGACTGGCTGGTGCGGCGGTGGCTGGTGGATTTTGGCGCCGAGGGCACGCGCCAGCTGCTCGAATGGAACCAGCAGCCGGCGACGGTTTACGCGCGCTGGCGGGGCGCGGAGGGCGAACCGATCCCGGATTTCCTGAAGGCGACGCCGTGGCCGGGATTTTTCGAAGTGCCTTCCGGCCGCTGGTCGCAGGTGGAGCCGCTGCTGCACGGCGGGAAAATTTACCTGCAGGATCCGGGCACCCGGCTCGCGGTCGACCTGCTCGCGCCGCAGGCGGGCGAAACGATCCTTGATGCCTGCGCCGCACCCGGCGGGAAAAGCCTGATGATGGCGGACCGCATGAAGACGGGCAAAATCATCGCGATGGACCTGCCCGGGCCGCGCATCGAGCGATTGAAGAAAAATCTCTCGCGCACGAACAGCGTCGAGGTCGCGCTCGTCCAGGCGGATTTGCTCGGCGATCCCGCCACGGTGCTGAGTGAACACAAGCTGCCGGAGACATTCGCCGCGGTGTTGATCGACGTTCCTTGCTCAAACACCGGCGTCATGCGCCATCGCGCCGACGTGAAGTGGCGGCTCGACCCGCGCGACATCGACAAGCACGCGCGCCAGCAGCTCGCGCTGCTGCACGCGGCGGCGCGCCTCGTCGCCCCGGGCGGTCGCCTGGTCTATTCGACGTGCAGCATCGATCCCGAGGAAAACGACCGCGTGGTGCGCGCGTTTTTCGACAGCCGGGCGGGCGGTCCCTTCAAGCTCGAATCCAGCGCGGCGACCCTGCCCTGGGTCGTCGGCCATGACGGCGCCGCGGCGTTCTTGCTGCGGAAGAGCTGAGGGCGAATCTCAAGCACGGGTACGTGCGCCCGTCACGGGACACACTCGCCACGATCCGGGTCCTTCCGGGGTTTCCCCAGGCTAAGGCACGAGGTCGAACACGTCGATCCGTTCCGGGGTTTCCTGCGCCCCGTGGAGAAAGGTGAACTCGATCGCGGTGGCGGTGGCGACGAGCAGCTCGTAGCGGCGGATGTCCCATTGGGCGACCGGGTCGCCGTTGAGTCGGGTCACGAGGTCACCCGGTTGGATGCCGGCGCTGGCGGCGGGCGAGCCCGGCACGACACTGGCGACGCGCCAGTACGCGGGCGTCTTCATGAAACTCAGGCCGGCGCTGCGCCGCGTTTCCGGGGGAATGGGATCGGTGGAGTCGCGCTGGAACGTGACCTGGCTGCGGTGCTGGTCGAAGGTGACGGTGAAATATTTCAGGATGCCGCCGCCGAGCGACGAGAGTTCATCGGTCACGTCGACGACGGGTTTGTTCAGCGCGTGATTCCCGATCATGAGCGTCGAGTCGAGCCGCCCGATTTGCTGCGCGCGATCCGAGGTGAGCGTGCCGACCATCGCGCCCGGGCGGGGAGCGACGGCGAAGACGGGTTGGAGGCCGACGGGGTTCAGGCTCAGCGAGGCGTCGCTGCCGGAATCGATCAGCGCGGCAAACGTCTGGTCGCCGAGGCGCACGGGAATGATCGGGGTCTTGCGATCATTGTTGAACGCAATGGCCAGCCCGGGAATCGGCGCTGCGCCGGTGCGCCGCTGGAGCACGACGCGCGAGTGCGGGTAATCGAGGGTGAGCAAGGTTTCCCGAAAGAGGGGGAAGCCGAGGATGCCATCGATCTTGATGCCGAGGTGCGACGACAGCGGCGCGAAATCATAGACGAGGGCCTGCACGTCTTCGAAGCGCGCGGTGTCGAGCTGGAGCCGGCTCAGCCAAGTGGGCGTGAGCAGGGCGGTGTCGCCTTCGGCGGATTTTACGCGCACCAGCGGGGCATCGGGCGGGAAGGGATTTTTTCCGCCGTAGCGCGCCGCCAGTTCGGGCGAAACCAGGGTCACGGAAGCGCCGGTATCGATGAGGAAATGGTAGGGCCCGCGTTTGTCCCATTTCGCCTCGATCACCAGGTAATTTGAAACGGTGAGCGCCGACAGTGTGACCGCGGGGGCGGCCAGGGTGGTGCGCCCAGGGCGGGGCGGCTCGCGTCGGAAGGAAAAGCAGCCGGAGACCAGGCCCGCCGACACGAGGATGACAATCCAGCGCCAGAAGCGGGGGCTGGTCGGAACGGCGTCGGTCGGAAGAGCGGCGGCGGTGGACACGAGGGGAGCTGGAACAAAAACGGTTCGCTTCCAGACGCCAAGGCGCAAACGGAAGTTCCGTCGAAATAGGCGCAACGCGTTGCTGGCGCGCGGCGCCGCTCCGTACGCGATTTAACGTACGCGGAGCCGAACCCGTTCGACAGGCTCCTCGACTCAGCTGCGATAGGGGAGCGGGAAGCGCGAGGTGAGGGCGACGACGCGGGCTTTGACGCTCGTGAGCGTGGCGGCTTCCTCGGGTTTGCCGATCACGACCAGCACCGCGTCGATGCACGCGGCGATTTCCTCCATGTCCTTTTCCACGAACCCGCGCGTCGTCACGGCCGGAGTGCCGAGGCGGATGCCCGAGCCTTGGAACGGGGAGCGCGTTTCGAACGGCACGGTGTTTTTGTTACACGTGATGTTGGCGCGATCCAGCGTCTCCTGCGCGAGCTTGGCGGAAAGATCCGGGAGCTTCGTGCGGAGATCGACGAGCATGAGGTGATTGTCCGTGCCGTCGGAAACAATCTTGTAGCCGCGCGCGGTCATTGCGGCGGCGAGCGCGCGGGCGTTCTTCACGATCTGCTCGGAGTAAACTTTGAAGTCCGGCTTCAGGCATTCCAGGAAACACACGGCCTTGGCGGCGATGACATGCATCAGGGGTCCGCCCTGCGTGCCCGGGAACACCGCGGAGTCGATGGCCTTCGCATGCGCAGTGCGGCAGAGGATGAGCCCGCCGCGCGGGCCGCGCAGGGTCTTGTGCGTGGTGGTGGTCACGAAATCCGCGTGCGGCACGGGCGAAGGATGGACGCCCGATGCGACGAGGCCGGCGATGTGGGCGATGTCGGCAAAGAGGAAGGCGCCGACGCCGCGCGCGATTTCACCCATCCGCGCGAAATCGATCACGCGGGAATAAGCACTCGCGCCGACGGTGATCATCTTCGGCTGCTCGCGCTGGGCGACCGCGGCGAGTTCGTCATAGTCGATCAGGCCGTTGTCCTCGCGCACCCCGTACTGGCAGAAATTGTAGAGCTTGCCGGAAAAATTCGCGGGGTTGCCGTGCGTCAAATGCCCGCCGTGGCTCAGGTTCATCCCGAGGAGCTTGTCACCGGGTTTGAGCACCGAGGCGTACACCGCGGTGTTGGCCTGCGCGCCGGAGTGCGGCTGGACGTTGGCGTGCTCGGCGCCGAAAAGTTTCTTCGCCCGTTCGATGGCGAGCACTTCCACCTTGTCGACCTGCTCGCAGCCGCCGTACCAGCGTTTTCCGGGGTAGCCTTCGGCGTATTTGTTGGTGAGCACGCTGCCCTGCGCCTCGAGGACGGCGGGGTAGGTGAAGTTTTCGGAGGCGATGAGCTCGATGTGGCTCTGCTGGCGGGCGAGCTCGGCGGAGATCGCGGCGAAAATTTCAGGATCGAGGGTTTTGAGGGGCTCGGCGTTCAGCATTGCGGGAGGGAAGTCGAAGGGTGTGGCGGCGGAAGGGTCCGCGCAGCCGACGCGGATAATCCGCATTCCGCAATCCGAATTCCGCCTTTAGCGCGAGCGGCCCGGAGCGACGCGTGTCTTAAGGAATTCCACCAGTGCCGGGATGGCTTCGACCATCTCATCGCGGGCGGTTTCGTATGCCTTCAACGGTCCGCCAAAGGGATCGCAAATTTCGCGGGAAACGTGCCCCGGCATGAATTCGCGGAAGAGAAAAACATCCTTCGGCGGCGTCTCGGCCTGGAGCTGGATCATCGACCGATGCGACTCGGTCATGCACAGCACGGCGATCGCCTGGGCGAGCATGGCCTCGCTGAGCGTGCGGCTGCGATGGTGGCTGATGTCGATGCCGGCCTTGCGCAGCGCGATGATCGAATTTTCGGAAACCCGCTCGCCGTCGTGCGCCGCCACGCCCGCGGAAACGACCCTCACCGAACGAAGCGGCTCGGGCTGGGCGGCGAGGGCGTGCTGGAGAAGGCCCGCACCCATCGGACTCCGGCAAATGTTGGCCGTGCAGACAATGAGGACGGTGGCGGGGGCGGGCATCTGTGTGTTTGGAACGGACACGTTTTTACACGAAAGGCAAAACCGGAGTGCGTGCTGGCGGGAAGAGTTGAAAGTTGCAAGGCGCGGCCGGGTTGAAAGGCGGGGCGTCGCACTGATCCCTCTCAGTTGCTTTCAACCTTCCCCTTTCAACTACGCCGCCGCTCGGCGGGCTTCGCTTAGAGTTTCCTCAACGCGAGCAGCGCACGATGAAGCTGGATCGCGCGCTGGAGGGCGGGATCGATCAGGGGCGCCACGGCCGGTGCCTTCAAGGGCGCCTCCTCGGCCGAGTCGCTCAAGGTCCCGTCTGCATCGTCGTCATCGAGCGGGGCCAACGCGTGCTCCTGCGCGATCGAGGCTTCGTCATGCCGGGCTTTTGTCGGGTTGTCGGTGACCAGGCTTTCGACCGAGGCACCGTGCTCGAGCGCGTCGTAAGCGTGGCGTTCGGCGTCGTTCGCGAGCTTGAGCGGCACATCCGGCACGAAACGCGATGAAGGCGCGCCGAGCGTGACGAGCCCGGGGATCGGGGCGGCGGTTTCAAAAAAATCCAGGATGGCGGGAGCGGAGCTGGCATTGACGAGCACGAAGAGCGGGGTCCGGACGGAGGCGCGGAACCTGATCCATGCGCCCAGCGCCACCACGGCGCTCGCATCGCTGCGGGTATAACGGAGGTCCACGACGGTCGCGACGGGCTTGGCCGGCGCGGAGGGCAGATCCGCCGGCAGCGCGTGAATCCGGAGATACGCCAGGCCCAGCCCGAGGTCGCGCTCCACGCGGCCGGCGGATTCGGCGAACGTGACCAGCGGCGCGAACGCCAGCAGGAGCAGGGTGCGGGCAAGGAATTTTTTCATCGGCGATTGAGCTGACGCGCGCCGATGTCGCGGCGAAAATATTTGCTCGCGCAGTGCAGCGCGTCGCACGCGGCGTAGGCGGCGGAAGCGGCCTGGGGCAACGTTGCGGCCAAGGCAGTGACGCCGAGCACGCGGCCGCCGTTGGTGACGATCTGGCCGGCGGCATTCCTGGCGGTGCCGGCGTGGTAGATGGTAACGCCGGGAGGCAGCGAAGTGGGAAAGTTGATCACGTCGCCCTTGAGGTAAGTGTCGGGATAGCCCTTCGCGGCGATGACCACGCAGAGCGCATGTTGCGGACGGACCGCGAGCTGGAAGCCCGCGAGTTCGCCCGAGGCGGCGGCCCAGAGGAGAGCGAGCAGGTCGGTCTCCAGGCGGGGAAGGACCACCTGGGTCTCGGGGTCGCCGAAACGCGTGTTGTACTCGATCACGCTGGGGCCCGATGCGGTGAGCATGATGCCGATGAAAAGGGTGCCGCAGAACGCGATGCCTTCGTCGGCGATCGCATTGACGGAGGGATTGACGATCTCGCGGTCGATGCGTGCGAGCAGTGCGGGCGTGACCACCTCGGCCGGCGAATATGTTCCCATGCCGCCGGTGTTCGGGCCGGTGTCGCCATCGCCCACGCGCTTGTGATCCTGCGAGGTCGGAAGGATCACGTAATCGCGCCCCGAGACGACCACGAGGATCGAGGTTTCCTCGCCGTAAAGGCAGTCCTCGATCAGGAGCTGTTTGCCCGCGGCGCCGAACCTCTCGCCGTCGAGCATTTCGCGGACAGCGGCCTCGGCTTCGCCTCGCGTCTGCGCGACGACCACGCCTTTGCCGGCGGCGAGCCCGTCGGCCTTGATTACGATGGGAACCTGGCGCGTGCGCAGGTAGGCGAGGGCAGGTTCGAGCTTGCTGAAGAATCCCGCCGCGGCCGTGGGGATCTTGTATTTCAGCAGGATTTGTTTCGTGAAGGTTTTCGAAGCCTCGAGGCGCGCGCCGTCGGCCGTCGGGCCGTAGACGGGAATTTTCGCGGCGATCAGTTGGTCCGACAACCCGAGGGACAATGGAATTTCGGGGCCGACGACGACAAATTCCACCTGTTCCTTTTTGGCCAGCGCAACGAGCCCGGCGACGTTATCGACGGCGACGTTGGCGCAGGGAACTTCCTGGGCGATGCCGGCATTGCCCGGCGCGCAGATCACGCGGGGTTTGCCGGGCGAGGCGAGGAGCGAGCGGACCAGGGTGTGTTCGCGCCCACCGGAACCTACGACGAGGATGGAGCGAGGAAGTGCGGAGGAAGCCACGCGAAAAACTTGGGAGCCACGGCAGGCGCGGGCAAGCTCCGGCGCAAACAAGCGCGTCATGGGCAGGACGGGACCGCTGGGTCCGCCGTTTCGCCGGTCCGCGAATAACGTCGGCCGCGCGCCCGGTCGCCGCGCGTCAACTCAGAGCACCTGCAGCTTCTTCCGGTAAAACGCCACGACTTCGTCGGGGTCGTCGGTGAAGAGGATGTAGTCCGCGATCCAGGCCGGCGCGCGTTTCGTGTTGATCATGGCGCGGATCTGGCGGCGCAGGTCGCCCCAGAATTTCGCGTTGAAGAACACATACGGGACGCGCGGACGGATCCCCAGCTTGAGGTTGCACAGCTCGATGCCGATCTCCTCCAGGGTGCCCACGCCGCCGACGTTGAAGATGCAGAAATCCGCGGCTTCGAACCATTTTTGGCGGAAGTGACGCGAGCTTTCCTGGAACGTGTTGAAGAAATCCACGCCGAGTTCCGGCGGCTGCGCTTCGAGTTCGAGGAAGCACGCGCCGGTCAGCGCGCCCTTGCTGCGGGCCTGGTCGGTCGCGAGGCGCATCACGCCGCCGCCGCCGCCGGTGAGGACGCCGACATTGGGCCCGATGAAACCGGTGAGCTGCTCGACGAGGCGCGTGATCCGCTCGGTGTCGGCCTGCTCGATGCCGACCGCGGAGCCGTAGAACGCGATGATCGTGGTTTCCTGGAACATCCGGGCTTTTTCCTCACGCACGAAAAAGCCGTGCTCTTTCTTGTACGTGTGAATGTAGAGATCCTTCGTGATTTCGTCGTACCAATACACCTTCACGCCGATCGCATCGAAGGTATCGAGGCGCGCGTGGGCGTTGCTCGAGAGGAAATAACCGTGGGTGCGGGAGGCGCGGCGGAAAATGACGCGCTTCAGGCGCACGTCGCCGATGCGCGTGATGAGCTCGATGTGCTCGAGCAGGTCGGGAAAGTAATCGATGATCAGCGTGTCGGCGTCGGCGGCGGCATTGTCGAGCGCCTGGATCATGGTGCGGCTGCCGACCGGGCACGCGTCGCCGACGAGGAATTTTTTCAGGTCCTCGTTCGCGCGAACGAACACGCTCCGATTCTCCATCGTGCCGCTCTGGCCGCGGACCATGATCTTGGTCTTGGGCTTGGCGGGGGCCGTGTCGTGCGGCGGGCTTTGGTCGAGGCACTTGAAGAGATGGGTCGCCGTGGAGAGCAGCCGCTGGCGCCGCTTCGTGAGCGTCTTGACCTCGGGATCCGAAAACGGCGGGGCGCGGAAAATATCGACCGACACCATCGGGTTCACCACGGGCTGGTCGCCGGTGTTATAGATCTCGAGCATGATGTTCGTGCCGAACGTCTTGATCGGGTCGAGGAGCACGGCACTGGTGTGCAGGCCGAAATTTCCCTCGCCCTGGTTGAGCACGACGAAGTGCTCCTTCAGGTACATCGAGCAGCTCGTGAGGATGCCGGAGTGCGGCGGGATCGTGAGCGGCGAGGCATCGTGACGGATCTGCGCCTTGTCGAGGAACGAACGTCCCGCGTTGCCGCTGACGATGTGCTCGAAATTGATTCGCTGGAGCTTGTTCGAAAGCGTGTAGCTGACTTGGTGCGGCGTGAGGAAAACGCGGCCGCGCGAGTCGATGCTGATCGTGTTGGGCAGCTTGAGATGGTTGCCCTTGATCGCGTCCCAGATTTCGCCGCTGGAAAGTTTGGCGGCAGCGGGAGCGTAATAGAGGCGGCCCACCGGGGACCCGGGGCGGAGGAGTTTTTTCCAATACGGCGAATTGGGAAAACTGGAGTCGTAGATGAAAGCGTCCGCGGTCAGCTGGACCTGGTGGCCGGCGAGGTGGGGCTTCCCATGGGTGAGCATCTCGATGCCGATGCGGGCGAGCGAACTGCGTTCGGTAAAGTGCAGTTCTTCGAGATGGTTCTGGAGGAATTCGAATTCAGCAGGATTGCGCGGCCAGAATGCCAGGGTGAGGGAAACCGTGCGCTCGTCCTTGCTTTTTACGGTCAGGATCTGGCCGTCCAAGCTGGTCCAAAATACATCGGGATTCATGGGGAAAGAGGGCAACGTGTGAGGCTTTGCGGAAGGGGACACAAGCGGGGAGTAATTGGTTGCATTCCCCCCGGTCGGCTGGCACATCCAAAAACTTTCCGGCACAAACTGCCTGGCTCCGTTTCCATATCGCACACTCCTCCACCGCATGAAACTCAAGTCACTCCTCATTCCTTCCTTGCTGGCGTTCGGCGTTTCCGCCGTGACGGCGCAGGAGATCAAGCTGCCCGGCAAAACTGATGCCGCGGCCCCCGCGACGCCCCCGGCCGCCGCAGCGGCGCCCGCCGCTCCTGCCGCCACGTTCACCGAGGCGCAGGTGCTGGAGACGATCGGCTGGTTCATGGGCAAGAACAGCCAGTCCGACACCTTCGAATTTACGAAGGACCAGGTCGCCTCCGTGATGCGCGGCTTCGGCGGCGCCGTGGAAGGCAAGTCCGCTCCCTACGATCTCAAGCAGATCGGACCGCAGGTGCAGGCTTACGTGGCGGCCAAGCAGGAAACGTACGTCACGAAGCTCCGCGACAAGGGCCTCCAGGAAACCGCGGCGTTCATGGCCGAGGTCAAGAAAAAGCCCGGCGTGCAGGTCACCCCGAGCGGCCTCGCCTTCGAAATCATCAAGCCCGGCGAAGGCCCGGCCCCGAAGCCCGGCGAAACCGTCCGCGCGCATTACCGCGGCCTGCTCGCGAACGGCACTGAGTTCGACAACTCCATGACGCGCGGCGAGCCGGTGGAATTCCCGCTCGACCAGGTCATCCCGGGTTGGACCGAGGGGCTCCAGAAGATTTCCAAGGGCGGCAAGATCAAGCTCTACGTCCCCCCGCAGCTCGCCTATGGCGACGACGGCCGCCCGGGCATCCCGCCGGCATCGACGCTCGTATTTGAAATCGAGCTCCTCGATATCAAGCCGACGCCGCCCGCTCCCGCTGCCCCGGCCGCTGGGACTGCGACCCCGCCCGCGACTCCGACGCCGATGCCGGCGAAGTAACGCGACGCCAAGTGATGGATTTCAGCCCCGGGATTTTTCCCGGGGCTTTTTTTTGACGTGGCAGCGCCGCGTTTCCGACCGGCTCGTTCGGGTCTGACTAGTAGTGCGCACCGGAGCCGGTCACGAAACCGGCGTTACGTCCGGCGGCGTTATATTCGGAGGCGGGTCAGGAAACGCGGCCGACGGTTTCCCGGAGGTCGGCGATGAAGGTCGCGACGTCCTCCTCGGTCGTGTCCCACGCGCACATCAACCGGTAGCCGTGCTCACCGATGAATTTATAGAAATGCCAGCCGCGCGCTTCCATCGCTGCGAAAACGGCGGGAGGCATCTCGACGAAGATGCCGTTGACCTCGGGCTCGAGGACGAGGCTCAGGCCCGGGACCTGCTTGACGGCGTCGGCGAGTTGGCGCGCACGGTGGTTGGCGCGTGCCCCATGCCGCAGCCACGCGCCGCTGCCGAGCATCGCGTCCCACTGGGCGGCGGCGAAACGCATTTTTGACGCGAGCTGCCCGCCTTGCTTGACGCGGTATTCGAATTCCCGCGCGAGGTCGCGATTGAAGAAGACGACGGCCTCGGTGGTGTGCATGCCGTTTTTCGTGCCGCCGAAAGAGAGGACGTCGACGCCTGCGCGCCAGGTGAAATCGGCGGGGCTGACCCCGCGCTCCTTCAGCGCGGCGCTGGCGTTGGCGAAACGCGCGCCGTCCATGTGGACATGCAGGCCGTGCGCGTGCGCGAGGTCGGCCAGCGTGCGGATTTCAGCGGGCGTGTACACGGTACCCCATTCGGTGGACTGCGTGAGCGAAATCGCGCCGGGCTTCGGGTAGTGCACACCGTGGCCGCGCACCAGGGCGGACGCGACAAGCTCGGGCTGGAGTTTGCAGCCGGCGCCGGGCAGCGGGATCAGCTTGGAGCCGCCGGTGAAAAATTCCGGCGCCCCGCATTCGTCGGCTTCGATATGCGACGACTCGTGGCAGAGGATGCTGTGGTAGCTGCGACAGAGCGCGGCGAGCGCGAGGGAATTGGAGGCAGTGCCGTTGAAGACGAAGAAGACGTCGCAGGCGGTTTCGAAGACGGCGTTGAAATGCTGTTTTGCGCGCTCCGACCACGGATCGCTGCCGTAGCTGGCGACGCGGTGGGAATTCGCCGCGGCGAGGGCCGCCCAGGCCTCGGGACAGATGCCGGCGGTGTTGTCGCTGGCGAAGGTGTAGTCGGCGCGGGAGGTCATGATGATTTTGGTGTTTGGCAACGCCACGCGGGCGGCGTTTCGTGACAGCGCACGCGATGAACGCAGCGGACGTCAATCTCTACCTCGTGGGATTCATGGGCACGGGCAAAAGCACCGTGGGCCGCGCCGTGGCGCACCGGCTCGGATTCCTCGCGGTCGACAGCGACCATGAGATCGAACGCCTCACGGGAAAGACGATCGCGGAAATTTTCGCCAGCGAAGGCGAGCCCGCGTTCCGCGAACGCGAGCGCGAGTTCGTCGTCGGCGGCCACCCGGCGGCCCGCACGCTCGTCGCATGCGGCGGCGGGTTGGTGGTGCAGCCCGGGATCCTCGAGATGCTCAAGACCAAGGGCGTGATCATCTGCCTGCACGCCTCGATCGAAACGATCCTCGAGCGGACCTCGCGCAACCGGCATCGGCCGCTGCTTGAAGTCGCGGATCCGGAGGCGAGGATCCGCACGCTCTATGCGGAGCGCGAGGCGATCTACAAGCGCACGGGCACCGTGATCCTCACCGATTCGCGCCCGTTGAACGACATTGTCGCACACGTGATCCGTTCGTGGCGGCGCGAAGCCGCGGATTTCGCGCGGCGCGCAGGCGGGACCGTTTGACCATGGATGACCGCGGGGAGGAATTGCGCCGCCGATTGTCGGCGCTGGGGTTCGACGACGTTCGCTTTGCCGCGGCGGCGCCGCTGGAACGCGAAGGACTGAGGCCTTGGCTCGCCGCGGGCATGCAGGGGGAAATGCAGTGGATGGAACGCACTGCGGACAAACGGCTCGATCCGCAGCAGGTCCTGGCGGAGGTGCGGAGCGTCATCATGCTGGGCGTGAGTTACTGGCCCGGAAAACTCCCGCAGGGTGGAGCGACATGGGCCCGTTATGCGTTGAACGAGGACTACCACGACACGATCAAGCCGGCGCTTGTCGCGGCGGGGAAGGCGATCGAGGAAATCTACGGCGCGAAGCCCGAGGACTATCGCTACTATGTCGACACCGGCCCGGTGCTGGAGCGGAGCTGGGCTGCGCGCGCCGGGCTGGGTTTCGTCGGGAAGAACTCGATGCTGATCTCCCGCCGCCACGGAAACTGGCTGTTCCTTGCGTCGATCCTCACGCGCGTGGTGCTGGAACCCGACGAACCGATCCGGAAAAAAACGAGCGATGCGTCGATCGGCCTGCTTTGCGGCAAGTGCACGCGCTGCCTCGATGCCTGCCCGACGGACGCGTTCCCAAGTCCGGGCGTAGTCGACGCGCGTCGCTGCATTTCGTACCAGACGATTGAGAACAAGGGCATCATTCCCCGCGAGCTGCGCGCCGCGATTGGCGCGAGGATTTACGGATGCGATGTCTGTCTCGAGGTTTGCCCGTGGAACCGTTTCGCGCAGGCGGGGCGGAAGATGCTGCTGGCTTCGCGGCACGAGCTCGCGGAGTTATCGCTCCGGGAATTGCTGGAACTCACGCCGGTGCGGTTTGCGGAGGTATTTCGAAAAACCGCGATCAAGCGCGTGAAACTCGGGGGACTGCTCCGCAATGCGTGCATCGTGGCGGGAAATTCCGGTGACCAAGCGCTGCGGCCGCAGCTCGTGCGACTGGCCGGTCATGAGTTGCCGATGGTCCGCGCGCACGCCGTGTGGGCCGTGAAAAAACTCGGTGGGGAAGCATTGCTCGCGGAGTGTCGCGCGAAGGAAACGGATGCCGCGGTGCTCGAGGAGTACGCGGATGCCGGGGTGTAGCGCAGGCATCCTGCCTGCTGACGTCGAGCCCGCGCTCCGCTCCGCCTGCGAGAAAAAGCCGATCCGGTTCCAGTAGGGCGCGGTCTCTGACCCGCCTCGGGGAGACGTCGGCGCTACGCCTTGAATATCTCGCCCATCTTCGCGGCGAAGGCCGCGGGCGGGCGGATCGGGCGGCCTTTGAGATCGCAAAAGACGTGGACGCTGAAGCCGGTCGCGAGCATTTCGTCGCCGCGGCGGACTTCGTACTCGATCCGGATGCGGAGGAGCGGCTTTTCCCTGATCGTCGCGTGGATCGTAAGCGTGTCGTCGTAGACCGCGGGCCGGGAATATTTTGCTCCCACTTCCAACACGGGGATGCGGTAGCCATCGGCCTCGAGTTGGCGGTACGGAAAACCCTGTTCGCGCAGCAACTGGGTGCGCGCGACTTCGAACCACGGCAGGTAATTCGCGTGGTAGACAATTCCCATCATATCCGTCTCGGCATAGCGGACGGTGACCTGCGCGCTGGATTTGATCATGAAGCCGGGGGCGATTCCGCGCTGCCAAACAACGCTTCGGCGGATTGCTTCCAGCAATTGCGCCCCGCCCATTCGCGCCCGGCTTCGCCCATGCGGTGGCGCAGCGTCTCGTCGTGGATCAGGCGTTCGAACGCGGCTGCCAACTGCGCGGGACGGTTTGGGAGAACGAGCAGGCCGGTGACGCCGTCGTTGACCGCTTCGGAAACGCCTCCGACATCGTGCGCCACCACCGGCAAACCGTGCGCCGCGGCTTCTAGATAGACCAACCCGAATCCTTCCACGCTTTGCCCGTGATTGACACTCGTCATGGCGAAGATGTCGGCCTGTTCGTAAATCTCCGCGAGTTCGTCGTCGGGAAGGTTGCCGAGGAACTTGACCGGAAAATCCACGCCGTCCGCGGCCTGGCGGAGCGTTTCTTCGTAGCTGCCTTTGCTGCGGCTGCCCACGATCCAGTATTCGAGACGCGTGCGGACCGCGGGATCGAGCGTCTGGAGCGCATGCAACGTGAGGAGCTGGCCCTTCCGCGGATGGAGGCGGCCCACGGTGAGCACGATGATCTTTTTCTTCGACCGAATCGGTTTCGGCGGGACCACGACGAGGTCGGTGCGCAGCGCCCCGGGCGTGAGGAAAATTTTATCCGCGGCCTCCGGGAACGAATTCAAGAGCAGTTCCTGCGTGTAATTCGTGAGGGTGCTGACGCGCGCCGCGTGGCCGATGAGCCGTCGCGCGAGCCAGCGCCGGATGGGACTGCCGGAAAATTTCAGGATCTCGGAACCGTGGAACGTCAGGACCAGCCGCCGCGGGCGAAACGCATGGAAGAACTGGAGCAGCATCATCGTCATCATCGGCCCCGGCTCGGGCAGGTAGACGATCGCGTGGCGAAGTTGCCGGCGCGCGCGGATCAGCTGGGCGGCGAGGCGGACCTGGCACCAGAGATCGTGGCTGCCTTTGAGCGGCAGGCGGCGAAGGCGGAAGGGCCACCGTTTTTCGACCTGGGGTGGGGCGGACTGGGCCCAAACTTCGACATCGAAGCCGAGGCCGGCGGTGGCCCTGGCGATCTCCTCGGTGAACGTCGCAATGCCTCCCCGCATTGGGTAAAACTCATGCGTGATGAGAAAAATCGGCGCAGTTGAAAGGCTGGTAGGGGAGGCGACGCTCATGCGTTCAGTACAATTTTCCCGATTAAGGTTTGCGCCGGATGACTGGCAAGCGCGGCGAACAGGACGACCGAACTAAAATGCGGAACCAAACGTCAGATCGACACATGGGGATGCGTCTCAGCCTACAAAAAATGGGTTTACATTCCGACACCCCGTAACATACAAAGACCGGGCAATGCCAGAAGCCGTTCAATCTCACCAAAGCTCCAACAAACCGTTTGTCCTTCCAGCCAAACCGTTTGCCCCGGAGGATGAATCCGCTCTGCGCGAAGCACTTAAGCGTTGCTCGCCCTCGACGTTTGAAGCCGCGGTTCAGTTCCGGAAGACCGGGAATCCCGAGCATTTGCCGGCCGTCGTAATCGGCGTGATCGAGCGCTTCGTGGAACCGGACCTGCGCATAAAATTAAAAGATGCGGACGACGACCTCCGGCTGATCGAGGATTTGGGCGTGGATTCGCTCACGATGATGGAAATCGTCATCCTGGTTGAAGACGTTCTCCAAATGTCGATTAACAACGACGAGTTGCGGAATCTTCGCACGGTCGGCGACGTCAAGACTTTCATCGATTGCAAAGTGCGCGGCATGGAACTGCCGAAGCCGACGAAGTTTCTCCCGATCGAGCAGATCGCGGCCGTGATGCCGATCCAGCCCCCGTTCCTTTTCCTGAACGAGGCCTCGGTGAGCTCCAGCGGAGCCAACGGAAAGTACAAGATCACGGGCCAGGAATTTTTCCTCCAGGGGCATTTCAAGGACAACCCGGTGATGCCGGCGTCGATCATGCTCGAAGCGCTGGGCCAACTCGCAGTGTTGTTTCTCCTCGAGGGCGCCGCGACGGAGCCAGGCAAGGTCATCAGCCCGAACACGATTTTCTTCACGGGTTGCGAGGGCGTCCGCGCCCATCGCGTATGCCGTCCCGGGGATATCCTTACGCTTTCGATCAAGCCCAAGCGCATGAAAATGCCGCTGGCGACGTTTGAGGGCGCGATTCGCGTGGGCCAGGAAAAGGCCGCGATCGCCGAGGAAATCACGATGACTTTTGGATTTGCCGAAGCGCCCAGCCAGCCGATCCCGGTGGCCGCGGCGATCGCCGCGAAGCCAAACGGATCGAATGGCACGCACTCGCCGACGCCTTTGCGCGCGGCAGTGAACGCATAGCAATTTCGGATTGCGGATTTCGGATTGCGGAGAAAGGGCTAGCGGCCGATCCGGGTGAGTGCGGTGTTGCCTCCGACGCTGGAGCAACCGCGCCGTTAAACCCACGAAACCCACCGCCGGAAACGCAGAGCAATTTCGGATTGCGGATTTCGAATTGCGGAGAGTGGGCTAGCGGCCGATCCGGGGTGAGTGCGGTGTCGCCTCCGACGCTAGAGCAACCGCGCCGTCAAACCCACGAAACCCACCGCCGGATTGGGCGCTGGAAGCCGATCCACAATCCTCAATCCGAAATCCGCAATTAAAGACTCCGCAGTTGAAACGTTCCTACTCGTTACGTTCACTTTGTCCGCATGCCCAGGGTTTTTATCACCGGACTCGGTTTCATCACTAGCATCGGCAACGACGCGGCGAACGTGACCACGAGCCTGCGCGAGCTGCGCCACGGGTTCGAACGCTACGCGCCTTTCCAGGATCCTTCCATCCCGGTCAAGATCGCGGCGCCGGTGCGCGGATTTTCCATGGAGTCGACCGATCCCGAGGACTGGACGTTTCCCGCGCCGTATTCGATCCGGCGGGAAATCATCCGTGGGATGGCGCCGCATGGCGTCTACGCCTGGTGTGCGATGCAGCAGGCGATCGCCGACGCCCGCCTGGACGAGGCCGACGTCTCGAATCCTGACACCGGCCTCTACGCCGCTTCCGGCGGCTCGCCGTTTCTCATGGGCCACATGCTGCACCGCATGCACACGCAAGGAGTGATGCGTTGCTCGCCGCTCGGGATCGTCGCTTCGATTTCCGGGACGGTGCAGTTCAACCTCGTCGCTCATTTTAAAATCAAAGGCACGTCCTGCGGCTTCGCATCGGCCTGCGCTTCATCGTCGCATGCGCTGGGGTTCGCCTTCGACGACCTCATCCTCGGCCGCCAAAAACGGATGTTCGTCGTGGGCGCGGAGGATGGAAACACCGATGCGATTCTTCCCTTCGCCGGCATGCGCGCGCTTTCGCTCCAGACCGATCCGGACCTCGCCTCGCGGCCGTTCGATGTGGCGCGCGACGGCTTCGTTGGCACGGGCGGCGGCGTGGTCCTGGTGATGGAAACCGAGGACGAAATGATCCGGCGCCACGCCACGCCTTACTGCGAAGTACTCGGATGGGGACAGGCCTCGGATGGGCACAATGTCGCGATTTCGCATCCCGATGGGCACGGCCTGCGCGCCGCGATGAAAAACGCGCTGAGGATCACGGGCGTGGAACCCGAGGGCGTGGATTACGTCAACGCCCACGCGACCTCGACGCCGATTGGAGACGCCTCGGAGGCGCGGGCGCTCAAGGCCATTTTCACGACGCCGGCCGCACGTCCGGCGATCAGCAGCACGAAGTCGCTCACCGGCCATGGGCTTTCCCTCGCGGGCGCAATGGAAAGCGGGTTCTGCGCGCTCGCGATCCGCGATGGTTTCATGCCGGGCTCGGCCCACATCACTCGCCTCGACCCGGAGTGCGAAGGCCTGAATATCATTCGGTCGACGCTGTCGGCGCAGCCGGGCGTGGTCCTCAACAACGTCAGCGGCTTCGGCGGCGCGAACGTTTCGCTCGTGTTCAAGAAAGCCAGCTAACCGTGACCGCCCCGCGCGTTTCCGACCACTACCGCACGGCCTTCGTCACGGGCGCCAGCACCGGCCTCGGGCGCGCCTTCGCGGAAATGCTCCTCAACGACGGCGTCCGCGTGTGGGGCACCGCGCGCGACACGTCCCGGCTCGCGCCGCTCGCCGGCTTCCCTGGCTTCACGGGCGTCGCCCTGGACCTGCGCGACGGCGATCACGCCGAAGCGATTTTCCATCGCGCCGAGGAATCCGCCAGCGGCTTCGATCTCGTGGTGAACAACGCGGGCTACGGGGTCTTCGGCGAGTTTACCGCCACGGACTTCGCGATGTGGCGGGAGCAGGTCGAGGTCATGCTCATCAACACGGCGCGGCTCTCGCACGCGGCGCTGCGGGGATTTCATTCCCGCGCCGCGGGCTCGCGCAAAGGGGCGCTCGTGAACATTTCCTCGCTGGCGGCGGAATTCCCCCTGCCGTTCCAGAGCGCCTACAACGTCGTGAAAGCCGGGCTGAGCGCGTTGAATGAGAGCCTCATGATAGAGGTTGCGGGGTCGGGGATTGTCATCCTCGACGTGAGACCTGGCGATTACCGGACGGATTTCGAAGCCTCCGTTCGACGGCCCTCCGCCGGCGCCGCGACGCTCCGGGTGGGCCGGGCCTGGGCCGCGTTCGACAAGATGATGAAGTCCGGGCCGGAGCCGGATCACGCTGCGGCGTCGGTGCGACGCGCATTGCTCAAGGGCCGCAGTGGAACCGTGCGGACCGGGAGATTTTTCCAAGCGGTGGTGGCGCCGTTCCTGGCGCGGTTTGGCACGCTGAACCTGCGGCGGCGAATCCAAGCCGGCTACTTCGACGTTAACTGAGCATGTCAAAAATCCGGATCCTAGTCCTGACCTCCAGCACCGGCGGCGGCCACGATGCCCGCGCCGAGGCCTTCGCGGAATGGTGCTTCCAGCTGTACCGGCATGACGTCGATGTCCGCATCGAGCAGATGCTCGAGAAATCCTCGGTGGTGAATCGCACCGGCGTGAATTTCTACAATCGAATCCAGCGCGCCGCGCCGTGGGTGCACATCTGGTTCTACACGATCGTCGAAGTCCTGAGTTACCTGAACCGCAGCCGCGTCACCTTCGGCGCCGGCTATTACGAAAAGGTGGTGCGCGACTACCGCCCGCACCTCGTGTTCAGCGTGCACGATTGCCTCAACCGCGGATATTTCCAGCTCTCCCGGAAATTGCTCGGGCCGGCGCGCGTGCGATGCGCCACCTATTGCGGCGAGTTTTCCGGCGGCTGGGGTTACTCGCGCAATTGGATCGAGCCGAGCGTCGACCTCTACATTTCCCGCACGCCCACCGCCCGCGACTTCGCGGTGAGCAAGGGGATTTCCGCGGAAAAAGTGCGGGTGCGCGGATCGCTCATGACGCCGCGCGCGCACTTGGAGGTGATCGCGCCGAAGGACGCGGGCGCCTACCGGGAGAAAAAACTCGGGCTGCGCCCGGATCTTTTCACCGTTTTCCTGGCGACCGGCGGCAACGGGGCGAACAACCACCTCGACCTGCTCCCGGCCCTCGTGAAGCACGCGGACCGCGTGCAGGCCATCATCATCTGCGGGAAAAACAAGGACACCTACAACGAGCTCGTGCACTGGCGCGCGAATCACCCGGAGTTCAATTGCTTCGTCGAAGGCTACTCCGAGATTGTCCATCTCCTCATGCAGGTGAGCGATGCGATCGTGACCCGCGGCGGCACCACGACCTGTGCGAAGGCGCTTCATTTCCAGTGTCCGATCGTGTTCAACGCGTTTGGCGGGATCATGCCGCAGGAGGAATTGACGTGGAAATTTTTCCACAACGGCGCCGGATCCGAGAAGGTCGAGAGCGGCGAGGATTTCGCCGAGATCATGGACCGTTGGATGGGTGACCCCGGGACCTACGCGAAGACAAAAGACCAG
The DNA here is from genome assembly GCA_028293545.1 of Verrucomicrobiota bacterium. Classification (GTDB taxonomy): domain Bacteria; phylum Verrucomicrobiota; class Verrucomicrobiia; order Opitutales; family Opitutaceae; genus Opi-474. Next base: position 90,882 of record JAQGOP010000032.1, on the reverse strand, counting down.
TTCCTGAAATTGAGGTACGTGGAGGACCCGACGGTGGTCATCGAGGAGCTGGTCGCGCTGGCCAACGAGGTCGGCAAGGCGAAGTTGAAGCGACGGTCGTTTCCGCCCGCGAATGGGAACGGGAACAGCAGCAGCGGATTTTCGCGGTCCCCCATGTAGGGCGCGGCCTCCGACCCGCCTCTGGGATCGAATTCCGATCCATTTGAACAGAAGAGAACGAAGGTAACGAAGAGGTTCCAGTCAGCGGAATCGTTCGTGGCCCTTCACGAAACAAGCTTCGAGCTTTCTCGATCCCACGCAATCCGCTTGGCCGCGACGCGTTTGACGCTCTAGCTTGCGCCCACTTTGCCCGACTCGAAGCCTGTCATCGCCTACCTGTTCACCACCTTCCCGAAGAACACGGAGACTTTCCTCCAGAGGGAAATCATCGCGATGCGGGCCCACGGGGTTTCGATGCGCCTCTATTCGCTGTGGGGCGGAGGCGGTTCCTTTCGCGGAATACCGGTCGCGCGCTTCAACAAATGGCGCCTGCTCACGCTGCTGTGGATGATTCCTTACGAATCGTACCGTCGGCCGGAGGTGCTGAAACAGCTGCTGCGCGGCCTGCTCACGCGCCGCCCGCCGTCGTGGCTCAATTTCTGGGAAAACATGCTGGGCGCGGGTTTCGCCTGCTTGTTTGCGCGCGAGTTCCGCCGGCATCCGCCGTCGTTGGTTCATGCAGCGTGGGGCGGGGGCCCGGCGACGGCGGCGTGGCTGCTTTGGCGGCTCGATGGCCATCGCTTCAGCGCGGCCGCACATGCCTACGATATCTACGAGCACGGCGGCGACTGGTGGCTGCGCGACAAGCTCGAGCACGCGGCGTTCATCCACACCTCGACCGAAATGGGACGGCGGGCGCTGGTCGATCGCGGGTTGGCGTCGAATCGCATCATCTGCATTCGCCGCGGGCTCGACCGTTTGCCGCCGCTGAAACCGCTGCGCGCCCTCCGGACTCCGCTTCACCTCCTGTGCGTGGCGCGCCTGGTGGAAAAAAAGGGCCTCGATCATCAGCTCAGGATTTACGCGGCGCTCCAAGCCGCACGGGTGCCCTTTGAAGCCCACATCGTCGGCGACGGACCGCTGCGGCCCGAACTCGAGCGCCTCGCCGGCCATCTCGGCGTGGCTGCGCTCGTGTCGTTCACCGGCCACCTGCCGCAGCATGAAGTCTGGAGCCAGTTGGAATGGGCGGACGCGCTCCTCCACACGGGAGTCATCGCCCCCAGCGGCGACCGCGACGGCTTGCCCAACGTGATTCCCGAAGCGATGTCGATCGGCGCGCTGGTGATTACTTCGCCCGTTGCGGCGACGACCGAGGCGATCACGGACATGGTCACCGGGCTCGTCGCGCCCGCCACCTCGCCCGATGCATGGGTCGCGGGTTTGCGGCAGCTTTCCACCGACGATGACCTCGCCGAAAAATTGCGCGCCGCCGCGCATCGTTGGGTGGAGGAAAATTTCGACGCCCACAAAAACGCGGAACGCCTGTTGCGCCGCTTCGAGGCGACCGTGGCTGAATCGGTGATTGCTACCCCAGTGAGTGCCGCGCGAATTTGAGCGAACGAGGGCCGCGATGATCTATTTCGACGTCACGAAATCCGGGGATGCGGGGCATCGTTCCGGACTGATGCGCGTCAGCTCGCGCCTCGCGCAGGAATTGGGCGGGCGCGTCACGCCGGTGCGGTGGCCCACGTGGGATCGGAAGATGACGGCGGACGATTGGTTTTTCACCGCCGAACTTTTCTCGGAGGCTGAGCGCCCCGGGATCACCGAATTCATCGCGCGCGCGCCGGGGCGGAAAGGCGGGATTTTTCACGATGCAATCCCGCTAAAATTCCCGCACATCACCTGGCCGCAAAGCGTGGCGCGTCATCCCGGGTACATGAAACTGCTGGCGGGATTCGACCGGGTCTGGGCGGTATCGAAGGCGAGCCAAGCGGAGCTCGCGGGTTTTTGGAAGTGGCAGGGCCTTGGAAAAATTCCCCTGGTGGAAGTGATCGCGCTGGGGGCGGATTTCGACGGCGGGGCGCGCCTGCGCGGGGTTGTCGATCGGGCCACGCCGCTGTCGCGCGGCATCCTCAGCGTCGGGATTCTCGAGCCGCGCAAGAACCAGATGCTTCTCCTGGAGGTGAGCGAACAACTCTGGACCCAAGGAATCGCCTTTGAGCTCGACCTCGTCGGTCGCGTCAACCCGCACTTCGGCCAACCGATCGTGAAGCGGATCAAACAGCTCCAGCGAAAATTTCCCGGGTTGCGGTACCACGCGGCGGCCGGCGACGCCGAGCTGGCGGCGTTGTACGCCGGTGCACGGGTTTCGGTTTTTCCGACCTTGGCGGAAGGATGTGGCCTGCCGCTGTTGGAATCGCTTTGGCGGGGCGTGCCCTGCGTGTGCAGCGATCTTCCCGTACTGCGCGAGAATGCGGACGGGGGAGGCTGCGTCCCCGTGACGGTCGACGATCGCACCGCGTGGGCCGACGCCCTGCGTCAAATTCTGGCCGACGATGATCGCTGCCGCGAGTTGCGCGACCAGGCGCGTTCGCGCGCATTGCCGACGTGGGCCGAAGCGGCGGCGAGGCTGGGGCGCGATTTCTGACCGCCCTGCGCCCGTTCCAATCGCTGCGTCGCAGCTTCGAGGTCGGGCCGGAACGAGCCGGTCGAAGACGCGGCGCTACGTCAGAGTTTCTTCACGGCGAAGGCCATGGCCTCGCCGATCTTCTCGAGCTGTTCGTCGGTGTGCATCGCGGAGATCGCGGTGCGAACCAAGTCCTTGCCGGCGGGGACCGCGGGGGCGATCGACATCACGGTGAACACGCCCTTGTCGAGGAGGTTTTTCCAGAAGGGATAAACGCGCTCCTTGGAGCCGAGCACGATCGGCACCGCGGGGGTTTCGCTCTCCCAGGTGTTGAGGCCGAGATTCTTGAGGATCGCCTTGTACTTTTTCGTGTTGGCCCAGAGCCGTTCGAGATGCTGGGGCTCGGACTGCATGATCTCCAGCGCGGCCATCGCGGCGGCGGCTTGGGCGGGGCTGATGGCGGCGGAAAAAATTGTCTGCTTCGAATTCGTGCGCAGGTACTCGATCACGTCGCGCGTGCCTGCGACGTAGCCGCCGGTGCTCGCGAGCGACTTGGAAAGGCTGCCGCACATCAGGTCGATTTTGTCGTTCAACCCAAAGTGGTCGACCGTGCCGCGACCCTGGCGGCCGAGCACCCCGAAGCCGTGGGCATCGTCCAGCACCGTGAAGCAACCATACTCCTCGGCGATCTCGGTCAGCTCCGGCAGGCGAGCGATGTGGCCCTCCATCGAATAAACGCCCTCGACGACGAGCAGCTTGGCGGCGTCGGAGTTGCTCGAAGCGATGACTTCGCGGAGATCGTCCGGGCTGTTGTGCGAAAAACGTTCCACCGTCGCGCGCGAGATCTGGATGCCGTCCCAGAGGCAGGAGTGGAGATTCTTGTCGGCGAAGATGACGTCACCTTTCTGGGCAAACGTCGCCATGCTCGTCATCACCGAGAGATAACCGGCGGAGTGGATGTGGCAGGCTTCCTGGCCGAGGAAGGTGGCGAGTTTTTCCTCGAGCTCGACGTGGAAGGTGCGCGAGCCGTTCGACGAACGTGCGCCGTTTGTGCTCGTGCCCCATTTCCGCGTCGCGGCGTTGGCGGCCTCAATGACCTTGGGATGAAACGAAAGGCCCAGGTAATCATTGCTGGAGAGCATGATCATGTCGCGGCCGTCGAGGCGGACCGTCGTGTCCTTCTGGGACTCCATCGCGAGGTAGTAAGGCGCGTATTTGAGCCGCATCTTGGTCGCGTAGTCGTCGCGACAGCGGTTGAGGACGCCCTTTTTATTTTTGGCGAAGAAGGATATGGCCATGAGAACGCCCGACGATGGGAGGGGCTCGGGCCGATTGGCAAACGGAAAGGCTGGGGGAGAATCGTCGTCGCACGGCGGCCTTCTTGCGGCCGCCGGGGAGCGACTTCACCGCGAGGCGCCGCTGGGCTCGGTCGGAACTCGGACGCGGACGGAGCGGCTCAAACGCGTTGGCAGCCGGTTATTTCAGCTGGCCCATCCATTCGGTCAGCTGCTCCGCGTAGCTTCCCCATGACTTGAAAATCCGGGCGCGAGCCTCCGCCGAAAGTCGCGCGCGGTCGGCCGGCGATCGGATGAGCGCACCGATCGCGCCCGCCAGCGAAGCGGTGTCAACGGATTCCAAGGGAATGCATCCGCCTTGGCGGGAAAGTTCCCCGAGCGCACCGTGCCCCGAACAGATGCACGGACGTCCCCTCGCCAGGCTCTCGATGATCGGCAGCCCGAAGCCTTCGACGAACGACGGATAAACCGTGAAGGTGCTCTCTGCATAAGCCGCCGCGACTTCCGCGTCGGGAAGAGCGCCGTCATAACGCAGCGGCCAACCGGCGGCCTGCAGCGACCTCAGGCGCACGAGGGCGGCCTGGCCGGTTTCCGCCTGCACCGAGCCCACGACCCTGAGCTGGAATTTTTCACCACGAGCCCAGAGCGACTCGGCGGCCGCGAAAAGCGACAGGTGGTTTTTCCGGCCTTCGAGGGTTCCGACGCTCAGGACGATCACTTCTGCGCCCGCAACTTCGGGGGCGGATGCGATCGCATCGACGCCGAGGGGAATCGCGACCACCGGCGGTGGATTGCTCGCACCGAGCCAGGCCCAGTAGTCGACCAGGGCATCGCGCGAATCCTCCGAAACGGCGGCGACGCCGTCGAAGGTGAGGAGCTCGCGGAGATAAGCGGGAAATCGGCCGACGGTCCCGGATGGGGTCAGCTCGGGAAAACGGAGGGCGATCGCGTCGTGAAAAACGGCGACGCGGGGAAAGGCCTGCGGCACCCGCGCGCCGACGCGCGCCGAAAAGATCTCGGCCGTGAGAAACCCAGCGGCATTTTTTTCAATCGGCGCCAGCCCCGACCCGGCCAAGCGCTTGAGCTTGCCGCGCCACCTCGCCGCGAGCGGCCATTGGGCGCCGCGTTTTCCGGTAGCATTCTCGCCCGCCAGGTTGGCCTGCTCCCATGTCTCCAATCCCCGCCAGCCGTCGCGGTACGGGTCGAAGGTGATGGGCGTCGCCCTGGCGCCAAGTTCGCGATGCAGCGCGCGGACCACGCGCTGGACCCCGGTGCGCGCCTGAGTGTGACTGGTGTGAGTCAGGTCGAGCAGGATCGGGCCGGTCATGTGCGGAGTGGTACTAGGAGAGCGGCCCCGTGGCATAAAGCGCAAAGGCTACGGCGGTGGGCGACTGAGCTTCAGGTCGTAGATCGCGAACGCCAGACGGCGGGCGCCGGGTTCCGGGGTTTCCGGGACGCCGGGCGCGGCGGAAACAAACTGCAGCCGGCCCATGCCCTCATGGATGGGGACACGCAGCGTCACCGGTTTCAGTTCGCGATCGACCGGCCCGTGCCAGAGCGTGGTCCCGTCCTGCGTGATGGCGACTTCGGTCGGCGCGAATCCGCGCAGGAGAAAATTCAAATCGATCGTGCCGGTTTCGAGCGGCCAGGTTTCGAGGTCGATCTGCCCGCGTTGGGCATTCCAGATCCAGCGGTGGAAAAGGCTCTTCTTGATGTCGTGCCACTCGGAGGAAACCTGCGCGATGACCTCGGTGTGACCGAGGCGCGCAGTCACGAATTCCCGCCACGTGATCGGCTCGATCGGGGTCGGTTCGGCGCCGTCTCGCCGCCAGAATGTCGCCTGCCGCGTGACGCCGACCTGGGTCCATCGTCCCGGCATGGCGCGCTCAAGCGCATCGCGCATTTCGAAGGGAAACAGCGTCGCGTAAATCGGCCGGCCCGCCGCGGCGCAGGCGCGCTCGATGCGGCCCAGCGTGGCGCGATCCTTCAGGGTATCGTAGCGCAGCACCGTGAAGTCCGTGTAGTAGAGAAACGCCCCGCTGGCCTGAAGGCAGGCGATCACGGCGTTGGCCGGCAGGTGGGTCTGCGCCCAGCGCGAAACCTGCAGGTAGACGCGCTCATCGCGTCCGATTTTCAAGGTGCCCTGGCGCTCGATCCACCAGCCGTCCCATGCCACCACGAAGACAACGGCGAGCACGAGCGCCGCGCGGGCGTGACGCTCGAGCCGGGCGGCGAGCACGGCACGGCCGACCCAAAGCATGCCTAGGATCAGCGGTGGAAACGCGGGCAGGAAAAACCGCAGGTACCACCAGTGTTCCGAGGTGTGGAAGTAAAACAGGTAGAAACCGACGAACACCGCGATCCAGCTGGTGAGCACCCACACGAGGCGCCGCGTCGACTGCGAGGCGCACCACGGCAGCGCCAGGACGAGAAGCAGGGCCGGCGTCAGCAGCACCGGCATCCACTGCGCGCCGTTGCGCAGGACGAGCGGGACATTCTCCCAGCCGAATGCGCCTGCGACGTTCCCGTAACCCGTGGTGAAGATCTTCCCGTACAGCCGGGCATTGAATGCGGCGAGAAACACCGCGCCGGGCAAACCGCCGAGCGCGAGGCCGAGCCAGCGGCGCCACGAACCCCCGAGGCAAAGGGCGAGGGGAACGAGCACGAGCAGGTTCGCGGGCCGGACGAGCACGGCGATGGCGACGGCGAACCCCGCGGCCACCGCCCAGGCGTCCCGCTCTCGGCTGCGCCAAGCGAAATAGATCGCGAGCGCAGTCCACACCAGCGCGGGCGTGTCGCTCATCGCCTGGAGCGAGCAGAACAAATACAGCGGCGACGCACCGAGCAGCACCGCGCCGAGCGCGGAGGCGGGCGGGGCGAACCCGAAGGCCCGGCCGAGCGCATACATCAGGACCACGCCGAGCATGCCGTGGAGCCAGACGGTCACGGCGGGCGCGGCGTCCCAGCCCGTGACCTGGGACACCCCGACGACCAGCAGCGAAAGCCCGATCGGGTAGGTGGGCACCATCTCGTTTTCCTGCACCGGGAGAAATCCCAGGGGCACGTACGCGAACGTCGGCAGCGATGAGGGCGGCAATCCCTCGATCGTCCGCTGCGGGAGGTGCATGCGCCCTTCGCGCGCGAGGCGGGCGTTATTCAGGTATCCGGAAGAGTCCGACCCGCCGGCGTAAGCGCCGAGGTATGCGGCCAAAATGATCCCGTAGAGCGCCAGGGCCGCCAGCAACCCGACTCGCACCGGCCACGAAATCCTGCGCGTTGAATCCATACTTGCGTTGGTAAACGCGGGAGGCTGACTCCAGACGTTTACGTGGCCAGTCTGAAACCATTTTTTCAACGCTACCCGCAACTGCCGACTCGCCTCGCGTATGCCGCCACCGTCGGGCTTTTCCTCTGGGTGTGCGCGCAGTTTTACCTCCCGGGCAAGGGGTTCACCTACCTGATCATGTTCGGGGACCGCGACAGCGCTCGTTTCATCCCGCAGCTGCGCGCCGTGAACCATTACGAGCTGCTGGATTCGCCCGGCTACGATGGCGCGCACTATGCGCAGATCGCGATGCAGCCGCATCTCTCCGACCCGGCGCTCAAGCAGGGAGTGGACAACCTCGCCTACCGCGCCCGGCGCATCCTTTTCTGCTGGACCGCGTATGCGCTCGCACTCGGCGACCCGGTGCGCGCGATGAACATTTATTCGATCCAGAACATGGGTTGCTGGCTCCTGCTGGGATGGCTGCTGCTGCGATGGTTTCCCGCGGTGTCGTGGGGAAATTTTCTCCGCTGGTTCTGCGTGATGTTTTCCTACGGGATCTGTTTCAGCCTGCGCGGTTCGCTCGTCGACGGCCCGAGCCTGCTGCTCATTGCCTGCGGCGTCGCCTTGGCGGAAAAAAAGCGCCCGTGGCTCTCCGCGATCGTCCTCGGGATTTCCGCCCTGGGGAAGGAGACGAACATCCTCGGCGGCGCCGCCTTGGCGCGACCGGAAACGAATTCGCTGCGCGATTGGCTGAAGGTCGTGCTGCGCGCCGTGATCATCCTGCTGCCGATGGTCCTCTGGCTGATGCTGATTCGCCAGTGGCTCGGGCCCAGCAATGACCTGGGCCTGCGCAACTTCACCTTGCCGTTGGCCAGCTATTTCGAACGGTGGCGCGACACGCTCGCGGCGTTGTCCAAGGACCACCCGGATTACTTCGAGTGGTACAACCTGTGCATGCTGGTTTCGCTGACGACGCAGTTCCTGTTTTTCGCGCTGCGCCCGCGCTGGGCAAATCCGTGGTGGCGGGTGGCGGCGGCGTTTTCGATCATGATGATCTTCCTCGGGCAGGCCGTGTGGGAAGGTTATCCCAGCGCCGCGTCGCGCGTGCTCCTGCCGATGACCCTCGCGTTCAACATCCTCGTCCCGCGCGGGCGCCGCTGGTGGGCGGTCCTGATCATGGGGAACCTCGCGATCCTGGCCTCGCCCGACATGCTGCGCGCGCCCGGGCGCGATGGCTACCAGCTCGAGGGCGATCGGAATCTCCGGATGGTCGTGGAAACCGGGCGCACGGTCGAAGCGGTGTTCGACGACAAATGGTATCCGCCGGAACGCTCGCGGCTGGAATACTGGCGCTGGAGCAATGGCCCCTCGACGCTGGTGCTGCGCAACCCGCATCCCTTCCCGATCCTTGTGACGGTGTCCTTCGGCATCCGCGCGAAGGACGCGCGCACGGTTGGGTTGTGGCAGGGCACCTATGCGCGATGGGAGCGCAAGCTTGCGCCGGGCGAGACGCGCGACGTGAAAGTGCGCAACATGCGGCTCGAACCCGGGGACACGCTGTGGCGCTTCCAGACCGACTTGCCCGGGATTTTTCCCGACACCGATGACCCGCGTCGCCTGGCGTTCAGCCTGCGCGACCTCAAGATCCTGATCATCGGCAAGGCGGACGTGATCCCGGCGGCGCGTTGACCAAGGAACCCGCATGGCCTTCAGCTTTCGCGACGTGCTCCGCTGGCTGCCCTCGTATCGGGCGATGGAAAAGGAAAACCGCCGCCTGCGCGTTTCACTCGATGAGTTGAAACGAAAGGAGGCGGAATGGGAGCGATTTTCCCCGCCGGGACATTTTTATTCGCCGCTGCCGTCGCCGGCGGAGATTGCTGACGCGTTTGCGCGCGGGGGATTTGGCCCGCCCTTCGCGGATATCGACCTGAACGAAGCCGCCCAGTTCGCCCGGCTCGAGCGCTTCGCGGCATTGTATCCGCAGCAGCCCTTCGTCGAGGAACCGGTGGCAGGGCGGCGATTTTACCTGCGCAATCCGTCATATGGGCACTACGACGCCATCATGTTGTTTGGGATGCTGAGCGAAGCGAAGCCCGCTCGGGTGATCGAAGTCGGCTCGGGCTTCAGCTCGGCCGCGATGCTTGATCTCAACGAGCAGGTGCTGGGCGGCGCGGTCAATTTCACCTTCATCGATCCCGACATGTCGCGGCTGGTCCCGCTGCTGCGAGCGGGTGATCGCGAGCGCTGCACGTTGGTCGAGCGGCGGGTGCAGGACGTGCCGCTCGAGCTGTTCGCCGCGCTGGAAGAGAACGATGTGCTGTTCATCGATTCGTCGCACGTCAGCAAGGTCGGCAGCGATGTGAACCGGCTCTTCTTCGATATCCTGCCGTCGCTGCGCCCGGGGGTCTTGGTCCACCTGCACGACATCGTCGGCAACCTGGAATATCCGCGCGACTGGCTGGAGGAGGGCCGGGCGTGGAATGAGCAATATTTATTGCGCGCGTTTTTGATAAACAACCCGAAGTACCGCATCGAGCTGTTCACCGCGTGGCTTTGGAATCATCGCACCGACCTCATCCGCGAAAAAATGCCGATGTGCGCGGGCGGCGGGGGCGGGCAGATGTGGCTGCGGAAACTAGGGTAGGGCGGGGCCGCTCTCCTTCAGAAGGCGGCGATCGACTCCAGGCGACGGCGGTAGCGGGCGCCGATTTTGGCCGGGGTGAAATCGGCGGCGATGGTTTCACGGGCGGCGGCCCCGAGCGAGGCGCAGAGCGCGGGGTTCGCGGCGAGCAGGCGCATCCCTTCCGCGGCGTGCGCAAGGTCGGGCTCGGCCCAGGTCTGTCCTTTGCTGTACGGGCCGTGGCTTTGGGCGAGGGTCGTAAGCGTGAAGTTGACCGGGTAACCGTTGTGGCGATTGACGAATTCCGCGGTCGCGGACCAATCCGTGGCGATCACCGGTTTGCCGAGCGCCATGCATTCCGCCACCGCCAGCCCGAAGCCCTCGGAGCGATGCAGCGAGACGAAGCAATCGCATGCCGATTCGAGAAGATACACGTCCGCGCGCGAAAGGGTTTCGTCGATGAGGACGGCGCCGGGGACCTCGCCCAGCGCGGCCTGCAGCGCGGCGAAATCCTTTTCGTTGCCGCGCGAATTCTGGACCTTGATCACAAGAGCGGCCTGCGTCGCGTCGAGCCCGGATTGGCGAAACGCCGTGATCGTCGCCTGCGGGTTCTTTCGCTCCGAGTACGAGTTGAGGTCGTAGAGCGACAGGAAAAGGAATTTGTTCGCGGGCAGCCCAAAACGCGCGCGGCCGTCGGCAGTGGGCGCCGGCACGGAAATCGCGTGCGGCATCGTCACCACGGGCACGGGGGACTTGGCGGCGATCGCGGCGCGCACGAAATCACTGGGGCACCAGACTTCGTCGAAGAACGCGAACTGCGGCAGCCATGCATCGGGAAACTCCGGGAGTTCCCACGCCCAATAGGCGATGTTGTATTTGCCGGCGCGGAATTTTTTCCCGTGGTGATGGTCCAGGTCGGGAGAGGCCGGCGGATCGAGGTGGACGATATTGACCGCATGCGGGTTGTCGTCCTGGAGCCGCGCGGCAAACGTCTGGTCACCGAGGCGGTTCTTGCAGTGGAGCTTGAGCGGCACGAGCGCGGTGGGAATGGCGGCGGCATCGGCGGCGCGGACCATGCAGCGCGCGGATTCGCCGACGCCGAGGTCGGCGGTGAGGAAGCCGACGACATTGAGGCCGAGCCGCGCATGCTTGCGGGCGAACGCGGCGGAACAAGGCGCGAGCCGGATCGAGAAATCGAAGATCACTTCGCCCGCCGCAGTCGCGAGCGTGGTGATGCGGAGCTGCCGGTTTTTCGCCTGGCCGCGGAAGCGCTGCAGCCCGCCAAACCCGGTCACGCGGGCGAGCCACGCGAGGGCATTGGTGAAGCGCACGCCTTCGAGCGACAAGGTGATGACGGGATGGCGCGCGGCGTCGGCGGGCAGGGAAAGCGTGAATTCGAAAGGACCGCTCGAAACGGTATTCAGAGCCGCGGCCTTGATGCCGTTGACGTAACAGGTGAGTCCGGGAAAAGACGTTTCGATCCCGCGCGCGTCGGGATGCGGGCGGATTTCACCGCGGAGCACCACGGTCGAAATGCCTTCGCAGGGAGGTAGGCGCAGCTCGGCACGCTCCCGCATCCACGCCGAGTCCGGCGCAAACTCATCGAAGTACAGCCCGGAGTAATGCGAGAGTCGCCCCGTGGAGACGGTGCCGGTGAAGGTGGAGCTGGCTGGACGCATGAAGCAGTCGCGAGGGAAAACCGCAGCGTTTGCCTTGGCAAAGCTTTATCCCGCCGCTGGACTTCACGCCCGATGGAAATTGACGAATACCGCAAGATGGCCGCCGTCGAGGACGCCATGTGGTATTACCGCGCGCTGCATGGTCACCTGCACCGCGCGTTGTCGGAGGGATTGCGCGCCACGCCCGGCGTCGCGGCGCCGCGGGTGCTCGACGCGGGTTGCGGGACCGGCGGATTGATTCGCCGACTCTCGAACCTGGAACCGACCTGGCGGTGGACGGGGGTCGATCTGTCGCCGGAAGCCTGCGCGCTGGCTCGCACGCGCTGCGGCGCGGAGATTCGGGAAGCCTCGATCACGGCGCTGCCTTTTCCGGATGCGACGTTCGAGGCGGTGGTTTCCGCGGACGTGATCTACCACGTCGATGACGACGGGGCGGCGCTGCGCGAATTCGCCCGCGTGCTCGTGCCGGGCGGCGTGGCGGTGATCAATGTCCCCGCGCACCGCTGGCTTTGGTCGTATCACGACGAGGCGACCCACGCGAAGCGGCGTTATCAACGGGGCGAGCTGACGACGAAAATGCAGGACGCGGATTTTCGCGTGAGCCGCGTCACGCATTGGAACGCGCTGCCGTTGCCGCTCGTGATTGTGCGGCGGAAGCTCCTGCCAGCTCCGCGCGGCGGGAGCGACGTGCAGCTTTATCCGGCGCCGATCGAGGCGGGATTCCGCGCAGCCATGGCGGCCGAGCGGGCGTGGCTGGGCACGGGTCTAACGCTGCCGTGGGGAAGTTCGATATTGGCGGTCGGTGCGCGGCGCAGCGCCGGTCTCCGACCGAACGGCGCTTAAGTTTTCAATCGCGAATGAACGCGAATCGGGAGCCGGAATTTTGAGCGGGGGTGACGGCGGTCTCCGATCGGCATCTACGTTCGGCATTGTTTTCGCCGACCCAAAAGCTCTAGTGTGATCTTCCTATGGTGTTCTTCGTGGCTGCGTTTGCGCTCCTCCTGCACGTCGTGGTGTGGGGCGCCGGAGCGGCGATCCTCCTGACACCGAAGGCGTGGCGGAATTATTGGCCGATTTTTTCCGCGCCGATGGGCTTGGCGCTGCAGTCTGCGATCGTCTGGGCTGGCGCTTACTCGGGCCTTGCGGGAGCCAATGTGTACGCGCGGTGGACCGAGTTGCTCCCGATCGTCCTGCTGGCGTTCGCACTGCGGAAACACGGGAGCGAATACGTCGTCGCGACCCTGACCCGGTACTGGGCGCTGGGCGTCCTGCTGCTGGTCGACATGTGCTTCCTGGTGCTGCCGCAGGCCATGGCGTCGCGTCGCCTCACGACCATGTCGCTCGGCAGCTGCGATGCCGCGGACTATGCGGCCGGCGCCCGGGTGCTGCAGGAGTTCGCGAAGAGCGATCGCAGTGGATTCATCGGGCTGACCGAGGTGGTGCAGGTCGCGTCCGTCGATAACTTTTTCGATTTCTGGCTGCGCCTGAATCATTTCACGCCCTCGGCGCTGATCGCGTTCAACGGCGCGGTGTTTGGGTTTGTGCCACATGAAATCACGGGGCTCCTGACGATTGTGCTGCTGGTGTGTTCATTGCCGGCGGTGTTCTGGATGAGCCGCGCGGTGATGCGATATTCGCCGCGCGTGAGCTTTTGGATCGCGGCGATTTATGGGCTGAATCCGATCACCTGGTACGCCGTGGCGCACGTGGCGATGGGGCAGCTGCTGGCGGCGCATGCGATTGTGTTCATCACTTGGGCGGGCGTGGTGCTGTGGCGCAATCGGCTCACGTGGAGCCTGGGCGCGGCGATGTTCGGCGTGCTCGCGATGGCTTACTGGCTGATCCTCGGGAGCTACAATTTCATCGTCATCATCTGCCTCGTGCCGGCGCTGACGTATGTGGGCGCGTCCGTCCTCCTCGTTGGGCGCTGGCGGAGATTCGGGCAATGGCTCGTGGTGATGCTCGTGCCGCTGGTCGTCTGCGGGCTTTTGTTTACGCAAAGGGCGTTGGGATTGATCGAGCGTTTCGAGTTGTTCGGTCAGTACGACTTCGGCTGGCATATCCCCGTGATGTCGCCGGAAGGCTGGCTGGGTGCGGTCAACGGCCCCGCGCTTGGGCCTGTCGCGCTTTGGCTCCGGCTGCTGCTTTCGTGCCTGTTGTTTTTCCTGCTCGTGATGGCGTTCACGCGCGACGTGAACTATCGCCGCCGGGCGGTGTTCCGCGCGGTCACGATGATGCTGCCGGTGCTGGTGGGCTATTCCTACCTTGAGTTGCGGGGCGCATTGCTCGGCACCAATGCGAGTTACGACGCGTACAAGCTCATGGCGGTTTTTTTCCCGGGCCAGCTCTGCGGTTACTGTTATTGGACGACGCTGTCGCGCAGCCGGCAATCGGCGCAGCGGTGGGCGGCTCGGATCGGAATCGCGGGCATGACACTCTTCAACTTGTCGGTCGCGTACCGCTTCTCCGAAAAATTGGAGAATCCGCCGCTGATCGTCGATGTCGACATGGTCAAGATCCAGAAGATCGAGGCGATGCCGGAGGTCACGTCGATCAACATAAGCGTGAACGATTTTTGGACACGGCTGTGGGCGAACGCCTTCCTGCTGAAAAAGCCCCAGTATTTTCGCACCCATACCTATGAGGGCCGGTTGAACACCGCGCTGAAGGGCGACTGGGAATTGACGGATGGCGTGGTGACGATCTCGGCGCCCGCCGAAGCGGGGTCGCTGCGGATCGGGCGCAGTTTTTCCCTGCTGAACACGCACAGCCCTTATTTCCTTCGCCTCAAACTCGACGAGGGCTGGTACCAGCTGGAGCGCATTCCCCGGGTCTTCCAGCGGTGGCGCTGGTCGAAGGGCGACGCGACGCTCCTGGTGGAAAACCCGCAGGCGGGCCCGCGCGAAGTGACGTTGCGGCTGCTGATGCGGACGTTGGAGAAACGGGAAATCCAGGTGTGGCGCGACAAGACGCTGTGGGGAACGGTCACGGTGGGAGAAACCCTGGGTGAGCGAACGATCCCGGGAATTTTACTGCCGCCGGGAGAGTCAACGCTGGAGCTGCGTTCCAGCATCCTGCCCACCGAGGGGAATGCGCGCGACGCGCGCAAGCTGGGTTTTGCGGTCTACGCCATCGAACTGGAAGTGCAGCCCGTGCCGGACGGCAAGCCATAGGCGAAGCGGGTTGCCGGACTCGGCGGAGCCGAGGGCATACGACGCGTTCCACCTTTCGGCATCGCCTCACCTCGCGGTTTGGCTCAGATCGGATTCGTCGCATGGCATCACCTTCCTTCCTCCAGGACACTTACGCCGGTCGGCGCGTGCTCATTACAGGAGGTTTGGGCTTCATCGGTTCGAACCTCGCCCGCGAGTTGGTGAAGCTTGGGAGCAAGGTCACGATCGTCGACAGCCTCATTCCCGAGTACGGCGGCAACCGGCGGAATCTCGCGGGGATTTTATCCCGCGTGAAAGTCCACGTCGCGGACGTGCGGGATTGGCCGCGGCTGCCGCGATTGGTGCGCGGGCAGGATTATATTTTCAACCTCGCGGGGCAGACGAGCCACATGGACTCGATGACGGACCCGCAGACCGACCTCGACATCAACTGCCGCGCGCAGCTCGCCATCCTCGAAGCCTGCCGCATTCACAATCCGACGATCCGCATCGTGTTCGCGAGCACGCGCCAGGTTTATGGCCGCCCGGATTACCTGCCGGTGGATGAGACGCATCCGCTGCGCCCGGTCGACGTCAACGGGATCAACAAAATCGCGGGGGAGTCGTTTCACCTGCTTTACTCCCGCGTGCACGGCCTGCGTGCGACGGCCCTGCGGCTCACGAATACGATCGGGCCGGGCATGCGCGTGAAGGACGCCCGCCAGACTTTCGTCGGCGTGTGGATTCGCGACGTGGTCCAGGGCCGGCCGTTCGAAGTGTGGGGCGGGGCGCAGCGGCGGGACTTCACTTTCGTGGACGATGCCGTCGAAGCGTTCCTGCTCGCCGCCGGACGCGACGAGGCGATCGGGGAGGTTTTCAACCTTGGCGGCCCTCCGCCGGTTACGCTGCTGCAGCTGGCCAACCAGCTGGTGGACGTCAACGGCGGGGGAAACTTCGTTGTGCGGAAATTCCCGGCGGCTCGAAAAAAAATCGATATCGGCGATTTCTACGCCGACGATCGGCGCATCGCCCGAAAGTTGGGCTGGCGGCCCACGACCGGCTTGCGGACGATGCTGGAGAGAACCCTGGATTTTTATCGGACGGAACTGACTCACTATGTCTAGACCTGTTGCCCCCACGCTGCTGACCGCGGACCCCAAGGCCGGCTTTGTCGCGCATGCCGATGAAATCCGCGCGGCCATCGAGCGCGTGCTCGTGAGCGGTCATTACATCCTCGGCCCGGAGGTCGAAGGCTTCGAGCGCGAGTTTGCCGCGTACCATGGCGCCGGCCACGTCGTGACGGTCGCCAACGGCACCGAAGCGATCGAAGTCGCGCTGCGCGCCGTCGGCATTGGCGCGGGCGACCTCGTGGCTACGGTCGCGAACACCGTCACCGCCACCGTGTGCGCGATCCAGCAGATCGGCGCGCGGCCGTTGTTCGTGGAAATCGATCCCGCCACGATGCTGATGTCGCCCGCCGCGCTTGAACGGATTTTGCGGTCACACGAAGGAAAAGTGAAGGCGGTCGTCCCGGTTCACTTGTACGGTCATCCCGTCGCGCTACCGGCAATCGTCGAGCTGGCGCGTCGCCACGGTGCGAAGGTTGTGGAGGATTGCGCGCAATCGCACGGGGCCGTGATCGCGGGGAAAAGAGCCGCGATGTGGGGCGACGCGGCGGCATACAGCTTTTACCCGACGAAGAATCTCGGCGCGCTCGGGGATGGCGGCGCCGTTTTCACGATGGACGCGGCGGTGGCCGAGCGGGCGCGCCTGCTGCGCCAGTACGGCTGGCGCCAGCGTTATGTGAGCGAGATTCCCGGTCGCAACAGCCGGCTCGATGAAATCCAGGCGGCGGTGCTGCGCGTGAAATTGAAATACTTGGACGCCGAAAACGGCGTGCGGCGCGAGCGCGCGAACCGCTACCTAGCCGGGTTGTCCACGGTCCCGCTGCGGCTCCCGTCCGTGGCGCCGACGGCGGTCCCGGCCTGGCATCAATTCACCGTGCGCACGCCGAAGCGCGAAGCGCTGCGCGCGCACCTGGCCGAGCGGGGGATTCTCTGCGGCATTCTTTATCCCGTGCCGATTTATCGCCAGCCGGCGTTCGCCGATTCGACGCAGCTGCCGGAAACCGAGCGCGCGTGCGACGAAGTGCTGTGCCTGCCGGTGCACCCGGGGATTTCAGCGGCGGACGTTGACAGGGTCACGGCCGAAATCATTGGTTGGTCAAATTCCTGACTTCATGGCCGGCCCCGCGCTCAGTTTCGTCATTCCCCTCTATAACTGCGCGGAGACCATTGGGCCTTTGGTGCGCACGATTGAGGCGCTGGACGTCGCGGGCGGCCTGGAAATCATCCTCGTCAACGACGGCAGCCGCGATGCCACCGCGTCGACGGCGCGCGAACTGGTGAACTCCGCGCGGGTCCCGATCACGTACATCGAACACGCGCGAAACTACGGCGAGCACAACGCGGTGCTGACCGGCTGGCGGCATGCGCAGGGGGCGCACATCGTGAACCTCGACGACGACGGGCAGAATCCCCCGGCGGAAGCGGTGCGGATGTGGACGGAGGCAAAGGCGACGGGCTGGGACGTGGTGTTCGGGCACTACGTGACGAAGCAGCACTCGTGGTGGCGGAATTTCGGCAGCTGGTTCACGAATCGGATGACGGATTGGGCCTTGGACAAACCGCCGGGTTTCTACCTTTCGAGCTTCCGGTGCGTGACGGCGTTTGTCGCACGCGAGGTGTCGGCGCATGCCGGGCCGCATCCGTACATCGACGGACTCTTGCTCCAGGTGACGCAGCGCATCGGTTCGATTGAAGTGCGCCATGAGGAGCGCGTCGCGGGATCGAGCGGTTACACGCTGCGGCGATTGGTCCGCCTTTGGCTCAGTGCCTGGGTGAATTTTTCCGTGGTGCCGCTGCGCATCGCCACGGGGCTGGGTTTGGTCATGGCGTTCGCGGGGCTGGTGGGTTTCGCCTGGGTGCTGTACCTGCGCCTGACCAACCAGGGCCCGACATTTGGCTGGGGCTCGCTGATGGTCGCGCTGCTGGTTTTTTCAGGGACGCAGCTCGTGATGCTGGGATTGATCGGCGAGTATATCGGCCGGATGTTCGTGACGATCAACCAGCGTCCGCAGTCGGTGGTGCGCGAAGTCGTGCGGAAATAGATCGGAAAGTTACGCGTCTGATGCGCGGCTCCTTCGCGACCCGGAAACTTCGCTCGCCAAAGGACGCGCTCCGCCCTTGCCGAGTGGCGAACGCCCGGCAATGTCGGCGGCCATGGCTGCTCGTGCTGCTTCCCGCGCGGTGAGCGCTCCTTCGGGAGCGGCGTTTGTGTCGACACAGTGGAGCATGATCCTCGAAACGCGCCGCGACTCGCAGCATCGCCGCGAAGCGCTGGAGAAACTGTGCGCGGCGTACTGGCTCCCGGTCTACGGCTATCTCCGGCGGCGGCAGCAAACGCCGGCCGACGCGGAGGATCTCACGCAGGGTTTTTTCGTGCACCTCATGGAAAGCGATTTCCTCGACCGACCCGATCCGTCCAAGGGCCGTTTTCGCGGCTACCTGATTGGCGCGCTGAAACATTTCCTCGGGGCGCATTATGAGCGCGCGGGCGCGCAGAAACGCGGTGGCGGAGCCCAGTTCGTCGACTGGCACAGCCTGAATGCGGAGCACGAGTTTGCGGCGACCGACCAACCCTCAAGCGACCCGAGCGAAGCTTACGAGCGCAGCTGGGCCCTCACTTTGCTGGGGCGCGCGCTCGGTCGGCTGGCGAGCGAGCAGATCGCGGCGGGCAAGCTGCAGTCGTTCGAGATCCTCAAGCCTTTCCTCAGTTCCACGCCCACGCGGGGCGATTACGAAGCCGCAGCGAAGGAATTGGGTTCGACGCGGACCCACATCGCGGTCCTGGTGCACCGGCTCAACGCGCGCTATGCGGAATTGGTCAAGCTCGAGGTCGCCGCGACGGTGCAGGATCCCACGGAAGTGGATGGCGAGATGCGCCACCTGATGCACACGCTGCGGAAATGAGCCCTGGCGGCGAGCCGCGCCATGGCTTGGGTCATTTCGATAAAAATTCCGCTCCCGTTGAAATCCTTGGCGCCCCTTTTCGGTAACCCTGCCTGAACCCATGAAATCTACTGAAGGCCCACTCGCATCGCAGGAGGGTTGTCCGCGCTGCGGCGCCGGGTTGACGCCTTCGACGGCGGGCAAGGGCGTCTGCCTGCCATGTGCGGGCGCCCGGGTGTTGTCGTTCGATTGGGGTGCGACCGTGCCGGCGGGCGAAGCGTTTGAGTCGGGCACGGGGACGGGTGACGCGGCGTTCGACGGGCTGCCGGCGCGCATAGCGGATTACGAAATCATCGAGGAACTGGGACGCGGTGGCATGGGGCGGATATTTGCGGCGCAGCAGGTCGGGCTGGGGCGGATCGTGGCGTTGAAGGCGATCACCGCGGGGGCATCGGGCGCGACCGACCTCGAGCGCCGTTTCCTGCGCGAGGCGCAGACGATCGCGCGACTGCGTCACCCGAACATCGTGGCCGTGCATGATTTCGGGCGCGCGAACGGATTTGCCTACTTCACGATGGATTACATCGAGGGCGGCGATGTGGCGCAGGCGGCGCGTTCGCAGGGCTACACGCCGCGCGAGGCTGCGGCGCTGGTGCAGAAAGTCGCGGGGGCATTGGCGTACACGCATGGCGAAGGCGTGCTGCATCGCGACCTCAAGCCGTCGAACATCCTGCTCGACCGGGGCGAGCCACGCGTGGCGGATTTCGGATTGGCGTCGCAACTCGAGCCCGGCGGCGATCTGACGGCCGTGTCGGGGATCGTCGGCACTCCTCATTACCTGTCGCCCGAGGCGATGCACGGCGGCACGGCGGCGCAAGGCGTGGCCGGCGACATCTACGCCTTGGGCGTGATCCTCTTTGAGTTGTGCACGGGCCGCACGCCGTTCGCGGGTGCGTCCCCGGTGGAATTGGCCGCCATCGTGGCGACGACGGAACCGCCGTCGCCCCGGCTGCTCGCCCCGGCCATGCCGGTGGATCTCGAAACGATCTGCCTCAAGTGCCTCGAGCGCGAACCGGGCCGGCGTTATGCGAACATGATGGAATTGGCGGAAGACCTCCGCCGATTCCTCGCCGGCGAAGCGATCCTGGCCCGGCCGATTTCCGCGCCCGCGCGTTTCCTGCGCTGGTGCCGGCGGCGGCCTGCGCTGGCCGCGGTGTGGGTTCTCATCACGGCGCTTGCCGTGGGGTCGACGGTGGCGGCGGCGAGAATCAACCGCGAGCGCGAGCGCGCGGAGCAGGCGTTGACCGCGGCGCAGGCCGCCGAGTCGTCCGCGCGCGAACGCCTGCGCGAAGCGCGGCTGGCGCAGGCGCGCGCCGTGCGTCGCACCACCGTGGCCGGCCGGCGCGAGCAGGCGCTGGCGGCCTTGGCCGAGGCGGCCCGCATCCGCCCCGGCGCGGACCTGCGCGACGAAGCGCTGGCGGCGCTGCTGCTGCCGGATATCCGCGCGCTCGAGCGCTGGGAACTCGCCCCGAGCGCGCCCGGGGAAATCAATTTCGACGCGGCGGGGACCCTGGCGAGCGTCGAGCCCTTGGATGCGGAAGGCCTCCATCGCGGCCCCGCCGTGATCCGCCGCTGGCGCGAGAAGGAGTCCGTTGCGACGCTCGCGGTGCCTGGCACGACCGCGCTCGGCCGGCTGCGCTTCAGCCCCGATGGGAAATGGGTCATGGCGCGTTATCGCGATTCGACGGTCCGCGTCTGGCGCATCGGCACCGCCGCCCCGGTCGTGACGATCGCAGGACGCCCGGCGCCCGGCGAAAAAATCGAAACCGAGATCTACAACGATGATTATGATTTCTCGCCGGACGGCGCGCGCTTCGCCGTGGGCCTGCCGGAGGGCGGCATTTCGGTGCACCGCACGGAAGACGGGAAGGAACTCGTGCGCTGGGTGAGCCCGGCGAAACTGCACACGTTGAGATTTTCTCCTGACGGCGCGCGGATCGCCGGGGCGATTCTCAATGGCGGGATGGATCACCCCGCCGTCTTCGTGCTGACCTCGGCGAAGCTGGAATTTGAGCGCTCCCTCACCATCGGCGATGAAGTGGGATCGCTCACTTGGACGCCGGACAGCCGGGTCATCGCCGTCGCGCTCCGGCAGAACCTGATCGCGAGCTACGATGTGCGCGACGGCCGGCTCCTGCAGAAATTTTCCTCGGTGGCGCGGAATCCGCGCGACCTGGTCTATCTCGGGCGCGAGGACCTGATGGCGGTGCGGGGCAGCGGCACCACCACGATGCATCTCCTCAACCCGACCCGAGGGGAGGACGAGGTTTTGATGAACAACATCGGGGCGTCGTTCATCACCACCGTGCCGGGCTCCTCGAGCTTTATCGTGTCGGACAACACGACGCAGATCACGCGTTGGGAAGTGATGGCGCCGACCGGCTTTCGCACGGTGCCGCCGCCGCGCCCGTCCGGGTATGAACGCATCGGCGACAGCGGCGCGCTCGATTTCAGCGCGGACGGGCGCTGGGACATCACTTCCGCGATTGGAGTTTCGATGGTCCGCGACGTCCACACCGGCCGGCTGGCGGGGGACATCGTCGACAGCACTGCCGAGATGGCCGACATGGCGACCGCGGTGTTCAGCCTCGACACGAAATCGATCCTGCGTTGCTCGGTGCGGCAAGGGTTCAGGCGGGTCGAGCTGGTCTGGACAGGAAGCGATGCCTGCCACGGCGGGCGGAGCGAAATGCTCGACGGCGAAAAAGGCTTCGTGATCTCGTCTTATACCGACGACCGGCGTCGATTCGCGCTCGTGGATTATTTCGGCGGGAATGTTAAGGTCGTCGAGGTCACCAGCGCCGGCGCACGCACGCTGAGCCGTTGGAAAACTCCCGGGGTTTATAGCGCGGCCTTCAGTCCGGGCGGCAAGCAGGTCCTCGTGAACTGCACCGGCCTCGGCCCGACTGCAGCCGAGCAGCGCCTGCGGGTGCACGACGCAGCCACCGGCGAGATCGTAAAGGATCTCGGCTCGGAGGTTTCCTGCGATACTTCGTGGAGCAGCGATGGAAAAGTGGCGCTGACGTCGCATGGCCAGAAGGAGAGCATCCTCTGGGATGCGCAGACCTGGAAACCGATCGCACGGCTGCCGGGCGAACTCGGCGGCGACATGACGACGTTCACGATTTCACCCGACGGCAGCTACGCCGTGATCGCGCGCGACCAGTCGATCCATTTGGTTTCGACGAAAGACGGGACAAAACTCGGCAGCATCGCGATCCCGAGCGCGCCGGGTTTGGCGTCGACGATCAAGTTCGTCCCGGGCGAGAGCCGGTTCGCGGTGCTGTGGCGGGACGGACGCATCGACTACTTCGACCCGGTCGCGCTGAAAACCGAACTGGCGCGGATCGGGCTGGGGTGGTGAATTGGGAAGAAGTTGAAAGGGGAGGGTTGAAAATTGAACGGTCGGAAACCGAGAAGGCCGGAGTTCGGCTTTCAACTGACGGCTTTCAACTTTCAACGCCGCCTAGGGTCGCGGCTTTCAATACCCGACGAGTAGAGCGGGCGGGTAAAATACCGACCTCAATTGGTCTGCTTCCCCTGCGACAATCCCAGATTGCCGGGTGCGCGGCTGCCGATGCTTCCAAACATCGCGTCCCAGCGATCCAACTCGAGTTCGATCGCGGCTTGCATGCCGTCGTAGGCCGCGACGGGCGGGTCATGGCGGAGATGAAGGACCTGCTCAAGTGCTTCCATGGCCAGCAGGTAATCCGCGGGGTCGTGGGGACTGGTCCAATGGCTCTCGAGGTAGTGCTGGCTCCATGACGAGCGTGCGCCCAGGCGGGCGAGATCGTTGCGCCACTTCCTCGTCAGCCGACGGCTGTTTTGTTCGTCGCGCACTTTGCGGCCTGGCGACGCGCTGATGTGGTGCAGCACGGTGCTGCGAAGGGCCACGACACTGATGCAGCCGGACGCATGCGCGCGCAGGCAGAAATCAACGTCTTCCCCGCCATTCGAATAACCTTCGTCGAAACCGTGCAGCCGCGCGAACAGCTCGCGGCGCAATAACGCGCAGGCGCCGGTCACCGAATCCGCGCGACGCCAGGCGCCGTTCCCGCGCCACGCGAGGCCCGGCGGCAGGTCGGTGCGATGCTGGGGCTTGCCGCGGTGATCGATGAAAATGCCGGAGTGGTCGATTTCTCCCGTGCGGAAATTGCGCTGGATGTTGCCCACGCAGCCCGCGCGGTCGCCGAGGCGGCGGTGCACCGCGAGCATCGGCTCAAGCCAGCCGGGAGCGAGGATCAGGTCGTTGTTGAGCAGCCCGAGAAATTCGCCCCTCGCGATCGCGGCGCCGCGATTGTTCGCGCCGGCGTAGCCGAGATTCTGTTCGTTGAGAATGATCCGAAAAGGACCACTGGATTTTTCCAAGGCCCGCAGCCACTCGCGCGTGCCGTCGGTGCTGCCGTCGTCGACCAAGATGATCTCATGCGCCAGGCCTGCGGGCAGCGACGACTGCAGGCTGGTCACCATGGCCTGCGTCAGCGACAGGCAGTTGTAGAGGGGAATGACAAACGAAACCTGCATAGTCAGGGAGCCGCGGCGTCGAGCACGCGCAGGGAAAGGAAAATGAGCGCGAGCCGGCGCGGATCGTGGAGCGTCACCAGGTCCTTGGAATAGCGAAAGCTCAGGCGGTTCTCGCCCGCCCGGAGCGCGAGGGGCGCGACGAGGAACTCCTTCTGGTTGATCCGCGGGAAGTGGAACTGGAGGACGCACGCATCATTGAGATAAACCGCCACGCGCTGGTCGTCGCAATACGTGAGCGCTTCGGCCACGAGCTCCGCGGATTTCGCCACGGTTGCGACGATGCTCAGCTCGGTCGACGGCGCAGTCGTCCAGTGATACCGCGGCAGGAACGCCTCCGGCACGGGCGCACCGGCGGCTTCCCAACCCGAGAGGGGCGTGAAGCCGGAGAAGGCTGCGTCGGAGCCGGCCATCGTCGTGCGCGCGACTTCGGAGCCGGCGAGTTCGCGGATCACCGATTCACGGTCGGTCGCCGTTTGGCCGTTTTGCGCGGGAGAATCCAGCAATTGCCCGTGGCTGACCGCGAGTTTTTCCAGAAAACTGAGCATGGCGCGGGCGGCGCGGTTCCAGCCGGCGGATTCGCCGGTGTAGCGAAGGTCGCCGCCGCGATAGTCGATCGGCGCGAGCCGGCCCGCGGCCGCGGGTTGGGACGCGGTGGCGAAAAATACCTCCGGCTTTTCCGCGAGCAGTTGGAAGCCCAGGCGATAGTGGAGATCGAGCCCATGGTGAGCGCGCCCCCGGCTCAATTTCTGCAGCTCGGCCAGCACGACCCTCAGCATCTGGTGCTCGGGCGAACGCAGGGCGAGATGCGCGAGGTAAAATTCGGCGGGCAGCGGGTGCGAGGGGAGGGACTGCGCCGCGCGATAAAGGGCGTGGCTGCCTTTGCCGGCCTCGACCTGCGGGTCCAATGCGAGCGAGCGGGGCACGATGATCTTGCGCGTGGTGGCCGGCGCGGCTTGGGCGTAGCGGAGGCGCACCACGGGATTGTTGACCTTTGCGTCATCCTCGGGCGTGGAGAAATAATTGAGCAGCGGGACGGTCGCGGCCTGCCCGAGCGGAACCAGGGCGAGCGCCTGTTCGAGTTGTGCCCGCCCGGGGCCGATGAGGATTTCATCGGCGTCGAGCGGAAGGATCCAGTCGGCTGCCTGGGTTTCGGCGGCGAGCCGGCTCAATCTGTTGCTGCGGGCCTGCTGCAGGTTCGCCAGGGCGTCGTCGGTGAAGAGCGTGATCGGGCATCCCTCGGCCTTGAGCGCACCGAGGATTTCGCGGGTGCCGTCAGTGCTGTCGTGGTCGAAGAGAAAATGGTGGTCCACCCATTCCAGAGTGTGGCGGACGAAGGGTTCGATGATATCCGCCTCGTTCTTGACGATGGATACGGCGACTAGACGCATCCGGCGAAGCATGGGATTCGCGGCGCGAAAGCAGAGGAAAATTTTATTCGAGCGTGGCGCCCGATGTAGCGCAGGCATCCTGCCTGCTTCGCTCAGCCCGCGATAGCCTTCGTCCACGAACCCTTGGCCTTTTCCGGTCGAGGCGGAACTGAGGCGCGGGCGCGACGTCAGCAGGCAGGATGCCTGCGCTACGGGCTGCCGGAAATTTCGCCTTTCGCACGGTGGGATAGCCTGTTTCCCTTTTCTCCGATGAAAATCCTGATCTCCGGCGTCTGCGGCTTTGTGGGCAGCACGCTTGCGCGGGGCCTGCTCCAGGCCGGGCGCAACCACCAGGTTTTCGGCTTCGACAATTTTATCCGTCCCGGGAGCGAAACCAATCGCGCGGAACTCAAGGCGCTTGGCGTGAAGATGTTTCACGGCGACCTGCGGTCGGCGAGCGACCTCGAAACCCTGCCGGCCTGCGAATGGGTGATCGACGCCGCGGCGAACCCGAGCGTGCTGGCGGGGGTCGATGGGAAAACGAGTTCGCGCCAGCTGGTCGAGCACAACCTCGGCGGCACCGTCAACATCCTCGAGTACTGCAAGCAGCACCGCGCCGGGTTCATCCTGCTGAGCACGAGCCGCGTTTATTCGATCGCGCCGCTGGCCGCGCTGGCGGTGGACGCGGTGGACGGGGCGTTTCGGCCTTCGTCATCGCCGCACCTGCCCGCGGGCCTGACGGCGGCGGGTTTGGACGAAACGTTTTCGACCCTGGCGCCGATCTCGCTGTACGGCTCGACCAAGCTGGCGAGCGAAACCCTGGCGCTGGAATACGGCGAAACCTTCAATCTGCCGGTTTTCATCAACCGCTGTGGGGTGCTCGCGGGGGCGGGGCAGTTCGGCCGCGCGGACCAGGGGATTTTCGCCTACTGGCTGAACAGTCACCTGGGGCGGCGTCCGCTCAAGTACATCGGGTTTGGCGGACACGGGCACCAGGTGCGCGACTGCCTGCATCCGCGGGATCTGCTGCCACTGCTCGAGAAGCAATTTGCCGCGCCCAAGTTTGCCCACGCGGGGGACCGCATTGCGAATTTCTCCGGCGGCGCGGCTTCGTCGATGTCGCTGCGCCAGCTGACCGCGTGGTGCGACGAACGTTTCGGGCCGCACAGCGTGTCGGCCGATGCGACGCCGCGGGCGTTTGATATTCCCTGGATTGTCCTCGACCACGCGAAGGGGTCGCGGCTGTGGGATTGGCGCCCGCAGGCCACGATCGCGACGATCCTGGACGAGATCGCGGCGCATGCGCGGGCCCATCCCGGCTGGCTCGACATCTCCGCTCCTCTCTGATTTTCGTGGCGCTCCATGCCTGAAGCCGCCGAGCCGCTGAAATTGTTTTCGGTCATCATCCCTGCGCGGGACGAAGAGGAATCCCTGCCGGACACCATCGCGGATATTTATCGGACCTTCACCGCCAGCGGGATCGCGCACGAGATCGTGGTGGTCGACGACGGCAGCTCGGACGGCACCTGGCCGGTGCTCCAGAAGCTCAAGCAGGAATATCCCACCCTCGTCCCGACCAGGAATGGGGGCCGGAACGGTTTTGGTCGCGCGGTGGTCTGGGGCATCGATCATAGCCGGGGTGATGCGATCGTGATCATGATGGCGGACGCTTCGGATGCGCCGATGCACGCGGTGAAATATTGGAATCTCCTGAACGAAGGTTACGACTGCGCGTTCGGCAGCCGTTTCATCAAAGGCGGCGAGGTCATCGACTATCCGCGGGTGAAGCTGATGGTGAACCGGCTGGCGAATTTCTTTGTCCGCATTGGCTTCGCGATCCCGCTTAACGACACGACGAATGCGTTCAAGGCGTATCGGCGGACGGTGATCGACGGCTGCCGGCCCTTTCTGGCGCCGCATTTCAACCTCACGGTCGAGATCCCGCTCAAGGCGATCGTGCGCGGCTACACCTACGCGATCACGCCGATCTCCTGGCAGAACCGGAAATACGGCGTGCCGAAGCTCAAGATCAAGGAAATGGGCAGCCGGTATTTCTTCATCTGCGCGTATGTCTGGCTGGAGAAATATTTCAGCCGCGGCGACTACAAGCAGCCAAAGCCGCCGGCGAAATAGCGCCAATCCGGCCTGGGACTCGGCCATGGCGCCGGAGCAGGCGGGCCGCCTGCGCTACTTGCGGACACGGGGTCTACGTATCTCGTTGGAAAAAACCTTGTTCACGGCGTGCTGCGTCCCTTTCAATGACCGCTTCCATGATTTATTTACTCGGAGGTTCGGGCTTTGTGGGGCAGGCGTACCAGGCGCTCTTGACGCGGAAGGGGATTCCGTTCCGCAACCTGCGCCGGTCCGAGGTCGATTACAGCAATCCCAACCTGCTGGCCGCCGCCCTCCGCCGCGATCGCCCGGAGTTCCTGATCAACGCCGCCGGCTACACCGGGAAGCCCAACGTCGACGCCTGCGAAATCCACAAGACCGAATGCCTCATGGGCAACGCGGTGCTGCCCGGTTTGGTCGCGCAGGCCTGCGAAGAGGTCAACATCCCCTGGGGCCACGTTTCTTCCGGCTGTATTTTCACGGGTGCCCGCGCCGACGGCTGGGGCTTCACGGAGGAGGACGCCCCGAATTTCACGTTCCGCCAGAACAACTGTTCCTTTTACAGCGGCACCAAGGCGCTCGGGGAGGAAGTGCTCGCGGGCCGTCCCAACCTGTTCCTCTGGCGGCTCCGCATTCCCTTCAACGAAATCGACAACGCGCGCAATTACCTGACCAAGCTCATGCGTTACCCGCGGCTGCTGGAGGCGACCAATTCGATTTCACAGCTGGAGGAGTTCGTCGCCGCGACATTCGCGTGCTGGGAAAAACGCGTGCCGTTCGCGACCTATAACGTCACGAATCCCGGCCAGGTCACGACGCACGAGATCGTCGCGATGATTGAGAAGAGCGGGGTGCACCCGAAGAAGTACGAATTTTTCGCGAGCGAGGCCGATTTCATGAAGATCGCCGCCAAGACCCCGCGCTCCAATTGCGTGATGGATTCGTCGAAGCTCGCCGCGACGGGGATCAAGCTCACAGAAGTCCACGCCGCGGTCGAACAAGCGCTGCGTACCTGGAAAAAGGCCAGCTGACCCGCTCCGGATTTTTTCACGATACCCCTCTCATGAACATCCTCGTCACCGGCGGCTGCGGCTTCATTGGCTCCAACTTTATCCGTCAACGCCTCACCGAAACCGGCTCGAAGCTCGCAAAGCTGGTCAACCTCGACGCGCTGACCTACGCCGGCAATCCCGCCAACCTCGCCGACCTCGCGCAGGATCCGCGTTACGTTTTCGTGCACGGCGACATCGGGGACACGGCCTTGGTGACGAAGGTGCTTACGGACCACGCGATCGACGCGGTGGTCAATTTTGCCGCGGAGTCCCACGTCGACCGCTCGATCGACTCACCGGAGCCGTTCATCCAGACCAACGTGGTCGGCACGCTGCGGCTCTTGAACTGCGCGCGCCTGCACTGGGCCAAGCTGGCGGAACCCGCGAAATCGAATTTCCGGTTTCTCCATGTTTCGACGGACGAAGTCTACGGCACGCTGTCCGCGACGGATCCCGCTTTCACCGAGGAAACGCCGTTCGCCCCAAACAGCCCTTATGCGGCGTCGAAGGCCGCGAGCGATCACCTGGTGCGTTCCTACCAGCACACTTTCAAGCTGCCGACGCTGACGACGAACTGCTCGAACAATTACGGGCCCTATCATTTCCCGGAGAAATTGATCCCGTTGATGATCCTCAACGCACTCGAGGGAAAACCGCTGCCGGTTTATGGCGACGGCCAGCAGATCCGCGACTGGCTGTACGTCGAGGACCACGCGGCCGCGATCTGGCTGGTGCTCCAGAAAGGAAGGGTGGGCGAGACCTACAACATCGGAGGTCTGAACGAAAAGCCGAACATCGAGATCGTGCAGACGATCTGTGCGTTGTTGGACAAGAAATCCCCGCGCGCCGACGGCAAACCCTACCTCAGCCAGGTCACCTACGTGGCGGACCGGCCGGGCCATGATCGCCGCTACGCGATCGATTGCGCCAAACTTCAGGGCGAGCTCGGCTGGGCGCCGCGCGAGGATTTCACCACGGGGATCGCGAAGACCGTCGACTGGTACCTCGCTCATCGCACGTGGTGCTCCGACATCACGACCAAGAAATATTCCCGCGAGCGCCTCGGCACCAAGGGATGATGGAACTGCTGATTTCGGATGGTGGATTGCGGAATGTTCGAGCCCTCGGGCGCGATTTCGCGAATCTGCGTTCTGGATTAACGCGCTAACTTAGCAAAGCTGTCCAAGTTCCCGACCTCACCCCCTCCGCAATCCGAAATCAGCCATCCGAAATTCCACGTGAGTTCTTCTGAATCAAAGTCCCGCAAGGGCATCATTCTCGCTGGCGGGTCGGGCACGCGGCTGTTTCCGCTGACGATCGCGGTGAGCAAGCAGCTCATGCCGGTCTACGACAAGCCGATGATCTATTATCCGCTGTCGGTCCTCATGCTCTCGGGCATCCGCGAGGTCCTGATCATCTCCACGCCGCAGGACCTGCCGCTGTTTCGCCGTTTGCTGGGCGACGGAGCCAATCTCGGGCTTAAACTCTCGTATGCGGAGCAGCCGAGTCCGGATGGCTTGGCGCAGGCGTTCATCATCGGCGCAGACCATGTGGGCGATTCGCCGTCGGCCCTGATCCTTGGCGACAATCTTTTCTACGGGCACGAATTGACGCATTCGCTCGCGACCGCCGGCGCCCGCACGGAGGGTGCGACGATTTTTGGTTACCACGTGGCGGACCCGAAAAGTTACGGCGTCGTGGAATTCGGCGCCGAAGGCCGCGTGCTTTCCCTCGAGGAAAAACCGGCGCAGCCGAAGTCCAATTACGCGATCCCGGGACTCTATTTTTACGACCGCGATGTCGTCGGGCTCGCGCGCAACCTGAAGCCGTCGAAGCGCGGCGAGCTCGAGATCACCGACCTCAACCGGCTCTACCTCGAAGCGGGCAAGCTGCACGTCGAACTGCTCGGCCGGGGCACGGCGTGGCTCGACACCGGCACGCACGATTCGCTGATCGAGGCCGCCCAATTCGTGCACGTGATCGAGAATCGCCAGGGCCTGAAGATCGCATGCCTCGAGGAAATCGCTTACCGCCGAGGCTGGATCGATCGCGCGATGCTGGACCTCAACATCAAGAAGCTCGGCAAGTCCTCATACGGGCAGTACCTCAGCCGGTTGACGGATTGAAGGGCTGCTCTTCGGCTCGGCAACGCCGAGGGTGGAGCGACTTCTCCGCAAGGCGCCTTGGAGCCCGTCTACATTTAGACTAGCTGCGGACGAAGCCTTTCGGAGCAGGCGGGCCGCCTGCGCAGGCTCAGCGCTTCCCGGCCGCCTTGTCCGCGGCGGCTTTTTTCTGCGCTTCCTCGTAGGCTTTCCGGTGCTGCTGGCCGATGTCGAGGAGGTCAGTCACCAGCATGCGCGCCTCGCGCTCCTGCACTTCGGGCGGGCCCGAGGGCGGCGGCAGGGGAGCGGAAACCATCGGCGCAGCTGCGGTCGACGCGACACTCGTGCCATCGCCGGCCACGACCACCGCGGTGCGCAGCGAAAGCGTGAACTGCTGGCCGTCCGCCTTGATCGCGACTTGGTCGAGGCTGGTGTTATAACTTACCACGGTGATTTCGTTGACGGTGCCGCCGACCGGGATCCAGAAACTTTGCTTGTCGCTGACCCGCGTGATGGTCACGAGGATTTCGCCGCCCTTGGTGATCATCCCGCCGAGCTGATATTTCGCCGCGCCGGCGGCCGACGCGCCGGGGGTCGAAGCGGGCAGGAATGGGGAGGCGCGCGGCAAATCCTCGGCCACGAGAACGCCGCCCAGTACGACGAACAGGTAGAAAAATCGATAACGTGTGAAGGCGGGAGTCAGCATGGCGGGCACACGGAATTTGGCGGGGTTTTCGTAGAAGGCCAGCCTGCGAGCCAAGCCTCGGCTTTCGCTAGACCCGCACGCCTCACGCGAGGTCCGCCTTATTTTGAAACCAGCCGCATCAGTTTCGGGACGACCCACTCGCGCAGGCGCGTGCAAGGCGCCTCGTAGGCATGGTGAAGCACGGCGCTGATCGCGATCGTGCCGCCGAGTTGGATGAAAAAGATGGCCCAGGCATGCGCCGCGGATGCGGCCGAATCCTGGTAAAGATAGGGCAGGACCAGCCGGGAAAACGGGTATTGCACGAGGTAGATGGCGTACGACCAGAGCGCGATGCGACGGATGGCGCCGGCCAGGGGATTTTCCGCAGCGCGCCACGCGGATGCGATCGGCAACAGCAGGGCGAAACCCAGCGAGAGCAGATTGAAGCGCCATGTGCGCGCGAAGAAATCATCGGGACCATTCGTCACCCAGCTGCCCGCGAGCCTCCAGAGGTTCGCATACATTCCCGTCACCAGGAAAATTCCGGCGATGAGCGCAGGCCACGCGATGCGACGCCATGCGGCCGAAAAGCGGGCGGCAAACCACGCGGCGAGCATCCCGATCATGATCGCATCGAAACGATAGATCACGACGACGCGGAGCCATTCCCAGGTCATCGCCGGTTGCGGCGCCGCGACGATCCGCGCGATCGTCGAGAGGAGGTAAAATCCGAGCGCGATGACGATGAATACGGCGTCGAAGCGGCGAACCCAGCGCAGGCCGAGCCACAGGGCGGCGGGGAAGAGCAGGTAAAACCATTCCTCGACCGCGAGGCTCCACGATTCCGGCAGGATCAGGAGCCGCAGCGTCGTAAAATTACGCAGGAAAAACGCGTGGCCGAGGGGCGCGCTGGCCGCGAATGGCGCGCCGTGTTGCCAGTGGTCGAGGGCAAGGTTGGCGACGACCAGGAGCCAGAAAAGCGGGAGGGTGCGAAACCATCGGCGCAGGTAGAAGGCCGGCAGCTCCGTGCCGTCGGCGAGCTCGGGGCCGATCCGGATCAGGATTTGGCCGATGAGGAAACCGCTGAGGACGAAGAAGAGCTCGACGCCGAAAAATCCGCCATGGCCGAGGATCCCGAGCCACCACACATGCGGGTAGAGGACGGCGAACAGGTGCGCGCAGAGCACGCTCAGGATCGCCGCCGCACGCAGGAAATCCAAACCGAAGATGCGCGCCGCCGGCTTCGCGGGAAATGCTGGGGACCCGTGGGACAAGGACCGGATTTCTTAGCCAGTTATCGGACGGGATAAACTCTTATCTGCGGTTCGTCCGGTGGAGCGACTTCTCCCCAAGGCGCTGTTCGACGTCATCCACATTTAATCGCTGCTCGGAGTCGTCCAACGGGTCAGCAACGCGTTCGACCCCCCTGAATCAAGCGCGGACGCGTCACTTTCCTTCGCGACGCCGCCAGGCTTCGACGATCTGCCTGATCGTTTCCTCGAGCGACTGCGTGATATCCCAGGCCGGGTAGTGCGCGCGCATTTTTCGGAGATCGCTGTAGTAGCAGATGTGGTCGCCGATGCGGTTCTGGTCGACGTAACTGTGGACCTGCGCCTTCCCGGTGAGTTTTTCGGTGATCTTGAACGCCTCGAGGATCGAGGTGCTGTTGGGTTTCCCGCCGCCGAGATTGTAGACTTCACCCGTGCGCGGAGCGGCGACGAACGCCGCCATGAATCGCGCGACATCGAGGGAGTGAATGTTATCCCGGACCTGCTTTCCCTTGTAACCGAAAACCTTGTACTCGCGGCCCTCGAGATTGCACTTCACGAGGTAACTGAGGAAGCCGTGAAGTTCGACGCCGGTGTGGTTCGGGCCCGTGAGGCAGCCGCCGCGGAGGCAGCAGGACGGCAGGTTGAAGTAGCGGCCGTATTCCTGGACCATGACATCGGCCGCGACTTTCGACGCGCCGAACAGCGAATGTTTCGACTGGTCGATGGTGAAGGTTTCCGCGATGCCGTGGGCGTAGGCGTCGTCGGCGTAATCCCAGCGGGTTTCGAGTTCCTTGAGCGCGATGCGATTCGGGGCGTCGCCGTAAACCTTGTTCGTGCTCATATGGACGAACGGCGATTCGGGCGCGGCCTGGCGGGTCGCCTCGAGCAGGTTCAGGGTCCCGACGGCGTTCGTGTCGAAGTCGTCAAACGGGATCGCCGCCGCGCGATCGTGGCTGGGCTGCGCGGCCGTGTGCACGATGACGGACGGCTTGATGGTTTTCACGAGCGCGAGGACCCCGGCGCGGTCGCGGATATCGAGCTCATGGTGGACAAAGCCGGGGAGTTCCTTCGAGAGGCGTTGCTGATTCCAACGGGTATCGCCCTGCGGCCCGAAGAACACCGCGCGCTGGTTGTTGTCGACGCCGTGCACGGTATAGCCGAGTTCGCGGGCGAAAAAAACGCAGACTTCCGAGCCGATGAGGCCGGAGGAGCCGGTAACGAGGAGGGATTTAGCCATGGTAAGCGCCGAGGAAACTTTCGAGTGAGGAGTCAGGCAACGGATTTTTTAACCACGAATGGACCCGAATGAACCCGAATCCCGAACCAGCAAAGGCCAGTTCCGATTCTGCTCACCGCCCGAATTCGTGTTCATTCGTGGTTAAATGTCCGGGGTTTTCAGTGAACGGCAGGCGACGGAACGGGTCGATGGGCTTACCCTATGAGCAACCAGCCCCTCACGGTCGCCGGCCGAGTTAAGTTCAAGAAATTCGACCCGGCGTATTCCGCGGGGCTCGACAAGGCGGAAACCAAGGCCGCGACCGAAGGGTTTCGCCACCGCATCGATGAGCTCCAACAGCTGCTTTATGCCAACTCGAGCCATGCATTGCTGCTGGTTTTTCAAGGCATGGATGCGAGCGGCAAGGACGGCTCGGTGCGCTCGGTCCTGCGACACGTCAACCCGGCGGGGGTGCAGGTGGCGAATTTCAAGGTGCCGTCGTCGGAAGAGAGCGCCCACGATTATCTCTGGCGCGTCCATCGCGAGGTTCCCCGCTATGGCAACATCGGCGTGTTCAACCGCTCGCACTACGAGGCGGTTTTGGTCGAACGCATTCTCGGCCTGGTCGGGCGCAAGGAATGGAAGCGGCGCTACGCGCAGATCGTGGCATGGGAGAGGATGCTCACGGAAAATCGCGTGCTGCTGCTCAAATTTTACCTCCACGTCAGCCGCGAGGAGCAAGCCGAGCGTTTTCGAGAGCGCCTGGCGGACCCCGCGAAGTATTGGAAATTTTCCCGCGCGGATCTCACCACGCGCCAGCGGTGGGCCGATTACGTCGACGCTTACGAGGACATGCTCAGCGCGACGAGCATGCCCGAAGCACGCTGGCACGTGGTGCCGGCGGATCGGAACTGGTATCGCGATTATGTCGTCGCGCGCACCGTGGTGGAGGCCCTCGAAGGCCTGCGGCTGAAATGGCCGAAAGCGAAGGAGGATCTGTCGAAAATTCGGATCAAGTGAGGTCCACGGCGAGGCGGCGGGCGCGGGGACGCGGAATAATTTGAATGGCCCCGGCTCTCACAGTGGTTTCTCCTCCTCCTCCCATGATTACCTCATCGCGTCTGCTGATGCTCGTTCTCGCCGGATCGGTCCTGTCGACCGGCCTGCTGGCCCAAACTCCTCCCGCTCCGCTGGCTTTTCCCGCCGCGAGCCCGTCGGCGACCCTGAAGCAACGCGTCGGTCTCACCGACATCGAGGTCGACTACTCGCGTCCCAGCGTGAAAGGGCGCGTGATCTTCGGCGGACTCGAGGCCTACGGCAAAGTCTGGCGCACGGGCGCAAATACCGCGACCAAGATCACTTTCAGCACGCCGGTTAAATTCGGCGGCGCGGACGTCCCGGCGGGATCGTACGCGCTCTACTCGATTCCCGGTGAAACCGAATGGACCGTGATCCTCAACAAGGTCGTCGGCCAGTGGGGCGCTTATTCCTACGACCAGAAGAACGACCTCGTGCGCGTGACCGCGAAACCCGTGAAACTCGTCCAGCCGATCGAGACGTTCACGATCGAATTCAACGAACTGCGCAACGAATCGGCCCAGTTTGAACTGGTCTGGGAGAAGACACTCGTGCCGGTGAAGATCGAAGTCGACCTGGTCGGGCAGCTGGTGCCGCAGATCGAGAGCGTGATGTCGTCGTCGGCGGCGAAGAAGCCCTACGCATCGGCCGCGATGTTTTATTATGAGCAGAACCTCGACTTGAAGAAAGCCGTCGAGTGGATGGACGCCGCGCTCAAGGCGAATCCCGATGCCTTTTACCTCGTGTACCGGAAGGCGCTGATCCTCGAAAAAATGGGTGACAAGGCTGGCGCGATCGCGACGGCCGAAGCGTCCCTGGCCGCGGCGAAGAAGGACTCCAGCCCGGCCAAGGATGAGTACGTTCGCCTGAACGAGGCGCTGCTCGCCCGCCTGCGCTGAAGATCCGCCCGAAGTGACGGCCGCGTTCGTTCCACGACGCGCGCGGCCGGCTTCACCGAACCTGGTTTTATTGGCTTCATCGAATCGTCCTAGCGGTGCCTCAAAAAATGGATTTCCTCGCGCGCGTCGGCGCCTGTCTAGCGTTGGGATGGGCAACCGCGGCGCTGGCCGTTGATCACGTTGATCGCCCCGCGGCGTTCGCGGGAATATCGCCGATCGCGCAGGAGCTTCGCGCGTTGCGCGAAACCGGCACCGTGCTCCATCTCGGCGCGCACCCGGACGACGAAAACACGCAGCTGATCACGTTCCTTTCGCGCGGCCGCGGTTACCGCACCGGGTATCTTTCGCTGACGCGGGGCGATGGCGGGCAGAATGAGCTCGGCAAGGATTTCGGTGAAAAACTCGGCGTGGCGCGCACCCAGGAATTGCTCGCGGCGAGGAAAATGGATGGAGGGCGGCAGTTTTTCACCCGCGCGATCGACTTTGGTTTTTCGAAGTCGCCGGAGGAGACATTGAAATTTTGGAATCGCGACGAAGTGCTCGCCGACGTGGTGCGCGTGATCCGGCAGTTTCGCCCCGACGTGATCGTGACGCGTTTCCCGGTGCCGCCCGGAAGCGGCGGGCACGGCCATCACACGGCGTCGGCGATCCTCGCGGTCGAGGCATTCAAGCGCGCGGCGGATCCGCTCGCCTATCCCGCGCAAATCGCGGAAGGCCTCCAGCCGTGGCAGGCGAAGCGCGTGCTCTGGAATGAATTCGGCCAGGGCCGCGGCGCGAACGGCCTGGCCGGCGCCAGCGTGAAGATGGACATCGGCGGGATTGACCCGGTGACCGGCGAGTCGTTTGGCACCATCGCGAATCGCAGCCGCGGCATGCACAAGACGCAGGGTCTCGGCGGATTTTCCTCGCGCAACGACAGCGGTCCAAACGTCCAGTCGTTCATGCTGCTCGCGGGCGAACCGGCCACGACCGATATCATGGATGGCGTCGACCTGACGTGGGCGCGGATCCCCCGGGGAGCCGACATTGGAAAATTGATCGAGGAAGTCATGGCCAAGTTCGACGCCGCCCAGCCTTCCCGCTCCGTCCCCCAACTTTTAACCATCCGGGCCAAGCTCGCGGAGCTGCCGGCGGATCCCCTCGTCACCGACAAGCGCGCCCAGCTCGATCATATCATTGGGGAGTGTCTCGGCCTCAGGGTCGAAACGTCGGTCGATCGCCCTGAGATCGTTCCCGGTGAAAAACTCCGGCTGCACGTCTCGATCAGCGTGAGCGACATTCCCGTCCTTTTTCTCGCGGTGCGAAGCCATCGACTGAAACTCGTGGGGTCCAAGGCCGCCACGGTTTTTCCGGGCAAACCGCTGGCCTTCGACCTCACGGGGTTGCTGCCGCTGGATACGCCGTTGACTCAGCCGTATTGGCTGCGCGAGGAAGGGTCGGCGGGAATTTTCCGGGTGTCGGATCCGCGGATGATCGGCCGGCCGGAGAGCTTTCCCGCGGTCCCGTTGGATTACGTTTTTGAGGTCGCGGGCCAGACCTTGGTCGTCGCCACCGAACCCTCGCCGACGGGTGAAGCGGCAACCCGTGGAAATCGCCGGCGGCTGGATGTGATTCCCCCCGTCTCGATGGCATTCGCCACGGAAGTCGCGATCATGAAGCCAAGCTCGACGCGAACGGTGAGCGTGGACGTTTCGGCCGCTCGATCGGTTGCGGCGGGAACGCTGCGATTGTTTGTGCCGGATGGCTGGAAAGCCGTCCCAGCGGAGCAGTCGTTCCATCTCGCGCAGCCCGGCGACAAGGCGCGCTTTGAATTCCAAGTCTCGGCGCCGGCGACCGCTTCCGCCGGTTCGCTGAAGGCCGTGGCCACGATCGAAGGGAAGGAATACTCCAACCAACGCGAGGAGGTCCGTTATGCGCACTTGCCGCTGCAGCTGCTGCAGCCCGCGGCGCAAATCAGGGCGGTGTGCTTTGATTTCAACCTGGCGGGACAGCGGATTGGTTACCTGCCCGGCGCGGGCGATGCGGTGGCGGAATGCCTGGAGCAGATGGGCTATGCGGTGACGATGCTGCGCGAAGAGGACCTGACCGCGGAAAAATTGAAGACGTTTGACGCGGTGGTGCTGGGGGTCCGGTCGTTTAACGAACACCCGAACCTGTCGGCAAATCTCGCGGGCTTGATGACCTACGTGGAACAGGGCGGCACAGTCGTCGTGCAGTACAATCGACCGGATCGCCTGAAGGACAAAATCCTCGGCCCCTATCCTTTTTCGATCCAGGGCCCGGCGCCGGATTTGCGCGTCACCGACGAGAATTCGCCGTTCACCTTCCTCGCGCCCGAGCATCCCGCCCTGACGACGCCGAATCGTCTCGGGCCGGCCGACTTCGACGGGTGGATTCAGGAGCGCGGCGCATATTTTCCGAGCTCATGGGACGAGACGCATTATGTGCCGATCATCGCGTTCAACGATCCCGGAGAGTCGCCGCTGAAGGGCAGCGTGCTGGTCGCGCGGCATGGGCAAGGCTACTACGTCTATACCGGGCTGGCCTTTTTCCGGCAGTTGCCCGCGGGGGTGCCCGGGGCCTATCGGTTTTTCGCCAACCTGGTTTCGCTGGGAAAGTCGAACGCGCCGGTCGCAGGCAAGCCGTGACGTTGAGGCCTGGAAACCATGCCGACACCTGAGCCAGATCGCGATTCGCCGGGCGTCCCGGGGTTCCGGACGTGGCGCGGGGTTTATCTCTTCGTGTTCGGCTGCTTCCTGGCGGTCGTGCTGGCGCTCGCGATTTTCACGCACGTGTTCGCATGAGCCTGGTCGACTGGATTGTCCTGCTCGGCACGATGGTCGGAATTGCCGCGTACGGCACGTGGCGCACGCGGCACACGAGCACCCTCAACACGTACCTGAAGGGGAATCATTCCACGAAGTGGGGGACCATCGGGCTGTCGGTGATGGCGACGCAGGCGAGCACGATCACGTACCTTTCGCTGCCGGGCCAGGCGTACGAAAACGGCATCGCCTTCGTCCAAAATTATTTCGGCCTCCCGCTTGCCCTGATCCTCGTCTGCGCGGTGTTCCTCCCGATCTACCGGAAACTCGGCGTGTACACGGCCTACGAGTACCTGGGCCAGCGTTTCGACCAGAAGACGCGGCTGCTCGGCGCGGGCCTTTTCCTCGTGCAGCGCGGGTTGCAGTGCGGGATCACGATTTACGCGCCGGCGATCATCCTCTCCACGGTGTTTGGCTGGCGCCTGGACCTGACGATCATCTTCACGGGGCTGCTGGCGGTGATTTATACCGTGACCGGTGGAAGCGCGGCGGTGAACCTCACGCAGAAGTGGCAGATGGCGGTGATTTTCGGCGGGATGATCACGGCCTTTATCGTGCTGCTCGCAAAACTGCCGAGCGATGCCACGCGGATCGCGGGTGCGATGGGAAAACTGCAGGCCGTGGATTTCACGCCGGATCTCAAGCTGCGCTACACTTTTTGGAGCGGGCTGCTGGGCGGTTTTTTCCTGTCGCTCTCGTACTTCGGCACGGACCAGTCCCAGGTCCAGCGCTACATCGGCGGCGCCGCGCTGCGCGAAGGCCGGCTCGGGCTGATGTTCAACGCCGTGTTCAAAATCCCGATGCAGTTCTTCATCGTGATGCTCGGCGCGCTGCTGTTTGTGTTCTATCAGTTCCAGCCGAACACGCCGGTGATCTTCAACCAGCCCGCGTGGCAGCGGCAGGTCCAAGGCCCGCAGGGCGAAACCTTCCGCGCGCTCGAGCAGCGGCATGCGGTGCTCCATGCCGACAAACAGGCGAAGATCCGCGCCTGGGTGGTCGCGGAAAAGAGCGGCGACCCCTCGGCGGAGGCGGCGGCGCGGCGCTCCATGCTCGCGGCGCAGGCGGCTTCGAATGCCGTCCGCCAGGAAGCGCGCGACGCCCTCTACCAAGCCTCACCGGACGCGAGGAAGACGCGCGACTCGGATTTCGTCTTCATGAATTTCATCCTCACGCAGCTGCCGCACGGCGCGATCGGGCTCTTGATCGCGGTGATGTTCGCCTCGGCGCTGTCGTCGAAAGCGGGCGAGCTCAACGCGCTGGGCACGACGAGCACCATCGACTTATGGCGGCACTTTCGCCCGCTGGCCGCCGACGATGAGCCGAGAAACGTCCGCAACGCGAAATGGTTTACCGCCTTCTGGGGCCTTTTCGCGATCGGTTTCGCGCTGTTTGTGAGCTTCGCGGAAAACCTCATCGAGGCACTCAACATCGTGGCCTCAATTTTTTACCCGGCGCTGCTGGGGGTTTTCATCGTCGCCTTCTTTTTCCGCAAGGTCGGCGGCTCCGCGGTGTTCTGGGCGGCGATCGGGGCGCAGGCGGTGGTGCTCGCCATATTCTTCATCGGGAAAGCGAACCCGGAGCATGAGATCGGCTACCTGTGGCTGAATCCCATCGGCTGCGCGGCCTGCGTTTTATTCAGCCTCGGCTTGCAGGCGTGGTTGCCGCCGGCCGGGCCGCGCGCATCGACCGCCTAGTTTCCGATCATGTCTTCACCGATCATTTGTTTCGGCCAGCAACCGTGCGGATTTTTCCCGCGGCGATTTCTCTATGCCAAGTTTGTGACCGCCCGGCGGTTGCAGGCGGAGATTGGCGGGGAGATCGTGTTCTTCCTGCACGACAGCGACCATGACAGCCGTGAGACCCAGACCACGCTCCGGCATAGGAAGACGGACGAGCCCATGACTTTCAATTTTACCTTCGTGAACAAGATCCAGCGGAAATGGTCGCCGTTGTTTGCGAAGTGCAGTCCTGCCGACTGGCAGGTTAACACCGCGCGGCAGCTCCCGGCCTGGGTCGCGCCGCAATGGGTCGAGGCATTCAAACAGGTTCAATCCACCAACGTCGCGGACTTCTGCCTGGAAATGTACCGGAGCATGGGGCTGCTCGAGGGCGTTCGCGTGGTGCGCTCCGGCGATCCGACCGTGCGGGCGAACGCGTGTGCGATCAGCGACTTCTTCGTCGACGTTTCGTACCAAGGTGAAACCGCGCGCGCGCGGATGTTCGACGACGGGTTGAAACTTCACGAGGGCGGCGCCAGCTATGTGACGTTGCCGGCGACGGATTTCGCGAAAACACAGGTCAGCCCGACCCGCGACAGCCGGCTGCGATGGATGCAATCGGTGATTCACTGCACGCACTACATTGCGGGGGCGGGCGAGCAGGCCTACTTGAACAAGGCCGATGCTCCTGAAATAACTTTCGTGAATCGCGATCCGATCGACCGTTCTGATGAAGCCTACACCGACCTCCCCACCTGAACTTGCGCCGCTGCTGGCGTTCGGCGCGCATCCGGACGACATCGAGTTCAGCATCGGCGGCATCGTGGCGCAGGAGGTGGCGCTGGGTCGTCGCGTCCATTTTGTCGTGTGTTCACGGGGCGAAGCCGGCACCCACGGCAGCCCGGCGCTACGGACCAAGGAGGCGAAAAAGGCCGCCGAGATCCTTGGTGCGAGCATTGAGTTCATGCGCCTGGACGGTGATGCCCACCTCGAGATCAAGGCGCGACACGCGATCAAGCTGGCCGCGGTAATCCGCCGAATTCGACCGGTGGTCATCGTGGCTCCGACGGTTGTGCCGACCCAGCATCCGGACCATTGGCGCTTAGGCACCTTGGTGCGCGACGCGGCCCGACTCGCCCGTTTCGGCGGCATGAAAGAGCTGCGGAAAAATCCGCCGCATGCGATTGGGCAGCTATTTTTCTACGCGCTTTCGCCGAATGCGGAACCCACTGGGGTCACTCCGGTGATCGTGGACATTTCGCGTGCGCACATTGTCACATCATGGAAGAGCGCGATGGAAGCCCACGCCTCGCAGATGAAGACGAGGAATTACCTGGAGCTCCAGCTGGCGCGCGCGCGCATGCACGGGCTGGCGTCTGGGGTGGGGCATGCGCAGCTTCTGTTCCCTGACGCACCGATCGTTTTTGAGTCGCTGGCGGCGATCAGTCGCGCGGCGCAACGTTTTTGATATGTCGGCAACGCGCCCGCTCAAGATTGGGATCACGTGCTATCCGTCCGTCGGCGGCAGCGGGATCCTGGCGTCCGAGTTGGGCGGGGAGCTGGCCGCGCGCGGCCATGAAATTCATTTCATTAGCTACGAGCGGCCGTTCCGCATGCCGGTGAGCGAGCGCGTGTTTTTTCACCCGGTGATTGTGAACGGATATGACCTCTTCAAATACCCTGACTACACCCTGCCGCTGTCCGTGAAGATGGCGGAGGTCAGCCAGGCGCATGCGCTGGATGTGCTGCACGTCCACTATGCGGTGCCGCACGCCACCGCGGCTTTCCTGGCGTGCTCCATGTTGCCGGCGGAATCGCGGCCCAAGGTGATCACCACGCTGCACGGCACCGACACGACCCTGCTCGGCCGCGATCCCGGCTACGG
Organism: Verrucomicrobiota bacterium; assembly: GCA_028293545.1. GTDB lineage: Bacteria > Verrucomicrobiota > Verrucomicrobiia > Opitutales > Opitutaceae > Opi-474. The sequence continues at coordinate 49,457 of JAQGOP010000032.1, read as the reverse complement.
TCCCGCGATTCGTCATGCGCTCGAACACTCCGATGCGATCACCACCGTGTCCGAGTTCATGCGGCGCGAAACGGTGCGCCTCCTCGGGGTGAACCGGCCGGTCGAGGTGATCCATAATTTTTTCGAACCGCAGCCCGCTTCGCGGTCGCGTGCGGAAGTCCGGGCGGAACTCGGCCTCGCGGAGGGCGAAGCAATGTTGCTCCACCTTTCAAACCTGCGGCCGCTCAAGCGCATCGACCTCCTGCTGGAGGCCGTGGCGCGCCTTGCGCGTGGGCCGCGAGCCAAGCTGGTGATCCTCGCGGGCGCGGACTTCTCGCCCTTTGCAGCGGACGTGGCGCGCTTGGGGTTGAACGAAAACGTCATCGTGCGGGAGCGCGTCACCGACATTGAAAATTACCTCGGTGCGGCGGATTTGGGGTTGTTCACCTCCGAGACCGAGAGCTTTTGCCTGAGCATCCTCGAGTTGATGAGCGTGGGCTGCCCAAGCGTCGCTTTCGCTGTCGGGGGAATTCCCGAAGTGGTGCGCGACGGGAAAGAGGGACGTATCGTGCCTTTTGGCCAGGTTGACGCGATGGTGGCCGCCGCGGAGTCGATTATCACGGATCCCGCCCGGCGTTCCGCCCTTGGCGCCGCGGCGAAAACACGGGCCTGCGAACATTTTTCGGCTGCCGCCATCGTGCCGAAGTACGAAGCCCTTTACCGCCGCGTCTGCGGCGAATAACTCCGCCAACGGGGGTTACTCGAATTAGGTGCCGATCCACTCCATCGGTTGAATCCGGGCATGAAGAAGCCCGGGCTTTTGACCCGGGCTTCTTTCAAACACTCCCCTTGATGAACTCTTTGTAACCCCCTAAGACTCTAAAACCAAATTGGTTAGGCCGCGGTGCGGTGGGCGTGGGCCTCGGCATGAACCTCGGCGAGGCGACCATAGTGAAAGCCGGTTTCGTCCTCATAACCTTCCACCGAATTGCGGAGGTTCTTGATCATCAGCAGAGTACCAACAAACGAGGCAGCGACCGCGGAGATCAGGAGGGCGAGGGTGACGAAGTTCATGGCAGCAGTATGCCAGAAATTATTTTTCGCGGTATCCGTGTGGACCCGTAATGACGCCTACGGGTCAGCGCGGGGTCAGAATCGCCGAGGCCTCACTTAATATAATATCATGCTGATATCCAGCATGATACGAAAACAGGCAATCTAGCGCAAGCGAATCCACCATTTCACTTACCTGACCACCCGCGCGCCGCCGCCGGAAATCTGTTTCTCGACCTCTTTGCGCGTGGCCATCGAGGTGTCGCCGGGCGTGGTCGAGGCGAGAGCGCCGTGCGCTGCACCGTATTCCACGGCTTTTTGGGCGTCGTTAAACTGAAGAAATCCGAATTGGAGGCCCGATGCGAAACTGTCGCCGCCACCGACGCGGTCGAGGATTTCGAGTTCAGGATATTGCCGGCTCTCATGAAAATTCCCGCCGTGCCAGAGGATCGCGCTCCAATCGTTTTTCGTCGCCGTGATCACCCGGCGCAACGTCGTCGCCGCCACCTTGAAGTTTTTGAATTCCTTCACCGCGCATTCGATCATGGCCTTGAACGCATCCGTCTCGATGTGGCTCAAGTTGTGATCGGCACCCTTCACTTCAAAGCCGAGCGACGCGGTGAAATCTTCCTCGTTGCCGATCATCACGTCGACGTACTTCGCGATCTCGCGGTTTACTTCCTGGGCTTTTTTCAGTCCGCCGATCGTCTTCCAGAGCGACGGGCGGTAGTTGAGATCATAGCTGACAATCGTGCCGTGTTTGTTGGCGGCCTTGACGGCTTCCACGGTGAGCGCGGCGGTCGTTTCGGAAAGCGCCGCGAAGATTCCGCCGGTGTGGAACCAGCGCACTCCGAGCTTCCCGAAAATGTGCTCCCAGTCGAAATCGCCCGGCTTGAGTTGCGACGCCGCGGTGTTGCCGCGATCGGGCGTGCCGACCGCGCCACGCACGCCGAATCCGCGCTCGGTGAAATTCAGCCCGTTGCGCACGGTGCGGCCAATGCCGTCGTCCTCGCGCCACTGGATGAAGTCCGTCGCGACGCCGCCCTGCATGATGAAGTCTTCGACAAGATGGCCGACTTCGTTGTCGACGAACGCCGTGCACACCGCGGTTTTCAGGCCGAAGCATTTCCGGAGCCCGCGCGAGGTGTTGTACTCGCCGCCGCCTTCCCAGACCTTGAACTCGCGCGCGGTGCGGACGCGCCCTTCGCCCGGATCGAGGCGGAGCATGACTTCGCCGAGCGAGATTTGGTCGAACGTGCAGGAAGCGGCAGGTTTGAGGGAAAGACTCATGCGCGAAAGCGAAGGCGGCGCCTTGGAACCACGCAAGCTCGGGCTTGGAAGTTGCGCGCGCGACGGCGCGACCAGCGGTTAATCAGCGCACGGAACCCGGTCGTTTATCGGGTTGAAGCATCCCGACTGACCGGCTGACGTGAATCCGTCATGCCCTCGTCCTTTCGCACCGCGACCCTGCAACTCAAGCGCCGGCTTGGCGCCAAAGTTGTTTTCACGGACGAGGCCGCGCTGTTCGCGGCGTCATTCGACAGCAGCAAGATTTCATTCCCGCCTGTTGCCGTGATCAAGGCGCGGACGGAGGCCGACATCGGCGTCGCGCTCGTGCTGGCGAATCGTCATCGCGTGCCGGTCACAGTGCGCGGCCGGGGTACGACGCTCATGGGTTCGGCGGCGCCGGTGCGCGGCGGCTGGGTCGTCGACATGATGGCGCTCAACCGGGTCGCGATCGATGTCGAGGCCGGGATGGCGCATGTGCAGGCGGGGGCGAAGGTCGCTGACATCCAGCGCGCGGCGGAAAAAAAAGGCTGGTTTTATCCGCCCGATCCGTCGTCCAAGGAGTACTGCACCATCGGCGGAAACATCGCGTGCAACGCCGGCGGGATGCACGGGGGAAAATATGGCGTCACCCGGGATTTCATCATCGCGCTGCGCGGGTTTCTCCCGACGGGCGAGTACGTCGAGTGGGGCACGGCGACGAAGAAATTTGCGGCGGGCTTCAACCTGCGTGATTTGTGGATCGGGAGCGAAGGGATGCTCGGCGTCGTGACAGGCGCGGTGTTGAAACTGATCCCGCAGCCCGCGGCGCGCTGGACGCTGCTGACCTCTTACCGCGACGAAGCCGTGGCACTGCGCGCGGCGCTCGCACTTTTTCGCCAGCGCGTGCAGCCCGCGATCTGCGAGTTTCTCGACCGCGAGAGCGTGGTGTGCGCCGAGCGTGCGACCAAGACCACGGTGTTTCCCGGGCAGGCGGGGCGTCCCGTCATTCTCCTGGAACTTGCGGGCGGTATCGCCGAGGTGGAGGAACAAAAGGCCCTCGTGCTGGCGTGGGCGGCGACGCATGCGCTGGCGACGAAGGAAGCGCGGAATCGCGACGAAGCCGAAGCGCTGTGGGCGGTGCGGAGAAAATGCTCCGGGGCGATGTTCGAACTTGGCGACGCGAAGCTGAACGAGGATATCGTGGTGCCGATGCGGAGTTACCTGAAGTTCATCCGCTTTCTCGCCGGGTTGAAGCGCCGCTCGCGCCTGCCGATCCCGACGTTTGGGCATGTCGCGGATGGAAACCTCCACGTCAATATCATGTACCATCGCGCGAATCGCAGCGAGGCGCGCGCGGCGGAGGCGGCGGTCAATGAATTGATGCGCACGGTCGTGGCGCTCGGCGGCGCGATATCGGGGGAGCACGGCATCGGGCTCGCGAAATCCCCGTTTCTCCGCGTGCAGCATCGACCCGCGCAGGTGAGGGCGATGCAGGCGGTGAAGGTCGCGCTCGATCCGCGCGGCATTCTCAACCCGGGAAAGATGTTCGAGCCCGTGCGGATTTGGAAATTTCCCAAGCTCGCGATCCACCTGCCGTGGGATCACAAGTGACCGCGGAAGCCCCGCCGTCACCTCGCGACGTGGTCCAAGTCCACCCCTCGATTACCCCGTCATGTCGCGTTTACCCCTCCTCGTGTTTTGCGGCCTCGTCACCAGCGTCGCGTTCGTTTCGCTCTGCGCGGATCCCAGCCTGAAAACCCTGCCCTATGCCAGGGCTGAATTTGTGGTTCCGCCGGCAGTGGTGGTGCCGCACGTGCCCGACCGCGTTTTCATCGGGCCGAGCCTGGTGCCGGTGGCGGGCGGCGACATCCTCATGCTCGCGCCTTGGGGCAGCGCGCCGGCGATGTTTGAGGAATTGCGCGGTGTTTACCCGCTCCCGCATTTCTACCGCAGCAGCGATCACGGGCGCACGTGGCGCGAGACGGAGCGAATCCCGCTGGAGTGGAAGATCAACGGCACGATCAACAACGGCGGGTTTTCGTTTCTCCGCCTGCGCGATGGACGCGTGGCACTCGTCGGGCATCGGTACGTCCCCGACAATAAAGGCGGCGGCCTGCCCATCATTTCGTTTTCGTCGGATGAAGGCGCCAGCTGGACGCCGGCGCGAATCGTGGGACGTGAAGTCACCCCGGACGATGGCTGGTACATCATGAACGACCGCCTCATTCAGCTGCGCAGCGGGCGCCTCCTCATCCCGGTTTGCCATGCGGTCAAAGGCAGCGGTCCCGAAGGAGATCTTGGCGAATCGGGTTGTTTCTACAGCGACGACGCCGGTGCGACGTGGATGCTTTCCCAATTGGTCCTGCCGAAGGGCGCCTTGCGCGGGATGGCCGAGCCCTGCGTGGCGGAAGTGGGGGACAAGGTCCTGATGCTCGCGCGCTCGGGCACGGGTTACCTGGTCGACGCCTGGTCGAGCGATGCCGGTGCAACGTGGTCCGCGCCCAGGAACACCGCGCTCCTTTCGCCGTGCACTTCGCTCACGCTGAAGACGCTGCCCGATGGACGGCTCATTGTCTTCTACAACCACGTCAAGGAGGATAGTCGCGGAAGTCTCTTTCCCCGCTGCCCGCTGACCTATGCGGTCTCGACCGACGGCAAGACCTGGAGCGCGCCCGTGATCGTCGATGACGAAGGCTGGGATCCCGTGTTGCCGGCCCGGGAGAACATCTATCCCTCCATCTGTTTCCTCGACGAAGGCATGCTCGTGATGTGGTCCTCGCATTTTTCCAACTCCGGCCGCGAGCGTCGGACGCCGGCCCAAAACCTGATTGGCGGGGGAAAACGCGCGATTCTCAAATATCCTTCCAACCTCTTGAAGTGAGAGAGAGCTCATTCCATCCATGAAAATCCGCCCTTACGAAACGCGTGATGAAGCCGCGGTGATTGAACTTTGGCGCGAATGCGGGCTGCTCCGGTGGAGCGATCCGAAAAAAGACATCGCGCGAAAGATGAAGGTGAACCCGGAGTGGTTCCTAGTGGGCGAGATCGACGGTCGCGTGATGGCGACGTGCATGCTCGGGTACGAAGGTCATCGCGGTTGGATCAACCTTCTCGGGGTCGCATCCCCCTATCGTGGTGGCGGCCATGCAAAGGAGCTGATGGCCGAGGCGGAGCGACTGATGCGCGCGATCGGCTGCGCTAAAATCAACCTGCAGGTCCGCTCCACGAATACGGAGGTCATCGCGTTTTACGAAGGACTGGGTTATTCAACCGATCCCCTGATCGGCATGGGCAAGCGCCTCGAGGCGGATTGAAGCAGCGCAGGCGGCCGCTCGCTTGCTCGGGTTAAAAGTGAGACGTGAAAGTTGAAAGAATGACGGACGATTGGCGTTCGACCGAGTCTCTCAACTTCGGCTTCAACCGGCTGCCTCCTTCGGTGGGAAGCCGGCGGGCCGCCGGCGGCAGCTCAGGCGGGTTCGGCTGCGACCTCTGGCACCTGCGCCGCTCGATTGCTGACGTTGTTGCCGTCGTCGTTGTGCAGGCCGATGAAGACGAGCGACGAGGTAATCGTCAGCAGGCCCATCACGAGGTACGCCTTGTGCAGGGCGGGGATGGTTTCCGCGGCGACGGTCTGATCGACGTGACCGAGGAACCAGGCCGTGAGCAGGGATGCGAACGCGACACCGAAGCAGAGCGACATCTGCTGCCCGGTGCTGGAAATGCTGCTGGCCTTGCTCGCGTCGCGGTCGTTGACGTCCGCGTACACGAGCGAATTCATGCTCGTGAACTGGAGCGATGAGAAGAAGCCCTGGACAAGGCTAAGGACCAGGATTCCCGCCAGCGGCGTGCCCGGCCCGACGCGGGTGAAGGCGGTGATCGTCAAGCCGAGGAGGACGGTGTTCGCAAGGAGCACCTGCCGATACCCGAAACGCGCGAGAAGTCGCTTGCTGAAAATCTTCATGCCAATCGCGGCGAGGGCCTGCGGCATTGTCAGCAAGCCAGCCTGCCATGGTTTGTAGCCCAATCCGATTTGGTAGAGGAGGGGCAGCAGGAAGGGCATGCCCCCGATCCCGATTCGCGTGACAAATCCGCCAACCACGGAAATGCGAAAGGTGCGAATGCCGAAGAGCCCAAGCGACAGAAGCGGCGCCGGGACCCGTCGCATGTGCCAGCCGTACGCCGCCAGCAGCAGCGCCGACGTCGCGAGCATCAGGGCCATCGCCGAGAGCGGAAGGCGGTGTTCGCCAAAAATTTCCAGCACGTAGGAAAGCAGCGCCACGCCCGCTCCGAATAGAACGAATCCGACGCGGTCCAACGGGCCCACGGTGGGGTCGTTGAAATCCGGCATGTGCCGGCTGACCATCCACAAACCCACCGCGCCGAACGGCAGGTTGAGGAAGAAGATCACCCGCCAGTGCAGCCAGTGCACGATGAGTCCGCCGACAAACGGCCCGACCAGCGGCCCGATCAACGCCGGCACGACCACATAATTCATCGCGGTCAACATCTCCGACCGGGGAAAAGTCCGGACCAGCGCCAGCCGGCCGACCGGCGTCATCATTGCTCCGCCCATGCCCTGAAGCACGCGCGACGCCGTGAGCATGGGGACATTCATCGCCAGGCCGCAGAAGAGCGACCCGAGGATGAACAACGCGATCGCGAGCGTGAAAACGCGCTTGGTGCCGAAACGGTCCGCCATCCAGCCGCTGATCGGGATGAAAACTGCGAGGCTGAGGGTGTAACTCGTGAGCACCGATTTGAGGCTCAACGGGGTCACCGCGAGATTTTGCGCCATTGTGGGCACCGCGGTGTTCACGATCGTGGCGTCCAGGTTTTCCATGAACAGCGCCACGGCGACCAGCCAAGGCAGGAAACGCCGCGTCTCGGCTGAAATTCCCGGAGGGGCGATCACGGCGTCATGCATGTTTCGCCATTGGTAGCGAGCACTCTCGACAGTGCAAACCGACGTTTGCTCCGCGGCGGCGCGCCTTGTTCTGAGGGAGAAAAATGGTTTTTCACTTTCCGTTTGCCCGCGCTCGCGCCGACCGCTCACACTCTCCGCTTTCATGTATCTCAAGGCGCTAAAATTGCACGGCTTCAAGTCCTTCGCCGATGCCACCACCCTCCGTTTTGAACCAGGTGTCACTGCGGTGGTCGGCCCCAACGGCTGTGGAAAATCCAATATCGCGGATGCGATCCGCTGGGTTTTGGGCGAGCAGAGCGCCAAGGCGCTGCGCGGCGGTAAGATGCAGGACGTGATTTTCGAGGGCGCCGACACGCGCAAGGCTTCGCAGCTGTGCGAGGTTTCACTGCTCCTCACCGAGTGCGAAAAGCAGCTGGGCAGCGAGTTTCACGAGATCGAAATCACGCGGCGCGTGCATCGCGACGGCCAGAGCGAGTACGCCTTCAACGGCCAGGCGTGCCGCCTGAAGGACATCCAAAAACTTTTCATGGATACCGGCGTGGGCCGGACCAGCTACTCGATCATGGCGCAGGGCCAGATCGACCAGATCCTGTCCTCGAAGCCCGAGGAGCGCCGCGCGGTGTTCGAGGAAGCCGCGGGGATCACCAAGTACAAGTCGGCGCGCCGCGAGGCGATGAACAAGCTCGCTCTCACCGACCAGAATCTCGCGCGGGTCGCGGATGTCGTGACGGAGGTTTCCCGGCAGATCGGCAGCCTCCGCCGCCAGGCGGCGAAGGCGATGCGGTTCAAGCGCGTGAGTTTTCGCCTGCGGCACCTCAGCCTCGCCTGGAGTTCCCGCCAGCACGCCCAGCTCACTTCCGCGCTGTCCGGCTTGGAGTCGCGCGTCACGGCCCTCCGCGCTGAAGCGGACGGCCGACGCACCGACCTGGAAGCGCAGCAGGCCGAGCTCGAAGCGAAAAAAGGCGGGCGCAATCGCCTCAACCAGCGGGTGCAGGATGCGCAGCAAGCGGTGTTCGACCTGCGCTCGCAAAAAGAGGCGGCGGAAAACCAGGCCAATCTCGCCCAGATCCGTCGCACCGGCCTGGAGGATCGGCTCGGTTCGTCGCGCGATAATCTCGGCGAAATCGAAATGCAGCTGCGCGAGGTATCCGCGCAAGTCGACACCGGCGCGCAGGACAAGCAGATGCAGCTCGGGCTGCTCGGCAGCAGCGACGCGGTATTCCAGCAGCGCAACCGCGAGCTGGGCATCGCCGAGGGCGAGCTGAGCAAGGTCGAACAGGAGCTGAACCAGGCAAAATTTCACCTGCTCCAGCTGGAGAGCACCGTGGCGCGCCTGCGCACGGATTGTTCCGGGTACGAAGTCGAGCAGAAGACGAGCGTGCTGCGCCACGATGCGGTGGCCCAGGAAATCGGGCAGGTTCGCGAACAGCATGAGGCCGCCGGCGCGGCCGCCGCGGAACTCGGCGCGCGCGTGGAAGCGGCGCTGGCCGACAAGTCGCGCACGCACAACGAGGCCACCGCCGCGCAGCAGGCGATCGCCGACCTCACGCACGAATTTCGCGAGTCGCAGCGCAAGCTCCAGGAAATCGACCGCCAACTCGCGCAGCGCACGGCCCGGCTTCGCCTGCTCCAGCAATTACAGGAAAAGTGGGAAGGCTTCGGCGAGGGCGCGAAAGCCGTGCTCCAGGGCCGCCTCGATGCCGCGCTCGCGGGCGCGAAGGCCACGCCGATCACCCAGGGCCTCGAGGTCCGTCCGGAATTTGGCAAGGCCGTCGAAGCGATCCTCGGGTCCGCCGCGGAAGCAATCAGTGTCAGCGATCTCGCCACCGCCCAGCGGATCCTGACCCAGCTGGAAAGCGAACAGATCGGTTCCGCGGTGCTCCGGATTTCGGATTTCGGCTCGCGCCCCGAGGGCCGCGGCGAATTGCCGGCGGGCCTGGTCCCCGCGCTCGATGCGCTGCGCGATGTCGATCCCGCGCACCCGGCGGCGGGCGTGCTGGGCGAATGCTTCATCGCCGATGATTTGGGCGCCTTCCTCGAATTCTGGAAGGCGAACCCCGCGTTTCCGTTCCTCGCGGTTGCGACGCGCAAGGGCGACCTCGTCGATCGCCGCGGCCTCGTCTATGGCGGTCACCACAGCGCGCGGAAATCCTCGAACAGCATCGTCCAGCGGGAGATTGATCTCCGCGAAACCGCAAAGGCGCTGGCCGAAGACCAGAAACTCCATGACGAACAGAAGGTCCTGATCGACGCGCTGAACGTCAGGATCGCCGCGGCGGAACAGACCCTCGAACAGCGCCGGGCGGACGTGCTCGCGATCACCCAGACCGTGGCCGCCGTTCAAGCCGAACAGCGGGGCGGACAGCGCTCGCTCGAGGACGTCGGGAATCGCCTTCGCCGCATGGAGATGGAATTGGTTTCCCTCGAAGCCACGCGCAACGAAGCGCACACGCGTTGGGAAAAAGCGCAGGCCGGCCTGGCGGACGCGGACGGCGCGGCCATCGCGCAGCGAGAGAAAATCCAGAAACTGGAAACACGCATTACGGAGATTCGCACCGACCGCGACGTAAAGCGCGAGTCGCTCGCCCAGGCCCGCTTGGAACTGGCGGAGCGCCGGCAGAAGGTCGAGGTGCTGGACCGCGGCCTGACGGAAATGGAAAAGCGCCGCCTCCAGCTGGATGATTTGCTCGTGCAGCGGCAGCAGGAAATCGAGACTTGGAGCGTGCAGATCGAGGACCTGGAGCGCGATTCGAACGCGCAGCGCGCCCGGGCCGGGCAATTTGGCGAAACGCTCGCCGTGGCGCAGGAACAGGTTGAGAAGGTCCGCATCGAACTGCTGGGGCTCGAGAAGGAGATCACCTCCCTCGAGTCCTCGCAGAGCTCCCTGCACACGCAGTCCGAAACGGCGCACGACGAGCTGAGCACATATGAGGTGAAACTCGCCGAGACCCGCCAGCGCGCCCAGTTCCTCATGGAGGAAGTCACGCGGGAATTCCAGGCCGACATTGCGACCTTGGATTGGAAACAATTGCTGTGGCACGCGGACGACGAGCCCGCGGGGGTCAAGCCGCTCGACCTCGATGAAGACGAAGACGCGGCCGCGGATGGCGCGGTCGCGGCGCCGGCGGATGCGAGCGCCACCGACGCGAAGCCGAAACCCGAGCGCCGGAAATCCAGGTCGAAGGAGAAGGGCGAGCCCACGGAGGCGGATTTTATCGAGCTCGAGTCGACGAATTGGGATGAGATCAAGAGCGAATCCGACGCCCTCCGCGCCCGGTTGAACAACATGGGGGCGGTCAACCTCGTCGCGATCGAGGAATACGCCGAACTCAAGCAGCGCTACGATTTTCTCACGACCCAGAGCAACGACCTGACGACGGCGAAGGCGGAGCTGATGAAGGCGATCGAGGAGATCAACGTGACCTCGCAGAAGCAGTTCGAGGTGACGTTCCTCCAGATCCAGAAGAATTTCGCATACACGTTCGAAACGCTCTTCGGCGGCGGGCGGGCGGCGCTCGAGCTGATCCAGGGCGAAGACATCCTCGAGAGCGGCATCGAGATCGTGGCGCAGCCCCCGGGCACGAAACTCAAGAGCATCACGCTGCTGTCGGGCGGGCAAAAGACCCTGACGGCCGTCGCGCTGCTGTTCGCGCTGTACATGGTGAAGCCGTCGCCATTCTGCTTGCTCGACGAGTTGGATGCCCCGCTCGACGAATCGAACATCGGCCGATTCACGGATTTGCTGAAGAAATTCGTCGGCGAGTCCCAGTTCATCATCATCACGCACAACAAGCGCACCGTTTCGGCGGCGAGTGCGATCTACGGCGTGACGATGGAGGAGCGAGGCGTTTCCAAGACCGTTTCGATGCGCTTCAACCAGGATCGCGGCGAACCCGAAGTCCATGCGCCGAACATCGCGGAATCAGTCACGGGCGCGAAGCCGGTGGGCGTGTAGCTCGCCGAGGTACCGCAGGCGGCCCGCCTGCTCGGGCGGCAGGCAGGTCAGTTCGTTGAAGGCTGAAAGTTGAAAAATGAAAGGTCGGGCAGGCGGTAGCCGGTCGTCGGTCTTTCGACCTCCAATTTATCGCTTTCAACTTAGCGCCATGTTTTCGACTGGCTCCGTGGTGCGGCCCAATCGCGACGCCGCGGGTTTTAGTTGGGGCCGAATGAGCCAGTCGAAGACGTGGCGCGACGTTTTTCCCGAGGCGGGTCGGAGACGCGGCCTATGTTGTGCAGCTACTTCGGGGAAGCAGGCGGGCCGCCTGCGCTACTTCAAACTACAGGATCAAATCCGGCGGGACGTTTGCGAGGGCTTCCTCGACGGTGGTGAGGCCCATCTTGACCTTCAGCATCGAGTCTTGGTGGAGCGTCTTCATGCCGTTGCGCATCGCGATGCGCTTCAATTCGGCGACTTCGATTTCCTTGTTGATGCCTTCGGTGAGCTCCTCGCTGTTCACCATCAATTCGTGAATGCCGACGCGGCCCTTGTAACCCAGGCCGCCGCACGTCGGGCAGCCTGCCGGGTTCGCCTTGAAGATCTGGCCGCTCCAGCCGATCGCCTTTTCCATGATCGTCTTTTCGCGGCCCTCCGGCTCGTAAGAGACCTTGCATCCCTTGCACACGCGACGGAGCAGGCGTTGCGCGCACACGCAGACGAGCGAGGCGGAAATGTTGAAGGGCTCGACGCCCATTTCACCGATACGTGCAATCGTCGACGGCGCGTCGTTCGTGTGCAGCGTGGAAACAAGCAAGTGACCCGTGAGCGCGGCCTCGACGGCGATTCCGGCGGTTTCCTCGTCACGAATTTCGCCGACGAGGATGATGTCGGGATCCATGCGCAGGTAGCACCGCAGCGCGCGGGCAAACGTCAGGCCGATGGCCCGGCTCATCTGCATCTGGTTGATGCCGGCGAGCGTGTATTCGATCGGGTCCTCGGCGGTCTGGATATTGACGTCCGGCGTGTTCACCTCGCCGAGCGCGGAGTACAGCGTCATCGATTTTCCGGACCCCGTCGGTCCGCAGTGGAGAATCATCCCGTACGGCTGGCGGATGCACTCGCGGTATTTCGCGAGGTTCTCGTCGGAGAAACCGAGCATCGGCAGCGGCAGCGTGGACTTCTGCTTGTCGAGAATACGCATGACCACCTTCTCGCCGTCCTTCATCGGGCCGGTGGCCACGCGAAGGTCGATGTCCATGTTCTTCTTCGTATAACGCTTGAAAACGATGCGTCCGTCCTGCGGCAACCGGCGTTCCGAGATGTCGAGGTTGCACATGATCTTGAGACGCGTGACGAGCGCGTTCGCCGCCTGCTTGGGAAGGCGCAGTTTTTCCTGGCACAAGCCGTCGATGCGGTAGCGGATGAGCAGCTCCTTTTCCATCGGCTCGACGTGGATGTCGGACGCGCCCTGCATGTACGCATCCTCGATGATGCGGTTCGTCATCTGGATGATGGGCGCGGAGTCCTCGCTCTCCATGTCGGCCGCGCTCATTTCGGCGGCGGCCTCGTCCACCTTGAACGCCTCGCCGATGGCTTCCACCGCCGCGCCGACGTCGACGTTGTCGGAGGTGTTCTTGCTGTCCTTGAAGAATTTCTTGATCAGCGCATCGAACAGCGTCGCGGACACGACGCGCACTTCGTCGATGCTGAGCTCGGTGGCCTGCTGAAACGCTTCGCGCTTCGCGTAGTCGAGCGGGTTGGCCATCAGCACGGCGACGGCTTTCTCGCCGTTGTACTTGTGCGGGAAAATGCCTTCGCGTCGGATCAGCGCATCGCCGATGCTCGTGATGAGTTTCTCATCGGCCTCGATGTCCTCGATCTTGGTGATGAGCGGCAGGTCGGTGAGCTTGGAAATGAACTTGGCGGTGTCGTCCGCGCTGAGCTGGAACTTCGGATCGAGGAAGCGTTGGAGGAGGGAAGAGGAGTATTCGGCGACTTCGGTGAGGAGCTGGAGATCCTTGTCGGTGAATTCGCCATCGGTGCCGGCGGAGAGTTCCTTGTTGAGGACCTGGATCGCGCCGATGACCACGTTGGTCTTCAAGGGCACGGTCAGCATCGAGCGCACTTCGAAGCCGGTGGTCTTCGCCATCGACGACATGAAAGGCGCCTGGCTTTCCGAATTCCGGTAAAACGACGGCGCGCCGCTCCCGATGACCTTGCCGACGACGCCGGTGCCGAGCGGCAGCTTGAGCGCGAGCAACTTGGCGGACGTCTCCTGGAGCTTTTGTTCCAGCGAGGGATTTTCGCGCCAAAGGCTCGGCGAATAATAGACGTTCTTGAAGACGATCTCGTTGTTTTCGACGAGGTAGAACGTCATCGACTGCGCCTGGAGCGCCTCCACGACCTTCGAAGCGGTGAGTTCAATGACCGAATTGACGTCCTCCCGACTCGGCGCGGCCTTCGATATGATCTTGATTAACAGCGACCGCCGGAGCGTGCCGGTAATATTGGGAGTGGCCATGTATGGGTCGTCTGAGGTGGATTCTAGAATTGTCAGCGATGCGTTGAGCCCGCAATGAGAAAGAACATCTGCGGGCTTTCCCGGGATGCAAATTCCATGTTCGGATGGCTCAAGCGATTTTTCCGCGATGAAGCGACCGCCGCGGGGCGCCGAGGTGCAGCGGGTGAACGGCACGCGGCGGAATTTCTTAAGCGCGAGCGCGGTTTCAAGATCGTCGCGCGGAACTGGCGCTCGGCGCGCGATCGCCGCGCGGAAATCGACCTGGTTTGCCGCGATCGCGAGGTGCTCGTGTTCGTGGAGGTCAAGACGCGCGCCCCCGATGCCCTCGTGCCTGGCTTCCATGCCGTCACGCCGCGGAAGAAACGCGCGATGCGACGGGCCTGCATGGCTTACCTCGCCCAGCTGCCGCGACGTCCGCGGGTCTTTCGCTTCGACGTCGTCGAAGTCTCGCTCGGCCCCGACGACGGGGCGCGCCCCGCGCCGCCGGCGATCCTGCACTTCGAGAATATTCCGCTCTTCGCCAAGTACTACCTCGGCTGAGCACCATTTCCCTTGCGGCGGATGTGAGGTCCGCCGAAGACTCCCCACCGCCATGGCCGACACCCAGCGTCATCCGTTTCTCCAGGGGCTCAGCAAACATCGTGGCGCACCGCCGACGGTCGTCGTGATCTTCGGCGCCTCAGGCGACCTCACTGCGCGGAAACTCATCCCCGCGGTTTACAACCTCAGTGTCGACGGCCTGCTGCCCGCCGATTTTTACCTCGTGGGTTACGGCCGGAAGGAAATTCCCGACGAGGAATTTCGCTCGCTTGCGAAAGACGCGATCAAGGAATTTTCCCGCCGCGAACTTAACGACGAAGTGTGGGGCCGGGTCGCGCCGCACACGAGCTACGTCGCCGGCGGCTACGATGAAAAGGCGGCGTTCGACCGCCTCGCGCAGCACATCGCCGAAATCGAAAAGAAGATCGGCCGGGAAGTGCAGACGCTGTTCTACATCTCCACGCCGCCCTCCGTTTTCGCGCCGATCCTCCTCAACCTCGGCGCCTCCGGCCTGGCGGGAAAATATCTCGGGCAGGCGCACCACGCGAAGGTGATCATCGAAAAACCTTTCGGGCGCGACCTCGCGTCGGCCCTCGAACTCAACGCCACCATCCGCCGTGTGTTCGCCGAGCATCAGGTTTATCGCATCGACCATTACCTCGGGAAAGAAACGGTGCAGGACCTCCTCGTGCAGCGGTTCGCGAACTCGATTTTCGAGCCGCTGTGGAATCGCAACTTCATCGACAGCGTGCAGATCACCGTGGCGGAGGAAGTGGGCGTCGGCACGCGCGGCGGCTACTACGAGCAAAGCGGCTGCCTGCGCGACATGATCCAGAATCATACGATGCAGTTGCTCGCGCTGACCGCGATGGAACCGCCCGTGGCCTATGAGGCCGAGGCGATCCGCGATGAAAAAGTGAAGGTGCTGAAAGCGATCCAGCCGTTGAACCTCGGGACGAAGGGCGACGTCGCCCGCGCGCAATACGGTGCCGGCATGATGGCGGGAAAAGCGGTGCCTGGTTACCTCCAGGAAGAGGGGATCTCGCCCACCTCCGCGACCGAGACCTATGCGGCGATCCGCCTCTCGATCAACAATTGGCGCTGGCAGGGTGTACCGTTCTACCTGCGTTCGGGAAAGCGCATGGCGCGTCGCGTGTCGGAAATCGCGATCACCTTCAAGCGCCCGCCCGGGACGCTTTTCGCCGAGAGCGGCGGCTTTAATTTGGCGCCCAACACCCTCTCGTTCCAAATCCAGCCGGACGAAGGCTTGAGCCTGATCCTCAACACCAAAATTCCCGGCCTGGAAACGCGGACGCAGCCGGTGAAGATGAGTTTCCGGTATTCGACGACGTTCGGTTCCAATACGCCCGAGGCTTACGAGCGGCTGGTGCTCGATGCGATGATCGGTGACGGGACGCTTTTTATCCGGGGCGACGAAGCCGAGACCTCGTGGAAACTCTATACGCCGGTGCTGGAGGCCTGGGCGAAGGCGGGGCGGGAGGGAATGGACACCTACGCGGCGGGTTCGTGGGGTCCGCCGAGCGCCGACGCGTTGCTCGCGCGGGGCGGCCATACCTGGCGGCAACCGTAAGCCGGGTGTCGCGGTCGAGCGGAACGTTCTTGAACCTCGGTTTTTTCCTTCCTGATGTCTGATATTTTTCACGCTCTCCCCGGCATCGAGGTTCCGGTCGGCACGATCTCCAAGAGCCTGCGCAAGATGTGGTCCGATACGGCCGCGGCCGGCGGGCCGGCTCCGGCGTCCGACGATGCGAAGGCGACGCAGGTCAACTTTGTCCTCCACCTCGGTTTCAACACCACGCCGGAGGACGGCGTCGCGCAATTTCAGACGGCGGTGGCTTTCTCGAAGCGTTATCCCAGCCGCGTCGTCGTGCTCTGCCCGCTGAACGAAGACGCCGGCGTGACGGAAATGCGCGCCAAAGTGTACGGCGAGTGCCACCTCGGGAAATCGAAGAACGACAAGCGCTGCGTCGAATTCGTGGTGCTGAGCTATCCGCGCAGCACGCGCCAGTTCCTCGAAAGCCAGGTTTCGATCTGCCTCTCCACGGACCTGCCGCTTTATTATTGGGCGCACCGTTTTTCCGCGAGCAGCAAGCTGGCGGATTATCATTACCTGCTGACCTCGGCGAAGCGCGTGCTGATCGACAGCGCCATCGCGCCGGACGATGCGCTAACGTATCCATGGCCGCACCCGGAAGCGTTGCGCGACCTCGTCCATGCGCGATTGCTGCCCATTCGCCAGAGCCTCGGGCAGTTCCTGAGCCGATATCCCATGGACGTGCTGTGTGCCGGCCTCGAAAACGTGACGCTGGCCCACGACGGCGCGCATGCCGCGGAGGCGCGGGTGCTGCTCAAGTGGGTGGAAGAACGGATCGGCCAATGCGGACAGAACCGCGCGAAGTTTTCGCTCGCGGCGTTGCCGGGCGGATCAGCCGGGACCTTTGACCTGAAATTTTCCTATGCCGGCGGAAAAAAGTCCTTCGCCTGGAAAGGCGATTTGGCCCGCGCGTCGGCGATGTTCGAAGCCGATTTCGGCGGGGGCCGCACGACACTCCCTGCCGCGGCGAGCCTGCTCTCGCCGGAAGCAGCCTTGAGCGAAGCGATGTTTTTTTAGGGAACCGGATTTTTGAACAGAAGGCAACGAAGGTAACGAAGCGGTTCAGGTTCGCGCGACCTATCGTGCCATTGACGGCCGGGGGATCGGGAATTCCCGGAACCTACCTCGTGAAGGGCCACGAGCGATTCCGCTGACTAGAACCGCTTCGTTACCTTCGTTGCCTTCTGTTCAAAATCTGAACGCCTGGCCTGATCACGGCTTCGGCGGCAGCCCGAGGAGCCGGGCGAGTTCCCGGTTGAAAAGTTCGGTGGTCGGAATGGCGTCGCCGGCGGTGCGTCGCAGGAAGGGCACGTCCTGGCCATGGATGACCTCAAGAGCGAGGGCTTCGGCGCTGCGCTGGCCTGCGTCCTGGTCGGGCTGCGCGACGGAAGGAAGAATCACCCAGCAGTTCCAGCCCGGCTCGTCCAAGCTCAGCGACCAGTTCATGATCCAGGTGTAGGCGTGGAAATATTGGTCGTCATTCGTCGTCAGCGCGGTCGCCGGCACCGCGACGATGAACAGGTCGGGCTTCGGGAGTTTCGGGTCTTCCCGGTAATGCGACCAGCCGATCGCCTTGGCCTGCTGCTCGATGTCCACCAGGGATTTTCCCGCGGCGTCCCACGTCGTCACTTCGACTTGGGCGTCAGGAAAAAGCGCGCGCAGCGCGGGCGCAATCAGGGTGTCGTACGGTTTCATCGCGACGACCCGCACGGGCTCCTTGGCTTTCAATCGCGCCAGGATCCATGGCAACCCGGGTTCGAGTACGGGAAGGTCATCCAACACGACGCGCTTGCCGGTCAGCGTGCGCACGGCTTCCTCGGCGAAGAGGCGGTGGCCGCGGAGGTTCGGATGAATGGTGTCGCTCATCAGCCCGAGCCACGCGCGGTGATCGGTGAGTTCCACCGCTTGGAACGCGCGGGAGGCGTCGGCCACGGGCGCGTTCATCTCTCGCCCGATCTCGCGCATGATTTGGGCGAAATCAGCGACCTTGATCACGGGGCGGTTCGCGTCGCCGGGCGAAATCCAATTCGGGGTCATGAGCAGCACTTCCCCGCCATTGGCCCTGATGCGCTCCACAATCTGCTTCAGGTTGGAGCGAAAATCCTCCGCGGTGGACCGGGCGACGTCGTTCATCCCGAACATCACGATCACGAGCTGGGGATGATGCGCGAGGACGTCGGCGTCGATTCGCTTCAGGGCGTCGGTCGTGGTGTTCCCGCTGATCCCGGCGTTGATCATCTCGATATTGGCCGACGGGTAGACCCGGTGCAGTGCGACTCCGACCAGGTCGCACCAGGCGCGGCGTCCACCGGTGTGATAATAAACCCCGGTGATGGAATCGCCAAAGGCGACGATCCGCACGGGCTGCCCGGTTTCGAGCAATTCCACGGCGTGGAGGCGTGTGGGGGCGGCCGCGGCCGCGGCCGCCGTAAGATTAAGCGCAGCGAAGGCGGCCGAGGCTCCGAACCAGGCGACGAGGAGAAATCTTTTCACGCCCGAGCAGTAAGTAAGCTCCCTCCTTTGGGCCATGAAAAATTCGAGCTGCATTCGGTACCGCCGGCCGGGCCTGCCGGCGTCCCCAGCCGGAGCCGCTGCTTCCTACGACATCGACCGCAGCTGCCGATGGGCCAGCCACGGATCGAATTTGGTAAGAAGGAATCCCGCCCACATTCCCCGGAGACGCGTGAGCCACGTCTGGTCTTTCTTCCAGTCGGCCAGCGTGACCTCAGTCGAATTCGCGACATCGACGGCGAACATTTTCCGCCCCGCCTCCGCGAGCGATGGGGCATCGAACCGCACCATGACCTCGTAGTTGATGCCGAACGAGCGGGTGTCGAGGTTCGAGGAACCCGCGAAAACGGCGTCGTCGATGATCGCGAGCTTCGCGTGGAGGATCTGCGGCTGGTACTCGAAAATTTTCACGCCCGCGCGCAGCAATCCACCGTACCGGGCGCGTCCCGCCAATTGCGCCAGCGGCACGTCGCTAAGGCCGGCGAGCAGGAGTTCGACCGTCCCGCCGCGCCGTACGACGCGCCGGAGCGCCTGCCGCAGGCGCAGGCTCGGGAGAAAATAGCCGGACACGATCTGGACGCGTTTTGCTCTCCGGAGTACGGTAAAGAGATTCGAGCGAAACGGATTCCGCCCGAGCCGAGGCCCGCTCAACAGCACCGGCCCGGTGGCGGCGTGCGGCGCCCACGACCGACGCATGCGCCGCAGGGCGCGGTGCGAAACATCCGCGTGCGCGAACATGTCGTCGAAGGCCTCCGCGAGCTGGTGCAGCGCCGCACGATTGGTCAGTTCCATGCCCAAGTCGCGCCAGCCTTGTTTGACCCCGTCGCCGGAGTATTCGTCGGCGATGTTGTACCCGCCGATGAAGGCCACCTTGTCGTCCACGAGGAGCAGCTTGCGGTGGTTGCGGAAGGCGAAGAGTCGAAACGTGAAGGGATTGAAGAGATGAACTTCGCCCCCGTTTTTCTTCAGTTCGTCCCAATAATCCCCGGGCAGCGGGTTCGCGCCGAATGCGTCCAGCAGCAGCCGCACTTTCACCCCGCGGGCCGCGGCGGCGACCAACGCAGTGCGGAAACGGTTCCCGGTTTCGTCGGCCCGGTAGATATAGAACTCGAAACGCACCGACGCACTGGCCTCGGCCAGCGCCGGCAGCATGCGCCGGTAGGCCTCGGCTCCCGTATGCAACCAGCGTGGCTCAGCGGCGCGGGAGGACGTCGAAAGAGCGTGGGCCATGCCGGGCGAAAATTGGGGGGAAGCGAAACCGAACCGAGGCGGGCGCAGTCGACCGGAAGGTCACGCCACCGAAATCACCGTGTAGGTGCGTTTGCCTTTGCGGAGGAGAATGTAGCGACCGAAGACCAGGTCAGCGGTGGTGACGGCCCGGCTGGACTCGCCCACGCGGACGTTGTTCAGGTAGATCCCGCCGCCTTCGACATCCTTGCGCGCCTGGCCTTTGGACGGCGCGAGGCCGGCGTGGACCAGAAGGTCAGGCAGGCTCGTGCCGGCGTTTTCGAGGCGGGCGCGTTCAAGCGGCTTGGTGGGGACCTCGTCGACGACGTCGCGAAACGTTTCCTCGGACATGTCGCCGATCTCGGCGCCGAACAAAACCTCGCTGGCCTTCAGGGCGGCATCGAGCGCGTCGGGCCCGTGGATCAATTTCGTCACTTCGCGTGCGAGGGTCTTGTGGACGTCGCGCGCGCCGGGATTCGCGAGATGCTTCGCCTCCAGTGCCTCGATTTCCTCGCGCGGGAGGAAGGTGAATTTCCTGAGGTACTCCACAGCCTTCGCGTCCTCGGTGTTGACGAAAAACTGGTAGAATTTGTAGGGGCTGGTCCGCTTCGGATCGAGCCACACGGCGCCGCCTTCGGTTTTCCCGAACTTCGAACCGTCGGACTTGGTGATCAGCGGGAACGTCAGGCCCCAGGCCGGCTGGTCGAGTTTCTTCCGGATGAGGTCGGTGCCCGCGGTGATGTTGCCCCACTGGTCCGAGCCGCCGATCTGGAGTTCGCAGCTGTTCGTGCGCCGCAGGTGGTAGAAGTCGAACGCCTGGAGCAGCTGGTAACTGAACTCGGTGAAACTGATCCCGCTGTCGCTCGACATCCGCGACTTCACGGAATCCTTCGCCAGCATCACGTTCAGCGAAAAATGCTTCCCGATGTCGCGGAGGAAATCGAGGAAGCTCACGGGCGCGGTCCAGTCGGCATTGTTGACCAGCTTGGCCGGGTTCGCGCCGGCGGAGAAATCGAGGAGGCGGGCGAGCTGCAGCTTGATCGCCGCGACGTTGTGCGCGAGCTGCTCGGGGGTGAGAAGGTTGCGCTCGGCGGATTTCCCGGAAGGGTCGCCGACCATGCCGGTGGCGCCGCCGGCGAGCGTGATCGCGTGGTGGCCCGCGAGCTGGAAGCGCCGCAGGATCAGCTGGGGCACGAGGTGCCCGACGTGCAGGGAGTCGCCGGTGGGATCGAAGCCGCAATACAGCGTGACCGGGCCTTGGGCGAGGCGCTGGGTTAGCGCCTCGAGGTCGGTGCAGTCGGCATAGAGGCCGCGCCATTGGAGGTCTTCGAGAATCGTCATGGGAACGGTTGAGTAAACGGGCGCGGGGAGGAGTGGAGCAAAGCAAAAACTGGGGAGGTGGCACCACGACTTTGGCTGGCGCACCCGGCGCCAACTACAAACCCCGACGTAGCGAGTGGACGCGTCGCGGAGCCGGTCGGAGACGGGCGCGGCGCGAAACCGCTCCGATGATTGTTCGGCGCTTCGGCTATTCGCGCAGCGAAACTAATGCGGTTCATGCAGGGAATAGAATGCACACTTCTTTTGGGAAAAACGATTTGCCGCGCTGGCTCTGCCGGTTCTATGTCTCCCGTTCTGCTGCGGCGCCGATCCCGATGCCGCGACTCGAACCGCATCCTTACAACCCATCCCGAACATGCCCCTCGCCGTTGGCTCCAAAGCCCCCGATTTCACGCTCAAGACCAAAACCGCCGATGGCCTCAAGGACATCAAGCTGAGCGATAATTTCGGCAAGAAACAGACGGTGCTCCTGTTCTACCCGCTGGCTTTCACCGGCACCTGCACCCAGGAAATGTGCGACATGACCGCCGGGCTGGACCAGTATGCGAGCCTCGGCGCCGAGGTTTACGGCATCAGCGTCGACAGCCCCTTTGCAAACGAGGCGTGGGCGAAACAGAACAAGATCGGGATCACGCTGCTTTCCGACCTGAACAAGACCACGACCAAGGCCTACGACGTGGTGTTCACCAACCTCGCCGGCGTGGGCGACACCGCCGCGCGCGCGGCGTTCGTTATCGGCAAGGACGGGGTGATCAAATACTCTGAACAGACCGCCACCCCGAAGGACCTGCCCAACTTCGTCGCGGTGAAGGCGGCCCTCGCAAAATAATCCAGGCCCGAGACGAAAAACCCGAAGCCTGAAATCCCCTCGCGAGTTCCGCAGTCCGCAGCCCCAATTCCGCAATCAGAAATCCGCAATCCGCAATTTGAGATGAGCCTTCCCAATCCGTTCAACACGCTGCAGTCGTTCTCCGCGAACGGCGCGACGCACCAATTTTATTCGCTGCCGGCCCTCGAACGAGCCGGGTTTCCCGTCTCCCGGCTCCCGGTCAGCATCCGGCTGGTGCTCGAGTCCGTCCTCCGGAATTGCGACGGCAAGCGCGTGCTCGAATCGAATGTGCGCGAACTCGCGAACTGGAAGCCCTCCGAGTCCCGCACCGCGGAAATCCCGTTCGTCGTCGCGCGCATCGTGCTGCAGGATTTCACCGGCGTGCCGCTCCTCGTCGACCTGGCGGCGATGCGCTCAGCCGTCGCCAAGATGGGCAAGAACCCGAAGATCATCGAGCCGCTCGTGCCCGTCGACCTCGTCGTCGACCACTCGGTGCAGGTTGATTTCGCCGGCTCGGCGACGGCCATGCAGAAGAACCTCGACCTCGAGTTCACGCGCAACCGCGAGCGCTACCAGTTCCTGAAGTGGGGCATGCAGGCGTTCGACACGTTCAAAGTCGTCCCGCCCGGCATCGGCATCGTGCACCAGGTCAACCTCGAGTACCTCGCCAAGGGCGTCCTCTCCGCGGGCAATGTCTATTATCCCGACACCCTCGTCGGCACCGATTCGCACACGACGATGATCAACGGCATCGGCATCGTCGGCTGGGGCGTCGGCGGCATCGAGGCCGAGGCCGGCATGCTCGGCCAGCCCGTGTATTTCCTCACGCCGGATGTCGTGGGCGTGCACCTCAAGGGCGCGCTGCGCGAAGGCGTGACCGCGACGGACCTGGCGCTGACCGTGACCCAGTTGATGCGCCAGACGAAGGTCGTGGGGAAATTCGTGGAATTCTTCGGGCCCGGCGCCGCCGCGCTCCCGGTCGTGGATCGTGCGACCATCGCCAACATGGCGCCCGAATATGGTGCGACGATGGGCTTCTTCCCGATCGACGCCGAGTGCACCAACTACCTCCGCGCCACCGGCCGGGAGGAAAATCAGGTCGCGTTGTACGAGGCGTATTACCGCGCCCAGAATCTGTGGGGCATCCCACAGAAGGGGCAGATCGATTATACGCAGGTCGTCGAACTCGACCTCGACACGATCGTGCCGAGCGTCGCCGGCCCGAAGCGCCCGCAGGACCGCATCGAGCTGAACAATCTCAAGCACGAGTTCATCACCGCGTTTTCGAAGCCCGTGACGGAAAATGGATTTGGCAAGAAGGCCGAGGATTTCTCGAAGCGCTTTGCGCTCAGCACGCCGGCGGCGGTGGAAGTCATGTCGGGCGGCGGGGCGCAGCACCCGGTCGCGTCGGCGGAATCGAAGGCTCATAACACCAGCGCCAACACCGAACGCGAAATGGCCAACAATCGCCCGACGCCCGACGTGGTGGTCGCAACGGTCCCGAGCCTGTCGGGCTCCGTGGGACACGGCAGCGTGCTGATCGCGGCGATCACGAGCTGCACCAACACTTCGAACCCGAGCGTAATGCTGGCCGCCGGCCTGCTGGCGAAGAAGGCGGTCGAGAAAGGCCTCAAGCCGAACCCGCTCGTCAAGTCATCGCTGGCCCCGGGATCGCGGGTCGTGACCGAGTACCTCGATAAGACCGGCCTGACGCCTTACCTCGACCAGCTCGGTTTCCAAACCGTGGGTTACGGCTGCACCACCTGCATCGGGAATTCGGGACCCTTGCACCCGACGATCGAGGAAGCCGTGGTGAAGAACGACCTCGTCGCTTCGAGCGTGCTCTCCGGCAACCGGAATTTCGAGGCGCGCGTGCACCAGAACATCAAGGCCAACTTCCTGATGTCGCCGCCCCTGGTCGTCGCTTTCGCCCTCGCGGGACGCACCGACATCGACCTCTCGAAGGAACCGATCGGCAACGGCAGCGATGGCCAGCCGGTTTTCCTGCGCGACATCTGGCCTTCGCTCCAGGAGGTCCGCGACCAGCTTCAATCTGCGCTGAAGCCCGAGGTGTTTCGCCGCCTCTACAGTAATTTCGCCGCCCAGAATCCGAAGTGGAACGAGATCCCGTCGACGACCGGAACGGTCTATGCGTTCGACAGCCACTCGACCTATATCCAGGAACCGCCGTTCTTCGCGAATTTCACGATGAAGCCTGGTTCGATCGCGGAAATTCGCGGCGCACGCGCCTTGGGAATTTTCGGTGACAGCGTGACGACCGACCACATCTCGCCGGCTGGCGCGATCAAGAAGACTTCACCCGCCGGTCGCTTCCTCCTCGAGAGCGGGGTGGCCTTCGAGAATTTCAACTCCTACGGCTCGCGCCGCGGCAATGACCGCATCATGACGCGCGGCACCTTCGCCAACGTCCGCATCAAGAACCTGATGCTCGGCGGCAAGGAAGGCGGCAACACGTTCGGGCCCGATGGCGTCGAGACCTCGATCTACGATGCCTCGATGGCCTACCAGCAGGCAGGCGTGCCGCTGATCGTGATTGCTGGCCAGGAATACGGCACCGGCTCCTCGCGCGACTGGGCGGCCAAGGGCACCAACCTGCTCGGAGTGAAGGTTGTCGTCGCGCAGAGCTTCGAGCGCATTCACCGGTCCAATCTCGTCGGCATGGGCGTGCTGCCCCTGCAGTTCAAGGAAGGCATCACGGCGCAAACCCTGAAGCTCGACGGCACGGAATCCTACGACGTCGTGGGCTTGTCGGCGGCGGTGAAGCCGCAGCAGGACCTGGTGCTCCGGATCACGCGCAAGGGTGGCGCGGTCGATAACGTCACGGTGCGCTGCCGGATCGATACGCCGATCGAAATCGACTACTACCAACACGGTGGGATCCTGCCCTACGTGTTGCGGCAGATCGTTGCGAAAAACTGAAGCCCGGTTAAGGTTGGCGGGTCTTCCGCGTGAGCCGATGAACGGCTCGCCCGGGAGCATCCGCACCTTCCGCGTCCTTTCCCCCTCATGCCCGAAGCCAGCAAAGCTACTTTTCTCGTCGATGCGTATTCGGACCCGGTCGTGGTCCGGATCGATGGCCGGGCCTGTTTTCAAAACAGCGCCTGCCTCCGGGATTTCATGACGGAAATGCTTCGGCAGGGCAAAACGCGCTTCGTGCTCGATTTCCTCCATTGCACGAGCATGGACAGCACGTTTCTCGGGGTCTTGGCGGGAGCCGCGTTGGAGCTGCGCAAAACCATCCCGCGCGGCAGCCTCGTCCTGGCCCGGGTGGGGCCGCGCAACCTCGAGCTGATCCGCAACCTCGGGCTCCATCGCCTGCTGACGGTCGATGCGGGTGATTTCCAGATGAATTTCGACCAGTGCGACACCGCGCTGCACTGTCCTGATCGCGGGGAGCTGGAAAGCGCCCGGATGGTCCTGGAGGCGCACGAGAACCTCGTGGCGGTCGATGAGACCAACCGGACCAAGTTCCAGGACGTGATGGCTTTCCTGAAGAACCGCGTGGAGCAAAAGTAATTTGGCAGGACCTGGCCACCGGTCGCCCGGCCGACGCCATCCGCGAACAGGCTTGGTTGCGCGCCGGGCGGTCACGCCTTGGGGCGCAAGGCCGACCGGCGCTACGTGAATTCCGAAATTGCGGAGCTTCCTCCGCGGTGCCACATCATCCCACTCCATGTTCCTGATGCTCGTTATCGGCCTCCTCCTCGGTGCAGTCCCCATGCTGCTGCCCATCTACCGGGCGCGCCGCCTGACGGCCCGGATCGAGGAGGAAAAACAGCAGGTCAGCCAGGAACGCCAGCTGGTCGTCGACTTCATGCACCACATGGTCGAGGCCTTGGGCGAAGGCCTGACGCGCGAGGCGCTGCTCCAACGCGTGGTCCACGCGGCCATCCTGTGTTCGGGCGCGTTGAGCGCTTGCCTGTTCGAGCGCACCGAGGACGGCAACATGCGCAGCGCGGCGGTCGAAGGCCTTTTCCCGCCGCACCGTCCGCTGCCGCCCGGGATGCGGGAAAAATTGGCCACGCGGGCCCGGTTCATTGAGCAGGTTTTGAAGTCGGAGGTTTTTCCCGACACCGAGGGCATCGTCGGCGCCGTGGTGCAGACGGGCAAGGGCCAGCTGATCGCGGACGCCGGGGCCGATCCGCGCGTGGTCCTGCACGAGGACGCCGCGCTCAAGGTTCGGTCGGTCATCGCCGTGCCGCTCAAATTTCGCGACAAGTTTTTCGGCGTGCTGGCGGTGGCGAACTCGGCCGACGGCGAGCCCTTCACGCAGAACGATTTCTCGCTGATGCAGAGCCTGGCCGAGCAGGCGGCGCTGGCCCTCCACAATGCCGAGTTCCTCCATTTCCAATTGGAAAAACGCCAGCTCGACCTCGACCTCTCGCTCGCGAGCGGCATCCAGCAGATGCTCCTGCCGAAGGAGGCGCCGAAGATCGACGGGCTCGACATCGACGCGCGCTATACCCCGGCGCAGAAGGTGAGCGGCGATTTCTACGATCTTTTCGCCCTGCCGGGAAACCGGCTGGGAGTCGCGGTGGCCGACGTCTCAGGCAAGGGGATCCCGGCCTCGCTCCTGATGGCGATGTGCCGCACCGACCTGCGGCAGATCGCGCCGCGCCACGATTCGCCGGCGAAGACGCTCACCGAGTTGAATCGCACGCTCGGCGGGGATCTCCGCGGGATGTTCATCACGATCCTTTACGCAGTGATCGATCCCGCGAAGGGCGAGGCAACCGTCGCGCGGGCCGGTCACGAACTGCCGCTGTTCCTGCACCGCGACTCGGCCCCGGGCGGGCCCACGGCGGAGTTTGTCGGATCCGAAGGCATGCCGCTGGGGCTGGTGCCCGATGAAATTTTCTCGGCCGTGATCGCCGACCGCACCGAGCCGTTTCACCCGGGCGACGCCCTGGTCCTTTTCACCGACGGCCTGACCGAAGCGCCGAACGATGAGGACAAGGAATTCTCCAACGCGCGCCTGGCCGATGCCGTGCGGGCGCTGCACACGCGGAGCGCGCGCGGCTTGAACGACGGCATCCTCGAGTCCGTGCACCGGTTCGCCGGCAGTGTTTCGCTCCGCGACGACCTGACGCTGGTCACCGTCAAGCGGTCCTGATTTATTCGACGTTGGCGATCTGCTCGCGGATGCGTTCGAGCTCGTTCTTCAGCTCGATGACGGCGCGGGAAATCGTGAGGTCGTTGGCCTTGCTCCCGATCGTGTTCACCTCGCGGCCGATCTCCTGGAGAATGAATTCCGATTTGCGGCCAATCTCGCCGTTCGATTTCAGCAGCGCGGTGAATTGCTCGAAATGGCTCCGCAGGCGCGTGAGCTCCTCCGTGACGTCGCACCGATCCGCGAAGAGCGCGATCTCCTTGAGCACCCGCTCGTCATCGAGGTCGAGCTCGAGTTCCGCCTGGCGCAGGCGCTGGAGCATTTGCTCGCGGTAGGCTGCCGGCACCAGCGGTGCGCGCACGGCGATCGCGTCGACGTGCGTGCGCAGCGTGGCGAGGCGGGTGATGAAATCGATGAGGAGAGCTTCACCTTCCATCGCGCGCATCGCGGCGAAACCGCGCAGGGCGTCGTTGAGCGCGGCCAGGACAGCCGAGGCCGCCGCGTCGGCGGTGGGGACTTCGATGTTCCTCCGCTGCGCGTTCGCGATCGACCACAGCAATTCCGAAGTGGGGGTGAAGGTGAGGCCGCGGGCATCCGCGAGGTCCGCCAGCCGATCGAGCGCGGTGCCCACCTCGGTTTCATCCCAGACAATTTCGCTCGGGCCCTTGGTGCCCGTGAGTTCGACGACGACGCTGATCCGGCCGCGATGGGCGACCTTGCGGACCTGTTCGGCGACGATTGCCTCGAGGCTGTCCCACGCGTCGGGGAGCCGGATCGCGAGGTCGAGCGTCTTCCGGTTCACGGCGCTCATCTGGACCGTCAAGGTTTGGCTCTCGAGTCCCGCGATCCCGCGTCCGTAGCCGGTCATGCTCTTCATGCGTCGACTTCAACGGCCAAACCGAGAAACGCCAAAACAATTTCCGCGTCAGCCCGGCGCCGAAACCGCGGTGGAGCGGGTTGTTCCGGACGCGCGGCCGAAGACCTTGGGCTCGTCGAACGGGTTGGGCTCCGTCCACGTTTAGATGCGGGCGGAGCTGGAGCGCTCAGGATGACTTCTCGCCGAGGAGCTTGGCGACTTGCTGGACGTCTTTGTCGCCGCGACCGGAGAGGTTCACGATGATGATCTTGTCGCGGCCCAACACCTTCGCGCGTTTGACGCCTTCCACCAGGGCGTGGGTGGATTCGAGGGCGGGAATGATGCCCTCAAGGCGCGAGCAAAGTTTAAACGTTTCGAGCACTTCGTCGTCGGTCGCGTAGGCGAAATCGATCCGCCCGCGGTCGCGGTAAAACGCATGCTCCGGCCCGACGGCGGCGTAATCCAAGCCGGCGCTCACCGAGTGGGTCAGCTCGATCTGGCCCTCGGCGTCCTGCAGCAGGAACGTCTTGCAGCCCTGGAGCACGCCGAGACGCCCGCCGGCGAAACGCGCGGCATGTTCGCCGCGCTTGATGCCGTGGCCGCCGGCCTCGACGCCGGTCATTTTCACGCCGGCATCCTCGAGAAACTCGAAGAAAAGGCCGATCGCGTTGCTCCCGCCGCCCACACACGCGATGAGTTCGTCGGGCAGCCGCCCTTCGCGGGCGAGGATCTGCTCCTTCGCCTCGAGTCCGATCACGCGGTGAAAATCGCGCACCATCATCGGGTAGGGATGCGAGCCATACGCCGTGCCGAGGATGTAGTGGGTGCTGCGGACGTTGGTGACCCAATCGCGCATCGCCTCGTTGATGGCTTCCTTGAGGGTCTTTTGCCCGGCCTCGACGCCGCGGACTTCCGCGCCCATCAGCCGCATCCGAAAAACATTCAACGCCTGCCGCTCCATGTCGTGCGCGCCCATGTAGACCACGCATTCCAGCCCGAACTTCGCGCACGCCGCGGCGGTCGCCACGCCGTGCTGCCCGGCGCCGGTTTCGGCGATGATCCGCTTCTTGCCCATGCGCCGGGCGAGGAGAGCCTGGGCCAGGGCATTGTTGATCTTGTGCGCGCCGGTGTGGAGCAGGTCTTCGCGCTTCAGGTAAATCTTCGCGCCGCCGCAGTGCTCGGTCAGGCGCGCCGCGAAATAAAGCTCGGTCGGCCGACCGGCGAATTCCTTCAAATGATCCCTCAGCTCCTTTTGAAATTGCGGGTCCTTCCGCGCCGACTCGTAGGCGACGGCCAGGTCCTGCAACGCGGTCATCAGGGTTTCCGGCACGAAGACGCCGCCATAGCCGCCAAAATGCCCGGAGGCGTTCGGCAGGGAGAATCGGTCCAGGGAGGGAACGGTAGCGGTGCTCATAAGAAGGTTTCGCGCGGAGCGAAAACCTAATTGGACGCAGAGTCGGGCGAAGATCAAGACGACCGTTGGGTGGTCCTTGATCGCCTTTCGCGGATTCCAAGTGAGGGTGCCGCCAAGTCGTGCGACGCGAAAACCTAGTCGGGATGACGCAGCGAGTGAATCAGGTACAGGCCAACCCCGATACAGATCCCGGAGTCCGCCAAGTTGAACGTGGGATAGACATAGCTGCCGAAATGGAGGTCCAGGAAATCGATGACGTGTCCGTGTTTCAAACGGTCGACGAGATTACCCATGATGCCGCCGCAAAGAAGGCCGAAGCTGACCTGGGTGACCCGGTCGCGGAGCCCGAGCGCGCGGCGCCAGACAAAGATCGCGGCCAGGGTGGCGGCTGCGACCAAGGCGAGCACGACACTGCGCCCCGAGAACATGCTCCACGCGGCGCCGGTGTTGCCGACGTGAACAAGGTAGAAAAAATTCCGGATGACCGGGATCGCGCCGGGTTCGCCGTAGGTGCCGAAGGGCAGGCGGGCGCCGATGAGATACTTGCTGACCTGGTCAGCCAGGAAGACCCCGGCGGCAAGCACCCAGAAGACTCCGTAAGCCTGGGCCCGTCGCAGGATGGGCGCGGGCGGATGGGGCGGGGAGTCGGACGTGGGCTCGCCGGCGGTCACGGTCGGCTTACTCGTCGCCGCCACCGTCGTCGCTCGCGATCTTGCCGCCTTCTTCGCCTTCGCCGAACAGGCCGCCGGCGGTCCGGCTGCGGTAGCGGTTGCGCTCGATATCCTTCTGGGCTTCGGCGGAGTGACGGGTGAAGGGAACGGCGAGAAGGCGGTCCTTCGAAATCGGCTTCTGGGTGATTTCGCAGATGCCGTAGCTGCCGTCGTGGATGCGTTTGATCGCAGCGTCGATCTCGGAGAGCGCTTCCTGCTCGCTCGAGACGAGGCTCAGGGCGAAGTCGCGGTCAAAGGTATCCGTGCCGGCGTCGGCCATGTGCTGCCCGTAACTGGAAAGGTCGCCACTGTCTTCCTTGCTGGAGCGTTTCAGGGTTTCCTCGGAGTGCAGCGTGATGCCCGCGGTGAGGTGATTGCGGAGGTCGATCAGGAGCTTGTGGAAGCGCTTGAACTTCTCCGGGACGTCCTTGCCATCGTCGACGAGCGGGGCGCGGGCTTTCTTGGGATTGAAGCCCAGGATGTCAGCGAGGGAAGCCGCCTTGACGTGGTGCGGCTTGGCCGGCTTGAGAGGTTCGAGGGCTTTCGGCGCCGGCTTGACGGCGACTTTCCCCGTCTTGGCGTCGAGCGCGACCGGCTTGCTGGTGACGGTTTTCGCGATGGCGCGAACCTCATCGAGGCTGAACGCAATGGGTTTGGCGGGAGCCGCGCGCTTGAGGATGCTGTCGCGCAGGGCGGTTTTTTTGGACGGTTTGGCCATGGTAGAGGGAGAAGCCTTGACGGCCTGCTTGCCCGCCGGGGCGGGTTTCCGCGCCGGGGCCGCGTGTTTCGCGGGGGCGGATTTGGCAGGTGGAGCAGCGGGCTTTTTCGCAGTGGGTTTCGGTTTATGTTTAGCCATGGGGAGAATTGGGGGGGGTAAGAAAGCTAGGACTTCAGGGCGTCTGCACAGCGGGGACAGATTTCCCCGTGGGGTGAGGGTTCGAGCGCAGGCACCCAGCGCCAGCAGCGAGGGCAGCGCACGTGGCCGAGTTCGGTGGAAGGACGAACCGTGGCCGCGAAGACCGCTCCCGCGGAGGGCGTGAGAGTGACATGGGACACTATAAAAAGTTCTGGCAGAAAGTCGCGGTGTTTTTCTAGCAGGCGGGAACTATCTTCCCCGGGGGAAAACGTCAGCGTCACCGCGGCGTCGAGCGATTTCCCGAGCTTGCCCGCCGCGCGCAGGGGTTCGATCGCTTCGTTCACCAGCGCACGCACTTTGAGGAGCGCCGCGACTTCGGCCTCGACCGCGGCGTGGGCCCAATCGGCTCCCGCCACCGGCCAATCCTGAAGATGAACGGACTCCGCAGAGTATTCCTGGCCCGTCGCCGCGAAACTCCAGGCTTCGTCGGCGGTGAACGTCAGGATCGGGGCGAGCAGCCGCACCAAGGCCTGGAAAATCCCATGGATCGCGGTTTGCGAGGAGCGGCGCAGCGGGGAGTGCGTGCCCAGCGTGTAAAGGCGGTCCTTCAGGATGTCGTGGTAGGTCGCCGACAGCGTGACGGAACAGAACTGGTTGCAGAGCTGGTAGACGCGGTGGAACTCGTAGGATTCGTACGCGGCGGTGCACTCGCGGATCAGCGTCGCGGCCTGGTGCAGCGCCCAGCGATCGAGCGTGTCCATTTGGGCGACGGGCACGGCATCGCGCTTCACGTCGAAGTCGAAGAGGTTCGAAAGCTGGTACCGCAGGGTGTTGCGGATGAGTCGGTACGTCTCGCCGACGTGACCAAGGATTTCCTTCGAGATCGGGATGTCGTCGCGAAAATCCTGCGACGAAATCCAGAGCCGGATCACGTCCGCCCCGTAGTCGGCGATGTAGGCGTCGCTCGTCTGGGGTTTCTCGTATGTGCTGCTCTTGGAGATCTTGTTGCGCTCCTGGTCGACGATGAAGCCGTGGGTAAGCACGGCCTTGTACGGCGCCGCGCCGAAGGCGATGACGCTGGTCCACAGCGACGACTGGAACCATCCGCGGTGCTGGTCACTGCCCTCGAGATAAAGGTCGGCGGGCCACGAGGTGCCGCCTTGCCCGCGTTTCAGCACGGCCGCGTGCGACGAGCCCGAATCGATCCAGACATCGAGTGTATCGCGGCCACAGATGAGTTCGGCCGGCGCCGGCCAGTCCGGAGGCAGGACGACGCCGTCGAGAATCTCCGCGGGGGTGGCGTCGTACCAAAAATTGCTGCCGCGCTGGGCGATCTTGTCGGCGACTGCGCGCGCGACGCCGGCGTCGAGGAAGGGCTTTTTCCTCGCATCGTAAAACGCCGGGATGGGCACGCCCCACGAACGCTGGCGGCTGATACACCAATCGGGCCGCGACTCCACCGCACCGCGGATGCGCGCCTCGCCCCACGCGGGGATCCAGCCCTGGTTCGCGGCGATGCCCGCGATTTCGGCGAGCGCGGTGGCGCGCGTGTTGTTCTTGTCGAGCGCGACAAACCATTGGTCAACTGCGCGGAAAATGATCGGGGTCTTCGAGCGCCAGCAGTGCGGGTAACTGTGAGAGTATTTCGCCTTGGCAAGCAGCGCGCCGGCCGCGGCAAGTTTTTTGAGGACCCCGAGATTGGCCGGCGATGGACGCTTGCCCGCGAGGTCCTCGACGGTTTCCAAGGTAGTCAAACCCACCAGGTCCGCCGGGATCCGTCCGTCGTCCAGGTAGCGGCCGTCGTCGCCCACGGGACAGTAGATCTCGAGCTTGTACTTGAGGCCGGTGAGATAGTCGTCCGCGCCGTGACCGGGCGCAGTGTGGACGGCGCCGGTGCCGCTGTCGGTGGTGACGTAATCGGCGAGCACGACCGGCGAAGCGCGGTCGATGAAAGGATGGCGCGCGGCGAGGTGCTCGAGTTCAGCGCCTTTCTTCTTCGCGACGATAGCGGGCGCGGCGGTGATCTTGGCTGAGGCGACGACGGCGCCGAGCAGGGCTTCGGCGACGATGATCCGCTCCGGGCCGAGGTCGGCGACGACGTAGTCGACGTTCGGATGCAAGGCGATCGCGAGATTGGCGGGAATCGTCCAAGGTGTCGTCGTCCAGATCACGACGAAGAGGGGCTTGTCCGCGGGAAGATTGAACTTTGCGGCCTCGTCGGCCGGCACCGCGAATTTAACCCAGATCGCGACCGAGGTGTGGTCCTTGTACTCGATCTCGGCCTCGGCGAGGGCGGTCTCGAACGGGATCGACCAGTAGACCGGTTTTTTCGCGCGGTAGGTCAGGCCGTTTTCCACGAACGCGGCGAACGTGCGGACGATGTCGGCCTCGAAGGCGGGAGCCTTCGTCTTGTACTCGTTGTTCCAGTCGGCGAGGACGCCGAGCCGCTTGAATTGGACGGTCTGCTTGGCGATCCATGATTCCGAGAAAACGTCGCAGCGAGCGCGCAACTCGGCCGTCGAGACGGTTTCCTTCTTCTCCTGGATATCCCGCGAAACCTTTTGCTCGATCGGCAGGCCGTGGCAGTCCCACCCGGGCACGTACGGCGTCCGGAAACCGCGCATCGATTTATAGCGGTTGATCAGGTCCTTGAGGGTCTTGTTGAGCGCGGTGCCGATATGGACATCGCCGTTCGTGAACGGCGGTCCATCGTGCAGCACGAACGCCTTCGCGTCCGCGCGCTTGCGCTGGATGGCCTCGTACAGGCCCGTTTTTTCCCAATGCGAAACTCGCCCGGGTTCCCGCTGGGCCAATCCGGCCCGCATCGGGAAATCCGTTTTTGGGAGTTGCAGCGTGTCTTTGAGTTCGAGCGCCATGCCTGAAGAAAACGCGCGAGGCTAGGCCGGGAAAACAGTGAGTCAAGGGGAGACACCGGGAGAAACTACCTCGGTAAAAGGAGGCTGGGACGCGCGGATCCCCTTCGCATGCCGGGGGTCGCCGCGCGCAAGGTGAGGGCTGGAGCGCCTCCGGCGTTGTCAGGCCGGCGAAATTGCGCGCAGCGCCAGCGATTCCCCGGCGGCGAGGCAGGCCGGGACCGAAATCCCGTCACGCGCCTGGCCGCCGATGTGGAGCCCGGGATTCGCAGCCTCGCAGGCGGCGATGGCTTCGAGATGACGCTCAAATCCCAGGTTGTACTGTGGGATCGCCTTCGGCCAGTGGTTCTGCCGCACGAAAACCGGTTCGCCCGATACGCCGAGCAGTTCCTGGAGATCAGGGCGGACCCACTCGAGCATTTCCTTCGGAGCTTGCCCGGCCAAATGCGCCTGCCGCGCGCCGCCGACCATCACCGTGAGCGCAACATGTCCCGCGGGCGCGCGGCCGGCAAACACCGACGACGAGAACAATACGCCCAGGACCGAGCGGCGTTCCACCGCGGGAACCAGCATGCCGAACCCATCGAGCGGATGGCGCACTTGGTCGCGTCGGTAGCCGAGGAACAGCGAGGTGACCGGCGGGTGCTCAATCGTCGCCAAGCCCGCGAGCGGCCGTTCGCCGAGCAGCCCGAAACGGAGGGTGGCCAAAGCGGGCGCGGGCAGCGCGGCGATGACGGCGTCGAACGATTCGGTGACCGTGCCTTCGCCGTCGTTCCAGATCACGTTCCATTTTGGTCCCGGGACCAACCCTTCCAAACGCGCCCCGAGCGTGAGCGACCCCCCGGGCAGCCGCGACGCGAGGGCGTAGGGCAGAGTCTGCAAGCCGTGCGCGAACGAGAAGATCGCCGGCGGCGGCTCCCGTCGGGCCTCGCGCCATTGCGCCAGCGCGCGCTGGCCGCGCAGCAGCGATCCGTGCTGGCGCTCGAGCTCCCACAATTTGGGGAAAGCGTAGCGCGCCGATAATTTTTTTGGATCGCCGGCGCAGATGCCGCTCACGAGGGGATTGAGCGCGTAGTCGACGATCTCCTGACCGAAATGGGAGCGGATGAGATCCTCGATGCTCAGGTCGGACGTGCGAATCCGGCGGCCCGAAACCAGCTCGACGAGCAGCCGCACCTTCGCGGGCAGGGAAAACAGCGGCGACCGGAGAAATGCGGGCGGCGAGAGGGGCACCGGGATCGGCCGGCCGCGGCGCACGACAT
Organism: Verrucomicrobiota bacterium; assembly: GCA_028293545.1. Taxonomy (GTDB): domain Bacteria; phylum Verrucomicrobiota; class Verrucomicrobiia; order Opitutales; family Opitutaceae; genus Opi-474. Next base: position 14,609 of record JAQGOP010000032.1, on the reverse strand, counting down.
AACGATTCTGGGCCGCGCTGCTAGCGGTGACCATGTCGCGCGCCAAACCCAGTTCATTGATAAGGGCCGCGACTTCCGGCGTGCCGGACAGGATGGAGTTCGGCCCGGCTTCCACCAGCCAGCCGTCCACATTTTCCGTGCGGATCGCGCCGCCCGCCCGGCCGGATTGCTCGAATACGCGCACGCGCACGCCGCGCTCGGCGAGGCGATGCGCCGCGGTGAGGCCGGTGATGCCCGCGCCCAGGACGGCGACCGAGCGGGCGGACGTCGGATGCGAAGCCGGAAACGCCGGGGATGAATTTATTGCCACGATGTCACGGTGTCGACGAGCGACTCGACGCACTCGAGTTTTGCCTGCGGAAGGATCCCGTGGCCGAGGTTGAAAATGTGCCCGGCGGAGCCTCGCATCGATTCCAGGAGCCGCGACGATTCCGCGCGCACGATTTCAGGCGTCGTATTCAAAAGGACGGGATCAAGGTTGCCCTGCACGGCGATATTCGCGGGGAGGGTGCGTCGGACAATCGAGAGTTCATTCGTCCAATCGACGCTGAGCACGCGCGCGCCGGTGAACGCCTGGTCCATGAGGTGCGGCGCCGTGTTCTTCGCATAAATGATCACCGGGAAATCGCGCGGCAGGGAGGCGATGACCTGGCGGATCCATTTCAGCGACGCGGCCTCGTAGTCCTGACCGGCAATGATGCCGCCCCAGGAATCGAAAATCTGGATCGCATCGGCGCCGGCCGAGATTTGCATCCGGAAATAGGCGATCAAGGCTGCGGTGAGCTTTTCGAGGAGCGCTTCAAAAGTCGCGCGATCGGTGTAGAAGAGCAGCTTGATGCGCTCAAATTCGTCGGAGCTGCCGCCTTCGACCATGTACGTCGCCAAGGTCCAGGGGGACCCACCGAAACCCAGCAGCGCTTTTTGCCCGGCGAGCTCCTTCTTCAGGAGCGCGAGGGTCTGCCCAACGTAGGCCAGACGTTCGGGCGCGGCGTCGGGCGAAGCGAGGGCGTCGACCTGGGCGCGGGTCTCGAGGCGGTAATCCATCCCGATGCCACCTTCTTCGCGGAACCGATAGCCTTGGCCGAGCGCCTCCGGGATCACGAGGATGTCCGAAAACAGGATCGCCGCATCGAATTCGAAACGACGCAGCGGCTGCAGCGTGACTTCCGCGGCAAGCGCGGGTGTGCGCACCATCTCAAGGAAAGACGACTTCGCTTTCAGCGCGCGGTATTCCGGCAGGTAGCGGCCCGCCTGCCGCATGATCCAGATCGGCGGCCGGTCGAGCGGCGTGCACGCGCATGCGGCAAGGAATCTTTCGCGGGAAGTCATGGGTCAAATTTACGAGGAAGGAGGGACGATTGTCCGGGGCGGAATCGAAAGGATGGGAACAGGCTGAATGGACCGCGGTTTCCCGCGTCGTAAATCGTCCCTCGTGAATCGTGAATTCATTCGGCCCAATTGCGGGGTTTCAGGAAAACGTCGTAGAGGCGCGCTTCCTCGCTGCCTGGCTGCGGTTTCCAGTCGTAATCCCAGCGGACCAGCGGCGGAAGGGACATGAGGATCGACTCGGTGCGGCCGCCGCTTTGCAGCCCGAAATGAGTGCCGCGATCCCAGACCAGGTTGAACTCCACGTAACGCCCGCGGCGGTAGAGTTGGAACTGGCGTTCGCGCTCGCCGGATGGCGTGGATTTTCGCCGGGCGACGATCGGGCCATACGCGGGCAGGAACGCATCGCCCACCGCGCGCATCAAGGCGAACGACTGGTCGAAACCCAGTTCATTGAAGTCGTCGAAAAACAAACCACCGACGCCGCGCGGTTCGTGGCGGTGCTTCAGGAAAAAATAATCGTCGCAGGCGCGCTTGAACCGCGGGTAAAGCGAATCACCGAATGGCGAAACTGCGGCGCGCGCGGCCCGATGCCACGCCACCGCATCATCCTCGAACCCGTAATAAGGCGTGAGGTCGAAGCCGCCGCCGAACCACCACGTCGGGCTGGCCGCGGGTCCGGCGCTGAAAAAACGGACGTTCATGTGGCTGGTCGGAACGTAAGGATTGCGCGGATGGGTCACGAGCGAGACGCCAAACGCCTCCCATGGCTGGCCCGCCAGTTCCGGGCGATGAGCGGTCGCTGAAGGGGGCAGGCTGGCGCCGGTCACGTGGGAAAATCCCACGCCCGCTTTTTCGAATACCGGGCCCTCGGCCATCACCCGCGATCGACCGCCGCCGCCTTCGCTGCGCGTCCACGCGTCCTCGCGAAACCTGGCGACGCCGTCCTCTTTCTCCAACGCCGCACAGATCAAATCCTGCAACTCGAGCAGGTAATTTCGGACGTCGGTGGAAACGGTCGGCATGGCGTTCGATCAAGGGAACACGGGCGAGGGGGTTGAGAAAGCAATTTCTGCCACTTCCATCCCGACCGCCCTCCTCCGCTCGCTTATATTCGCATCCGCAATTCGAAATCCGCAATCGAGAGGTCATATTTGGCGTTCGACAGCTTCCCGGCCCCCGCCGTTGATGGCTGGTTTCCACCCAATCATGAACTCCACCGTGCTCACGACCGTAGCTGCGACAGGGTTCACCGTGGCGTTTTTCCACGCGGCGATCCCGACGCACTGGCTGCCGTTCGTGCTGGTGGCGCGGACCCGGAAATGGACACGGACCAAGACGCTCTTGGTGACACTGTTTGCCGGGCTCGGCCACGTGGCGTTGACGAGCCTGCTGGGCCTTGCGATCGCGTGGTTCGGTTTCCAGGTTGACCAGAAGCTTGGGGCGGCTTTTCCGTGGCTGACGGGCGGGTTGCTCGTGGCGATCGGACTTTTTTATTTTTGGCGGCAGTGGCGCGGCGGCGGACTCGAGCATCATCACCTGCTCGGCGGACACCATCAGGCCTCCAAGGAATGCGGGCACGGGCACGAGCACAGCCACTGGGACGAGGAGCTGAAGGAAAGCTCGCTCGCCTCGAATCGCTCCAGCGATTGGGCGGCGATCAGCGGATTGTTCGTGATGCTGACGCTCTCGCCGTGCGAGGGCTTCCTGCCGGTTTACCTCTCAGGAGTGCAGTTTGGCTGGCACGGGTTTTTTGTCCTCAGCCTGATCCTGGCGGTCGCCACCCTGACGGGGATGATGATTTTTACCTGGCTCACGCTCGTCGGCTTGGAGCGTTTCGAAGTTAAGAACTTCGAGCGCTACGAATCCGGATTGTTGGGCACGTTGTTCTGCGCGCTGGGCGTGCTGATTATTTTTCTGGAGCGCTAAGGCTGGTCCCGCAAGAGGACGCGCGCAAAAACAGACGGAAAGTGAAGGCGCATCCAGCGGGGCGGCCTATTTTTTATTCGGCCGCGTGGGCAGGGCGAATTTGATCGTGGGTCCGTCTGCGGGTTCGACCGGAGTCAGCGTCGGGATCGGCGCGGCGCTGACGGGCGCGGCGTTGGGGCCGATCACGGGAGTGCCGCTGTCGGCGGTGAAGTTTGGTCCGTTCGGCGGCAGCGCTGCGAATCCACGTTCGATGAGCTCGGCGACCTTGAGGTCGCGGGTCTTGGAATCAGGGCTGCCCATCACGACCACGATGATCCGCTTGCCGTTGCGCTGGGCGGTGGCGGCGAGGCAGAAACCCGCGTTGTTGGTGAAACCGGTCTTGAGCCCGTCGACGCCCTGCACCCGGCCCAAGAGATGATCGTGGTTATCCATGATCGTGCCGCGCGCCGGGGGACCGAAAGGCCGGCGTTTCACGGAAGTGTATTTGACCACGTCCGTTTTCAGCAGGAGGTAACGGCTCAGGAGCGCGTAATCGCGCGGCGTGGTCAGGTCGCCCTCGGAGGAACGGCGACTGGTCGGCGGGAGGCCATGCGGAGTGCGAAAGGTGGTGCTTGTCATCCCGATTTCGCGCGCCTTGGCATTCATCAGGTCGACGAAACCCTGGATCGATCCGCCGGCGGTGCGGGCGAGGGCGTAGGCCGCGTCGTTCGCGGACTGGATCATGACTGCGTACAGGAGATCCTCGACGGTGAAGACTTCATTTTCCTTCAGCCAAACCTGGGTGCCGCCGATCTTGGAATCCGCGGCCATCACGGTGATCGGCGTCTGGAGCGTCAGGGCGCCGCTGGTGAGTTTATCGTGGATCACGGCGAACGTCATGAGCTTCGTCATGCTCGCCGGCGGGCTGGCTTCGCCGTCGTGGTCTTCGAAAATCACGGCGCCGGTGGCGGCGTCCATGATAATCGCGCCCTTGTACGCCTGGCCCGCCGCGACCGGCTCATGCCGGGCCTTGGCGGCGAAGGCGGGTGCGACAAAGGCGGCGATCGCGATCAAACCGGCCAGCCAGCGGCCAAACCCGGGCGAAAAGGGGCGCGAAAGAATCATCCGCAGAAAGAGGGAAAGTTTTTCGCGGAGCGCGAGACGAAAGCGTGCGCCGGACGAGACGGGATGCATTCGGATGGGGGCACCACGAAATACACGAAACACACGGAATGAATACCGCGCGGAGCCAGTCCCTGGAAATTTTGCGGTGACGGGCTTATTTTTTTTCCACGATGCCGATGTCGGTCAGGATCCGGACCAGCTTCGCGCGGGCCTCGTTCGCGGGCAACGGGGAGGTCAGCGAAAGGTGCAGGTCAATCCACGTGCCGGCGTGCGTGTATTCCGCGCGGACATGGACGTCGCTGTAGCGCGACCTCGAGAGGTCCTGCTCGTAGGCGACGACCTCCCATTTTCCCGCCTTGAGGAAGAGCTCATTTTGCGGCGGGGGCAGGCCTCCGTCGACCATCGCCTTCGCGTCGGTCTTCCACAGCTTCGGGAGGCCGGTGAAGCGCTCCGCCGGCTCGAACCAACCCGAGATCACGAGGCCTGAAGCGGGCGACTGCAGCTTGAAATACCGGGGACTGTCGGTGCCGCCGCCGATGCGATCGGTGGCGGGCACCAGGTCCTTGGCGGCAATTTTGAGCTGCACCGCGCTGTCAGGCACCGCGATGTTGTAGAATCCGTCGATGGGCTTGAGGGCAACGTCATTGGCGCCGGCGTCACCCGCTTTGAAACGCGTACTCGCAAGCATCGCCATCATCGCGGACGTTTCCGGCGCGGCGGGATCGTCGAACTGGATCGTCCCGATCGCGACCGTGTGGTTGTCCAGTGCGACCATCGTGGTGCGCATGACCTTGAAATCGTTTGGGACCGATGGCTTCCCGACCAGCGCGGCGTCGGTAAATTCGGCCATCCAACCAGTGCCCTGGGCCACCGTGAGCTGCTGCGGCACGTACTTCCCTTCCGCCGATCCCGCGATGTAGTGCTCGGTTGCCTTCTGCAACTGCGACATCACGAGCTGATCGTTGACCGGGTGCGAAGCCGGAGTAGCGAGGACGGCGAACTGGAAGACCGCCGGGGCATTTGACTTGGGCGTGAGGCGGAAGTTCATCGCCACCGTGCCGACCGGCTTGGCCTCGACGTTCCAATCCGGGGAAAGGTCGACGGTCAGCGTGCCGTGGCCCGGCCAGGGAAAATCGGTGGCGTGAATGGCAGGGGCCAGCAGCGCAAGCACCGCGAGCGTGACCGGCAAACGGGATATTTTCATGCGCGGCGAATGGAGCGGATTCCGCTCCGCGCGGCAATCTCGCGGATGACCTGAACCTTTGAAACGGCCTACGCCAGGAAGCCGATGTAGGTGATGCAGGTGAGCGCGGTCCAAGCGAGGACGCCGGACGCGAAAAGTTTTTGCCACGCGCCGTGTGACGCGTAGCGCCGAATCGACAAATCCAGCAGGACGAAACCGAGCGTGAAAAACACGACGATCGCGGGCAGGATCAACCGAGCCATCCAGAATCCTTCGCCGTAAGGGTCGGCGATTCGCGGGAGCCCCAGAAAAATCGGGGAGAAATAACCTACGGCCAGCGCGGTCAGCACCACCACGGCGTCGGGCAACGTCGAATTCCTCCGCAGCAGCGCAGCCAATGCGAGCACCCCGCAGACCAGCGTGCCGGCGATGGCGAGGACGAAGAGCGGAAAGCTGAGGAACGTCGCTCGCGACTGGAGGAGATCGTCGCCGGCGGAACGCCCGCGAAAAAATCCCTCGTGGTAGCGCTGGTCCCAGGCGGTCGATATTTCGGGCGGAGGATCCTGAAACAGGTTCAGCGGATCGGTCACGGCGCTGATGAACACCAGACCGGGGTAACTGAATTTTCGGTACTCGTAGAGTTGGTCGCCGAAATAATCGGGCGCCTCGAACAGCTCCGCATCGCTCGGCTGGCCGACGAGCATGTCCTGCCACCGCATCACCGACGGCGCGCCCGGCGGCAGCCATTGGACGTGCGTGATGGCGCCGTGGACTTTGCTGCTCTCGCGGTACTGGTAGACCATGAGCGCGACCGGCAGGGCCAGAGTCACGCCCATGAGGGCAAGCCAGCGAATGCGGGCGTGCGGCGCGACGCGCTGGATCATCGTGCTGAGCGCCACCAGGAGCAGCGGCGCCAGCAGGCCGGCAAAGGTATACTTGATGACCATCCCGATCGAGAAGCTGGCGTTCAGGGCGATCCACGCAAAAACTCGGCGGGGATTTTCGCGCAACTGAAGCGTGAACCAGACCACGAGGATGAAGATCGGCAGCGTCAGCGCATCGGCGGCGATCACGATGGAATGGATCACGCGCACCGGAATAAACGTGGCCAATGCCGCGGCGGCCCAGCGCAGCGGCTCAAGTTTCACAGACTGCCAGACCAGCCGATACAGCAGCCACAACGCCGCCGTATTGAGCACGAGGCAGAGGAGTGCGAATGTTTCGAGGTAGTGGACCGGGCTCAGGTGCCGATAAATCAAATGGCCCAGCCACGAATAACCGGGCGGGTCGGTGAAGTGATAACCGTAGGATTCGGTGAAACGCACGATCGCATCATGGTGCGCCGTGTAATCCTGGCCGATGTAGCCGTACCGTTGAATTCCGCGCAGCCCGAGGCAAAAGCCGCCGAGGCTCAAGGCGATCAGCCCAAGCCGTGTCGTGCGCGAAAAGAGCGGGGCCGTGATCATCGCGAGATCGGAGCGGCGCGTTCGACCCGACTGGGCTATCGCGTTTGCTCGAGCGGCAGGTCGTGCAGCTTGAGTTCGGGATTTTTTTCCACGAAGTAGCGCATCGTCCATTCATTCGGGAACAGCACGACGGGCTGGCCCAGCTTGTCGGTGCCGAAAGCCACGCCGCTCGCGACGATCAGGCGCGTGAGGTCCGGCAGCGGGGCCGTGCGGTCGGCGGCGGAGAGCCACTTCATGACCGTCCAAATGCACGGATCGAGCCGCGAGGCCGCGCCGTACTCGCTCTCGAGGCGAAACTGCACGACTTCGAACTGCAGGGCGCCGACGGCGGCGAGCAGTGTCGAGGTCGTCATGCCCGCGCGCAGGGTGATCGACTGAACGACGCCTTCCTGGAGCAATTGCTCGAGGCCGGCGCGGAATTTCTTCGCGTCGGCCGAACTCGGATTGGCGATGAAGATAAAAACCTCCGGCGGGAAACGCGGGATCTCGTCGAAGACAATGCCTTTGTCCTCCGTGAGGGTGTCGCCGATCCCGAATTCGCCGTGGCCCACGAGTCCGATGACATCGCCCGGCCAGGCTTCGTCGACGGTTTCGCGTTCCTGGCCGAAGAGTTTATGCGATGAAGACAGGCGCACGGTTTTTCCCGTGCGCTGGTGGGTGACCAGCATGTCGCGCTCGAATTTCCCGGAGCAGACGCGAACGAACGCGATGCGGTCGCGGTGCTTCGGATCCATGTTCGCCTGGATCTTGAAGACGAACGACGAGAATTTCGGGTGCGCGACCGGCACGAGCACAGGCTCGGAGGGTTGCGGTGTCTCGCCGTCAGCCATGGTCAACGTCACCGTGTCCGGTTTTTTCACCACGGCGGCGTTGCGGCGCGGCTGCGGCGTGACGGTGTCCTTGAGAAACCCATCGAGCAAAAGCTGGATGCCGAAATTATTCACCGCGCTGCCGAAGTAGACCGGCGTCTGCTGGCCGGCTTGCACGGAGCGGAGGTCGAAGGGATGACCGGCGCCGTCGAGCATCGCGAGCTGCTCGGTGACCTGCTCATAGGTGTAGTCGTCGAGCTTCGCGCGCACGACGGGGTCTTCCAGCGAAGTCACGTTCACCGGCGCCTGGTAAGCGCCGCCCGGGACGCGTTCGAACAAGTGCACCTCGCGCGTCCGGCGGTCGAACACGCCGCGAAACGAAGGGCCGTTACCGAGCGGCCAGATGACCGGCGACGATTGGAGCCCGAGCACCTGCTCGAGTTCGTCGAGCAATTCCAGCGCGTTCCGCGTCGGGCGGTCGCACTTGTTCATGAACGTGAAGATCGGGATGCCGCGTCGGCGGCAGACCTCGAAGAGCTTGCGGGTCTGCGCCTCGACGCCCTTGGCGGCATCGATGACCATGAGGGCGGCGTCGACGGCGGTGAGCACGCGGTAGGTGTCCTCGGAAAAGTCCTTGTGACCGGGCGTGTCGAGCAGGTTGACCGCATAGCCGGTGTAATCGAACTGGAGCACCGTCGAGCTGATGGAAATGCCGCGCTGCTTCTCGAGCTCCATCCAGTCGGAGGCGGTCGCGCGCTGGTTTTTGCGCGCGGTCACGGCGCCCGCCAGGTGGATGGCGTTGCCGTAAAGGAGGAATTTCTCCGTGAGGGTGGTCTTGCCCGCGTCAGGGTGGGAGATGATCGCGAAGGTGCGGCGGCGGGCGATTTCAGCGGCGGGTGACATGGCGGAAGGGTGACGCTACGAGGTGGGGCGAGTCGCGCACCACAAAAATCGCGGACCAGGCGAAAGGCGTCCAATCCGTTTGAACAGAAGGCAACCAAGGTAACGAAGCGGTTCAGGCGCGCGGAATCTATCGTGCCGTTGGGGCGGGGCTCGGAGCCTTTGGAATCTAAACTTGAAAGGGCACGAACGATACCGCTCACGGGGAGCGCTTCGTTACCTTGGTTGCCTTCTGTTCAAAGGATTGGGTTTGGTTCAAGCTGGGCACCGGCGTTGCTTTGATTTCGGCTTTTGACCTTCGGAATTCGTTCGGCGATGACAGGTCATGTCTACGCCTTCGCTCAAACTCAAAGCCAACGCCAAGCCCCGTGTCCTCTCGGGCCACCCCTGGGTGTTTGCCAATGAAGTGGAGGCGTTGCTGCCGGCTGAACACGATGGCGAGGTGGTCGAATGTCGCGACCGGGCGGACCGGTTCCTCGGCACGGGCGTATATAATTCCAAATCCCAAATCATCTGGCGCCGCTTCAGCCGCGAGCGCGCCGCGTTGGATCAAAAATTCCTGCGCGGGGCGATCCAACGCGCGATCGCCCGACGCGCCACCGCGTACAGCGGGGCGGCCGATGCCTGCCGGCGTTTGACGTGGTCGGAGTCGGACGATCTCCCGGGCCTGGTCGTCGACCAGTTCAACGATACCCTCGTGGTCCAAATCCAGACGGCCGCGATGGAGAAACGCTCCGCCTCCGTGGGTGATGTCCTCGATGAAATCCTCCATCCGCAGGAAATCATCTTCCGCAACGACGCGCCCATCCGCCGGCTCGAAGGCCTGCCGTTGGAAGTGCACACGCGCTCCGGCAAGACCTGGGAGCCGCGCTGGGTGATGATCGACGGGATGGAATACTGGCTCGACCTGCAACAGGGCCAGAAGACGGGGTTTTACCTCGACCAGCGCGCGCAGCATCCGCTGGTCGCGAAATTCTGCCGCGGCAAGCGCGTGCTCGATGCGTTCTGCAACCAGGGGCCGTTCGCCCTGCACGCGGCGAAGGCGGGGGCCAAGGAAGTGCTGGGACTCGACAGCGCGGAGGACGCGATCGCAGCCGCGCGGCGCAACGCCGAACGCAACGGCGTGCAGGCGAGTTTTGCCGTCGCGAACGTATTTGACTGGTTGAATGACGCGTCGCGGGCCGGCGAGCCGCTATGGGACGTGATCGTGCTTGATCCGCCGCCGTTCGCCAAATCGAAGAGCGCGCTGGAAGGCGCGCTGCGCGGCTACAAGGAAATCAACCTGCGCGCGCTGCAGCGCCTGTCGCCGGGCGGGATCCTCGCGACTTATACCTGCTCGCACCACATGCAGGACGCCGAGCTGCGGAGCGTGCTCGCGGGCGCCGCCGCCGATGCGAAGCGCAAGGTGCGGGTCCTTGAATTCTGCCACCAGCCACCGGATCATCCAGTGATGGTGACGATGATGGAGAGCGAGTACCTCCGCGGATACATCATGCAGGCAGAGTAGGGCGCGGTTTCTGACCCGCCGCTAGGAAGACGCAGCGCCATGTCTTCGACCGGCCCGTTCGGATTCAACGACGAACCTGCGACGTCGTAACTAAAAACGCGCCCGGAGCCGGTGGGAGACCGGCGCTACGTCACTTCGGGACGGAATCGAGGTCGCGGCGGCTCTGGCGCAGGATGTCGAGCTCCTGCTTGAGCTCGTCTTTCTCCTCGCGGGTCTGCGCGGTCTTCATCGCTTCGAGAATTTCCTTTTCTTCCTCGAGGAGGCGCACCCGCTCCTTGGCCAAATTCGAGCGGTCGTCGCTGGAGGATCCGCCGAAAATTGAAAACGCCTTTGTGACTTTCGAATTGTTCAGCGTGTCATCCAGCCGGGTGACCTTGGTCTGCTGCTTTTCCCGGTCGATCGCGCGCTGTTTTTCGCTGATCTCGATGTCGAGGTTCGTGATGCGGCTCTTGTTGACCTCGACCTTGGGCAGCATCGAAGGATCCGGCGGAGGCGGAGGCGGCGGAGTTGTGGCCGCCACGGGAACGGTCGACTCAGTCGCGGGCGGAGGCGTGGGCGCCTGCTGGGCGCTCGAGTCGACCGATGGGCCGACGGAGGAGGCGGGGAGAGTGGGCTTGTTTGAATCCGTCGCGACGACGGGTCCGGGCGGGGGACTTTTTTTCGTCGCGTCGGCGGCGGGATCCGCCGCATGGGCGGCGAAGGCCAGGCTGGCGGCCAGGAGTGCGATCGAGAGACGGTGAGCTTTCATGTGCGCGGGCGAAACGTACGAACGGTGGGCGAGGAGTCGAGGGGAGGTTTTATGACCCGCGCCCGCTCCGATCGTTGCAGAAGAAATCAGGAGGCAGGGCGGGCCCGCTGGGTTTCCCCGTTGGGCCCGTTCGTGGTCCGAATTTCCGGCGCGCCCGGCGTTCGCGCTGCCTTTACAGGCGGCCGGCGTAGATCGCGCTGGCGCCGAGCTCTTCCTCGATGCGGAGAAGCTGGTTATATTTCGCGACGCGGTCCGTGCGGGACGCCGAGCCGGTCTTGATCTGGCCGGCGTTGGTGGCCACGGCGATGTCGGCGATGGTGACGTCTTCCGTTTCACCGGAGCGATGCGAGATCACGACGGTGTAATTGTTCTTCTGGGCGAGCTCGACGGCATCGAGCGTCTCGGTGAGCGAGCCGATTTGGTTCACCTTCACGAGGATTGAATTGGCGGTGCCGGTCGCGATGCCCTTTTTGAGGAATTCGACATTGGTCACGAAGAGATCGTCGCCGACGAGCTGGATCTTGTCGCCGACGGCGTCCGTCAGCTTTTTCCAACTGGCCCAGTCGTTTTCCGCGCAACCGTCTTCGATCGAGTCGATCGGGTATTTCGCGATGAGCTCCTTGTAGTAGGCCACGAACTGGTCGCCGGTGAACTGGCGACCATCGGATTTCTTGAAGATATATTTGCCGGACTTCTTGTCGTAGAACTCGGACGACGCGACATCGAGCGCGAGGGTGATGTCCTTGCCGAGTTTGTAGCCGGCGCTCTTGACGGCGAGCGAGATGGCATCGAGGGCATCGGTGGTCGACGCGAGGTTCGGGGCGAAACCGCCTTCGTCACCGACGGCGGTCTGGAGTCCCTTTGCCTTGAGCACTTTTTTCAGGCTGTGGAAAACCTCCGCGCCGGCGCGCAGCGCTTCGGCGAACGAATCGAAATTGATCGGGCGGATCATGAATTCCTGGAAATCGATTGGGGCGTCCGAATGCGCGCCGCCGTTCATGATGTTCATCATCGGCACGGGCAGCACCTTCGCGTTCGGGCCGCCGAGGTATTTGTAGAGGGGCTGGCCGAGCGCGTGGGCGGCGGCATGCGCGGTCGCGAGCGAGACGCCGAGGATGGCGTTGGCGCCGAGCTTCGACTTGGTCTTGGTGCCGTCGAGCTTGAGCATGGCGCGGTCGATGCCGACCTGGTCGCAGGCGTCGTGGCCGAAAAGGAGGGGACCGATGTCGGCCTTCACATGCGCGACCGCTTTCTGCACGCCCTTGCCCAGGTAACGCTTCGCATCGCCGTCACGAAGTTCAAGCGCTTCATGTTCGCCGGTGGAGGCGCCGGAAGGAACAGCGGCGCGGCCCATGGCGCCGCAGGCAAGGCGGACGTCGACTTCAATCGTGGGATTGCCGCGGGAGTCGATGATTTCGCGCGCGGTGAGGGAGGAGATGGCAGTGTTCATGGAAAGGGCTGGGCGCGGATTGAATGTGACGCGCCTGCGAAGGGGAAGGCGAAAACCGATGTGCTGATCCGATCGATGGGTGGAGCGTGTTGTCCCCAACGCGCTGAGCGACTCCGTCGACATTTAATCGCGGAAGGAGCCAAAAGCGCGTTGGGGACAACACGCTTCACCTCGGATTTCCGGAGCAGGCGGGCCGCCTGCGCTACTCGTTACGGACGCCCGCCGAAGGTCACGAAATCATCGAGCTCGATCCAGTCGAACCACGTCGCGATGTCTTCGCGCTGCGCGGCGTTTTTCTTGTGCACGTCGTTGAAGAAGGCGCGCGTCTCCGGGGAGGACACGGTCCACTGTTCCATCCACTGCGACCACCCCGCGATTTCCGAGGGGTCGCGCTTGGGCTGCGCCTTCGTCTGCACGTAGGCGAGGATTTCGCTGTCGCTCTTGCCGGTTTTCACTTCCGCCATGAACGCCTCGTGGTCGATGCCGGTGTAGTCGAAGAATTTTTTGTCGAACGGGCAGTTATAGTGGTAGTCGCCACCTTTCCCGGCTGCGACGGCGCGGGCTTTATCGAGGAGGCGCGGGAGGTGCGCGTAACCGCCAAGGCGCGTGCGCGGGCTGCGGGGCGGATGACGATTCAGGTCGGGAGCGTTGAAATTGATCGCGCCGGGAGCGGCGGCGGCGGGACTGGTGTAGGCGGTTTTAAGAGTATCGGACATAAGATGAAATGTGAGGGAACGCAGGAGTACCGAGGAAAATGCTTTTAGCCAGAACCGAGCAGCGAATTGAGCACGAGCGGTTAGAACAAACAGGATCGGCGCAATCAAAGCGGCCAGTATCACAGCGCCGAATTCGTGAGGCGTTTTCGGCGGTCATGTGTTCCACGCCCCAACGGGGCCACCCAGCCGGAGCCCAGGGCAACGCCCTGGGGATTTATCGAGAAAACCAGGAGCCCTGAAAGGGCGCTCTAACGGTGGGGAATGGTTTGGCGGTTATCATTTGAGCCGCCCCTTCAGGGCTCGGACTTTTTCGAATCAAATCCCCAGGGCGTTGCCCTGGGCTCCGGCTAGGTAGCCCCGTTGGGGCGTCGATCCCTGAGACAGATTTTTGGTTACGCGCGGCCGTCTCGAGCTGGTAAAAGTAGCGCCGGCGGCCCGCCGGCCTTACAGCAGCAGGAGGGCCGGACGCTCGAGGTGGTCCTTCAGCGCGTTCAGGAACTTGGCGCCGAGGGCGCCGTCGACGACGCGATGGTCGCAGGAGAGCGTGAGCGACATGCGCTCGCCGATGACGATCTGGTCGTCTTTCACGACCGGCTTTTTCACCGTCGCACCCACCGCGAGGATGGCGGAGTTCGGCGGGTTGATGATCGCGGAGAAGCGTTCGATACCCATCATGCCGAGGTTCGAAACGCAGAAGGTGCCGCCGGTGAATTCTGCGGGGGTCAGTTTCTTTTCCTTCGCGCGCTTGCCGAGATCCTTGGCCTCGGTGCTGACCTGGAAAACGGATTTCTTGTCGGTGTCCTTGATCACCGGCGTGATCAGGCCGTCGTCGATCGCGACGGCAAAGGAAACGTGCACGGCGCCGAGCAACTTGATGCCGGCGGCGTCCCACGACGCGTTGACCGACGGCACGGCGCGGAGGGCAGCGGCGCTGGCCTTGAGGATGAAATCATTGACGGACAACCGGGCGCCGTCCTTTGCCAAGCCGGCGTTCAGTTGCGTGCGAAGGAGATTGAGCGGCCCCGCATCGATTTCGATTTCGAGGTAGAAATGCGGAATGGTGGTCTTCGATTCCACCAAGCGGCGCGCAATCGTGGCGCGCATGTTCGAGAGCGCGGTGGTGGCTTCCGCCTGGATGGGGTTCTTATCGAACACGGAGCGCCACGGCCAGATGTCGGCCTTCGGCGCGGCGGATTTCGGCGCGCCCGCGGGAGCGGCGACAGGCGCGGGCGGATTTTTCGCGGCGGCCTCGATATCGGCGCGAACGATGCGGCCACCCGGTCCACTGCCGGTAACGCGGGAGAAATCGACGCCTTTTTCCTCGGCGAGCTTGCGGGCGAGGGGCGAAATGCGAATGCGGGCGGCGGGCGCGGCCGGCGCAGCGGAAGCGGCGGGCGCCGGGGCGACCGGTGCCGCGGGAGCGGCTTTGGCCGGCGCGGCTTCGGGTTTCGGCGCTGCGGCAGGTGCCGCG
>JAQGOP010000027.1 GCA_028293545.1 Verrucomicrobiota bacterium | reverse complement strand
GTAGCGAGTAGTGAGTAGCGGGTAGCGAGTAGACCGGACCGGACGGGGAGTCGTGCAACGTTACCGTAGGTGCTTGGGCATGCTCGCTACTCGCTACTCGGGCAGAAGCAGGCGGGCCGCCTGCGCTACTTCAGCGGCAGCTGGCTGAGGATTTCCTGTTCTGCGACCTGCCACGCGATTGGGGCCATATCTCCGGCGGACATGCGCGCGATTTCGTCGGCGCGTCGTGCCACGCGCCATTCGAGCCGCGAGCGCGGATCTCCCGCGATTTCGACGCCGTCGCTTTCAAAGGTGAAGAAGGTGGTCGCGTACATGGTCCGCATTACACCGGACCGGAATGGCAACTTGGCGACGAGCGGGTTAAAACCAGGCAACGATGGCGGGGAATTGGGTAGGGCGCGGTATCCGACCCGCCTCCGGGGATAGGCCCTTACCGCCTATCGCTTCCGCTTTTCCCCGAGGCGGGTCGGAGACCGCGCCCTACTCTACTGCCATTCGCGCCTGTGAGAGCACAGAGGACTGATCCCGCGCGGATCGGCTTGGGAAATACCGGCGCAGGAGATAAGGAACCCTCACCGCGCGTGGAGTACCATCATGGGTTCCACGTTCACGTCCTCCATCCCTCCGGCATGTCGCTCCCTCCGCGCCCCAATCTTGTTATTCCTCCGGCTGATCTGTTGCTTTCAGCGATCATCGACTCGTCCGATGATGCCATCATCAGCAAGACTCTGGACGGCATCGTCACGAGCTGGAACCGGAGTGCCGAGCGCATCTTCGGTTACACGCGCGACGAGATGATGGGGCAACCCATTACCCGCCTGCTGCCTCCACAGCGACGGGCGGAAGAAACCGATATCCTCGCCCGCATCCGCCGCGGCGAGGCGATCTACCATCTCGAAACGCAACGGCAAAGAAAGAACGGCCAGTTAATTGACGTGTCGGTGACGATCTCGCCGATCCGGGCCCCCGATGGCACAATCATCGGCGCGTCGAAGGTCGCTCGAGACATCACCGAGCTAAGGCGCATCGGACGGGCCGGGTTGCTCCTGGCGGCGATCGTCAATTCTTCCGACGACGCCATCGTTTCTAAAAATCTCGACGGGATCATCACCAGCTGGAACGCGGGCGCGGAACGGATTTTTGGCTATACCGAGGACGAAATGATTGGAAAGCCGGTGCTCTTGCTCGTGCCGCCCGACCGCAAGGAGGAGGAGCCGAAGATCTTGCAACGCATCCGGAGCGGCGAGCGTGTCGACCATTTCGAAACCATGCGGAGACGCAAAAACGGCGAACTTTTCCCCGTGTCCCTGACCATTTCGCCGGTGAAGGATACCAACGGTACAATCATCGGCGCATCGAAGATCGCCCGCGACATCACCGAACTCAAACGGATCGCCGCGGAACGCGACGAGCTCCTGGAAAGCGAGCGGGCCGCCCGCGGCCGGGCCGAACAAGCGAACCGGATGAAAGACGATTTTCTGGCTACTGTATCGCATGAGCTGCGGACTCCGTTGAATGCCATCGTGGGTTGGACGCAGGTTCTCAAGGACACCCCGGGAGCGACATCGGAGATGCTGGATGGGATCGAGGTAATTGAACGCAATGCCTTCGTCCAAGCCCAGCTTATCGACGACCTTCTCGACCTCGGTCGGATCACGGCGGGCAAGCTGGCGCTCGACACGTCATGGCTTGAGATCGGCCGGGTGGTGCAGGATGCGATCGCATCGGTGCGACCCTCGGCCGAGGCAAAACAGGTGGCGATCAAATCCATCATCGACGAAGTGCGCGGCGGGATGGTGGGCGACCGCAAGCGCCTCCAGCAGGTCCTCTGGAACCTCTTGGCCAATGCCATCAAGTTCACGCCGAAGGGCGGGCACATCATCGTCACGGTGGGTCGCATCAATTCGCACGTCGAAATTGCGGTGTCTGACAACGGACGCGGCATTGCTGCCGACTTTCTCCCGTATGTCTTCGAACGTTTTCGCCAGGCGGATTCGTCCACCACCCGGCAATATGGCGGCTTGGGCATCGGGCTCGCGCTCGTGAAGCAACTGGTCGAACTGCACGGCGGAGATGTCCGGGCGGAAAGCGCGGGACTGAATCAGGGCGCGACCTTCACGGTTTCCCTTCCGATCATCGTCGCCCGTATTGCTTCCACTTCCACGCCGCATCCCAATCCGGCGGTCGGCGCAACGGGGGAGGAACTGGCCGGCATCAGGGTGTTGGCGGTCGACGACGACGCCGATTCGCTGGAAGTGGTGAAACGCGTTCTCAGCGCGCGCGGAGCGGTGGTCCGGGGCACAGGATCAACTGAGGATGCCCTGAAGGAATTCACCGAATTCCAGCCGGATGTCATCTTAAGCGACATCGGCATGCCCGGCAGCGATGGTTACCAGTTCATCCGATTGATCCGCCAAAAAGCCGGAGGCGCCACGGTCCCCGCTGCCGCGCTTACCGCGCTGGCCCGCGCGGAAGATCGGATGCGGGCCCTGCAGGCGGGCTTCCAGACCCACGTCGCCAAGCCCGTCGCGCCGGCCGAACTCGTGGCGGTCGTGCAGAGTTTGGCGGCACTCCGTCCAACGCGGGAGAAATAAACCGGGCTTCATCCGGATCCGAAGCGCGCCACGGCGCGACCCGTGAAATTCGCGGAATCCGTTCCGAACGGGATTAGACCGCGGAAATTGAGTTGCCGCTTTTTATCTTCCGAAACCATCTAGGGGATGACTTCTACCCCGATTGTCATTCGCGTTCTCTCGCTGATGAGCCTGGTTGCGGGTGGCGCGATGTCGGGTCAGGCGGCGGAAAAAATCACGGCGAACGATCCGCCCGTGATGATGAACGCTTTCAAAGTCGAAGACGCTTATTCCTCCCAGCTGTCGTTTGGCTTGAGCCTCGATATTTGGGAAGACCAGGAAACGAAAATGGTGAAGGCCATCTACGTTAAAAAGGTCAAAGCCGATTCCCCGGCTGACTACGCCGGCATCAAACCCATGTCGCGGATATACACGCTTGATGGTCAGTCGGTAGGAAACATGAGTCCCACCTTTAAAAAAGACAGTGTCCTGAATCGACTGCTAGTGAATCGCAAAACCGGTGAAACCCTCATCGTCGAACTTACGGTGTTTGGTAAGATGGGCTCGCAGACCGTTGTATTAACCGAGGGCATCCACCGCGAATTGAAGTGGCAGGATCGATAATTTTCGGTCGTTTTCGCGGGAGCCCACGGGTCCGTGACTTGCCAGCTGTGTGGAGAACCGCAGTGTCGGCGCATGGTCCGCTTTTGTTGCTGGTTCTTGTTGAGCGTCGGCTTGGTGGCGGCCGCCGAACCGCCGGAGTTTGCTGAAGCTCGGGGGTGGACGGAAAAATTTCTCTCGGCTGCTCCCGGCACAGCAGCGGCTCGGATGCCGTTCACGTTTGCCTACGATGGACGGTCCGCCGAGGACCTTCTGCCGGGCTGGACCGTACGCCACGCCCAGCGTGAGCTCGACGCGCAACGACAGGAATCCGTCGCGACCTACACTGATCCTAAGACCGGTCTGGAGGTGCGCTGCGTCTCCGTCAGCTATCGGGATTTTCCGACGGTCGAATGGACGGTTTATTTCAAAAACGCCGGGACGTCCGACACACCCATCCTCGCAGGAATCCAGGGACTCGACGCGCGATGGGAGCGCGCAGCCGGTGAATTCCTGCTGCACCACGAGTTCGGCACCTTCTATCCCAACTCGCCGACGGACTTCATGCCGCAGGAAAGCCGGCTCGAGGCGGGACAATCCCGGCGCTTTGTTCCCAACAAGGGACGCGCCTGCGCCGATGTCATGCCCTACTTCAACCTCGACCGCGGCAATCAGTCCGGAGTCATCGTCGTCGTCGGCTGGCCCGGCGCCTGGGCCGCCGAGTTCGCGCGCGATGACAAGGCCGGCATACGCGTCACTGCCGGCCAGGAGCTCACCCACCTGCGGCTGCATCCGGGCGAGGAAATCCGCACGCCGCTCATCGTCCTGCAATTCTGGCGCGGCGACTGGATCCAGGCCCAGAACACCTGGCGCCGCTGGATGTTCGCGCACAACCTGCCGAAACCCGGCGGGCATCCTCCCGGGCCGGTCTTCGCGGGCAGCAGCAGCGCGCAATTCGGCGAGATGATCGGGGCCAACGAGGCGAACCAGCTCGAGTTCATCGCCCGCTACCGCGAGGAAAAGCTGCCGCTCGATTATTGGTGGATGGACGCCGGTTGGTATGTGAACAACGGCCGCTGGCAGGAGCCGGTGGCCTGGACCGCGGATCCGAAGCGTTTTCCGCACGGCCTGCGCGCCATCACCGATCACGCGCACCAAGTCGGGATCAAATCGATTGTCTGGTTCGAGCCCGAACGCGTGATGCCGAGCAACTCGCTCTACGAACAGCATCCCGAGTGGCTCCTGCCCAATAAAATTTCCAAGCGACTCTCCAAGCTGCTGTATCTCGGCAATCCGGAGGCGCGCGCGTGGCTCACCGGGCTCGTCGACCGGGTCCTGACCGAGGAAGGCATCGATGTGTACCGGCAGGATTTCAACGTCCTCGAGCCAGCGGAGATCTGGCGCAGCAACGACGCTGAGGATCGCCAGGGGATCGTCGAAAACCATCACCTCAGCGGCTACCTCGCGCATTACGACGAGCTACTGCGCCGGCATCCGGGACTGATCATCGATTCCTGCGCCGGCGGTGGTTCGCGCATCGACCTCGAGTCGATGCGGCGCTCCCTGCCGTTCTGGCGTTCCGACTACGCTTTCGACGTGGTGTCGAACCAGTGCCAGAGCTACGGCCTGTCGCTCTGGCTGCCGTATTTCGGCACGGCCACGGGACCGAAACAATTCACTCCCTACGAGCTGCGGAGCAACCTGGCCTGTCCGCTGGTCACTGCCGCGTGGGACGTCCGCGACCGTACGCTGCCCTACGACGACCTGCGCAAGGCGATCCGGGAATGGCGGGACTACGCCGCGAATTATTCCGGCGATTTCTATCCGCTTACCCCGTGCAGCTTGGGCGCGGACGTCTGGCTTGCCTGGCAGTTCGATCGTCCCGAAGCCGGCCGCGGCGTGGTGCAGGCATTTCGTCGTGCGGAAAGCAGCTACGAAACCGCGCGGGTGAAACTCCGCGGCCTCGATCCCGCCGCGCGCTACCTGTTCGTCGATCTGGATGATCCGAAGGCGGCGCGAAAAATCACCGGCCGGGAGTTGATGGAAACGGGATTGGAGCTCGCGATCGCCGGCAAGCCCGGGTCGGCGGTTTTGACCTACGAAAAACTGGCGGAACCGGCCTCGGATTTTTTAAAGAAGTAACGAAGGAAACAGGGACAGACAGGGCCTCGAGAAGCTCGGGCTCCCACCATCCGGAGGCGCATTCCCGGCTGATTTATCGCCGGTGCCTTCCGGGCCCCCGTTGGCGGGCTCTCCGTTTCCGCCGCTAATCCGGGCAAATTTCGGCGTCCACGGCATCGGCAAAGTTTGGAGTTTTCCGGGAGCAGGCGGGCCGCCTGCGCTACGCCGCATACTGCTGATTCGCTGAACAGACCGGTGGGTCGGCGTTGACCGGCGAGCGCGCCGCTGGTCCTTCGACGCGAGTCGTAACCCTGAAGATTTCTTCGCATGAACGAGAGTAAATCCTCCCCGACCGAGCCCACTGGCCAGAATCAGAATCGCCGGGATTTTATCCGGCTGTCCGCGGTGGGAGCCGCGGGATTGGTTCTGTCCAAACCGTTGGCGATGTCCGCCGGGAGTCCGGCCGCGCCTCAACTGGCCGAGCGCACTCCGCAGGACGAGTCCGTGCTGTTGGCCGAGCGGGCGAAGGATTATCTCCGGCAGATCCAGGAGGTCATGCGCGGACCGGGCGGTTTGATCATCTCGCATTCGCGGTTCGACACCCGGCGGCCGCTGCAGGAAGGCGAGGAACTCTCGCCGTACCTGCACCAGGTGCTCGATTCCGTCTGGGGCCCGGCCGCGCCGAAGCCGACGGTCGCCGAATGGTATTATGGCGAGAACACCGCGTGGGCGACCGGCTGGCTGTTATGGTCGCAGATGATCCGGTATCGCGTAACGGGCGAGGAGGAGGCGATGACGATCTCGCGTAAATGCTTTCGCGACCTCAACCACATCTTCGATCTTTCCCGCCAATTCGAGCCGGGCCTGCTCGGCAAGCCTCATGGCGGCCGGGGCGGGCAGACCACCAGTTACGATCAATCGGCCAATCCCATCCTGCTTTATGCCGAGTTCGCGCGCGACCATGGGACCGGGGCGGAAAAAGAGCAGGCGCGCCGCAACCTCCTGGATCACGGCGATTATTACCTGCGCCGCAACTGGGTGATGAATCACCACGGGAACCTGGCGCGCATTGTCGAGCCGGCGCACACCAGCACGATGAAATATCTGGCGTGCATGCATGCCGCCTTCGATGCCACGGGCGAAGTGCGGTTTCGCGACAACGCCGTCAAATACGTGCGGCAAATCGCCGACGCCGGCTTGCTGCCGTGGCCGACCCAGAACTATGAGCTGAATGCGAATCTGTTCTACTACTCCTGGCTGGGAGAATACTGGAGCAAGACCAGCGTCGCGAACGCCGCCGACTGGATCGGCAACATCGGGGTTTATTGGGAAGCGGCGCAGCGCGGGTTGGACCACGAGGGCCTTTTACTTGATGGAATCTACGACACCCGAAACAAGATTTTCACGCCGACGAAAGCGGGTTGGGAGGAAGCCAGCCCGCCCAGCGCGGGGAAAAAACAATCCACGCTGCGCTGGTGGCGGTCACCGACCGGCTACCAGGGCCGCACGCTGTACACCTTGACGATCGGCATGCTCGGGATCCTCGCCCAGAAACACGGCCACGATCCTCGCGCGAGTGAGGTGACGCGAAAAATCCTGCTGCGGGTGGACCGCAATGGCCTGCGGCAATGTTGGGACGACGGTCAAATCCCGTCGGAAATGGAACCCTTTGCCAACCTGTTTGGCGCGGAGTTCCCCGCCCAATGGATGGTGGCGTACTGGATGGGCCGCGAGCAACGCTGCTGGTGAGAATCCGCGTTAGTCCGCGCCATTCGCGGGAAAAAATCCGGTCGGCTCGCTCTCGGCCATAGCCGTCCGGAGGGATCGGAGTTTCGCACGCCGCGAAAACGAAATCGCGCGAAGCGCGAAGGCTGGGGTCAGTCTGGGGTTGCACCGGAATAACGTGGCTCGGTATTTGCTAACGTGCCTGCTTCACCCATGGCCTTCTTCGATCGATTCCAAAAGAAGTGGAAGCACCCGGACCCTGCCGTCCGGCAAGAGGCGGTGCGCGGCCTCAAGGATCAGGATCTTCTCGGTGAAATTGCGACGAACGACTCCAGCGACGACGTGCGCTCGGCTGCCATCGACACCCTCAAGGACCAGGACGTGCTGGAGCGGCTGGCCCTCTCCGACCTTCCGTGCGCCAGGGCCGCCGGCGCCAAGGTGACGGATTCCTATAACCTCGAGCGAATCGCGAAACTCGCCGTCCAGTCGTCGGTCCGGCAGCAAGCCATTGGGCGCATCACCGACAACAACCTCCTCCTCCGGATTTCCGCCCTCGATCCCGACCCGACCGTCCGGGCGCTGGCGAGCCTTCGCGCGGGCGGTGCCGATCCCGCCCGCACCTATCTCCGCGGAACGATTTCAAAACTGCCTTCCGCCCCGCGCAGCGAATCCGCCGTCCCGGAATTCAGCGGGACACTCGACGAAGTCTGCCATGCCCTCACCCAGGATCCGCGCTTCTTTGTCAACGGCGAGCTGGTGGAGGAAGAAGCGAACCGAACCGCGTCGGTCGCCGATCCGACCCAGGCGCCTTGGACGATCCCGCTCGCCCGCACGACCATCCGCCTCCTCGCCCAGACGCGAAAGGCTTCGATAAATGACACCCGCGGAGCCGAAGAACTTTCGTTTTACCACATCAAGGTTTGGCGCACCGCCGAGGATCGATACGAAGCCGTGGCGATCAACAAACGGACCGCCCCCACGTCCGATCCCGTCGCCTGGAGCCAGGCTTCCGGCAGCGGCCCCCACGAAGCAAACTCTCCTCGTCCTTCGCCGGCCGACTGACGACTTCTGACCCTGCGCGCCGGTCCGGCTTCCGGGGTTCGCGCTTGACGCCATCGGACCCGGCGCGCTTCGTTTCATGTAGGGCGTCTAGTAGAAAGGCACCAACCCCACCCTTCCAATGAAGACTTCGCTCCTGGCAGGAAATCGTCGGCCCGAGTCGCGGGCTTCTCGTTGTTTCACCGTCGCCGTTGCGACGCTGCTCATCGGCGCCGCGCCCCGGGCCTCGGGGAAAGCAGCGGTCGCGATTGCAACACCGCTGTACGAGGTCGACGTGCGTTCGTCGGTCGACCAATGGGAAGGGTTCAAGAAAAAACCCGTGATCGAGCATGGGAAGTTATTCTACATTGCGGGGGCGAAACAGTCTCCCAGCGGAGTGAGCTTGGTGAACCCGGTGAACGAAGCCGCCATGCTCGAGGAACTCCGCATGGTGCTGAAGAAACGCGGGTTCGTGGAAGCCGTCGGCGATCAGACGCCGCAGATCGTGCTGACGGTGATGTACGGCCGCGGCCTGCTGAAAAATCCGTACCTGGAAGGCGGCTCCTTCTCCGAATCGCCCACGACCAACACGCCGAATCAGCCGCCGTCGCTCACGATTCCCGGTGCATGGGCCCTCATTCTCAACAAGGAGCATGAGCCCGGTTACCAGGCAAAGATGGAGAAGGGAAATATGGAGAAACTCTTCATCCACGTGATGGCGTGGCAATATCCCAAGCCTGCGAAGGGAAAGCCGAAACAGCTCTGGAAAACCACGATGATTGTCGACGATCCCGAAAACCGTGACCTGAACCTCACCTACAAGGAAATGTTCGCTTCGGGCGCCGCCTTTTTTGACCGCCCGATCGAAGTCGAGGAAGAGGTGTCGCTCTCGACTCCCACCGGCCACGTCGAGGTCGGATCACCGACCGTCGTCGAGTCACCAGATAAGCGAAAATAGTTCACAGCCGACTTTGGAATACCGGGGTATTTCACGCTCGCATCGGCCAAAGCGTGAACCCCGGTTCAATCTTGTGACTGTCGTCACCTCGGAGACGCTGATTTCCCGCGACCTACAGTAGCGGATCGGGTGCCCCGGACTGTCAAAGTCCAGCAAAGCCCGATGTTCTCAGTGTCTCGTCCTCTCCCGTTGTTTGTGAGCCTGCTCGCGCTTGCATGCTCGGACGGAATGGTCGCACAGGCCGAGTCGAGCTATACATTTTTTCCGCTCGCCGGTGCGCCGCTAAGCGCGGGCGACGCGGACGGAGTGGGATCCCAGGCGAGGTTCAACCGTCCGGGCAGCTTGGCGCTCGATGGCGCGGGCAATCTCTTCGTCGCGGACGGCAACAACGGTTTACTTCGAAAAATCGACAAGGCTGGCCTCGTCACGACCGTTGTCGCCACGACGAACCCGAACGGTTCCCTCGACCCGGCCCATGCGGTTACGCGCCTGACCAGCCCTTACATGGGATTAACCGTCGCCGCGGATGGCACGATCTACCTCGGCGGCGCCGGAGTCGCGAAAATTTCCCCAGCCGGCGTCTATGCCCCGCTCGCGGGTGGACCCACGTCATTCGTGAAGCCCGTTGACGGCGTCGGCGCTGCTGCCGCGTTTTCCGCGTTCACCTGGGTCGCGCTGGATCGCGCGGGCAACGTGATTGTAAGCGACGGCACTGACTTCGGCTCGGGCATCCTCCGCCGCGTGAGCAATGCCATCCGCAAGGCCGCGCCCGACGGCACCGTCACCACCCTTGCCGGAGTGATTGGAACCAGCGGCATCGTCGACGGCACCGGCGCTTCCGCCCGGTTTAGCAGCCCCGGGCCACTGACGATCGATGCCTCGGGGAATATTTTCGTCATCGATGGCGGAACGATTCGCAAAGTCACGCCGGATGGCGTGGTGACGACGCTGGCCGGAGTGCCAAACATCACGGGCCACCCCGGAATCGCCGACGGACAAGGCAGCGAGGCTCGTTTTCAAGGTCCCGGCGGAATCGCGATCGATCAATCAGGCACGCTCTATGTGACCGACGGCGCCACCATCCGGCAAATCAGCCCGGGCGGATTTGTCACCACCTGGGCCGGAGCGTCGCTGGCCGAGAACGGTATTCCCATCACCCGCGACGGCATGCGCGGCGAAGCCAGGTTCAATGGTCCTACGGGCATCGCCGTCGATGCGACGGGAACCGTCTATGTTGCCGAAGCCGGTGGAAATGTGATCCGTAAAATCAGCCCCGATGGATTTGTCAGCACGATCGCCGGCGCCACGACGAATCGCGGCGCATCCGACGGTTTCGCCGCAGCCGCCACGTTCGACGGCGAAGTGTTTGCGGTCGACGCCGATCGCAATGTGTACGTCAACGGCAGCGCCGTGCGCAAAATCACGCCAGCCGGCGTCGTCACAACGCTTTTCACGACGGACATTCCGATCCGCGCCCGCGACCACGCGGGGAATTTCTTTGGCGCGGGCAACAACAACACGATCGTTCGATTTGGCCCGACCGGGGCTCCCCGCACCGTCGTCGCCGGCACCGAAGGACAATTCGGCGCCGTCGACGGCATTGGGTCCGCCGCTCGCATCAATAATCCCCTCTTCATGACCGCAGACGGGCCCGGAAACCTGTACTTCGTTGAAGCCCGGATAATTCTCCGCCGCATGTCTCCCAACGGCCTGGTCACAACCTTGGGCGGAAAGGTCTATGAATTCGCAATGATTGACGGTCCGAGTGCAGTCGCCCGTTTCCGTGGCATCTTGGGAATCGTGGCGGATCGCACCGGGACGGCTTTCGTCAACGACGCCGGCGTGACCCGCCAAGTCTCGCCCGACGGCACCGTGACAACCTGGTCGTCCACGACGAATTTTGGCTCAGGCGTCATCCTCGCCATCGACGCCAACGATCGACTCTATGTTTCCACGAACCTTGGAATCTGCGTTTGCAGCAGCGAGGTGGCGCGAACCTTTGGCCCGAGTGGCGCGGAACCGCCGGGACTTCAGTTCTATCACATCGCGTCGTATCTCTATAATGTGGAAGTTTCGGGCGCGGATATTGCCGGCAACCTTTACGGCGTCGGCGGCCGTTCCGGGCCGGGTGAACGCGACGTTTTTGTCGGCGTGCCGGACGCGATGCCGGCGAAGCTCGTCAATCTTTCCTGCCGCGCCGGGGCGGGCACGGATTCCGAGGCGATGGTCGTGGGGTTCGTTGTGACCGGCGGCAGCAAGGGCGTGCTCACCCGCGGCGTGGGGCCGACGCTCACGTCCTTTGGCGTCGCAGGCGCGCTTTCCGCCGTGCAACTCAAACTGACGTCCGGCGATCAACCGCTCGGGACCAACGCCGGTTGGGATCGCGCTGGAAATGGTCCGCTGATCCAGGCCGCCACCAACCGAGTGGGTGCTTTCGCGCTGCCGAACGGCAGCCTCGACGCCGCACTCGCGCCCACGCTCGACGCCGGTGTGTATGCAGCCGAACTCAGCGCTCCGACCGGAGGTTTCGGCGTGGCGCTCGGCGAGATTTACGACGCGGACGCGCTGGGCGCAACGAGCCGGCTCGTGAATGTGTCCGCACGCGCGCCCGTCGGAACCGGCAGCGCGATTTCAATTGTTGGTTTCGTCGTGGCCGGCGGCGCGTCCGAGACCGTGTTGATCCGTTGCGTGGGTCCCGGTCTCACCAAGTACGGGGTCCACGGCGCGCTCCAGAAACCGCAGCTGCGCGTCTACGCGGGCTCGACGCTCATCGCCTCCAACACCGGGTGGGAAACCGGCGCATCGACGGCGCAACTTCCCGTGACGGCAGCGCAGGTCGGGGCATTCCCGCTCGTGAAAGACAGCGCGGACTCTGCCCTGCTGCTGACGCTGCGTCCCGGCGTTTACAGTGTCCAAGCCAGCGGCGTAGACGATTCCACCGGCGTGGCACTGCTCGAGGTCTATGAAGTTCCGCCCGCGCAGTAGCGTGGCCGGGTCCTATCGTGATTGCGCGGTTAAGCGCCGGGCCGCCACTTCCAACGGTCCTCGCCGAGATTCAGGTTCGAACTTGGATCGGGTACGGAGAGTGAATCATCTTCAGGGGATTCGGCCTGCGACTCGGACGGAGGGGCGAGATGAATATGTTCACGAAGAAAGGACTCGACCCGATCAAGGACCAGCGCCTCCGCTTCCTGCGGATCCTGTTCGTCGATGCCGGCCACTTCGGCTGCGCGGACTTCATCGATGATGAGTGCCGCGAGAGCTTGGTATTTGTTCATGCCTCACCTGATGTGGGTTTCACGGAAAATCAAATGAGGGGAGCTTCATCGCTCCGGACAGAAGCGGTGAATGTGGCGAGTTGAAGATTGCAACCTCGGTCAATCGCGCTCGGCCCGGCGCCTTCTTATTCACGATCGGTTAAAAACCAGGAGTGCCGACTCGACGCGCGGCCGCCTTGGCCTCTTCGGGCCATGGCTGATGGTCGCTCCCCAAGACCCTCGGAAACTTCACCACCTGCCCAGAGAAAATCAGCCAATTGTCCCGATCGGTGTGGAGGTCACAGAACCAAGCTCGCGCCTTCAGCGCCTGGCTCAGTCGATCGGCGATCGATTGCGCCGCAGCGGCCTCTCCTTCGAAATTAACTCCGGTCCAGACCGCCGGCAAATCGTCGGACCTCATGTGCTCGGGACACGGCAACGCTGCAACCTGGGTGATCGTGAGCGCCTCAAGAATCTCCAAATCCTCGAGGCTTTCTTTCAGGAGGAATCCGCTGAACTTCATAGGCTTCAACTGTGATTCCACTACGACTTCTCTGATGCGCCACCCTTTTCTCGCAGCTTCACGGCTAACCAAGACAGCCCGGAAGCGCTTCCTCGGAATATGGATGGAACTTGAAAGTCTTCCGGGAGATGCTCCGCGTAGCACCGCAATTTGAGGGGATCGATCCTCTCATATTCGGCTGTGACTGAAGTGCAGGGTCTGAAATAGGACAGACCCTAGTCAGCTTTCCAGGATCGACCCCCACGATCGGCCCGGCGGTGTCAGAATTACTGCGGCGTCGCCTGGAAGGCCGCTGAGATGGCCGCGGCCAGTTTGATAGCATCGGCCTTTTGGGCAGAGCTCAATTCACGCTCAATCTGCGCTAGATTCTCTTTCGCCGTTCCATTGCCCGTAAAGGCAGCGAGTGACCACCAGACGTGCGCACGAACCATGTCTTTCGGCACCGCTTCGCCGACGCAGTACCACTGGCCAAGCAGCACTTGGGCCGCGACCAAGTTCTGACGGGCTGCGGCTTCGAGTTGCTTGGCTGCTTCCTTGAGATCAATCGGCGTTCCCGCGCCGGTATCGAGATGAATCGCGAGGAGATATTGCGCGCGGGCAAATTTTTGCTTCGCCGATTTTCGATACCACGCCACGGCTGCGGCTAAATCCTTTGGCACCTCCTCCCCCGTTGCGTAAGCCATGCCTACTTCGCATTGAGCCGGACCAAACTTCGCTTCCCCCGCCTTGAGAAACCAACGAAACCCTTCCGCCGGGTCCTTCGGCACGCCGCGTCCATTAGCATACATCAAACCCAATGCATACTCCGCCTGCGCAAAATTTTGCTCGGCGGAACGACGGTAACAAGCAAACGCCTTTTCCTCGCTCTTTGGTCGGCCCGTGCCGGTCATAAACCAGACTCCGAGGTTATATAACATTTCTGGTTCAGTCACCTGGCCGGGATCCAAATCGGGATCCAAAGTAAATATAACCGGAACCTGCATATGCGTATTGACCGGCCTGTCGCCTTTCATCCCCGGCTTGAATTGCCATTGGCTGACCGCTCCGAGCGCGGCCGGTATGAATCCGGGATGGCTCCACTTCACCGCGTAGGGGTTTCTGACGTAGCCCTTGGCATCCACCACGAAGTCGACAACCACCTCGCCCGGAGATCCCTTCTGATACATCTCAAGCGGATATTTCGGAAGAACCTGAAAAGTCAGGACCGGCACGCTATCGAGCTCGGCGGCAGACATCGGCAACAGGACGGCAAGCGCCACAAGAATAACGTAGATTCGCTTCATTCCCTGAGAGAGAAGTAGCATGGGCCGCACCGTCAAATCACAAACCAGTCGAGTAGACCCAGGGACTTGCACCCTTAGCTGTTTGCCCACTCGTTCGCAAAGCGGGTCGGCCGGAGAAGCACCTTACATCTCCATTGGTCGCGCATAAACCGCTGTGTCGCCGTCGAAAATCAGCGTCAGATTTCGTCCCCAGTTGGTTACGAACCATCGCGGCACACCCGTCCAGACGAAGGACTCCGGTTCGCTACGTGTAGCCCCCATATTTCAAGCGAGGATTGTCCTTGAATCCCTCTTTCCTAGTTGTACTAGGGGAGGCAGGCAATTCATCCCTCCCCATGAAAAGCTTCACACGTTCTTCTTCGCTCTGGCTCCTGCCGGTGCTTGCCCTCGTCGCGGCGCCCGGCCTCGTTCGCGCTGATCAGCTCGACAATCTCGAAGTCGGCGTGCGTTCGCGCGTGATGGATGGCAAGGCCGGCAAGGAAGTCGGCGGGCGCCACCCGAAAATTTACGGAATCCTGTCCGTCGAAATCATCAAGCAACCTGACAAGCTCGTCCGGCCAGTCGACGCCCGGCTGCTCTATGACCAGGTGAAGCACGAATTGAACCTGCGCGGCTTCACCGAGCCCGCCAAAGGCGCAAAACCCCAGATCCTGATCACCGTGCAATACGGCCGGAGCTGGCTGAGCAATCCTTTCCTCGGTGGCGCGCAGTATACGGAAATGCCCAGTTCCGACGGCGGTCGTTTTACCGGCGGCGAGTCCAACGGCGGCGGTCCGGGCTCAGGTCCGCCCGGTGCCACCCGCACCGTCATCGACGAAGCGCCCATCCAGACGATCTCGATGGCCGATGCCGGCTTGGTGATGCGTCTCCATGAAAACGGCGTTGAAGCGAAAGTTCAAAAAGCCGAAGCGGAGAAGCTCTGCATTATCGTCACCGCATGGCCCTATCCTGCAAAGACGATCCAGAAGCCAAAGCGCCTCTGGATTACGACGATGGTCGTCGACGATCCCGAACATCGTGATCTCAACCTCCTTTCCGGCGAAATGCTCGCCGCTGGCTCCGCTTATTTCGACGCCGTGACCAAGGAAGAAGAAGACAGCGTTTTCCGCCCCGTTCCCAATGGTCAGGTTGAGGTCGGCACACCGACGGTGGTTAAGAACAAGTAAGACTGAGCCATGAATCGACGCTCGGTGCTTTGAGCACAGAGTTCGGTAAACCCAAATTCACGTGCCTCGAACGGTGTATTTCATCACGCAGCCCAACGAGCAAATCTCGGCGGTCCTGCCGTCCTATGAATGAGCCGATCTGACGTAACTTGGCCGTTTACCGTACCGCTTAGAGCGTTAGAGAACAGATGACTGGGTGGTTGAGGGAATCACTCATACCGCAGTGCCACGATCGGGTCCACCTTGGCGGCGCGAAGCGCGGGGAGCCAGCTGGCGACAAACGCGACGAGGACGACGAGTCCCGCCACCACGCTGAAGACCAAGGGATCGCTGGACTGCACCTCGTAGAGGAGACTCCCCATCATCCGACTGAGCGCCAACGCCCCAGCCAGGCCGATGGCAAGGCCGACCCCAGCTTTCGACAAACCTTGTCGCAGGATCAGCGCGATGATTTGGCCGCGTGTGGCGCCGATCGCCCCGCGAATTCCGATCTCCCGGGTGCGCTGCGTCACGTCGTAAGCCAGCATGCCGTAGATTCCCACCGCCGAAAGGAGCAGCGCGATGCCGGCAAAAATGCCGAGCAACCAGAGGACGCCGCGGCGATTGGCTGACGCTTTGTCCAGCTGGTCCTGCAGCGTCATCGCCTGGTAAATGGGCAGCGTGGGATCCACCTTTTTCACCTGCTGGCGAATTTCCCGCATGATGTCGGCGAAGCTGCGATTGGTGCGTAGCTCGACCGAGAGCCCGCCGCGCGAGTCGTTGTACGTGATGTAAACGTAGGGCAGGCGGTTCTTGTCCTCCAAGCCGTTCACCCGCGCCGTCTCCGCCACGCCGATGATGACCGGCGATTCCTCGGGTTTCTGATTCGGCGGGCCGAAGGTGAAGGTTTCACCCAGGGGGCTCCGATGCGGAAAATAGCGCTCCGCGAATTTCCGATCGACGATGACGACCCAGCGGGCACCCGGCCGTTGGTCGGCGGCCGTGAAATTGCGCCCCTCGAGCAGCCGGATGCCCATCGTCGGGAAATATTCCGGCGACACGCGATACCCCGCCGCCATGGGGTAGGTCCCATCGTGTCCCGCCGGCATTCCGCGGATCGGGAGCGTCATGGGATTCACGTCGGAGAAGCCCGGCAGCCGGTCCGAGTACGCGACCGATTCGACGCCGGGAATCTCGCGCATCCTTTCCAGGAGACGGTCCTGCAGGCCCTGCAACTTTGCCGGGTCCGTGTACGACCCATCGTAGGCGATGCGGGCATGGATCACCTTCCGCGCATCAAAGCCCGGGCTGATCGCCATGACGTTCGAAAAACTGCGGAGCAAAAGTCCGGCGCCCACCAGGAGCAGGAGGGCGAGCGCGACCTGCGTGATCACGAGGAGGCCGCTCAGCGCGCGAATGCCGCCGCCCCTCGAGGCGCCGCGCGTCCCCGATTGAATCGCGCCCTGGAGCGGACCCGCGCGCCAGATCTGCAGGAGGGGGAGCGAGCCGATCAGCAGCGCGACGATGAACGACACGAGCAGGGTCAATGCGATCAGGCCGCCGTCCACGCGCACGGGCGGGATGCCATAGGAGATCGCATCGGTGTACCGGTTGATCACGCGCAGACTGGCCCAAGCCAAGCCGAGCCCGATCGTCGCGCCGGTCAGGGCGAGGAGCGTGGCCTCGGTGAGCAGTTGGCGCGCGAGCATCCAGCGACTTGCCCCGAGCGCCTGGCGCACGGCGAATTCCGCCGCACGGCCGTTGGCGCGGGCGAGCATCAGGCTCGCCACATTCACGCACCCGAGCAGGAGCACGAACGCCGCGCCGCCCTGCAGGAGCAGCAGGCCGTCCTTGATCTTCTCGGTTTGCTGGGCCCGAAGCTGGATGAGGCCCATCCGATGGCCGCCGGCGTACATGTGTTCACGCAGCTGGGGATCGGCGACCGTGTCGCGGTTTCGGTCCTCGAGGGTTTGCAGCTGCGCGAGCGCAGCACCGTGAGACACGCCCGGTTTGATACGGGCGGTAATTGAGCTCGACGCGTTGAGCCGCCGTCGCGGGTCCTCCTGTTCGGGCCGCCAAACATACGGCATCATCAGCACCGGGGCGGTGGTCAGTTGTTCAAAGCTGCGCGGCAGGACGCCGACGATCGTGACGGGGGTCCCCGAAAGCCTTACCTGTTGGCCGACGATTTTTGCGTCACCATGGAATTCCTTTTCCCAGTAGGACTGGGTCACCACCGCCACGTTGTCATGCCCGGGAACGCATTCGTCGGGCGTGAAGTACCGCCCCAGCAAAGGCGGCAACCCCAGGACCGTAAAATATTCCGACGTGACCTTCATCCCGACGTAGCGCTCGGTGCCGGACTCTTCCCCGATGTTGAACATCCAGCCCGTCCACATCGAGACGGAGGAGAAGAGATCCGCGTTCTTCTTGTAGTCGAGATACTGCGGGATCCCGACGTTGAGCACCATCTGGCCCGCTTTGGGCCGCGAATTGTACACGTCGACGACTTGATCGGCGTCGGGAAAAGGCAGCGGCTTAATCACGAGCCCGTAGAGCACGGATAGCACCGCGGTGTTGCCCCAAATGCAGAGCGCCAAGGTAATGATCACCGCTAGACTGAACGGCTTGGATTTACGAAGCGACCGGGCGGAGAACCGCACGTCACGCCAAAATGTCTCGAGCCAGTTCATGGGGTTGGGAACGTAAGAAAACACGAAAGCCCATCATCGTCGCAGCCACAATATTAAGTTTCCCATTCGATCCGGCCCTTACAAAAACCATCTCGCAAGTATTGCTGCTCGGTCTCCGCCCTTTACGCTTCGTTTTAACGATCGTCCCGAAAGTTCTTAACTTTCGGGGCGGTGGTGCCCTCTACGGGATTCAGATGCGAATTCGGTGACCTTAATACTGAGCTCCGAGGGCGGAAAGCCCGGATAGGCAGAAAATTTCTGGAGCCCCAAAGAGAAGACGGATGCTTTCAGTCATTCCATTAGGGTCATTGGGGTCTCCGCTTGGACTTAAAATTTCCGAGGGTACTCCGAAAATTGCAGTACGCTGTGGGAGAAATCAGACCTCTGCAGGATTCCGATGCGAACCAAAGTGGCCTCGATTGGAAAACCGACTTTCGGAAATCGCTACTTTGACCACTAATACGAAAACTTTCCTAATCGAGGTTGGAGTTCGCGTCTGAATCAGAGTGGTGCCCCCACCCGGACTTGAACCGGAATCTACGGTTTAGGAAACCGCTGCTCTATCCAGTTGAGCTATGGGGACTAAATGCTTACTATCAATGATTCAAACCCGCTTTTGTCACTCTGCCATATTGGCATGTCGAAGGAGCCAAGACTAGCCTCCGAAACGCCGAAACCGAGCGCGTTTCAGAAAGTGGCAGAGTACCTTTGCTGTCATTCGTCATCGCGGAAGTATTACGGCTTGGTGAAAAGTGCGGGCAAGCAGTATCGCCGTTCGCTTAGGATTACGGACCGTAAATTGCAGGGCGGACCCTGTCGGAGTTTCGCCAGAAAGTTGGGCGCTTGGATCACGCGAAATCCCGCAGCAACTTGACGTTCGCTGAGGTCGCCACGCACTGGCTCACATCCATCACCCCACAGCTCAAAGAGTCGTCCGCACGTCGTCGGGCAACGAGCATCGACCAACTCCTCCCGCACCTGGGCTCCACTCCGGTCCGCAATATCACGACAACCCACTGCGAACAGTGGGCCGCCAAACGTGGCGCAGGCATTGCCGCATCCACCTACAACAACGAACGGGACACGATCATATGGCGAAACGGCATATCCGTGTAGCTGTCTAAGTTTAGATCCCTTTGATGAGATGGCCAGTTTTCTGCAATTGCATGCGACGAAGCCGCATCCATACTTGGATATGCTGTAGCCAATGAAGCTGTACCTTGTTATCGTGTTGTCGTTTCTGTGCTGCTTCCTCGCCTCATGTTCGCACATTCACACCATCTCGATGACTGCGAGCGCTGCGCCAGGACACGCCCCAAAGTCGGTCGATTTAGCTCCATTCTGGCGAGAGCACGGATTCACCCTCGTCGAGCCTGATTCGGAGTTCGGAAAGATGCGTTACAGCTCCGAAGACGGCAGCAAGGTCGTCGCGGTATGGGAGAAGTGGTTCAAAGGAATAGTTTTTAAGTATTCTGGTGGCATGTGGGCTACCGAGGCACTCAGAGGTGACCGTTACGAAATCACTTTTCTCCCTGTCTCATCTTCGCGCGATGCTGATACCCAAGAAATGGCACACCTCCTGAAAGATTACCTCCATAAGAATTATCCCGATGCGCAGTCATCCACCCTATCCCAGTCTTTTATGGACTTAAGATGACGAAAGAGGCTAGCCAAAGAAAGAAAGTGAGCGCATTTGGCCGTAATGATTTTCTAATCCGTCGCAGTCCTGTCTACCATCCTATGTTTGCTGATTTGGCGGAGCGATGCGTGGGCTCCGGTACGGTGGTGTACCTTATCCGAGGGTTAGTTGGCTGGCGCGGTGTTTTTGGCTGTCGTTGGCAGTTTGCTCCGCTCCTTTGGAAAGAGAAAAGGGTCGAACAAGCCGCCAGATCCAACACCACGGCGCGACGTGGGTTATCTCTAACGTTCGGCAGAAGAAAGATGAACGCAGCCTTACCAAGCTTCGCATTACTGTTCGCAATAGTGACTGGCTGTAGTTCGGCGCCTAGAATCGTCACCGATGCGGGCCATATTCCACAGGGCCGCTACATCCCTCATTTCGGGAAGATTGTGTATGCGGGCGCATATATTGAAGTGCGAGGCACCGAATTTACCTACGAATGGTTCACTGACGCGCTACCGGAAATGCCGACACCACCGGTGACCGGCACAATCAGAAAGGAAGGAGACCTTTTCGTTTTTGAGCGCGCCGGTAGTCCTTGGATGAGTTGGCGTCTCGGAAGCGTGCATGGACGATCAGTGCTATGGCCCGAAGAAAGCTACGCGGAGTGGAAATCCACGAAAAGTCGTAAGTCTCTGGATGATATCTTGTCTCTGGAGGAAAAGTCGAACCAGCCGCCGCACCCAATGGCGCCGACCCACCGTGGCTGAGTTCGAACGTTGGAAAAGTGTAACCCGTTTTAGTAACAGGAGGCTGACTACAGAGTTGTCCCTATTCGACTTGAGGTCCTGAGGATCAATCTCGTGCAATCACTGTATCGCCGGTTTGGCTTTTGCGTTA
Organism: Verrucomicrobiota bacterium; assembly: GCA_028293545.1. Lineage (GTDB taxonomy): Bacteria > Verrucomicrobiota > Verrucomicrobiia > Opitutales > Opitutaceae > Opi-474. The sequence goes on along the minus strand of JAQGOP010000027.1, from coordinate 72,601 downwards.
GCGGCGAAACGAACACCCACTTTTGAATGGAACGAGCGTCTAACCAATCCCATCAGCCAACCCAGCCGACGGGTAGCTGACCTCAACGTCTCGGCGACAAAAATATGAGCTGTGTTTTCTGTGATATATTGTCCGGCAAGATCCCTGCGACATTTGTCTATCGGGACACTCAGGTAGCTGCGTTCATGGACATTCAGCCTGTCAACACCGGACATGTCCTCGTCGTACCACTCATGCATGCTCAGGATTTGGAAGAATTGTCAGTGCCGGTCGGAGCCGCGATATTCGCCGCAGCACAACGACTGAGCCGTGCTCTTAAGACGAGTGCCTACGGTGCGAGGGAGTGAATTTGATGTTGGCGAACGGCGAGGCTGCCGGACAAGAGGTGTTCCACGTTCACCTTCATGTTATCCCGCGTTTCAAGAACGATGGGTTCGGTCATAAGTTTCCGGAGAATTACAGCCAAAAACCTCCCAAGGAGGCCCTTGAGGAGGCCGGCCGAGCGATTCGCGTGTCACTGAAGGGAATGCCGGACCAACTTACTGAGCCGACGCGCTGAGGCGCGGCTCAATTCAAGGTTGGAAAAGCGTAACCTGTTTAGTAACTTGGTGCCAAAAATTTAGGCGGATTCTGGAGGACTCCAGGTGAGGCGCGGTTCTAGAAAACTGCGAATCTACGAGTGAAACTCGACTCAGTATGATTGCAGAGGATTCAGGCCAAAGTGCCTGTTCAAATTAGGAAACCGCTGCTCTATCCAGTTGAGCTATGGGGACGCAGGCTGCTCGGACGAGGGTGACTCGACGTCACAGCGCTGGACTTCCAAAAGCAGAGTTTGAGCTGGGTGTCCCTTTCAAAATTGATTGGGCGCGATGTGCTCGTTGCTGCCGGAGCGGGCGGGCCGTCGGCGGTACTTCCGAAGCAGGCTGGAAGCCTGCGCTACTTTCGGAAAGCCTGCCGGCCATGTTTTCCACCGTGCTGCCGGTCTGGGGCGTCGCGCTGTTGCTGAGCGCGTGCTGCTGGAGCATCGGCTCCTGGCTCGTCGCGGGGAAAAACCCGGTCGTCGCCATGGCCGCCGGTTGGTGCGTTTTTCTCCTTCTCTGCACCGTCACCTGGGCCGGGGGAATTTCCGCGAACACCGCCCGGCCGTTGTTCTGGCTCTTTTTCGCGCTCGGGTTGGTCCTCGCCTTCAAACATCTCCGCGGGCCCCAGCTGCCCGTCGCCATCCTCTGCACCGCGGGCGTCACCGTCCTCCTGGCGGCGCCCTTCCTGCGGTTTCCCGGACTTCTCGCCTATGGTGTCCACGGCGTCGACCTCTGGGGCTACGTCATCACCGCGGACTGGCTTCAGGACCATTCCTTCCGCCAGCTCCCGGAAATCGGCATCTCCCCGATGCGGTTCAACTGGACCTGGCACGTCCTCGACATCCGCGACCGCCCGCTCACCTACGAAGCCCTCGCCTGCCTCGCCGCGTCCACCGGCCTCTCCATCACCGAAGCCTATCTCGCGTTTCCCATCGTCGTCCTCTCGAGCCTCGTCATGGCCCTCGGGCTGCAGCCGGAAATTTTCCGGGTCAAATATTGGGCCCTCGCCCTCGTGCCGGCGTTTGTCCTCCTGTTTCATCCCCTGATCGTCCTGCCGTGGATCGCCGGGTTTTTCGGCGGATCCATCACCGGGCTCTTCACCGCGCTGGCCCTCGGCGTCGCTGCAATGCCCGGCGACAAACCCACTCGCAACGAAGCCATCGCCATCGCGACGCTCCTCCTCGTCCTCTGCGCTGGGCTGTACACCGTGAAATTTATCTACGTCGCCCTTGCCGTCGGCGGCGTGCCCGTGCTGCTGCGGCTGGCGATGCTCGCCTTGCGCCACGATTTCAGCCCGCTGCTCAAAGCGCGCCCATCGCCACGCATCACCGCGATCGTCGCCGTCACGGTGCTCGCCGCGGTCCTGTTCGTCGTCCTGGGACGCGACCAGAAAGTCGATACGGGCCAGCCCCAACTGCCCGCCGCCGCCGTGAAGCACGCCTTGGGAGTCTTCGGCGGCACCAGCCCTTATGTCTGGCTCGGATACGATGCAGGCAACGCGTTCACCCGGCTGCCCTGGAGCGATCCGCTCGGCTGGGCATGCGCGGGAATTTTCACCGCATTGATTGCCCTCGTCGCGTGGCGGCGCTGGCGCGCGCATTTCGACCTTATGCTTCCACTGCTCGTCGGCCTGATCGCGTGCATCGTGGCGCGCTCGATCGACGACGAACTGATCATGGGCAAAACCCTCACGATCGTCGGCCCGGCCCTCCTCGTCATCCTGGCCGTCAGCTCGCCCGATTTGAAACCGCGCTGGCTCGGCTGGCTCGCCGCGCTGCTGTGCTGCCTGCCGGCTTTCCGCGCAGAAAGGGAAATGCGCGACGTGATCTGGGATCCCGTCATCACGGTCACCGACGAGAACCTTCCCGATTACCTGGATGGCCAGGACTGGCGCGTCCTCGGCTACCTGCATTTCCTGGAAGACCGCAACGGCTTCGACTGGTCGAAAAACCCGCGGATGTATTTCGCCGTCACTCAATTCCTGCCGGACGAACAGCGCGCCAAGGTCGACCGGAAATACCGCCCTGGCGCGGAAAAGCAGTAAGCGTCAGGCTTTAGGCGACCTGCTTCGAGAATCCCCGCAGCACCCGGCCGCTTCGCAATCAAGGTTCCGATTCCGCACCAGAAACGAAATTTGGCGCCGATCACCTGCCGCATTCCCCAGAGGCGGGTCAGAGACCGCGCCCTACGTCGGCGCAAATCACAGGTTGACATGGACAGCACCGGTAGCACTGTCTCCCCTCCTTTTCCGCCATGAGCACCACCGAACAGAAGCAACAGACACCCACCCCCGCCGAGATCCCGTTCACCACGCCGCTCGCGATGAAGAACTTCACGACGGACACGGGTAAGATCCTCCCGCGCAAGTACACGCACCTCACGGCGAAGCACCAGCGCGCCATCACCAAGACGATCAAGCATTCGCGCAACATGCTGCTCGCGCAGTAAGCGCCGCGTTTACCTGCACCCCTTTTCGGCCGGAGCCTTGGCTCCGGCCTTTTTTATGCCCCGAGGTCCCGCAAGTAGCGCAGGCGGCCCGCCTGCTCCCAATCTCCCGGGTTGAAGCTAAACGCCTTTCACCTTCCAGCCTTTCAACCTTCCGCCTTCCGCCCTCACTCCTCCCCAATGAGCCCGGCTGCCTCCATCGCCCGCATCTATCGCGGCACCCCGCCCAACCTCGCCAAGCTCGCCCGCTGCCTGCAGGCCGGCGAACTCGTGGCGGTGCCGACGGAGACGGTCTACGGACTCGCCGCCAACGCCCTCGATGCGAAGGCCTGCCGGAAAATTTTCATGGCCAAGGGCCGGCCGGTTGAAGACCCGTTGATCGTCCACATTCATTCGCTCACCCAACTTTTCGAAGTGGCGAAACCGAACGACGCCGCGCTGCGCCTCGCCCGGGAATTCTGGCCCGGACCGCTCACGATGGTGCTGCCGAAAAAAAACTGCGTGCCCGGCATCGTTTCCGCCGGGCTTTCCACCGTCGCCGTCCGCATGCCGGCGCATCCGCTTTTTCGCCGCCTGCTCCAACGCGTCGGCGTGCCGCTGGCCGCGCCGAGCGCGAATCAATTCGGCTACGTGAGTCCGACGACCGCGGAGCACGTTCGCACGGGATTGGGCAAAAAAATCCGCCATATCCTCGACGGCGGACCGTGCGCGATCGGTGTGGAATCGACGATCGTCGACCTGCGCAAACCGCGTTCGCCGCGCCTGCTGCGGCCGGGAGCGATCACGCGCGAGCAGGTCGAAGCGGTGCTCGGGCTGAAAGTGCGCAGCGGGCGCACTCCGTCCGCCCCGCCAAAATCGGCCCAGGTCGCGCCCGGCCTGATGGCGCAGCACTACAGTCCGCGCACGCCGGTCACGCTGCGCTCGCGGCTCTCGTTGAAGATGGCGGCGCGCGGGACGGCAAAGGATGCATGGGTTTTCCAAGCGAAGCCGCGCGGCGAGTTGGACGGGAATATTTTCTGGTTCGACCTCCACGGAAAAATCGAAGGCGTGGCGCGCCGCCTGTTTTCGACGTTGCGGGCATTGGACGCCGGCAAATTCAAACGCCTGCATGTCGAGCTCGCCCCGGGCGAAGGCCTGGCCACCGCGATCAACGACCGCCTCCGCCGCGCCGCGGCAAAAAAGTAGCGCAGGCGGCCCGCCTGCTCGGGAGATCGAATTCCAGATTCCGGAATTTGGTTTCTAATTCCGATCCCCGATCACGGAGCAGGCGGGCCGCCTGCGCTACTTGCGGAGAGCTGCTTTCAACTCCGCCAGCAGGCGCTCATTTTGCGCGCTTGTGCCGACGGTGATCCGGAGCCACTCGGGCATGCCGTAGGATTTCATCGGTCGCACGATCACGCCGCGGCGCTGCAGCGCTTCAAACACGCCGGCGCCGTCGCCGACGTGCACCAGGATGAAATTCGCCACGCTCGGCACAAACTCGCGGCCCAAGGCGCGGAATCCCGCCTCCAGCTGCGCCATCCCCGCGCGATTTTCCCGCACACATTTTTCCGTGAACTCGCGGTCGTCCAGCGCCGCGCTCGCCGCCGCTTGCGCGATCGCATTCACATTGAACGGCTGGCGCACCCGGTTCAGCAACGCGACGATCTCGGCCGGCGCATAACCATAGCCTATGCGCAGCGCCGCGAGCCCGTAGATTTTTGAAAATGTCCGCAGGCACACCACCTTGCGCCCTTCCCGGACCAACGCCCGCAGGTCGGGAGCGTTCGGCTCGTACTCCGCATACGCCTCGTCGATCACCGTCACCACGTGCTCCGGCATCGAGCGCGCAAAGGCCAGCAGCTCAGCCTCCGTGTTCGCCGTGCCCGTCGGATTGTTCGGCGAACAGACATAAACCAGACGCGTGCGCGGCGTGACCGCCGCCGCAAGGCGCGCGAGATCATGGCGATGGTTCACCAGCGGGACTTCCACGGCCTTCGCCCCGAAGATCAGCGTCACGAGCTTGTAGACTACGAAGGCCGGCGCGCCCATGACCACCTCGTCGCCGGGCCGCAGCAGCGCGTGGCCGAGGAACTCGATCACCTCATTCGAACCATTGCCGATGATGAACTGCTCCGGCGCGAGCCCGAGTCTGGCCGCGAGTTTCTGCTTCAGCGCGAAACAGCCGCCGTCCGGGTAAAGCTCCCCCTGCAGCAGCGCGCGTTGCGCCGCCGCGAGCCCGAGCGGCGAAGGGCCGAACGGGTTTTCGTTCGAGGCGATCTTGATGATCCCAGCCGGGTCGAGTCCCAGCTCGCGCGCGACTTCCTCAATGGGCTTGCCAGGCTCATAGATCGGCTGCGTCAGGACCGCGGGATTGACCAATTCCTCGAACTTCATCGCAGCAGGAGAGCATAGCGGCGGGAAGCTTCAAGCCTTGGGAAAACTCGGAAGAAAAGCTCCAAGCCCCAACTTCCAAGGTCCAATGAAACTTCGCCAATTCGCGCACGCGAAGGTGGAGCGTGTTGTCCCCAACGCGCTGAGCGGCTCCGTCTAAATCTCAACGCGCACGGAGTCGTTCCCCTTCGAGAGGTTCAGGATCTACGACAACGCATCCCTCCTTCCGGGATTTCGCCGAATGGCGAAGTTTCACTGGAGCTTGGAACTTTCTCCCTCTCACCGCCGCTTCGCCCCAGCCCGTCAAACATCGCTACGTCCTGCTCGGCACCCTCACCACCTTCATGCCCGCGGCCAGCGCGCCCTTGATGCCGGGCTCGGCGTCCTCGAACACCAGGCATTGGCCCGGCGGCACGCCCATTTTCTGCGCCGCCATCAGGAACATGTCCGGCGATGGTTTGCCATGGATGACATCGTCGGCCGTGACCACCACTTGGAACAACGGCGCGAGGCCGGTGATCAGCAGCGATTTCTCCACGATCACGCGCGGGCCGCCGGAAGCGATCGCGAGCGGATGGGTCGGGGCCATTTTGCGGGCGAACGCGACGACCGGTTCAATCAGCGTCGCCTCGCTTTGGAGCTCGGTGAAGTACGCCTCCTTCGCTTCGAACACCTCGTCGGGATCGAGATCGAGCTGGTAGTGTTCGCCGAACAGTTCCGCCACGCGGCGCGTCGGCACCCCGCCGAGCGCGTAAAAATGATCGATATCCAGCGCATGCGGCAGGCCCGCCTCGCGCATCGCGCGGTCCCAGGCGCGATAGTGCAGCGGCATCGTGTTGATGAGGGTGCCATCGAGGTCGAAAATGTACCCGGCAAATTCGCCGGCCGGAATGTCGAGTTGCATGATCCCGCAGAATGTAAATCGCCGCCCGCGGTTCGGGAAGACCATTCCGACCACCGGAGTTTAACCACGAATGGACACCAATGAACACGAATCAGAACCTCTGATTTTTTTACGGCTCACACGGATGAACGCAGGTGAGAGCCAAACCAGCACTGGAATCGAGCCCTGCGAGTCCTTCCACACGCGACCAAAACCTCCGATCTCCGCTCGCGCGCGTGCGCCCCCCGATCCGCAATCCGAAATCAGCAATCCGCAATTCCTAATGTCCTGCCCGCGGGTTCTGTTTCTCGATCCGCTTCAATTCCGCGAGCGAACGTGTTTTCACGCGCGCGGCGCCGCGGTTGGCCTTGGTCTTGACGCGAGGGCCGCTCGCCAGTCGTTTCTTCGCCGCCGTCACCGCGCGCTTGTACTGCGGCAGCCATGGGGCTTGGGCGACGAGCATCTCGTCGACCATCTGCCAGATCTCGGGCGGATTGCAGACGGCGCCCACCAGCGGATCCATCATGAAGGCCTGGCGGAGCAAGGTGTCGTCGCCCGACGCGGCCGCCTCGACTCCCAGCCGTTGCACGCTGATCGACGCGTTGCAGACCGCGGCGCAGCCCAGCGGCAGGTCGCCGAGCTGCGTCATGTTGATTCCATGGCGATCCACGAAACCCGGCGCCTCGATGATCGCATCCTCCGGAAGGTTCGTGATCGTCCCGCGGTTCGGCAGGTTGAAATGCCCGCGATAAACCCGCCCGGTTTCCATCGCCTCGAGGATCCGGCTGCCGTGCTCCTCGCTGCGGTTTTCCTGCGTGTAACGCAGCGGCTCGTGGTGTTTCTTGCCGCCGAACTCGGACTCGAACCAATGACGTCCCTCCGTGCACACGCGAAGATACCCGCCGGTTTCGCCGAGGATCCAAGAGCTCATGTCGATCCACTTCTTGATCTCGGCGGGATTCTTCCGGTACCACGGAACGTATTCACTGAGGTGTCCGTTCGACTCCGTGGAATAGTAGCCAAACCGGCGGATCATATCGATGCGCACCTTCTCCTCGCGCTTGTAGACCGGGTGGCGCTCAAACGCCGCCAGCAGATCCGGCGTGCGCTCCTTGCCGTCGACCTTCACGGAGACAAACCACGTCTGGTGGTTGATGCCGGCGCAGATGACATCGACCTCCTCCTTTTTCCGCCCGAGCACCTGGGCGATCTGGAAATGGCCGTGCTGCACGCCGTGACACAAGCCCACGCAGCGTACGCCGCCGTATTTGTTCACGGCCCACGTCATCATCGCCATCGGGTTCGCGTAATTGAGCAGCAGGCAATCCGGCGCCGCGACCTCGCGGATGTCGCGGCAGAATGACAGCAGCGCCGCGATCCCCCGCTGCGCGTACATGATGCCGCCGGCGCAGAGCGTGTCGCCCACGCATTGGTCGACGCCATACTTCAGGGGAATTTCGACGTCGTGCGCGAACGCCTCGAGCCCGCCAATGCGGACCACGCAGAAAACATATTTCGCACCGCGCAGTGCCTCACGGCGATTGGTCGTCGCCGTGATTTGCGTGGCCAAGCCGTTCGCCGCGATGTCGCTGCGGCAAAGGTCGGTGACCATCTTGAGGTTCTGCGCGTTGATGTCGTTGAACGCGAATTCGACCTTCGCGAATTCCGGCACCGCGAGGAGGTCGGCGAGCAAGCGACGCGTGAAGCCGATCGAACCGGCGCCAATGAAAGCAATTTTGAAAGACATGGGGCGAAGGCGCGCACACTACGGAGAGCGCGAGCGAAGCGTCAAGGAGCGGGCTGGTGAATTACGGATTGCGGATTGCGGATTGCGGAAACCGGATTGGTCGAGCCACGGAGGCGGCCTAGCCGCTTTCGAATCCAGCCAACAAAACGGCCCGTCGTACAATCGACGGGCCGCGGTGAACATTCTGAAATCTATCCGGTTTCCGGTATCCGGTATCCGCAATCAAGAACTTAGCGTCGCATCCCGCGATGCAGGCGGCTCGTGGGCTTCGCAGCTGCGGCGGTGGTTTCCGCCAGGGCCTTCTCGTCGAAGAGCGCCGAGTAAATATAGGGGAAGCCCTCGACCTTTTTCCGCTCCACGCCGATGCCCATGTAACGCTCGATGCTGCGCGCGTCACGGACGTCCTCCTCGGTCACGAGGGTGAATGCGTCGCCTGACTTCAGTGCCCGGCCGGTGCGGCCGATGCGGTGCACGTAGTCCTCGGGATTCTCCGGCACATCGTAATTCACCACGTGCGACACGCCCGCGATGTCGAGGCCGCGCGCCGCGATGTCCGTGGCCACGAGCACCTCAAATTTTCCGCTCTTGAACCCGTCGAGCGCCTCGATGCGTTCGCGCTGGCTCCGGTCCGAATGCATCACGCCGACCGTGTGGCCCTTGGCCTGGAGCCGGTGCGCAATGCGGTCCGCGCCCATGCGGGTGCGCGAAAAAATGAGCACGCTCTTGAATTCCGTCTGTTCCAGCAGGAGCTGCAGCAGATCGAACTTCTGCGAAGCCACGACCGGGTAGAACGCGTGGGAAACCGTTTCCGCCGGCGAACGCTGGCGACCGATTTCCACCTTCACGGGATCCCGCAGGGCCCAAGCCGCGAGCGACGCGATTTCCGGCGGCAGCGTGGCGGTGAAGAACAGCGTCTGGCGCGTGGCCGGCGTTTTCTGCACGATCCGCTTCACGTCGGGCAGGAAGCCCATGTCGAGCATGCGATCGACTTCGTCCAGCACCAGGATGTCGATGTCCTTCAGCGAACAATTCCCCTGCTCCAAATGGTCGAGCAAACGACCCGGCGTCGCCGCCAGGATGTCCATCCCGCGTTTCAAATCCTCCGTCTGTTTCCCGTACCCGACGCCGCCATACACAATCGTCACGCGCAGGTCGGTGAACTTCGCGAATTTGTGGAACGCTTCCTCCACCTGGAGCGCGAGCTCGCGCGTCGGCTCGAGGATCAGCACCCGCAGTTTTCCATGGGTGCCGAGGCGCTGGATGATCGGGAGCGCAAAGGCCGCGGTCTTGCCCGTGCCGGTTTGCGCGGAACCAATCACGTCGCCGCCCTTCAGCACGACCGGGATCGCCTGCGCCTGGATCGGCGTGGGCGTAACATAACCCATTTCCTGCACCGCAAACGCCAGCGCGTCGGTGAGGCCGAGCTTGGAAAATTCCGTGTCCATTTTCGGCACGTCCACCGGGACCGCCGGCTTGAGATCGACGGTGCGCGGATGGTCAAAAGTCTTGTCGATCATCGGGCGCTCGCGCTCGCCGCGCGGGCCGCCGCGGCCACCGGAGCCACCGGAGCGCGATTGGAACCCGCGTCCGCCGGCTTGGTTCGACTGTCCAGCGTGGCCGCCCTCGCGACTGCCTTGGCCACCGCTGCGTCCGGCGCCGCCGCCGCCGCCGCTGCGCGGGCCATGGTCCTGGCGCGGTCCGCGATCTTCGCGACGCGGGCGCGAGTCCGTTGAACCGGTCGAATGAGAATGGGAGGTCCCCGAGTGCGACGCGTGGCTTCCGTGCGACGACTTGCTCTCCCCGGTGCGCTCCGGACGCGCGGCGGCATGAGGCTTGGCGTGGGCGGCAGGCTTATGTTCGGCGGCGGGCGCGGACTTGGACGACTTGGAAGGCGCGATACTTTGGCGCAGCTTCGACAGAAATTTCTTCAGCATTGGCGAGTGTTAGAGGGAGGCAGCGTCGGCTAAAAGGAAGGGTTTGCAACCTTCGAAGTAGCGCCGGCGGCCTGCCTGCTCCGAAGCCTGCGACTGGATTCCCACTCGGATGGAGCCCCGGAAAGGCCCGCTCAACCGCACTCCGGACATGCTCGCTACTCGCTATTTTCGGAACAGGCGGGCCGCCTGCACTGCTTCCGCAAAGGGCTTGGCTTGCGGCGCGGCGGCAACCATCGTCACCGGCCTTGGCAACTCACGCATGAACAACGACGTTCTCTGGCTGGTCCGTCTCGGGATCGATCAAGGTCTCCTCGAACGCGAGCACTGCATCGCCGTTCGGAAAAAAGTCGGGGAAGCCGCCGAGATCGGCGACTTTGCCCAGCAGCTGATCGACGACGGCCATGTCGACGATGTCGCCTCCCTCGAGAAAATCGCCGGGCTCGCGATGGCGAAGGGCCAGAAATCCGCGCCCCTGAGCGATCCCTTCGAAAGCTCCGACACCGCCGCACCCTTCATCCCGAAGCAGACCGCCGAGCAGCGCAAAGCCTCGCTCGCGACCAACGCGGGCCCCGTGCCCCACTTCGATTTCGACACCCTCGGCGTGCTCGACGATGGCGCGCTCGCCGCCGGCCTGCGCGGCCTGCTCCGCGCCACCGCGCGCCACCTCGCGAGCGACCTCCACCTTTCCACCGGCACCCGCCCTTTCATCCGCAAGAACCGCCAGCTCACGTTCATCTCCGATTACAAGCTCACCGCCGACGATGCCCTGCGCCTGAACACCGCGCTGCTTTCGGAAGGGCAGAAGAAGATTTTCCTGCAAGCGAAGGACTACGACTACGCCCTGGCCCTGAGCGCGACCGATCGTTACCGCGTCAACCTGATGTTCCACAAGAACGGCGCCGCCGGCTCCTACCGCATGGTCCCGGACAAGGTCCGCACGCTCGCCGACCTGGGCTACTCCGCGCACATCGACACGCTCAAGCGCCTTCTCTCCTACCATAACGGGCTCATCCTGATCACCGGCCCCGTGGGCTCGGGCAAGACCACGACCCTCGCGTCGATGGTTTCGTACCTCAACGAAACCCGCACCGACCATATCATCACCGTCGAAGACCCCATCGAAGTCGTGCAGGCCGCCAAAGGCTGCAACGTCACGCAGCGCGAAGTGGGCCCGCACACGAAGTCGTTTTTCACCGCGCTTAAGGGCGCGCTGCGTGAGGACCCCGACATCATCGTCATCGGCGAGCTCCGCGACCTTGAAACCATCGAGATGGCGATCACCGCCTCGGAAACCGGCCACTTGGTCATCGGCACCATGCACACGAGCGATGCGGCCACCACGCTCAACCGCCTGCTCGACGTCTTCCCGCCCTCGCAACAAACCCAGATTCGCGCCAGCGTGGCCGAGAGCCTCCGCGGCGTGGTCTGCCAGCGCCTGCTGCCGTCGACCGAGGGGGGCCTGACCCTCGCCTGCGAGATCCTCATCAATAACACCGCGATCCAGAATCTGATCCGCGAAGGCAAGGCCCAGGGCCTGCGCAACACGATGGAAACCGGCGTGCGCGAGGGCATGTGCCTCATGGACAATGTGGTCTTCGCGCTGTGGCAGGGAAAGAAAATCACCCCCGAGACCGCGCTCGCCAACATCTCCAACCGCGTGCTGCGCGCGAAAATTTCCTGACCATGGCTGCTGTCGACCAACTGCTCCGCACGATGCTCGACAAGGGCGGCTCCGACCTGCACCTCACGGTCGGCCTGCCCCCGAAGGCGCGCATTTCCGGGACGCTGCAGGGAATCGGGGACCAGCCCCTCGACACGGCGACGATGGAAAAACTGCTGAAGGAAATCGTGCCCGAGCGCCGCTGGGCGGATTTCCTCGACCGCAAGGACCTCGACCTCGCGCACGAAATCCCTGGCGTCGCCCGCTTCCGCGGCAACTTCCTCTACAACCACTGGGGCCAGGCCGCGGTCTTCCGGCAGATCCCGGCGAAGATCCAGTCGTTCGACGACCTCAAGCTGCCCGAGACGCTCAAAAAACTCTGCCATCTCAATGAAGGCCTCGTGGTCGTCACCGGCCCCACCGGGTCCGGCAAGTCGACGACGCTCGCGGCGATGATCGACTACATCAACGCGAACTTCGCGAAGCACATCATCACGATCGAGGACCCGATCGAGTTCGTGCACCAGGCGAAGAAGTCGATGATCGTCCACCGCGAAGTCGGCGAGCACACCGACTCCTTTGCCGCCGCGCTCAAAGGGGCGATGCGCCACGACCCGGACATCGTGCTCCTCGGCGAAATGCGCGAAATGGAAACCATCAAGCTCGCGCTCGGCTGTGCCTCGATGGGCATGCTCGTCTTCGGGACCCTCCACACGAACAACGCGCCGAAGACGATCGACCGCATCATCAACACGTTTCCCGCCGACGAGCAGAACCAGGTGCGGGTGATGCTCTCGAGCTGCCTCGCCGGCGTCGTCGCCCAGCTGCTGTGCAAGCGCATTCCCAAGGGCCGCTGCGCCGTGCACGAAATCCTCCTCACGCACGAAGCGCTGCCGAACACGATCCGCAGCGGCCAGATTGCGAACATCCGCTCGATCATCGAATCCGGCGGTGCAGATGGCATGGTCACGATGGACAACAGCCTGATGGCGCGGGTGAAGGACAACACCATCGAAGCCAAGGAGGCGTACATGAAATCGGCCAACAAGGCGCTCTTCATGCCGCTGCTGAAACCCGGCGACTTGGACGGCGAGCATTGAGGTCGGGCCCCGCTTGCGTTCGGCCTCTCCGTGGCTTGCGTTTCGCGTAGCGCAGGCAGCCCGCCTGCTCCGACTCCCCTCGGAAGGCGGGTCCAAGACCTCGCCCTACCCACCATGCCGAACACCCCAACCTTCGCCCTTCGCCATGTCGCGCTCGTCACGCGCAGCCTCGCCCAACTGCTTCCGTTCTATCGCGACACCCTCGGCTTCATCGCCCAGCAGCCCGATCCCGCCACCCTCACGCTCCGCTTTTCCGCGCAATCCGCTCCCGCGATCACGTTCACGGAAAATCCGGCTGCCGCGGAACCCACCGAGCTCGTGGCCGGGTTGTTCCATGTGGCGATCCTGGTGCCCGACCGACCCGCGCTCGCCGCCGTCCTCGCGCAGCTGGTGGAAAAACACCAGCCGATCGAGGGCCTTTCCGACCACGGCGTGAGCGAAGCCGTTTACCTCACCGATCCGGACGGCAACGGCCTCGAAATCTACTATGATCGCCCGCGCCGCGAGTGGCCGGTTTCCGGCGATCGCATCGCGATGGTGACGCGCCCGGTCGATCACCGCGCACTCCTGCTTGAACGACCCACCCCGCCGCCGGCCGCCCCGCTCGCGACCGCGCGGCTTGGCCATATTCATCTCCGGGTCAGCGCACTCGAAGCCGCGCGGAATTTCTATACGACCGAAGTTGGCCTCGCCGTCCGCCAGGACAATTACGAGGAAGCCGTTTTCATGGCCGCCGACGGCTACCACCACCACGTCGCAGCCAACACCTGGGGTCACCCCCGGCAGCGGCCAGCGGGGGCCACCATCGGGTTGACCGGATTCACCGCCGGCACGATCCGGGTCAAGCAGACGACCGAGCTCGACGATCCCGATCACACCCGCGTCACGCTGGAACCGATGTGATACCTTAGCGTCGGTTTCCAACCGACGCCGGTTCTAAAACCGCGAATGGACCCGAATCCGAGAGGAGACGGGGGAGCGAGTCAGGGATCGGCGATGCGATGTCGGGACCAACTCAGTCGTCCTTCCGCGGGCGAAATATGGCGTCGTCCACGGGCACGTTTACTTTCACCGACTCCAGCGTCGTGACCGTCCGCATCGCCGGGTTGGTCATCGTGGTTACGAACGGCATGATGACGCCCTCGACGTTCCGGAAATCCGAAAAGTCGAGCGCCGCGCGCAGGTTGCTTTGCGGGCCGACATTGAAAACCGATTCGATCCGCACCAGCCGGCCATTCTCCTTGTCGAAAAAATACGTGCCCGCGACGCCCTGCAGTGAAGCCAGCTTGATCGCGTAGGCCGGGCGGCCATTGACGTCCCGCTCGCCCAGCAAAGTTCGCATCGGGCAGCGCTCACGCAGCTGGGCATCGACGCGCACATCCGAATTGCTCACCAGCGATTGAAGCTCGGCGTCGGCCAACGTCCGATAGCCCTGCATGTCGCTGCTCGACCAGCCTGTCCGTCCGTCAAATCCCTGCGAGGAACGCCCCATGCCCGGCATGTCCTGCTCGCTCACGATCAAATTCGGCCGCTTCTGCGTGATGGTGGTGTGGAGCTTTATTCCGGAGGTGGTCACCTCGACGCTGGCCGTGATCACGCGCGTGCTGATCCGCGCCAATGGCTCGATCCCGCCGATCGCGTCCAGATGCTTCGCCAGGATGCGTTCGACCTCCTTGGCCTCGCGCATGCGGTCGGCGGGCGGGGTGAAAATTTTTTGGTCGATCGGCACGTTCGGCCTGACGCTCGCGTAGCGCATCGTGATCTTGTTCGCCCCTTCGGTGCGCTCGGTCCCAAACGCGTAGGCAAATTCGCCGACTTTCCGATAGTCGGAATATTCCATGACGATCGGCGTTCCGGCGGAATTCAACGGCGGTCGTTCCACTCGCATCAATCGGCCCGTATCGGCGGCGAAGAGCCACTTCTCTGTCACCCCGTCGCGGCCACCCATCGCGAGGACCTGAAAGCTCCTGCCCCCGAGTGTTTCATCCGCGACCTTCCGCCGCCTGGGATACATCAGACGGGTCTTCAGCGGGCGCAGGAAGTCGTCCGTCTGCAGGGTGTTGATCAGTTCCTGCGTCGGGATCAGCCCAAAGCCCAACGACGGATTTTCCCGCCAGGCCGTCCGTCCGTCGAAACCTTCCGCCAGTTCGCCGACGCCGCTGAGGTTCCCTTCGAAGCGATAATTCCCGGAGGCGACCTTGCGCATGTGGATCTCCATCTTACGCGCGCCCGGGTCGAACTGGAACGACTGGCGCGTCTCCAGGCTCGCGAGTTTCCGGATCGCGCGTTCGCCGCCCAGGCCCTCGATCCAGCGATCGATGATCGCGTCGGCGGCGCGGGACTCGCTGCTGCTTGCGCCCACCGGGTTGGGCGGGGTGCTCACGCATCCGACCAAGCCCAGGAAAACCAGCGCCGCGGCGCCGCGGAAAAAAAAGCGCATCATGGGAAATTTATCTTGGCTTCGATTCCGCCGGGATCTTCGGGGTTCCGGCACCGGCCGCATTGGCGGGCGCCGCATGGCGCTCACGATCGAGCCAGGAGTTCGCCGCGCTGAGCACCGGGTCTTCACCCGCCGCGAGCCCGGCGCGCGTGCGCTGCACGTCCTGGTCGGGGGCGACGCCTTCGCCCTCGAGGACTTTGCCCTTCGGCGTCTTCATGTCGGCGATCGCGAATTGGAAAAGATCCCCCATTGGCAGGGTCTTGAACGACGAAGGCAGCGCCGCGCCCGCGCTGCGCTCGCCAAAGATCCGGGCGCGGCCTTCCTCCTGGAGCCCGGCGGCGAGGATTTCGCTGGTCGACGCCGACCCGCTGTCGATGAGGATCGCGACCGGGCCCGTGAACGCCTTCTCCTGCGGAAACACCGCGAACGACATGAACCCCTGACGCAGCGACATGCCGCCGAGGGAAAATTCCTTCGTCGTCAGCCAGCCACTGATGCCCGGGGCCATGACTGTGACACCGCCGCCGTTCCCGCGCAGGTCGATCACGAGCCCGTCACCCGGTTGAAGCGAACGCAGGAACGTCCGCACGCCTTTCATCAGCGACGGGGTGAACAGATTGAAACTGAGGTAAGCGAGCCCGTCCGGCGCACGCGTGGTCGTCATCTCCAGCGGCAGGGAGGGAAAATTCCCGAGCGGCTCCGACCACGCGCCGTCGTGCGGCGCACAGGTCAGCTTCACTTCCTTCGCGCCGCCGGCGGCGTCGGCCAGCGCGAGCTGCACCTCGGTTCCGACCGGGCGCCGCAGCCAGCCGGTCACATAGTTCGCGAGGTAAAACGAGCTGCGCGACTCCGACATTCCCGCCTGCGTCAGCCAGCTGCCCAACTGGGCCATCGTAAAACCGTTCACGCCGAGCACGACCTGTCCCGGGGTGATTCCCGCTAGGTCGGCGGGCGAACCGGGGTGAACCTTTGCGACCACGATCTGGCCCTCGACGCGCGCAAACGTGGCGCCGACGGTCCCGATGCGCGTGCGCTCCGCCGGCGTGAACACCGCGGCTTCACGCGGCAGGATCGCGAAATGGGTGCGGCGGAGTTCGTTGAGCATCGACTGGAGAAGGTCGCGCAACTTCGCCTTGTCCGTGGAATCGGCGAGCTTGGCGTGGTATTTCACCCGCATGGCCGCCCAATCGACGCCCCCGAACGTCGGATCGCAATACGTGTCGTTCACCGTTTGCCAGACCTCAGTGAAGGTTCGTTCGCGGACATCCGGCCAATCCGCCTCGGGAATTTTTTCCTTCTCCGGCTCCGTCGCGCGGACCGTGAGAATCGAAACCAGCAAAACCAGCGCCCAGCGGGCCGCGGGGGAAAAACGATGGATCACGCCCGCGATTCACACGTCCCCGCCGGGCGAGTCAACGCCGATGGGAAAGTGGCGCGCGTGGTTGGCCTACGCGCCGGAAATCGGCTGCGGCACCACGCCCGTGACCTTCCACGCCCCGCCTTCCTTCACGAGGAGCCAGTTGTAAGCCTCGCTCGTGCGCTCGCCAAACACGCGGACGGGCACGACGGCGATCACGCCGTTGTCGCGCGACGGGGCGAATTCCGCGCGGGTATTTTTCCACACGAGCGGATACTTCGTGCCGATCAGCTCGACGAACGTGTCGAGCGGCATGACCTGTTGGAAATTTTTCGACGCGCAGCCGTAAGCGTGCTCCCAGTCGCCCGCGCGAAAATATCCCAGCTGCACGTTGACCGCCGCCACGAGTTCGGCGCGGGCTGCGGGTTTGCTCAGGTGAAGCGGCGCGTCGGTTCCGACCTGGGCGGAGGCGACGGCGGCGACGGCGAGCCAGAGCAGCGCGAGAATGGAGGACTTCATTGCGCCCCAGGATGTCGGGGCGGGCAAAGAGCTCCAAGCTCCAATGAAACCCCGGCAGGCGATTGGACATTTCGAAGTTTCATTGGAGCTTGGAGCCCCCGCTTTCGCTTCTTCCGCAACGTTGACTTCCCTTCCCTCCTTGCCGTGCTTGGCGGCTCCCTCCTTTCCCCATGAGCAAAAAAATTCCCATCGCCCTGCAACTCTGGTCCGTGCGCAACGACACCGCGCGCGATTTCGCCGCCACCGTGGGCGATGTGGCGCGGATGGGTTACGCGGGAGTTGAAATCGCCGGCTTCGGCAACACCGACGCCAAGGGCGCCAAAGCCGCGCTCGACGCCGCCGGGCTCAAGGTCGCCGGGATTCACGCGGGCATCACCCAGCTGCGCGCCGACCTGAACCAGTGCATCGACGAGGCGCTGCTGCTCGGAACCCGGCACATGACCTGTCCGTGGTGGCCGCCCGGGCACTATCATTCCGGCGCCGCCTGCACGCGCCTCGGCGAGGAACTTGGCGCGCTCGGCGCGACGTTCCGTTCCCATGGCATCCAGTTCGCCTTCCACAACCACGCCTCGGAACTCGCGATCGTCGATGGCCGGCGCGTGTTGGATTGGATGCTCGACGCCGCCGCGCCGCGCGACCTGGGCTGCCAGGCCGATGTTTATTGGATCCAGGTCGGCGGAAAAAACCCCGCGGACTTCATCCGCGAGCAAGGCCGCCGGATTCGCACCGTCCATTTGAAGGACGAAAAGGAAATCGGCACCGGCCCCGTGAACTTCGAGGAAGTTTTCACCGCCGTCGAAACGATCGGCGCCGTCGAGTGGTACATCGTTGAAGTCGAGCAATACAACCACGCCCCACTGGAGTCCGTCCGCCTCTCGCTCGAGCAGCTGAAGAAGTGGAAGAAAGCGTGATCGAATGTAGCGCAGGCATCCTGCCTGCTGACCGCGAGCAAACCCCTCGTTCCGCCCTCTCCCCCGTGATATATTCATAGAGCAGGACGTCTGTCAGGATGGAGTTCAGCAGGCAGGATGCCTGCTTGACGCCGGATCGCAGCCTCACACGCAGCGCGATCCGGTTGCACCTCCCGCCGTTGATTCGTTCCACCCGAATTGCTGCACTGGGTGCATGTTAACCCAAACTGGATTTCACTCCCGGCGATATTTGCCGCACTACAAAATTCAAATGTAGCGCAGGCATCCTGTCTGTTTCGCCGCATCCGCGAGCCGCCTCGTATGCGAACGTTCACCTCTGCCTCGCTCGTTTTCGAGGAGCAGGTAGTGTCCTTTTCGACGCGGGCCGGGACGCGGGCTTGAGGTCAGCAGGCAGGATGCCTGCGCTACATTCGAAATGCGTTCACTTCGTGAGCGCGTTTCGCACCGCGCTCGCCAGGTCCGCCAGGCGGTATGGCTTGGGCACGATGCCGCAGAATCCGTGGGCGCGGAAATTTGCCAGGATCGGGTCGCCCGAATAACCGCTCGAAACGATCGCACGCACCGTCGGGTTGATCTTCACCAATTCCTGCATCGCCTCGCGGCCACCCATCGCCCCCGGCACGGTGAGATCCATGATCACGACGTCATACGGTTCGCCCCCGCCGCGCGCCACGGAGTATTCCTTCAACAGCGCCGCGCCATCCGCCACCGTCGTCACTTTCAACCCCAGCCGGGCCAGCAGCACTTCCACCATCGCGCGGATCGGATCCTCGTCATCCATGAAGAGCACGCGCCCGCTCATCGGGTCGAGCGCCGAGCGGCCTTCCTGCGGGGTCGAAGGCGCCATCTTCGCCGCGGGCAGCCACAGGCGGAAGGTCGTGCCCTTCCCCACTTCCGACTCCACCTGCACGTGGCCTTGGTGCTTGCGCGTGATGGAATAAACCGTCGCGAGCCCCAAGCCGCTCCCGTGCTCCTTCGTCGTGAAATAGGGCTCGAAAATCCGCGCGAGATGCTCCGCTGAAATCCCCGACCCGGTGTCGCTCAGCGTGAGCTCGAGATATCGTCCCGGCGGCAGCGACGGCTGCTGGCCTTCCGCCAGCTCCGCGTTGTGCAGCGCGACCTTGATGATCCCGCCGTTCCGCATCGACTGCATCGCGTTGATCGCGAGGTTCTGGACCACCTGCCCGATCTGGCTGCGATCCACGTCCGCCGCCCAAAGGTCCTCGGCAATCTCAAACTCCGCGCGCACCGGCGAGCCATGCAGCGCAAACTCCGCGGCTTCCCGTACCACCTCAGGCAAACGCACCGCCATGCGCACCGGGTCCCCGCCCTTGGCAAACGTCAGCAGCTGTTGCGTCAGGTCCCGCGCGCGCAGTGTCGCCCGCTCCGCCTCGCGCAGCCACCGCACCACCGGCGTGCCTTCCGTCGCCGGGTCGAGTTGCGCGAGCGTCAAATTCCCCATCACCACCGCGAGGATGTTGTTGAAATCGTGGGCGATGCCGCCGGCCAGGATCCCCACCGACTCGAGCTTGGACGCGCGCTCCAGCTCCGACTCGAGCCGCGAGCGCTCGGTCACGTCGCGCAACACCAGCACCGCGCCGATGCCCTGGCCCGCGGCGTCCTGCATCGGGGCGCAGCAGCCTTCCACCATCCCCCGCCCGCCGACGCGCCGCAACGCCACGGTTTGCGAGGGCAGGTCGAGGACCCGGCCCGCCGCCATCGCGGCCGTCACCGGCAGTTCGACAATTGCGCCGGTGCGGGCATGACGCAGCGTGCAGACTTCGCTGATATGCCTTCCGGTCGCCGCCGATGACGACCACCCGGTGATCGCACTCGCGGCCTGGTTGATGAAAAGGACCACGCCTTCCTGATCGGTCGTGACGACGCCCTCGGCCATGGCGCGCAAGGTCACGGCCAGCCGTTCGCGCTCGGCCGCCAGCGCGCGTTCGACTGCCCGCTCCTCCGTGAGATCGAGCAGCACGATCGGCGTGCGCGCGTAGAACGGTTTTCCGTCCAGCATCGGCACCCACCAGTGCGTGTGCACGTGATGGATGCTGCCATCGAGCGAATGGAGCGTGATCTCGCCTTCCGATTCGTTGCGGCCATGCCACGCGGCGAAAAACGACTGCCGGCGCACCGCCCAGCCGGATTCGGGCACGAGGCGATCGAGGTTGGTCGGGAGATCCTCGACCGATCCCGCTTTCAGCAGGCGCAGCGCGGATCCATTGATCCCCACCAGCGGCAGGCTGCGCAACCGGTCGTTCCATTGCTCGCGATTCACCTCCGCCCACGCCTCCAAGTCGGTCACGCCTTGCGCGCGCAGCTGGTCCATCCACTCGACCGTCGACCGATAATCGTACTCCACAATCCCGATCGGGGAATTTTCAAACAGCAGCCGATAGCGCGATTCGCTCTCGCTCAACGCCGCGCGTGCCTTCTCCCGCTCCGTCAAATCGCGCGCGATGCAGAGCACCTGTTCGCGGCCCTGCCCCGTGAACACCAGCGTCGTGACCTCGATCCGCAGCAAGCGGCCGTCCTTGGTGCGGTGGGTGAAGACGCCGGGCTGGTTGCGCCCCGCCTGCATCGCACGGATCGCGTGCTTCAATGTCTCAACTTCCGTCGCCGGGCGCATGTCCGGCAGCTGCATCGTCGCGAATTCCTCGCGCGAATAGCCGTAGAGCTCGACGGCGGCGTCGTTGACGGAAAGGTAGCGGAGCGTCTCGCGATCGTAGATCCACATCGGGTACGGGTTCGCGAAGAAAAGCCCGCGGTACCGTTCCTCGCTTTCACGCGTCGCGCCTTCGGCCTGCTTGCGCGCGGTGATGTCGGTCACGAAACCTTGGACCGCAGCGACCTGACCGGACGCGTTTCGCACGACGCGCACGTTTTCCGAAATCCAGCGGGTCGATCCGTCGGGCCGGCGGATCTCGGATTCGAAATCCGTCAGGGTGTCGCGCGAGGCCACCTGCGCCAGGAATTCGCTCCGGCGGTCCGGCATCACATAGATGCTCGCGGTCTGGGCCGGCGTCGCGCGGAGCAATTCCTCCACGCTTTCGTAACCGAGGATCCGCGCCATCGCGGGATTCGCGATGCGGAACCCGCCGTTCGCGGGGTTCTCATAAATGCCCTCGACCGCGCTATCAAAAAGGAACTGATGCAGCCGCCGCGATTCATCGTCGGAGGGCGCATCCTTGCGTCGCGCGCCGAGCCACCAGCCGAGCGCACCCGCAGCGGCCGCACTCAACCCCGCCACCCACCAACCGCCCAGCGCCATGGGAAGCTGAAGTTGGGGCAGGTGCATCAGGGCAGGCGTCATGCGGCGAAAGACGCCGCGCAAACAATCGCCCAGCCATGAATTTGTCGACCATTTGAATTCGCCGCTTCCCGCAGGATCGGATCATGGACGGAAGGCAACGGAGCTCGAAGGAGTGCGGGTCGACGAGTTCGTTCAGGCCCTTCCGATTCCAAGCTCCGGATTGTTGGCCGCAAAAGCGCGAGTTTCCGGGCTGCGACGGAGTTTTGGGAGCGCTTACGAACGCACGGATATTTTGATTCGAAGCCTCAGGAAATTGCGCTTTTCTGCGGTCAACCATCCGGGTTTTAGGTTGAGTCTGGCTCCAATTCGCTGCGCTTTCTTCCGGCCATGAAAATCCGTCCCGCGATCGCTTCCGATCTCCCGCTCGTCCTCGCTTTCATCCGCGATCTCGCGGCGTACGAGAAATTGCTGCACGAGGTCGAGGCGACGGAGGAAAAGCTGCGCGCGACGCTGTTCGGCGATCGTCCTGCGGCGGAGTGCATCCTCGCATTCGACGAGAACGACACGCCCGCAGGCTTCGCGGTTTTCTTCACGAACTATTCCACCTTCCTCGCCAAGCCGGGCATCTACCTCGAGGACCTGTTCGTGAAACCGGCCTTCCGCGGCCAGGGTCTCGGGAAGGGACTTTTGCTGCATCTCGCCCAGCTCGCGAACGAGCGCGGTTGCGGCCGCATGGAATGGGCCGTGCTCGACTGGAACCAGCCCGCGATTGAATTCTACGAATCCCTCGGCGCCGAGCGAAAGCTCGACTGGACCATCTGCCGCCTCACGGGCGAGCGGCTGAGGAATTGCGGAGTGCGGCCACCTGGCACCAAATAGTCCAAGGCGGTTTTCACCACGAATGGACCCGGATTCGGGTTCGGACCTCGGGGCTGCCTGCGAATCGGCCAGATTCCGTAAGCACTGCCATAATCCGCGGAAAACGTCTGGAACCGGATTCGTGTCCATTTGTGGTTAAAGTTCTGGGTTCGAACGATCCGGTTTCCGGAATCCGGTATCCAATATCCGGCAGGCCGCGGCTCGTTTTCACAATCCGCAATTGCCTCAGGCCTTTGCGCGGACCTACGGTTTCGCCCCATGAGCAGCCTGCCTCCTCCGAACGAAGCCCTGGCTGAGCTAAGCTCGGCGCTCGGTGACGATTCCGCCCGCGAGCTGGCGCAGATGTACATGGACAATTTCCCGATCCTCCTCGCCGAGCTGAGCAACGGCGATCGCGAGCAGCGCCGCCGGGCCGCGCACAGCCTGAAAAGCAGCTCGACGATCGTCGGCGCCGACAAGCTTTCATCGCAGATGGCCGTACTCGAGGCCCGCCTCACCACCGCCAACGCTGAAGTCACCGCCGCCGACCTCGCCGCCACCGTCGCCGAATTTGAACACGTCGCGATTTCGCTGAAGGCCTACTGCCGGGGTAGCGCAGGCGGCCCGCCTGCTTAGGGAAATTAGCGGGTAGCGAGTGGGCCAATGCACCGGAAAGGTAGCGCCATGTCCTCGACTGGCTCCGTTGCGCGTTTCAAGCACCGGGTCGCAGGTTTGTGGTGAATCCGAACGAGCAGTCGAAAACGGGCGCGGCGTTTTTCCGGAGGCGGGTCAGAGACCGCGCCCTACGCCAGGCAGACGGCCGCGTTTGCCAATCTTAGCTCTTCACCAAACCCGCCTGCACGGCCCAGCGGACCAGGCTCGCGACTTCGCGCACGCCGATCTTCTCCATGATATTGGCGCGGTGCTTTTCCACCGTGCGCACACTGAGGTCGAGGCGCGACGCGATTTCCTTCGAGGAGAATCCACCGGCGACCAGCTGCACCACTTCGATTTCCCGGCTCGATAAAATCTGCACCGCCTCGACCGAAGGCACCGGCGTGGCCGGGTTCACCTTGGGCGCAGCCAGCGGCGTCGGCGCTTTCCCCGCCGCCGTCGCATCGGCTTGCACATACTTCGGCGGCACGTTCGTCGCGAAAAACATCCCGCCGCTCATCACCGCTTCCACCGCCTGCATCACGTAATTGATCGGCTCCGCCTTATCCACGAAACCATGCACGCCCATCGTCATCAGCCGCGCGGGCAACTCGCTGTCGGGGTGACCGGTGAGAACGAGGATACGGGTCGACGGGACTCGTGCGCGCATTTCGCGGATGACGTCCAAGCCGTGCAGGCTCGGCAGGAAAAGATCCACGACCAGCAGGCCCGGTTTTTCCTTCAGGCAATAATCGAGGCCCACCTTGCCGTCGGCGAACTCGCCCGCCACGACCAGCCCGCGCATGCGGCTCAGCGCCATGCTGAGCATGTGGCGAAAAACTGCTTCGTCCTCGATAATTACGACGCGGGTAGCCAAGACGCAGTGACTCAAAAGGCGCAACGACCGGTTTCAAGACTATACGCCGAGCCGGGCCTGCTGATGCAGGAATATCCGGAGCGAACGGAAATCTTCCGGGAGGAACACCTCACGCCCCGCGTCCAATTCGTCCTTTCTCGCCGGCTGCCATTCGCGCGACAGATATTTCCAATGCTGCGCGGGCGACAGCGCGACCCAGTGGGGGCAATCGACACAGTGGGCGCCGCTGATGCGCCCGCGCGTGCGAGCCAGCTCCTGCCGACGACAGGTCCCGTCGGGCGCCACCTCGCGGAAAGAGTCACGGCATTTTTTGAATTCAGGATATAAACAGGCCTTGACCAGCTGGCGCACTGGCGCGGCCAGGGCTTCGCGCGATTCCTTCGCGACGCCTTGCAGCACGCGGTCGAGCAATGGCGTGATTTCGGCATCTGGCATCTCGCCGGGTTCCCCGCTCTCGGATTTTGCGAGCGGACGCGGGAGCCCGCGTTCCTCCACCAGTGCCAAAAGCGAGGAAGCAACGGCGGCGAATTCGCCTGCCGTCGGCGCCACGCGGTCGTTCTGCCGAAAAAAACGCCCGAGGATGGTCGTCACGTGTTCGCGGAAAAGATCGCCGGCAATCATCGCTCGAACTCAAGCCGACCCTTCCCGTGCTGCAA
Organism: Verrucomicrobiota bacterium; assembly: GCA_028293545.1. Classification (GTDB taxonomy): domain Bacteria; phylum Verrucomicrobiota; class Verrucomicrobiia; order Opitutales; family Opitutaceae; genus Opi-474. The sequence goes on along the minus strand of JAQGOP010000027.1, from coordinate 48,329 downwards.
CGCTATCCGCGAAATCCGAAGTAGCGCAGGCGGCCCGCCTGCTCAGGAGATCGAACCCCCAATCCATTTGAACAGAAGGCAACGAAGGTAACGAAGCGGTTTTGGTCAGCGAAATCGTTCGTGGCCCTTTACGATTATGCCTTGGAGGGTTCGGAACCCAGACGCCAAGGGCACGAGCGATTCCGCTCACCGGGATCTCTTCGTTACCTTCGTTGCCTTCTGTTCAAATCGATTCCGATCGGATCGTCCTGCCAGGCGCCGAAATTCATCGGTTGCGGAGCGCGGCGCACTTCACACAAACGAGTCCTCCGTGTCCGCGCTCGCACAAAACCGCCCCGCCCTCATTTTCGCGTTCGCCGCGATTTACCTCATTTGGGGCAGCACCTACCTCGCCATCCGCGTCGCAGTGGGGTCCATGCCGCCGTTCATCATGGCGGGCGCCCGCTTTCTCGTCGCCGGGCTCCTGCTGTACGCATGGCTCACGATGACTGGACGCGGCAAAACGACGGCGCGGCAATGGTTCGACAACACGATTGTTGGCGCCCTGCTCCTCGTCGGCGGCAACGGCCTGGTCGTGTGGGCGGAGCAGCGGATTCCTTCCGGCATCACGACCCTGATCATCTCGATCAGCCCGCTTTTCATGGTGCTCCTCGATTGGATGCTGCCGAAGGGAATGCGCCCGACGTGGCCCACGATCACCGGCCTGGCGCTGGGATTCGGCGGGCTCGTCCTTCTCATCGGCGGCGGCGCCGGGGGCGCGTCGATCGATCCGTGGCGCGGTGCGGGGCTGATATTTGCCTGCGTGTCATGGTCGGTGGGTTCGCTCTATTCGCGTTACACGCGCAACGCCGCCGAACCGTTGGTCGCCGCCACGCTCCAGATGCTCACGGGCGGAGTGCTCATGCTCGTGATCGGCGCATTGCGTAGCGAATTCCACGAATTCCAGCCGCACAATCTCACGCTCTGGCCAATCGTCGCGTGGGTTTATTTGGTCGCCGCCGGCTCGCTCATCGCGTTTCCGGCTTACGTTTACCTGCTGAAACACACGTCGCCCGCCCGCGTTTCAACCTACGCCTACGTCAACCCGGTCGTCGCCGTGTTTCTCGGCTGGCTGATCCTGGGCGAGCCAATCTCCGGGCGAACCCTTGTCGCCTCGGCTGTGATCGTCACCGCCGTCGCAATCATTACCACGCAGAAGGCCAAGGTCCAAAAAAAGACCTGACTTTTTTTAACCACGAATGGACCCGAACGGCCCAAATCCGCACCCAACCTCGGACGGACCATTCCCGGGCTCGGATTCGGGTCCATTCGTGGTTAAACAACTTTTCGATGAAACCCTCGATCGCGCTCGTCGGTGACTACTCGGCGGAGGTGATCGCCCACCGCGCGATCCCGCGCGCGCTTGAGCTCGCGAATGGGGACGCGGGCGCAGCGGTCGGATGGACTTGGGTTCACACCCGCGAACTGCGGGATCCGGCGCGCGATCTCGCGAACTATTCCGCCGTCTGGGTCGTGCCGCGCAGCCCGTACGAAAACATGGCCGGCGTATTGGATGCCATTCGCTGGGCCCGGGAGACCAAACGTCCTTTGCTCGGGAGCTGCGGCGGGTTTCAACACCTGGTCATCGAGTTCGCGCGCAACCGCGCGGGGATCGCCGCAGCTGACCATGCCGAAACCAATCCCGACGGGCCCGCGCTGGTTGTCGAGCCGCTGGCCTGTTCGCTCGTCGAGCAAACCAGCGCGCTGCGCTTCACCGCGGGCAGCCGCCTGCGGGAAATTTATGGATGCGACGCCACGACGGAGGGCTACCACTGCCGTTACGGCGTGAATCCACTGTATCGTGCGCAACTGGAGCGGGCGGGCCTGAAGTTCACCGCGTTCGATGAAACCGGCGAAATCCGCGGCGCGGAATTACCCGCCGGCGAACACCCGTTTTTCATCGGCACGTTGTTTCAATCCGAGCGCCGCGCGCTCAAGGGCGAAGTCCCGCCGCTGGCCCGTGCGCTGGTGCAGGCCGCGGGCGCGTTTGCCTGAAGGTGCGGCGCGATGTCTCCTTCGCGGGACGATTCTGACCGCGTAAACGCCGGGCAGACACACGCGTTCCACCCGGAGTCGCGAACGCGGGCTGGGCGGAGCGAAGGCATCCTGCCTGCGCTACTTCTGAGCCTTGAGCCACGCCTTCAAGGTGGAGGCGTCGCGGAGGAAATTCGCCGGCGCGTCGGCCTCGACAAACTCGAGCATGGCATACCGATCGCCCGGCGCCTTTTCGGCCAGCGCCAGGAACCGGCTCCAGCGCTCCGCGCCCTCGGCCAGGGGCAGGCGATCTGTCGACGCCGGTCGCCAGTGGTAAACGTGCACGTTTGTCACCCGCGGCAGCAGGCGCCCCAGGTCAGCGAGGCAATCCTCGGTGCCACGATCGAGGGGCGGCTGCCAGTAGGTGAAGAGATTCGCGTGATCCACCGCCTTGAGCAGCTGCAGGGTGGAGTCCGCAGTATCGGTCAACGTGCCGTTATGAAATTCCAACGACACTGAAACCTGCGCGGCTTGCGCGAGCGCGGCGATGCGGCGCAAGTCCGCCGAAACCCGCTCGCGCGTGGCGGCGTCGGCGGCGGCGGAGCCCGTGGCGCCGGCCCAGACGCGCACCGTCGGCGCGCCAAGTTCGATCGCGCTCTCGAGCACCGCGGAAAACGAAAGTCCCGACGATTCGCTCTGGCCGGCGCGGTAGTAGCTGCCGTAGGCGGCGACTTCGAGGCCGGCCTCGAGGGTCAGCTCGCGGGTTTCGCGCGCCCGCGCAGCGTTACCATGCGGGACATGGATGTCGCCGCCCCACTCGATCCCCCGGAGTCCCGCCTCGCGCACCAGCGCGATGACCTGCGCGGGAGACAAGGCGCGGAACGTGATGGAAACCAATCCAGGCTGGATCATTCCCCGAGGTTGAAAGCGCGCCCGGCTCCTTGCCAGACCGTAAAATCTGCGGCAGCGTGCGCGTACTTCCCCTATGAAATTCCGCAATTTTCTGCCCCTCGTCCTGCTGGCCCTGCTCGCCGCGGGATGCAGCACCATCGACAGCCGGATCAAGGAAAAGTCTGCGACCTTTGCCGGGCTCGACGCCCCGACGCAGGAAAAACTCCGCAAGGGCCGGGTCGAAGTGGGCTACACGAAGGACATGGTTTACATCGCGCTGGGCCAACCCGATGAACGCAAGGAACACGTCACTGGCCAGGGCCAGACCGAGACGTGGATCTACACCAGCACGTACGACGAATATGCCGGCACCGCCCATGTCGGATATCGCCGCCGCTTCGTGCGCGATTCACGCAGCGGCGCGACCTACGTCTACCTCGAGCCGGTTTTTTCCGACGTCTACCAGGAGCTCACCGAGGAAACGATTCGGATCATCTTCAAGGACGGCCGCGTCGAGGCGATGGAAGAGTCGAAGTAGCGCAGGCGGCCCGCCTGCTCCGGGGCGTCGAACCCGAATCCATTTGAACAGAAGGGAACGAAGGAAACGAAGAGGTTCGGGTTCGCGAAACCCATCGTGCCATTGACGGTGTGTGGGATTGGAACCCTTCGAAACCTACATCGTTTAGGGCACGAGCGATTCCGCCGACCGGGACCACTTCGTTACCTTCGTTGTCTTCTGTTCAAATGGGGGTTTCCCGGAATACTCGCTACCCGCTACTCGCTACTCGCTACTTTTCCTGAGCAGGCGGGCCGCCTGCGCTACTTGATCTCGGGCGCGAGCGCGAGGCGCATGCCGATGCCGGCGCTGCGCACGATGTCCTCGGCGCCGGAGCGGTAGCCCGGGCGGCAGCCGTAGGCGATGTCGTTCCAACACCCGCCACGCGCGACGCGAAAATCCCCTTTTTCCGGGCCCACCGGGTCGGCCACCGGCTTGCCCACATAGGTGCCGAACCAGTCGGAACACCACTCCGCCACGTTCCCGAACATGTCGTGCAGGCCAAGCAGGTCCGCGGATTTTTGGCCAACCGGGTGGGTTCCTTCCTTCGGCGTGACGTTGTACCAACCCGTGTTCGGTCGGACCCCCAGGTTATTCTCCTTCAGGCCCAACCGGCATGCATGCTCCCACTCCGCCTCGGTGGGCAGGCGGTACACGTAGCCACGCGGCAACCGCCCCGCGTTGTATTCCCGGTCATTGACGTATTTGCAGAATTCGTTCGCCGCCTTCCATGAGATGAATTCGACCGGGCGCTGGGCGCCCTTGTACGTGCTCGGATTCAATTCGAACTTCGTCAACCGCGGGTTCGCTTCCATCACGTACTTCCATTCCTCCTGGGTGATTTCGAAGCGACCGAGCCAGAAACCACGCGTGATGGTCACCGCCGTTTCCGGGTGCTCGTCCTCCTCGCTCCCGTCCTCGCCCATCTCAAACTTCCCCGGCGGCACGAAAATCATGTCGATGCCCAGCCGCGGGATTTCAAAAGCAAGCCGGCTGGTCGCCGAAACTTTTTTCGTAAACTTCTCGATCGAAGCCCGAAAGCCACGGGCGGCCTCGCTTTGGTTCCAAGCCACCCAGGCGGGCGGCAGGTCCGGGATCACCTGCGTCGCAATGTCATCCGCCCCCCGCAGGCTCAGCAGCGGAGCAAGGCCGATCAACCACACCCATGCACGGCGACCAAACAGGAAGCGAGATGAGCTCATCAGGCCCATGACTGAATATTTCCGGGCAGACATCAAGCGTCCACCTCCGGGCGACCCGATTTTTTGCCTACCGCGACGGAGAAAGTAGCGCAGGCGGCCCGCCTGCTCCGGGGCTGCGGCCGGGTTCCACTACGGGCGCCAGCTACAAACCTGCGGCCCCAGTGATTGAAACGCATAACGGAGCCAGTCGAAGACATGGCGCGACGTTTCCGGTGCATTTGCCCGCTCGCCATTCGCTAATTTCCCCAAGCAGGCGGGCCGCCTGCGCTACTTCAGGCGCCGAAGGCCAGCACCGCTTTGAAGAACACCAGGATGAAGCCCACGAGGCCGCAGCACGCCAGGAACCCCATCGTGTCGGTGCGATCCCATTTCGTGAACTCCCAATTGCTCCGCGGGAAAAGTTTTCGGGCGTCGAAGCGCGTCGGATCCGCATAGCTCTTTTCGACCTCGATCGCGTCCTGTTCCAAGGTCTCCGCCACCGGGGTCTTCAGGCGCACATAAAAACGCGCCACGCGTTTCGGATCCGTGGGCTGCGTCAACAGGCTGACCACGACCAGGAGCACGATCGGCAGCAATGCATCGACGACATAACGCGTCGTCATCAGGCCCGCCGGGCGAAACTTCGTCACGTCGACGCCCAATAAATGAAGCAGGTAAACCTCCGTGCGGAACAGGCCCCTCCCCGTCTTCGGGGACGACAGGTCATGCGGGTTCGTGCGCACCACGCCCTCTTCGAAATAAACCGAAACCGGCTCGATCACCTGCGTGCGCGTGAACGTCTCGCCGACCGCCTTGGCATGCCCTGACGCGACATCGTCCGCCGTCGCCGCCGACTCATGCGTCACGGTCCGCTCCTCCGTCATCGCCGTCAGCGTCGCCGAGCGCGCCAACGCCGGGATCGAGGACACGAGCCATGGAATCACCGCGATGAAGATCAGGGTCGCGATGACCTGCACGCGCACCGCGGTTTCCGTGAGGCGGCGCCACAGGAAGATCAACGTGATCGGCACGCCCCACACCGCGAGCAGCACGATCGCGAATTTCAGGAGCGCCACGACGCTGTTCAGGTAAAGCCCGATGCCAATCCCGAGGCCGAGCATCACCGGCACCGTGATCCGCGCGACCGTCATGTAGTGCTTCTCCGATTTTCCCGGGAAGACCGGCTCGTAGAGGTTCTTCACGACGAGGCCCGCGAGCACCACGGAACCCGCGCCCAGCAGCGCCAGCTTGCCGCCGAGGATGCCGACGATCATCACGCCGATCAAACCCACCGGCAGCAGCGCGCGGGTGAGCAGCCCCCAGGTCTGGTCCGGATCGGAAAGGTTGGGCCCGAACAGCGCGATCGCGATCAGTCCGCAGAAGCACCACGCGATCGTCACGAACCGCTTGCTGAAACCGCCGGTGATCGCACCGATGCGCGCGGCGTACTCGTTCTTCGCCGACCCGGCGATCGTCATGCTCGCCTGCGAGCCCACGATGCCCACCAGCTGGACAAGCAGCAGCGCGCCGATGGAATACCACGTGTACTCGCTGGCGTTGCCCCCGCCGAAAACATTGAACATCACCGCCGGCACCTTCGCGTGCAGGCCCGCGACCCCGCCGATCTTCGCCAGCCCAAAAGGGATCAGCACGAGCGAAATCACGATCACGAGGACGGCTTGCACCGCATCGACCACCGCCGACGCCTTGAGCCCGCCGAGCATCACGAAAATCGCGACGAGCAGCGACGAAACCAGATAGAACGGGACGGGGGACAGGTAGGAAATGTACGGCTGGAGTTGTCCGCGGTCGTAGAAATCCTTCAGTACCGAATACCGCGACATCTTTTCCGGCGACAATTCGGCCGCGACGCGTTCCTTCCGCAGCTGGCTGAACTCCTGGAAATCGTTCACCTGCTGGCGTTCGACCTGCGTGTAGGCCGACTCCGGCTTGACCATCATCGGCTGCAGCGTTTTCAGCGCGACGACGTTGCCGCCGGCGATGCCGACGACCGCCATCAGGATCGTGCTGATCGCATACAGCGTCGCGAGGAACCGGCGGCCAAAACGGTCCTGGAAAAGATCCGCCATTGTCGTGAGCCGCACGCGACGGAACCAGACATTGGTGAACCAATAATATGGCGTCAGGAAAAGCGTGATCAGCGCCAGCCACGCGCCCCCGGCTCCCTGGCGATAGACCGAGCTGGCGGTGGTCGTCGCCTGGCCCGGGTCGGTCATGTTGCCGAAACTGAGGAAAAACTGGAACCACTTGCCAAGGGAGCGGCCGCCGAGGAAGAAATCGTTCTCGCCTTTGACGTTGCCGGAATGCGCCTTCCCGATGGCCAGCACTGCGATGATATAGGCGATTAATATGAGCGAATCGATCCAGTGCAGGCCAAACAAAGTCATGGGGTGAGGAGGTGCGAACGACGGGAGTAATTCCCGCGAGGGGCCATTTACACCGTGGCGTTTTGCTGCGCGCAAGCCCGGCTTTCACGAATAATCGCAGGCCTGTCTTGCTCGGTGCGCCGATGGGAACGTGGCGCCACGTTGCGAAACTCTCGCTCCCGCTTGGGGTCGAGGGTGATGCGCTTCGCTCATTCCTGACCGAGCCGTAGATCAAACCCATGCCGCGCTTCCCGTTCGTCTTCACTTTCGTTTTATCGGCCCTCGCCCAATCCATCGCCCATTCCGCCCCCGTTTCGGACCCGCCGGGCCTCACGACCAGCGACGCCACTTCCCTGCCCTCTTCCGCCGCAACGCTCCGTTCCGACGAACGGATCATCGTCGAGGCGAACATCAACCGCCGGCGCGTGCACTTCGCACTCGATACCGGTACCGGTGTCCCGGTGGCCCTGAGCCAGCGTTCCGCGGAAAATCTGGGGCTCACAGTGACACCTCCGTCGCCAAATTTTACCCCGGTGCCGGGCGAAGTGGCCGCGGGCTCAACCGAGCCCTTTTCACTCTTCATCTTTGGCAACGAGTATCCCCGGGTGCAGCCACTCGTCGTGGAAATGCCGGACTATTTGAAGGACGAGTTCGACGGTCTCCTGGGGTTTCCTGCGTTCAAGGAGTTGGTCATGTTGTTCGACCTTCCACACCGGCAGATCGGACCGATCGGAAAGGCGCCGAAAAGCTGGGGTTGGAAAAAACTGCGCCTCCCCCGCGGCGACACCCAGCTCGTCCTCGAATCCAAGCGGCGATTCAGTTCGAAAACCGAATCCATCCTCATCGACACCGGAAGCAAGAGCGGGATCAGCCTCTCCGCTCCCAAATGGCAGGCGTGGCGCAATGCGCACCCGCGCGCCCCGGCCACGCTCGACGCGTATTACAAGCCCGCCGCCGGCCTGGTGGTGCGGGAGGTCGCCCTCGCCGACACCTTCGATTTCTACGGGGTGACCTTGCACAACATCTGGGTGACTCGGTCCGACTCCGCCGATGTCCGACGCGATGGAGTCGAATATTCCGCCTGCCTCGGAATTTTCGCGCTCAAGCAAATGGGCCTGGTCACGGATCCGAAGGCGGGATTCGCCTACCTGCGCGCCGAACGACCCATCCCCGAGGTCTTCCCGCACAATCGACTGGGCGCCGTCTTCGTGCCGAAGTCCGAGAACGACGACCTCGACGCGCACGTCGCGCCCGGGACGCCCGCCGATCTCCAAGGCATCCGCACCGGCGACGTGCTCCGGAAAATCGACGATTTGGACGTCACGTTTTGGCGCACCGATCCGGCCATCCTGCCGCTGGCGCGCTTCTGGGAAAAACCGGCCGGCACGCATTACCTCCTGACCCTGCGGCGCGAGGGCCGTGACTTTACGTTGGGCGTCGTCCTGAAAGACATCCTCGTCGAAACCGCCCGACGTTAGCTCAGCTTCACTTCAACGGCGGACGAAACTTCTCGACCAAACCGTCGATCATTGCGTCGGTGCGCAGCTGCCGGCGCCACGCCACGGAAGTTTGTTTCCGTTCCGCCAGGGCCGCATCGCCCGCGGCCGTGACTTTCGTCAGAAACGCTTCCTTCGTCCGATGGATATCCCCGCTCTTGGTGAGTTCCGCGGCGGTGCCGGGTTTTCCCACGAACGTTGCGGTGGATTCATCGCCGACCCAGAGGCGCCATTCCTCCTCGTCCGCAAAGTAAACCGCGAGCACGCCTTTTGTACCGACGCCGAGCTGTCGCGCCAGCGCGCGCATATAGGCGCCCGGGATTTTGTCCTCTTCCGGCGCCGGCGACTTTGCATGGAATCGCACGAGGATGCGGAACTCGGCCGCCTTTTCAAAATTCACCAGTTTATTCTCGGCGCGTTCCTTCCACGCCTGGTCCGATGACAACACCTTTTCCGGATCGCTCACGTGCGGGACTGCCGCCGTTTCCTCCGCCGCCAGGCGCGGAACCACGAGCAGCAACGCCAGCACCGTCACGAAGGAAGCGAGTGGTTTCATAACGGCCCGGGTCGGAAGCAAAGTTGGGTTAACTGCGCACGGCTATTTGTTGATGTCGTTATCCTTCGTCTCGGGCAGCAGCACCAGGCCCACCACGAAGGACATCGCGGCAATCGCGATGGGATACCACAGGCCCGCATAGATGTCGCCGGTGAAGACCACGATGCTCGCCGCTATCAGCGGCAGGAATCCGCCGAACCAACCGTTGCCGATGTGATAGGGGAGCGACATGGAGGTGTACCGGATGTGAGTGGGAAAAAGTTCGACGAGGAACGCCGCGATCGGGCCATAAACCATCGCAACATAGAGCATCAACACGGTCAAAAGTGCCACGACCGCGACGCGATTTACCCGGGCGGCATCCGCCGACCTCGGATAGCCCGCCGGCGCGAGCGCCGCCTCATATGCGGGGGCCTCGAAACCGGGGACTTTCGCGTCCCCCACGCTCAAGACGAGCGGGGCTTCGGTTAACGCCGGGGCGAGGGTAAAGGGAATCCCGCGGCCATTGAGAAAATTCCGCGCATGGTCCGTCACTGAAGTGGTTTTTTTCAAGCCGACGATTTTCCCAGCCGCATCCTTCACCGCTTCGAGGGTCAGCGTGAACATCCCGCGATATTCCCCGGTGTGCAGCACGACCGGCGTCCGCTGCATCGCGTCCGCCAGCGCGGGGTTTGCCGCCCGCGTCAGCCCGTGGAAAATCGGCTGGTAGGTCAGCACGGCGAGCAGGCAGCCCGTCAGCATGATGTACTTCCGTCCGATGCGGTCCGACAGCCAGCCGAAGAAAATCAGGAACGGCGCGCCGATGACCAACGCGGCCGCGATCAGCAGGTACGTGTTCTCATAGTCGAGCTTGAGCGTCGTGCTGATGAAATAGAGCGCGTAGAATTGCCCGGCGTACCACACCACGCCCTGCCCGGCGGTCGCGCCGAAGAGCGCTTTCAGGACGAGCTTGCCGTTTCCCCAGCGCGCGAAGCTCTCGGTGAGCGGCGCCTTTGACGTCCGGCCCTGGGCTTTCATCTCGGCGAAAACCGGCGATTCCTCGAGCTTGAGCCGGATGTAGATCGAGATCGCCAGCAGCAGCACCGAAACCAGGAAAGGCACCCGCCAGCCCCAGGCCGCGAAACTTTCCGCCGTCATCGCGTGGCGCGTGACGTAGATCACCGCGAGCGAAAGGAAAAAACCCAGGGTTGCCGTCAGCTGGATCCAGCTCGTGAACAACCCCCGCTTCCCGTCGGGCGCGTGCTCCGCCACGTAGGTCGCCGCCCCGCCGTATTCACCTCCGAGCGCAAGTCCCTGGGCAAGGCGGAGAATGACGAGGAGAACCGGCGCCCAAAATCCGATCGTCGCGTAGGTCGGGAGCACGCCGACGAGGGCGGTGGCGAGGCCCATGACCACGATGGTGACGAGGAAGGTGTATTTCCGCCCGATGAGGTCCCCGATGCGGCCGAACACGAGCGCGCCGAAGGGTCGCACGGAAAAGCCGACGCCGAAGAGCGCGAGGCTGGAGAGGAAGCCGGCGGTTTCATTGCCGGGCGGGAAGAACAGTTTCCCGAAAAACGCCGCGAGCGTGCCGTAGATATAGAAGTCATACCACTCGAACACGGTGCCGAGCGATGAGGCGAAAACGACCAGCTTGTGTTTCTTGTCCAGCGTGGCGGAAGCAGCGGAGTGACTCATGGGGTCCGCCCACCTCAGCATTTTTAAGGTGGCGCGCAAGGCCGCGTTCGAAGTAGCGCAGGCGGCCCGCCTGCTCGGGAGACGTAGCGCCACGTCTTCGACTGGCTCGTTCGGCTCCGCCTACAAACCTGCGACGTATCGATTGAAACGTCCAACAGAGCCAGTCGATGACGTGGCGCCACGTTCCGACGCATTCACCTAAGCTCCTCGCTACTTCGAAAAGCAGGCGGGCCGCCTGCGCTACTTACGAGCGCATGAACGGCGAGCCCGTCTCGCGCTTCAGGCTGCGCGTCATCAGCGCGCGGATCGCATTCGCCGGGGGCTTGTTCTCGAAAAGAATTCCGTAAATCTCGGTGAGAATCGGCGCGTCCATCCCCTTTTCCAGGCAGAGCCCGTGGAACGACTGCGTGGTCTTGTAACCTTCGACCACCGTCCTGCGCCCCTGCATCAGCGCCGCGACACTCTTGCCCATCCCGAGTTCAAAACCGAATTCGCGGTTTCGACTCCATGCCCCGTGACACGTCGCAACCAAGTCGCCGAATCCGCTGAGCCCATAAAATGTTTCCGGCCGCGCGCCCAAGGTCACCCCCACCCGCACCATCTCCGCGAGCGCGCGCGTGAGCAGCGCGGCGCGGGAATTATCCCCCAGCTTCAGGCCATCGCAGCATCCCGCCGCGATCGCGTAGATGTTCTTCAGGCTCCCGCCGAATTCCACGCCGGGCAGGTCGTCGCTCGTGTAAACCCGCAACGTCGCCCCGCTCAACGCCGCCTGGACGTCGCGCACTTCCTGCGCCGGCGCCGCCTCGCCGGCCGCCAGCACCATCGCGGCGGGCAGGCCGCGCGCGACTTCCGCGGCATTCGTGGGCCCGGTCAGCGACCCCGCGTTCAAGTGCGGCAGGATGTGGGCGATCACCTGCGAGGGACGCAGGTACGTGTCCAGCTCCAGTCCTTTGGCCAGGCTCACGACGAGGCCCGGCTTCGAAGCGCCGAGGTGCGCCTTCATGCGCTCGCAGGTTTCGCGCAAGGCCTGCGACGGACACGCGAGCAGCACGACGTCGGTTTCGGCCAGGCCGGCAAAGAGATCATGGTCAATCCGCAGCGACGGCGGCAGCGCGACGCCGGGAAGGTATTCCGAATTCTCGCGCGTCGACGTCAGCATCGCGGCTTGTTCCGCGCGGCGCGGCACCAGGGTGACGACCTGGCCATTGCGCGCCAAATGGACGGCGAAGGCCGTGCCCCAAGCTCCGGCGCCGATGACGGTGAATTTCATCGCGCGGGAAATCAGTTGGTCGGCGGACGCAGCAGGCAAGTCCCCAAGTGCGGCCGGGCGCGGCTCGAGGCGAGGTCGTGGTAGGTCACCGCGCCCTTCACGAAATAATGGCAGACCAGCGCCCGCCGCGAACGCTGCAGGTCGCGCCGCTGCGATCCGCCGTGGATCAGGTTCGCATGCCAGATCAGGAGATCGCCCTTGCCCGCGTGGAAATAGGCGGGCCGGCAGTGATTTTCCTCCAGCAGCTTTGCGATGTAGGGCTCGTATTTTTCCAGGTACGGCGCGTAGCCGCCGGCGGCGAATTCGCCGACCTCGATGCCGACATCCTTGCTGAACACATAAGGCAGGCGGTGGCTGCCGGGATAATAAACGAGGGGACCGCTATCCGGATGGATATCCTCAAACGCGATCCACGCCGCGGTGAGGTAACCGAGCGGGTACGTCGTCATGTGGATCGAATCCGAGTGCGCGCCCTGCTGCGTGCCCTTGTGTGAAGCGATCGATTGGAACGGCGCCGGTTCGCGCTGCATGAGCAGGCGCAACACGCGCAACAGTTCCGGGTGCCGCATCACTGGGCAGATCTCGGGAATTTTGAGGTGCGGGTCGAGGTACCGTCCGGGCCACGGATCGGTTTCGCCGGCCTTGTCCGCAAGCAGCGTAATCGCGCCTGCCGCGATCGCGCGCTCGTAGGCTGACCAGCCCTCGTCGAGCATTGCCGCGGGAATCACGCCTTTCAAAATCAAGTAGCCGTGCTCCGCCCAACTGCGGCACACGGCGGCATCGTCCGGCGAGATTTCGCCGGCGGCGAGTTTTCGGTCCACGGCCTGCGCCCAATCCGCACGATCGAGCCAGGGATGCGGGCCGGCATACGGGAAATGTTCGGCCCGAAATGCCGGGAGGGTGTTTTCGTTGACAGGCAAGTGGCCGAAGAACGGTGAGATCTCTTCCGGCTGGCGACCGAGCCGGCCCTCGGCATGCCCAAAATGGATAAAATGGTGGCGGCCCGATTCGAATTTTCCCGCGGCGATATCCGCGCGGACATCGGGATTCATGGTGAGGTATTCGCGCTCGCTAAACTGCCGCCCGAGCACGGTTTCAACCCCGTCCTCAGTCGTCGCAGAAGCCAGGGGCGTCGACGTGCGTACCATGCCCGCAGGATGGGTCAGGTCGTGGAAGGGTCAATGGGGAGATTGGGAGGCTGAATTGCGGATTGCGGATACCGGAAACCGGATAGCTAAGGCGAAACGTCAGTCTTCGGGAAATAGTGCGGTTCCAAGACGACGGGTCGCAGTTGTTCACGCACCGATGCGGGACAACACTCCAGCTTCGTTGCGGTGGTTCCCGGCGCCTTAGCTATCCGGTTTCCGGTTTCCGGTATCCGCAATTCGCGATCCGCAATCCGCAATTATTGCAGGAACGCCGGGATCTTCTCGCCGGCGATCATCTGCTCGAACGACTCGCGTGCGTTCACCAATTCAAAGGCGCTGCCGTTCACCAGGACCTCGGCGGGCATGCCGCGGGAATTGTACCGGCTGGCCATCGCATAACCGTAGGCGCCCGCGCTCATGAAGGCCACGAGCTCCCCTTCGCCGACGTCCTGGATCTGGCGGTCCTTCGCGAAGCAATCGCTGCTCTCGCAGATCGGGCCCACGATGTCGGCCACCAGCGCGCGGCGCGAACTGTCGCGATGCACCGGGACGATCTCGTGGTAGGACTCATACATCGCCGGGCGCACCAAGTCGTTCATCGCGGCGTCGAGGATGAGGAAATTTTTTCCCGCGCCGCGCTTGAGGTGCTCCACGCGCGCGAGCAGCACGCCTGCATTGCCCACCATGAAACGCCCGTGTTCGAGCAGGATTTTCAAACCAAGCGGCGCGAGCAGCGGCGTCAGCGCGGCACCGTAGATTTCCGGCGTGAGCGGACGCTTGTCGGCCGGCTGTGCGTCCCACCAGGCGGCCTGTCCGCTCGCGAGCGCGTCGCGGTAAGTAATCCCCATGCCGCCGCCGATCGAAAAATACTCGATGCCGTAGCCGGCCTTCAGCTCCGCGACGAAGGGCGCGACTTTTTTGACCGCCTCCACGAACGGCGCGATGTCCGTGAGCTGCGAGCCGATGTGCATCTGCACGCCGCGGATCCGGAGGTTTTTCAGTTTCGCCGCCGCTTCGTAAGCGGCGGGCGCGAACTTCAAGGGAATGCCGAATTTGTTGTCGCTCTTCCCGGTCGTGATTTTCGCATGCGTATGGGCATCGACGTCGGGGTTGACGCGGATCGCGATGGGCGCCTGAACGCCGAGCTGGCCGGCGACGTGGTTGATCCGCGCGAGCTCGGGCTCGCTCTCGACATGAAACGCGTAGATCCCGTTTTCCAACGCGAGGCGGATTTCCGCCTCCGTCTTCCCGACACCCGCGAACACGCTGTTATGGACATTGGCGCCCGCCGCGAGCACCCGGCGCAATTCGCCGCCGCTGACCAGGTCAAAGCCGGCGCCCAGATTGGCGAAATGCCTGATGACGGCGATGTTGGAGCACGCCTTCATCGCATAACAAATCTGCAGGTCGAGGCCGGAAAGGTTGCTTTGGAGACGGCGAAAATTATCGGCCATGGTGGCCGCACTATAAACATAGGCGGGCGTGCCATAGAGCCGGGCCACGGCGGCGAGGTCCACCGACTCGCAGTGCAGGTCTTGGCCGGTGTAGTGGAAATGGTGCATGCCGCGAAAAAAAAGTCGTGAAAGTCAGACCCTAGAGAGTTTCTCGTTGAATAAACCATCCCTAATTTCCGATATCCCCTCGTGCGTCGCTTCCTCCGCAAATTCTTTCATCGCCCAGCCATTAGGCTTGGCCGGTTGGAGAGTGGACGCGGACCTTGCCGGAATTCCCGCTTCGTCAGTTTTCTCGCGGAGAACAACCGCAAGTCGCTCGACACCGATTTCCACGACACCGTGCTCCGCGGCCGGAAGCTGATGCGCCAAGCCCTGGCGCTGATGGTTGCCGCCGGCTGTGCTTGGATCGCGATCGAGAGCGCCCACGCGCTCACGGTATTCTGAGGCGAAGACTCCTGGAATTCGTGGACCCGCGCGGATTCGCGGGAAATCCGAGTTGGGAAAGCATTCGGATGCCTTGCAGTTTTCACGCGGCACTCCTTCCATCGGCGGATGCAACGCATTAAAGCCCTCCCCATCTTTGCTCTCCTTTTGCTCGGTGTCGGCCTGCTTCTCAACGGCTGCAACACCACGGCCAAGCCAGACAGCGTCACCGTAACGGTGGCAGATTTGAAGGCCGCCGATGCCACGCTGACGGAGACGCGGGTCATCGTGACGCTCCGATTCACGAGCGAGAGCGTCAACGCGTTTGGCTTCTCGGGCTCGGCGCACAAACTTTATTTCAACGGCGGCTACGTCGGCAAAGCGGTGAGCCACACGCCGATCGGCGTGCCGCCGCTCAGTTCCGTGACCCACGACGTGACCATGATCCTGGAAAACGCCGCGCTGGTGAAGCAGTTGCTCACCGTGCAGGGAAATCCGGTCGTGAAATACCGGCTTGAAAGCGTGCTTTTCGCGACCGCCGGCGAGGAGGAGATGAAACTCAAGAGCCAGTCGGAAGGCACCATCAACTTGAGCGGCCTCCAATCGCTGGCGCGTTGAAATTCCCGCGCCGGCCTAGGGCCGCGCGTTTGGTGCCAAACGAAAAAAGACGGTCCCCGCGCGAAGCGAGGACCGTCCTCCAGTAAGCGAACTACGCGGGGATCAAGCCGCCAGCTCGCAAGCCTCAGCCGCGCGCGTGGCGCGGGGAAATGCGACCACCGACGCGGCGGGCGCCAGGGGCTTGATCTCGCGCTTATAGTCCGCGGCGAAAACGGCGATAAGACAGACGCTGAACAGGAGCGAAACCGCGACGACAGCAGTGGGGAAAAGCGCGAACGTAATGAGCGAAGCGACGATGGAAATGAGAGGAAGATTCTTCATGGCGTGTTTGAGTTGTTATCCAGAAAACACGGCATGTTTCGGAAAGTTACAGAAAACAGCGGTCCAGAAGTAGCGCAGGCGGCCCGCCTGCTCCGGGGCGTCGAACCCCAATCCATTTGAACAGAAGACAACGAAGGAAACGAAGAGGTTCAGGTCGGCGAAATCGTTCGTGGCCCTTTACGATTATGCCTTGGAGGGTTCGGAACCCAGACGCCAAGGGCACGAGCGATTCCGCTCACCGGGATCACTTCGTTACCTTCGTTGCCTTCTGTTCAAACGAATTGGATGGTTCAATCCCCGAAGCAGGCGGGCCGCCTGCGCTACTTTCAACCGCCGCCGCCAGCGGCGCTGGCGGAGGCTGGTTTGAACGTCGCGCGCACCGAGGCGCGCAGGTAATCGCGGTTCATCCGGGCAATGAAATCGTGGCTGATCACCTTCGGGCACGCTGCGCTGCATTCGTACTGGTTCGTGCAGTTGCCGAAGCCGAGGCTGTCCATCGTTCCCACCATCGAGAGCACGCGTGAATCGCGTTCGGGCTGGCCCTGCGGGAACAGCCCGAGCTGCGAAACCTTCGCCGCCACGAACAACATCGCCGAAGCGTTTTTGCAGGCGGCGACACATGCGCCGCAGCCGATGCACGCCGCAGCATCCATCGCGAGATCCGCATCGGGCTTCGGCACGGGAATGGAATTCGCATCCGGCGCCGCGCCGGTGCGCACGCTGATGAACCCGCCCGCCTGGATAATTTTATCGAACGCCGAACGGTCGACCACGAGGTCCTTGATCAACGGAAAGGCGCGCGCGCGAAACGGCTCGACCACGATCACGTCGCCGTCGGTGAAACTGCGCATGTACGTCTGGCACGTCGCGATCCCGTGGCCCGGGCCGTGCGGCTTCCCGTTGATCATGCACGAGCACGTGCCGCAGATGCCCTCGCGGCAGTCGTGCGCAAACGCGATCGGCTCCTCGCCCTTCATCGTCAGCTCGTCATTCACGACATCGAGCATTTCCAGGAAGGACATGTCCGAGCTCAAATTCTTCGCCGCATAGTCCACGAAGCCGCCCGGCGCCGCCGGACCAGCTTGCCGCCAGACACGAAGGGTAATGCTCAGGCTCTTGGATTTAGTTTCTGCGACCATGGAAGAAATTTACGAGGTAGGAAAGCCGAGGGGCGATTGGATGAGGACGGCGGCAATTCACGAAACCGGCCGCGCCGGGCGGGCCACCGGGAGCACAGGTTTTTTCGGCTTGGATTGAACCTCGTCCCACCTAAGCGGTCTCGCGCAGATTGTGATCATTTGTAGTTTCGCACGCTCATTTTCGTGAACTCGTAGTTGAGCGGCTCGGTGTTGCGCAGCGGGGTCTGGCCTGCGCCTTGGTATTCCCACGCCGCAACGTGGCCGTAGTTCGTGTCGTCGCGCTTGCACTCGCCGTCGGGAAATTGGTGCTCCTCCCGGAAATGTCCGCCGCAGCTTTCCTCGCGCTTCAAGGCGTCAAGGCAGAGCAGCTCGCCGAATTCCAGAAAGTCCCCCACCCGGCCGGCTTGCTCCAGCGATTGGTTCAAGGTTTCCGCGGAACCGGGGACCTTGACCGTCGCCCAGAATTCCTCGCGCAGCGCCGGGATCAGCTTCAGCGCCTCCTCGAGCCCTTCCTTCGTGCGCGCCATCCCGCAATGCTCCCACATGATCTTGCCGAGGCGCTTGTGGAAATGGCTCACCGGCTCGCGCCCGTTGATGCCGAGCAGGCGGTTCGTGGCGTTGCGGACGTTGTCCTCCGCCGCCTTGAATTCCGGCGCATCCACGGAGGGACGCGACCCGGGTTTTTGCCCCGCGAGATAATCGCCGATCGTGTAGGGAATGACGAAATAACCGTCGGCCAATCCCTGCATCAACGCCGAGGCGCCGAGGCGATTCGCGCCATGGTCGGAGAAATTTGCCTCACCCAGCACGAAGAGCCCGGGTACGTTCGACATCAGGTTATAGTCCACCCACAGGCCGCCCATCGTGTAATGCACCGCGGGATAAATCCGCATCGGCTGCTGGTACGCGCTCTCGGCGGTGATCTCGTGGTAGATGTCGAAAAGATTGCCGTAGCGCTCGCGCACGCCCGCCTCGCCCAGGCGGTTGATCGCATCCGCAAAATCGAGGTACACCCCGAGGCCGGTCTCGCCCACGCCGCGACCTTCATCGCACACGCGTTTTGCCGCGCGGGAAGCCACGTCGCGGGGACACAGGTTGCCGAAGGCCGGGTAAAGCCGCTCCAGGTAATAATCGCGGTCGGGCTCGGCGACCGTCGCCGGCGGCTTCTGGCGATCCTCCTTGCGCTTCGGCACCCAAATGCGCCCGTCGTTGCGCAGCGACTCCGACATCAGCGTCAGCTTCGACTGATAATCGCCGGTCACCGGGATGCACGTCGGGTGGATCTGCGTGTAGCACGGGTTTGCCATGCACGCGCCGCGTTTGTACGCGCGCCAGATGGCCGTCACGTTGGAACCGCGAGCGTAGGTCGAGAGATTGAAGACGTTGCCGTAGCCGCCGGTCGCGAGGATCACTGCGTCCGCCGCGTGACGGGTGATTTCGCCGGTGATCAGGTCGCGGACGATGATGCCCTTTGCCTGCCCATCGACGATCACGACGTCCAGCATCTCACTGTTGGCATGAAGCTCGATCGCACCCGCGCTGATCATGCGTGACAGCGCGGAGTATGCGCCGAGGAGCAGCTGCTGCCCGGTTTGGCCGCGGGCATAAAACGTCCGGCTGACCTGGGCGCCGCCGAACGAGCGGTTGGCGAGCAGGCCGCCGTACTCCCGCGCGAAGGGGACGCCTTGCGCGGCGCATTGGTCGATGATGTTGACGGACACCTCAGCGAGCCGGTGCACGTTCGCCTCGCGCGAACGGTAATCGCCGCCCTTGATCGTGTCGTAGAACAGGCGGTGCACCGAGTCGCCGTCGTTCTGGTAATTCTTCGCGGCGTTGATGCCCCCCTGTGCGGCGATGGAGTGCGCGCGGCGCGGGCTGTCGTGGAAGACGAAATTCTTCACCTTGTAGCCAAGCTCCGCCAGGGTGGCGGCGGCCGAGGAACCCGCGAGGCCGGCGCCGACGACGATGACCTCGTATTTCCGCTTGTTGGCCGGGTTGACGAGCTTGATCTCGGTCTTGTGCTTGCGCCACTTGTCCGCGAGCGGGCCGGAGGGAACCTTGGAATCGAGTTTGGCCATGTCGGAAATTTTTTAGCGGTGAGCGGCCACGCGGGCGGGTTCGCTCGGCTGGAGTTTGCCCGCGAGCACGGCGCCGGGGATCGCCGCGTTGGCGAGGAAGTACGCCAAGCAGAAGGCAATCGTGACCTTGCGAAGCGCGCCGGCCCATTTCGCGGAGCGCCAGCCGATCGACTGGAACATGCTGTCGAAACCGTGCAGGAGGTGGACGCTCAGCAATCCCACCGCGATCATGTAGAACACCGCGACGATCGGCTGCTGGAAACCGAGGATCACCATCGTACGCAGGTCCAGGACCTCGGCGCCCTTGTCAATCACGGGAAAACCCGCAACGCGGTACTGCTCCGCCATGAAATAGTGCGGGATGTTTTCCTTGAAGGTCGACGCCTGCGCGTAGCCAAACGTAAAATGCGCAAGGTGATAAACGATGAAGGCGAGGACGACGACGCCGGTCCAGCGCATGAGGCGCGAAGCGAGCGTGGCGCGGATCGTGTGCTTGACGCCGTACTTCACCTGCCGCGCCGCGTGATTCTCAATCGTCAGCACGGTGGCGACCCAGATGTGGATGAAAACCGCGACGAGCAGCCCGATGCGCGCGACCCAGAGGAGCGGCCCGAGATTATGGAGGAAGGCGCCGTAGCCGTTGAGATGATCGGGGTCCTGGAAGACCTGGAGATTTCCCACCAGGTGCCCTATGATGAAGCCGACCAGGATCACGCCGGTGACTGCCATCAGGATTTTCCGTCCGATCGATGAGCTAAACAGGCTGCCAACGAGATTCATTCGGTAACGCGTGGATTGGGTGGGGTGAGCGGGCGTGAAGCTCAGATACCTGCCGAAAGATGTAAAGTTTATCGGCAAGGTCCGCGAATAACCACCGGGCTTATTAGTCAGCCTAAAGCGGCCTGACAAACCAAGCGCGTTGGCGTACCGCAGGCAGCCCGCCTCCCCCAGTCGGATTTGAAAGGGAAAGTCGAAGGTTGGAAGAGTCGCGAAGCTGTCGCCACCCTCGAGCTGCGGAGCCTTTCAGCTTTCAACCTGACCCCCTTTCAACTTCTCCCGAGCAGGCGGGCCGCCTGCGCTACTTCTGCAGCGGCTTCAGCAGCGCAAACTTTCCGCTGGCGGCCGGGGCCAGCACGCGGCGGCGAAACGCGTTCACGCGCACGCCTTCGCCCAGCACGCCGGCAATCGCGGCCTCGAGTTCGACGTGGTTCATCAAATCGTCGGCGACGTAATGGAAATCCCAACGCTTCTCCGCGGTCTGCACCAGCGAGTAGTGCCAGCAGGCGAACGATCCCGGCAGCGCCGCATCGATGTCGGTCGGCGACACCAGCGAGCCATCCGGGCGGAAATAGAGATTGCCCTCGCGACCCAGCAGACGAAATCCCGTCGGGAATTTCTGCACGATGTCGCCGGTGTGATAACGCAGCAGCGGCATCGCCTCGCGGTCCCGGGTCGTCACATAAATCTGGTAAACGTCCGACAGCTCCGGACGCCACGGGGCGAGCTCGATGAACGCATTCGCATCGATCACCTGCGAGTTGTCCTTGAACGCTTCGCCCACGAACAAATATCCCGCCTCGGTCGAACCATAAAGGTCGACCTGGGCCGCCGGGAAAACCTCCGCGATCCGGCGCCCGTGCTGCGTGCTCGCCTTGCCGTACGTGAGGATCACCGCGCGCACGCTCGGCACTTTCACGCCCCGCTTCTGGCAGGCGCGCGCGAGGAGCGAGAGGTACACCGGCTCGCCTTCGATCACTTCGGGCTTCGTCGCCTGCAGCTCAAGCACGATGCGATCCCACTCGGCCTCCGGGAAAGCGAACGGGTCGCTCGAGAGGTTCAGGTAGACGATCCCGTTGAAATAGCGGTTCGGAAAAGGATGATCCTCGTACGGGCAGAGATTGCTCGAGCAGCCGACCGGGGCCAGGACGCACTTCCGATAAGGCCGGCCCACGAACTGGCGCAGGATCGGCGACGCGAGATACGCGCGCTCGGTCTGCTTGTCCCACCAGCCCTCCTCCATGATCACGGTCATCGGCGACTGCGTGGTGCCGCCCGTGCTCTCGTATTCGAAACGCTTCGAAATCAGCCCGCGGTCGACTTCCGTGTAGTCCTTGAAAAAAGCCTGGTGCCCGCGCTCGATGATTTCCTTCTTCGAGAGCGCCGGGATTTCACGGTAACACGACCACTGCAATGCGTCCGGATGCAGCGGGAAACGCTGCGGGTAAAGGGGGCTGCGCGCGTAGATCTTCCGGATCTCCTCCTCGAGCAAAGCCGGCACGCGGTCCGCTGAAACGGGACCAAGGGTGTGCGGGGTATTGGCAAACAGGGGTGCGGACATGGTGGGACGAGGATGCGCAGGTAAGCGGGCGCTAGGGTGAAGTCAAACGCCGCACTTAAACCGCTGATGTATTATCATTTTCAGCTCCCGCTCAATCAGCGCAAGTCGAAGGAACCTGAAATCCAAGCGGTCGATCCTGGGGTGAACCGCGAATCAGGAAAGTAGCGCAGGCGGCCCGCCTGCTTCGAAGATCGAATTCCTGATTCGCGTTCTTCGCGTCCATTCGCGGTTGAAAAATGCCTGCCGCCTCATTCGGGGTGGTTATTTCGCCGAAATCTTTCGCCACTCCAATTCGAAGAACAGCAGCGCGTCGAGCACGAGGCCGTGCGTGATTCCGCCGCTGTGGGCGAGGGCGAACACTTCCTCCACGGGCAGCGTCGAGACTTCGATTTCCTCGTCGGCGTCCCATTCCATTTCCTGCGCAGCCACGGCTTGTTCGACGAAAACAAAATGGCACCGGTTGCTCTGGATGGCCGGGTTCGGATGGACGCTCCCGAGCTGGCGCGCGGGCGCGCCGACAAATCCCGTTTCCTCGCGCAGTTCGCGCAGGCCGGCGGCGACCGGGTCTTCGCCGGCGTCCATCACGCCGCCGGGAATTTCCAATGAGAACGCATCGATCCCGAAACGAAATTGCCGCACCAGCACGATGCGGTGATCGGGCGTGAGCGCGACGACGTTCACCCAGTCCGGCGGATGGGCGACGACGAAGTCGCGCTCCGTTTCGCGCACCGGGTGACGATAGCGCGTGCTGTGGAGGTCAAACACGCGCGTCTGCGCGAGGAGCGTATGCGCGAGTTTCTGCCAGCGGGCCGGACCGGGCTTGGGTGAATTCATGCGGGCAAAAAAAAACCTCCCCGACCCAAAGGCGAGGAGGCGAAATTTTTTAAGTGGCGCGCCGGTTTACTTTTTGGCGGGCAACTTGATCTTCTGGCCGATCTTGAGCTTGCTCGAGTCGACGCCCGGATTGACCGAAGCGACTTCGGCACTCGTGAAACCACCATGGGCGCGGCCAACCTTGGCGAACGTGTCGCCGGCCTTGATCACGTATTCACCGGGACCAGCGACAACCGGCTCGCGCGGGCCGCCCTTGCCACCGGCGGCGGCGACGGGCTTTTTCTGGGACTCTTCCAGCTTCACGAGCGAAGCGTGGATGGAACCGAGATCGTTCGAAATGGTGTCGACCGCCTGCTGCGTGGTGCGCGTGAGCGAGACGATATCCTTGCTGGCCTTGTCGGCCACGCCGCCAACGGAGCCAACCTGGCTCTCGATGCCGTCGATTTTGTCGACCTTTTCCTGGTGCGTCGCGACCGTCTTCTGGAGACTGGACACCTTAATGGTGGCATAGGCTCCGAGGAGCAGAGCAATTGCACCGACGATGACGGCACCGACGGGCAGCATGCTATTATTTTCGCGAGAAATGGTATCCATAGAAGAAAGGTTAGGCGGAGAAGTAGTGGAATGACCGGTCGTGGCAAGCAGAGATTATTAACAATCGCCTCTGGCGCGCGCAGTTAAAGCGCAGTCCGCCGACGCGGGCTGCACGCTTCCGAAATCATGGTCGGGGCGACAGGATTCGAACCTGCGACCTCCTGGTCCCAAACTTGAGGTTCTGGAATCGCAACTGGCATTGGCGCAAAAGCTTCTCGGACTGACCGAGGCGGCTGTCGCACAACTGCGCTCACAAATTCGAAAAGCGGTCGCGGGCGTGCTCGATAGGCTCGACGGGAAGGATGGAGGTGCCTCGTGAAAATGCCATCCTTTGTGATCGAACAGCATCGGCTCGCCACCGATGCGCGGCAGCACGGGCTTTGGTGCTTCCGAGTCGAACCGACCGGCGAACGGCGCGTGGTGGCTCATGCGATGCCCGTGGGGTACAAGGACCGCCGTCGCTGGTTCGTTTATCAGGCGCGGAAGGAAATTGCCCAATCGCTGACCCGTGAGGCTGCCAACGCCTTCCTGATCGACCTCGGTATCCTGGCGGTCGCTCGCGTGTCGGGAGGTGCAACATGAAACGGGCGTCTCCTGGTGGTGCGCCAACCGAGTCGCCCGAAAAATTCAGGGCACGCCGTGCATTCGCCGAGGCGGTCGAGCGAATGCACCATCGCGAGGCCAACGCGCAGATTGCCGCTGCCTGGTACGAGGATCACGAGGCCCCGGCGGAGCCCGAAGTATTTTGTCCGGTGACGTTGAAATGGATTCCGCGTCGCGAATGGGAAGCCGAGTGCCGTCGCGAGGCACAGGCGACCAACGCGAACCGGCGTCCGCCGCGTCCGCTCCAGGAAATCGTCCTGGACGTTCTACTTTGGTCGAGCCCGCCCGTGCGAACCCAACAAGGCTGACCCATGAACGAAGGATATTGGAAATACCTCCGGCGACTCGCCCGAGGCACGGAGGATGCCGTGCTCTCCGCTCACATCCCGGCCTGCTGGTGGCATCCGCAGGGTATTCGGAAGATGGTCAAGCGCCTCGAAGCCCGAGGCTTCCCCTGGCTCAAGGGTTGGCTCTTTTTCACGCTGACCGTCGATCCGAAGAAATTCGCGTCCGAAACCGATGCGTTTGAAGCCGGGAAGGATCGTCTGCGGCGGGTGATCTACGAGCTGCGGAAGCGTGGCTATGAAATCCGCCGGCACGCGTTCAAACTCGAACTCCAGGGCAACGGCTATCCGCACTGGCATATGCTGGTCGATTCGCGGGCGTTCATCTCGGAGGACCTGGTAACGGAACTGTGGGGCCTGGGATTTGCGGATGTGAAGCGGATCAAGCCGACCAAATGGCGCTACTTGTTCAAGTACGTTGTGAAGGGCGGCGGCGAAATTCCGCAATGGGTTTTGGACTATCCCAAACGGATTCGGGTGTTCCAAACGTCACCGGGATTTTTCGCGAAGCCCGCTCCAGGCGGCGGGGAACGGAAGCGCGAGGACGAAGCCGACCAGGACAAGCCCGAAGCCAAACCGGAAACGCTCGCCGACAAATTTTCGCGCTGGGCCGTGACAGGGCACGTGCGGTTCCGGCAACGCATCCAATCGACGCAGAAGGTTACGCTGCGCGAGCGGTTCAAGGACATGATTTTCGATCACGCGGAAAAAGGGGGACGCGTGCTCGATTGGTTCAACCTCCCTCTGAGCACTCAACAAATAATACAATGCATCAAGCTACCGTAGGTAAACTCGGTCTTTTCATCCGCGCCATCGCAGCGGGTGAAACCGAATTCCGCACCTTCACTGGTGAGGACAACAAGAAAACTCACAGCTACGTCACGCCCGTGGCGGCCAATGGTCACTTCGGCGACGTGGTTCAAAAGGTCATCGGCGAAGGGGACCTGAGCGACCGGCGCGGCAATCCGATCCGCCGCTACAAGGCCGGCGACATCGTCGAGGGCGAACTGGAGCCCCGCTACCACAAGGAGGGCCGCGCCGTGGAGCGTTGGACATACACGACGGGCAAGGAACCGGCGGCGACCCTTGTCGGCGCGGAAACCGATGCCTCGGGCAAGAAGAAGTAAGATGATGCCGGCTCAACTGCTCATTGTTCTCGTGGAAGGTGTGTCGGTTGAGCCGGCACAAATGGACTTGGTGTTGGCCGGAGGGACGGATGCGGCCCGCAGGGCCGCGCCGGCCCCCGGCCTTCATCTTGTTCTTATGCTCCGTAACTGTCCGATCCAAATCCAATGACCGAGTACGAGCAGACGCTGCAACTCGTGGTGAAATTCATCGGCTTGGGAGTTTCCTGCGGCGGCTTCGCCTTCGGAGCCGCCTGGATACTCCGCCGATTTGACGATGCCGGCGGCGGGACGCTGCACGGGGAGGATTAAATTTCTCCGCAACAACGCGGAAAACAGGACCGATGCCGGTGCGGTTCCTGAACGTAACTCCGGCAAACTAACAGAATACATACGATGAAAGTTAAGAACATTACCGCGAAAGTCCTCATGTGGCTTAGCGGCTCGATCATGGCCTTCGGCATGATGCTCGGCCTGCGTCCCTCGGGTAGCCTCGCGGCGATCACCTGGGACTTCGCAGGAGTGACGGGTGAACTCGCGGGCCTCGGCACCGCGCTGGTCACAGCGGGTGGCTTGGCCATCGCCGGTGCCTTGGTGCTCTTCGGCATCAAGCGCGCGGTCACGTTCGTCCTCGGACTGTTCACGAAGACGGCCTCGAAGTGAGCTAACGGGCCGGCGGATCGCTCGTGGGTCCGCCGGCCTCCAACTCGGAAAATACCATGCACACTTTGATGACAATAACGTGGGACTTTGACGCCGTTGCGATGGAGCTAAACGCACTGGCAAACACCCTTCTGCTCGCAGGGAGCGCCGCAATACTCGCGGCGCTCGGAGTCTTCGGACTCTACTCGATGCTTAAAGTACTCGGGTTGTTCAGACGCGTTGCCGAGCCCAAGCGGGAAGCTTGGCGAGACCGCGTCCCGCCCTTGTCAGGCTCATGGCGAGGCGACCAGGAAGGCTGGGAGAACGATTGGCGTGGTCGGCATCCGAAAGCCTTCCACGGCAAATGGTGAACGAATGACAACTTTAGACGTAATTCTGGCCCTCGGCATCGCATGGTTCGTCCTGTGGTGCATCGCGACGGGCTGGGAGAAAGGACGCAAATGAAGGATTTAAGGAAATGCGCGGCCATAGCTGCACTCTTGATGGCGGGTGTCGCACACGCTCAAACCGCGACGGATAATATCACGTCCCTTGGCCAAACGGTCACGGTCAAGGGGTCGTTCACGCAGGGGGCGTGGGACGTAAATCAAAACAAGTGGAACTACACGTACACGATTGAGCGAATAACAACCACTTCGACGCATCACGCGTGTATCGACATCAATTTCTCTGCCGCTCGGCTTCAGATTGATAACCCGGTAAACGCCAACTCCGGGACCATTCAATTCGCGGCCAATGCCACGACCACCTGGCACAACGAGGGCTGGGTTTCGGGTGACACGCAACGCGTCTCGGGAAATCACACGTTCGTCACTCCGCCTGCGCCGCCAACGAAAAAGACCCTGCGTGTGTCGATGGTGAACCCAACGGATTTCACGATGGTTTTCCGCGTCTATTACACGGGCGGGCAGCTCGTGGATACGGTCTACGTTTACCCGCACAACGACGGGTCGAAGACGTACAGTATCACGGGCGGGCAAAGCGTCTACGCGACGTGCTCGATCCTAGACGCGGCTCTCTCGGGCGGTGTTCTAGTGCCATCGCCAGGGAATACCCATCTCTTCACAGCGGGAACGATTTCCAATTCTGCCATGACGACGGACACAGGTTCCCCGCTCGTCGTCCCTAAAACGATGGACGGAATGAACCTGTCAGCGGATGCGACAACGCCTCCGCAATTGATCTCGGGCAATGCGGCTAACGTCGCGGCACCGCAAAACGTCCAACCGATCTTCGATAGCACCGCGACCAACGGGACAACCGACACGGCGGCGCTGACTAAGGGGATGTTTGCCGCCGGGGTGAATCAGCAAACGGGTGCACTCATTAACAATGCCAATGCGAACACGGCAGCCCTGGTCGCGGCGATCACGTCTTCGCATTCTGGCGGGGCAGGCGGGTCCACCGACATGACGGGCACGAACGCGAGGTTAGACGCGGTTCATGGTGATTTGCAGAGCATGATTAACGACACGCCGGCGGGAGTCAGTGGAGCGACGTTTGATAGCGCGGGAGATGGGTCGATGTTTGAGCCAACGACGGCGGGCGCGACGACCCTTCCGGACCTCATGCCGGCGAGTCCCGCCGCTGCGGTCCTGCCGACTTCTATTACTCCTTCGTCGCATCTGACGTTTACCGTTTCAACCCCGGCTTGGCGCACAATGGTCGCGCATGACTATCCCGTGGACGTGGACCTTTCGCCGTGGGCCACGCAAATCGCGTTCGTCCGTGGCGTGTTTCTGGGTGTCCTCGCCATCAGCTTCTTTTTCCTCGTGTCGAGTACCCTGAAAGGAGCGGTGTCATGACCAAGGTCCTGAGCTTCATCCTTTCGGCTCTAGCGAGCCTCAATCCCACCGTATCGATTATCCTTACCGGCGGAACGCTGCTCGTCGGGATGTTGAAATTCGTGAACACGATGTGGGGCATTCTCATGGCGAAAATTGTGACGCTGACGATGCCTCCTACCGTCGCGCTCACTGCCATGTCCGGCTTGGGGTTCGTCGACTACGTTTTCCCGCTTCACGAGCTGTTCACCTTCGTCGTCGCGTTCTGCGGCTTCTACGCCGCGTGCGCTGTCATCCGCATGGTCAAATCCTTCATCCCTACAATCGCATGAGCACAATTCTCGCAGTCTTACCCAACTTCAAAAATCAGCTGCTGAACGGCCTCTGGGTCGCGTTCAAATGGCCGTTCATCGTCTGGATGATTTGGATGTTGCTGCGGATGTTCATTGGGCCGGTCTGGAAGGCCATCGCCAAAACCTTCTCCAAATAGCCATGCTGAACGAAGGCAAAGTTGAAGTAATTACGGGCGAATTAGGCGGCGGAAAAACCGCCTTCGCGGTCGAACTTGCGTTCGATCATCTGCTGTCGGGCGGCACGGTCTACACGAACATCGAGATGTTTCCCGATGTCGTGGCGAAGCGGATGGCAGAGCAGGGCGTCGTGTTCGATCCGGAGCGGTTGATTCTGCTCACGGGCGACACCATGCGAGATTTTCACTCGCAGATTAGGCGAGGGACTGAGGGCTGCGTCGTCATGGTGCTCATTGATGAGGCGCACCTGGATAACAACGCGCGAGACTGGGCGACGCAGGGTCGAGAGTTCCTGAACTTTATTACGCTTTGCCGGAAGCTGGATATTTACCTCTGCTTCATCACCCAGGACGCGAACGATCTGGATAAGCAAATCCGTCGGCGGGTCACGGTGGAAACCAACTGCCGGAACATGAAGCAGGAGAAACTATTCGGTGTGATGGACTTCCCGCTGCCGTTGTATGTCCGAGTCCGGTTCAAGGTAAACGGCGGACGGATCACGCGTAAGCTGGATCACGATTGGAAATTCCGGTGCTCGGCTTGGGGCATGTACAACTCGAAGGCCCTGCTCGGAGCCCACGCGAAAAAGTTCTCGGAAATGGGCGTCGTGAAAACGGGTCGCCTAGACCGAATGAAGGTCAAGCGACCCGGTCTCATCGCATCATTCACCGCAGCTGCAATTATAGTCTTATGCGTAATGCCCTGATTATCCTGGTCGGCGTGGTTGTTGGCGTGGCGCTACGGTATCTGCTGCCGCCAGCCACGACACCCGCGCCTCCATCTACACCAGAAGCCCACTTTGCACCCATCCAGGAAACAAAGCCGGGCATCAATCCGGCATACGTTGAACCTGAGCTTTACGTGCGCGGTTACGTCGTTCTCGGCCGGCGGGCTAACGTATTCTTGAGCGACGGGACGACCTGGACCGAACAGTTTCAGGGGGAATTGAAAATCTTCCGCCATTATGTGCAATTTCGCGGGAAAACGTATCCGATAAAATCAGACCTCCGGGTTTCTCCGGCAGTGTCAATAACACCAATACCGCAGTCGTCACGCACGGCATCCCCATCTGGGCCCGCTCTTACACTAACGGACACGGTCGGCCAGGATCTACTAAATGCATCGGGCAAATAATAGAGTGCACGTAGAGCCGACTCATTATACGTTCAATGAAACCAAGTAGGCGGAGGCCCGTCTTTCAAATAATGGGAAAAAAACTCTTCTACTTTTGATTCAGCGTCACGCTTCGCGGAGGCCGTAAAATTGTGTCCCTCGCCGGGGTACTGTAACAAGATGGCGGGACGATCACCCATCCAGCGCAACGTATTAAACATCTCCAATGCTTGAGAAAACAAAACAACATCATCGCGCTCGCCGTGAATCATCAATAGCGGTGTTCTAATAGATAAAGCGTTGTAGAGCGGAGAATTCTGAATATACGCATTCCACTCAGTCCACCAAGGTCCCTTCATATACGGTTGTCCAGTTATCATTAGTTTCGTTTGTGGCTCACTCCCAGAGATCAGCGACCCGTAGGAACTAAGCAAATCGGTTACTCCAGCATCGGCAACAGCCGCCCTAAAAAGATTAGAGCGGGCAATGATATAATACGTCTCGTACGCACCGTGCGAGTGCCCGGTCAATCCCAGTCTGGACTTATCGACAACGCCGGTATTCACGGCGACGTCTATGGCCGAATTCACTGCTTCAAGGGCCGCGATACCCGGTGCGTTCACTCTGGGGCGAATGTCAGGTAGTAAGACAGCATAGCCAAGCTTCAACCACCTTCCTATCCACCGGTCGCCAGGCGGAGGATAATTGTGCGGCTGCGCTAGTCCTTCCTCATAAATTTGCACAATTGTCGGATAGCGCTTTCCGGCGATGTAATGCTCCGGCAGGTGCAGCGACGCGCTCAACATCTCCCCATTAGGAGTGGGACAACGCAAATACAGCGCCGCAGTCCAACGGCTTGCCATGCGTTCTTCAGGATTTGAGTCGCTCAGACGCAACGACCTTTTTCCATTCTCAAGAAGGAAATAATCTGCGGGTTCGGTGCTAGTCCTTACGCAGACCGCAAAACGATCAGATTTACCCGCGCGGATATAATCCAACTTTCCAAATTCCGTATGAATGTCAATCGCCCCAGGAGATGCGACGCGCGTCTGCGCCAGGCCTTCCCAACGCGTTTCTTGGTCAACAAAGTGAAGGAATATAGGTTCCCGCATGTCAATATAGCGTTCCGAGCCTTCGCCGAGTATAATTGCTGGTTCATTCTTAGCGACACTGTAAACCCTCTCAGGCGCGACTTTATCGCCCGTAAGGTTAACCGGCGCGCCGCCATCCAAATAAAGTACCCATAGATCAAAGGAGTCAGAAACTACTACATACTTACATGCGCGCTCCCAGCCGACTAAAAGGCTATCCGAAAAACGCGTTAAGGGCAGGTCCAATTCATCGGTGCCCGTATGATGCGTTTTTATCGGAGATAACTTTGTTAGATTGCGCCAGGTTAACAAGGGTAACGAGAACACACAATAGTCGCCGTGACTGTCTTGGTAAAATACGTTTTTTCCATCTGGCGAAATTTGCGGTGCGACGCTTTTGTTGACGTAGGATGTATATGGAAAGGCGCGAAGAAGCGGTTGCGTTGTGCCGTCCAAGAGGTTTACGAGATAATAGTCCCGCAATTGTCGCGCACGCGTGGTCGGTTCGGGATTTTTCCATCCATATTTGCTCGTGTCGTACGCTAACACGAAGTCGCCCCGGCAACTCGGCTCTACATTGTCCCAATCAGGCTCTCCGAGCGCGCGGACCTTATTTCCGCGAAAAGTCCACAAATACAAGCGTTCGCCGCCGTTAGTCGAAAACTTTTGGGTCGGGAGCCGATCTTCATAGGTTCTCCAAATAACCGGCCCGGCGTGTTCCCCCTCAACCTGCCGCCGCGGTGAAACACGTGACCTGACTCGAACATATAAACCCTCGTCGTTGCTCCTCCACTTGAAAAGCGAACTCGCTGAGCGCGCGTTCAGACGCGCGAATGCATTCACGATGTAGGATTGGCTAGAGCTAATTTGAAGCGCATCCAAATCTGCCGTGAGAATACGTTGATTCGGGGAACCGACATTCTGGAGAACAACGAGCGAACTAGAACCGTTCGGCCTTGTGTAGAGGAGAGAGACGGAGCTACCTTGCGGAGACCAAGTTAAGTCGCTTATTTCTCCAGGCCCGGCGTCATACTTCTCTGCTACCGATCCTGAAGCATAATCCGCCAGGAACAATCGACCGTGCCGTGTGAATGCAAATCTACCGGTATTATTATCAAGGGCGAAATCCCCGACATCACTTAACGAGAGTTTGGTGCTGCCGGACGCCCAGATTGTTGTGAGCGTTTCTTGGCCTGGACGGCGAGTCGTGTAAACCAGCATCTCATACTTGGGGGATAGCCGGGTATGCACGTCGAAGGCGATAAGCCGTTCGTGTTGGTTCGTGACACCATCACCAAGGATAAGGACAAACGGGCTATCCCGCTTCATTCCTACTTGGCTTCGCAATTGCGGGTCTTGCGCCCGGTCGATGCCAAGGACAGTGACCGAGTGTTTCCCCGGTTCCCACGGCGAAAGGCACTCCTGCGCGATTTGGCGGAGGTGGGAATCGAAAAGAAGGACGGCTTGGGCCGAACCCTTCATCTGCGTTCCTTCCGCAAGACCTGGCAAACGATGGGCGTGCGGTACGGGATTAACCAACGCTCGGCTCAAGCTGTTCTCGGGCATTCTGACCCCAGACTCACGGCGAACGTCTACACCGATGTGCCTTCGCTCGCGCTGCATGACGAAATCGCGAAACTGCCTTGGATCGGCAACGCACAGGGCAACGCACAAATTGAGGCGAAAAAATGCCCTTTTCAGGAAATTCGTTCCGTCGCGAGCAAGCTCGCCGAATTGATAAATTTTGCCGAGCAGAAGGCGATTCTAGAGGGAGAATCGTCACATCCGACCGGCACGGACGGTCCGGAAAAATGGTCGGGGCGACAGGATTCGAACCTGCGACCTCCTGGTCCCAAACCAGGCGCTCTACCAGGCTAAGCTACACCCCGCGGCCGTGAGGGTCGAAAGGGACGCGGCTTCAAGGGGTGTGTCAATGCTATCCCGGGCCGCGGGGTTGCTCGTTGCCGATGTCCCGGGTGCGCGGAATTCGCGCATTGAACGATGCATTCCCCCGTTCCTTTCCGCTCGCTGAACTGCATCCGCTGAAACTCGACGCCTGCCGTCCCCCGCGCGATTGACTCGTGCGCCAGCGCGCAGCATACCTCCGCCAGCCGTTGAGTGAAAATACGGGCCGTGTGTGAACGGCAAGCAGAGTCAGTCGTGGCGGTGTTCGTTTAATACCACCGGATTCCCGGTGGTCGCTGGCAGCGTAACAGTTCGCACCAGCGCCAATGTCTCGGTCACCGCTTTACCGATGCGCGCGCATGAATCTTTTCCACCGGTTTCGCTCCGTCTTCGACTTTCTCGCCCGGAAAGTTTCCATCGAACGGAAATGGCGCCTCGGCTTCTCCTCCGTCCTCGCCGGCCTGGCCTTGATCGCCGCCTTGTCGGCCCGAAGCGTCTTGACGATGCAGCGCACCGCCGAGTCGACCCGACATTCGGAGGAAGTCATTTCGACTCTCCGCCTCCTGCGGTCCCACGTGACTGATGCGGAAAGCGCCCAACGCGCGTATGAGCTCACGGGCCATGAATCCTACCTGGCGGCCTATGCCCTCACCCCGGACCGGATCGCCACGGATATAAAAGCCCTGCGCGTCCTGATCGAGGACAACGCGGCGCAACAGCGGCGCTTGGATGCGATGCAGTCGCTCATCGCGACGCGGGTCGCCCGGCTTTCCGAGGAAATCGAATTCCGCCGGACCCATGGAGTTCGCCGCCCGGAAACCGTGGGCACCAACAGCGTGCTCGCCCGCGACTGGCTGCGGGAACTGTCGGAGGAAATGGAAACCGAGGAATCAACGCTCCTCTCGGCCCGCGCCGCCTCCGCGAAAAAAAGCGCCACGCAGACGATGATCGTGATCGGGAGCAGCAGTATCGCGGCCTTGGTGCTCGTCTCGCTTTCGCTTCTTGCCGTGTGGCGCGACGCCGCCCGCCGACGCGACCATGAGCTGCAGCTCACGCTCGCCGGCCAACTCGCGCGAATGGGGGGCTGGTCGATGTCGCTCCCGGAATTTCGGGAAACCTGGTCCGAACAAGTATGCTCCATTTTCCAAGTGCCGCCGGGATTCGTCCCGGCGCCCAATGCATCGCGCGCATTCTACGCCCCCGAATCCCGCGAAGCCGTCGCCGAGGCTTTTCGCCGCTGCGCGCGCGAAGGAACGCCGTTTGACCTCGAGGCCCGCCTCTTGATCAAGGACTGCGAGACGTGGGTGCGTTTGATCGGCTCGGCCCGGCGCAATTCCAAAGGCACGATCAAGGGCATCCAGGGTGCGCTGCAGGACATCACGGAGCGAAAGGGCCTGGACGACGACGTGCGGCGGTTGGCGGCGATCGTGAAGGATTCGGCGGACGCCATCGTCAGCGTGAGCCTCGACGGCATGGTCACGAGTTGGAATCCGTCGGCCGAACTGATGTTCGGCTATGCCGCGAGCGAGATCATCGGGCAGCCCAGCGCGCGCATCACCCCGCACGACCACGAGCAGAAAAATGCCGAGTCCATCGCCGGTTTTCATCCCGACCACGTGCGGCATTTCGATACCGAGAGCGTGCGCAAGAACGGTGAACGGTTCCCGGTCGCAGTGACCATGTCCCCGATCAAGAACCCGAAAGGCGAAATCGTCGGCCTCTCCAAGATTTTCCGCGACGTCACGGAGCGCAGCCGGAGCCTCGCCGCGTTGCATGAAAGCGAAACCCGGTTTCGGGAACTCGCCGAGAATATCGACGAAGTCTTCTGGGTCACCGACGCCGCACACGTGCAGACCCTCTATCTCAGCCCCGCCTACGAAAAGATCTGGGGCCAAACCTGCCAGAGCGCCTACGACTCCCCGGGCCGCTGGTTCGAAGCGATCCGCCCCGAGGATCGCGCCCGCGTCGAGCGCGCCGCCGAAGCCATGCAGACCACGTGGGACTACGACGTCGAATACCGGATCGTGCGGCCTGATGGCACCCAACGGTGGATCCGCGATCGCGCGTTCCCCGTCCGCGACCCCGACGGCAAGATCAAGCGCTGGGTCGGCGTGGCTGGCGACCTCACGGAATATCGCACCATGCAGGAACACTTGCGGCAGGCCCAGAAAATGGAAGCGGTCGGGACCCTGGCGGGAGGCATCGCCCACGATTTCAACAACATCCTCAGCGTGATCGTCGGCTTCACCGGCCTGGCCCAGTTGCGCGTGACCAACGACCCGGCCTTGAAGGAATACCTGACCGGGGTGCTGCAGGCCGCCGATCGCGCCACGGGGCTCGTGCGCCAGATCCTGACCTTCAGCCGGCAGCAAAAAGTGGAGCGCTCCCCCATCGCCCTCCAATCGGTCCTCGCGGAGGCGATGAAACTTCTCCGCGCCACGATCCCCTCGAGCGTGGAATTCACTTCGTCGCTCGAGGACGACGCACCCGTCGTCCTCGCGGATTCCGGCCAGATCCACCAGATCCTGATGAACCTCGGCACCAACGCCTGGCACGCGCTCCAAGGCGACGCCGGCCGCATCGAATTGAGGCTCGAGCGCTGGGTCGTCACGGCGGAATCGGCATCAGAGCCCAAGCTGGCGCCCGGCGTCTACGCCCGTGTGTCCGTCGCGGACACGGGCTGCGGCATGGACGAAACCACGCAGCGTCGCATGTTCGAACCCTTTTTCACGACCAAGCCCGTGGGCGAAGGCACCGGCTTGGGGTTGGCCGTCGTCCACGGCATCATGGACAGCCACGATGGCGCGATCGGCCTGGAGAGCCGTATCGGCGAAGGCACGACGTTCCACCTTTATTTCCCGGAGTACATCGGCGAAGCCGCCATCGTGGCGCCGATCGTCCCCCGCCTCATGATGGGCCACGGGGAAAAGATCCTGGTCGTCGACGACGAGGATCTCCTGCTCCAAGTCCTCGTGACCGCAGTTACGGCGCTCGGTTACGCGGTCGAGTCGACCCCGAGTCCCGCGGCCGCCTTGGCGAAAATTCGCGAGGACCCCCCGCAGTTCGCCCTGGTCCTCACCGACCAGACCATGCCGGGAATGAGCGGGTTGCTGCTCGCGGGCGAAATCCGGAAAATTCGCGCGGACCTGCCCGTGATCCTGATGACCGGGTACAGCCTGGCGCTTCCTCCCGAGCGCGTCGAAGCGGCGGGCATTCGGCGCCTCCTGCTCAAACCGGCCACGCTTGAAACCCTGGGGACCGCGCTGGCGGAAGTGCTCGCGGCCCCTCCGCCGGACAGTCCCGCCAAAGTCTAGCCGAGCGCGTCGTAATTTCCGAATTTGCGCGAGGTCCGCGGAGAGGTGGAAGTGTTCGACCCCTATGAAAAAAATTTCCCACGGCTCCTGGCTTCGATTTTTCCTCGGCTGCGTGGCGAGCGGATTTTTCGGCCTCGCTGCGCGGGCGGCGGACGAGGTGATGAAGGAGTGCCCGCAGTGTCGCGGCAGCGGGATCGTGACGTGCAAGGCGGGCTGCGTTCACGGCGTGCGAGACTGCCCCGGCCCCTGCCTGAAACTCACCTCCGGCACTTGGATTCACATGCCGGTCGCCGGGCATCCCGATAGCGACTGGTGGCAGAAATTCTACATGGAGGACGGGCGTTACCAGGCTTGGAACCAGCATCACTTGGGCGAGGTGGTGGAAATGCGCAATGGCACGCCCACGATCGCGGGCCGATGCGCGATGTGCAAGGGAACCACCAAGGTCCCGTGCCCGGGGTGCGCGGGAAAAGGCGAAGTGGAATGCCCGCTGTGCCGAGGGTTGGGCCAGGTCGCCACGACGGTGCACGCGCCGGACGAAATCCCGCTCAAGGATGGCCGCGTGCTGAGGGGCAAGATTGTCGCGCAGCGCGGCGAGATGATCCAGATCCGCACGGAAGACGGCAAGACGCAGGCGATCCGGGCGAGCGACTTGGCAAACCCGGAGAAGAAACTGCATTGATCCAGGCCCCCACAAAGGCCACCGCGAGCGCCAAGCTTCCAGGCTTTCGACCTCGGAGTTTTGGCCGCAAAGAAGCGCAAGTTTCCGCGGCTTCGAATCGAAACTTCCGCGCGCTTATAAGCGCTCCCAAATCTCCTTCGCAGCCCTAGAAAACTTGCGCTTCTTTGCGGCCAATCCTTCTCCGCAATTGGTTCCGTACGCGGCTGGTCTTCATGTTTGATTCGCGCTCGTTCGCGTCCATTCGTGGTGAAGCCCAAAGGCGACCGATGATTCACCACCTCTCGCTGCCCGTCACGAACATCAAACGCTCGGCCGCGTTCTATGATGCGGCGTTGGGCACGCTCGGCTACAAGCGATTCTTCAGTCGTCGCAATGTGATCGGCTACGGCGAGATCGACAACGGGGACATTTTCTCCATTCGGCTTCGCCCGAAGGAAAAGATCATGTCCGGCGACGGCTTCATTTGGCGTTCATCGGCCGCACGCGGGCGGCGATCGATGATTTCCATGCGGCCGCCCTCGCCAATGGCGGCAAGGACAACGGCGGCTCCGGGCTGAACCCGGCGTACGGCCCCGACTACTACGCCGCCTTCGTTTTTGACCCCGACGGCTATCGCATGGAAGCAGTGATCTCTCCGCACAGGCATGGGTGAATCGGGCCTCGACCCGAACGTTCACCACGGATTTCGAAGTCCGGACTGACGTGTGCATTCGGGCTCATTCGCGGTTAAAAAACCGGCGCGGGCGGCGTCGAAAAGTTGACCCCGTTATTCCCACCGCCAATCTCCGCGGGATTATTAACTCCGGGCCCGTTCACCGCCTTCGCGCCTGCTTCCTCCCACTCGTCGCCGTGGCGATTGCGCTCCTGCCTGCGACGCGATTCCTCGGCGCGCAGGTGACTGCTTCCAGCACGGTCGGTTGGAATACCAACGCTTCGAACGGGGACCGCAGCGAAGACAAGATCGGCGCGCTGCTGTTCGATGCCGACGTCGATTTCTTCCTCCACCGCTTCCAGCTCGGTCATGACGATGCCCTGATCTTGTCCGCGAACGTGGCCGCCGAAGCCTGGCCGCGCTTCGACGGGCTCAACCACATCAGCGCCGGCCCGCGACTCGCCTGGCAGCACAAGTTCGGACTCGGCGCGCTCGCTCCCGTCCTGCGCGTCGAGTTCGCGGCCGATGACATCGAAGCCCGCGATCCGGAACGCTCCGCGCACGAAGGCAGCGGACGAATCGCGTGGCAGCAGCGGTTCGACGAAAGCACGCAGCTGACCGCCAGCTATCGCCGGGTCCATCGCACGGCGGAGGATGAACTCTATAATCAGGAGGCCGACGAGGCTGCGCTCGAGGTGTCGCGCCAGCTCGACGAGCGGTGGTCCTTGACCGTCACCGCGCGCTGGCGGCGCGGCGATGTCCTTTCGTATGCGACCGCGCTGCGTCCGGAATTGGCTGCCATCGCGCGCGACAGGGACACGGTCACCACCTTCGGCCGGCCCCAGACTGCATATGCCCTGGACGCGCGTTCCTTCGGCGCCGCGTTCGACCTCACTCGCACACTCGACGAGAAAACCGCGCTGACCTTCGGCTACGAAAGCCGCATCACCGAGCACAGTCCTCTGCGCTACGTGAACCATCTTCTTTCGGTTTCGATCAGCCGGCAACTCTAGCGCCCCGAGGTTCCGCCGTCGGCCGGCCGGATTTTTATTCCGAAGCCGCCTGTAGATAGCCTCCGCCCAAAACGCCCGCGATCCCGAGGATCATGAGCACCGGGGCGTACCATTTCGGCCGCGGACTCCCTTTTGACCCGACGGCGGAAATAATTCCCATGATCGCCATGACGGCCGCGAGTCCGCGAATCGCGGTGAACGCCGAGCCCTCGGCAACTGCCGCGGAGACGAATCCTCCCACGATCGCGGCCAGCGCGCTACACGTGAGGTTGACGACAAGGTAAGCGGGAGTGGGCGTGAGCTTCATCGCCGTGCGCACGTCGGGTGCATGCAGCATGCGCTTGGCGGCGACCGCGGTGGCAACGATGACAAGGACGGCCATGGCAATATAGCCGGCGAAGATCGCGAGGATGATGCGAAGCATGGAAATTGGGGTGGTTTCAGCATAGCGGGGGCGCCCTGCCGGCATACAGCGTTTTCGTTTGCGCGCGTTCTCCGCACTGCATTGAGCGCTGTCGTCTCCGTACCCACCGACCGAGCGTCGAACGTTCGTTCAGCTCATACCTACCCATCCGCGGGTAAGACCGGCCCAACCCTGTGGCGGCGGAACGTTTTGATCCCCGAGGAGGCCACACGGCTGGATCGAAGTCGTATTCGGACGGAGTGGTTTATATAATTCATCCACTCGCGGGGAACAAGAGCGGCCAAACCTGCAGGCTGCGTTTCGCGTCGACCCAACCCTATGACCCAACCGACCCCTCCCCGGCATAAATTTCATCCGCTCCACGTTGCTGTGCGCGGGGCGATCACTGAGACGAGTCGGAAGGCGGCGGTGCTCAAGGCGGGCGCCTTGCAGAACGCGATCCTGAGCAGCGCCAATTTTTCAAGCATCGCGACCGATGCCGAGGGAGTAATCCAGGTCTTCAACGTCGGCGCCGAACGCATGCTCGGTTACCGGGCGGTCGATGTGCTGAATCATATCACTCCCGCCAATATTTCCGACCAGGAGGAGCTGGTGGCGCGGGCCGCTGCCTTGAGCGAGGAATTCGGGACGCTCATCACCCCCGGCTTCGAAGCGCTGGTGTTCAAAGCTTCCCGCGGCCTGGAGGACATCTACGAACTCACCTATGTCCGCCCCGACGGCAGCCATTTTCCGGCCATTGTGTCCGTCACCGCGCTGCGCAACGAACAAGGCGCAATTATCGGGTACCTGCTGATCGGCACCGACAACAGCGCCCGCAAGCGCGCCGAGGACGCCCTGCTCAAGGCGAGCGCGCTCCAGAACGCGATCTTCAGCAGCGCCTACTTTTCCTGCATCGCGACGGACGAGAAGGGAATCATCCAGCTGTTCAATGTCGGGGCCGAGCGGATGCTCGGTTACACGGTCGCCGAAGTGAGGAACAAGATCACGCCGGCGAACATGCACGATGCGACCGAGGTGGTTGCGCGGGCCCGCGCCTTGAGCACGGAATTCGGCGTGACGATTGCGCCGGGATTCGACGCCTTGGTTTTCAAGGCATCGCGCGGGATCGAGGACATCTACGAGCTGACCAAGATCCGCAAGGATGGCAGCCGGTTTCCCGCCATCATCTCAGTCACCGCGCTGCGCGATGCCGGGAACGGTATCATCGGCTACCTGCTGATCGGGACCGACAACAGCGCCCGCAAGCGCGCCGAGGAGGCCTTGGAGAAAGCCGCAGCCCTCCAGCATGCGACGATCCAGCAATTGAACTCCGATCTCGAACAGCGGGTGAAGGAACGGACTGCGCAGCTCGAGTCCGCGAATCGCGAGCTCGAAGCGTTCTCCTATTCCGTCTCGCACGATTTGCGCACGCCGCTGCGGGCGATCGACGGATTTTCCCAGGTCGTGCTGGATCGGTTCGGGCCGCAGCTGCCCGATGAAGGCCGCCGTTACCTCCAGACCATCCGCAGCGGCGCGCAGAAGATGGGGGCATTGATCGATGACCTGCTCACCTTTGCCCGGCTCAACCGGCAGGGACTCTCCAAGCGGCCGTTTGACACCGTGAAACTCGTCGAGGCCACGTTGGAGGAACTGGGTTTTCCGTTCAAGGACCGCTCCGTCGAGGTGCGCGTCGGCGAGCTGCCCGCCAGCATGGGCGACCCAGTGCTCCTCAAGCAGGTTTGGGTGAACTTGCTGTCCAATGCGCTCAAGTACACGCGCAAGCGCGACCATGCGTTGATCGAGCTGGGCTCCTCCGTGGTCGACGGCCTGCCGACATTCTTCATCCGCGACAACGGCACCGGCTTCGACATGCGCTACGCCGACAAGCTCTTCGGCGTGTTCCAACGGTTTCACCGCGCGGAGGATTACGAGGGCACTGGTGTCGGGCTCGCCATCGTGCAGCGCATCGTCAACCGGCACGGCGGACGCATCTGGGCGGAGGCCGCCGTCGACCGCGGAGCCACCTTCTATTTCACCCTCGGAACGGAAAACCAATTATGAACGAACTGAATCCCGTCCAACTCCTCCTGATCGAGGACAATCCCCAAGACCTGGAACTGGCCCTCCTCGCCCTGCAGCAGGGAAGCCCTAACATCCAGATCCACGTCGCCCGGGATGGCGCCGAGGCGCTGGACTTCATTTTCTGCGAGGGCCTCTACTCCACCCGCCTGATCTCCGACGTGCCGAAGGTGATCCTCCTCGACCTCAAGCTGCCCAAGGTGGATGGCCTCGATGTGTTGCGGCGGCTCAAGGGCGATCCGCGCACGGCAATGATTCCCGTCGTCGTCCTGACCTCCTCGAAGGAGCAGCGCGACGTGGTCGAGAGTTACCAGCTCGGCGTGAACAGTTATATCGTGAAGCCGGTAAACTTCGAACGCTTCGTCGAGGCGGTGCGCAACCTCGGGCTCTACTGGATGACGCTGAACCAGCCAGCCAAGTCGGTCGTGTAGCCCCAAGCGATGTCGCTGCCGATTAAGATCCTGATCGCAGAGGACAATCCGGACGACGCCGAACTGGCTCTCGTGGAGCTGCGCCGCGCGGGCTTCGAGCCCGAGTGGGAACGCGTCGAGACGGAAGCGGAGTTCGCGGCGCGACTGGATGGGAAACTCGACCTGATCCTGTCCGATTTCCAGATGCCGGAATTCAACGGCCTGCGCGCGCTCGAACTCCTGAAGCAAAGCGGGCTGGACGTGCCGTTCATCCTGATCTCCGGGACGATCGGGGAGGAGATCGCGGTCAAGGCGATGAAGCACGGCGCCGCCGATTATTTCCTCAAGGACCGGCTGACGCGCTTGGGCGCCGCAGTCAGCCACGCCATAGCGGAAACCCGCCTGCGCCGGGAGCGGCACGACGCAGCCGAGGCGCTTCGACTCGCGCAGGCACAGCTCGGCCAGCTGCTCGAGCACAGCCCAGCCGTCCTCTATGTCTTGAAGCTGGACGGCGACCATGTGACCCCGCACGTGGTGAGCGAAAACATCATCACGCTCCTGGGCTTCCCGGTGGCTGAGGCGTTGTCCTTCAAGTGGTGGCTGGGCCAGGTTCACCCCGACGATCGCGACCTGGCCGCGGCGAGCCTCGTGCAAACGAGGCAGGCCGGCGCGAGTCTCACGGAATACCGCATGCGTCACAAGGACGGGAGCTATCGCTGGGTCGACGACGCGCGGCGCCTCATTCGGAATGACGCCGGCGAACCGGTTGAACTTATCGGCGTGCTGACCGACATCACCGAGCGCAAGCGGGCCGCGGAAATCGTCGCCCAGGCTTCGGGCACCGCGGCACGCGACCGTCGGCAGCAGATGCGCCTCGAACTCGGCGCCCTGGCCACGGCCACGCTCGCGATGTACGTGCTCGCCGCCCGCTTCAATTGGTTCGAGTCCATCACCTCTTGGTTTTTGGCGCACGAGTACAACCAGATGGACGAGATGATTCTCGCCGCCCTCACCTTCGGGGCCGGCCTGGGCATCTTTGGTTTTCGTCGCTGGCGCGAATCCGAGCTGGATCTCACCAATCACCACCAGGTGCAGGCTGCCCTCAGCCGGCTGCACGAGGAAATGGATCGGCGGGTGCAGCAGCGAACGGCGGAGCTGAAGAACGCCAACCAGTCCCTAGTCGGGGAAATCGCCGAACACAAAGAGACGGAGACGAGGTTGACGGAATCCAACCGACGTTTCCACGAGATGCTCGAAAACGTCGACCTGATCGCCATGACGCTCGACATGAAGGGGCGGGTCACCTTCTGCAACGACTACCTCCTCGCCCTGAGCGGCTGGCGCCGGGAGGATATTCTGGGGTGCGACTGGTGCGGGAAATTTCTCCCCGAATCGGCCGCGGCGGTGAAAGAAATGTTTTTTTCCAAGGTGGAGGCCATTCCCGCGCATCACGAAAACCCGATCAGGATCCGCTCCGGCGAATTGCGGGACATTGTCTGGAACAACACCATGCTCCGCGACGCGAAGGGGAATGTGGTGGGCACGGCGAGCATCGGCGAGGATGTGACCGTCCGGAAGCGGGCCGGGCGCATCCTGCAGGAGAGCGAGGAGCGATTTCGTGAGCTGGCGGAAAACATCCGGGAGGTTTTCTGGATCACCGACCTCGCGACGCACGAAAAACTCTACGTCAGCCCCGCCTACGAAATCGTGTGGGGCCGCACCTGCACGAGTCTCTATGCCGCGCCGCAGTCCTGGCTCGAAGCGGTTCGACCGGAGGATCGCGCTCGCGTGGAGCGGGCGCGGGACAGCCATCCGGACACTTTCGCCGAGGAATACCGCATCCTTCGCCCGGACGGCGAGGAACGGTGGATTCGCGATCGCGCCTTTGCGGTGAAGGAACCGGACGGGTCGATCAAGCGCTGCGTGGGTGTCGCCGAGGACATCACGGAAAGCAAAAAGCTGCAGGAACAGTTCTTCCGGGCGCAACGGATGGAGGCGATCGGCACGCTGGCCGGCGGCATCGCGCACGACCTCAATAATATCCTGGCCCCGATCCTGATGGCCCCCGCCCTCCTGCGGGAAAATGCCCGCACCGAGCAGGACCGGCGCCTCCTCAACGTCATCGAGCAGTCGGCGAAACGTGGCTCCAATGTCGTGCGGCAACTCCTCACGTTTAGCCGCGGCACCGGCGGCGATCGCGTGGAGGTCCAGCTGCCGAGCCTCTTGGCGGAGATGGGCGAGATCATGCGGGAAACCTTTCCCCGCGACATCATGATTGAGATCAATGCCCCGCCCG
Source organism: Verrucomicrobiota bacterium (assembly GCA_028293545.1). Taxonomy (GTDB): domain Bacteria; phylum Verrucomicrobiota; class Verrucomicrobiia; order Opitutales; family Opitutaceae; genus Opi-474. The sequence goes on along the minus strand of JAQGOP010000027.1, from coordinate 5,349 downwards.
ACCTGCGCCCGGTGGTCGGTGACCCGACCCAGCTGCACCAAGTCATCATGAACCTGTGCGTCAATGCCCGCGACGCCATGCCGGGTGGGGGAACGTTATCGCTCAACGTGAAGAACGTGGAACTCACCGCCGAGGAGGTGCGGACCCATTCGCCCGCGCAGGCCGGCTCGCATGTGGCGCTGAGCATCACGGACACCGGCGAGGGAATCTCGCCTGCGATCATGGACCGCATCTTCGATCCTTTTTTCACCACCAAGCCGCCGACCAAGGGCACCGGGCTCGGCCTCTCCACCGTCCTGGGCATCGTGCGCAGCCATCAAGGTTACACCACCGTGGCCAGCACCGTGGGCAGTGGGACCACTTTCACGATTTACCTGCCGGCTGCGGCGGTGGACACCCGGCTGCCGGCGCCACCGAAAGCGGAGGATCTGGCCGGCGGCCACGGTGAACTCATCCTGGTTGTGGACGACGAGGAGCCGATCCTCGCCGCGACCCGCCTGATGCTCGAACACTATGGCTACCGCGTCGAAACCGCGGGCAATGGTGCCGAAGCGCTCGCGGCGTTTGTCGCGAACCGGGAAGCCATCAAGGTGGTGATAACTGACGTCATGATGCCGGTGATGGGTGGCGTCACCTTGATCAGGGCGCTTCGGGCCCTGGCACCTAAGTTGAAGGTGCTCGCGACGAGCGGGCTTACCGATCAGGAAAACGACGCCCAGCTGAAGGCGGCCGGCGTGAACGGGATCATCGCGAAACCCTGTAATCCGCTGGAGCTGCTCGAGGCCATCCGCGCGCAATTGGTGGAACACATCGTTTACCCTGCGCCTGTCGAGGTTTCCAACGCGCTAGCGTAGGCCCCTGCTACGCGAGTGGAACGCGTTGTCCCCACCGCGCTGCGCGCCTGAAGGGGGCAAGGCTTTTTCCGGAGCAGGCGGGCCGCCTGCGCTACTCCAATCACGCCCTACCCTCGCATGGCTTTTCCCAGCGCAGCCACCTGCGCGCGGAAATCCTCGGCGATCAGGCCGGTCGCAGTCAGCGGCACATCCCACGTGACCGCGCCGCCGCGACGGTTGATGAACTTCGTGTATCCAATCGTGAGCTCGTCAGGAAAACGCACCGGCCCTTTTCCCCACCAATCGCCCATGATCGTGAGCACGTGCAGCTGTGCGCCGTTGAGCCACCGCTCGTAATTCGCGAGCCTCGACCAATCCGCCACCGCGCCGGGCGCGACCGTCAGGTCGCGTTCGATCTCGCCGGGCGTGTAGTCCTCGTACTCGGTCATCGAATAAAGCGGCGTGCGCAGGCCGTTGTTGAAGGCGACGATTGAATCGGGATTCCCCGCTTTCAACGCCTCCGCAAAACTCCGGTAATTCGGCGCATCGGCATGCTGGTATGCCGGCGCATTGTAAGGCCCGTCGATCCACCAGCCGCTCACCGCCTTTCCCCAGCGTAGCGACCACTCGCGCGCGACCGCCTCCCAGTTTCGCTGGAGTTCCGTCAGGCGTTCGTCGGCCCGGCCTTCGAGGCGCGCCTTCGCCACCGGGTCGCTCGCAGGCGCTCCACCGGGCAAATAAGCCATCAGCCGAATCCCGCGCGCCGACAACGCCCGCGCCAGATCCGCGACCAGGTCTCGCCGCGAACATTTGCTCGGCCTGATCCCCACGATGTCGTCGTAGGCCTGGTTCGGCGACAGGTAGAACCCGGAGTTCTGCCCGACAGTGAGGACGAAATACGGCACCCCAAACTCCGCGAGCTGCTGGGCCAGGGCATCGACATCGAAGGCGTCGACGCGACGATTCCATTCGTCGACGGGCAGATCCGTCGGCTTCAGGTTGCTCGCCGTGTCCGCCAGGTAACAGCCAAACAAACCCCAGCCGGCGCGCATCAGCCAATCCGTGTTGGCGCGGCGCCAAGGCGGCGTGGATTCGACGGCTTGGTCGTTCATCGGGATCAATGGGACGAGAGGTCGCAAGCAACCTCTGCGACCTTGTCGGCCAGTTGGTCGAGCGGACCGACGGGGTATTCCTGCAACCCTGTCCGAATGCGATTTTTCAAAGGTCTCAGCCATTTTGCCGGGATCGCGGCGTCGCCATGGCGCACCCCCCACAGGCTCCCGCACGTCGCTCCGTTGCAGTCGGTGTCGAATCCCGCCGACACCGCCAAGCCGATCGTGCGCGTGAAGTCATCACCGCCGCACAGCAGGCTTGCCGCCACGATCTGCGCGTTGGAAATCGTGTGCACCCCGCCGTAGTGCGTGAGCTCGTTCCACTCCCGGTGAACCCCATCGATGATTTCATCAAACGTCCGGCCCTCCGCGTGCTCGGCCAGGATGCGATCGAGTCCCGTCCGGAGGCGTGAACGCCGCGGCACCTGGGCGAGCCCGGCGCGGATGATATCCGGCCACGATGAAATCACGCTGGCCGCCGCGAGCATGGCCGCGACCCACATTTCCCCATAGATGCCGTTTTTCACATGGCTCATCGAGGCGTCGCGCCACGCCCACTCCGCGGCCTGCGCGGGATTGCCCAAGGCCGCATAGCCAAAAAAATCCGCGCGGATCTGCGCGCCGATCCATTCGCGAAAAGGATTGCGATGCGTCGCGCTGAAGGGCGGCAAGCGGCCTTCGACAAAATTCCGGTACGCGACTCGCTCGGCCGAGCAGGTCCCGATGATCGCGAGCTGGCTGGTCCAGAGCGTCGCCATGTCCAATGCCGTAAAATCCCGCCCGTGCCTCCGCATCACTTCCATGCCGAGCAGCGTATAGTTGATATCGTCGTCGCTCGGAAAGCCGTGGTTCCGGTCGATGTACGAAACCGCCTGCCACTCGAGCACGGGCCGCACCGGCTTTTGCGCCATGACCCGTTTCAATTCCGCCGGCGTCGGCGAGCGTTGGTAACGGCCCAGCGGCCAGTTGCCGATCGCCTCGGCGTACATCCGGATCGACTGGCGATCGACGCCCTCGAACGGCTTCCCGAGCATGCAGCCGGCGACGCGGCCCAGGAAGCCGCCGCGGACCCGTTGCTTGAATTCTGTTTTCGAACCGCGCCACCGTGGCAACGGTTTCGCGCGCGCGCGCGCGGCGCGAATACCCGCGAGGTCGCTTGGTTCCCGGTAGGGATAATCCCGGCGCAGCGGCAGCCGTTGCACGCGGTCGATCAGCGCGCAGGAGTCGGCGAACCAACGCGGCCCGCGTTTCCCGCCCAGCAATTGTTCGAGGTAACCCGCGTCGCGCTCGACGCTCATCAGTCGCCGGAACTCCTTTTCCACGGACGAAAGATCGCGCCCCTCGGCGCCCGCCTGCTGGAGCTCGCTGGCCAGGTCGCATCCATAGAGCCAAAGCTGGCGATTGGCCCAAGGCACAAACTGCGACCACGGTAGCGGGTAAGGCGCCGGCATGCTGCCGAAAGTAGCGCAGGCGGCCCGCCTGCTCCGAGATCGAAATTCGGAATTCGATCCCCGGAATTGGGCACCACGAAATACACGAAACACACGAAAAAATACCAAGGCCGAGCCACCGGAAGGTTGGCCGCAAAAATGCGCAAGTTTCGAGGGCTCCGAATCGAAATTTCCGCGCGCTTATAAGCGCTCCCAAATCTCCGCCGTAGCCGCTGAAATTTGCGCATTTTTGCGGCCAACCCTTCCGGGGAATTGGCTGCTGTACAGTCCGGCTCCGTGCGCGTGTGCACTCGCTTCCATTCGCAGTTAAAAACCGGGACGTTCGGTTCAAAACCGAATTTTCGATCTCGGAGCAGGCGGGCCGCCTGCGCTACGCTTCGAAACATGACCATCCCCGAGGACGCCGCGTTCGAACTGTTTTGGGCGGATGCCCAGCAACCAAAACGCGCGGACAAATCCCCCGCGTCCCAACGCCGGCTCGATTGGTGGCGCGACGCCAAGTTCGGCATGTTCGTGCACTGGGATCCCTCGAGTCTCGCGGCGGGCGAGATCAGCTGGGGCAAGCAGTACTACGACGATACCGGCGAACATCTCCTCGAGAACCCGCGTCCCAGTCCCGGACTCTACAACATTGTCGAACACCGGATCTGGTTCGATTGGTTCAAGCCCGCGATCCCGCGCGAGGTATACGACCATCTCCACAAGTCATTTTACCCGGGAATGTTCGATGCCGATCAATTCGTCGCGACCGCCAAGCAGGCCGGGATGAAGTACCTCATCATGGTGACGAAACACCACAATGGCTTCTGCATGTGGGAGACCGCGTTCACCGACTACAACGTGATGAACACCCCGTTTCGCCGCGATATTTTCGGCGAGATGGCGCAGGCCTGCGCGCGGGCGGGGCTCAAATTCGGCGCCTACTACTCGCAGCGCGACTGGCACCACCCCGACTACGGCCCCGAGCGCATGCCGCAGTACAACGCGTACATGTACAACCAGGTCCAGGAGCTGCTCACCAAGTACCCAAACATTGCCGCGCTCTTCTTTGATACCGAGGACTATTACCCGTGGCAGCTGTGGGACGGGGAAAAACTTTTCCGGATGATCCACGCGTTGCGCCCGGATATCGTCATCAACGATCGTTGCGGCGTGCCGGCGGATTGGTCGACACCCGAGCAGACGATCGGGGCGTACAACCTGGAGCGCGACTGGGAGTCGTGCATGACGTTCACCGGTTTCTGGTCGTGGCACGGATTCCAGGCGCCGGTGATTCCTTTCGAGGAATGCCTGCGCAATCTCATCCGCTGCGCCGGTGGCAACGGCAACCTGCTGATGAACGTCGGCCCGCTGCCGACGGGCCAGATCGATCCACGCGAAGCCGACCGCCTGAAAAAACTGGGCGCATGGCTGGCGAAGCACGGCGAAAGCATTTACGGCACGCGGGCCGGCCCCTACCCGCCGGGAGACTACGGCGTGTGCGTTCACCAGGATCACACGATTTACCTCCACGTCCTCAAATGGCCGGATGGCGACCTGGTGCTGCCGCCGCTCGATCGTCGCGTAACTTCGGCGCGAGTGTTGTCAGGCGGGAAGGCCCTTGCCGAGCAAACCGACGATGGCTTGAGAATTTCCGTGGGCCCAGCGGACCGCGGGGAAACAGTCACCGTCGTGGCCTTGGAATTGGACCGAAAGTAGCGCAGGCGGCCCGCCTGCTCCGGAGTGACCGAACTCCAATCCATTTGAACAGAAGACAACGAAGGTAACGAAGTGGTTTAATTCAGCGGAATCGTTCGTGCCTTTCACGAAATAATTTTGAAATCCCTGATCCCACACCGTCAATGGCACGATGGGTTTCGCGAACCAGAGCCTCTTGGTTACCTTCGTTGCCTTCTGTTCAAATGGATTGGGATTCTCACTTCGCGAAGCAGGCGCGCCGCCAGCGTTACTCCC
>JAQGOP010000017.1 GCA_028293545.1 Verrucomicrobiota bacterium | reverse complement strand
CAAAGAAGCGCAAGTTTCCCTTCCTTCGTATCAAAACTTCCGCGCGCTTATAAGCGCTCCCAAATCTCCTTCGCAGCCCCGGAAACTTGCGCTTCTTTGCGGCCAACCCTCCGAGCGATCGGTGCTGGGTGCCGGATTCGCGTTTATTCGCGTCCATTCGCGGTTAAAAACGGTTCGCTTGGCTTCGTTTCATTTCGAACTTTGACCTTCGGGTTTCTCCCCGTCGTGATGAGGAAATTCCCGATGATCGGTTCCCTCCCCACCCGTGGCCGCTGTGATTGATCCGCCGATCCGTCATCGTTCGGGAGTGGTGGTGTACGCGGTCGTCGCCTCCCTGCTCGCACTGCACTGGCTCCTCGCCGTCAGCAGCAAAACCGAGGAGAGCACCACCGCCGACGAGCTCGCCCATCTCATGGGCGGCTTCACCTACTGGCAGTTCAACGACTACCGCTTTCAACCCGAAAACGGCAACCTCCCCCAGCGCTGGGCCGCCCTGCCAGCCTGGGCGATGGGCACGAAATTCCCGGAGATCCAGGGCAGCCCCTATTGGCGGACGTCCGACGCGTGGGCGCTCGGGCACCAGTTTTTCTACGAAACCGGCGACGACCATTTCCCGCGGTTGATGGCGGGACGCGCGATGATCGCGCTCTTCAGCGTCGCGACCGGGCTCCTGGTTTTCGGCTGGTCGCGCGCCCTGTTCGGCACGGCGGGAGGCTTGGTGTCGCTGGGGTTCTTCGCGTTCTGTCCCAACTTCCTCGCGCATGGCGCGCTCGTGACGTCGGACCTCTGCATGGTTTTTTTCTTCCTCGCATCGGTGGGGGCGTACTGGCGGCACCTGCATGACCCGCGGCGGCGGTGGTGGCTGTTGAGCGCGGTAACCTTCGGGCTGGCGTGTGTCGCGAAATTTTCCGCGGTGCTCCTCCTCCCGATGATGGCGCTCATGACGCTGGCGCGGATCGCGGCCCCGGCGCCGCTGGTTTTCGGGCGCCGGCATTTCGCCACGCGCGGGGCCAAACTCGCGGCGATCACCGCGTCGACCCTGGGCCATGGCTTCGTCGCCGTCGTGGTGATCTGGGCATTTTTCGGATTTCGCTACTCGGCGTTCAACCCGGCGCTGCCGCCCGCGGATCATTTCCTGCGTCCGTGGGAAGTGACGCTCGGCCACATCGGGATGCAAGGAGCCGTGATCCATGCGCTCGCCGGCTGGCATGCGCTGCCGGAGGCATTCCTCTACGGTTTCTCGTTCGTCCTCGAGATGTCGCAGATGCGTTCCGGTTACCTCGACGGCGCCTACAGCATCACGGGCTGGCTGCGCTTTTTCCCGCTCGCATTTCTCTACAAGACCACGATCCCCGTGCTGCTGGCCTGCGTGGCGGCGGCGGGTTGGGCGGCGCAGCGATGGCGGCGTGCGGCGAAATGGAACGCGATCTGGCCCGATCTTTATCGCGTGACGCCGCTGGTGGCGCTCTTCGCGGTATATTGGTACATCTCGCTCACGACCCGACTGAACATCGGCCACCGCCACATCCTGCCGACCTACCCGGTAATTTTTATCCTGCTCGGGGCCTTGGGCGGATGGCTTGCGGGCCGGCGGATTCTCGGGATGGCCGTGGTCGCGGGCCTCCTGTCGTGGCAGCTGGTGGAAGCCGTGCGAATTTATCCGCATTACCTCGCGTACTTCAGCCCGCTCGCGGGCGGACCTTCACAAGGTCATCGGCACCTCGTCGATAGTTCGCTCGACTGGGGCCAGGACCTGCCGGGGCTCAAGGCCTGGCTCAGCCAAAATGCGGCGCCGGGCGAACGCATTTATCTCTCCTACGCCGGGTCGGGGGAACCGGCTTATTACGGGATCAATGCGCGGCGGCTTTCGTTCATCAACGGTTTCAAGATCAAGCAGCCGTGGTATCCCCTCGAGCCAGGGCTGTATTGCATCGGCGCCACGATGCTCGAGCACGTTTACAGCCCGATCCGCGGGCCGTGGACGCCTGAACTCGAAAAAGAGTACCAATGGATGCGCAGCTTCGAGCCCGCGTTCCTCGAGTATTTCAGCAATGTCGCGAGTCGCGAGGAAATGGACCGCGCCGCGACCGCGGACAAGTGGCAGCGAGCCGCGGCGCGTCACGAGGTGCTGCGATTGGCGCGGTTGAGCCACTACCTGCGCGCACGAACACCGGAGGCCGAGATCGGCTATTCCATTTTTGTCTATCGCCTTTCCGCCCAGGAAATCGCGGAGACGACAGCCGGGACGTACGAACAGTGGCGGGCCGCCGTGCTGAGGGTCGGCGGGGATCCGGACAAATAGACCCGCAAGTTTTCGATCACCGAATTTTTCCCGCGTCGCAGCACTAACGACCCAGAAGGAACTGTCCGCGGCGGCGCGCGAACTGCGCCAAGAAAACCAGCAGGCCAAGGAACAGCGCCCAGTCGAACGGTTGCTCCAGCATATAGAAGCGCTGCGCCCATGCCGCCGTCTCCGCAGGGCTCAGCCCTCCTTGGCAGCGGTTCAAGACAAAGCAGAAAACCGTATCCCACCACAGCACGCTGAGAAGCAGCCAGCGCAGCCAGCGCGCCAAGCGGCGCACGCCATCCGGCGCCGCTGGATCATCCGGCAAATTCCACAGCAACGGCGCGAGCCAAAGGGCGAAAATCCAACGATAGCCGAAATTCTGGCTCGTGAAAAAACACCCGGCCAAAAGCGCCGCGCCGAGGAGAAAGTGCAGCGCGTCGGATTGCTGGTGCTCAGCCGGCTCCCAGTCGTTCAACCAGCGTCGGCGCCAGGCGACGCCGATAAAAACCACCGCAGCCGCGGCACACACGGCCTTCGGCACCCAGCCCACCCAGCCCAGGCCATTCGCAAAACCCGTCGCGCCGAAACTGAGGAGCCCAACCGGTTTTGGCGCGATGCCACCGAACCCGCTCAAATCCGTCGCCACGCTCACGCCGACAAGCCCGAGCAAGAGCAGGGTCAGCAGGAATCGAAGGCGCACTTCCCTCCGATCCGTGCCCGCGAGCAACACCAACGCCGCCGCCGCCGGATAATATTTCAGCAGCGCCGCCATCGCCATCAATGCCGGGGCGAAGAATCGCAGTCCGCGAAAGCGCGCTTGCAGGCACGGGACGAGGCCCGCGAGCAGGATGAAAATCACCAGGTCGTTGTTCGCGCGCTCGACGGCCAGGAGGATCGGGGCCGAACAGGCCACGCCCAGGTACCAGAGCAGCTGCGAAGGATTGCGCGGGCGAAGCCGATAAACCGCCGCCGCAAAAAAACCGGCGACCAGGCTCCAGCCCAACCAGATGCAGTCGGCGCGAGTCAGGCCGAGGTCGCGCAGATGCAGCCAGGCGTGCGGGTATACGTGCGGACGCTTGAAATAATCCAGTGGGTTCGGCTGGTACGGATCCAATCCCCGTGTCACGGCATCGTTCGACGCCAGCAAGGCGAACGTGTCGAGGAACCAAACCCCGTAGTGGTTGACGCCCAGGACCGCGAACAACCACGGGTAGACCGCGAACGACAGATAATATCCCGCGATCAAAATCACCAGGAACCACCACCAGCGATTGATCCGCGGCCGATTTTTTGCGCGGCGCGACGATGGGGCGTCGCCCACAGCTGCATCGCTCATGACGAAGGCGGTGCCGCCGAAGTGGACGCGACCGGTTTCGGAGCGGCACTGGTCGCCTGGTCGGCGGCGGGAATGTTCGGCCCGACTGACACGAGGCGACTCACCCGCTCCATGCGTCCGCCGAATCGTTTCTCCACGAGGGTTTCCAAACGAAAATTTTCCGGCAACAGGTCGGCGGGATCGACCCCATAATCCCCCATGGCGGAGGTCGGCCGCAGCGTCTGGGTCACGATGATCTCGTGAAACGTGCCTTGCTCGAGATGGTAGCGAATCTGGTCACCACGCTGCCGCGCCACCCCGATGATCAGCGCGGGAATCTCCGCCAGCAGCCACGGGATGGTGGATTTGTTGCTGATGATGAGGCGGGGTTCCTTCGGTCGCGCCCGCACAAAATCGCTCTCCCACTCGACCTCCTTCATCACGACGTTCTGCGCGGTGTAGAGGCGGTACGCGAGCGACGGCAGGTCGGTCACGAGGAGAAAAACCAGCAAGCCCAGCCACGCCGCGCGCACCGCCGGCCAGCGGAGGTCCAGGCGGGCGACCAGGATCCCGGCGAGCAGCGCGAGGATCAGGCTCGAGGGGAGCGCAAACCGCGAGGTCACGACGTCGTCGAAGCGCGCCCAATAATAAAACTGCACCATCACGAAATTCCCGGCCACGCCGAGGCCAAAGGCCAACGCGACCTGCGCGGGCGGCCGGAGTGAATTCCACGTCCGCGAGGTGCGCGCCAGGGTCCACATCACCCAGCCAAACCCCGCAAACCCGAGCACGGAGAGGTACCATGAGTTCGCGACCGCGTTGGTGAAATTGAAAAAGAAACGGAACGCGCCCAGGAGATTGATCGGGAAATACGAGAGCGCGAACCGCGAGGTCTGGCCCTCCCCCAGCTGCCAGAGGAGCGGCGTGGCGGAGAGCACGCGGTTGTGCCACGCGTAGGGAATCAGGAGCAGCGGCGTGACGATCGCGACCCATGGCAGGAGCACGGTGCGCGCGCGAACCCAGCCGGCGACGACCACGATCGCGGCCGGCGCGACAAAGATCGCGGACTCATAACGGCTCTGGGCGAGCAGCACGGTGCCCAAGCAGAAAAGCGAAAGCCGATCCGCGTCCGGCGCACGCAGGTAGAGGAGCGCGAGCACCATCACGAGGACCAGCATCATGAGGTTGTGGATCTCCATGCCGGCGCTCGTCGCGTTTTGCCCGAGCAGCGGCATCGTCGCCAGCAGTGCCACCACCAGCAGCCCGGCGGCCCGGCCCGCGAGGGCGCGGGCAAACCAATACGTCAGCCCGTAAAAAAACGCCGTCAGGAGCGAATTGAGGATGAAGACATTCGCGACGCGATAGCCTGTGAGATCATGGACGAGGGAAAGGAGGAAGGTGAAAAAATACGGGCGCTTATCGAGGAAAGTATCGATCGGCAGCCAGGTGCCCGCGAGGTCGTAAGCGCGGACCACCGTGCCAACCTCCTTCGTGGCATGCAGGTGAAACCCCGTCGCCTGCAGCACGTACTCGTCGAAGAGGATCTTGTGGTGGTAGCTGTCCGACCAGAGCGTGAACGCCACCGCGAGGAGCAGGACCGCGCCGGTCCAGCCGGGGCGGCGGATCCACTGCCGCCACACGACGGCGCGCGGTCGGGCTACCTTGGTCGCACAGGCGATGAAGCCGGCGAAGAGGCCGGCCATGTAATAATACCCGCCATTCCGAATGAGCCATTCCGCGCGATGCGGCGACACCGCGACAAAGCCGGTCACAAATGCCGCGACCGCGCTCAGCCCGAAAAACAGCAGGCGTTTTCGCGCGAGTGGAATCGAGGCGGCGCCGGGGTGGATCCCGATGGCTTGGAAAAATGCCTTCATCGTGCCCGCGCGATCACCCGCTCACGGCAACTGCTTGATGAAATTCTCCAGGTACTCCTTGCGCAGGCGCTCGATCTCCGCGCGGTCCTTCGGCACCGTCACTTCCTTCGCGGGCTGCGGCCACGCGACGACTTCCTTGCCGTCCTTCACGGCGACGAGGCGGCTCATCCGCGTCAGCGTCAGGAACTGCATTCGTTCCTCGCGCACGGGCTCGAGCACGAAATTCGGCCCGAGGTCGTCGCCATCGCGCAAAGTCATCCTGCCCGTCTCGGGATCGACGTTGAAGCGCTGGAAAACATAGATGGTGGAAAACGTGTGGTTGCGCAGGTGAAACACGAGCGCATCGCGCCGGCGGATCGCTTCGGTGACGCTCGTCGCGGAGATCTGGTGGGAAATCCACATGATCGAGTCGTTGTCGATCATCAGGTAATCTTTCCGCGGCTGGTCGGCGATGAACTGGCGGCGCCACGCGATCTCGCGGCCGGGCAGGTATTCCTGGGTGTAGGCATGGGCCGCCATCGAAGGCACGCCGCTCGCCACCACGCCGAAAGCCGCGACTCCGATCAGGAAACGCTGGAACCCCGCCGCCGCGAACTGTGGCAGCACGGTGAGGACCGCGACCACCAGCCACAGCTGGGTGGGCAGGCTCAGGCGCCGGATGATGGGGTCGTCGAACTTCCCCCAGAAGTAACACATCATGAGGAGAAACTGGCCGATGAACCCGAGGGAAAAAATCACGGAGGCCACGACGGCGGGCGTTTCAGTCCGCAGCGTTTTCAGGCGTTTCACCACGAAGAGCAGGAAGAACGGGATCGCGATCCAGCCGAGGATCGAAAGCACCGGGGAGATCGGCTGGTCCGTCGGTTTCGAGAAAAAGAAGCTCTCCGCATGCGCCAGGTTTTCCGGCACGAACGAAAACGAGAACGGCGCGTCGTACTCGGGCTTGCTCGCCATCTGCCACGCGGAAGCCCGCAGTTCGAAAATCCGGTGCTGCAGCGGATACGGCAGCAGCAGCAACGGCGCGAGGATCACCGGCCACGAAAGGATCACGCGCTTTTCCTGGGACCACACCCAGAGGATCAGGATCGCCACGGGCAAGACATAGATCAGCGACTCGTAGCGCGTCTGCCCGAGCAGCAGCGTGGAATATACGAGGGCCGTCAGCGAAACCTCGTCGCGTTTCCCCGCGAAGCGCATGCAGAGCAGCAGCGTCGCGAGGATCATCAGCATGTTCAGCAGCTCAAAGCCGCCGCCCGTCGCGTTCTGCCCGAGCAGCGGGAGGCCCGCGAAGAGTAGCACGCCGAGCCAGCCGCCGCGCCGTCCCGCGAGCAGGCGCCCGCAAAGGTTGACGAGGGCCAGGAAGACAAACGTAAGGATGCCATTCAGCACGAACGCATTGGCGGGACGGTAGCCCGTGAGGTCGTGCAGCAGCGAAAGCAGGAACGGAAAAAACAGCGGGCGTTTATCCATCATGCCGTCGAGCACCACGAACGCGCCCTGGATATCGTTGCCGCGCACCGGGGTGAGCACGGTTTTGTCGAAGTGCATGCTCATCGAAGTCCCGAGGAGCATCAATTCGTCCATGACGATCTTGAAACCAAACGACTCGTGCACGAGGAGGACGGTGCCGCTCGCCGCGATGATCGCCCACGTGGTCCAGTCAAGTTTGCCCCACCGCAACGCCAGGAGCTCGGCGCGAAAAGCGTACCACAGGGCCCAGACGAAAGCGGTGAAGGCGGCGAGTTCGAACCAGTAACCGGTGTTGGAAACGAAGAAGATGGCTGCGACGCCGGGAATGGCGAAAAATCCGAGCACAACCGCGAGGAGGCCGGCGAGCAGGAAGAGCCAGAGGCGTTTGTCAGCAATGAGAAACGAGAAACCGTTCGGATTCATGCGCGCGGAGATTGGGTTGTTGGTATTGGAATTGAAAGCCCTGCTTCGTGGTTCCGCGCCTCTGGGAAAGACGTGGCGCCACGCCCGCGACTGGCTCCATTGCGCGTTTCAATCACTAGGTCGCAGGTTTGTGCTTGGAACCGAACGAGCCAGTCGCAGACGTGGCGCTACGTTCCCAACCCGCCGGGCCGCCCGCGTCGCGCATAAAAAAGCCGCCCGCTTTTTAGGCGGGCGGCTCAGAGTTTACCGATCGAACGGAATTACGGCGCGTAGGTGATCGTACGAACACCGGCGATGCCGGCGATCGTGATCGTCTCACCCTGCGTGTAAGCGCCCGGATAGGTTTCGTTGGCGACCAAGTTCAGCGCCTTCACGTAGTTCGCGGAGCCGACCAAGCTACTGAGAGTGACGGTGGAAACACCGTTCTCGAGGTAGTATTGATCTGCGGCGGCGGACAACTGACGGGCGTTGTTCAAGACGGCCTTGTCCTGGGAGGACTGGCGGACCTTCTGGAACGCGGGAATCGCCATGGCGGCCAAGAGGCCGATGATGACTACCACGATCATGATTTCAACGAGCGTGAAACCCTTGTTGGACTGGATTTTTTTCATGGGACGTATGTATGGTTATAATATGAACTGCTCCGGATGAGCACTAGAGACAATAAATCGCATTAGTGGGCGGAGGGGCAAGGCATTACTCGGAGACCTAAGTAGTCCTCGCGGTCAATTGCATGGACGACGGCTGGGGCGACCCTGCTAGAGCCTTGTTTGCAGGCGGTTACCCAGCTTGTAAACGCGCCGTGAATCCCACCCGATCCGTTTTCGGGGTGGCTCGAAAGTGAGACACCCGGAATTAATATAGGGCAAGAATGGCGCGGGAGGGTCTATTTCTTCGCGGTCTTCTTCGCCTTGGCGGCGGGGGCTTTGGACGCCTTGGCGGGACGCGCCGGCTTCTTCTCAGCCTTCGCGGCCTTCGGAATTTTCGCGGCCTTCGGCGCTTTGGGCGTCTTGGTCGCGGCGGCCTTCGGCGGCGCGAAGAGATCGGGTACGGAAATTTCGACGGCGTCCTTCCAGAGATTTTCCAAGCCGTATTTCGACCGGTTCTCGCGGGTGAAAATGTGGACCATCACGTCGAAGATGTCGACGACGAGCCATCCGCTTTCCTGCGAGGTTTCCATCCCCACGATCCGATTGCGGCTTTCGTCGATCGCCTTCTCGAGCTCCACGCGCAGCGCGCGGAGATGAGGATCGGAGGTGCCGGTGGCGAGCACCAGGTAGTCGGTGATCGAGGATTGTTCGCTGACGTCGAGCACGCGGAGGTCGCCGGCCTTTTTTTCCTCCAAGGCGCGGCAGCACAGTTTAACCAGCTCGATCGAGTTTGAATTTTTGCCCTTCATGTTGATTCCAGATAGAGACGCTGCTCGCGGATATATACAATCGCCTTGTGCGGGACAAAATAATCCAGCGACAAATCCCGTTTCACCCGCTCGCGGAGTTCCGTCGAGCTGATGGCGAGCAAATGCCCGTCGCAGCGCCGGAGACGCAGGCCGGGGATGTCGGGAAAGGCCTTCACCTGGTGCCCGGGGCGTTCGAGGAAGATAAACTCCACCAGCTTCGCCAGCTCGGTGATATCTTTCCAGAGGTGGAGTTTGGGCAATTGGTCGCCACCGATGATCCAGAAGAGTTCGTCGTTGGGATACAGCGCGCGGAAATGGCGCACGGAATCGATCGTGTAGCTGACGCCGCCCCGGTTGAGCTCGAAGTCGGAGATCTCGAAGCGTCGGTCCCAATCCACTGCCGCGTGCAGCATCGCGAGGCGCTCGGAGGAGGAGGACTGGACGTCGTTCGGCTTCAGCGGCGCCTGCGCGGCGGGCACAAAGATGAGGCGATCGAGCTGGCATTGCTCGTAAGCATCCTGCGCGGCCATGAGGTGGCCGAAGTGCACAGGGTCAAAACTGCCGCCGAGAAATCCAATTTTCACAGCCGCGCACCGTTGGGTGACGGAAACCACCGGGCAAGGCCCATTTGGGCGAATCCTCGTCGAGGAGATCGCCGACGAGACCATGGAATTGCCGTTGCCCCGGACGAAATTTCGTAGCGCCATACTGGCAATGTGTGAGTTGAAGATCAACCCCACCCCGTGATCATGCCTGCCACCCGAATCGCTGCCCTCTCCCTTTTGCTCACGCGCCTCCGCCTCGCCCCGCTCGCCGCGGCTTTGGCCTGGGTCGGAATCTGCGGCCCCGCTTCGCTGCAAGCCGCCACCGCCGCGCCGGCTCCGCTGCGCGTGCTGATTGCCGGGATGGCGCACGGCCACGTGGACGATTTTCTCGACAAGCTCAAACCCGACGCGATGACGCTCGTCGGCGTCTACGAGCCGAACGACACGACCTGGGAAAAATACCGCTCCCATCCGAACGCGGCCCACGTCACGCGTTACACCGATCTCGCACGCGCCCTCGAAGCCTCCCATCCCGATGCGGTCTGGGCATTTTCCGACACCCTCGACCATCTTCCCATCGTGCGCGCCGCGGCGCCGCGCGGACTCGCGGTCATCGTGGAAAAACCACTCGCGGTGTCGTGGGCCGCCGCCGACGAGATGGCCCAGCTTGCCCAGCGTCACCACACGCTGATCCTCACCAACTACGAGACGAGCTGGTACACGAACTTCGCGGAGATCAACACCCTGCTCGGCGCCGAGGGCCCGCTCGGGCCGCTGCGCCAAATCTACGTGCAGGCGGGCCATGCCGGGCCGGTCAAGATCAACGTCGGCCCGGAATTTCTCGACTGGCTGCGCGACCCGGAACGCGCGGGCGGTGGGGCGCTGTTTGATTTTGGCTGTTATGGCGCCAGCCTCGCCACGTGGTGGCTGGGGAATCGGGCCCCGACGACGGTTTCAGCGCACACCTCCCAGTTTGATCCCATCAACTACCCGAAATGCGACGACCATGCCGTGCTCCAGCTGGTTTATCCCGACGTGCAGGTGACCGTCGTGGGATCCTGGCACTGGCCTTATAGCCGGAAGGATGCTGCCGTGTACGGCGAGCGCGGCTCGGCCGTGACAACCGACAAGCGTCACTACTTCCTGCGGTCGGGCACGGGCGCCGCGGTCGAACAGGACGCGGCCCTCAAGGCCCGCGACCCACTCCAATGGCTGGCCGAGACCGTGCGCGCCGGACGCGACCCGGCGGGCGATCCCAGCTCCCTCGAAAGCAATCTCATCGTCATGCGCATCCTTGAAGCCGCGCGCCGCTCCGCCGCGACCGGCCGCGCCATCAAGCTCGACGAACTCGTTTCCTCGCCGCGATGACCGCCGCGCTACCGATGCACCGAATTCAGACCCATGTGAAATGATTCCCCAATCAGGTACCAGTTCGCCTTAAACATGAAACTGGTGCCCGGGGTGGGACTCGAACCCACACTTCCTTACGGAGCACAGATTTTAAGTCTGTTGCGTATACCATTCCGCCACCCGGGCGCTGAGCGCGGGGACTTTCAGCATCCGCCGCAGGGGCGTCAACTTCGTTGGAGATCGAGCTGCCACGAATGGAGAGACGGCGACGCTCGGGGTTTGACCACGAATGGACACGAATCCAAAGCACGTTCGAATCAGGCCTTCCCTCAGTACCCGAGCTCCACCATCTGGTGAGCCGCGAATTCCGGCACGGTGAACGAAACGACGCCGTCCTCCTGCGTGAAACCCAACGCTTCGCCATCCGGCACAAGGCGCGCGGTTTTCACTTTCTTCGGCAGGCGCAGCGCCACGCGGGTATCGCGCAACGGAATCACGTCTTCGATCAACTCAATGCCTTGGTCGCGGAATTTCCCGCGCACGCTCGTCGGCGAATACAACAGGTGCGCCACATAACGCCGCTCGGCCACCTGCTCCATCACGCCGATGCGCCCCGCCGTCGGCAGGCTGGTTTCAACCGGGAGCTTGTTTCCAAGGAGGTTCCGGAGCGCCGCCTCGAAAAAGTCGCGGTAAAGCGGCTGCCCGTAAGTTCGGTAACGCGTGAAAAGGTCGTGCGCAAAATACGCGATCTGCCGGCCGATTACAGCCGACGGCGTCGCCGGCTCCGGGGAATCGGGCGCGTGCTGGTGCGAGCAGTAGTGTTCCCACGTGCGGTTGAAGTAAGACTCGCGCCGTCCCGCGAGCACCTTTGCGCGCGTCGGCTTGATCTCAAAGGCCCCGCCCTGGATCACGATCGGTGACTTCACTTCCACGTTCGGCGTCAGCGCCGTCGCGAGGAGGTAATCCACTTCCCCGGTCGAGCGTCCCAGCAACGTCGCTCCGGGATCGATGGCGAACTTCCCATGCTTTTCGTCCAGGAGTGCCGACCCGGCCGCGATGATCCGTCCGCCGCGCGCGAGCAGTTTTTTCGCCTTCGCCACATTCGCCGCGTTCATCACAAAGGTGTCGGGCAACACGACCAGGTCGAAACCGCTCCAGTCCGCGTGCGTGTCCAGCACGACGAAAGGCTGGTGAAGCTCGAGCAGCATGCGGCCCGCGCCTTCATCCGCGACCGCCGACGCCGCCTGCCCGCCGCGCCAGCGGTCCTGGTTGATCTCGCAGCTCACGAGCGCGATCCGGGCGACCGGCTTCACGTCATCGCACCACGGCTCCTTGCGCTCGACCTCGGCGTAGGCCGCGCCGATCAGGCGATAAGTGTCCAGGTTCATCTCACCGTCCGGATGAAGCTGGTCGCCGACGCTGCATTTGGCCCCGTACGCGATCATCGCGCCGCACTCGTACTTGAGCGCCGCGGCACGCTTGAAGCCGCCGAACTCGCCCCACGTGTTGTGGAACTTCCCCGTCATGCCCATGAAATCCCATTTCTGCGTGATCGCATAGCGCGCCGACATCGGGAAATGGTCGTAGCCCCACCCGCCCGTCGGCAGCGACTCGAGCTCGAGGTGCGTGTTGTAGCCAAGCGCCTTGCGCGCCCCGAGCGAGATGTGGCCGGAGTTGTGGAAAACGGGGTTGTCCTTCCGCACCGATTGCGCGGCCGCCGTCGTGGCTTTGAAATAACGGTAGAGCACCTGCTCCGCGTAACTTTGGACGTCGTTGTCGTCCTCGGGATTGAACCCGAGTTTCTTCATCTCCTTCAGCGCGTCGTCGCTGTAATCGCGCTGCGTGCCGATGATATCCAGGAAAATCCCGTCGTTGTCCGGCCAGCGCTGGCAGACCTCCTCGATCTGCTCGCACAGGTAATTGAGGTAGGGCGAATTGAAGCGAAGGATCCGGACAAACCACTCAACCTCGAGCGGCTTCCAAGTGACGCCGTCCTTTTTCTTCACGACCCAAGTCGGGTTGGCGAACGCCGCGAGCTCGTCGAGTCCCGCGCTGAGGTAGATCGGGCAGCGGACGTTGATCTCGCGGCAGGCATCGATCTGGCGCGCGAGCAAATCGATCTTCAGGTGCGGGTGCATCTGGCCGACCTTCGTCGGGTGATAGCTGAAGCCATGGTGGCACTTGGAAAAAATCGTGATCGAGTCGACGTGGCCGACTTTCAGCGCTTCCTGGAACTGGCGCTTGTTGAATTTGGCACCGATGCCGGGAATCAGTCCACTGGTGTGGAAGTCGAGGTGTACTTGGCGAAAACGCAGGTGATGCATTGGGGAAAACTTTCAGCCCTTTATTAGAGCGAATTGGCGGAGCAAGTCTTCGGATAAGCGTCACTTTTCTGCGGAGGGCGAGGTAATTTTGGCTCGCGGGCGCCGGGCGCGCTCGCCACAACCACGGCTCTCCATAACCCCTGCCCCTCCCCATTATGACCCTTCGCAGTTTCCCCAAACTGGGCGCCGCCGCATTGGCTGCATCCGTTATTCCTTCGCTCCGCGCGAGCGAGTCCGACATCCGGATCCCCGACCTGAAAGCCGTCAGTTTCTTCGACGGCTCCCTGTCCGGGAATGCCATCCTGATGATCGGCTTGGTCGTATGCGCGCTCGGCGTGATCTACGGTTGGATGCAATACATCCAGACGCGCAACCTGCCGGTGCACTCCTCGATGGGCGCGGTTTCCCAAATCATTTGGGAAACGTGTAAGACGTATCTCTTCCAACAGGGAAAATTCCTCGCGGTCCTGTGGGTGCTGATCGCGATCTGCATGACGTACTACTTCGGCTTCCTTTCGCACAACAGCCCGGCCCACGTCGTCATCATTCTCCTCGCTTCGGTCCTCGGCATCCTCGGCAGCTACGGCGTCGCCTGGTTCGGCATCCGCATCAACACCGTCGCCAACAGCCGCGCCGCGTTTTCGGCGCTCAAGGGCAACCCCCTCGCCACGCTCCTGATTCCCCTGAAGTCCGGCATGAGCGTCGGCCTGCTCCTCGTCGCGATCGAACTGTTTTTCATGATCTGCATCCTCGCGTTCCTCCCCAGCGAGCTCGCCGGCCCCTGCTTCATCGGCTTCGCGATCGGTGAATCCCTCGGCGCCTCGGCGCTCCGCATCTGCGGCGGTATTTTCACCAAGATCGCGGACATCGGCGCCGACCTCATGAAGATCGTCTTCAACCTGCCCGAAGACGACCCGCGCAACCCGGGTGTGATCGCGGACTGCACCGGCGACAACGCCGGCGATTCCGTCGGCCCGACCGCCGACGGTTTTGAAACCTACGGCGTCACCGGTGTCGCCCTCATCGCTTTCCTCGCCCTCGCCCTCGCGGCGAGCCCCGTGCTCTGCGCCACTCTCATCGTCTGGCTCTTCGCCATGCGTATCCTGATGGTGATCACCTCGCTCGTCAGCTATTGGGTCAACGACGCCGTCAGCAAGGCGGTCTGGAGCAATTCGAAAAACTTCAACCTCGAGCACCCGCTCACGAACCTCGTCTGGATTACTTCGATCATCTGCATCGCGGTGACCTACGTCGCGAGCTACCTGCTCCTTTCGAAACTGCCGAACCACGAGGGACTGTGGTGGGTGCTGTCATCGATCATCTCGCTCGGCACCATCGCCGGCGCGCTGATCCCGGAGTTCACCAAGATCTTCACCTCCACGGAAAGCCGCCACGTGAAAGAAGTCGTCACCTCGTCCAAACAGGGCGGCGCTTCGCTCAACATCCTCTCCGGCTTGGTCGCGGGTAATTTCTCCGCGTTCTGGACCGGCCTCTGCATCCTCGGGCTGATGTTCGGCGCTTACTACTTCTCCGGCCATGCGGCAGTGCAGTCGATGATGCCGGACCAGTTCCGTTTCGCCGCGCCGATCTTCGCCTTCGGCCTCGTGGCCTTCGGCTTCCTCGGCATGGGACCGGTCACGATCGCCGTCGATTCGTTCGGCCCCGTCACCGACAACGCCCAGTCCGTTTACGAACTCTCCCAGATCGAGGCCAAGCCCGGCATCGCCGCCGAGATCGAGCGCGATTTCGGATTCAAGCCCGACTTTGAAGGCGCCAAGCACCAGCTCGAAAAAGGCGACGGCGCGGGCAACACCTTCAAGGCCACTGCCAAACCCGTGCTCATCGGCACCGCGGTCGTCGGCGCCACCACCATGGTCTTCGGCATCATCATGATGCTCCAGGCGCACTACCAGGCGATTGATCCGGCTTTCAACGTTCTCGAGCGCCTTTCGCTGGTGCATCCCGAAGCGCTCATGGGCCTGCTCATGGGTGGCGCGGTGATCTACTGGTTCACCGGCGCGTCGACCCAGGCCGTCGTCACGGGTGCCTACCGCGCGGTCGTCTACATCAAGGATAACATGAAGCTCGATGCGACCACCGCGTCGACCGAGGCCTCCAAGGAAGTCGTGAAAATCTGCACGCAGTACGCGCAGAAGGGCATGATCAACATCTTCCTGGTGATCTTCTGCTTCTCGCTCGCGCTGGCCTTCTTCGACCCGTTCTTCTTCATCGGTTACCTCGTCGGCATGGCGTTCTTCGGGCTTTTCCAGGCCATCTTCATGGCCAACGCCGGCGGCGCCTGGGACAACGCGAAGAAGATCGTCGAAGTCGACCTGAAGATGAAGAACACCCCGCTGCACGCCGCGACCGTCGTCGGCGACACCGTAGGCGATCCGTTCAAGGACACCTCGTCGGTTTCACTCAACCCGGTGATCAAGTTCACGACCCTCTTCGGCTTGCTCGCCGTTGAGATCGCCGTGTCGATGCCGGCCAACCTGAAGCACACGCTCGGCGCCGCGATCTTCGTCGTCGCGCTGGTCTTCGTGTATCGCAGTTTCTACGGCATGCGCATCCCGGTCGATTCGAAGTAAAGGCCGGATGGACCGCGTTGAGCGGCTCCGTCGCGTTTGAACGTCGACGGAGCCAAACAACGCGTCCCAGTCTCGATTTGCTCCCATGAAATCCCGCTTCCTCGCTTCCGCCCTTCTCGCCTTCGGCGTTTTTCTCCTCGGCGGCTGCGACTACGACGTTCCCGCCACCGCCGGGCCGACCCGAGCCATCGAGGAAAAGCTACTCGGCGACTGGGGCGTGATGGAGAAAGGCGAGGACAAGGAACTGTTGATGCACGTCCGGAAACTGGACGACTTCAATTATGTCATGTCGGTGGAGGCGGACATCTATCACGTCTTTCATTCCGACCTGAAGCCGCTCGCCTTGGTCAGCGCCCAGGATCTCAACACTTCCGTCCGCAAGTATGTTTACTACACGTGGGAGCTCTCCGCCGACGCCAACAAACTCACGCTGCGCCGGGTGATGACGAAGGTGATTTCCGATAAGATCAACGAGACGACCGCCATGCAGGAAGCGCTGCTCGAGCACGCGGCTGATCCAAAACTGCTGAGCGAGCCCCTGGTTTTCACGCGCAAGGTCAAAAAGCTGTAGCCGTGGGGCGCGGTCTCCGACCCGCCTCCGAGGATCGACGTAGCGCCGCGTCTCCGACCGGCTCGTTCGGATCCGACTACAAACCGGCGGCGCCTTGATTGAAACGCGCAGCCGAGCCGGTCGGTAGACCGGCGCTACGCTTTTCTCCCGTGGCGGGTCAGAGACCGCGCCCTACGCCGGAGCCGGCGCCAAGTCAGCCCACCCGCGCGTGCCAGGCCTTGAGCGCCGCCGTTTCGCGCTCCGGGGAAATTCCTGCGCGCAATTTTGCGCGGCGCGCCCCGGGCTGCGCATTGAACCAACCGAGCGTATCCGCCGCGGTGGCCGCCAACGACCGAAACGTCAGCCCGGCCTGCCGCGCCCGCGCATGGCTCACGCGCGCGAAGCCCGCCATCTCGCCGACCCCGGGCACCCACGCCGGCAAGTCGCTCCACATCGCCACACCCTGCTGCTCGAGAAATTTTGCCTCGGTAAACGTGAACGTCGCGTCCGACGTCATCGTCGCCTTCACCCCAGGGAGCATCGCATCGAAATGCAGTTCGTGCGCCGGTCCCGCCGCGTTGAAAATCCCGATCGCGCGCTGCTCGGTCATGCGGATGGTCCACTCCGCCAGGTCGCGAGCGTCGATGATCTGGAGCGGGTCCGCCGCCGGCGGCGCCAGGACTTCCCCGCCACGGGCCACCCGCACCGGCCAATAAGTGAACCGATCGGTTTCGTCGCCGGGTCCCACAATCAACGTTGGACGGATGATGGTGGTGATTCCCGGGAATTGTTTTTCCGCCTCGGCCTCGCACGCGGCTTTCAACGGGCCATAGAGGCCCAGGTTTGCCTGCATGGTCGCGCGCGTTTCCGCCATCGCGTCCGTACCGGTGTACTTGGCGAGCGGCGCGGTTTCGTCCATGCCCGGGCGACTGGTGTCGGCGTAGGCCGAAACCGTGGAAATAAAAACGTAATGCCGGACTTTTCCCGCCAGCACCTTGCCGGCATCGCGCACCCAGAACGGCAGGCTCGTCGGATTGTCGATGCAGGCATCCCATTCGCGACCGGCCAGAGCCTTCAAGTCGCCGGTGTCGCGATCACCGATCAGTTCCTCGACCCCGGGTGGGATGTCTTTCGTGTGACGTCCGCGATTGAAAAGCGTGACCGTGTGCCCGCGCGCCAGCGCATAGCGCACCTGATGCGGGCCGGTAAAACCCGTGCCACCCAGGATGAGAATGCGCAGCGGACGCTCCGCCCGCGCGATCGACCGCGTCTTTTCTGCAATGAACGATGCGGGATCAGCCGCATCCGCCACACGACCAACGAGGGTTGAAACACCAGCCATGGCCCCGAGCTTGAGCAGTTCGCGACGAGTCATGCCAGAGAGATAGTAAGAACTTCTTCCGCGCCAACTGGATTCCTGCCAACGGAAATTTTGGAAAGGCGAACGGCAAAAAAGATCCTTTGTTCGGATTCATGGGCACCGTGAAATACACGAAAAAGGTTCAGGAATGACGACGCCAAGGCCTGGTTTCGATCGGCGGTGTTTCTTTCGTGTATTTTGTGTATTTCGTGGTGCCTAACTCCGATGCCTTATCCGACTCGGCCCTCGCAGCGCCGAATTAAAATTTCATGTCAACGCGCGCTGGCGCTTCGAAAAAACCCGGTACACTTTGCGCGCATGAATTTCCGTCCCTTCGGTAAATCCGGGTTCAACTGTTCCGAGATCGGCTTTGGCGCCTGGGCCATTGGCGGTTCGTGGGGCACGCAAGCGGACGCCGACTCCATCGCCGCACTGAACCAGGCGCTCGATCTCGGCTGCAACTTCATCGACACCGCCGCCGGCTACGGCAACGGGCGCAGCGAAAAAATCATCGCCCAGGTGCTGCGCGACCGCCGCGCCGCCGGCAAAACCGACAAGGTCTTCGTCGCCACCAAAACCCCGCCGAACGCCGGCGCCTGGCCGCCGTCGCCGTACTGCCGCGCCGAAGTTCGCTACGAGGAAAACTACGTTCGTGAAAACGTCGGCGAACGCCTCCGCAATCTCGGCGTGCAACAGCTCGACCTCCTCCAGCTTCACACGTGGACGCGCACCTGGAACCGCAACCCGACGCCGTTCAAGTTGCTCCGCCAGCTCCAGCGCGAGGGCAAGCTTGGGCTCATCGGGGTGTCGACGCCGGAACACGACCAGAACTCGGTGATCGACCTGATGCGCGGCGGCTGGGTCGACGCGGTCCAGGTCATCTACAATCTTTTCGAGCAGGAACCCGCCGCGGAATTGCTCGACGTCGCGAAGGAATGCGGCGTCGGCATCATCGTGCGCGTGGCGTTCGACGAAGGCGTGCTCACCGGCAAGTTTACCAAGGACACCAAGTTCGCGACGGACGATTTCCGGAATAATTATTTCGCCGGCGACCGGCTGGAGCGCGCCGTCAACCGCGCCGAAAAAATCCGCGCGGACCTCGCCGGCTCCAACCTGACGATGGCGCAGGCTGCCTTGAAATTCGTGCTTTCGCACCCGGCGGTATCAACGGTGATCCCCGGCATCCGCAACGTCGCCCAAGCCGTCGCCAACTGCGGCGTGAGCGATCTTCCCGCGATGTCGCCCGCGCTCCTGGAAAAACTCCACCGCCACAACTGGCAGCGCGCGTTCTGGTACGGAGGAAAGTAGCGCAGGCGGCCCGCCTGCTTCTGGCGGAAGTAGCGGGTAGCGCGTAGCGGGTAGCGAGTAGTCGGACCCCTACGGTAACGGTGCACGACTCCCCGCGCGTCCGGATCCGTCTACTCGCTACGCACTACACGCTACTCGCTACTTCCGGAGCAGGCGGGCCGCCTGCGCTACTTCAGAGCGGCGACAGTCCGACCACCGCGCCCACCACTGCGCCGAATGCGACGTGCCCGGCGAAATGCGTCAGGCCGACCGCGAAGCCCGCTTCGTTGAATTCCTCGAGCGGATGCCGCTCCGACACGATCCACACCAGCATCAGGCTCACAATCATGCCGTGCAGCACCCCCACGCCGATGCCCAGGACCAGAGAGGCCGGCAGGTGCGTTCGCCCGAGCATGATCATCAGCATCACGTACACCGCGGCGAAACCCACCGCGGAAATCGCGTGGAGAATCGCGCCGACCCGGAAAGCGTTTTCACGGGTCTTCGTCACGAGGCTGCCCAACGCCACGATCATGTTGCCCTTCGCCCAGCCGTCGCGGGCGATGAGCCACATCACGAGTTCCATCGCCGTGCCACCGAGCAGGCCGGCCATCAATGAAGTCAGCAGATAGGTCACGATTATCGTCATTGAGTTCATGTCGCGTCCTTGGTTTGGGGTTGCTCCCGAATCCTGCGAAACCACGCCGGCTCGGATGACCTCGAGCTTACGAAAAAAAGTCCCCGGCGCCATCTCGATTGTGGATCGAGCGTAGGGCGGCGTCTCCGACTTTTCCTTGGCGGCCCGGCGCGTTTGCGCGAACCTTTCGATTGTGACCGCCCTCCTGCTCGCCGCGCCGATCTTCTTGTTCTTCGAGCTCTGGCAGCTGGTGATGAGCGAGCGCTACGTCGGCATCAAACAGATCGCGCGCAACGGCGACCCCCGCAAACTCGGCATGAGCGAGATCACCGCCTTCTGCTGGAGCGGCGTCATTATTTTTTACTGGGCCTGGATGCTTAGCCTGCTGTTCACGCCCTTCACGCGCGTCCACGGGATCATCCTCCTCCTGGTTTCGATCGGCGGATTTTCCATCCGGCGTAACTGCGGGCTCAAATGGATTTTGGTCACGCTCACGCTCGAGGGCGCCATCCGGATCGGATTCCTGATTTCCCTCATCGGCATGGCGTGGAGACGACTCTGAGGGCGAATTTCGACCGTCAAAATTCGAAATCCCAAAAAGCCTTTTGACAACCGACCCAACGCAAAAATTCGCCGCGCTCGCATGTCTTTTCCGGAAATAACCCGACCATCGCCCAACTGCGACTCAACCGTGGCCAACGAACGCCTCGGCGTGGTCTTTCATCACACCGTCATCACTTTCGAGGAAACGATCGCGCTCATGACCGATCCTGCGCGCAAGGTCAGTTACCACTGCGTCATCGCGCCCGACGGCACCCGCTGCACGCTGGTCGCCGACGAAAATGTCGCGTGGCACGCCGGGGTTTCATCATTCCACGGCCGCACCGGCTGCAATGCCTTCATGCTCGGGCTCTCCTTCGCCGGCGACACCTATGTCGCGCCGCTGACCGAAGCCCAAATTTCCTCCGCCTTGGAATGGCTCAAGCCGCGTTGGGAAAAACACGGCTGGTCGCTCGAGCAGATGACCGATCACCGCCAAATCGCTCCGGGGCGAAAAGATGATCTCAATCCCATCGAGTGGAACCGTTGGCGAGCGATCCTGGCCGAGCATTTCAAGTAGCGCAGGCGGCCCGCCTGCTCAGACGATCGAACCCAATCATTTGAACAGAAGGCAACGAAGGTAACGAAGTGGTTTTTGGTTCGCGAAACCTATCGTGCCATTGACGGTGTGGGATTGGAACCCCTCAAGTCATGGATCGTTTAGGGCACGAGCGATTCCGCCGACCAGAACCTCTTCGTTACCTTCGTTGCCTTCTGTTCAAATGGACCGAGGTTCGATCCCGGCGCAGGCGAAACTCACGTCTTGAACCGCCGCGTCTCCGCCTTCGGCGCCGGTTCGCCGAACGATTGGGCGAAGAAATCCTGCGCCGCGCCCATCAGCTTGGCGTATTTCCCGTAATCGCCCGCCCACGAATTCGGCAGGCAGATGCGCTTGATCACACCCTTGCCGATCTTGTCCGGCGCCTCGCGATCCGGCGACAATTCCATCGAAAAGCGCGGGTCCGTCGCGTGCACCACATAATGACGCGAACTGCTCCCGACCTCCCGCTCGATGCGCAGAAAATGGGCGAAACTCATGGGCTGACCAAAGTCATGACACCGCTCCTCCCGGATGCGAAATAAAAACGCGCCGGGCCCCGCGTACTCCGTGATTGAAACTTGCCCCGCCGCGCCGCACACACTTTCCGCGCCCGCGTCGCCCCATGATGTCTTCTTCCTCGTCCCCAAAGTTGCCCAAGTGGATTTTCTTCCTCGCCGACGCGATCCTCATCTTCGCCGCCTGGCTCATCGCCACCCGCAGTGGCCATCCCCTCCCCGCCGCCGCCATCTACTCGATCACCGCCTGCGTGGTCGCGGGCGCCGCGGTCGGCACCGTTCCCCTCATCCTTCACTACGAGCGCGTCAAAAACGAAACGCTCGATGACCGCCAGCGCGCCCTCGAGGCCCTGGCCGCGACCATCACCACCTCCGCCGAGCAGATCGGCATTGCCGCGCAGGGCCTCCACGAAATCGCCGAGATCGCGCGCAAGAATCTCCAGCAAGCGGAGCAACTCCCGCAGGCGCTCCAGGAAAAAGTCGCCAGCTTCCAGGCGCAGCTCGCGGGATCACGCGACGAGGAACGGGAGGCGTTGAGGAAGGAACTCTACACCCTGCGCGGCGTCGAAGCTGAGCGGCTCTCCGGCACCGCCCTCAAGATCCAGCAGGCCGTCGCCGAACTCTCGAAGGTCGAGGTCTCCGCGCAGAAGAGCCTCGCCGCCACCCAGGCCGCGATCGCGCAAGGCCCCGAATCACTCGCCCGGGCGACGGCCGCAGCCCTCGCGGAAATCGACGCCAAGCTCGCGAGCCGCGCCGCCGCCACGATCGCCGCGATCGACGCCGCGGAAGCGAAACGCCCCCGCAAGGCGCGCACGGACGAAACCTCCGCCGTCTCCCGCGCCAAACCGGATTCGTCGAAAGGCGCCGAGGTCGGCACGCATATCCTCCCGATCGTGCCCGTCACCGCCGCGCCTTTCTCCGGGAATATTATTTCGATCAGCCCGCCGCCCGCCGCCGAAAGTCCCCAGCCGCCTTCCGAAACCGCCACGGCCGAACCCTCGCCGACGCTCGAGCCCACACCGGCGGAACCGCCCTCCTCGCCGGCGGAAACGGCCGAGTCTGCGCCGGCGGCCCCCGAGTCCCCGGTCGTCGACGCTCCTTCCGAAGCTCCGGGCGCTGAAATCACCCTCACCGAAGCCTCGCCGGTTCCCGCGCCGGAAGATGCGCCAACCACCGAAGAGCCCAGATTGGCCCGGAAGCGCGCGCCGAGAAAACCGAAGCCAGCGGAAACGGCGGAGATTGCGCTCGACCTCGGGATCACGGAGTCGCCACCGGCGTCCGTGGCCGATGAGTTCAGTCAAGTCGCGCCCAACGAAACCGCTGAGAAAGTAATTTCCTCCGACGGCGCCACGCGCCTGCTTGTCACCGCCTACATCGGGATCGGCAACCGCCTATTCATCCGCGGCGATGGCCCCGGATTGACTTGGGAAAAGGGCGTGCCGCTTCAATTCGTTTCCATCGGCAAGTGGCGCTGGGAAACCGCCGAGGCCAGCGCGCCGGTCACATTCAAGCTCTTCAAAAACGACGAAACCGAAAGCGCCGCCCTGGGCACGATGCAGCTCGAGTCAGGCCATCAGCAGGAAGTGACCGCGACGTTCTGATTGGCGTTCCACCGGACGCGAACCGAGGGGAACCGAGTCGGAATCCACCTCGGGATGATTCCGAGCTTTACGGAACCTGACCCTCAATAATGCGGCGGACGCTCGTCCGCGGGGTTCGCCTCGGAGTCGGCCCGGCCGGCGCCGCCGGAACGCTCGCGCAACGCGCCCAGCTCGAGCCGCAGTTTCGCCACGGTGTCGCCCAGCTCGAGCATGACCTTGTCCTGCTCCGTCACATGCCGCTCGAGATACGCGATCTTCTCCTCCAGCCGTTGCACCCGGTCGTTCATTTTCGCTTCGGACGCGGTGTCAGTTTCTCGAGCTGGGGAACCACGACGCGGACATAACAGTCGGGACAAATCGAGTGGCTGAATTCGCTGCCGGTGCGTTCGTTGATGTAATTCTCGATCTGCTGCCAGTAATTCTTGTCGTCGCGGATTTTCTTACAGTACGAGCAGATCGGCATCATCTCCTCGAGCTGCCGCACCTGCGTCGCATACCGCAGGATGCGCTCAGCCACGCGCAGCCGGTTCCAGAGCTCGTCGAATTTCAACGGCTTCGTCAGGAAATCGTCCACCCCGGCATCCGCCGCGGCCTGCTGGTTTTCCACGGTCGCATCGATCCCGGTGAGGAGGATGAAATAAGTGTACTCCGACCCGGTCGTGGCGCGGATCCGCCGGCACAGTTCCAAGCCATCCATTTCCGGCATCGACCAATCACTCACGACGACCCGCACCGCTTCCTTCTGCAACCGGTTCCAAGCCTCCTTGCCATCCCGCACTTCGACCAACTCATGGCCCAGCTTGCGGAGAGCTTGGTGCAGCACCGAACGTGACACTGGATCGTCTTCAACTGTGAGAATTTTCACGCGAAAATCGTGACCCACCACCAGACCCCGGCGCAATGTGAATTCAGTAACGTGCGGCGCGGTCTCCGACCCGCCTCGGGGAAAACGTGGCGCCACGTCTCCGACTGGCTCACTTCAATCTGGCTGGAGCCAAAAACCTTGATCGATTGATCGCCGGGTGCGGCTCGGATCCAACGGAGCCGGTCGCTGACCGGCGCTACGCCTAAACTCCTGCCGGCAAAAAACGGTCGAGGTGAGCCTGTAGCTGATCCCATGTGAACGGCTTGCTCAACACCGCTCGCGCACCCGCGCGCTCGGCATGCAATTGGACCTCCCGGTTCATCCGGCCGCTCATCAACAACACCGGCAGGTGACGCCGCACCGGGTCGCCCTGCAAATGTTCACACAGGGAAATGCCGTTCATCAGCGGCATCTCCACATCCGACAGGATCAGGTCCGTCACATTCGCGTCAGCCAGTTTCAACCCAGCTTCGCCGTCCATCGCCATTTCCACCGAATGACCAAAACCTACAAGGCACGTCGCCAAGACTTGGCGCATGCATGCGTCATCATCGATCACGAGGATATGCGCCATAGGTCACCTCGTGCGGCGGGATGGCGGGGAATTTTCTGCACGCAACATCGCGCGCAGGCTGACGCCAACTTCGCGGCAAGCCCGGCGCGCTTCCGGTTTTCCCGGGAGCCGCTCAAACTCGCGGCAGATGTCGATGAGGGTGAGCAAAACGCGCGCGCGATGGTAAAGAACGGAGTCTTTTTCGGCGGCGGCCGGACGTGAAATTCGAGGGGACTTTGTCATTAGCACACTGCTTGTAGTCAGCACAAGTTTTGTCAACCAGAAGGCCGGTCACAGCGAAAATGCTAGCTGTTGGCTCATGCAAAGATGCGTGGTTTTTTGGGGCCTCGGTGATGCCTGTTTTTTGCGTGTCGCAGTGACCGCCGCACGCGTTGACTTTTTCCAACGCGCCCTCGCTACTCGCCGAGGATGCACTACACCCAGCTTTTTCGGAGCTTGCGCGAAGCCAAAGGCCTCACCCTTGAGGAGCTTTCGCGGCAGGCGCGCCGTCACCGCAACACCGTGGTCAATGTCGAGTCGGGCCGGCCCGTGAAGTTCAAGACGATCGAAGAATTGATGCTGAAGATGGGCTATGCGCCCAACTCGTCGGAGATGCGGAGCATCGCATTGCTCTGGCTGGAGGCGATCAGCGGCCTGCCGTTTTCCCGGGCCGAAACGGAAAACTCCGCCAGGAAATCCATCGCCACCTATCGCTCGACCGCCCGCCAAGCCGCGAAACGCCTCGAGGAAACGATCAGCCGCGCCGGCCTCACCGTCGAACAGATCGGGCTCCTGGCCTTCGCGGTCCAGCATCCCGAAGCTCTTAGCATTCTCGATAAGGTGCGCGAACTGGCCAGCACGCTCGCGACCGATGGGGCCACCGCCGAACTGAAAGTCGCCGAAGATCGTTAAGGTCCGGCCAGCCTCGGACCCTACGCCAGTATCCGCCGCAACTCCCCCGGGCCTGACACCGGCGGGAGGCACGTGAATTGTTCGCACACATAGGCGGTCGCTTTGCCGTCGATTGGCTTCATGTCGGCGAGCCAGGGCGCGCGGGCCGCCAGCCAGGTGCGGTCCGATTCACTGGTGATCGCGAGCGCCGCGCGACGCGGCCCGAGGTTTTCGTTCAGGACATTCTTCAAGGTCCGGAAATCCGCCTCGTTCGGCGAGCCCACTAACACGACTTGACGCGAAGGCTCGAGCGCCAGCGCGAGCGCGCACAGCATTCCCGGCATCGACTGCGGGGTGCCGCTCCATTGCGTGCGGAACGCCTCAATCGTTCGGAGCGCGCGTCGTCCGAGCGCCTCGTCGTTCAACATCGAGGCGAGGCGGAGCAGGTTCAACGCCGCGACCGAACTCGGGGCCGGTTCCGCACCGTCGTAGTCCTCCTTCAGCCGCAGCACAATCGAGGCGTCGCCGGCCCCGGAGTTAAAATACCCGCCGCGAGCCTCGTCACCGAAACGCGCATCCATCGTCGCCTGCAACCGCTCCGCCCACTGCAGCCAGCGCAGGTCAAACGACGCTTCGTAAAGGTCGAGCAATCCCTGGATAAAATACGCGTAATCCTCGGCGAATCCCTCCGCGGCTCCGCGACCTTCGCGCCAGCTGCGAAACAGCACCGCACCCGAATCGTCGCACAATTCACGACCGACAAACTTGGCCGCCGCGGTGGCCGCCTGCAGGTAGGGCGCCGCGCTTCCGGCCAAATCCGGCTCGAGCACCTGGTGCGCGCGTGCCAGCGCGGAAATCATCAAGCCGTTGTTCGCCGTGACGACCTTGTCGTCAAGCAGCGGATGCGGCCGACGCGAGCGCACCGCGCGCAATGTCTCCAAGGCACCGAGCAGCGCATCGTTGGCCTGGTCCGGCGAAAGTCCGAATTGCGCCGCCGAAGCGCTCAGTGTCTGCCGCTGCGCGAAGATGTTCTTGCCGGTGAATTCGCGATGCGGATCCCGACTGGGGTCGACGTTGCCGTTTTCCAGCACGCCAAAATGCGCATTGATGAAACCGGCCACATTGGACGGCAGCACTGCATCCAGCTCCGCCTTGGTCCAGACATAGAACGCGCCTTCGGCATGTTTCCCCGGCTCTCCCGCGACTGCGCTGTCGGCATCCTCCGCCGTGAAAAATCCGCCGGCCGGGCTCCGTAGTTCACGCAGGGTATAGTCGAAGATGTCGCGCGCCATCCACGCGAAGCGCTCGTCGCCCGTCGCCTGCCGCGCCTCGATGAAATTCACTGCGATCTGCGCCTGGTCGTAGAGCATTTTTTCGAAATGCGGCACGAACCACGCCTCATCCACCGAGTAACGGTGATAACCTCCGCCGACCTGGTCGTGGATTCCGCCGCCCGCCATGCGGCGCAGCGTGTAGGTCGCCAGGCGCACGGCCTCCGCGCCGGTTTCGCTCTTCACGCCTTGGATGGCCGCGCAGCGAAACAGGAAATCGAGGTTCGACGCCCGCGGAAATTTGGGCGCGCCGCCAAAACCCCCGTTCTCGGCGTCGAAGGCCTCGTAGAAATATTGGAAGCACTTCTCAAACGCCGTGCCTCCCGCGATCGTCAGGTCTTCCTCTCCCGGGGCCGTGCCGCCCTTTTCCTCGTAATGCTCGCGCAGCGTAGCGATCGCGCGGTCGCCCTCCGACACCAGCTTCGCGCGCTCCTCGCGCCAGCCCCGCGCGATCGTCGACAGGATGGAGGGAAATCCCGGCCGGCCGTGACGGTCCTCCGGCGGAAAATACGTGCCGCCATAAAACGGTTTGAGATCCGGCGTGAGCCACGCGCTCAGCGGCCAGCCCCCATGACCCGTCATCGCCTGCACGTAGCTCATGTAAACCTTGTCCACGTCGGGCCGCTCTTCGCGATCTACTTTGATCGGGATGAAATGCTCGTTGAGGATTGCCGCGGTGTCGGAGTCTTCAAACGACTCGTGGGCCATCACGTGGCACCAATGGCAGGTCGAGTAGCCGATGCTCAGGAAAATCGGCTTCTGCTCCGCGCGCGCGCGCGCGAACGCGGCGTCCCCCCACGGCAGCCAATGCACGGGGTTGTCCGCGTGCTGGAGCAGATAGGGCGACTTCTCGGCGGCGAGTTGGTTGGGCATGCGCAAGGACCACGAAACGCATGCCCGCCCAAAAACCAAGCGAATGCGCGCTTCGAGCGCCGCGGGTCGAACGCGTTGTCCCCGGCGCATTGTCGTGGACCTTGAGCTTTGTCGAATGGGAGCCGCTCCCGCCTTACGCATTCCCACGACACCTCGCCGCCAAAACTTGCTCGGCGCCGCCGCGGCTGTTGGTCTCCGCGCGCATGTCCCGGAAACTTCTTCTCGCCCTTTGCGTCGTCGTCGCGGCCCAAATACCCTCTTTCGCCCGCATCGGGGGGCCCAAGACGATCCCCCTCGACCCTTCCGGCAACGCCCCCGGTGAACTCGTCGCCGCGCAAATGGGCATGGGCGGCGCGCTCAAAGGCGCGACCAAGGTCGTCGTCCCCGTCATCGTGGTCGCGTTCGAGTCCTCCGCCAAGGCCAAGACGGTCCACAGCGGCGGCGGCACCACCACCACGAGCAGCCTCGAGTCGCACCTGTTGATCGACGAAAAATATCTCCAGGCCATCTGCGACCAGCTCCAGGACATCGTTGAGAAAGACCTCGCCGCGCAGGGTTTCCAACTCCTGCCCAAGGACTCTGTCGACCAGGAGCCACGCTACACCGGCATCGCCAAGACCGGAAAAGCCGGCGCCGAGATCGGCGATGATTTCATGTCGGGCTTCGCGGGCAACGGCCTCAAGAGCCGCTGGTTCACCGCCGGCAACCGCCCCTTCTTCGGCACCGGCGCCACCGGAGCCCTGAGCGAAACCTCCGCACTGATCCACCTCGCGCGCGAGTCGGGCAAGACGCTTTTGTTCTACCGCTTCAAGGTTCAGTTCACCGAGATCGACGCCAAGAACAACCTCTTCATTTCCTATGTGAAGGGCAAAAACATGCTCCACATCCTCAGCGCCGACGCCTGCGTGTTCACCCCCGCCAACACGATGGGTTCAATGATGAAATTGAATGCGAACCTCACCGCCGGCTCCGACTACGTGGAGGAAGTCCGCGAGCTCCCCAAGGACCAGGCCGACCGGGTCGGGCTCAACATGAGCGCCGCACTCAGCAGCCTCATGGGCAGTCCCACGACGACGAGCAGCAGCAAGAACAGCGGACAGTACGCGATCATTGCCAACCCCGACCGCTACCAGGCCGACAGCCTGCTGCTGATCAAGGCCGTTTCCAAGCAGGTCGCGCAGGCCCTGCGCAAGGCGCAGAAATAAATCGCCGGCCAGCGCGCCGACTCAGGGCCGCGCCAATCCCGCCGCGCGCAGGCGCTCGACCACGTGCACCGTGTGCAGTCGCGCGCCCTCGGTCGTCAGGTGGAAAGCCGTGTCGTAAAAATATTGGGACCCCAGCGCCCCGTCTTCCGGTTCGCCCACCACGCGCCAGCCAGCGGCCGCGAGATGCGCGCGCAGGAAATCGAAGTTCGCCTTCGCCGGGGCCGAATCCAGGTGGACTCCGCCGTGCCGCTCAAACGGCGGCCAGATAAAAAGGCACCGCACCCCTCGCGCGCGCATGAGGCCGGAAAACGCGGACAACTGCCTCCACACCTCGGGCGCTTCCTCGGGCGCTTTGGACAACCCATAATCCTCGTGGCCATGCGCCGCGGTTTCGCGCATCCGCATCATGTCCCCGTGATCGTCGAGCTCCAGGTAGCTGTAGTGCGGCGGCATTTTTTTGGCGTAGGCGCCCGCCCATTTCGCCTGGAGATTTTCCATCAACGTTGCCGTGGAAGGCAGCGCCATCCGCTCCCGATATGCCGCGGAGCCGCGGTTCAACCATGACATCAAACCCGTCGCGACCCGCGCCGGCGGAACCGAACGGAGCAGGTCGAGCTTGTCCCGCCACGATGCCTGCCGCCAAAACCCCGGCGCCATGAGCGCAACTTCCGTCGCCGCGTAAGTGGTATAGGTGTGATCGCGCGGCCCGTATTGGCCCAGCTCTTCCGCCAGGATCAGGGTGTCGCCCGCGCGCAAATAACGCTCCGCCTGCCACAGCTGCACTTTCAACGGGACTTCGGCGTGCGTGCCGAGATTGATCACCTGCTGTCCCAAGGCCCGTTCAATGGGTCCGCTCTGGAGTCCAAACCACGCGCTCGACCCGCCCAGGATCAAGCAGCGCGGTCCCTGGGATCGCGCCGCCAGCTGGTCCTTCACCAGGTAGACATCGCGCAGCCAGTGGTACGGCCACACCGGTTGGCGCAGCGCGAAGATGAACGCTGCGATATAAAGCGCGCCCAAGCCTGCGACGGCGCCAACGACCCAGGAAAAAAAGCGCAGGGGTTTCATGGCTAGAATCGGAAATAGATGAACGTCGACGGCACCGTCGACCCTGACGTCACGACGGCCGCCACGATCACAGCCCCGACCAGCAGCGCCTTCCAAAAATTCAATCGCGGCCTCGCACGCTCGAGGTCCCACAGCCAACGGATCACCGGCGTCGCCCCGAGCACTAGACTGAAGCCGGCGACCAGCCAGAGCACGCGTTGTGTCGCGGCGCTGAAAACGAGCATCCTCCACTCCACGCCGGTGCCGCCCCACGAACCCGTCAGCCCGAGGTAACCGAAGAGTTCGCTGAATTCATAATAATCCGGCACGACCTTTTGCGCCCGAAGCCAGATCGTGGCGTCAGCGACGCCTGCCGGCCAGAGCCCCTCGCCGCCATAGAGCGCGCGCAATCCCCGCCCCGCCGCGGCGAAGCTCTCCGCGCGAAAAAAAACCCACGCCGTCGCCACCGTGAGGAAGGTCGCGATCCATCCCGCCACCGCCGGAAGTTTTCCGCCCTGCCTGCGCCAGAAGTGATTCACCGCCAGTGCCACGCCATGCCAAGCGCCCCACGCCACGAAAGTCCATGCGGCGCCGTGCCACAGCCCGCCGAGCACCATGACCACCATCAGATTGAACGCCTGCCGCCACCGTCCGCCCTCGCTCCCACCGAGGGGGATGTAGAGGTAGTCCCGCAGGAAGCGGGAGAGCGTCATGTGCCACCGCCGCCAGAATTCGATGATGCTCGTCGCGCGGTACGGCGCCGCGAAGTTTTCCGGCAGCGTGATCCCGAACAGCAGCGCCAGTCCAAACGCCATGTCGGTGTAGGCCGAAAAATCGAAGTAGATCTGGAAGGTGTACGCCAACACCCCGCCCCATCCTTCGACCATCCCGGTGGGCTGCGCGGCGGAAAAACGCTGGAAGACCGCGTCGGCGTGGCTCGCGAATACATCGGCCAGGAGGATTTTCTTGCCCAGCCCCAGCACGAAAATCGCCGCGCCGCCCACGATGCGGTCGGCCTGCCACCGCCCGAAGGCTCTCCCGTGCAACTGCGGGATAAACTCGGAATGATGCACGATCGGCCCCGCGATCAACTGCGGGAAAAACGTCACGAACAGCGCATAGTCCGGCCAGCGCTGCGTGGTGAAACGGCCACGCCACGCGTCGATCAGGTACGCGATTTTTTGGAAGGTGAAAAACGAGATGCCCAGCGGAAGGATCACCGTTGGCAGCAGGGGCGCCCAGCCGGTCGTGTCGCGCAGGATGCCAGCGAAAAACAGGGCGTATTTGAACCACGCCAGGACCGCGAGGTTGAGCGTCACGCCGGCGACGAGGAACAGTTTTCCGCGCTTCGTCCCGCGACCGGCGATCAGGCGCCCGGCGAGGAAGTAATTCACCATGATCGACCCGAGCAGGATCGCCACATGCGCGGGATGCGACCAGCCGTAGAAAACAAACGACGCGACGACGAGCACCCACAGCGCCCGGCGGGCACCCGCCCAGCCGGCCGCCGCATAAAACACCGCCAGCACGGGAAGCAGAAATCCCCAGATGAACGTGGCGGAGTGAAACAGCATGCCTCGGCGGCCCGACGCTACCGGCGGTCAAACCGCGCACGAGGGAAATATGTAGCGCAGGCGGCCCGCCTGCTCAGGGATCGAACCATCCAATCCATTGAACAGAAGACAACGAAGGTAACGAAGCGGTTCAGGTTCGCGCGACCGAGCGTGCCCTTGACGGTGGGATTGGAAGCCCTCGAAATCTGGATCGTCTAGGGCCACGAACGACCCTGCGGACCAGAACCTCTTCTCGCAGACCCTGAGCCCGTCGAAAGGGGTTACCTTCGTTGTCTTCTGTTCAAACGATTCCGGTCGGATCGTTTGCTTGGGCATGCGCGCTACTCGCTACACGCTACTCGCTACTTCGAAAAGCAGGCGGGCCGCCTGCGCTACTTACCGAGCACCCACGAAAAAATCAGCGGCGCGACGATGGTCGCATCGCTCTCGATGATGAACTTCGGCGTGCGGGCGCCGAGTTTTCCCCAGGTGATTTTCTCGTTCGGCACCGCGCCGGAATAGCTCCCGTAGCTCGTGGTCGAATCGCTGATCTGCGCAAAATAGCCCCAGAGCGGCACGCCAGTGCGTTGGAGATCCTGGTGCAGCATCGGCACGACGCAGATCGGGAAATCCCCGGCGATGCCGCCGCCGATCTGGAAAAAGCCGATCGAACCTTCGCCGTTTTTCAGCAGCTTCGCGCTCTTCGTGTAGTACTCGGCGAGCCACATCATGTACTCGATGCCGGTGCGCACGGTGTGCACGTGCTTGATGTCACCGCTGATCACGTGACCCGCGTACATGTTGCCCAGCGTGGCGTCCTCCCAGCCCGGGACGATAATCGGCAGGTTCTTTTCCGCCGCCGCCAGCATCCAGGAATTCTTCGGGTCGATCTGGTACGAGCCCTTCAATTTTCCCCCGCGGAGGATCTTGTACATGAACTCGTGCGGGAAATAGCGTTCGCCCGCGCGGTCGGCCTTCACCCATTCCTCGAGGACGACCTTTTCGATCCGACGCATCGCTTCCATTTCGGGAATGCAGGTGTCCGTGACGCGGTTCATGTGGCGCTCGAGCAAGGCCTCCTCGTCCTGCGTGGTCAGGTGCCGGTAGTGCGGCTCGCGCTCGTAGTAGTCGTGGGCCACGAGGTTAAAGATGTCTTCCTCGAGATTGGCCCCCGTGCAGACGATCGCGTGGACCTTGTCGCGGCGGATCATCTCGGCAAGCGAGATGCCGAGTTCGGCCGTGGACATCGCGCCCGCGAGGGTGACGAGCATCTTGCCCCCGGCGGCGAGGTGGGCCTCGTAGCCCTTGGCGGCATCGAGGAGGGCCGCGGCGTTGAAGTGGCGGTAGTGCTGGGCGATGAACCGGGAAACCGGGCCTTTCTTGGCCGCAAGCGCAGCATTGAGCGCCTCCGGCTTAGTTTTGGCTTTCTTGGCTTTCATATGTGCCTAGAGCAAAAAACGACCCGCCCAATTTGCAGCAATAAACACCGGGGCCCGGCGTGGAGGGAAACCCGAAGGCGCAATCCTGAAACACAAAAGACTTTGCAGGCTAGCAGGATACACATGGGTCGCACGGCACGCGCCGGAGTCCACCGGTTTCCGAGTGGTTTCTGGGGACTTCGCCGCAATCTCGGGTCCTGAACGAGCTGTCGCGCGGTACACCGAGTCCAATCCAGCGCCTGGCATCGGGTTTCATGTTCGGCTCGACGGAGGATTTCGCGGATTAAGTTTTAAACCTTCCTTCGAATTTCGAATTTTGACCTTCGAATTTTTTCCCAACCATGTTCGCCGCCTTTCTCGCCGCCACCTTCTTTGCCCTCAACGCCACGTGCGCCAGCCACAGCGTGCGGGCTTTCGGCACTATGCGAACCAACCTGGCCCGACTGGTCCTCGCGGCGCTTTTTCTCGGCCTTTTCGCCCACACGATCGGTAACGGGTTCACCAGCGTCAGCGTGGGCTGGTTTTTCGCGAGCGGCGTCATCGGCATGGGTTTGGGCGACCTCGGCGTCTACGCGGCCCTTCCGCTGCTCGGCTCCCGCCTGACGGTATTGATGACCCAATGCCTCGCCGCGCCGATCGCCGCGCTGGGCGAGTGGCTCTGGCTCGGCACTCGCCTCACCGGGGTGCAGGTCGCATGGGGACTCGTGATCCTGCTGGGTGTCGCGGTCGCGATCATGCCGAGCAAGGCCAGCCCGCCAAAAGTGAAGATCAGGCCCGTCGGTTTCCTTTTCGGCATCGTCGCCGCCTGCGGGCAGGGCTTCGGGGCGCTCGTGAGCCGCCGCGGTGTCTCGGCCGCCGCGGCCGCCGGTGAACACGTGGCCAATGCCACCTTCGGCCTCACCGCCGCCTATCATCGCATCATCGCGGGCCTGGTGTTCACGTCGCTGTGGTTCGCGGTGATGTATGTGCTGAAGCGGGTGCCCGCGACGCCCCAATTAAATTCCGCGGAACGCCGGGCGGGACGCCGGTGGATGCTCGCCGCAGTCATCGCCGGGCCCGTGGCCGGCGTGGGTTGCTACCAGTGGGCCCTGGCCACGACGCCGAGTGGGCTCGTGCTGCCGATCGCCGCGACCACCCCGCTGCTCGCCATCCCGATCGCCTTCTGGCTCGAAGGCGATCGCCCGACGCGCCGTTCAATCATTGGCGGCATCGTCGCCGTCGGCGGCTGCATCGCCCTCACCCGCTCGCGCTAACCCCCGCCGCCTGGCGTCTCCAAGGCCGCCAAGTCGAGTGCCATGACGGTTTTCCTCCCCGGAAAGGGGTGGGGACGCGATTCGAGGGTTCCGTCGGTTTAACAATCTCCGCATTGACGCCGGCGATGGCCTCCCGTCTGCTGGACGGTTCCGATGCTTACCATCGCCGATATTTCCAAGTCCTACGGCACGCGCGAACTCTTCCGCGACGTGTCTATCTTCGTGGCCCGAACCGACCGCTACGGCCTGGTCGGCCCCAACGGCGCGGGCAAATCCACCCTCTTCAACCTGATCCTGGGCGAGGAATCCCCGGACGAGGGCACAATCGAATGGGAACGCGGCGCGGACTTTGGCTTCCTGCCGCAGGAAAGCGCGCCCATCGGCGACGAGACCATCCTCCAGATCGCGACGAGCGGGAAGAAGCTCGCGCCGGAAAACGACGACGACTGGGACATCGACTGGACGCTCGAACCCCGGGCGAAAAAGATCCTCTCCGGCCTCGGTTTCCGCGAAGGCGACCACGATAAACTGGCCAAGACTTTCTCCGGCGGCTGGGTCATGCGCGCGCACTTGGCGCGCCTGCTGGTGAGCGAACCCGCGCTCCTGATCCTCGACGAACCGACTAACCATCTCGATCTCGAGGCCCTCCTCTGGTTCCAGGAATACCTGACGCGCTACCCGGGCGGATTGCTCGTCGTGTCGCACGATCGCGCGTTCCTCAACATCCTCTGCACCGGCATCCTCGAGCTGCGCTACGGCACGCTCAACCGCTACACCGGCAACTACGACGACTACATGCTGGAAAAGGAGGCGCGCAAGGACCAGCAGGCCGCCGCTTTCAAGAATCAGCAGCGTGAAATCGCCCACCTCCAGAAATTCGTCGACCGCTTCGGCGCCAAGGCGTCGATGGCCTCGCGCGCGAAGTCGAAGGAAAAGCAGATCGAGCGCCTGCAGGAAGTCGCCGTCGAGGAACCGACCGAGGATCTCAAGAAGATCAATTTTCGTTTCCCCCCGACCCCGCGCTCCGGCCTCCGCGTCATCTCACTGAAAAACGTGCAGCAAGCATACGGCGAGCACATCGTCTATCGCGACCTGAACTTCGAGGCCGAGCGCGGTCAGCGCATCGTGCTCGTCGGGCCCAACGGCGCCGGCAAGTCCACCCTGCTGAAAATCCTCGCGGATGTAATCCCGATCCAGGGCGGCACCCGGGAGCTCGGCAGCAATGTCATCCCGGGCTACTTTGCGCAGAACCGCGCGGACAACCTCAAGCTGGACCTGACCGTGATGGAAAACGTGATGGAGCTGCGCACCGCGCAGAACGACCTGCGCGAGCAGCAGGCCCGCATGATCCTCGGCGCGTTTCTTTTCCGGAAAGACGATGTGTTCAAGAAGGTCTCCGTTCTTTCCGGCGGCGAAAAATCCCGCCTCGCCCTCGCCCGCCTGCTGGTCGATCCGCCGAATTTGTTGCTGATGGACGAGCCGACGACCCACTTGGACATCGCGTCGATCGACGCCCTCGTCCTCGCGCTCAAGCAGTACGAAGGCACGTTCATCTTCATCAGCCACGACGTCTATTTCATCCGCGCGCTCGCGCAAAACGTCCTGCACGTCCACTCGGGCCGGCTCACGCCGTACGCAGGTGACTACGACTACTACCTCGAGAAATCCAAGGCGTCCAACGCCCGCGCGGCCCTGACCGCCGGCTTCACCGATGCCCGGCCGAAACAGGAGTCGGCGCCCGCGAAGCCCGTTGCGGCCGCCCCGGCGGTGGAAAAGAAACGCGCGACGCCGAACGAGCTCAAGAAACTCCATGCCGAGGTCCATACCTTGGAAGAGAATGTTTCCAAGCTGGAGGCGAAGCAGAACGAACTTACGGCCGCCCTCGAAGCCCCGGAATCGTACGCCGACAAGGGAAAATTCCATCACCTGAACATCGAGCTCAGCACCGTGGTCGACCAGCTGGCCTCTGCCACCGCCGCGTGGGAGAAAGCCGCGGAGAAACTGGCCCAGCTCGAGCAGTAGCAAATCCGAATCAGGTTGGCTTCAGCTCAACGCCCCAACGAGAGCACATTGGCTTGGGCCCAACGCCCCAACGGGGCGACCCAGCCAGAGCCCAGGGCAACGCCCTGGGTTTGATCCGGGAAAAGGCTGAGCCCTGAAGGGGCGGCCAAAATAATATTGGCGACGGGCCTGCGCCTTCGGATCGTCTTCGTTCAAATGCGGACGGCGTCGCTCAACGTGTTGGGGACAACGCGTTCCACCCGCGGCTTCGCCACGCTACTTCCGCGGCACGACCGTCGGGCTTTTCGGCGGCTCCTTTTCCAGTTTTCTCTCCTTCGCATCATCCTTCGGCAGCATCGACATTTCGTCCTGCGCGCCGACCCCTC
The DNA here is from genome assembly GCA_028293545.1 of Verrucomicrobiota bacterium. Classification (GTDB taxonomy): domain Bacteria; phylum Verrucomicrobiota; class Verrucomicrobiia; order Opitutales; family Opitutaceae; genus Opi-474. Next base: position 7,465 of record JAQGOP010000017.1, on the reverse strand, counting down.
CCGGCGCCTTGCTATCGAGTTTTTTCTGAAGCGGCTGGATGAAGGCGTGGCGCAGCAGCGTGCGAATGGTTTCCCAGATGCTGACCTTCAGGTCCTTCGTCTCCCCTTCAAACGGGATGCGCGTGGCGACTTCGTCGCGCGCATGATTCTTGAACACCCAGGCGAAGCTGCGCACGAACCATTCCCACACGCGCTGGGTCGTGGGCGCGTTGTCGCCGGGACTCGCGCTGAAATCGACCTGGTCGAAGAACGGCTTGAAGTATCCTTGGAAATGCCCGTTGCGCGCGACCACTTCGACATAGCCGCTGAAGAGTCCCTTGCTGACGTCGACATTCCCGTAGGCCCGCAGGAATTCGTTCATCGCCGGCAACGACACCCGCTCCAATTCCAGCTTGAGCAGGAAGTGAGGCTCGTCCGCGAGCGGCTCGGCCTGTGCCGCGATCTTGAGGGTTCCCCCGCCAATGGTTTCGCCCTCCAATGCCAGCCGCGCGGGGAACTCGTTCCCGGCTTCGTCGACGCGGTTCCTCAGCCCGGTCGCGAGCGCGTGCATGTGCGCGACGCGCACGTCGACCTTCGGCGTCATCGCATTGTTGATGTAGCGGACCTGCCCGTCGTTGATTTTCAGCCACGTGATATCGATCGGGAAAATATCGTTCACCGCCTCCTGCCACCGGCTATCCGCCGCGACCTGGCTGGCCTCGGTCGATTCGGCCTGGACGAAATTCAGGATCGGTTTGTCCAGCTCGATGTCGGCCACCAGTTTTCCCCGCGCCAGCTCCCGCCAGGCGATCGAGAAATCGACCTGGTCGGCGCGAAAATACGGCTCCTTCACCTGCCCGTTCGTTTTCTGGACCACGACGCCGTGCAGCGAATAAGCACCTCGGATCACGCTCACGTTCACTTGATCGACCCAGCCCGTGTAATCGGGAATTTTTGCCAGGCGGGCGTTGATCGCGCTTCGCATCACGTAAGGCATCGCGATGCGCGCCGCGACGAGCACGACCACGATCACGGCGACGGTGATGAGCGTGACCCGCGAAAATCGACGCCATCCGCGGCGCCGCGGCGGAGGGGGGTCGTTGGCGGGCTGATCCATCGCCTCATGGACCAGCGATTCAGGATTTCGGTTCAGCCGAAACGTCGAATTGTTCGTCGCACCACGTCTTCGACTGGCTCGTTCGGATCCAACTCCAAACCTGCGACGTCGTGATTGAAACGCGCAACGGAGCCGGTCGGAGAACGGCGCGGCGTCAGCCGATCACTTCATCGACCAGGCGCGGCGTTTCCCCCCGCGCTTCACCGACCACAATCGCGTTGTCCAGCATTCGGGTGGCCTCGACCAGCGCGACCTCGTCGTTCGCATGAACGACTGCCAATCGGCCGCCGACCTCCACCCGCTCACCGACTTTGGCCAACTCGCTGAATCCAACCGCGTGGTCAACGGGATCGGCCGCCTTCGCTCGCCCCGCGCCCAAGCGAAGAGCCGCGAGCGCCACCCCCATCGCGTCGACCGACTGAACGTAGCCGCGATGCCTGGCCGCGAGCGGCACTTTCCACTTTGCCTGGGGCAGGCGCGCCGGATCATCGACCACGCGCGCATCGCCGCCCTGCGCGCGGATCATCTCCCGGAATTTTTCCAACGCCGACCCCTGGGAAATCGTCGCCTCCAGTTTCGCGCGCGCGGCCTCCGTCGATTGCACCACACCCGCGAGCACGAGCATCTGCTCCCCGAGCGCATAGGTTACTTCCATCGTGTCCGCGGGCCCACGGCCTTTCAGGCACTCGATCGATTCGAGGACTTCCAAGGCATTGCCCACGCCGCGGCCGAGCGGCTGCTCCATCGCCGTCAGGATGGCGCGCGTGGGTTTCCCCATCGCTGTCGCCACGGCCACGAGCGCCTCGGCCAATTCTCGCGCCTTCGCCTTGTCCGCCATGAAGGCGCCGCGGCCGAACTTCACGTCGAGGACGAGGACGTCGATTCCTTCCGCGAGCTTCTTCGAAAGAATGCTGGCGCAGATCAAGGGGATGCTTTCCACCGTCGCCGTCACATCGCGCAGCGAGTAAAGCTTCTTGTCGGCCGGCGCGAGTTCGGCGGTTTGCCCGATCAGCGCCAACCCGAGTTTCCCCAGCTGCGCGCGATACTCGCCGAGAGAGAGATTCACGTTGAATCCCGGGATCGACTCGAGCTTGTCGAGCGTCCCACCCGTGTGGCCAAGCCCGCGGCCCGAAATCATCGGCACCGCGACGCCGCACGCCGCCACCATCGGCGCCAGGTGCAGCGAGATTTTGTCGCCCACTCCGCCGGTGGAATGTTTGTCCGCTTTCGGGAGCTTGAGATTCGACAGGTCGGCAACGACGCCGCCGGAGTTCATCATCGCGGCGGTGAGCGCCGCGGTTTCCACCGCGGACATCCCCCGCAGGAAAATCGCCATGAGCAGCGCCGAGAGCTGGTAATCGGCCCACGATCCATCCGTCGCCCCGCGGACGAACGACTGGATCTCCTCGGTCGACAGCGTCGCCCCGTCGCGTTTGCGCGCAATGACATGCTGGGGAAAAAGCGCGGTACTCATGGATCGGTGATAACGGCACCGCGCCGCCGCTGCCGATTAAAAAGCTCACCCGCCTTGCGGCGGGTGAGCTTGGTGAAAGCGAAAACGCGTGAACGGTTAATCCGCCTTCGGCTTGGCGCCGAAGACCGACTTCGCCATCGCGAACGGCGCCTGGGTAAAACGAGCGAGGGCGGAGGCCTTCGTGTGTTCGACAATGCTGGCGTCGACCATCGCGCTGATCTGTTCCTCGCGCAGGGTCAGCCGGGCCTCGCGCAGGGTCAGCGCATCCTCGCGCCGTTTCAGGTTCGCGGCGGTTTCCTTGAGGTTAAGGCGGTCGTCGCGGAGGTGCGCCTGCTCGGCCTCGAGGAGCTCGCGGGCGCGGATCAATTTATTCCACGCGGCATGCAGCGTCGGATCGGAGGCGAAAGGCGCCGTACTCGGCGACCGGTGCGGGGCGGGAGCCGCAAAATGACCGGCGGCATCAGCCACCTGGCCTTGTTCGATTTTCTCCTGCCAGGCCCGAAGGTGGCTCTCGTAGGCGCGCAGGTTGGCTTCACGTTCGCGGAGCGCTTCCATGTCGTCCTCGAGACGATGACGGTCTTCCTCCGAAGGCGGGGTCGCGGCATGCGGCGGCAGTTTGAGTTCGGGCTTGGGGGCGGGAAATGCGATTGAAGTATTCATGGTTGGAGTCGGCTGGTTTGGCTTCGCGCGCATCATACACAGCCCGTCGTCACGCTGGCTACGGCAGCAGCTGGTTTTTACGCGCGGTTTACCGGCTTCCCCCGGATTTGCGGGGGTTTTTACGCGCCGTCCCGACCGCGACTCGCGCCTTAACTCAGGCGCGAAAAATTACGTCCTCGCGGTTGAACATCTTGACCGCGAGCGACAACGCCGCCGCCGCGTAAACGCACGACGACGCGAAGATCAGCGCGATATAGTTCCAGTGCCACACGCCCGAGAGCATCTCCTTGCAGACGAGGGAAAGGTTGAGCAACGGCACCAGCGCGAGCTTCGTATCGAGCTCGATGCCCGGTAAAATTCCGATCACCGCCGGCAGGATCACGACGATCATCATCGGGGCGAGATAGCTCTGCGCTTCCTTGTAGCTCTTCGCGAACAGCGCGACGGTAAAAGCGATCGCGGCAAACAACACTGCGACCGGGATCACCATCGCCAGGACCCCGATCAGCCCCAGCGGATCGATGGTCGGCATGGCGACTCCCCTTGCCTTCGCGGTGGCCGCCGCGGCTCCGGCCTTCACCGCGAAGCGCCCGCCTCCCATCAGGAAGGATCCGCCCACCGTCGCGGTCAGGCCCATCGAAAAGAGCGTGATGCAGATCGCGCCAAGCGAGCCCGTCAGGACCATCAGGAACTTTCCCAGGACAATGTCCACGCGGGCGACGGGGCTGCACAGCAGCGTTTCCATCGTGCCGCGTTCCTTCTCGCCGGCGGTCAGGTCCATGGCCGGGTACATCGCGCCGCTGAAGCAGAGGATGATGATCACGTAGGGCACGATTCCGCCAAACAGGTTGCCGCCGACCTTTTCGGGCGGGGCGACATTCTGTCGTTGGAACTCGAACGGCCGCGCCATCGTCTTCGCCAAGCCGCGCTCCGCCAATCGGTCCGAAACGGTCTGTTCGCGCAGGTCCGTCAGGAATCGCTCCACCGTGCGCGCCGCGAAGTCAGACTTCAGTTCCCCCGAGTAATTGTAGATCCGGACCTCGGGCGCCGATCCCACTTTCAGCCCGGCCTCGAATCCGTCGGGAATCTCCACCGCCGCGCGGAGCTTCTTGTCGCTGATCGCCTGTTTCCAATCCACTGGCGCCGACACGATGCGGAGCTTGGCCGACTGTTTCAGCGCCGACACAATGCCGGGCGAATCCGAACCGCCGAGGATGGCGACCGAGGGAATTTCCTCCTGCGCGCGGGACATCACGGTCGTCATGACTTTCGTGACCCCGAAAAACAGCAGCGGCATCACGATCGCCGGGATGATGATCACCGACATCAGGGTGCGCCGGTCGCGCAGCGAATCCCTCAGCTCTTTCACGTAAACCGTCAGAATGTTGTTTCCGTTCATTTTTGATCCTCCGCCCCGATGATCTTAACAAAAACTTCCTCGAGATCCTGCTCGCCGTGCTTCGCCCGCAGTTCCGCCAGCGTGCCTTCGGCGCAAAGCTTGCCCCCATGGATCACACCGATGGTGTCGCAGAGTTTTTCGACTTCGCTCATGACGTGGGTCGAATAGATGACCGTCTTCCCCTGGTTGCGGCACTCGCGCACGAAGCGAACGATCGAACGGGCCGTCATCACATCGAGGCCCAGGGTCGGCTCGTCAAAGATCATCACCGCGGGATCGTGGATCAGTGTGCGGGCAATCGACGTCTTCTGCTTCATGCCGGTCGAAAATTTGTCGCAGCGGCGGTCGAGGAACTCGTGCATGTCGAGCTCCGTCGCGAGTCGGGCCAGCCGCGCCTTGATCTCCGCGTTGCCCAGCCCGTTGAGCTTCCCGAAATACGTGATCATTTCGCGCGCCGTGAGCCGGCCGTACAGCGCCGTGCTGGCCGCCAGGAACCCGACATGCGCGCGCACCTGCTGCGCTTGGGTGGCCACGTCGAAGCCGGCGACGGTCGCAGTGCCGGTCGTCGGCTGGAGCAGCGTGGCCAGCATGCGGAGCGTAGTCGTTTTGCCCGCGCCGTTCGCGCCGAGGAGGCCGTAGATGCGCCCGGGCTCGGCGCGGAAGGAAACGCCGTCGACCGCGTGGATCTGTCCGCGTTTCTTGTCCTTGAAGGTCTTGGTGAGGTTGTGGGCTTCGATCATGTTCGTGGAAATCGGCAGGTGGCGGAGCTTGGGCTAGAGGCTCATCTTCTCGCGGAACTCCTGGGCCTGCCGGCGGCTGAGCTCGACTTTCGCGCCACCCTTGAGGAGGACGAGCAGGCCGCCGCTGAACCACGGCTCGATCTTGTCGATCCAGGCGAGGTTGATGATCTGGCGCCGGTTCGCGCGGAAAAAATATTTCGGGTCAAGGCGCTCTTCCATCGCGTTGAGCGAGCGGAAAAGCTGCGGCTGCGCCGTGTCGAAGTGAACACGCGTATAGTTTCCCTCGCTCTCCAGGAGGCGGATCGTCTTCACCTCCACGAACCAGCAGCGATCGCCTTCGCGCACGAACACCTTGTCTTCGGCGGCCAGTTTCGCCGGGCGGTCGGCGGGGGCCGTCGCGGTGCCGAGCTTGGCGCGAAGCTTGTCGAGCGCAGCCGCGAGGCGCGAGGGATCGACCGGCTTCAGGAGGTAATCGAGCGCGTTGAGCTCGAAGGCCTTCACGGCGAACTCATCGTACGCGGTCGTGAAAATCACATGGGGCACCGGCGGCTCGAGCGACTCGAGCAGCTCCAAGCCGGTTTCGCCGGGCATCTGGACGTCGAGGAAAAGTAGGTCGGGTGACAGCGCCTTGAGCTGTTCGCGCGCCTGTTTCGCGTTCGCCGCTTCGCCGGCGACAACGACGTCGGGAAATGCCGCGAGCAGCCGGCGGAGTTCGTTGCGGGCCAGGCGTTCGTCGTCGATCAATAAGGCTTTCATGCGTGGGAAATGGGCAGCGGGATGATGGCCTCGGCGACCACGTTGCCGAACTGGCCCGGACGCAGCTGGAGCGTGGCCTGGTCGCCGAAGAGGAGGCGGAGGCGATTGGCCGCGTTGGCGAGGCCGAGGCCGGTCGAGGCGGGCCCGGCGCGTCCTGCGCGCGCGATCGGGGACTCGATCGCACCCGGGTTCGTGACCTGCAGCCGCAGCGAATCGTGCTCGCGGCGGGCAATGATGGCGATTTCGCCCCCTTCGGGACGCGTGGAAATCCCATACTTCACCGCGTTCTCGACGAGCGTCTGGAGCAGCATCGGCGGGATCGGCAGCTGGAGGGTTTCCGGCGCGATATCGAGTCGGAGCCGAAGGCGCTCCTCGTGGCGCACCTGCTCGAGCGCGAGATAATCGTTCACGACGCGCAGCTCTTCCTCAAACGGCACGGTTTCCAGCTGCCCGCTTTGGAGCGAATACCGCAGGAGGTTCGCCAGCTGTGTGACGGCCTGCCGCGCCCGCGAGGGATCCTCGTCGATTAGGGCGCGCAACGAATTGAGCGAATTGAAAATGAAGTGGGGGTTGACCTGCGATTTCAACGCCCGGAGCTCCGCTTCCTTCGCGTGCGTCGCCAAGCTCAGCTGCTCGATCTGGAGCCGGTTGAACCGGTCGAAGAGGTGGTAGAAAAAATAGATGCACCACCAGACCGAGAGGAGAAAAATTCCCTGGATCCAGACAAAGACGAAGACCGTGCCTAGGGGAACCTTCGACGTCCACGGCAGCTGGAGCACGACGTAAATATAACCGAACACCACGAGGTTCCACCCGAACGCCTGCAAGGTGCTCAGGCCCAGGATCCGCGGGACCAGTGCGCGCCAGCCGAGGTTCTTCCAATTCCGGCGTCTCACGATCGAGCGCGTGAAATGCGTGATGAGCAGGCCGACCGCACCGATTTCAACGTAAACCGAACAGTTCACCAGCGTTTCAAAGAGGCTCTTCGCGTCCTTCTGGGGAAATATGATGATGACGAAGAGCTGGACGCCGGTGAAAAGAAACCAACCTCCCGCCTGGAAAAGCACGTAGAGGCGCTCCTTGGCCCGCTCCCGCGCGGGTTCGTTGTCCAGCAATACATTCGTCAGCGAAGTGGCAACCACGGCCCCAACACTACAGCCCGCGACCAAGGTGAGCGCAAACTTTGGACGAGCGGTCCCGCAGCCCGACAAACGGCCCGGCGTAGGGCGCGGTCTCCGACCCGCCTCTGGGAAACGTAGCGCCACGTCTTCGACTGGCTCGTTCGGATCCCATTACAAACCTGCGACGCAGTGATTGAAACGCGTAACGAGCCAGTCGAA
>JAQGOP010000005.1 GCA_028293545.1 Verrucomicrobiota bacterium | reverse complement strand
TCCCGGCGGCATCTATATCCATTGGGGTTTCTGGCAAAACGCCGAGCCCGGCGCCGCGGAAAATGTCGCGCGGCTGATCACGGAGATGCGCGGCGAACTCATCACGCGCACGCAGAGCCAGGCTTTCAAGATGGCGATTTTCCGCATCGACACCGCGGGCGCCTTCGCCCGCCTCGGCAGCAAGGTGCCGGTGGCGCGCCCGCAAACCGACCTGGACTTCCGCCTCGAGGCCGCGAAGCAGGAACAAGCGCATCCCGCGGCGCCCGCCCCCGCCAAATGAGCACCGCACTTTATTCATGGAGCCGCCTCGGTGTCCGCACCGCCGCGGCCGCCGCCGGGGTTGAAGGCGAACCGACCAAGCTCGTGTTCGTCGTGACCAAGCGCTGCCACTCCCGCTGCGTTTACTGCGATATTTGGAAGGTCAAGGACACGCCCGGCGGCCTCGACGATGAACTCTCGCTCGACGAGGTCCGCTCGTTCGCGGCGGCGAATTCATTCCTCCAATGGATCGATTTCACCGGTGGCGAACCGACCGACCGGCCCGATTTCGTCGAAGTCGTGCAGGCGTTCGCGGAATCGTGCCCTGATCTCCTGCTCGTCCACTTCCCGACCAACGGCATCGCGACCAAGCGCATCGAGGAAATGGTAAACAAGCTCAAGGCCACCGTGCAGGCCCGCATCGTGGTGACGGTTTCGATCGACGGGCCACCCGCGCTCAACGACCAGCTGCGCGGCATCCGTAACGATTTCGCCCACGCGGTAAGCACCTTCGCCGCCTTGCGCCGCGTCCTCGGGCCGGAGCAGTTGTTCGTCGGGATGACCCTTCACGGCCACAAGGCCTCGTGCGGCCTCACGACTTCCGAATTGGTCGAGCAGACTTTCACGGCGGTCAACGACGCGTTGCGCGCGCGCCAGGAAGAACCCATCGACTGGGAAACGTTCCACCTCAACATTCCCCATCTTTCCCAGCATTACTACGGGAATTCCGCGAGCGAGGCGAAGGACGGTTTCGGTGGCCCGGAACATCGCGCGGAAATTTCCGCGGCACTGCGCCTCGCGGCTTCGAAGCCGAAAGGCGGCGGCTGGTCGGCCATGCGCGCGATCGAGCGGATCTATCGCGCCGAGGCGATGCGCTACCTCGCAACCGGGAAAACCTCGATCACGTGCTCGGCGCTGCTTTCCACCTCCTACCTGTCCGAGAAGGGCGAAGTTTATCCGTGCACGATCTGGGACAAGCCTCTCGGCAACATTCGCACCACGAATTATGCGCTGATGCCGATCATTGCGGCGGCTCGTCGCGACGGCGTCCGCCGGGCCGTGGCCGAATCCCGCTGCCCGAATTGCTGGACGCCGTGCGAAGCCTATCCCGCGATCGGCGCCTCCCCGGTGCGTTCCTTGGTTGCCTTGCTCCAAGGCAGCTGAAGCTGGCCGGCTCTTTTTTATGAACGACTCCCCGCACCCTTCGAAGCAATCGTCCCAAATCATCTCTGCCCTGGTGATTGCGGCCGTTCCGCTCGCCGCTTTCCTGTCGTTCGCCATCCAGCCCATCATGGGAAAACGGCTGCTGCCGATCTACGGTGGCAGCTCGGCGACATGGCTGGGATGCATGGTTTATTTCCAGTTCGCGCTCTTGCTGGGTTATGGCTGGGCCGCGTGGCTCGTACGAAAAAGCGTCGCGTTCCAATTCACGGCGACCGCCGTGCTGGCGGTGCTGGCGGTGGTCACCTTCCGCCTTCCGTCCGACGACGCCGACGCGTCCGCGAGCATTCTTCGCATCGTCTGGCAGCTCAGTTTCACGACGCTGCCCGCGATGATGCTCTTGTTCAGCGCGTCGCCGCTGCTCCACGGTTGGATGCAGCGACGCGGCGAGGAAATCCCGTACTACCTCTATTCGATTTCGAACGCCGGCAGCTTGATCGCGGTGCTGATGTACCCGTTTTTTGTCGAACCCTCGCTGCGCCTGACCGAGCAGGTCACCTACTGGCACGGTTTGCTCTTTGTCCTCGCGGGCGTGCTCGTGGCGGCCGGGTTCATCCTGCGCCGCACTTCCAGTTCCCCGCACGCCGCCCCGGCGCGCGAAACCGGCGTGGGTTTCGCGCCCTCGCACGTGATCCTCTGGCTCTGGCTCAGCGCGCTGACGTGTATCGGGATGCTCGCGGCGACATATCATCTCGCTGCGGAAATCGGTTCGGGCCCGCTCGCCTGGGTTGGGCCGTTCAGCGTTTACCTGCTGAGTTTCATGGTGGCGTTTTCCGGAAGGTGGCGCCCGTGGATGACGATGACGACGATCGTGTGGCTGGCGGTCAGCCTCACGGGGTTCATGGTCGTGAAGGGTTTCACGGCGAACACGGTCAACGCCGGCACCGCATGGTGGCTCCTTTCGCTCACGGCGAGCGGCAGCTTCTTGGGGAACGCACTGCTTCACCGCATGCGGCCGAGCCAGCGCTTTGAATATTACTACCTCATCGTCGCCGCCGGCGGTGTATTGGGTGGGATCGTTTCCAGCGCATTGATTCCATACCTGCTGGCCCGCCCGATCGAATTCGAACTCGCGTCCGCCGCGCTTCTTACGACCGGCCTGCTCTGGGTCGCCGGGCGTCGCGAACCGGCGATCGTTTTTGTGGTCGCCGCAGTGCTCTTCGCGCCGGTCATGGGTTTGGGCACGCGGCAAATCCATGAAGAGGCGCCCAATGCCCGGATGGACCACTGGCGCGATTTGTATGGCCACATCATGGTCAAGACCGATGCGCGCAGTGTCGTGCTTTCCAGCGATACAACCACGCACGGTTCGCAGCTCACGACCGATGCCGCGGCGCGGAAGCGCCCCACGCTTTACTACACGGAAAGCACGGGCGTCGGGCGAACCATCGAACGCCTCCAGGCGAAGCAGCCTTCGATGCGGGTCGCCATCGTCGGGTTGGGCGCAGGCACGCTCGCGGCCTATGCGCGCGCGGGTGACACCTATGATTTCTGGGACATCGATCCGAAGTCGCTGCAGGTCGCCCGGCGGAATTTCACTTTCGTCGCCGAATCGGCCGGGAAGATAAATTTAATCCAGCGGGATGGACGAAAGGCGTTGGAGGAATCAAAGGCCGATTACGACCTGATCGTGCTCGATGCGTTTACCGGCGACGGCGTCCCCTCGCACCTGCTCACGGCCGAGGCGATGAACGTGTATTTTCGCCGGCTGGCCGCGCATGACGGCCTACTGCTGGTCCACGCCTCGATGCGCTACTCCCGGTTGTTCCCGGCGGTGGAGGCCACGGCGCGCTCAACCAATCACACTGCGATCCAGGTCAGCACCGACATCTCGGACTCGCTCACTGACCGCGACTGGGATCCGACCCACACCGAATATATCGTCGTGTGTCGCCCGGAACGCGTGAAGGAATTGCTCACGTGGTTTCCGCTGGAGGAAGAGAAAGGCCGGGTGAAGCGTTTCGTCGGAACGGTCGACTCGCCGCTGTATAATGCGCAGCTGATCTGGACCGACGACCGCAACGCCGCCTTAGACAGCCTGGACTTGGGGAAATTCCTCTTTTCGCCTTAAGCGAGATCCGGCCGGGAGCCGGACCACCACTCGGCCAAACCGGCCCACGCGCGTCCGCGGTGGCTCAATTTGTTTTTCTCCAATTCCGACAGCTCCGCGAAAGTCTGTGCGTAACCCGCCGGCACGAACAACGGATCATAACCAAAACCTGCGCCACCCTGCGGCACACGCAGCAGCCGCCCTTCGGAACGTCCCTCGAAAATGTGTTCGCCGCCGGCGCCATCGAGGAGGACCAGCGTGCAGTTGAAGAAAGCCCCGCGCTGCGCGTCGGGCACGCCCTCCATGACCTTCACAAGTTTCCGCAGGTTCGCCGCGCTGTCGCCTTCGGGCCCCGCAAAATACGCCGACTCGACGCCGGGCTCGCCGCCCAAGGCGGCGACGCACAGACCGCTGTCGTCGGCCAGGACCCATTTTCCGGGGCCGAGTTGAGCCTGGAGCGCGCGCGCTTTTTTTGCGGCATTGCCGGCGAAGCTTCCCGTGTCCTCGTTGACCGCCGGCATGCCACCGACATCGCGGGCGGAAATGATTTCCAGCGGCAATCGCGCCTCCGCGGCCAGGGCGGCAAATTCAGCGGCCTTGTGCGCGTTACCCGAGGCTAAATGTAGTCTCATCGATGAACATCTGCGCCGGATAGGAGACGCGTCCGCGCGTCAGCGTGTCGTCCCCAAAAAAATCATGCCGGACGTCGGTCAGGCGAATTGCGTTGGCCAGCTTTTCGGACCGCAGCCCGTTCATGATCGGCTTGGCGCGATCGTCCGCCAGGATCATTGGCGCTTGGTAGATGAAAAGGTAATCGAGCTGGCGGTCCTGGAGGATCTGGCTGACAAGTTGCGCCCCACCCTCGAAGTAAACGCCCGTGATTTTTTCCAGCGCGCAACGTTTCCGAAACTCGGCCATCGAAACGCGCTGCGTGGCTGAAGGCAGCGTCCAGACCTGCACGCCCATCTCCTTCAATTTTCTCACGTAACCCATTCCGCCGTGCGGCGTGGTCACCACGATCGTGCGCTCGTGAAATTCATCGGTATAGACCTTCGGCATGGCGCGATCGGCAACCGTGCGCAGGAGCCCGTCGAACACGAACCGCCACGGGCACCATTCCTCCTGGCCGGCGATGCGGGCGGTGAGTCTCGGATTGTCTGCCATGACCGTGCCGGCCCCGACCGCAATCGCGGGAAACAAACGCCGCCACCGCATCACGTCCGCGCGCGCGGCCTCGCCGGTGATCCATTGCGAGTCGCCCGACCGGCACGCGATGCGTCCATCCAACGTGATCGCCGCTTTGGCGGCGATCAGCGGCGCGCCGGTGACGATCCAATTTTTGAAGATGAGGTTGAGGTCCGCGCATTCGCGTTCGAGCACCCCGGAAGTGACCTCGATCCCGGCCGCTCGCAAAACTTCATAGCCGTGGCCCGCGTGGGCCGGGTTGGGATCCTCCGCGCCGACGACCACGTGCTTGATCCCCGATGCGATGATGGCCTCGGTGCACGCGCCCGTCCGCCCGGCGGTCGAACACGGCTCGAGTGTGACGTACAACGTCGCCCCCTCCCGCGGCCGGTGGCCGAGCGCGAGCAAGGCCAGGCGTTCGGCATGCGGCCCGCCATCCTGGGCGTGCGACCCCTCGGCCATCACGCGGCCGTTTTCAACGATCAGCGCCCCGACCATCGGGTTCGGATGCGTGGCCCCCCACCCTCGGCGCGCGGCTTCCAAAGCCCGCCGCATGAACGATTCGTGGTCAGGCGCGGACATAGGGATTGCTCCGCTGCTCGGTCCCCACCGTCGTCGCCGGACCGTGGCCCGGATAAACGATCGTGTCGGGAGGCAGGGTGTAAATCTGCCGATGAATCGAATTCGCCAGCACTTCCATGCTGCCGCCCGGGAAATCCGTGCGGCCGACACTGCCGGCAAACAGCGCGTCGCCCACGTAGGCCTGGGGCGGTTTCAACGCCGCCAGGTAAAAAAGCACATTGCCCGGGCAATGTCCCGGCACGTGTCGCACTTCCACGCGCAGGCCGAGCGCCTCGAAAGTTTCGCCCGGTGCGACCCAATGATCGGGAAACATCGGCGCCACCTTCACACCCGGCGGCAAGAACAGGCTCATGACCTCCGGCGTCTCAAACAGGATGCGGTCGTCGGCATGCGCCCGCACTTTGGCCTTCGTCTCCCGGACGATTTCCGCGGCGCCCTGCGTATGATCCCAGTGCCCATGCGTGAGCCAGAGTTCGACGAGCCGGCATTTCTCCTCGGCCAGGATCGGCCGGACGTCAGCCCAGACTCCTTCAGGCGCATCGACCAGGATCGCTTCGCCGCGTTCCGGGGCTGTCAGCAAGTACGCATTGGTTTCGATCGGCCCCGCGGGCAGCACATGCACGTTCATTCGCGAACCAATCCATTCCGTTTCGCGGGCTGCGCAATCGTGAAAAATCCCTTTCCCTTTTCCACCCCGCCCGCTACCTCCTTATCCCTTATGTCATCGCTCAAGTTCGCCGTCCTCGCCGGGGACTACATCGGGCCCGAAGTCATGTCGGAGGCCCTCCGGGTCCTCGAAATCGTCGCCCGGCAGGAAAACCTCACCCTTGAATTCACCGCGGCCGACGTGGGCGGGGCCGCGATCGACCGTCAGGGCAGCGCCCTCCCGGAATCGACCTTGAAGGTGTGCGCCGCGGCCGACGCCATTCTCTTTGGCTCGGTCGGCGGACCCAAATGGGAAAAACTTCCCCCCGCGCAGCAGCCCGAGCGCGCCGCCCTCCTGCCGCTGCGGAAACATTTCACCCTTTTCGCCAACATTCGCCCGGGCCTGCTCTACCGCGAGCTCGCCGATGCTTCGCCCCTCAAGTCCGAGCGGATCCCGAACGGCATCGACATCGTGTGCATTCGCGAACTCACCGGCGGCCTTTATTTCGGACAGCCAAAGATTACCACGACCCTGCCCGACGGCGACCTCCAGGCGGTCGACACCATGGTCTATCGGAAGAGCGAGATCGAGCGCATCACGGCCACGGCCATCACGGCCGCGCGCGCGCGAAAGAAAAAACTCTGCTCGGTCGACAAGGCCAACGTCCTCGAAACCTCCGTGCTGTGGCGGAAAACGGTGACCGAATACGTCGCCCAGCACGCGCCCGAACTCGCGCTCAGCCACATGTACGTCGACAACGCCGCGATGCAGCTTGTGCGCGACCCGAACCAGTTCGACGTGTTCGTGACCGAAAACATGTTTGGCGACATCCTCTCGGATGAGATGGCCGTGATCTGCGGTTCGCTCGGCATGCTTTCCTCCGCCTCGCTCGGCGCCGGGAAAAATTCCCGCGGCCTGCCCTTCGGCCTGTATGAGCCGGCCGGCGGCACCGCGCCCGACATCGCCGGCAAGAATCTCGCCAATCCCTGCGCGCAGATCCTGTCCGCCGCGCTGATGCTCCGCTACAGCTTCGGCCTCGAAAAAATCGCGACCCGCATCGAGGCCGCCGTCAAGCAAGCCGTGGTCGGCGGCACCCGCACCGCGGACATTTCATTCGGCCGCGCTTCCGCCGGCACGCGCGCCATGACCGACGCCATCATCGCCCAGCTCTGATCCTTTTCGACTTCCAGTTTTTCATCCCTCTTTTCCGTTCATGACTTCCGCCGAGATCCGCCAGTCGTTCCTCGATTTTTTCGCCCAACACGGCCACGCGATCGTGCCCTCCGCGTCGCTGATGCCGACGGCGCCGAACCTGCTTTTCACGAACGCGGGAATGAACCAGTTCGTGCCGTATTTCCTCGGCGTGGAGGCCGCGCCATGGAAGCGCGTCGCCGACACCCAGAAATGCATTCGCGCCGGCGGCAAACACAACGACCTCGAGGACGTCGGGTACGACACCTATCACCACACTCTCTTCGAGATGCTGGGCAATTGGTCCTTCGGCGACTATTTCAAGAAGGACTCGCTGACGTGGGGCTGGGAGCTTCTCACCAAGGTGTGGGGCATCCCGCCAAAACGCCTGTTCGCGACGGTCTACTCGCCCGACAAAGCGAAAGGCGACCCCTCCGAGTTCGACCAGGAGGCTTACGATATCTGGGCCGGGATTTTCACGAGGGCGGGCCTCGACCCGAAGGTCCACATCGTGAACGGCAACAAGAAGGATAATTTCTGGATGATGGGCGAAACCGGCCCCTGCGGGCCTTGCTCGGAAATTCATTTCAACCTGCTGCCGTCGAACGACGAGGCCGAGGGCCGCAAGCTCGTCAATTCCTCGTCCCCGCGCTGCATCGAAATCTGGAACCACGTTTTCATCCAGTTCAACGCGAACGCCGACGGCACCTTTTCCCCGCTGGCGGCGAAGCACGTCGACACCGGCATGGGCTTCGAGCGCGTCGCGGGCATTCACGCCACGAGCAAGGGCTTCACGGACTTCTCGGCCGAACCTTCCAATTACTCCGCCGACATCTTTGCGCCGCTGTTCAAAAAAGTGGCGGAGCTTTCGGGGAAGACCTACACCGCAACGGTCCCCACCAAGCGCGAAGGCCTCAGCGCGCAGGAACAGACCGACGTCGCATTCCGCGTCCTCGCCGACCATGCCCGGACGATTTCGTGCGCGATCGCCGACAACATTCTCCCCGGCAACGAGGGCCGGAACTACGTCATTCGCCGCATTCTTCGCCGCGGCATCCTCTACGGAAAGAAGCTCGGCCTCCCAGTCGGCTTCTTCGAGCAACTCGTCGCCCCGGTGGTTGAATCCCTGGGCTCGGTTTTCCCTGAATTGAAGGAGCGCCAGGACACCATTCGCCGCGTCATTCGCAGCGAAGAAGAGAGTTTCGGCCGCACGCTCGACAAGGGTCTCGCGCAGTTCGAATCCGCCATCGCGGCCAACAGCGGCAAATCCGAGTTCCCCGGCGCCCAAGCCTTCGTCCTCTACGATACATACGGATTCCCGCTCGATATGACGCAACTCCTGGCCGGCGAGCGCGGACTCGCCGTTACGACCGACGACTTCGAGCGCCTCATGAACGAGCAGCGCGACCGGGCGCGCGCCGCCCAGAAAAAAGACGTCATCGTCGGCGCGACCGAGGGGAGTGCCGCGATCGACACCACCGCGACGGTCTTCGTCGGCTACACGCTGAACCTGAAGGCCGGAGTCCACGCCAAGCTTGTCGACGTCGTTAAATCGGAAAAAGCCACGTTCCTGGTGTTCGACCAGACTCCCTTTTATGCGGAGCTCGGCGGCCAGGCCGGCGACTCCGGCACCGCGTTGGTCGACGGGCAGTTGGTCCACATCGTCGACTGCGTGAAGGACAAGGCGGGCCGGCATCTCCATAAACTCGCCGAAGGTTCCCCGACGCTTTCGATCGGCGCGAAGGCTGAACTGGTCGTGGACGTAGCGCGCCGGCGGGCGATCTCGCGTCATCACTCCGCCGCGCACCTGATCCATTGGGCGCTTCGCAAGACGCTCGGCACCCACGTCCGCCAGGCGGGCACTTCGAAGACGGCGGATCGCATGCGTTTCGACTTCTCGCATTTTGAAGCGGTCACGCATGCCCAGCTCCTCGAGATCGAACGGCTCGTGAATGAAAAGGTGATCGATAACAGCGTCGTCGAAAACTACGAAACCGAGTTCGACCAGAAGCCCGCCGACACCCTCGCCTTCTTCGGCGACAAGTACGGGAAATTCGTCCGGGTCGTCGACATCGGCGGCTACAGCCGCGAGCTCTGCGGCGGCACCCACGTTCCTACGACCGGGGAAATCGGGCTGATCAAGATCACGGCCGAAATGGCCGTGGCCGCGGGGGTTCGCCGCATCGAAGCCGTCGCCGGCCAGGCCGCGTACGATTTTGTCGCGCAACGCGAGGCCGCCCTCGCCGCGGTGAGCGCGCATCTCTCCGCCGGCCCGCTAGATGTGGCTCGGAAACTCGAGGCCCTGCTCGCACACCAAAAGGAGCTAGAGAAAAAGCTCCGCGCCTTCGAATCGAGGGCGTCCGCCGGCATGGCCGACGCACTCGCCACGAAGGCGATCGAGCGCGATGGACTGAAGTTTGTTTCCGCTCTCGTCACGGTCGATGCGCCCGAGGCCCTCCGCTCGCTCGGTTCCCAGGTCCTGGCCAAAATCGGTGAAGGCATGGTAACCGTCGGCGCCGTCTTCGAAGGCAAGGCCAGCCTGGCGGTTTTCTGTTCGCCCGCGGCGATCAAGGCGGGCCACCAAGCCGGCAAGCGCGTCGCGGAGCTGGCCGCGAAGCTCGACGGCAAAGGCGGCGGCAAGCCCGACTTTGCCATGGGCGGCGGCAAGGATGGAGCCAAGTTGGCCGACGTCCTTAAAATCTAGCGTAGGGCGCGGTCTCCGACCCGCCTCGGGGGAATTCACGACGCAGCGCGCGTCTCCGACTGGCTCATGCGGACCCAACCACAAACCCGCGACGTGGTGATTGAAACGCCCAACGGAGCCAGTCGAAGACGTGGCGCTACAAACGCGTCCCTCGACGCGGTTTGGCTGTTACATTGACAGCGCAGGCATCGCGGATTCCGTGACATCGTGACCGTCCTCCTGTCCGCCCCCAGCCGCTGTGCGGTGCTTGCGTTCAATGCGAGCAACCAGCTCGCGGTGCGCCGCGAACCGGATGGTTTCGACCTGGCGTTCGCGGCCGACGACCTGCCCGCGGCAGCCGCGCGACTCAGCCGTGCGTTCGCGACTCACCTCGCCCCGGTGGAATATTTTTCGGCCGCAACCGAAGCGGCCAGCTACGCCGTTTATTTCACGCAGGTCCAAGGCGAGCCCGCGGAGACGGGCGTGGAGTTTCATTCGTTGGACGCGCTGGCGGCGCGTCGCTCCGAACTCAGCCCGGCACTCGCGGCCGTGCTGGACGAACTCGGGCCCTTTCTCGTCGACATCCCCTACCTCCACCTCGGCGAAAACGATTTCATCTATAAATTTCGCCCCGCGCAGGAGCGGAACATTGCGATCTATGGCCAGGACGCCCTTGCGGGCGCACTCTACCAGTCGCAGCTCTGCTCCGCCATCAAGGCGATCGCGCGACAGCACGAACGATCGGCGGCGGCGCCCGTCACGCTGGACTTCGGCGCCGTCCAGTACGTGATCCCGAGCCATTTCGGTTTCTGCCTCGGCGTGAAGAACGCCATCGAGCGCGCGTACGAAACTCTCGCGGAAAATCCCGGGCGGCGGGTGTTCATGCTGTCGGAGCTGATCCACAACCCCTTCGTGAACGAGGATCTCCTGCGGCGCGGGCTGCGCTACCTCCAGACCGACAAGGGCGAAGCCTACACCGCCGACGGCCGACTCGCCTCGGCGGCGCCCGGCGCGCCGGTGTTGTGGGACACCCTGACGCCGGAAGACATCGTGATCATCCCCGCATTCGGCGCGACCGACGAAGACAAGCGACGCCTGGTCCGGAAGGGCATTGCGGTCTATCACTACGACGCGACCTGCATGCTCGTGGAAAAA
Organism: Verrucomicrobiota bacterium; assembly: GCA_028293545.1. Classification (GTDB taxonomy): domain Bacteria; phylum Verrucomicrobiota; class Verrucomicrobiia; order Opitutales; family Opitutaceae; genus Opi-474. Next base: position 10,402 of record JAQGOP010000005.1, on the reverse strand, counting down.
GTCTGGAAGGCCGCGCGGGCGTACGGGCGCGAAGGGTACACGGTGATCATCCACGGGAAGCACGAGCACGAGGAAACCAAGGCCACCTTCTCAAACACACGCCGCCACGCCCCCGCGGTGATTGTCCGCAACCTCGACGAAGCCCGCCAGCTGGGCGAAATCATCGCGAGCAGCGACCCGGCGGAGCGGCGGAAATTCTATGAGCTGTTCGCCGGGCGCCACACCCCGGGATTCGACGTGAACCTCCATCTCGATCGCGTGGCCGTGGTCAACCAAACCACGCTGCTGATGAATGAAACCCTCGCGATCCTCGAGCACCTGCGCGGGATTTACCGCGCGAAATACGGCGACGATACCCACGTCGGCGGCAGCGGCCGGCGCGACACGCTCTGCTACGCCACGCAAGTCAACCAGGACGCGCTCAGCCGCGCGCTCGCCCAGCCATTGGACGCGGCGTTCGTGATCGGCGGGAAAAATTCCTCGAACACCTACCAGCTTTTCCGCCTCTGCGAACAGAAAGTCGGCGCGCGCGCTTACTTCATCCAATCCGAGAGCAGCATTCGCTCGCGGGCCGAAGTTGACCACTACGTCTACGCGGGCAGCGGCCGGGGACAAATCGAGTCGCGGCCGTTGTGGCTGGCCGAACCTGATTCACTTCCGAAACGCGTGCTGATCACCGGGGGAGCGAGCTGCCCCGACGGAATCATCCAGCAGGTCATGACCCGCATCAACGGATTCTTCCCGCCGGGGAAACTCAGGAGCGTCGCCGAGGTGCTGAACGATCTCGCTGCTCAAGACTCCACCGCGGCGGCGCGCTGACGTCGCACGTGCGCCACGAGCGCACACCAGAAGATCGCGGAGATGATCAGGCTGCCGGGCAGCGACCACAGCACCGCGCGGCGCAAGTCTCCCCACCGATCCGACAGATAGCCGACGAATTTTGGGGACCAGAGGTCGCCGAACATGTGGATTGCGAAGATCGACGCCGCCATCGCGGTGGCGCGCATGCTCACCGGGACGGTTTCCAGGATCAGGGTGTTCACCGGGCCCGTGGAGAGGAACAGCAGGAACATCGTGAGGACCAGGGCAATTTTCGCCTGCCCAATGTCGGCCAAGGTAAACGCAGCGAAAGCGGTCGGCGCCGCGAGCAACGCGCTCAGCGCCAGTACCCAGGCATAGCCAGTGCCGGTTTTTTTCTGCCACTTCGTCGCCAGGAACCCGCCGGCCAAGGTGGCGATCAAACCGGTCGCGGCGAGGGACGCGCTGAAGAAAAATCCCGCCCGGTCGAGCGCCATGTGATGGACGCGGTAAAGGAACGTCGGCGCCCAGAGCGAAAATCCGCCCATGGCGAACGTCTGCGCCATATAGCCCGCGACGACGAGCAGGTAGGAAGGAAAACCGAACAGGCGAAGGTACCCCTTCCAGCCCGCCCGTTCAGGCACCGCGCCGGTCGCTGCCTGCACCGGGTCATTCGCGCCGCGTTTGGGTTCGCGGAACAGGAAGAGCGTGAACGCAAGCAACAGGCCCGGGTAACCCGCCCACAGGAAAGCCGAGCGCCAGCCGTAGTGAACCGCCATGTATCCGCCCATCAGGTAGCCAAGCGCGGAGCCGACGGGGATGGCGAAATAGAAAACGGTGATGGCGTTGTTGCGCCGCGCGGGGCTGAAGAGATCTGCGATCCAACCCGGACTGATGGTGCCGAAGCTCGCCTCACCGAAGCCGACGAGGATCCGGAAAAGCACGAGCATCAGGTAGGTGCCGGCATGGCCTGACAACAATGTGCCGAGGCTCCAGACAAAAACCCCGCCGGCGATCAACCAAGTCCGGGAGAGCCGATCGCCGAGCCATCCGAAAATTGGCGCGGTCAGGAAGTAGCCGAGCATGAACGCCGTCGCGATATTTCCCGCCTGCTCATCCCCGATCTTCAGCTCGGCCTGCAGCGCTGGAAGCACCGCGGCGAGCAACTGACGGTCCAGGTAGTCCAGGAGATTCAGCCCCGTGAGCACGACCAGCGTCGCGATCGGCCACAGGGGTTTGGCGTCATTGTTCACTCGCGAAGAAGCAATCGTCAGCGCCGGGCGATGGAAAGCCCGAATGTTCCTGTTTCAAAACCGCGAATGAACCGCGGGTCGGAGGACGATCTTCGGAGCAGGCGGGCCGCCTGCGCTACTTGCCCGATTCGCGTGGCCGCTCAGAAGCGGAAATTCATGCCCATGCGGAAACCCTGCAGGCTGGCCAAATCGATCTTGGTCGCATAACTCGCGCTCGCCGTGGTGATCGTCTGTTCGTAGCTTCCCGTGCTTTGGTAGAGCGCGCCGAAGTATGCGCCTGCGCGCTCGGTGAACTCATATTCCAGCGTCGCATCGGCGTAGTAGCCGGGCATCAGTTTTTCCGTCGTGTTGTCGACGGTGTTCATGACGTTTTCCCCGATTTCCGGGGTATAAATTTGGTCGACCGTGTATGTCGAACCCACGAAGACCAGCGCCGCGCCGACGCTGAGCGTGGCTTTCAGCTTTTGAGTGATCGAGTAGCTGATCGACGGACCGGCGCGGAAGGTGAAATACGCGCCCTTCACCTTCCAATTGTTGATGACCACGCCATCGCTCACGGTCGTGATGCGACCCAGCGGTTTGTTGCCGATCAGCGTGGTGGTATCGACGTTGACGACTGAGAGCGAACCATCCGGATTGAACACCGAAACGGACGAGGTCGAAGGTGCGACGTAGGGCGGCACCGGAGGCGTCTGGCCGTTGAGGGAGTAATAGTCGGTGGTCGTCGTCACGCGCGCGGCGAGGGTGTCCGAGGTCTTGTCGTTGAGATCGTTGAGGCTCAGGCCGGCAAAAAGCGTCCAATCCAGCTTCTTCCCGAGTTTTCCCATATCGCGCGACACGACCACTTCCACGCCGTAGCTGGAGTTGGCGTTCTTGCTGCGGGCGCCCGGGTCGATGACGTCGGCGCTGTAGCCGTGAAACGCCATGTAACCCGCGTCGCTGACCTGGTCGGCAAAATTATACGTCCAGCTGTTCGTGAAGCCGTCGGGAGAGATCGGCGAAGCGATGCCATCCGAGTCCACGATCGTGCGGGTGTCGATGCCCACGGTGCCGTCGTGGTAGGCTCTCGCGATGTTGGGCGTCGTGATATCGGTCGGCGGGATGATCGAGTTAACCGTACCGCGGCCGGAAAAAGACGACTTGGCGCCGGACAACTGGCGTGTGCCGATATGAAGGGTGTACTTCGGCTGGTAAATGTACTCGTCGATGCCGAAGTCGGTAATGATCTCGTCCTGAGGACTGCCACCTTCCTGCGCGCGTAAGGCCGTCATTCCGGCAATCATGGGGACGGCGAGCAGCGCCAAACGGAGGATTTTCATGAAAAGGTGCAGTGGGGGAAGCGTCGTTGGACGGAAGATTGCGGAAAAAGTTTCATAAAAGCTTCAAGGCCGCATCTGGGCAGGTCAACCACCAGATTCGCCTCCCATCACCGCGAGCGGAAACTCGATCCGGGCAGGGCGAAAGCCGTTATTCGTTGAACTCGTCGCTCGCTTTTTTGCGGGCGGTTTCGGTTTCGAGCTTGAGGGCTTCGGCGGCTGCGGGGTCGATCTTGGCGACCTTTTCCCGGAATTCCCGTGCCCGCGTCCTGAGGTCTTCCTCGCGCTGCTCGAGCTCGGTTTCCTTCTCCTGCTGGGCCTGCACTTTTTCGAAAAGCTTGGTTTCGCTCTCGTCGAGGAACTGCTGGCGTTCACGCAGGGATTGGCGCTCTTCCTTCAGGGCATTTTCCTGGCGTTCCAATTCCGCGCGCAACTGCTCCAAAGCCGCCTGCTCCTCCTTCGAGAGCCCCACTTTGGTCGGTTCAGCCTTGCGGGAAGCCGCCAGCAACTGTTCGCGGGCGATCAAAAGCGCCTCGGTTTCCGCCAAATCGCGTTCGCGGTCGGCAAGTTTGACCTCCATGTCGGCGACGAGGCGCTCGCGATCGGCGAGCGAAGCCTCCAATTGCCGCAGGGAACGCTCGAGGTCGGTCGCCTGCATCTTGTCGAAGGGCGGGCCGCCGCCAAACGGCGAACGCGTGGCCTCGACCACCGCACGAATCGTTTCGCGCGCCGCCGAGGCGGTTTCTGAAACTTCGAACGGTGAGTGGGTGAGCCCACGCCGACGCCTCAACACCAGGGGTTGTGGTGCTCCTCCTTGGGAAGCGTTGGGAAATTTGATCGGGGCTGACCCCGAAGCGGAAGCGTCTGCCATAGCTGGCCGTGACTATTTCCCGAAAAGTCGCCCAAGCGAACCAAAAAGCCCGCCTTTCTTGGGGGGCCTCGTCAACGCGTTCCACATGTCTGTCGCACGTTTTTCCGCGGCCGGATTTCCCAACACCATGAGGTGGCGCTGGAGTGAACCGCCGTTTTCGAGGTCTTTCTTGATCTCGATAAATTCAGCTTTGAAGAAATCCGCCGCCTGCTGGGCCCGCGCGGCCGGAACCGGGGCTTTCGTCGCCTGCACCAGGGCCTCAATCAAATGGAGGCCGTGGGCGCCGGGACGGAATGGCAGGCACTCGGCCAAGGTGGCCTCGTCGATGTGCGAAAGCGCGTTCAGCAGCCGGCGATAATCCCCGCCGACGATCACGCTCTGGGACATGTTTTGCGAAAAAACACAGAACTCACCGAGCGTGCCCAGCTTTTCGAGCCGGCAAAACTCAATCGTGTCCGGCGTCAGGGCCGTCAGCGTGATCGGGAACGTTTCCGGGATGTCGAGCTTGCCGAGATTCTTAAGCAGCTGGTTGTCCTTCGCCGACGAAACCGCGGCCTGTTCCACCATGTCGCCAAAGGGGTTGTCGAACGCGAGGGTTTCCTTGAGCACCGAGATCAGGAAATCGGCCTTCGCGGCGGACATTCCCTTCATCGTGATCATGGTCACCATTTCGTCGTAACTGAGGTCGATATAGGACGCGGGCGTTTCCTCTTTTCCCTTCACCGGCCAGTCCGGGCCGTCGAGGTTCTGCGCCAGGCTGCTGAGCGGCGTGTTGACCATGATCGAACTGGCAAAATCTTTCCGGATTTTTTCCCAGTCCTGGGGAGTATATTTGTTATCGGCCATGGTTAAAGCGGAGGAGGTTAAATTTACTGGACCTGGCGCACGATTTCCTGGGCGAGCTTGCGGTAATCGCCGACGACGTTGTCGGCGGTGCCGGCGGCCGGCGCATCGGGTCCTTCCTGGCTGACGAGCAACACCGGCAGGCCGAGGGTCACGGCGCGACGCACGATCATCGCGTCGCGGATCTGCGTGTCGAAAATCTTGGCCGTCGGGGCGACGCGCTTCGCGGTCCGAAATTGGTTCAGGCGAAGCTGCATGCGCATCTTCGGGACCTCGATGTCGACGCCCGACTTGATCGAGTTGAAAATCACGCCCTGCACCTGGGCCGGCACGCCCATCGACGCCTTGCGGAAGCTCGCGGAGAGCTGGTGGAATTTGCCGAGCTTTTCCACGAGCAGGGTAAAGCCGATGAGGCTCAACGCATCGGGGTTCGACGGCACGTAGATTTCGTTGCTCACGAACACTCCGCACTGCGACGCGCGCAGGATGTTGGGCGGGCAGTCGAAGAGGATGAAGTCGTAATCGTTCTCGATCTCCGCGAGCTGCTCCTGGAAAACCACGTAAGGGGGGCGGCGCGGGTCGCCTTCGTATTCGCTTTCGAGGTCGACGAGATTGAAGGCCGTCGGGACGAGATCGAGCCCGGGCAGGATTTTTTGGCCGTTTTTATCCTCCACCACGTCGCGGATCACGAGGTCTTTGACCTTCACCTTGCCGGGTTCGTAAATGGAGAAAAAAGCGCCTTCACCGGTCGCATTAATTTTGTTCCAGCGCTCAAGGCGCAAGAGCCAGATGCTGCTGTTCGATTGGGTGTCGAAATCAAACAGCAAGACCCGCTTACCTAATTTTGCCAGGCATGCCGCAGTGTTGACGATGAGAGACGTTTTACCGACCCCGCCCTTGTAGTTAATGAATGAAATTTTGCGCGCCATGCGTGATGCTTCGTTGACAACGTTGACTTCTGAAACGTCAACATGCGGCTTGTTTTACAGTCTGCCAGCCAAAAACTCGGCCTTGCTTGACGAATTTTTCGCTTTCGCGCCGGCGCCGCATGTCACGCTCTGACTCCAGCCTTCAGGAAACTTTTTCGCCCGCGAGCATATGTTTCGGATGCGGTCCGGCCAACATCCATGGGCTGCGCATCAGGAGTTTTGCCGAAGCGGACGGCTCGGTCGTCGCGCAGTGGACTCCCGCGCCGCATCACGCCGCATTTCCCGGAGTGTTGAACGGCGGCATCATCGGCACGCTGCTCGACTGCCACTGTAATTGGGCGGCGACGTTTCACCTGATGCAGCGCGACGCGCTCCCCCAGCCTCCGTGCACTGTCACCGCGAGCTACGCGATCAAGCTCCAGCGTCCGACGCCCACCGACGCCGAAGTCACGCTCACGGCGCGCGTCGTCGAAGCCGGCCCTGACCGCGCGAAGGTCGAGGGCTCGCTTTCATCCGGCGGGCAAGTGTGCGCGACCTGCGTGGGGACATTCGTCGCGGTCAAGCCCGGTCATCCCGCTTATCACCGCTGGTAAAGCCAAGCTGCGTTGAACAAATCCGATCTACGCTCCCGGGTCCTCGAGGAACTTCGCGCCGCCCTCGCGCTGCAAGTCGGCGCCGCCCAACTCGCCCGCGACGAAGCGATCAGTGAGGAAAGCAAACCCGAAAACCAATACGACACTCATAGCCTGGAAGCCGGTTACCTCGCCGAAGGCCAGGCGCGCCAGGCCGCGGAGATCGAGGAAAGCATCAAGATCGTCTCGGGCCTGGGAATTTTCGATTTTGGGGACAACGCGCCGGTCGCACTCGGCGCGCTGGTCGAGGTGAACGTGGCGCGCGGGAAATCAGAATTCTATTTTCTCTGCCCTCGCGCCGGCGGGTTGGAAATCTCGGTCGACGACTGCGCCGTGATGGTCGTGACTCCGCAATCACCGCTCGGTCGGCAATTCCTCGGGCGCCGGGTCGGCGACACCGTCCAGTTGCCCGGCCGACGGAGCGCCGATCCTTCGCTCATCATCGCGGTCACTTGAATCGGCGGGTGGAACGCGTTGTCCCGAACGCGTTGAGCGGCTCCGTCCGCATTTAAACGCAGGCGGAGCCAAACAGCGCCTTGCGGAGAAGTCGCCCCACCCTCGAGCAAGCAACCGGCGAGCGCAGCTCGTGGGTGATTTAATCGTTCACGCTATATTGAACCGGCAGGGCCATCCGGAAGCGGACGGCGCGGCCGTTTTTCCGGCCAGGCTCGAAGCGCCATTTCGCGATGGCGCGGAGCGTTGGGTTTTCGAAAACCGGGTCGTTCGAGCGAACCACCTTCGGGTTTATCACGCGTCCATTTTCATCGACGGTAAACTCAACCAACACATCGCCCGGCCGTCCGTCGTGCTTCGCGTCCATCGGGTAGATCGGCGCGATCCGCGAGCGCGTCTGCGGGGGGTTGTCGAGGGCCGAGCTTGGGATTACGTTACCGTTGCCCGGCAGTGTGTTGACTCCCTCGGGCACGCCGATCGGTCCATCGAGCAGGACATACGCAGGATTCATGGGCGCGGGTTTTGTGGCCATCCGCGGGATGGTGATGCGATTGGAGTCGTCCGGCGGCGGCGCGGCAGGTTCCTCAGTGCGGACCACGTCGGGATTGCCGCGCGGCGCAGCCGTCGCATCGGGGTTTTCGGCTGGCTGCGGGAAATCGAGCACCCGCATCACATCGGCCGGGCAAAACGGCGCATGCTTCGGATCAGCCGGCCGGTGGAGATGCGGAAAGCCATAAAAGGCCAAAGCGTGCAGCGCGACCGCCACCGCTGAAGGAATGACGAAACGTGTTGTCATGGGAGGCTTCTGGTTTGGGGTTCACCCTGACAACGCGTGAACGCCAATAATCTTAGAACCTATTTTGGCATAGTCAGCAGACAAGCGAACCCTGCTTCACTTTGGTGGTCGTACGCCGACTTTCTGTGAGGGCCTTCCCCGATCTCCCTAAAACTACAGTGTTCGACCCAAAAATATCTAACAGCGGCCCTCCAACATTACGACGTCTGGGAGCAAGAATTAGACGCAAATAGATTACATCTTAAGTCACAACCGGTCCGTTCAGGAGATGTTGTAGTCAATATAGCGCATATTAACTAAGCAGCTTATTTTCCATTCATATCTGGTCTTTTACAATAAGCTCGGTCATCGGTCGGTAATGCAACCCCGTAGCCGCTGGCTCTTAGCATCTTTTTTAGTCAACCTATGTGTAGTCATCGGCGCGTTGCACATGATTATTAAAAAAGGGGGAATGCGATACGTTCGATCCGAAGTGAATCGCGTCCTTGGTTTCGAGCGGCCATCAAAAGTAAATTACTCAACAACCAAAGCCGGAGTGCTTAGTTCGCTTCCACTCAGTGCAAGAGATGTGGTTTTTCTCGGGGATAGCTTGGTAGATTTCGGCGAATGGGGGGAGTTGATGGATTCCGTACGCGCGAAAAACAGAGGGGTTGCGGGAGATACAACAGGCGACGTTTTAAATCGTTTGGAAACGATCGTTGCAGGTAAGCCAGGTGACGTCGTTCTGTGGTGCGGTGTTAACGATATCCAATCCGGGATAGCGTTTGAAGAAACGGCGCTACATTATAAAACAATCATCGCCCGAATTTTGGCTTCTTCGCCTGAGGTAAAGATATGGATATTACCAATCTTACATGCGAACCACGAGCAATATGCTTACTGCGTTATTCCTCTGCATCCAAATGTGACCGAACCGACATTTGAGCGAGTGGACCGGATCAATCACTTCCTGGTGCAGATGTGCGGCCCTCGCGTGTCGATGGTAGTTCTCCATTTATGCGATGAAAGCGGCATTCAAATCCGATACACTCCAGACGGATTGCATTTAAACGGCGCGGGCTTGTTCGAAGTTGCAGCCGCATTGAAGTCTCAGGGGCTTTTGTCGACCTTCTGAACCATTCCGGACTGGAAGGTACGCGATCGAGCTACTTTCGAACGTTAGAGTGAACGTGCGGATAGAGTAGCGGATCCGCTTCCCCAATAGGGTGCACTAGTGCCAGGTCCCTCCGTGGCACTCATCGCTTGCGCAGAAACGCATGCATGCTATCTGGAAGTTCGCCCTCGATGTCCCCTCGTCCCAGATTCCCTCTTCGTGCCTTCACCTTGGTCGAAGTAATGATGGCGGCCACGATCGTCGTGGTAGCGTTCATTGGCATGATCGAAGCGATTGCAGTGATGTCGTCGTCAATGGCGCATGCACGACGGCAGGTCTTCGCCAGCCAAATTATTGATCACGAAATCGAAAAACTGAGATCTGCTTCATGGAATTACATCAATGGCCTTCCACCGGCCAACGTGAGCAACCCAACTTCCATAGCAATAGACCTTCAATTTTGGCCCAATTGGTCTGCACGCACCAACTACCAAACTGACAATGTCGTGTCGTTCGCCGGAAGTTGGTATCGGTGTCTTTCTGCAAATTCGAATCAGGCGCCGACAAACACATTGTATTGGGATGAAGTGACTACTGCCATTGATACGGATATTGTTACAATACTGGGCGCCCAGTATGTGCTTACCCGCTATGTCACCAATCCCCTTCCAAATATCAAAGAGGTCAATTTCACGGTGACGTGGATTGTGCCCACGAGTCGGCATGCAGCCGATGGCACTCCGCTTAATTTTAGCTATAAACGTAGCAATTCGGCTTGGTTCGGCCAATTCGGCCTAAATCTCAGCTACCAAAAATCGTGATTCTGAATGACGACATATTCTGTGCAGCGAGGTCAGCCCCGCCCGACGCAAACTGTGGTTGCGCCGAACTGTCCGCATGCAGGGTCCGAAGAGAGACGCCAGCACTGAGAAACAACGGCAACCGCAAGATCCTCGGCTTCACGCTCGTTGAGCTCTTGGTGGCAATGTCCGTATCTTTGATTCTGATGCTAGGTATCTTGTCCAGCTACCTGTTCCTGGGCAAAAACTTTACTCGGACATTAGGTGCAAGTTTCGGAAGCGAGCCGACCTTGGAAAGCCAAGGTCGACGAACCTTGGAAACGTTCGCTTCGGACGTGCAAATGAGCTCGTCCGCGGTTCCGGTAATTCCAGTTTTTCCAATACCGTCTACCGATTTAGAGCTGACCTTGACTGTCCCGCGCGCCAACGGAGCCATGAAAACCGTAACGTATTATTTTAATTCTGCTGGGTCGAACCTTTTGAAACTCGGCTTTACCCTTCCGCCGCAGTCGCTTTCCAGAATCGACCTCGAGAACAACGTTTGCACGCGGCTTCACTCTAATCTCCTGAACTGCTCATTTACTTTCTACGACAAAGTCGGACGGCCGTATACATCCC
>JAQGOP010000047.1 GCA_028293545.1 Verrucomicrobiota bacterium | reverse complement strand
GAGCCTTCGCCGAACTGCTTTCTGATGGAGGAGAGGGCCATCTAGATATTTTTGTCGCGAGGAGGAAGAGCGGAGGTGGGGGCTTTAGCGGGAGCGGCTTTAGACATGAGTAATAAGTGAGCTGAGGTTTGTGTTTAAAATAAAAAAATAAGGGTGAGCCTCGCGCGCTGAGAGAGGCAAGCGAGGAGCAGTGTTCTTAATTCGAAGGAGGTGCGCCGCCGGGTATGAAGGCAGTCGCGAACCAGACCGCGAGCAGGATGAAACCGAAACTCACCGCGTAGTTCCACGTGAGGCGCTCCTTGAGCACGAGCCACGCAAAGACCACGAAGACGCCGAGGGTAATGCACTCCTGGATGATCTTTAACTGGTAGCCCGTGAATCCGCTCGTGAAATAGCCCGAGCGGTTGGCCGGGACCATCAGCATGTACTCGAAGAATGCGATGCCCCACGAAACAAGGATCACGGTGATCAGCGATTTTCCCTCGAGCCACTTGAACTTCAGGTGACCATACCACGCGAGCGTCATGAAAATATTCGAGCAAACCAGGAGGAGGATGGTTTTCATGGAGAGATAATAGGGTAGGGGTCAGGACAACCGCGGTCCTACCCATCGGGAATTTTTTAATCCCGATGGGGTGGTTTAATCATAGTGATGGTAGCGCTTGAACCAATCGACGAAGTGGCGGAGCCCATCTTCGAGCGAGACGCGGGGCGTGAAACCGATCGCGGCGTGGAGACGGTCAATGCTCGCACCGGTTTCGAGCATGTCGCCGGGCTGCGGCGGAAGCAGTTCGACCTCGGCCTTTCGCCCGAGCATCTGCTCGAGCATGCGGACGAAAAGCAGCACCTCGACCGGGCGATTGTGACCGATGTTAAAAATGCGGTAGGGCGGGGTCGGGGCGTTGGCAGGGGGATACAGCAGGACTTTCACGACACCGTCGACGATGTCGTCCACGTAAGTGAAATCGCGCCGGCACTTCCCGTGGTTGAAGAGCTTGATGGGCTGGCCCGCGCAGATCGCCTTGGAGAATATCGTCGGCGCCATGTCGGGACGGCTCCACGGGCCGTAGACCGTGAAAAACCTCAGCCCGGTGATCATCAGCCCGTGCAGATGCGCGTAGCTGTAAGCCATGAGCTCGTTGCTTTTCTTGGTCGCGCCATAGAACGAGATCGGATGGTCGGTGTTGGCGTCCTCGTGAAAGGGAACCTGCGCGCCGGCGCCGTAGACGCTGCTCGACGAAGCGAATACCAGGTGCTTCGGCGGGTGCTGCCGGCAGGCTTCCAGCACATTGAGGAACCCGGTCAGGTTGCTGTGCACATACGCCGCGGGATTTTCCATGCTGTAGCGCACGCCGGCCTGTGCGCCGAGGTGGATGACGTAGTCCGGTTTGAAATGGGCGAAGATCCCGGCAAAGGCTGCGGCTTCGGCAAAATCAGCCCTGATGAAGCGGAAATCCTCGAGCTGCTCCAATTCGGCCAGGCGCGCGCGCTTCAGGTCGACGGAATAGTAGTCATTGAGATTATCGACTCCCAGCACCTCGCACCGTTTCGTTTCAGCGAGCCGGCGGGCCACATGGTACCCGATAAAGCCGGCCGCGCCGGTCACGAGGACTTTCATTCCGAGCGTGATAGGACACGCCGCGTAACGCGGCTAGGAAATTCCTAATTTCCCGAACTCTTCGCCGCGCGCCAATGCCGCCAACCGCTCCCGCGGACATCCGGCGTCCCGCGCAAGGCGCCCTCGGGAAATCGCGGCTATTTCCTAGCAGGTAACGTTTTTCCCCTCGGCGCCGAAGTGTTTGAGGCGTTCCGCGGCTTCCACCTTCATCGTTCCGACCGGCGCATAGTGGAACTGCAGCGCGCGCCGGCGATTCGGGGATGAATTGTGCGGCGTGCCGTGCGGCAGCATGCCGTCGAAAAAGAGCAACCCGCCCGGCTTGAGCGGCACCGCCACGGACTTCTGCCCGAGCATCGTGTTGTCGCAGATCTGCCAGTCGCGGCGTTGGAAATGGAGGATCGGGCCTTCCTTGTGGCGCCCCGGCATGATTTGCATGCAGCCGTTTTCGATCGTCGCCTCGTCGAGTGCGATCCACGTGCCGACCACCGGGGTGTTCAGCGCGTATTCGAAATACGCCTTGTCCTGGTGCCACGGTTTTTCTCGGCCGAGACGCGGCGGCTTGATCAGCGCCATGTCCTGGAACATCTCCGCGCTCGCCCCGCCCATGAGCGGCTTGATGGCTTCGAGGAATTCCGGGTGATGAGAAATCGCTTTGAGACGGGCATCGAACTCGATGAACATGCCGATCTTGCGCACGGCATCCTGGCGCTGTTCCGGCCCAAGCGACGAAAGGATCTTTTTCGCTTTGCCCTCGAAGTAAACGTGCGTGAAATCCGGGCGGCTGCCCATGATGAGGGCGACGAGCCCGTCGATCGCGGCCTGGATTTCCTGCGGGTTGAAAGCCTTCCGCACGACGAGGTAGCCGTTCTCTTTATAGAACGCGACCTGCTCGGGGCCGATGTCGGAGAAATGATCCACGCCTTCTGCGACGGCCATCGGCTGGTACAGCTCGGGCGCATGCATGTCGGCAACAACGTCAAACAAGACCTCGCGGGTCGCGGTAGTGCTCATTGGGTAAAAGGGGTTCGCTCCCACCCTATCCGAATAGGGTTTGCCGCGCCATGCAGCGCGCCGTTATTTATTTGTAGTTATCCGCTCTCATGAAATCCCCACAAAAATCCTTCGCCGTCGAACTGGGCATTGTCGGGCGGGTTCGTTGTGAACCCGGCTGGCATCTCGGGCCTGATTGGGCGCGCGGGCTCCACGATTATGACCTGTGGTTCGTGTGGGCCGGTCGCGGACAAATGACAGCAGGCAAAACGGAATGCGCACTGGTCCCGGGAACGTGCGTGTGGATGCGCCCCGGAAATCATTATGTGGCCGAACAGGACCTCGCGGCGCCGCTCGGCGTGAATTTCATTCATTTTACCTTGAAACGGGGAGATCGCGCTTTGCCTTTATCCGCTTTTGAGCCGCCGTTCGAAGTCATGCGGACGCGTCACCTAGAACTGGTCGACACGCTCATGCGCCGGGTGATCGAACTTCGCGCGGAGCCGGCCGGCCTTGGCGTGGCCGAAGCCCTGACGGGCGCGTTGCTGATGGACCTCACGCTGGAAGCGGCCGCGACCACCAGGATGAGTGCGCCGGGCTTGGACCAGCATCATCGCGATGTCATTCTCCAGGCGGCGGCGGAAATCCGGGAAAGCCCGGGGCGGGTGCCGACCATCGCGGCGCTCGCGCGGAAAGCGGGGTACAGCGTCGATCATTTTTCACGCGTATTCCTGAAGGTCACGCGCCAACGCCCGCAGGATTACGTCATCAACGCGAAGATCGATCGGGCGCGCCAGCTGCTCTCGGAATCCAACCTGACGATCGGCATGATCGCGGAGGCGCTGGGGTTTCGGGACATTTTTTTCTTCTCGCGACAGTTCCGGCAGAAGACGGGAGAAACGCCGACAGAGTTCCGGCGAGGGCTGCGGCGCATATGACGGAAGATTCATGAAACTTCCGCTTGTGCTCCGCAGGAAACGCGCCCTATACCTTGCGCCACCTAGCGTTTCGCTCATCGTACCGCATGACAATCAAAGCCTATCTCAAGCCCTCTTGTGGCTGGTCCAATGGAGTAAGGGCCATCATGCAGAAGTACCACCTGCCGTTTGAGGACATCGATATCATCAATAACCGCGCGAATTACGCGGAAATGGTGCAGAAGTCCGGACAACCCCTCTCTCCGTGCGTAGAGGTCGATGGCGTGATGCTGGCTGACGTTTCCGGCGAGGAAGTGGAAAATTACCTGCTGAGCAACGACCTGGTCAAATCCACCGACCTCGATGCCGATGTCCCGACCAACGCCGGTTGCTCGGACGAGGAACACGCCAAAATGGCCACTAAAACGATTCGTTTCTTCTAACGCTGAGAGCTCTCCGCACTAAAAACGCTCCGGGCCGGCTCTCGCAAAAAGCGACCGGCCTTTTTTTTGTCCAAATTTTTCCGGCTCGCGCAAACCCCACCCCCGCATCCGCCACTTCAGTGGCACAAGACAAGCTCCTTACTCAGTTTTTCCCCTCCGATGTCGAACCCACTGCAGCCTGAAGACGAGTCCGCTTCTGCGGAATCCACGGTTCCCACTCCCCGCCGTCCCGGCAAGCAGGGTCTCTATGACCCGTGGTTCGAACACGACGCCTGTGGAGTCGGCTTCGTCGTCGACATGCATGGCCGCAAGTCGCACCGGATCCTCCAGAACGCGCTCCAGGTTTTGACCAACCTCGATCATCGCGGTGCGAGCGGCGCGGAACCCAACACCGGCGACGGCGCCGGCGTGCTGCTCCAGATGCCGCACAAGTTTTTCCAGGAAGTCGCGAAGAAAAACCGGATCATCCTGCCGGAGCCCGGCCACTATGGCGTCGGCATGGTTTTCCTGCCGAAGAACCCGACGGTCCGTCGGCGGGTGGAGGAGAAATTCGCGCAGATCGTGCAGTCGGAAGGCCAGACCTTCCTCGGCTGGCGCACGGTGCCGACCGACAATTCCTCCCTCGGTGAAACCGCCAAGGCCTGTGAGCCGACGATGCGCCAGGTGTTTATCGGGCGTAACCCTGCGCTGGCCGACGACCTCGCGTTCGAACGGAAGCTCTACATCATCCGCAAGCGCTCCTACAGCGAGATCCGCACCTCGACGATCGTCGGCGCCGAGTTCTGGTACGTCTCGAGCATGTCGTGCAAGACGATCGTCTATAAAGGCATGCTGCTCACCGATCAGCTCGGGAAATATTTTCCCGACCTGCAGAATCCCGCGATGGAAACCGCGATCGGCCTCGTCCACTCGCGCTTCAGCACCAACACCTTTCCCAGCTGGGACCGCGCGCATCCCTATCGGTACATCGCGCATAATGGCGAAATCAACACGCTCCGCGGCAACATCAACTGGATGCACGCCCGCGAGGCGCTGTTCGAGTCCGAGGTTTTTGGCGACGACATCAAGAAGGCGCTCCCGATCGTAAACCCGAACGGCAGCGACTCCGCGATGTTCGACAACACGCTCGAACTCCTCGTGCTCGCCGGCCGCCCGCTGGCGCACGCGATCATGATGATGATCCCGGAGCCGTGGTCGAACGACCAGAACATGGATGCCGCGCGCCGCGCATTTTACCAATACCACGCCTGCTTGATGGAGCCGTGGGACGGCCCGGCTGCGATCGCGTTTACCGATGGGAAACAGATCGGCGCCATCCTCGACCGCAACGGCCTGCGTCCTTCGCGCTACTGCATCACCAAGGACGGTTTGGTCATCATGGCCTCGGAAACCGGCGTGCTGCCGGATATTCCGCAGGAGGACATTATCCACAAGGGAAGGCTCCAACCCGGGCGCGTTTTCCTCGTCGACACCGAGCAGGGCCGAATCATCGAGGACGAGGAGATCAAGCAGCAGCTCGCTTCCGAGCGTCCGTACGGGGAATGGATCAAGGAGCACCTGGTGCACCTCGAGGATTTGCCGGCCGCGCCGGAAGTTCCGCCGCCCGACCACGAGACGTTGCTGCAGCGCCAGATCGCGTTTGGTTACACGCACGAAGACGAGCGCATCATCATTGCGCCGATGGCGCGCGATGGAGTGGAAGCGATCGGCTCGATGGGCAACGACGGCGCCTTGGCCGTGCTCTCGAACAAGCCGCGCCTGCTCTACGATTATTTCAAGCAGCTCTTCGCCCAGGTCACGAATCCCCCGATCGATTGTATTCGCGAGGAAATCATCATCTCCGCGGAAACGCGCCTCGGTTCGGAAGGCAACCTGCTCCATCCGCAGCCGACGGCATGTCGGCGCGTTGAGTTGAAGTGGCCGATCCTCACGAACGAAGAATTCGCCAAGATTCGCCGCACGAGCCTCCCCGGATTGAAGATGGGTGTGTTGCCGACGCTTTTCCGCGTGGTGCGCGGAGAGAAGGGACTCTCGAAGTCGATGGAGGAGCTCTGCATGATGGCTCGGCGCATGATCGAGGAGGACGAGGTCAACGTGATCATCCTCAGCGATCGTGGCGTGAGCCGTGAATTCGCGCCGATCCCCGCGCTCCTCGCGCTGGCAGGCCTGCACCATTATTTGATCCGCGAAGGCTTGCGCACGCGCGTGAGCCTCGTGGTGGAAACCGGTGAGGCGCGCGAAGTGCACCACTTCTCCCTGCTCATCGGTTACGGCGCCAGCGCCATCAACCCGTACGTGGCCTTCGAGACGATCGACGACATGATCCGCGAGGGATCGCTCACCGGCATCGACCACAAGACCGCGTGTAAGAACATGGTGAAGGCGGCGTCGAAGGGCGTCATCAAAGTCATGTCCAAGATGGGCATCTCCGCGATCCAGAGTTACCGCGGCGCGCAGGTGTTCGAAGCGCTCGGACTGCGGCAGGATGTGATCGACCACTATTTCACGTGGACCGCTTCACGCGTCGGCGGCATCGGGCTCGATGTCATCGCGCAGGAAGTGCTCGCGCGTCATCACCTCGCGTACCCGGAACGCCAGGTCGACGGCCAGACCCTGCCCGTCGGCGGGATTTACCAATGGCGCGCGGAGGGCGAATCGCACCTCTTCACGCCGGAGTCGATTCACCACCTCCAGAAAGCCACGCGCACGGGAAGTTACGCGGCCTTCAAGAATTTCACGAAGCTGATCAACGAACAGGGCGCCAACCTGTGCACGCTGCGCAGCCTGCTCGAGTTCAAGGCGTCGACCGCGATCCCGATCGAGGAAGTCGAAAGCGTCGAGACGATCGTGAAGCGCTTCAAGACCGGCGCGATGTCCTACGGCTCGATCTCGAAAGAAGCCCACGAGACCCTCGCGATCGCAATGAACCGCCTCGGCGGAAAATCCAACACCGGCGAGGGCGGGGAAGACCCGGAGCGTTTCAACCCGCTGCCGAACGGGGACTCGAAGAATTCCGCTATCATGCAGGTCGCTTCGGGCCGCTTCGGCGTGACGAGCGAATACCTCGCGAGCGCGAAGGAAATCCAGATCAAGATGGCACAGGGCGCAAAGCCCGGCGAAGGCGGGCAGCTGCCCGGCACGAAGGTTTATCCATGGGTCGCGAAAACGCGCCACTCGACGCCGGGCGTCGGGTTGATTTCACCGCCGCCGCACCACGATATCTATTCCATCGAGGATCTCGCGGAGCTGATCCACGACCTCAAGAACGGCAACCGGCATGCGCGCGTGAGCGTGAAGCTCGTCTCCGAAGTCGGAGTCGGCACCATTGCCGCCGGTGTCGCCAAGGCGCACGCCGACGTGGTCCTGATTTCCGGGTATGACGGCGGCACCGGCGCCTCGCCCCAGACTTCGCTGCAGCATGCCGGCCTCCCGTGGGAACTCGGCCTCGCGGAAACGCACCAGACGCTCGTGCTGAACAACCTTCGTTCGCGCATTGCCGTGGAAACCGACGGGCAGCTGAAGACTGGCCGCGACGTCGTGATTGCCGCGCTGCTCGGCGCCGAGGAATTCGGTTTCGCGACCGCGCCGCTTGTGGCGACGGGATGCATCATGATGCGCGTCTGCCATCTCAACACCTGTCCCGCCGGCGTCGCCACGCAGGACCCGAAACTGCGCGCGCGCTACACCGGCAAGCCGGAGCACGTCGTGAACTTCATGCGCTTCATCGCGGAAGAGGTTCGCGAGATCATGGCCCAGCTCGGCTTCCGCACCGTCGAGGAGATGGTCGGCCAGGTCGACCGCCTCGAGCCGCGCCAAGCCATCGCGCACTGGAAGGCGAAGGGCCTGGATTTCTCCAACATTCTCTATTCCCCCGATGTCGGCCCCGAGATCGGGCGTTTCTGCTCGATCAAGCAGGATCACGGCATCGACAAATCACTCGATATCACGACCCTCCTCGAAATCTGCCAGCCGGCGATCGAGCGGGGCGAAAAAGTCGTCGCAGAACTCCCGATTCGAAACGTCAACCGCGTGGTCGGCACCATCACCAGCCACGAGGTCACCAAGAAATACGGCGCGAAAGGCCTGCCGGACGACACGATCCGCGTGCGGTTCAAGGGCTCCGCGGGCCAGAGTTTCGGCGCGTTCATGACGCGCGGCATGACGTTTTCGATCGAAGGCGACGCGAATGATTATGTGGGCAAGGGCCTTTCCGGCGGGAAAATCATCATCTACCCGTCGGCTGCGGCGACCTTCAAGGCCGAGGAAAACATGATCATCGGCAACGTGGCGCTTTATGGCGCGACGGCGGGAGAAGTCTACATCCGCGGCATGGCCGGCGAACGTTTCGGCGTGCGAAACTCCGGGGTCAGCGCAGTCGTCGAAGCCATCGGCGACAACGGCTGTGAATATATGACCGGCGGCCGTGTGGTCGTGCTCGGGCCCGCGGGCCGCAACTTCGGCGCCGGCATGTCCGGCGGCGTTGGTTACGTGCTCGACGAGACCGGTGACTTCGCGAAGCGCGTGAACACGCAGATGGTCGGGTTGGAGAAACTCGAACTCCCGAAGGAGATCGCCGAGATCCGCGGCATGATCGAACGCCACGCGGAATACACGAAGAGCGAACGCGCGCAGAAAATCCTGTCGTCGTGGGAGCAGTACGTGCCGAAATTCGTGAAGGTCATGCCCAGGGATTATAAGCGCATGCTCGCCTGCATCGACCGCGCCGAAGCCCAGGGTCTCACCGGCGATGAGGCCATCATGGCCGCCTTCGAGGAAAACGCCCGCGATGTCACGCGGGTGGGCGGCAATTGAGGACTGCGCCTGCTGCAAGGCTTTCAGCGCTGAGCTTCAGGCTCTGACGACGAATCAAATCACACCACACTACCACCGCTCGAACAACCAAAGCTCAAAGCCTAGTGCTTACCGCTTAGAGCCTACCGCCAATTCCCCATGGGCAAGCCAACAGGATTCATTGAATATCTCCGCGAACTGCCGGTCGACCGCCCGCCGCTGGAGCGCGTGCGTGATTGGAAGGAATTCCATCACCACATGGAGACCAAGAAGCTCCGCAACCAGGGAGCTCGCTGCATGGATTGCGGCGTTCCGTTCTGCCACACCGGCAAACTCATCGGCGGGATGGCGTCAGGTTGCCCGATCAACAACCTGATCCCCGAGTGGAACGACCTCGTCTACCGCGGCCTCTGGAAGGAAGCGCTCGCGCGTCTCCACAAGACCAACAATTTCCCGGAATTCACCGGCCGCGTGTGTCCCGCGCCCTGCGAGGGCTCGTGCGTCCTCGGCATCAACAGCCCGCCCGTCACGATCAAGAATATCGAGGCCGCCATCACTGATCGCGGTTGGGACGAGGGTTGGGTAGTTCCTTCGGCGCCGAAAATCCGCACCGGGAAAAAAATCGCCGTGATCGGCTCCGGCCCGGCGGGCCTTTCCGCCGCGGCGCAGCTCAACGTCGCCGGCCACACCGTCACGGTATTCGAACGCGCCGATCGTCCGGGCGGCCTGCTCATGTACGGCATTCCCAACATGAAGTTGGATAAACAGGAAGTCGTGCTCCGCCGGATCAGGCTCATGGAGCAGGAAGGCATCAAGTTCATCTGCAACGCGAATGTCGGCGACAACGTCGAGCCCCAGATTTTCCTGAAGGAATATAATGCGACGGTGATCTGCACCGGCGCGACGCAACCGCGCGACCTGCCGATTGAGGGCCGCAATTTGAAGGGCGTGCACTTCGCGATGGAATTTCTCACGGCGAACACGAAGGCCGTGCTCGCCAACACCGGCGCAAGCCCGATCAACGGCGCGGGCAAGGATGTCGTGGTGATCGGCGGCGGCGACACCGGCACCGATTGCGTGGGCACTTCGATGCGCCATGGCTGCAAGAGCCTCCTCCAGATCGAAATTCTCCCGAAGCCCCCGCTGGAGCGCACGGCGGACAATCCGTGGCCGGAGTGGCCGAAGGTCTACAAGATGGATTACGGCCAGGAAGAAGCCGCCGCGAAATTCGGCGCGGATCCGCGCATCTATGTCACGACGGTGAAAAAGTTCATCGGCGACGAGAATGGCAATGTGAAGGAACTCGTGACCGTGGAAATCAAGTGGGAGAAGAACGAGAAGGGTCAGTTTATCCCGAAGGAGCAGCCCGGCACGGAAAAGACCCGTCCCGCGCAACTCGTGCTTCTTGCGATGGGTTTTCTCGGGCCGGAACAGGCGTTGCTCAAGGAAATCGGCGTCGAAATCGATCCCCGCACCAACATCAAGGCCGACTACGGCAAGTTTGGCACGAGCCTCCCGGGGGTTTTCGCCGCCGGCGACTGCCGCCGCGGCCAGAGCTTGGTGGTATGGGCCATCAACGAAGGCCGCGCCGCAGCCCGTGAGTGTGACCGATACCTCATGGGGACCACCGATCTGCCTTGAGCGGAAAAGCAGGCTATAACCTGCGTTTTATATGATTTAGGCAGGTTATAGCTTGCTTTTTTTCAAATAAAAGCAGGTTATAGCCTGCATGAAGAGTGAATTCAGCCAAGTTGTTCGGGAGGGACTTGACGAAAATCTCCCGGCCCTGAGGTCAACCAAGCCCGTAGCTCGCAAGCCGACCCGCGGGTGGTTGCGGGCGGTGCGCGAAGCCATCGGACTCAGCCAGGAAGTCACTGCGATCAAGATTGGCGTCAGACGCCAGTCGTACGCCGATATGGAAGCCGCCGAAGCAATTGGATCCATCAGCCTGCTGTCGCTTGAGCGCGCCGCCAATGCGCTCGACTGCGACCTCGTCTACTTTTTGGTCCCACGCGAAGAAGTCGCGCGCACTTATGATCAACTCGCTCGGATTCACGAGCCATTGTTCAAACATCTTCAGGCCAGCGAACACTCGATGGCTTTGGAAAACCAGGCTGTCGGTGATATTACGCCAAAACCAAAGCCGGCAAAATGAGCACCGATCTCTTCCCAGCGGGAGAGCATGAAACGGAACTTAGCGCCGAGGAACAACTCGACCTAATTCCGAGCGTAAGCACTCGTGCGCAGTTAAACCGAGTCGAGCGCCTTAATATCAATACCGCCCGGATTTGGGCCATGAAGAGCCGCACTTTGCAAAACCCGGATTTGCTCACCGATCATTTCGGCCGGGAGTTACATCGGCGGATGTTCAATGGCATATGGCGGTGGGCGGGACACTATCGAACGACTGGAAAAAACCTGGGCTGGGAAGTTCATCGACTGAACGAAGGAGTGAGAAACGCATTCGATGACTCGAAGGCCCAACTTCAGCACGCCGTATTTTCGGTGCCCGAAGTAGCGGTGCGTTTACATCATCGGCTCGTCACGATTCATCCGTGGCCGAACGGGAACGGTCGTCATGCGCGTCTCATGGCCGATATCGTAGTGGCGGCTCACGGGAAGGCGGAATTACCTTGGGGCAGGAAAGCCAACTTGGTGGAAGTGGGTGAACTGCGCGCCCGCTATATTGCAGCAATTCACTGCGCTGATGCTGGAGATCTTAAACCTCTTTTGGATTTCGCGCAGCATTGAGCAGTCGAAAGGATCGAATGAACTGTCCCCAACGCGCTGGGCGGCTCCGTTCTCATTTAAACACAGACGGGGCCGAACCCGTCGGCGTGCCCAGGGTTTTTCAATAAAGCGTTGGGACAACGCGCTCGGCTTCAACGGAACCGCGGCTCGAAATCCACCGGCACGTCATTCAGGCGTTCGAGCATGCGTTTCACCTCGGGACGGATTACGACCATGCGATCAAGTAGCGCTTTCGCGCGGGCGTAGTTGCCGGTGGCTTGGATGGTCATGATCTCGGTCGTGAGGCCGGCGACACCCGCCTTCACTTTCTCGAGGTTAACCCCAAACGAACCATCCGGCGCGAGCGTGAAACCGCCGCAATCGAGCAGCCAGTTGAACTGCAGCGCCATGCCCTTCGCGTGCGCCTCGGTGATGCCGAAGCGAAACGTCCGAAACGAGGAAACGAGGAACGTCACGTACACCGAACGCTCCTGCGCTTTGTCGAGCATGCCGTGGTCCATCAGGTACTGCAGCGCCCACAAACCGGAGATATCCGCCTTCGCTTCCTCCAGGGTTCCGCCGAGCTCCTTCATCTCCTCGCGCACCGTCGTCGCGCGATCACCCAGCTTGATCGATTGGGGCCCGAGGCCGTGCATCAACTCGTGCATGAGGATGTGCGTGAAAAAGGAATCGAACGCGACAAATCCGCGGTCCTGCGCGTTCACCGCATGCGCGGCGATCGGCACCAGCACGTGGGAGAATTTGATCTCCTGGAAATTTTTCAGCAGCACGCGCTTCGAACCCTTCGCCGTCACGACGCGTTCGTCGTTCGGCAAATTGAACGCCGCGGTCTGGACACCCCGGTTGCCGTCGCCGGCGCAGAATGCGACGTTCACGACGCGGATCGGCGAGTAGCCACCGAGCTTTGGCCGACGAAACGCGGGATCGATGGGCAGGTGATCCTCCAATTCCTGCAAATGCGAACTGAAGCTCACCAACTTCGATGTCTCCTTCGCATCCGTCAGCGTGATGAACGCCTCGAACGCCGCTTTGTAATTAAACCACTCGTCCTCGTAGGTTTCGTACGGCCCGATCGTCGGTTCGATCGTCGCGTCCAGCTCCATCCACGCGACATCGCTGTCGTAGTAATCGTTCGACAGGAATGCCGCCGCCCGTTTCTCGAGGAATGATTTCAAGGTTGGCTGGGTCGTCGCCGCCGCCGCTTCCCGCAGCAGTTTCGCCGCGGGCGCGAGTTCGCCCTGGTACTCCATGCTGTAGGGCACCGTGGCCAGCGCGCCCGTGGGCGTGCGTCGGATCGTGGTGAAGAATCCCATGGCTGCCGATCTCTCGGCCGGCGCGAGCGAATTGATCCAAGTGTCGACTTCCGCGCGCGTCGCGTCGGGCGGATAAAAATTCCCCGCGGGCGGGCGCGTCCCGACGCCCGGGATGAACGGCGCATTTTCATCGAGCCGCGACCATGGGCCGACGTTGAGCCGGAAAAAATGCAGCCGCGCCCGGCCGAGCGGGGTTTCGTCGCGCACGAGCTGGGCGAGCACGGTTTCGTTGAGCGGCGCGGATTGGCGGAGGAAGAGCGCGTCGAGGATGCGCGCGGCCTCGATCATCTTGGCGAGCGCGAGCTGCTCGTTGGCGGGGAGCGACGACGTGTCGACTTTCACGTCGACCGGCACAAAGCGCGCGGTCATCGCTTCCAGGCGCGCTTGGTCGGGGAGGGCGGTTTCGGCGGCGACCAGCGCAGCCGGGACAATCGACAGCAGGGCCAGCACCGAGGGGATAAGAGCTTTCATCCGGCCTGAATCGTGCGCGTCGCAGGCGTTGTCAATCGCGGGATTGCCGGCACCACAACGTAACTTCAAACCGCTCGTCGAACCGGAACGGCACCTGCTGAATGGCAGGCTATGGCCTACAAGAAAATTGTGATGGAACTGAACAAGAAGATCGCGCTCGTGGCGCACGACCACAAGAAGCGCGACCTGATCGAGTGGGCGAAATTCAATCGCGATCTCCTCGCACACCACAAGGTCTACGCCACCGGCACCACCGGCCAGATGCTCGAGGACGAGCTCGAATTCCCGATCACCAAGCTCCAGAGCGGCCCGCTGGGCGGCGACCAGCAGATCGGCGCGAAGATCGTCGATGGGGACATCGATTTCCTCATCTTCTTCTGGGATCCGCTTGAGCCGCAGCCGCACGATCCGGATGTGAAGGCGCTGCTGCGCATGGCGGTGGTCTGGAACATCCCGATCGCCTGCGACCGCGCCTCCGCGGATTTCATGATTTCGTCGCCGCTGATGGACAAGCGTTACCTGCGCCTCGTGCCTGATTACGATGTTTACCGCAGCCGCACGATTCCGGCGGGGGAGCCGAAAAACGCCGAGCAACCTTCGTTCGAGCGATCGGTGGCGTAGTCGGCGTGGCGCTCGGTTCTGGTTCGTCCGAACGTAGCGCAGGCATCCTGCCTGCTTCGCCCCGTCTGTGCTCGACCCCGTCCTCAAGAACTGGAGTTCATCGACTACTTGCCCGAAGCAGGCAGGCCGCCTGCGCTACGTTCGAGCCGGTCGGAAGCCATGGCCACGTTTTCAGCCTTCAGCTTTCCCGCGTTCGGCTTTCTCCTGCCTGATGCCTTCCAAGCCAATTCCCGGTTCCACCGGCGAAGTCCTTACGAGCCTGCCGTCACCTTACATGCCGCATCCGGCGACGGGCCTGTTGTATTTGCCGCGGTTCCTGGCGAAGTGCCGCTATGTGAAGGCGCACGGCGCGCTGCCGGCGAGCTACGCCAAGAACTTCAAGCGCGGTCTCGACCGGTTTCTCTGCCTGCATCTTGGCATCGACCCCGCCGCGGTGGAAAAGATCGTGTTCGAATCGGCGACGGATGCCGAGGTGGAGGAAAAATTGCGCGCGCTGCTCCCCTCGGACCTCCGGGTGCACCAATGGAACCGCGACCTCGTGCAGAAAGGCCTGACGCCGGCCGGCCAGGAATTCATGAAGGAAGCGCTGGCCGCGATGGGCTGCGCCGATCGCGTGGGCCAGATCAGGTCGGTGCCCGACCTGATTGATTTCGACGAGGGACGGATCGAGTAGGAACGCGCCTAGTCGCCGGCGGCGCCGAACAATGAGATGGGGACAACGCGCTTCACCCAAAAAAAAGAGCCGCCCCAAAAACAGGAGCGGCTCATGATTTTTGACGAGGAAGAGAGTTACTTCTTCTTTTTCGCCGGTTTCTTCTTAGCTGCTTTTTTAGCCATGCTGTGGGTTTCCTTTTTTTGGTTAGTGCCGGACCGATCGAACCAAGTTTCGGTGACGCGCGTCCGGTGCAGTGTGAAGTTCGCGTGCACTGCGCAACGGCGCAATACAAATGAGCGCGGAATAAATCGCGCGCTTTGATCAGCGCGCGCGCGTTTCAAAAAATATATTCGCCGAGTTTCTCCGCGCGCGACGACTGCCCGACCGCGCGGCGGATCGATTCAAGGTTTTCGCGCACGAGTTCACCCATTGATTCGCAGCGGCGATATTCGTCGCGCTGGTAATGATCCGCCAGGCTCGCGCGCAGCTCGTGCACTTTCTCCAGGGGAGCGATCGGGTCCTTCGCCATCGCCTCGAGCAGCACGCCCAGCCGCATGCTGGCAAGGTCGGCGCGTTGCAGCATCAGCGTCTGTTCCTCGCGCTGATACTGGCGCGCCGTCTTTGAATGCAGGTGCTTCGTGCAGTAAAGCACCACCTCCGCGTTTTCCTTGAAGAACTGCGGCAGATAGAATTTTTTCCGCCCGTTGTACGACTGCTGGTCGAAATCCATCGCGCGAATGCGCACCTGCGCGCCTTCGAAATCGGGCGTCACCACCACGACATAGTTGTATGAACGCATGTCGCCGAGCAGGCGCACGAAGCAGCGTTCGTTGAATTTCACCATCTCCTTGGCCACGCGCACCGGGCTGAGATCGCGGTCGGGCAGCCATTTCTCGATGAAGACGTCGCCCGGGATGCCTGCGATGTGTTCCTCAACCAGGGTGGTGCCGTGCGTGAGGAAGTTCAGGCGGTTGGGCGAGAGCAGATGCTCGAGCTCCAGGCCATAGGCGCGCGAAGCGTCGGCTTTCTTGAGGTAAAAGTAGTCTTGGTTGTCGTTGTAGGCGTTGACGACGCGGATTCGAAACGGCGTCGAATTGCCGAAGCTGCAGAAATCGACGCGGTCGATGTACAAGTGCTCCACCACCGAAAAATCGCCGTCGACCTTGAGCAGGCCGTAGATGCGCTTCAGCCCCTCGTACAAGTCGCCCATCTCGTCCGCGCGATAGATTACGCTGTCCCAAAGCGTGGGCTTTCCTTTCTCGTCGGTGAGCGGGATTGCTTCGTGGAAATCGCGCATGCGCTCATAAGTCACCGGCAGCTCGCGTTCGCGCTTGTAGCGGGCGAGGTAGTTGCGGAGCCCGCCCGCAATTGGGAACGGCGGCTTTTTCGCGGTCGGGGGAACGTTGGCGTCGACCTCGGGCATGCGCCCAACGTAGGTCGGAAATCCGGGTTGGCGAGCCGACCTTTTCCGGGCGGCTTGGCTTTTTTTCAAAGCACAACAGAGTGACGCGATGAAGCCGATCGCAGGTGTGCTCCTGCTGTTCGCCGCACCCTTCGCCGCGGGCAGCACCTCGGTCGCCGATGTCGCCGGCCCCGGGCGACCCGCGTTGGTTTCGGTCGTGAACCCGACGGAAATTACTCCGGCCAGACTCTCCGCCGCACTTTTCCTCGAAACGAATCGGGTGCGACGGGCGCACGGCTGCCAGCCCCTGCGTCCGTTGCCGGAATTGGCCGCGGCCGCCGATGACCAGGCCACGTACATGGCACTCACGCTGCACGCGGTGCACGAAAGCGGGTTTTACCGGCAGCGCACCGTGGTGGATCGCGTGCAGCGGCGCGGGTTGAAACCAGCGGCGGTGGCGGAGAACGTCGCTTCGCAGCCGGCGCTTCGTGACGGCCAGCCCGCGGATTGTTCAAGCATTGCCGCTTCGCTCGTCGAAGCCTGGATGAACTCGCCCGGGCATCGCGCGAACCTGCTTAATCGCGAATTCACCCACGTCGGCTGCGCCGCGCGCCTGGCGCCCGGCTTCGGGCACATCGAATATGTTTTCGGTGCGCAGGTGTTCTCAAAGATCCTGCCGCCCGAGTTGAACCTGTAGCCGCCATCTCCAACCGCCCGAGTGATTGGCCGCAAAAAAGCGCAAGTTGCCGGGGCTGCGAAGAAGATTTGGGAGCGCCTATAGGCGCGCAGAAGTTTTGATACGGAGCCCCGGCAACTTGCGCTTTTTTGCGGCCAACCCTCCGGCGCTTGGGATTGGGCTTCTGCGAAGATTGGCCGGCCTGGCGATTCACGCCCCGAAATATTTTCGAATTGCGGCGGAGGGTGGCGGGACTTTGAGCGGGACGCCGTTCGCGCGCAGGGAGGCGGTGGCTTGGCAGCCGGTTGCGACGCTCTCTCTCGCCGCGAGCGGCGAGGTTGCCGTCTTGCCGCCGTCGGTCGCGAAGCGCAGGAACTCCGCCATGATCATCGGATCGGCGCCGCCATGCGTGCCGCGACCCACCGGGATCTTGTACGCGGCGTCGCCCTGGGCCTTGTAGTTTGTGCGCCGGTTCCAGATGCGCACATGCGTGCCGGGTTCGCCGTTGCCGAAGTTTTCGATGCGACCTTCGGTGCCAATCACCGTGTAGTTTCGCCAGTAGTCCGGCGTGTACATGCACTGCGCGTAGGTCGCGAAGACGCCGTTGTCCAAACGCATCTGGACGGTGCTGAGATCCTCGACGTCGATCCGGTGATTCAATTTCCGAGCCCGCATCGGTGGAAACAAATTGAGGCGCATGTCGTCGGGCCGGAGCCGATGCGGCCCTTTTTCCGGAGGAAGGCGTCCGGGCACGTCACCGAAAAGCGTTAGCCCGCCCAGCGCGTTCACCAGGCGGCTGTAGCCGCCACAGAACCAATGCACCACGTCGATGTCGTGCGCGGCTTTCTGGAGGAGCAGGCTGGTCGTGTAGCGACGCTCGGCGTGCCAGTCGCGGAAATAAAAATCCCCGCCGTGGCCGACGAAGTGACGCACCCAGCACGCCTTGACCTCGCCGATCGCGCCGTCGTCGATCAGCGCCTTCATTTTTTTCACGAACGGCATGTGGCGCATGTTGTGGCCGACGTACAGCCGGGCCCGGCTCTTGGCGGCCGCGCGGAGAATGCGGTCGCAGCCTTCGAGCGTGAGGGCCATCGGTTTCTCCAGGTAGAGGGCGAGCCCTTTTTCCAAGGTCGCGACGGCTTGGTCCTCGTGGAGGAAATCAGGCGTCGCGATGATCACGGCGTCGAGATCGCGCTCCAGGAGTTCGCGAAACTCGGAGGTGGTGAAAATATCCGCGCCATAATCCGCCCGGTTGCGCTCGAGCGTCGACGGGCTCACGTCACAACACGCCACGACTCGCGACCCACGCCCGGGTCGGTGCGAGAGTTGGCCAAGAATGGTGCCGCGGCCGCCGGAGCCGATCACGCCGATGAGAAGGTCAGGTTTTTTCACGGAAGAAAACCAATCGACGGACGCGGAAATCAAACCTCAAGGCTTTTTAACCGCGCCCATCCGCGGTTAAATCCGGATTGGCGGTTTTTGGATCGGTTTTTTTGGGAAACGCCCAGGCGAGAAAATGCGGGAGCGCTCGCGCCCAGGTGGCGGGGTTGTGTTCGCCGTCGCGGACCTCGAAATAGACCACATCCTTTCCGCGGCGAAATCCCTTCGCCGCCAATTCATCGACCAGCTCAGTGGTGTCCTGGATCGCATCGATCACGCCATTGCCATCGCGGTCGGCCTGCTCGTCGCGTGTGCCGGCCTCGAACCACAATCGCAGCGCCGGCGCTGCCGCGGTTTCGCGCACGCGGCGATGCGCGACGCGCGACGCCTGCTGGCTCGCAACGTTGGAATCATCGGTGCGCCACCAAAATGATCCCGAAAAAACTCCCGCGATTCCGCATGCGTGGGGGTGCCGCCACGCGAGGTCGAACGCGGACAATCCGCCGAGCGATGCGCCGATCACGGCAGTCGCCGCCGCTTCATTCCGCAGCCGATAGCGACGCCGCAGGCGGGGCAGCACGGTGTCCGTGACGAACAATTGGAAGGCCGCCGCCTGTCCGCCTTGGCCATGGGTATTGGGCACTCCTGCGGTGCCGTAGTCGTCCAAGCGGCGATTGCCGGCGGATAACGCGGCGACAATCGGCGTGTCGCCACCCTGGGCGTGGTGATGCGCGAGCGCTTGGGAAAGTTTCCAGGCAGCCATTTCCTGGCCATCATGCGCGATGACCAGCGGCCAGGAGCGTCGCGGGGTGTCCTCGTAATCCGGCGGAAGATAAACCGTGAGCGCGCGCTGCCCGCCGAGCTGCGGCGCATCGACCATGACCGTGCGCTCAACCGTGCCGCCGGGCCGTTTTTTGAATAGCTTGGAAACCCGGGCAAGCAAAGGGGAGCGACGGCGGGGCATGATGCGATCAGGGGGACCCGGCGAGTTGGTGCTGTCGGCGATAGTGCAGGGGACGGATGCCGCGCGTGTGGGCGGCGAAGGCGGCATAAAACGGGGCCACGGACGAAAATCCGCTCTCCATCGCGACGTCGAGGACCTTCATATCGCTCGTGATCAGGAGCCGTTGGGCATGCGAAACACGCAGCCGCGTCAGATATTCCCACACGCTGACCCCGCATAATTTCTTGAACACGCGCATCAAATATTTCGGGTGCAGCCCCGCGTGGGTCGCAATTGCCTGCACGCTCAGCGGTTCACGGTAATGCTGCGCGATGAAGCGCGTGATGCGTGTCATCTGCCCGGTGCCGACGACATCCGCCGCGGAACGCCCGCGACTCCTCGGCATGCCCAGGGCCAGGCGATGAAACCGCGCCTCCATTTCCAACTGGAGCACGCGCCGTCGACCGCTGTCGCCGCTGTCTGCGTCCGCGAGCCAGCGTTCCAGCATCGCGAAATCGGCGTCGTAAGGCGGCGAGGAAACAACTTCGCCGGCAAGCAGCCGGTCATGAAGCCCATTGGGCAGCCGCCATTGAAGAAACCAAGCCAGCGGGACGGTGATCCAGATTCCTTCGCTCACGATGCCCGGCCCGAGGGTTTGGTGCGGCACGCCACCCCAGAGGACGGTGAAGCGCCCGGCGTGAATCGGCACCACCGCGCCGCCGTGCAGGTAGGAAAATCCGCCGTCGAACAGGAAATTGACCTCGATGTCGGGGTGCGTGTGAGGCCGGTCCATTTCGCCCGAGTGGCTTTGCCGCCAGATCCGAAAACCCAAGGCGTCCTCATGCCGGGCCGTGGGGGCAAGTTTGTTCATCTTAACCACGGCGGCGAAAAACCGGTTGAACCACGAATGAACTCGAATGAAACCGCATCCGAAATCCAGCCTCAGGCCCCGCCAAATCGGGGCGCGCAGTCGGTTTCAATTCGTTGCCCGCATCCAAATTCCGCGGCCGAGTTCCCAGCCCGAATTCCTGCTGATTCGTGTTCATTTGTGGTTCAACCGTCCTAAACGCCCCTGGCGAGGTTACCATCCAAGAATAAATCCGGCTTAAACGGAAAGATATTTTTGAATAGTTCGACTAAGCTGAGGCCATGGAACGCTTTCACGACCACCATGCGACGCCCCCGAAGATCGAGCTGCCGAATGCCCGCATTCCCAGCGAGCTCGACGAATATCTTTTCGACCTGAACGGCTTTGTTGTCCTTCGCGGCGTGCTTTCGCCGCAGGAAGTGGCCGACGCGAATGCACGGATCGACACCATCCCGCGCTCGCTGCCGCGACTCGGCTGGCACGGCTGGGTGCAGCGTGAGGATCATCCCGAGCATCGCGGCATCAGTTACCAGCAGGTCTACGAACTGGGCGGCACGTTCGAGCGGATGGTCGATCATCCGAATTACATCAACTACGTGCTGCGCTTCATCGGCGGCCAGGAAACGTTCGATTACCACCACGGCCCGCTCTTCATCGACGAGAATTTCTACACGATCCGCGGCCCCGGCGAGGCGATCACGCTGCATGCGGGCGGCCACGACCGCTGCAAGCGCATGCAGTTCCGGTATCACAATGGACGATTCCACTGCGCGCAGATCAACGTGCTCGTCGCGTTCACCGACATCGGTCCCGGCGACGGCGCGACGATGGTGATCCCGGGCTCGCACAAATCGAATATCGTGCACCCGGAATTCCTGAATCCGAAACGCGGCGAAGAGTGGATGGAAGGCAAGGGCGGCTCGGTCGACGGCGTGGCGGGCGCGGTGGAAGTCCACATGAAGGCCGGTGACGCGATCGTGTTTGTCGACGCAACGTGCCACGGTTCCGCCAAGCGCGTGAACCCGGGCGAGCGCAAGATCAGCGTCTTCCGTTATGGCTCATCGTGGAACCGCACGCGCTGGGGTTATCACGCCTCGCCGGAGCTGCTCGGACGGGTCAATCCGTGGGCGAAGAAAATCCTCCATCCGCAGGAATACATTCGTCCGCCCGGCGCGCCACTGCGTTGGTAGCGTAGCGCAGGCGGCCCGCCTGCTCCGGGGATTGGAAATCAGGGAATTTGAACAGAAGGCAACGAAGGTAACGAAAGCGATTCTGGTCAGCGGAATCGTTCGTGACCCTAAACGGCCGTCTCCGCTACGTTTCGGATCGATTAGTGTTCCCACCTTCCGTCGCCCGCACCTAGCGTTCGGCTATTCCAACGGCGCCCCACACCCCGGCGGCAGGCGAGGACACGGATCCGCTTGCCGAGGCGAAGCTCATGAAGCGGGTGGGGCGGCGCCTGATGCCGCTGCTCGTGCTGCTGTTACTCGTTGCGTTCATCGATCGGCAGAACGTGGGTTTCGCAAAGTTGACCATGCTGGTCGACACCGGGATGAGCGAAGCGGTTTACGCGCTCGGCGCGTCGTTGTTCTTCGTCGGTTATCTGATCTTTGAAATCCCAAGCACGCTCGCGCTCCATCGCTACGGCGCCCGCGCCTGGATCGGCCGCATCATTTTCACCTGGGGCCTCGCGACCGTCCTGCTGGGTTTCACCGCCAACGTGGGGATGTTCTATTTCCTCCGGTTCATGCTCGGGGCCGCGGAAGCGGGATTCTATCCCGGCGTGCTCTATTACTTGACGCTCTGGTTCCCGCAGTCGCATCGGGCGCGCGTGCTGGCAATTTTCACCCTGGGCAGCGCCTTGGGCAACATGAGCGGGGCGATGATCAGCGGACCGCTGCTGGATCTCAACGGCGCGCTGGGACTCGCGGGCTGGCAATGGGTGTTCATCGGCACCGGCGTGCCCGCGATCGCACTGACCGCTGTGGTCTTCGCGTTTTTGCCGTCCTCGCCGGCGGACGCGAAATTTTTGTCCGATGAGGAAAAGGCGATGATCGCAACCGCCCTCGCGCGCGATACCGACAGCGCGAAGCCCGCGCACGGCAATCCCCTCGCGTGCCTCGCGGACCCCAGGGTGTTTGGCTTTGCGTTGGTTTATTCGATGCTGGCGATCGCGCATTATGGCGCGACTTACTGGATGCCGACGGTGGTGAAGGGATTCGGGGTGACGGCCTCGGTCAACGGCATGCTCAACATGATTCCCTGGGGATTGGCCGCGTGCATGCTCCTGCTAATTCCCCGCCGCCTGCGGAGCGACTTGGCCGTGCTCAAGGCGGTTTCGGTGATCGGTTTCATCGGGATGACGGCATTCCTTGCGAGCATCCTGCTGCCGGAAAATTGGCAGCGGTTCACGGCACTCTGCATCGGCGCGCCCTGCATTTCGCTGATGTACCCCTGCTTTTGGACGCTGCCGCCCCGGTTTTTTTCCGGAGCCCGTGCCGCGGCCAGCCTGGCCGCGATCAATTCCATCGGAAACCTCGGCGGCTTCCTGGGGCAAAACCTGATGCCGCGGGTCAAGGAGTGGAGCGGGACAACGATCGGCGCGATGTTTGTGCCCGCAGCCGGACTGATGGGACTGAGCTTGGCGGCGTTTACCGCATTTCTCATTTTTCGGCGCAGGGCGGTCGCGCACAGCGTCCGCACGAATCAAGTTTGACGAAACGGGATCGCTCGCCGATTTCCGGGCGCAGGCCGGCGAGTCACCGCGTGGCGGTGCTTCCCGCCAGCAGTCGATCGCACAATCCAATCAGCCGCTCGCGCAGTGGTTCGCCGCGCTGGGTGAAACTGCGCTGGTGCTGTTCATACTCGGCGCGCCCGGTGGTTGTCTCAATGGCGATGGGTTCGAAGCCCAGCGCGCGCAGATCGTAGGGGCTCGCGCGCATGTCGATTTCGCGGATGTCGCGCGCGAGCTCGAAGCAATCCGCGACCAGCTCGCTCGGGGTCAGCGGCGCGAGTTTGAACGCCCATTTATAGAGATCCATGTTCGCGTGCAGGCAGCCGCGTTGCTCGTGCTGCGGCGCGGTGCTGCGCTCGGGCTGGAGACGATTGAGCGGCCGCGCCGACGGCGTGAAGAAACGAAACGCGTCGAAATGCGTGCAGCACAGCGGCTGGGCCTCTACGATTTGCGCGAGTTCGGCGGGGGCAAAGCGCAGCGGCCACTCGTTGTGGCGGACTTCTTCCGGGGTCTGCTGGTAAACCATCGCCCACTCGTGCAGCCCAAAACAACCGAAGAACGGCGGGCGCTCCTTCATCGCGGCGAGCAGATCACGGATCCAACGCACGCTGTCGCGGCGTTTATCGGAGAGCGCGGACAAGTCCACGGACACGCCGTCGGCCGTCGCGACGTAGCCGGCAAACGGCCATGGCTCCTCCGTGCCTGCCCTCGCGAGAACGATGTCGGGTCCGGGATGCCAGCGCAGCAGCCAGGCCGGCCGGAAGGCGTAGTAGCTGAATAAGAAATCGTAGACCGGGTGTTTCTCGCCTTGGGCTGCGCGCCTTTGGTGCGGATGCAGCCAGGCCTGAACCCGGGCCTCGTGGGCAGCCTTCCGCTCCTGCCATTCCGGCTCGGAGAGTAGGTTGGGCGTGATGCCGGTAGTCAGCATGATGGGCGCGAGGCGCGAAAAGTGAATGCCACGCTCAGCTGCCGCAAGCGTGGGGTGAAGCGGGTTATCCCCAACGCGCTCCACTTATAGATAGGTGTCGACCAGCGATTGGTGGCTTAGTGCGCCGAGGATTTTTTGCTTCGTCACCCGACGCTCGAATTCCACCAGCACTTCCTTTTTCTCGCCGGGATAGAGCTCGAAGTAGTTGTCGTCCGACTGGTGGGGCAGTCCGGCGAGG
The DNA here is from genome assembly GCA_028293545.1 of Verrucomicrobiota bacterium. GTDB lineage: Bacteria > Verrucomicrobiota > Verrucomicrobiia > Opitutales > Opitutaceae > Opi-474. The sequence continues at coordinate 56,637 of JAQGOP010000047.1, read as the reverse complement.
TCGAAAGCGAACCGGTGTTGGAAGTTCTCCGACCGAAAGCCGAGCAATGCCGCCCTCGGGTTCAGGATTCGCACGGTGGCCGACGTTTTTCCCTTCGGCAAAGACAGGAAACGCGCGGGAGTGAGGAAAACGGTGTCCTCGCTCACGCGCACGCCGTCGATTTCTAGCGCGATGCGAAGGTACAAGTGATCGCGGCCGTGTTCGGCAAGCGGCTGGGCGAGATCGAGCGTTTGCTGTCGCACGCTCTGGCCGTAACGGAGAAACACCGGCTTCCTGCCGCCGAGGATGATTTTTCCGTCGAGGCGAAACAGATCCCACAACAACAGCCCGCGCGCAGGGCGCGGGGCGTCGTACACCGTGTGGAGGTGAACCTCGCGCACGTTCGATCGCCGGTAATTCCCGATGATGGTCGACTCCGTGCCCGGCACATGGGCGGTGACGAGGGCCGGGGCGAAAAAGCGGCGCGCCACGTGGTGGAGGGCTTTCCAACGCCCGGTGTGTTCGATCGAGCTCCACGAAGCGACCGGCCAGCAATCGTTGAGCTGCCAATAAAGCGCGCCCATGCACCTTGGCATGCTCCGGCGATAATGTTCCACTCCGACCTGCATGCAGTGCGCCTGGTTGAGCTGCGAAAGGTAGATGAGGGAGGCCTGGTCCTGGGGGAAACGATAAAGGCGCGAAACGTAGTCGAGGATGATCTGGTTCCCGGCGGCGTTTTTCTGGTGATTCTCCATCACCGCGCCAAAGACATTGGTGTCGTCGGGCGGACAGAACGTCGCCTGCGTCGCGGGTGAACTGTAGCTCTGCATCCCGAACTCCGACACGAATCGAAACTGCCATTTCTCGTAATCCTTCACCGGATGCCGCGCATGCCAGACGTCCCAGTAATGGGCGTCGCCGGTTTTCTCCCCGAGCGCCTGGGTGGTGTAGTCGCTGCCGTGCCCGGGGCCGCGATACGGCGAGGTGGGCCAGTACGCTGTGACCCCGTCGCCGGCCGTGACCGCGGCCGGAAGCACGCGATGGAAAATGGCGTCGTAGTTTCGCCGTAGCTTGGGGCTTTTCTTAAGGGCGTCCCAGTTGAGCATCTCGATTTCGTTGTTTCCGCACCACAGGGCGAGGCAGGCGCGATGGCGCAGGCGTGCCACCTGCGTCCTGGCCTCAAGTTCGACGCTGTCGAGGAAAGCCCGGTCACCCGGGTAAAGCGTGCAGGCGAACATGAAGTCCTGCCACACGAGCAGCCCGAGTTCGTCGCAGAGGTCGTAGAACGCCTCGTGCTCATAAATCCCGCCGCCCCAGACCCGGAGCATGTTCATGTTCGCGCGCGCGGCCGATCGCACGTCGCGTTCGTAGTCGGCGCGTCCCAAGCCCGCGACGAAACTATGCGCGGGGATCCAGTTCGCGCCCTTCGCGAAGATCGCGCGGCCGTTGACCACGAACTGGAACGATTTGCCCCAGCGATCCTTCTTCCGCTCGAGGGCGATGGTGCGGAGTCCGATCCGCTGCGACCACTGGCCGATCTCCGCGCCATTCGGGTCACGGGCGATCACGCGCACCTGGTAAAGTGGCTGCTCCCCATGTCCGTTGGGCCACCACCGTTGTGGATCGGGAATCGAAATTGTGAGGTCCTTCGGCGCCCCCGAGGCGATCGCCACGATTTCGTCGCCCAGTGTCAATGTCACGTAGTAGGTGACGTTGGACGAAGCGCCCGTGCGGGTGCCCCGCGTCGCGCGGGTCCCGTTGGTTGCGATCTGCGGGACGATGTTGAGCGTCACCGCGCCCTCGGCGGTGTGCGTTTGGTTAACTTGGACCGAGGCAAGGCGGGCTTGGCCCCACGCTTCGATGCGCAGACTGCGCCAGATGCCGGCGGTGACGAAGCGCGGGCCCCAATCCCAGCCAAACTGGCACTGCTGCTTGCGGAAGACGGAACAGCGGCCGCCGGAGTCGTTGAATTCCTTGGGCCGATGTTCCGGGCGCGTTTTCTCGAGTGCGCGTCCCGCGCTGGCGAAGAAGAAGCGCAGTTCATTGCGCCCGGGTTTGAGCGAACGGCGGATCGCGATCCGCAGGGGCACAAACATGTTGTCGGAGGCCGCGATCTTTTTCCCGTTGAGAAAAACCGTGGCGAGCGTGTCGAGGCCATCGCAGACCAGATCGACTTCCGGTTCGGCGAGGAGGGAACTCGGGACCGTGAAGATCGCGCGATATTCCCAGTCGTGTTGCTCAATCCACTGGAGCCCCAGTTCGTTGGTGCCGAAAAACGGATCCGGGATCAGCCCGTGCCGCAGGAGATCGCGATGAACGCACCCTGGCACCACGGCAGCGCGCCACGAGGAGGCCTTGGTCGCATCGCGAAATTTCCAGCCGGCGGAGTCGAGAGGGAGAATGGTCATGGCAGGAAGGTGAGGATTGAAAAGAGTGGGGCGGTGTCTTTGACCCGCTCCTTACAAAAGGCAACGGGTTGGCTCCTCAACAGTTGATCCTTCAACCTCTCGGAGGCGGGTCGGAGACGCTGCCTTACTACAGTCGCAGCAGCATTCGGCGCACGCCTTCGATCGGGGTTTCGGCGATGGGCGTCAGCGCAAAGGGTGAGCGCGCGACCAGGGCCTCATATACCACCGGATTGGTCAGGATCGCGCCGCTCAAGCCTGCGTTGAGCGGCGGCAGCGCCGCGGCCGAAAAAAGTTTCGCGGCCACGCTGACGGCGAAGTCGAGGAGCTCGCCGCTTGAGGTGAATACGATTTCAGCGGCGGCGGGATCGTGCTCCGCCGCGAGACGCAACACCGTCGGGGCCAGCGCGGCGATATGGCGGTTCGGCTCGGCGTGCTGGTAATAATTGCGCGTGACCAGTCCCGCATCGGCGGTTTCGTCGAGTTGAACGTGCGCCCGCACGGCGGGCCCGAGGCGCGACGGCGCGGCCCAGCCTTGCAGCTCGAGGAGTCCGCGCGCGACGGCCCGGCGGCCGAGATCATAGCCGCTGCCCGGATCGCCGAAGCGCCAGCCCATGCCGCCCGCATAGTGAACCGAGCCATCCGGCGCGCGCGCGGCGACGAATGAGCCCGTGCCGGAATGCAGCACCAGGCCGGCCCGGCCCGCCGTGGCCAGTTCGAGCACGGGGAGGGAATCGTCCGTCGTCATGACGCGGCCGAAATCTTTCAAGCCATTTGCCACCTCCGCCCAAAAACTGCGGTGCCCGGCCATGCACAGCAAAGTGGCGGAGATCAGTGTCGCTGGATCGGGCGCACGCCCGTGAGTCGCCGTGAAATGCGTGGCGGCCTCGGCGCGCGCGGAGGTGATTGCCGCGGTCAGGATCGAGGTCGCCTGCACGGGGCCGACGACGCTAGGATTGCATCCGGCTCCGACGTGCGCCGCGACCATTTTGCCGGCGCCGTCGAGCAGCATGCACTCGGTCTTGGTGCCTCCGCCGTCGACGCCAATTTTATAGCTCATCGAAAAACCCGCTGGCTCCTCAGGCGAGCTGGCGGCTGAGGCGGCCCTTGTATTTCACGCCGAGGGCGCGGTTGTGCTCGATGGCGCCGGGAAGGTTCTGGCTGCGCAGCACGGGAAGCGGATGGCCGTGGGCTTTCATCCACGCGATGACGTCGAGCATGAGCAGGTTGAGCAGGAGCGCGCTGACGATCGTGGAGCTGGGCCCGGAGTGGACGCCGGGCGCCACCTCGACAATGGCGTCGCCGGGGACGCCGCAGTTATCGAGCACGTAGTCGGCGACCGCATGGAGGTTTTTCCCGCCCGGATGCACGGTGGCGTAGGTGCTCGACATCGAAAGGGCGGTCAGGCCGACGACGTTCAGCCCTTTCTTCTTCGCATAGAGCGCGACCTCGAGCGGGGAACTGTTTTTCCCCGAATTGGAAACGACGATGATGGTTTCGCCGGGGAGCAATTGGTGCTGGCGGTCGTAGCGTTCGACGAGCTGGGTGCCATAGCCGACGAGGTTCTCGATGAAACCGGCGGTGGGATCGATGATGCCGTTGACGCAGACCAGCCCTCCGGCGCGGCCAATGATTTCCCGCGCCAGCACGTCGCTATGTCCGCTCCCGAAAGTGTGGAGGATGCCCCCTTGGGCGAGCGAGGCGGCGATAATGGGCGCGAGCTGCTGGATGACCGCGGAGTTTTTCGCGCGCGCCGTTTCCAAGAGCGCGATGGACTGCGCGTAGTAAGAGTCGGAGAGCGAGGACATGCGTGGGCCAATGAAACGCGGCGCACACAAAAGCCGACAAAAAAGGTTTCGCGCGCCGCCGGAGTTTTTACCGCGAATCCTGAAAACAGCGCAGGGCGCTCGCCTGCTCCGGGGCATCGCACCCCAACGTGGCTTCATTCGTGGGTGAGCAAACATCGGTAGGCGTGGCGAAAAAGACTTCCTCCCTTTGGCGGGCGCGCCTATCACGCATGGGCTTTTCTCTCCCCAAAATGCTCACACGTCTCGGCCTGGTGTTCTGCGTCGTATCTCAGTTCGTGGCCGCAGCCGCGGCCCCTGTACCGGTCGCGGGGCCGCCGCCGGCGGAGAGCTTCGCGCGATTGCCGGCGATCCGGCATGTGACGATTTCGCGGGACGGGAAGACGATTGCGTACTCGGTTTTTGACGACCTGCAGGTGGCGTTTGCCTTCAAGGATCTCAAGACCGGCAAGGTCACGGGCGTCGAAAGTGCCCTGGGCGTCGCCGCGTACGCCCCGCGCTGGGTTGCAGCCGACCGCGTCGTGTATGGCGGCATGTCCGGGATCGACCGCGACGGCAAAGGGTACACCGGGCTCCTCGGCTGGGCCCGGCAAAACGACTTGCGCGACCAGAATCATCTCTATGCGGGAAATGTTTTCTTCAGCCGTTTCACCGGCGACGACTCCGGCAATGTGCTCATGTACGAGTTCGACCACCCGACGAGTTACGGCCGGCACAATCTCGTCTATCTCACGTTTCCCAACGTGATCGAGATGAACACGCGCACCGGAAAATATTTCCGCGTGCTGGACAACCCGGGTAACGTCGTAGGGTGGACGGCTGACGGCAAAGGCGTGATCCGCGTGGGTGTGGAATGGGACCACGGGAAGGTCAGGCTCATTTACCGTGAGAACGAGAAAGCCCCGTGGCATCGCCTGCCGGGACTCGAAGGCGAGGAGCGCACGATCAACCCGCTGGCCGTCAGCGCGGATGCCTCGACGCTTTTTCTCTCCCGGGTCGGGCCCAACGGGAAATGGAGCGTGTATAAATATGACTTGGTGAAGGGCCAGCTCGGGGAATTGCTCCTGGGACACCAGAACTACGACATCCTCCCGCTCGAAAGCTCGGCCTCGAAGGACGGATTTTCGCTCGAGCAAATCGTCGTGGCGGCCGACACGCGGGAAGTGCTGGGCATCCAGTATGTCACCGATGTGCCGAAGGTCGTGTGGTTCGACGAACAGATGGCGGCGATCCAGGCGGCCTTGGACCAAGGCCTGCCGGATCGCGCCAACACGATTGTCGACATGAGTGACGATCGGAAAAAACTCGTCGTACTTTCGTGGTCAGGAAGAGACCCGGGCACCTATTATCTTTTCGACTTCGACAAGAAAGGGCTGGAGCCGCTCTTCCCGGTCATGCCGTGGATCAAGCCCGCGAAAATGGCGGAGGTTTTCCCGATCACTTACAAGTCGCGCGATGGGCTGCTCATCCATGGCTACCTCACGGTTCCAGCCGGACGTGAGCCAAAGAATCTTCCCCTGGTCGTCTATCCGCATGGCGGCCCGTTTGCCCGCGACATGTGGGGCTTCAGCGCCGACCCGCAGTTTCTCGCGAGCCGCGGCTATGCCGTCCTCCAGATGAACTACCGCGGCTCGCCGGGCTTCGGCCAGCAGTTTTTCGAAAAAGGATTCCGGCAGATGGGAACCGGAATGCAGGACGACATCACCGATGGTACGCGCTGGGCGATTGCGCAGGGTTTCGCCGATCCGAAGCGCGTGGCGATCATGGGTTGGAGTTTCGGCGGTTACTCGGCGCTCATGGGCATGATGCGGGAGCCGGACCTCTACCGCTGTGGCATCAATCTCGCGGGCGTCACCTCGTGGCGTGAAATCCTCTCGTACGACCTCGAGGTCAACAAACTCTGGAAGGAGAATATCTCGAGTTACCTCGGCGATCCCGGCAAGGATGCCGCCTCCCTCGACGACCAGTCACCCGTAACCCATGTCGACAAGCTGCGCGCGCCGTTGCTCTTCGCGTATAGCAAGGACGACACGACCGTTCCATACGAACAGGCGCTGTTGCTCAAGGACGCATTGGACAAGGCCGGCAAGCGCTACGAGTTCATGTCAAAGTTCAACGAGGGACACGGATTCTACACGTACAAGCGGCGCCTGGAACTGTATCAGCGGATTGAGAAGTTCCTCGCGGAAAACATGGGACCATAGGGCCGGTCGCCGACGGCCAAGGGCCTTTCAACCTAAACCTCCCAGCGACCGTAGATCCCGCACGGCAGTACTTTCCCGTCGTGCTGCACGGGGAGGCCGACTTCGCCGGCGGTGATCGTCCCACCACGGCCGTCCATCAATTCGGACAGGAGGTTGGCCACGACGGTTGGCGACAACCGCGCGGTGTAGGCGTTGATCAGGAAAAACAGCGGCTGCTCGGTCAGGAGCGCGCGGCACTCGGTCAGCAATTCCCACAGGTGATCCTCGAGCCGCCACATCTCGCCGGTGCTGCCGCGCCCATACGTCGGCGGATCCATGATGATCGCGTCGTATTTCCGCCCGCGTTTGATTTCACGGCGCGCGAATTTCAGGCAGTCGTCGGCGATGTACCGGATCGGCGCGGCCGAGAGTCCGCTGAGCGCGGCATTTTCGCGGCACCATTTCACCATGCCTTCGGCGGCGTCGACATGGCAGACACTCGCCCCCGCCGCCGCGGCGGCGACAGTTGCGGCGCCGGTGTAGCCGAAAAGATTGAGCACGGACACTTCGCGGCCTTCCGCTTTGGCGGCCTTGATCTTCGCGCTGAACCAATCCCAGTTCACGGCCTGCTCGGGAAAAAGGCCGGTGTGCTTGAACGACGTCGGGTGAATCTTGAAGGTCAGCGCGCCGTAGCTGATTTTCCAGTGGTCGGGAAGCTCGCGGCGAAACTCCCACTTGCCGCCGCCCTGTTCGCTGCGGTGGTAAAATCCGTCCCAGGTATCCCATTTTCCCGGCGCATTGCTGGGCGAGGCGCCATGGCGGGGCCAGATTACCTGCGGATCCGGGCGCACCAGCGTGTAGGGTCCCCAGCGCTCCTGTTTCATGCCATCGCCGCAGTCGAGCAGCTGGTAGTCGCGCCAGCGGTCGGCAACGATGAGGGCGGGACGGTGGGCGGGAGCGGGCATGCGGGTGGTGCGAAGAAGGACGCGTAAAAAAAGTGCTCCGGCAAGCGGAACCTAACCGAGGTTCGAACCTCTTAGCTGCGACTACTTGTTCCGGAGTCCTCGTTTGGGGATCCCCGCCGGATACATTGACAACCCCTGAGCCTTTGGGGTTGTTTCGCCGCCCTTTTTTTTAAACTGCCATGCATCTCCACCAACATCTCCGCACTGCACTCGTTTTCACGTGTGCCGCATTTTTTACGGCGCTGGCTTCGGCTGACGTCGTCGAAACCAAGAATGGCGCCCGCATCGTGGGCAAGGTCACCAAGATCGATGACGGCAAAGTCTACGTCACGACCGACTACGCCGGCGACCTGACAATCAAGCAGTCCGAGGTGACGGGGATTACGACCGAAGCTCCCGTGGTGGTGCGGCTGGCCACCGGCACCACGCTCGAGGGCACGGTGTCGTCGGAGGCCGGCGCGCTGAAGATCGCCGGCGCCGATGGCGAACTCTCCACCAAGGTGGACAAGGTCGCCGCTTCCTGGGCCCCGGGCGGCGAGGATCCGAAGATCACCGCCATGAAAAAAGCCATGGCCGACATGGAGCGCCACTGGGCTTATGAGGCGACCGTCGACGTCACGGGCAAGAGCGGCAATTCCGAGCAGCTCGGCACCGCCGCAGGTTTCCGGGCGACGCTGAAAACGCCGAAGGACACGCTGCAGCTTTACACGGCGTACAACCGCCAGGTCAGCGACGGTGTGAAGTCGTCCGACCAGTTCAAGGCGGGCATCGATTACCAGGACAATTTCTCGGGCAAGATTTCATGGTATGCGCGCGACGAAGGCGGGTTTGACCGGATCAAGGACATCGACCTCTACAACACCACCGCCGCCGGCTTCGGTTATGATTTCATCAAGGAGCCGAAGCACACGCTGACGGGCCGCGCGGGTCTTTCGTTCCGCTACGAAGGGTACGGCAACCCCGTGCATGAGGATTTGAAGAGCATGGGCCTGGATTTGGGCGTAAACCACGAGTGGGAGTTTGGCCGGTCGAAGGTCGTCAATCGCCTCGCCTACGACCCTTCCTTCGAGGACTTCAGCAATTTCCACTTCACGCACGAGTCGTTTTACGAAATCCCGCTGGCCGATCCGTCATGGAAACTCCGCCTCGGTGTGTCCAACGACTACAACAGCAAGCCGGGACCCGGCGTCGAACGCCTCGATACGAGCTACTTTACCAAGCTTGTCCTGAACTGGAAGTAATCCGCGTTTTGCCGAATCGATCTTCGATTCACGGCCTCATGTCCTGCATGAGGCCGTTTTTTATGGTGGAGCGGCGCGTCGCCGGTCCGGGCCGGTGCAGACGGCGGGGGGATGGTTGGACTGATGGATTGACCAGTGCGCGAGGCTCGCCACGGCGCGCCGAGGACTTTTAGGGTCACGATTCGATGTCCGCGCCCTCTCCAGCCGATTTTGCCACCCTCTCATCCACGCTCGATGGCGAGCTGCATACCGGACGGGTCTTGCGGCTCCTGTACGCCACCGACGCCTCCGAATACCAGGAGTTGCCCGCCGCAGTCGCGCTGCCCCGCACCGAGGCAGATGTCCTGAAACTGCTCGCGTTCGCACAGCGGCATAAGCTCGGGATCATCCCTCGCACCGCCGGCACCTCGCTGGCTGGGCAAGTGGTGGGTTCGGGCATGGTCATAGACCTGGGGCGGTTCCTGAATCGCATCGTTGAAATCGACGCGGCGAAACGACGCGTGCGCGTCCAGCCGGGCGTAGTGCGCAACGAATTGAACCTGGCCCTGAAACCGCACGACCTGCTGTTTGGGCCGGAAACCTCGACCGCGAATCGCGCGATGATGGGTGGGATGGTCGGCAACAATTCCTGCGGCTCCAATTCCGTGATCTATGGCTCGACGCGGGAGCACCTGATTTCGGCGCGGGGATTGTTGAGCGACGGATCGGAAGTGACGTTTCGCGCCCTCTCCAAGGAGGAATTCGAGGCGAAGTGCGCGGGTCCCGACACGCTGGAAAATCGGATCTATCGTTCGGTCCGCGACCTCCTTTCCAATTCGAAGAACCGCGAGCTGATCCGCGAACACTATCCCAAACCGACGGTCACGCGGCGCAATACCGGTTACGCGCTCGACCAGCTGATGGACTGCGCGGTCTTCGATCCGAATTCCGCGAAGCCGTTCAACCTCTGCCGATTGCTCGCCGGGTCGGAAGGCACGCTGTTCCTCGGCCTGGAGTTTGAGCTGAACTGCGAGATCGTGCCGCCGCCGGGCGCATTGCTCTGCGCGCATTTCACGTCGGTCCAGGAATCGCTGCATGCGACGCTCATTGCGCTGCGTCACCGTCCCAGCGCCGTTGAGCTGATCGATCGGAACATCCTCGATTGCACAAAGCAGAACCTGGAGCAGGCGAAGAATCGGTTCTTCGTCCAAGGCGACCCGGGCGCAATCCTCGTCATCGAAGTCCGGCGCGAGCGCCGCGAGGAAATCGAGGCGGAACTGCGCGAGCTGGAGGCGGAGCTGCGCGCGGCGGGGTTGGGCTACGCGTTTCCGATCCTGTGGGGCGAGGATGGCAACAGGGTCTGGGACCTGAGGCGGGCGGGGCAGGGGCTGCTTTCCAACGTCATCGGCGACGCAAAACCGCGTGAAGTCGTCGAGGACACCGCGGTGGCGGTGGAGGACCTGCCTGCGTACATCGGGGAGTTCGATGCCCTGATGCGCGGCAAGTACGGCATCAACTGTGTTTACTACGCCCACGCTGGATCCGGCGAACTCCACACCCGCCCGCTGTTCAACCTGAAGACTCCCGAGGGCCTGAAGATGTTTCGCGACATCGCGACCGACGTGGCGGCGCTGGTGAAAAAATATCGCGGCTCGCTCAGCGGTGAGCACGGCGATGGACGGCTGCGCGGCGAATTCATCCGCTTCATGGTGGGCGACGAATGCTACGCGATGATGCGGCGCGTGAAGGAGACGTTCGACCCCGCGGGCCTTCTCAACCCCGGCAAGATCATCGACACGCCGCCGATGGACACCTCGCTGCGCCACAGCCCGGGTGAACCCAACCCGGAGTACGCCACGATTTTCAATTTCAGCGCGACGCAGGGCGTTTTGCGCGCGGCGGAAAAATGCAACGGATCCGGCGATTGCCGAAAAACCCAGCTGACCGGCGGCACGATGTGCCCGAGCTACATGGCGACGCGCAACGAGAAGGACACCACGCGCGCGCGCGCCAACATGCTTCGGCATATGTTGACGCACCCGAAGGATTCTTCGCGGCCGTTCGAGAGCGAGGAGGTCGCGGAGGTGATGGACCTCTGTTTGTCGTGCAAAGGCTGCAAATCCGAGTGTCCGTCCAACGTCGACATCGCGCGGCTCAAAGCGGAATGGCAGCAGCACTACTACGACACGAAGGGCGTGCCGCTGCGGTCGCGGTTGATCGCGGGATTCTCGAAATCGATGGCCTTGGCTTCGATCGCGCCGTCGGTGCACAACTGGGTTGTCGGCAACGGTGTCACCTCGCGCCTGCTGAAACACTTCTCCGGATTCGCGGCCGATCGCAGCATCCCCAAACTGCACAAGACCACGCTGCGGAAATGGCATGCGAGGAATGCGAATGCGGGGAACAGTTTCCCCCACGGCCGCGTGTTTCTGTTCTGCGACGAGTTCACGAACTATCACGACACCGATGTCGGCATCAAGGCGGTGCAGCTGTTGAACCGCCTCGGTTACGAAGTGGTGATTCCGGCGCACGTCGATAGCGGCCGGGCGCAGATTTCGAAGGGCCTGCTGCGCGAGGCGCAGCGCCTCGCGATCCGGAATGTCGAACTCCTCCAAGGCGTGGTGACGGCGGAGGTTCCGCTGATCGGCCTGGAGCCCTCGGCGATCCTGGGATTTCGCGACGAGGTGCCGGACCTGGTGCCCGATCATTTGATCGAACCCGCGCGCGCGCTGGCGAAAAACGCCCTGCTCTTCGACGAGTTCATCGCACGCGAACGCGATGCGGGGCGAATTCGGCGGGAGTCGTTCACGACCGAGCCGAGGCGAATCAAGCTGCATGGGCATTGTCACCAGAAAGCGCTGTCGTCGTTGACGCCGACGGTGAAGGCGCTGGAGCTGCCGGCGAAGTACGCCGTGCAATTGATCCCGAGCGGATGCTGCGGGATGGCCGGGTCGTTCGGTTACGAGGCGGAGCATTTCGCGCTGTCGCAGCAAATCGGGGAGCTCGTGCTTTTCCCGGCCGTGCGCGCGACGCCGGCGGAAACCTTGATCGCCGCGCCGGGCACCAGCTGTCGCCACCAGATCAAGGATGCCACCGGTCGCCGCGCTCTGCATCCGGCGGAAATCCTCTTCGACGCGCTGGCATGACGGAGCGACAGTGTCCGGCCGGCTTCCGCGCGACGTTTCCGAAAGTTACAGGACTCCGGGAATCAAGCGCTTCGTCGTCGAAGCGTAGCGGCGATACTCATCGCCGAAGGCACTGAGCAATGCCCGCTCTTCGATTTTGATCCGGTAGGCCAGTGCGAGCGCAATCGGTACCAACAGCGCCAGCAGCGAAATCCAATTTTCCAAGGTCAGCCCGAGCGCGAGGAATGCGACCATCATGCCGGTGTAGGAAGGATGACGCATCCATCGGTAAGGGCCGCGGATCACGAGCTGGTGATCGTGGGCGATCGCGACGTCGACGGTGAAGAATTTCCCCAGCGAGAGAATCGACCACCAGCGCAGGCCGAGCGCGGCCGCGAAAACGAGGACCGCAAGCGTGCGAAAATACTGCGACGGAAAAAACCGGCCGGACGGCGCGAGATGAGTCAACGTGATGCCGAGACCAACCCCGGCGCCGATGGTGAGCCATAGCAGGAGCAGCGAGCCACCGTCGGATTTCTGGGCGTTCCCACTGGAACGGCGCGAAAAACGCAGCACGATTTCGGAGACGAAATAGACGAGGCCGAGTTGGGCGGGCAGGCTCATTGTCAGGTGCCGTAGAGCCGGTCGCCGAAATCGCCGAGGCCCGGGAGGATGTATTTCTTGGCATTCAATTCCCGATCGAGCGCGGCGGTGAAGATCACGACGTTGGGATGGTATCGCTCAACTTCGGCGACGCCTTCGGGCGAACTCACGATGCTCACGAGCGTAACGTCGGACGCGCCGGCTTCGCGCACGACATCGATGGCCTTCACCGCGGACCCACCCGTCGCGAGCATGGGATCGACGAGCAGCACGCGCCGTCCTTTGACGACGGGCAGCTTGCAGTAATAGCTGCGCGCGATGGCCGTGGTGTGGTCGCGCTCGAGCCCGATATAACCGACGCTGACGTCGGGGAAAATATCCAGGAACGGCTGCACCATGCCGAGTCCCGCGCGCAGGATCGGCACGACGACGAGGGGCTGATGCGTGAGCACGCGGCTGTTCATTGGCTCCAGCGGCGTCTCGATCGCTTTTTCCTCAGTGGGCAAGGTGCGTGTCGCTTCCACTGCGAGCAGGAGGCTGATCTGGTAGCAGAGCGTGCGAAACGTGGCGGGTTTGGTGGTCTTGTCGCGGAGGTGGGTGATGACGTGCGCCGCGAGCGGATGATCGAGAACGTGGAGCATGCCCGCAGGCTGAACCGGATGTGCGGGCCTTGGCAAAGGTGGAACGCGTGGTCGTGCACCCTGAGCCTGTCGAAAGGGAGCGGCGCCGTCCGCATTTGAACGTGGGCGGAAACAAACAAGCGCGTTGGGGACAACCCGCTCCTCCTCGGCTCCGCCGAGCCGCGCAACGCGTTTCACCCCGCGGCCTACGGCGTGAGCACCAGCGTGTGCTCCGGCGGTCCCGGCAGGAAGGGGAGGGGCTCGCCCTTGACCCAAGCTTCATGGCCTGCGCGATAGAACGGAGAAAGCGGATGGCCGCTTTGCCCGCCCGACATGTGGAGCAATCCTTCCTCTTCGTGACCGGGCGAAACCACCATGCGCATACTGGCGCCGAACGTCGGGGCCTGCACGCGCGGCATGTCGGTGTCGCCGGGGAGCTGGTCCGACGGCATGTTCAGCCAGCCCGCGATCCAACCGGGGAGAAGGCGACCGAACGGATGGTAGATTTTGGCCGTGTTGTGCCGCCCCCACGTCGCACGATCGAGGGGAATGTTTTCACGGTCAAAGTCGGCGATGACGGCATCGGCGGCCGCGAGCTGGAGATCGTCCCAGCTCGCGTATTTCGGATCGAGCAGGTGCAGGGGCTTTTCGCGCAGCAGGGTTTGCAGCGGCGCTTCGTAATGAAATTTATGCCAGTCAAAATCCGGCATCGCCTCGGCGCAGCTGGCAAAGATGGGGGTGAACGCGAGCTCGGCCGTGCGAGTCCGGAAAGCCCGCACCAGGCGGTAGCTCACGGATTCCGGGCCGGCGCGGCCTTCCCACTTTTCCACCAGGCGGCGAAATTCGGCGCGGGATTTTTTCGCGGCCACCGCTTCGGGCGTCAGGACGGCGAGCAACCGTTGCTGCCACGGCGCAAGGAACAGCGCGCGGTCGTCGAGCTGGATCGCCTGAAGATCGCGCGGGACCGCTTTTTCCAACGGCAGCAGGCGGTCGCGGATCTGGATCGCGCGCGGGGCGGAGGCGAACCCTCCGTCGCCCATCGCGGCGAGCGCCGCGCCGCCGACCACGCGGTTGTTGGCGGTCCAGAGTCGCCCGCTTTCAGGCGCGACGATCGACGGGACCTCGTCGGGCGGCAGCATGCCATCCCAGCGCCGGTCGCCATAACTCCAGGACGTCGGGAGACGTCCATCGAAACCGACGCGTTTCGGCAGGCGGCCGATGATCGTCCACGCGACCTGGCCGGTGGTGTCGGTGACCAGGAAATTGTTCGCGGGCATGCCGGCGCGATGGGCGACGGCCACGGCTTCGGCCACGTTCTGGGCCTGCGGCAATTCCATGAACGAAAAATCCGTGGCGGCGGCCTCATGCGCGAGCCAGTGGTAAACCAAAGGGCGCCCGTCGGAACCCGTCGCCACGACCGGGCCCCAGTAGGTCCACGGAATTTCCAACGTCACCGCCGGGCTGCCTTTGACCTCGATGACCTCGCGGCGTTTTTCGATCGGGATCAGCGCTTCGTTGCCCGGGATTCGATAGAGGCTGCGATCGACCTGGTTGACCTCCACGGCGACGAGGTCGCCGGTGTCCGCATAGGCGTCCGTGAGTCCCCAGGCGATGTGCCCGTTGCTTCCGATCACAACCGTGGGCAGGCCGGGGAGGGTAACTCCCGTCATGCGCAGGGCCGAGGGCGTAGTCCATTCCAGCGAGGCGCGATACCAGATATTGGGCACGCCGAGGTCGAGGTGGGGATCGTTCGCGAGCAGGCCCGCGCCCGTCGCGGTGTGGGCGCCGGAGAGGGCGAAGCTATTGCTGCCCGGAAAAACCTCCGGATCCCGGGCATCGCCCTTTGCGGAGATGGAGCGCGAATCCGAATCCACGGTGGCGAGGGGCCGGGCGCGGAGGTTCAGGATTTTTTCCGATGGAATCGCGGCGGGCGTGCCGGAGCTGCCGTCGAGCGCACCGTCGTCCGGCAGCGAGAGCGGCGCGAAGAACGAAACTCCCGCGAATCCCAGATGATCGCGCAGCGTGGCGAGCGTAAGCTCGTAGGACCCGGTCGAATCCTGGAGATCCAGCGTCATCGCGTAGATGACCAGGATGCTGTCTTCCGGCTTCCACGGCAGCGGATCGGCGCGCAGCACGAAGTACTCGAACGGTTTTTTCGGCAGCGCCGTGAGCCCGGCATTCACGCCCGCGGTGTAATCATCGAGGAGGGTACGTTCCGCCGGCGTCATGCGCGCGACGACTTTTTGGGCCAGGCTGCGGAAACCATGCATGCGCGTGCGTTGGTCGAGCGAGAGCGCGGCCTTGCCGAACAGGGCCGCGAGCTCGCCCGCGCCGCGTCGACGCAGCAGGTCCATTTGGAAAAAACGATCCTGCGCGTGGAGAAAACCGAGGGCCCGGACGACGTCGAGGCGCGAACCGGCGCTGACCGTGGGCACGCCGAGGTGATCGCGCGTGATCGTCACCTTCGCGCTGAGCCCGGCGAGGGCCAGGCTGCCGTCGAGCTGCGGCAGGCTCCCGCGCATCGCCCAGTAAAACCACCCCCCGGCCGCGAGGGCGACGAGCAGGAGGATGCTGACCACGCTGGCGAGGAGGCGAAAACGTTTGCCGGCGGGAGAAATCATAGGGAAAGGCCGCGACGAATGGCGGCGACAATTTGGGGGACGTCCTGGTCGACCTCGACGACGAGCGCGCTCGCCGGTTCCTCGAGGGTCGCGAGCTGGCTGTCGAGCATCGCGGGTTTCATGAAATGTCCTTGGCGGCGGCCAATGCGGGCGCCCAGGACGTCGCGCGAACCTTTGAGATAAACGAGCTTAACCTGCTGCGCATCGGCGAGGAGGACGTCGCGGTAACGCTGCTTCAGCGCGGAGCAGGTGACGATGGCGGGGCGGTGCGCGGCGAGATGGGCGTCGATGTAGGCGCGGATCGCGGCGAGCCAGGGCGCGCGATCGTCGTCGGTCAGCGGATGCCCGGCGCTCATCTTGGCGACGTTGCTTGCGGGATGGAACGCATCCGCGTCCGAGAATTCCCAACCGAGTTCTTGGGCGAGGATCTGGCCGATGGTGGTTTTACCGCTCCCGGCGACACCCATGAGGACAATGACCATGGGCGGATTCCTGATCAGACCTGCCAAGCCTTCTCCGCGACGGGGTCGCGGCCTTCGTCGAAATCGAGGTAATCGAACATCGTCATGATCGGCTTCCCCTCGAGTGCGCTTTCCCGGATGCGCTGCGCGAGGATCTCGGCGCCGCTGTCGCGCCACCCGCGTTTCATCATGAAGCCGCTCCAGGTTTCGCATTCCTCGTCCGTGCGCGCGCCGCCGGTTTCGAAGGCCCAGGCGAGCAACTGCTCGTCGTTTTTCGAGCCGGCCAGGGTTTGGGCCTTGAGGTCGTCGTATTTGACCCGGAGAAAATTGCAGCAGCGCCCATCGAAGCCCTTGCTGAGGTTGGCCACGTAGTCCTTCACCGGGAGGGCAGCAACCGCATGGAGGCGGATCTTGTCGAGCATGCGGCCAAAATAGACGAGTCGGCCGACTTTGATGTAAGGGCTGCGAAGTCCGGGGACGGTGGGCATGCCAGCACAGAACAAAAAATCAGGGGACGAGAGAAGGGAAATTTTGCATCGAACCTGGCCGCGCCGCGCGAATCGCAAGCGGACGGGTTTCTCACTCCCGGAGGAAAAAATAGACGAACGTGCACAGGCTCGCGGAGGCCACCGTCGGCATGATGACCCAGTTGGCGTTGAATTTAAGGTGATAGTGGTCGACCAGCCAGATCATCAGGAAGCTCTTGGCCACGATGAGGATCCAGCCCGCGAGAATGATTTTTTCCGTGCGGGGATTTCGCGCGCTCGGCCGCGTGACGTGCACTTCCTCGACGAAGGTTTTTTCGAAGTCCGGCGGCGGGCGGCGCGTGATGAGCTGTAGAAGATTGGCAAACATCGTGGCGGGAGACTTGAAACCTAGCCCAAACCTCGCGAAATGGAAGGACTGTGTCTTCCTCCGTCCCACCCGAATCGCTTTCGGCGCAGCCGCCGCCGGAGACAAAGGCGCCGCACCTCGCGCCCGCCAGCACGGCGGCCGCGGGATTGGCGGCGGTGGCAAAGACGGCGACTTATGGCCTGTTCGGCGTGGGGCCGGTGAAGGGCGCGAAGCTGCTGCTCGAGGTCAACCAGAAGGACGGCTTCGACTGCCAATCCTGCGCGTGGCCGAGCCCTGACGGCGAGCGCCACACGTTCGAGTTCTGTGAAAATGGAGCCAAGGCCGTCGCGGACGAAGCCACGCCGAAGCGGATCGACCGCGCGTTTTTCGAAAAACATTCCGTCGCCGATCTCCGGGCGCGGGAGGATTACTGGTTGAATCGCCAGGGACGCCTGGCGGAACCGATGGTCCTTCGCCCGGGTGCGACGCATTACGCGCCCATTTCCTGGCGCGAAGCCTTCGCGTTGATCGCCGACGAACTTCGCGCGCTTCCCAGCCCGAATGCCGCGGCATTTTATACCTCGGGGCGTACGAGCAATGAAGCCGCGTTCCTCTACCAGTTATTTGCGCGGCAATTCGGGACCAACAACCTGCCCGACTGTTCGAACATGTGCCACGAGTCGAGCGGCGCCGCGCTCGGCGAGAGCATCGGCTTGGGCAAGGGGACGGTGAAGCTGGATGATTTCCTCGAGGCCGGGGCGATCTTCATCGTCGGGCAAAATCCCGGGACGAATCACCCGCGCATGCTTTCGACCCTGGAGGAGGCGAAGGCCAGGGGCGTTGTCATCGTGTCGGTGAATCCAATGCCGGAAGTCGGCACCGAGCGGTTTAAAAACCCGCAGCATTTCATGAATCCGCTGAAGGCGCTGCCGACGCTGCTCGGCAAGGGCACGAAGATGGCGGACCTGTGGCTGCAGCCGCGCATCAACGGGGACCTGGCACTCTTCAAGGGGTTGATGAAGGAGATGCTGGCGGCCGAGGACGCGGCGCCCGGGACGGTGTTCGACCACGATTTCATTCGCGAGCACACGCAGGGATATGACGCCTTGGTCGCGGATTTGCGCGCGACGACCTGGGAGGCGACCGTGGAGGACAGCGGCGTGCCACGGGAGCAGATCGCGGCGGCGGCATGGGTCGCGATCCGTTCGAAGGGGACGATCTGCTGCTGGGCGATGGGGCTGACGCAGCAGCCGAACTCGGTCGCGACGATCCAGACGGTGACGAATTTCCTGCTGCTGCGCGGCAGCATCGGGCGCCCGGGCGCGGGGGTCTGCCCGGTGCGCGGGCATTCCAACGTCCAGGGCGATCGCACGATGGGCATTTTCGAAAAGATGCCGGATTCCTGGCTGGACGCGCTCGATGCCGAGTTCGGTTTCAAGTCCCCGCGCCCGCACGGCTTCGACACCGTCCAAGCGATCAAGGCCATGCACGCGGGGGCGGTGAAAGTTTTCGTGGCGATGGGCGGAAATTTTTTGTCTGCGACGCCCGACACGGAATTCACCGGCGCGGCGTTGCGGAAATGCACGCTCACGGCGCACGTTTCGACGAAGCTCAACCGCTCGCATCTCGTGACGGGGCGCACGGCGCTGATCCTGCCGTGCCTGGGGCGCAGCGAACGCGACGCGCAGCAGGGCGGGGAGCAGTTTGTGACCGTCGAGGACTCGATGGGCATCATCAATCCGTCGCGGGGCAAACTCACCCCCGCATCGCCGCACCTGCTGAGCGAACCGGCGGTGGTCGCGCGCCTGGCGCGCGCAGTGCTCGGGGCCAGATCGACCGTGGACTGGGAAGGCCTCGCGGGAAATTACGCGCTGATCCGCGACCATATTGCGCGCGTGGTGCCGGGCTTTGAGGATTTCAACCGGAAGATTAACGCGGGAATTTTCTACCTCCCCAATGGTCCGCGCGACCACCGGGAGTGGAAAACGCCGTCGGGCAAGGCGAGTTTCATCGTGGCGCCGATCCCGCAGCGGTCGTTTGCGGCGGGGGAATTCGTGATGATGACGATCCGCACGCATGATCAATTCAACACGACGATTTACGGGCTCGATGACCGTTATCGCGGAGTTTACGGCGGGCGGCGCGTGGTCTTCGTCAACGAGGAAGATATCAAGTCCTTCGGTTTCCAGCAGGGGCAGATCGTGGATCTCACGAATCGTTTCGGCGGGGTGGAGCGGGTCGCGAAGCATTTCATGGTGGCGCCGTACCGGATCCCGCGCGGTTGCGTGGCGACTTATTTTCCCGAGGCCAATGTGCTCGTGCCGCTCGACAGCGTGGCTGCGAAGAGCAACACGCCGACGAGCAAATTCGTGATCGTGACAATTTCCGCATCACTTGATGCCGAGGCGGCCTTGGCGGCCCGGCGGGCTGAGGCCAGAGAATAGAGCCGCGAGTGTCCCGTCTGCCCGGGGCCGGGATCGAGCCTCCGATCCTTTTTGAGCAGAAGGCAGCGAAGGTAATGAGGAGGATCTGGTCAGCGGAATCGTTCGTGAGCCTTCACGGAACAGGTTTCGAGATCTCCCGATCCCACCTCCTCAATGGCACGATTGATTGCGCGAAACCTGCATCTCTTCGTGTGGGCGGCGGGCCGCCTGCGCTGCTTCATCCAACTAAGCCGTTGTTTCGCACAGCCTTGATTGCCCGGTTGCGTTCGGGGCAGCTTCGCTCATCAGGGGAATACGGGCGGGAACTATTTCACGCCAAAGGAAGTCTTAAATCCTGCCATGAAAACCAACCGCCTGATGATCAGCGCCGTCGCGGGTCTCGCTGCGATCGGATCGGCTTTTGCCGCCGATTCGTCCGCGAAAGCCGATGCACGCACCGAAGTTAATTTCTCCCACCCCGAAAAATTCGCCGATGTTCGCGATGCTTACATGGGCAGCGACAAGGGGCGCGACGGCATCCTTGACCAGCTGAGGGATTACATCGACCTGCGCGCCAAGCGGTATGTCCCGGAAGGGCAGAAGCTCGTCGTGAACGTCACGGACATCGACCTCGCCGGCGATTATGAGCCATGGCGCGGCCCGAGCATGACGGACGTGCGGGTGGTGAAGGACATTTATCCGCCGAAGATCGACCTCGACTTCAAGCTCGTCGACAGCACCGGGAAAGTCGTGAAGGAAGGCAAACGCCAGCTGCGCGATCTCGCTTTCATGATGAAACTCTCGATCAACCGTGACGACAACCTGCGCTTCGAAAAGGGGTTGATCGACGACTGGCTCCAGGACGATTTCAAGCGCGCGAAATCTGGCTGATTACAGGGCGCCGCGGCATTCGATGACCGCGGCGTTATCTCCATTTCCTTCCGGTCATATCCGGGGGCTGAGTGGATAGCAGTTTCGCCGGTCGGAGGCCGGCGGGACCGCATACTGAGTCTTGCCGAGATGGTTTGGGCTGCTACACCGAAGGCCAGTCGGCCCTTTGTTTAGCCCAACCTCCCAAGCTGTTTTCACCCTATGAAACTGTCTTTATCCTCCCTCCGCCGCGGCTTGGTCGCCACGGCTTTCGCCTTGGTCACGACAATTGCGGTTTCGGCCGCCGATTCCTTCGAAGGACGTGTTCACATGGACATCGTCGCCGGCAAGAAAAACGAAAAGATGAGCATGGATTACGTGATGAAAGAGGGAAAAATGCGCATCAACCCGCAGATCGAGAAAGCTGGCCGGGGCGGCGGCGCACTGGGCGGCATGATCTACGACCTGAAGGCCCGGGAGATGATCATCCTCATGGATAGCGGCGGCCAAAAAATGTTCATGCGTCGTGCGATTCCCCAGCCTGCGGCGACGCCGACAAAAACTCATTCGGGTCACGAAATGGCGCCGCCCGTCGCGACTGGTCGGACTGAAACCATCGCCGGCTACACGGCGACCGAGTACAAGATGACGACTGAAAACGGGGGAACTGCGGAGCTGTGGCTGGGCAAGGGCCTCGGCACGTTCATGTCGATGTCGGGGAACCCGATGGCAGGCCGCGGTGCGCCGCCTCCGGGATGGGAAAGTTTCGTGCGCGACGGGAATTTCTTTCCTTTGCGCTATGTTATCCGTGATGCGAAGGGCGTGGAAGAAGCCCGCATGGAAGTGACCAAGGTCGAGAAGACTTCAGTGCCCGACTCGGAATTCAGCACCGCGGGCTACACCGAACTCTCGATGCCGGGCATGGGTGATCTATTCAAGCACTGAGCGTCGCCTAACACCGTGCGGATCGACAAGTGGCTATGGGCCGTACGGCTCTTCAAGACCCGCGCCCTCGCGACCGCGGCAATCAACGCGGGCAGCGTCGAGATCAACGACCTGCCCGTTAAGCCGGCGCGGGATGTCCATCCCGGCGAAACCATCATCGTACGCCAGGGTGTGATTCGCCGCACGCTGCGCGTGATCGGCGACCCGGCATCGCGGGTGGGCGCCAAGTTGGTCCCGCAATATTGCACGGACCTCACGCCGGAATCCGAATTCGAAAAACTGCGCGAGCAGAGGCTGCAGCATGTCCTGGACCGGGAAAAGGGCAGCGGTAGACCGACCAAACGCGAGCGGCGCGAGGTCGACCGGTGGTTCGGCTGAGGCGGGCTCCGGAGCCGGGTCGGAAAATATCCTTGCTATCGCGACCTTGTTGGGTGTCTTAAGCGCCTGATCGATAGAGAAAACGTTAGATGACAGCGTCTGGTGAGTCGTAGGCTGAGCTCTTGCTTAAGTGATGATTTCGAAACCCACGGTGGGAACGGAACTGGCAGCGGACGGTAGGATCATCGAGACATCACATGAGTAACTCAAAATTGTACGTCGGTAACCTGTCCTTCAAGACCACCGAAGATGAACTCCGCGCTGCTTTCGGGCAGTTCGGTTCCGTGACTGACCTTTACGTCGCCATGGACAAGATGACCGGCCGCCCCCGCGGTTTCGCGTTCGTCACCATGGGCACGGCTGAAGAAGCCAAAGCTGCTACGGAAAAGATGAACGGCACCGATCTCGGTGGTCGTCAGCTCACCGTCAACGAGGCACGTCCCAAGGAAGAGCGCCCGGGTGGCGGCTTCGGCGGTGGCGGCCGTGGTTTCGGCGGCGGCGGTGGCGGCGGTGGTGGTCGCGGTGGCTTCGGCGGCGGTGGCGGTGGCCGTGGTGGCGACCGTGATCGTGGCGAGCGCCGCTACTAATCGATCTGTTCTAACGAACTGATTTTCGAGGGACGGAGCTCCTTTGCGGGCTCCGTCCTTTTTCTTTTTATACGTCCTTATATGCCGCTCTGACGCGGCCCCGTTTCATGCCTTTTAAAGCTCTCAATCTTTCCGATCAGGTCCTCCGCGGCGTCCAAGCCGCCGGGTACACTGATCCCACTCCCATTCAGCTGCGCGCCATCCCGGCTGTGCTCACCGGCGGCGACTTGATCGCGTCGGCTCAGACCGGCACCGGCAAGACTGCCGCCTTTGCGCTCCCGATCCTCACGCGCCTCGGCACCCACGGCCGCACCCGCGTGCTCGTGCTCGAGCCGACCCGCGAACTCGCCGCCCAGGTCGAAACCGCCTTCCGCGATTTCGCCCGCTTCACCGATCTCCGCACCGTCGCCATTTTCGGCGGCGTCGGCTACGGCACCCAGCGCACCGAACTCCGCCGCGGCGTCGACATCATCGTCGCGACTCCCGGCCGCCTGATGGATTACCTCAAGGAGCGCACCATCTCGCTCCAGGATATCAGCATTCTCGTCCTCGATGAAGTCGACCGCATGCTCGACATGGGCTTCCTGCCCGCCGTGAAGGACATCATCGCGCGCTGCCCGCGCGATCGCCAGACGCTGTTTTTCTCGGCCACCGTGCCGCCGGAGATCGCGGCGGTCGCGTCCTTCGCGCTGCGCAATCCGACCAAGGTCGAGATCGGCGTGGCCCGTTCCGTCAACGCCTCCGTCAACCACGCGCTCTATCCCGTGGCATTCGACCAGAAGTTCGAGCTGCTCGAGGCGCTGCTGGCCAAGACCGACTTCGACAGCGTCCTCGTTTTTTCGCGCACGAAACACGGCGCCGATAAGATCGCGCGCCGCCTCAAGGCTGCGAACCATTCCGTCGCCGTCCTCCACGCGAACCGTTCCCAGAACCAGCGCATCGAGGCGCTCGCGGGTTTCAAATCGGGCAAGTACGAGGTCATGGTCGCGACCGACATCGCCGCGCGCGGCATCGACGTCGCGGGCGTGTCGCACGTGATCAATTACGATGTCCCGGAAAAACCCGAGGATTACGTCCACCGCATCGGCCGCACTGGCCGCGCGCAGGCCGTCGGCGACGCGTTCACGCTCGTCACGCCGGAGAACGCCGGGGACATCCGCGACATCCAGCGCTTCATTGGGCAGAAAATCCCGGAGCTGAAGCTCGAGGGATTCGATTACAAGCCGATCGTGGCCCGTCCTGCGCACGTGCTCGATTCGAAGGCGGGTGCGCACGCCAAGCAGAGCCGCCAGGGTGGCTGGCAGCGTTTTGGCGGCGGCGGTGGACGCCGGCGCGCACGTTATTGAGACTTCCCGGGCTTGCGCGCCGGTGCGGGCATTCCCCAGCATCGGCGCGATGAGCAGGAAAGTCCCAACCGTCGAAGAACACCTCGCGCAGCTGCGCGCCTGCGTGCGCTGCCCGCGGATGCACCGTCCTCCCGTGGTCGGGCGTCCGACGCTGAGCCGCGTCCTGCTGGTCGGCCAGGCGCCGGGCGACAAGGAGCCAGTGCTGGGGCGACCCTTCGCCTGGACCGCGGGCAAGACACTCTTCAAATGGTTCGCCCAAGCTCCGGGTTGGACGGAGGACGAGGTTCGCAATGGGATCTATTTTGCCGCGGTCTGCCGCTGTTTTCCCGGGAAACGGCCGGAGGGCGGCGATCGTGTGCCGGCGCCGGACGAGATCGCGAATTGCTCCGCGTGGCTCGAGCGCGAGTTTGCCCTCTTGAAACCCCAGTTGGTGCTGCCCGTCGGGAAACTTGCCATCTCGCAATTCCTCGGTGAGCGCCCGCTGATCGAGACGATCGGGCAGTCGTTCCAGATCAACTACCGCGGTTACCTCGCCGACTGCATTCCGCTGCCGCATCCATCGGGGGCGTCCCCGTGGCACCGGATGGAACCGGGCCGGACGCTGCTCGGCCGGGCGCTGGCGCTGGCGGCGGCGCACCCGGCGATGAAAAAGTCCGTGTCATTCGTTTA
The DNA here is from genome assembly GCA_028293545.1 of Verrucomicrobiota bacterium. Taxonomy (GTDB): domain Bacteria; phylum Verrucomicrobiota; class Verrucomicrobiia; order Opitutales; family Opitutaceae; genus Opi-474. The sequence continues at coordinate 32,598 of JAQGOP010000047.1, read as the reverse complement.
ATCTCCACTAAAGAAAACCCTGCCATGCGTTCCCCCCTCATTCGTCTCTCTGTGCTCCTGCTGGCCTTGCTGGCGGTCCCTGTTCTTCACGCGCAACGCGAGAAGCTGCCGGAGGAAGACCTGGAAATCGTGCAGCAGAAATGGCCCAGCGCCAAAAAGGACAGCACCGGCATCCGGTATATCATCCTCCGCGAGGGAACGGGCCTCAATCCGCTGCCCGGTGAAACCGTCGCGGTGCTCTACAAGGGCAGTTTTCTCAATGGCACGACGTTCGACCAATCGGCCAACCCCGCTAAGCCGTTCGTTTTCCGCGTGGGTCGCGAGCAGGTGATCCAAGGCTGGGATTATACTTTGCCCCAAATGAAACGCGGCGAGCGCCGGCTGCTGATCGTCCCGCCGGAGCTGGCCTATGGCACGCGCGGCCAATCCGGCCGCATCCCGCGCAACGCCACGCTGGTGTTCGAAATCGAGCTGCTCGAAATCAAGGCGGACTGAGGGCGGATGGGGGAATTTGAAAGGGCCGGACAGTTGAAAATTGTAAGCTCGGATTCGGACTCGAGCGGTTCGACCAAAACACCGAACGAGCGGGGACAAAGCGCTCCTGCCCTTCCGCGTTCAACTTTCAGCCTTTAACTTCACGCCCCCGCTGCGCCCACAGGTTGTCTGCCGTGTAGAGCGCCAGCCCGCACCAGATGAAGGCGAACGCCGCGGCGCGTTCCCGGGAGAACGGCTCGTGAAAAACCCAGACGCCGAGGATGAACTGGACCGTCGGCGCGATGTATTGGAGCAAGCCAAGCGTCGAGAGCCGGATCCGCCGCGCGCCATAGGCGAAGAGCAGCAGCGGGATCGCGGTCACGATGCCGGCCGCGAACACCATGATGTGCTCAGGCACGCCGACCCGTCCCAAGGCTCCCGTCCCGTTGGCTTGGGTCCAGATCAGGTAGCCGAGCGCGAACGGGAAAAGCAGCAGCGTTTCCAATCCCAAACCGATGAGCGGCCCCAGCGGGGATTTCTTCCGGAGCAGCCCATAAATTCCAAAGGTGACCGCGAGCGTAAGGGCGATCCACGGCAGGCGCCCCAGGCCGGCGAGCAGCAGCGTGACGCCGGCGACCGCGAAGCCGATGGCGATCCATTGGGCGCGCCGGAGGCGTTCGTGCAGGACAAGGCGGCCCAGAGCGACGTTGACCAAGGGGACCAGGAAGTAGCCAAGGCTGGTTTCGAGGACGTGGCCATGGTTCACGCCCCAGACGTAAACGAGCCAATTGACGGTGAGGAGGCCCCCGCTGAGTGCGTGCCATTTCAACGCGATGGGAGAGAACAGGGCGGCGCGCAGCTCGGAAAATCCGGCGCCCGCGCCCATCAGGATCAGGACGAAGCCCAGCGACCACACATGGCGGTGCGCGATGATTTGCGCGGCGTAGATCGCGGACAGCTGTTTCCAGTAAATCGGGAACAGCCCCCAGCAAAAATAGCAGCCAGCAGCGGCGAGGGCGCCGCGAGCGGCGCCCCGGCTGGCGTCACTGCTCATTTCCCGGCGGTCCGGAGGTAAGTGTAGCGAGCTTGGAACTCCTCAATCGCATGCTGGCGCGCGGCATCATTCTGCTGCCCCAGGGCCACGAGCTCACCCGCGCGCTTGTCGACCCAACGTTGTTTGAAGCCTTCCTCGACATCGGTGGCGACCGCAGTAACTTCCTTGGTCTTGCCCTTTCGATGCCAGCAACCCGTGGCAGCAAACAAAGGCAACATGAGGATGATGAGGAGCGCACGTTTCATAAATAAAGCTGTTGAAGAAAAGCTACGATGACCGGTATTGACCGCGAGGGAATCTTTTTGGTTTCGCGCCAGCCAAAAATTAGTTTTCATTTTTTTACCGCATGAGTGACGAGACTCCGCCTCCTTCGCTTCGCCTGAAGCCGCGCCAGCGGCCGGAAGGAGAAACCCCTCCGCCTGCGCCCGCGGCGCCCGGCGCTCCGCCCGAGCCCGAAGGTGGGAAAATCCGTCTCAAGCCGAAATTAACGGCCCAGCCTGCCTCTGAAACCGTTGCGACTCCCGAACCCGAGCCGGCGCCATCGGCCGAACGTTTCAAACTGAAGCCGAAGCTCAGCCCGCAACCGGAAGCGGCGGCTGAATCCGGGGCGCCGCCGGAACTGCCGGCCGAAAATGAGGCCGCCGCCGAAGCGCCACCGGCCCCGCCTGCGCCGGAAGAGCCGAAAATCAAACTCAAGATCAAGGTGCCCGGCGCAGCGATCGAAGCCGCGGCGGCGGATGAACCCGAGGAGGACGCCGAGAAATCGCCCCCGCCTTTTCCCGTCATGGTTCCGCCGCTGTCCGAAGGAGGAGCGCCTCCGCCGGCTGGCCCCACGGTTCTGTTGCGGCCCAATGTTCCGCGTCCCGGCGTGCGGCGCCCGGGTCCTCCCGGCCGACGGATCCCGCCTTCCGCGCTCGCCGCGGCGACCCGCCGTCGGAAAGTTCTCAAGCTCCTGCTGGTCGGATTGCTCAGCATCGGACTGGCAGCGTCGATCCTCGCGATCGCGAAATTCAAATTCATCAATCCGCCCCCGCCGCCCTCGACCCGCATCCCGCCGCCGCGGCCCGTGGTTACCGCTCCGCCGGAAGTTGTGACCCCTCCCCCCGAAACCGAAGTGGCAAAAGTTCCGGAGCCGGTTGAGCGCCCCGATGCGCACGTGGTCAAGCCGCGGCCGAGATCGGGCGAAACCAGTTCGAATGCGACCACCGATCTCGCGCCGGGCGTGACCGTGACGACCCAAGCGGTCGAGGCCGAGGTCGAGGCCAGCCAGTCTTTCCGCACCTTCGTGGCCGACGCCAAGATCAGCGGGGTGTTCCAAGGCAGCCCGTCACGCGCGTTCATCAACGGCCGCCTGATTCGCGCGGGTGAAACCGTCGACGCCGGCCTGGCGATCCGCTTCGAGACGGTCGATCCCGCGACGAAAACGATCATTTTCAAGGATTCCTCCGGCGCGTCGGTATCGCGCCGTTACTGAGCGGCGTAGCGCCGCCCGTCGGCGACTCGCCGGGCCCTACGCCCGCAGCGTCCAGCGATTTTTGCCGGTGACGTGGCGCGAAGGCTGTCCTTCGAATGCGACCGTCGCCGTGATCCCGCGCGGCAGATTCAGTTCGACGTGGAGTTGCTGGTCGCGCCGTTCCCACTGGCTGCTGATGGCGCCGCGGGGCGTTGGCACCGTTGCGCCGCCGGATACGCCCACAAACTCGGGAGCGAAACGGATTTTCCTCCAAGCGGGCGCGACCTGGCGGATTCCCCCGATGATTCCCATCAGGTGAAAAAGCGGGTGCGCCGACCAGGCGTGGGAATGGCTGATCGGAAACTCCGGATGGTCCTGAAAAAGTTCGAACGTCGAACCTTGGGCAACCATGGGTTCCCAGCGCGGACGAAGATGGGAGATGACTTTCGCACCGTGGCCGAGGTCGGTCAGAAGCGAATAAACATACGTGATCCAGTATGCGCTGGGTTTGGCGGTGTGCGGGCTTTCATCGCGCAGGTATTCGAGGAGAAAGTCTTCCATCACCGCACCGGACTTCGGCGCCAAACCGGTCATCAAGGCCAGGGTTTGCGCGTGGGGTGAAGTGCTTCGGAGCAGCTTCCCCTTCGCATCGTAGCCGTCGCTCATCAGCCCGCGCGAATTCACCAGCGTCCGCAATTTCGTGCGGAGCCGCGCCGCCCAACGAGTGCATTTCGCGGATGCTTCCGCGTCGCGAGAGAGCCGGTGCATTTCGGCCAATCGCTCGAGCGCAATCAGCAGCCACAAATTATAAATGCTCGAAGCGCCGTCGCGCGGCAGCTCCGTCCAATCGAGGAACAGCCAGTAGCGGGGATCGTAGTGCACCAGCCCGTCCTTGCCGGTGTGGGCGGCGAAATACCCGAGCGCCCCGTCGATCACCGCCCGCTGGTCGCGGAACGGCTGAAGATCGCCGGTCTGCCAGTAATAATCCCACTGCGTGACAATCCAGATCAGCGTGAAATCGGGAATGATGCAGTTATGCGCCATCGTGGGCGCGTGGCCGTACGTCAGGCCGTCAAACGTGGTCTGCGCGCCGATTTGATAAATGCCGCGCCGAAACAGCCGTGCGTCGCCGCTGAGATGAAACGTGTTCCACGCCTGCACCCGCGCATCGCCCCACCACTGCGCCTGCTCGCGCCACGGCGTGTCGACGTACGCATCGAGCATGCAGTTCTGCTGGGACCACGCGCAGGTTTCCCAGATCTGCTCGAGCCCGCGGTCCGAACTTTGGAACGATCCGCGCCGTTCGACGGGATAGCCGGTGCGTCGCAACCAGAGAGAAACGGTCAACGGCGCGGAGGAATTTCGCACCACGATCATCGCGTAGCGGAAACCATACGGATGGTAAAACATGTGCTCGGTGCGACCGGCCCGGCAGATCAGCCGGCTGCTGAACGACACGCTGCTGCCATCCGGAAAACGCAGGGCGGGCTCCAGGGTTTCCGGCGAAATTATCTCGGTGTAGACGAAGTCGATCGTTTCGCCGCCACGCGCGCCGCCGACGGTGATGGAAAAATTTCCCACCACCGGTTTCCCAAGGTCGATGAGGTAGCTGCGAAACTGTCCGTCGCCCGACGCCGGGATTTCGAGCTGCCCGGCGTCACCGGTGGCAATCGCATGCGTATGGTCCTCGCCTTGGCGCAGCAGATAGAGATTGCGCGCCTGCTCCCAGCCGGCGCCGCACGCGCCTGCGCCGCTGCCGATGACGCGCCCCGGGCGCGAAGCTTCCTCGAAGAGCTGCGGGATTCCCCGCGGCTCAAGGTTGGCCCACGGCAGCACGCCGGGGCGCTGGCCCTTGGGCTTGCCCCAGCCCGCGTCATCGAAATCCGAATTCATCCAATCGAGCAGTCCCAGCCGCGCATCAAAATGCTCTTGTGAAAAAAGCTGCTGGCTGGCTTGGACGGTGTCGCGGATCACGTTCGGCTGAAGCCGGCATCTCCAATCGGCGTCGCTGTGGATCCGCACCGCGCCCCAGTGGGCGGCGACGAGGAGGCCGGCGTAACCGGCCGAGACATATTGGAAATTGCTGAAGCCGGGGTTGTGCGCGCGGACCGCGATGACGTTTCGCCCGGGGACGAGCCAGCGAGCCACGTCGATTTCGTCGTAGGGCCAATGTGACTGGAATCCGCGCGCAGGTCCGCGACCGACGAAGGCCCCGTTGATATAGAGATGATACGACTGGTCCGCGGTGATGAACAGCGGGGCCCGGTGCGGCACGCGCAGGAGCGTGAAGTCCCGGCGGAAAAGCGCATACGCATTGTGCAGGTCCCAGCGATGGTCATAGGGCCAGATCCACTCGGCGCGGGCAAAAATCTTGTCCTCCGGGGCAGAGAGCAGGCTGGGGGGCATCGGGCGGCAACCCAACACGTCTGACCGGTGCGGTCGAGGGGGAAGTCCGCATCCGGCCGCGGACTTTGTAGCGCAGGCATCCTGCCTGCTGACGCCGAGTCCACGCCGCCGTTCCGCTCCACGAGGAATATCCCGGGCATCAGGATTTTTGAACGGAGTGGATCGCAGGCGGAACAAAGCAGGCAGGATGCCTGCGCTACATTCAAATCCTGCGGCCTACCTGCTCATGATGGCGTCGCGGATGCTGCGGATCAGCGCGGGGTCGGTCGCGATGTTGAGGATGCCGTTCACGACGAATTGGACTCCGATGCAGAGGATCAGGAAGCCCATGACCTTGGACAGCGCGTTCATGCCGTTCACCCCGATCACGCGCACCACGCGTTCCGACAAGCGCAGCGTGACGTAGGTGATGATCGCGACGGTCGCAATTCCGAGGATGATGGCGATGTAGTCGACCCACTGCGTCGCGAGGGAAGTGAAGCCAATCGTCACCGCGATCGAACCCGGCCCGCTCAGCATCGGCATCGCGAGCGGCGAAAACGAAACGTCGCGCTTGGCGCGCGCGGCGCGTTCAGCCTGCTGTTCGTTCGGGTCGCGCGGCGGCCCCATCAGCATGGTGGAACCGATGCCCGCGACCAGGAGACCGCCGGCGATGCGCAGGCCCGGGATCGACAGGCCGAAGAAGCCCATGATGAACGTCCCGCCGATGAGGAAACTCACGAGGATGACCACCATGTAGATGCACGCCATGCGGAGCTGCTGCAGCCGACGCTCGCGCGTGTCACCCTCCGTGATCGCCAGGAACGTGGGTGCGGCCGTGAGGGGATTGATCAACGGCAGCAGCGCAACGACCGTGCCGAGGATGAGTTCCCAGAAATGACTGACGTTGGGCATGCCGCGAGGCTTGCCCGCACGGCCGCCCTGCGCAAGACGCGCTACCAGACTTCGACCGGCCCCTTCGGGACCGGAATCGACGAGCGCACGGCCGGTTCGTCGCCTTCCTCCGCCATGAAGGATGCGACCATCGGTGCGGGCCGGAATTTCGGCAGCAGCTCGCCCTGCTCATCGCAGAAAGGCGCGCGCCACGTGAGGTACTCGGCGACCGCGGCGTCGAAGTCCGCACGCGAGGTGATCGTGATGATGCGGCGCTTGAAACTTTTCGCGGGCCCGAAGCGCTTGGCGTACCACGGCGCGACTTTGCGGAACAGGCGCGAGCCATGCTCCTCCCCGTAAAAAGCCACGTAACGTTCGAAATGGCGGCGCAGCACCGCCATGCGTTCCGCGAAAATTGGCTCGGGCGTGAGTTCGCCGGTGCGAAGGTAATGATCGGTCCGCCGAAAAATCCACGGGTCGTAAAATGCCCCGCGCCCGATGCTCACGCCAGTGCAGCCGGTTTCGTCGATCATGTGCCTGGCTGCCTCGGGCGTGGTGACGTCGCCATTTCCGATCACGGGAATTTTCCGCGCGGCCGCGACGACGCTGCGGATCCCGTCGAGATTCACGGTGCCACTGAAGCCCTGGGCTCGCGTGCGGCCGTGCACGAAAACAGCGGCCACGCCGACATCTTCCAAGACCCGCACCAAATCCGGCGCCGTCAGGTTGTCGTCGTCCCAACCGAGGCGCATTTTCGCCGTCACCGGGATTTTCACCGCCGCGATCATCCCGCGCACCAGCGCCGCGGTCTTGCCGAGTTCGGTCATCATGGCGGAGCCGCCGCCGATGTTGACGACTTTGCGAACCGGGCAGCCCATGTTGATGTCAACCGACTCGGCCCCGAGCGACTCGCAGATCAGCGCGGCGTCGCGCATTTCCTCCGGCACGCTGCCGAAAAGCTGGATCGCAAGGGGTCGGTCGGCCGCGGACGAGGCCACGAGTTTGAGCGCGGTGGGATTCCGCTCAATGAGGGAACGGGCGTTGACGAGGTCTGTCGTGGCCCAGCCCAACCCGCCGAGTTCGCGGATCGTTTCCCGCATGGGCAGGTTCGTATAGCCCGCGAGCGGCGAGAGAAACAGGTTCGATGACAGTTCGTACGGGCCGATGCGCATGGGAACCGAGGCGCCGTCCACTCAGGTCGCTTTGACTGCCCGCTTCATGCGCTGGAGGCCTTCGACCAAGGTCGCGCGGGTGCAGCCGAAATTGATCCGCACGTACTGGCCCTTTTGCGCGCCGAAAAAAACACCGTCGCTCAAGCCCACGCCGTGTTTTTCAAAATGCGCGATCGGGTCGGGTAGATTGAGCGCCGCCACGTTGAGCCAGGCCAGGTAGGTGGCCTCGATGGGGGCTTCGACTTTCACGCCCGGAAGCTCGCGCGCGACGAAATCGAGCAGGTGGTCGCGATTGCCGCGCAGGTAATCGAGCAGCGCAAGGCGCCACGGTTCGCTGTCGCGATATGCGGCTTCGCAGGCGGTGAACCCGAGCACGTTCACTTCCGCGACGATTCCCGCGGTCGCACGCACGAACTGCGTGCGGCGCATCGCATCCGAGATGAGGGCGAACGACGTGCCGAGGCCGGGAATATTGTAGGTCTTGCTCGGCGCCATGAGCGTGATGGTCCGCGACGAAATTTCCGGCGAGAGCAGCGCTGTCGGGATGTGCTTGAGCTCGGGATTGAGGATGAGGTCGCAATGGATCTCGTCGGAGCAGAGCACGAGCTTGTGCCGCAGGCAGAAGGCGCCGAGCTGCTCGAGCTCATTGCGGCGCCAGACGCGCGCCAGCGGGTTGTGCGGATTGCAGAGGTAAAAAAGTTTTGTGCGCGGCGTGACGGCGCGTTCCAGGGCCTCCCAGTTGATCCGCCACGTGCCGTCGACGAGCTCGAACGGGACCTGCCGCGATACGCGCGAGCTGTTTTTGGGCGCAGTCATGAACGGCGGGTAAACCGGCGACAGCGTCAGCACTTCATCCCCGGGCTCGGCGAAGGCCTGCGCCGTGACGTTCAAGCCGACGACCAATCCCGGGAGCCAGACGATCCACGTGGGCTCGATTTTCCAGCCATACCGCGAAGCCATCGCCGCGACGATCGCGTCGGTGGTGGACTGTACCGGGCGCGCATAACCGTAGATGCCGTGGGCGACGCGCGTCACCAGTGCTTCGGTGATGGCCGGCGGCGATTTGAAATCCATGTCCGCCACCCACATCGGCAGGATATCCTTCCCGGCGTATTTCTGCCATTTTTGGGAGTCAGTGCCGAGGCGTGCGGGTGGGTGGTCGAAATCGAAGCTCATGCGAGGAGGACGGACAATGAACCACGGATGTTCCTGATCGGCACGGAATTTTTCCGGCATATTGGAAATGAGGATTCAGATTCGGAGGGAGGCACCACGAAATACACGAAACACACGAAAGTAAGACGCTGAACCACCGGCTTACGCTCGCAGCTACCCACTGAACATTTTCAATGGGTATTCTTTTTCGTGTACTTCGTGGTGCCTGCCCTCCGACGAGAAGCGCGTTTTAGCGCAGGTGTGACGGCGCACTCTGACATCGCGACGCGGTAGGGTAAACCCGCAGAAAAACTAAGTATTTTCCGCCGAGAGTTTTATGAAGAATTAACAGTCGGCACCACACCTGCAGATAGGAGCGCCATCAATGGGCTCCATGCCCGCCAACTCAAACCAACACATTATGAGAATCGTACGTTACAATTATCCTTCCTACCGCAGCTTGGTTCGCTTTCCCGCGGACTACTCCCGTTCGCCATGGTCCGGCTTCGAGTCCGAGATTAACCGCCTGTTCAGTGCGGTTGCTCCGTCGAGCGCTTCGCAATTCCCGGTCGATCTCTACGAAGACGAAGGCAACGCCTACGTTCGCGCTGAACTCCCCGGCGTCAGTCGCGACGACATCCAAGTCGAGATGACGGACGGCAACCTGAGCATCACCGCGACGCGCAAAATCGCCGCGACCGAAAGCCAGGCTGGGCAATCGTTCTCACTCAATCGCTCGCTAGCGATTCCCGCCGATGTCTCGGGTGATCAAGTGACCGCTGCGTACGAGAACGGCGTGCTGACCGTCACGTTGCCGAAACGCGAAGAGGCCAAGCCGAAGAAGATCACCGTGGAGGTGAAGTAACTTCACCGCGTAATCGCTCACTCCCACCAACACAAAATTACCATGTCATTGTTTAATAATTCCACTCCTACTGTGAATCGCCCCGCCGCCCAAACATGCGCCGAGGGTGGTGCCTGCGCCACTTCCGCCGCGGTCAAGCCCGCCTACAACGTGCTGGAGACGGCCGAGGCTTATCGCGTCACCGTCCAGCTGCCGGGCGTCGCCAAAGACGGCCTCGAAATCACCGCCGAAAACGACGAACTCCGCATCACGGGCCGCCGCACCTGGGCCCAGCCCACCGGTTGGACCTCGGTTTATCGTGAGACGCCGGACGCCAACTACGAGCTGACGCTCACGCACGACAACGCGATCGACGCCGACAAGATCGGCGCCGAGCTGCGCGACGGCGTGCTGAATGTCACGCTGCCGAAGCACGAAGCGCTCAAGCCCCGTAAAATCGCGGTCGCTTAAGGGCGACTGGCGAGAGTTCGATCAGTCATCAAACAAACGGCCGGACGCCCTTGCGGGGTCCGGCCGTTTTTCTTGATAGGATTCGCTCAGTTCCAAGACGCCTGCACGTCGTCAATCAGTGCATCGAGACGCGCCTTGTTGAAGTTGTGCTTGAGGTCGTCCTTGCGGTCCTCGAGCGCCTTGACGTGACGCTTGGCCGCATCGCGATCCGGGCCTTTCGGCATTTTTTCGGCGCGGTCCTCAAGGGTTTCGATCCTTTGGCTGAGCGCCTTCAGCGCGGCCTTCGCCTCCTCCTTGTTGGTGTCCGTCGGGCGCAGCTTGTAGGCCGCGATGTCGATGGCTGCGCCGGTGGAGTTCGCGTAGGCGTAACCCGTCGCGCTCGCGTCCTTGGCTGCGTCCTTCGCGTCGGCCGCGGCATCCTTCATGTCGTCCTTGGCCTTTTCGGTCTTGTCGCGCGTGAACGTGCGCTTCGTCCAGGCGCCGAGCCGGTTGGATTCGGCGCGGACATCGGCTTTGAGTTCATCGTAGCGGGCCTTGGCGTACGTCTTCCGCAGCTCGCTGCGGCGTTCCTTCAGCGCATCCATGCGCGCTTTGGCGGCGGCCTTTTCCTCTGGGGTCGGGGCGTTGTCGACCATTTCGTCGAGTGCATCGAGTTCGGCATCGAGTTCCTTGAGCGAGGCCTTCGCCGCGTCGCCGCGAAGTTCAGCCGTGTCGGACGCCATCCTGGCGGTGGCTTCGGTGGCCGAAGTGCGGGCTGGGACGGCCAGCATGAGGGCGAGCGCCGGCAGCAATCCGAGGGCGCGGAGATATTTCGTTTTCATTGGGTGGTGGATTGGTTTTTGGGGAGCGCGGAAGGTAAACTCCCGCGCAGTGCGGAGATATAGTAGCGCGCTTGGGTCGGCGGTTCCCCCCTCGCGCCCAGGGGCGGGCGGCCTGCGCTCCTTTTACTTTTGCGGTCGAAGCTCCCGCCGATGGACACTGCCGCCATGCAGATCGCCACGACCGCCTTGTTCATGCTGGTGATGTTCGCCGGGGTCCTCGGCTTGGTGCTTTGGGCCGTCGCGGCGGAGTCGAAGCGTTCTTACCTCGGGCTGCAGCGCCTTGCTGACACCCTCGCCCTCGCCGTGCCGGCGCAGGTCCCGTCACTTGGGATTTTTTATCGGGAGGCTCGGGCGAGCGGGCGCATTCGGGAGAAGTTCGTGGAAGTCTATCCGTTTTCCACCGGCTCGGGAAAATCCCGGGTGCAGTGGAGCGCGATTGCAGCGACGCCGAAGTCGACGGGCGGGCTGACGTTTCATTTACGCCTGCAGGGTTTTGGAACGAAGGTAATGGAGGTGTTCGGTTCGCGCGAAATCGAGATCGGCGACGCAGAGTTCGATCGGCGGTGGTTCATCCAAACCAACCAGCCTGATTTCCTGCGGGCGGCGCTGGTGCCGGAATTGCGGGACAAGGTCACGGCCTTGGCTCGCGATGCGGGCGCGCGCGGCCTCGAGCTTCAACTCGATAGCGGCGTCGTGCGCTATGCGGAGCATGGCTCTTTTTCCGACCCGCGTCGGGCGGTGCGCATCGAGCGCGCGGCGGACGTCGTGTGCGACCTCGCCGACTTGGCGGAAGTCTTTGCGAGCCAGAAAACCTGAGGCAGGTTGACGTGCCATGAATTCACCTCCCGCCGCTCCGGTGCTGCTGTTCGATGGGGAGTGCGGACTCTGCAACCGCGTCGTGCGCCTGCTGCTGCGCCTCGATGCCGGGGGACGGCTGAAGTACGCGCCGCTGCAGGGTCGCGCGGCGCAAGGCTACCTGCGCGCGCATGGATTGCCGACTGAGGATTTTGATTCCCTCGTTTTCGTGCCGGATTGGAACCATCCGACGAAGCACGAGTACCTCCTCCGGACGGAAGGCGCGCTCGCGGCCTTGCGGGCCTGTGGCGCACTAGGGGAGGAATTCGCCGCCTTGCTCGGGGCGATCCCGGCGCGCTGGCGCGATCGGCTCTACCGCCTCGTGGCGAAGTGGCGGTATCGCATTTTCGGCGAATGGAAACCGCGGCCGCTGCCTCGCCCGGAGTGGGCCGAGCGGTTTCTTGCCTGAACCGCCGAGCGCGGGGCGGCGTTTATTTTTTCGCGGGCCGGGGCTCGCGGATGACGAGCGAAGCGACCACGGACATGGCCAGCACGCCGCCGATGACTCCGAGCGAGAGAGTGGTGGTGAGATCGATCCAGTGTGAAATCAGCATCTTGATGCCGATAAAAACGAGGATGACCGCGAGGCCTAACTTCAGGAAGCGGAAGACCTGCATCACGCCGCTGAGCGCGAAGTAGAGCGAGCGCAGGCCGAGGATCGCAAAAATATTTGAAGTCAGCGCGATGAAACCGTCCTTGGTGATCGCGAGGACCGCGGGGATCGAATCGAGCGCGAACACCAAGTCGGTGGTTTCGATCACGAGGAGGACGATGAACAACGGGGTCGCCAGCCGGCGCCCGTCCTCCACCACGAAAAAGGTGCCGGCGTCGCGCTGGGTGGAAACCGGGAAGAACCGGCGGAACAGGCGGACGGCGATGTTCTGGTCGGGATGAATTTCATCGTCCTTTTTCGGCAGCGCCATTCTCACGCCGGTGTAAACGAGGAACACGCCAAAGATATAGAGCACCCAGTGAAAGCGTTCGATCACGCCTACGCCCACCAGGATGAACACCGCGCGCATCACCACGGCGCCGATGATGCCCCAGAACAGGACGCGATGCTGCAGGCTCGCCGGGACCCGGAAAAAGGCGAAGACGAGGATGAAGACGAAGACGTTGTCGACGCTCAGGCAGAGCTCGATGAGGTACGCCGCGAGAAATTCCTGGGCCGCCTCGCTTCCGCGCCAATGGAACAGCAAACCGTTGAAACCCATGGCGAGCGCGAACCAAACCCCGCACCACACCAGGGCTTCCTTCAGAGAAACCACGTGCGGCTTGCGCTGCAGCACGCCGAGGTCGAGGGCGAGCATTGCCACGATGAACGCGAAAAACGCGAACCACGCCCAGGCGGGCATGGAATCCAGGAGGGCGAGCGAAATCGTCATCGCGGCGCAGCATGGCCAGCGCGTCAGCTGCGCCGCAAGCGGGGATTCCCGGGCTGGAAACACCCCGCGGTTTTCCAGTGACGCCCGCTGGCCGGCCGACTTTGTGCGGCGGGGAAGGACAGGAGGGCTTTGACAACCAAAACCCCGAACGTTTGGTTTCGGCGCTCCATGAAACGGCTATTTGTCCTTTTTCTTTCGGTTCTCGCCCTGGTCATCTCCGCACCCGCGCGCGCGGCCGATCCGGTGCCGGCGGACAAGGGAGCTGCCGCCACCACGGTCAGCCCGGCGCAGCAGGCCGACGACGCGCAGGTCGCGGTGCTCAAGACCAACGCCGCCGCCGCCGTCACGGCCAACGCCGCGGGGCCACGCGTGCGTCCCCCGGATTTGCTCGAGCATTTTGTCGACGAAATCCTCAACCTTTTCAATGTCCGCAGCAGCGGGAACACCGCGACGCATTACGTGATCAGCCTCCTGCTGATCGTGGGCGCGCTGCTCCTGCGCCGGGTTGTCACCGGGATCATCTTCAGGCAGCTCAAGCGTTTCGCGTCGCGGACGGAGACGACGCTCGACGACAAACTTTTCCCGGCGCTCGAGGCTCCGGTTGCCACCTTCGTCATGCTGGTCGGCATTTTTGCCGCGCTGAAAGTGCTGAAGCTCAGCGAAACCTCCGACGAAGCACTCGGCTACGGCTCCACGGTCGCCTTCTCGCTGGTCCTGTTCTGGGGGTTGTTGCGCGCCTTCAACGCCCTGCTCGACCACGCGCACGAGGTCGCGCTGCAGAAACAGATGGGCATCGCGGCATTCATGCCGTGGATCAAAAAAACCCTGGTCGTCGTCTTCGTCATCTTCGGCGTCTTGCTTACCGCGCAAAGCCTCGGGGCGGATGTGAAGGCGTTCCTGGCCGGCCTCGGCATCGGCGGACTGGCCTTTGCCCTCGCGGCCCAGGATACGATCGCGAACGTCTTCGGATCGATCGTGGTCGCGATCGACCAGCCTTTCAAAGTCGGCGAGACCGTTAAGATCGCCGCCTACACGGGCACGGTTGAGGACATCGGCCTCCGCTCCACCAAGATCCGGCTCATCGATCGATCCCTTGTGATCATCCCGAATAAAACCGTCGCCGCGGAATCGATCGTCAACCTCTCCCGCTTCACCCAGCGGCGCAGCGAACAGACGTTGGGGCTGCCGCACAATACGCCGCCGCAAGAAATCGAAGCTGTGCTGGCGGATTTGCGGGCCGCGATTGCACAGGAAAAGGAAGTCGATCCCAACTCGGTCGTCGTGACCTTCAACACTTTCACCGCGACCTCGCTCGAGGTGCTGGTGGTTTACGCGACGGTCAGTTCCGACGCCTTGGCCTCGATCAAGCTGAAGGAACGGCTCAACCTCGCCTTCATGCGCGTGCTCGCGGCCCGCAACCTCGGGTTCGCCTTCCCGACACAGACCGTGGTGCTCTCTCGCCCGGCCGGGAAACCCGGACCGGAAAAGAAGGGCTGAACCCGACTCAGTCCAGCGTCTGCCGGTAACGTTTCACGCCGATCGTCATCGCGACGGCGAGGAAAAGCAGCAGCGGCCACAGTTCAGGCGTGATCTCCGCCACCCCGCTGCCCTTCAGCAGGATTCCGCGGACGATCCGAAGGAAATGGGTGTTCGGCAGGCACGAACCGATCCACTGCGCCCACTCGGGCATGCCGCGAAATGGAAACATGAAGCCGGAGAGCAGGATGGACGGCAGGAAAAAGAAGAAGGCCATCTGGACAGCCTGCAGTTGGTTTTTCGCCAGGGTGGAAAACGTGATGCCGACGGCGAGGTTGGCCGCGATGAATAGCAGCGCGACCGCATAGATCAGGGCGAGGCTGCCGACCATCGGCACGCCAAAGACGTACCGCGCGGCAATCAGGATCAGCGTCACCTGGATGTAGCCGACGGCGATGTACGGCAGGATTTTTCCCACCATGACTTCGAAGGGCCGCACCGGCGTCGCGAGGAGATTTTCCATCGTACCGCGCTCGCGCTCGCGGGTGATGGCGAGGGCGGTGATCACCACCATCGTCATCGTCAACACCACCCCCATCAACCCCGGCACCACGTTGAACTGGGTGATGTTTTCCGGGTTGTAGTGCGCGTGGATCTGGAAATCCAGCGGCGGCGCTTTCGAGCGCAGGCGGGCGAGCGGCCCGGTCAGGTCGCGATCGAGCACGCTGGCGGCGATCGTCCGCGCGGCGGCCAAAGCCGGCCCGCTGGCGGCGGGATCCGTGGCGTCGGCTTCGACCAGCACCGTGGGCCGCTCGCCGCGCAACAGCTGGCGGGAAAAATCCACGGGGATGTTGATGACGAACTGGACTTCACCGAGCTCGAGGAGCCGCGCGGCTTCGGCCTCCGACTGGGTTTCGCGCACGAGTTGGAAATAATCGCTCTGCTTCAGCGCGGCGACCAACGCGCGCGAGAACGGACCCTGGTCGGCCGACCGGATCGCGGTGGGCAGGTGCTTCGGGTCCGAGTTGATCGCGAAGCCGAACAGCATCAGCTGCATCAGTGGGATTCCCACCATCATGCCGAACGTCACGCGGTCGCGCTTCATCTGGATGAATTCCTTCAGGACGATGGCCCACAGGCGATGGAAGGTGAAGCGGTGCATCGAAGGTCAGGCGAAATTGTCCTTCGCGGCGTCCATCAGGCTGATGAAAACGTCCTCCAAGTTCGAAGAAACCTGCGTCCATTCGTGCTCGGGCCGACGCACGGCGCCGATGGCGGCCTTCAGCTCCTCATGATCACGGCCCGTGACGTGGAGCGTATTGCCGAACGGCACGACCTGGTCGACGCCGGGCTGCACGCGCAGCGCCCCGGCGAGTTCGCGCAAGCCGGGGCCCGTCACCGTCCACGTGCTCAACTTTGCGCTCGCGAGCACTTCGCTGAGCGTGCCGCGCGTGAGGAGGTTGCCGTAAGCCAGGTAGGCGAGGCGGTCGCAGCGCTCGGCCTCGTCCATGTAATGCGTCGTGATCAGCACGGTCAGCCCGTTCGCGGCGAGTTGGTGAATCTCGTCCCAAAAATCCCGGCGCGCCTTCGGGTCGACCCCGGCCGTCGGTTCATCGAGCAGCAGCAGGTGCGGCGAATGAATCAGGCACGCGGCGAGCGCCAGCCGCTGCTTCCATCCGCCGGAAAGCTCCCCGGCGAGCTGGTGGCTGCGTTTTTCCAGGCCGAGGCGCCCCAAGCTGCGCTGCACGGCCGCGGCGCGATCGGGAACGGCGTAAATGCGGGCGATGAAGTCGAGGTTCTCGCGGATGGAGAGGTCTTCATAATAACTGAACTTCTGCGTCATGTAACCGACGTGGCGTTTGATCTCCGCCTGCTGCGTGCGCACGTCATAGCCGAGGCAGGTGCCCGATCCGGCGTCGGGCGTCAGCAGGCCGCAGAGCATGCGGATGAAAGTGGTCTTGCCCGAGCCGTTGGGGCCGAGGAAACCGTAGATTTCGCCGCGCCGAACCTGGAGGTCGATCGCATTGACCACGACCTTGTCCCCGAAACGTTTCGTCACGCCTCTCACGTCGATGACGAGTTCGGATGCTGCGGGCGCGGTCATGGTCGGTGGGCGGGAAACCCGCTTACTTCGAAACGTCGACCGGCTGGCCCGGATGGAGATCGCGGGCATCGGCTGCTGCGACCGTGGCCTCGACGAGGAAAACCAGCTTGGCGCGATTGGCGCGGTTGTAGAGGACGGGCGGGGTGTATTCCGGCTGCGGCGAGAGGAAACTGATGCGCGCGTTGAGCGCATCGGGACGCCCCGTCAATGTGACGCGCACCGGGTCGCCGGCCTTGAGCGTGCTGAAATCGGCCTCGGGCACGAAGAACCGGACCTTGATATTTTCCGGCGGCAGCAGCGCGACCACCGGCGTGCCCGCAGTCGCGAATTCACCGGCACGAAACAGCGTGTCGTAAACCAGCGCGGCTTTCGGGGAAACCTGGGTTTTCTGATCGACGTTCCAGTCGGCGCGTTCCTTGGCCGCGGTCGCGGCGCTGACGTCCGCGACGGCGGCGTTGATCACATCGGAGCGCCCGCCCAGTTGCGCTGTGGTGATCTGGGCCGTGAGTTCCTCGACGCCGCGCCGGGCTTGTTCGTAGGCGAGGCGCGCGCGGTCGAATTCGCTGGGTGAAATCACCTGCGTTTGAAACAGCGACTCCTGCCGCGTGAAATCGAGCCGGGCGAGTTCCGCGGCGGACCTGGCCTGTTCGCGCCGTGCCTCGAAGGTGGCGAGTTCGCTCGGCCGGGATCCTTTGCGCAGGTCCTCCAGTCGCGCCTCCGCCGCCTTGAGTTGGTCAGCCGCCTGGCGCTGCGCGGCGAGCTCCGCATTTCGCTCGAGGGTGAAAAGAGGCGCGCCGATTTCGACGCGATCGCCCTTTCGGACGGAGAGCGTTTCGACGCGACCCGCCAGCGGCGAGGCGACGTACACAAAATCCCCTTCAAAGTAACCCTGGAATCCGACGGGCTCGCGGCGCGTGCAACCGGCGAGGACGATCACGGCCGCGAGCGCCGCGAGGAGCCTAGTGGGCGAATAATTTTTCATAGTCTTTCCGTCCGGCGCGGGTCAGGAGGCCGCCGGCAAAGAGGTCCAGCGCTTTTTCCAGCGTGTGGGCGGGGGTCAGGCGCGTCGTCGCGAGGACATCGGGATGAGAGAGGCCGCGAATCGCCTGGAGCCAGAACTGCGCCGCGAAATCGGGGTCGAGCGCCGGGTGCACGGAGCCATCGGCAATGCCCTCCCGGAAGAGCCGGCCGAAAACGTACGGGATGTTGCGCTGCCGAAGCTCGTCGATCCGCTGGAAAATCCTGGGGGCGTATCGCTGTAGTTCGCGCAGCAGCGTGGGACTCATCAGGGCAAGTCGTGGGACGATCACGCCGATCATGGCGCGCAGTTTCTGCGAGAACGAAATCCTGGGGTTGTCGAGCACCGCATCCAATTCAAGGCGGATCTGGCGCCCGATCCCCTCGATGATGGTGGCGAGGATCGCGTCCTTCCCCGGGAAGTGCCGGTACAGGGTCTTCTTGCTCATCCCCAACTCGTGCGCGAGGTCGTCCATCGTCACCGCGTTGTAACCGTACGCGAAAAAATGCCGCTGCGCGGCCGCGAGGATGCGCGCGTTGGGCGAGTGGTCGGCGGCCCCGGCGGCGGCGGTGGAATTGTCGGCGGAGGCAACCATATGAAGTCGTGGGAAACTTTGATAGTATCCAAAGTTTCCAAGGCAAGCGGCATCTGCCGATTCCATCGGCGGAGGATTGAAACGCTCCCGGCAACATGTCTGCCTTCGGCGGATGCTCGCCCAAGCCAACGTCAAATCGGAGATCACGTCGCTCGTGGATCGCAAGGACCTCGGGGCGCTGAAGAAATACCTCGAGCCGTGGGCGCCGGCCGACCTGGCCCCGATCATCGCCGACCTGCCCATCGGCCAGCTGGGCGCGCTGTTCCGCGTCGGCTCGCGCGACCTCGTGGTGATGACGTTCACCTACATGCCCCTCGAGGAGCAGAAGAAACTGCTCAAGCTCCTGACGCAGGAACAGGCCGCCGCGCTGCTGAACGCGCTGCCGCCGGACGACCGCACCTCGTTTCTCAATGAGCTGCCGCTCGACGTGGCGATGCAGCTGCTCTCGATGCTCACCCCCGATGAGCGCCAGGTCGCCCAGGCGCTGCTGGCTTATCCCGAGCACAGCGTTGGCCGGATGATGACGCTGGACTACGTCGCGGTTCATCCCGAATGGACCGTGCGGCAGGCGTTGGACTACATCCGCGAGCACGGTTACGACCGCGAGACGCTCAACGTGATCTTCGTGGTCGATGACGGCGGGCACATCATGGACGACATCCGCGTCCGGCGTTTCCTACTGTCCCCGCTCGATCTGCCGGTGAGGTCGCTGCTCGACGGAAACTACGCGATGCTCTCGCCGACCGACGACCGCGAGAAGGCGCTCGATTTGTTCAAGAAATACGACCGGGTGGCGCTTCCGGTCGTTGACGAAAACCGCAAGCTCATCGGCATCGTCACGGTCGACGACATGCTCGACGTCGCCGAGGAGGAAGCGACGGAGGACATCCAGAAGCTCGGCGGCACCGAGGCCCTCGACGAGCCTTACACCACGATCGCGCTGTCGCGCATGGTGAAGAAGCGCGCGAGCTGGCTGGTGGTGTTGTTCCTCGGCGAGATGCTCACGGCGACGGCGATGAGTTTTTTCGAGGACGAAATCGCGCGCGCCGTGGTGCTCGCGCTCTTCGTTCCCCTTGTCATCAGCTCGGGGGGCAACGCGGGTTCGCAGGCGGCGACGCTGGTCATCCGCGCGCTCGCGCTCGGGGAATTTCGCCTGCGGGACTGGTGGCGGATCATGCGTCGGGAGCTGGTCGCGGGCACGGCGCTTGGCCTGATCCTGGGCGTGATCGGCTTTCTGCGCATCGCGGTGTGGTCGATGTTCTCGAACATTTACGGGCCCCATTGGATTTTGGTGGCGGCCACGGTGGGGTTGGCGCTGGTGGGGATCGTGCTGTGGGGCTCGCTGATGGGTTCGATGCTGCCGCTGGTATTGAAGCGGCTGGGTTTTGACCCGGCCACTTCGAGCGCGCCTTTCGTGGCCACGCTTGTGGATGTGACCGGGCTGATCATCTACTTCAGCGTGGCCTTCGTGATCATGAAGGGAACTTTGCTCTGACGGCAGCGTCACTTGACGCCCCGGTCCGGCGTCATATTCAGTCCTCCATTCCATGTTTCGGTCGCTCCGCCATGCCTGTTGCCTCAGCGCCCTCTGCCTCGTCGCCGGCCCCGGCGCGCGCGCGGCCGCCCCGCTTGCACCCACCTCGCCCTTCCTTCCGCCGGCTGCAAGCGGTGCGGCGGCGGCGGAGAACAACCCGCTCGAATTGCGCGGCATCCTGGCCGACGAAGGAGGGTATCGCTTCAGCATCTATGACCCGGTGCGGCACGTCGGGACGTGGAGCCGCCTGAATGAGCCGGGCCACGATTTCATGGTAAAGGCGCACGATGTGGCGCGCGATATCGTCACGCTCGATTATCAGGGACGCGTGCTGACGCTGTCCTTGCGCACGTCGAAAATTTCCTCCGCGCCGGTTGCGGGTCCTTTGCCCGCGGCGGGGCAGAACGGACCGAATCCACCCGTGGTGTTGAATCCTTCACCCGCGGACGAAGTGGCGCGGTTCAACCGCGTGAAGGAAGAAATCGCCCGCCGTCGCGCCCTCCGCGAGCAGAACAACATCCAGGGCAATCCCACCCGCCGATAAGTGGGGGCCGTCCGACCAGTCTCGAATTTTTTTAACCGCGAATGGACGCGAATGAACGCGAATCAGAAACCAACGCTTCCCCCGGATTTCGCGGACGAACGCAGATTCAACCCAAGCCACCGGTTTTTATCCAGATCGCTTCGGTGAATTTCGCGGGAAAAATCCGGGGGATCGGATTTCTGATTCGCGTTCATTCGCGTCCATTCGCGGTTAAAAATTCCGAGGCATGAACTTTTGGGCTTTCAGAAAAATTCCGTGTCTTTGCCGGACACAGCCCTAACGTGGTTGGCGTTCGCATGTCCGTTTCTTCCACGCCTCTCGCTGAACCCTTGTCCAATGCCGCGCTCATCCGGCGTTTGTTGGGCCTGACATGGCGCTATCGTTTGGGTTGCCTGAAGGTCCTGGGGATCCAGCTGGTGCTGCTCACGATGGGCCTCGCGGGCCTCAGCCTGACGGGCTTGGGGATCGATTATATCCGGCACCAGATCTCGCCCCCGGCTCCGGTGCTGCATGCCACCGCCACGGCCGCGGCTCGGGCGCCGGGGCATTTCATCGACATCTCCATGCTGCCCAGCACGTGGGAGCCGATCGAGGTGATCGCGCTGCTCGCCGGCTTCATCCTCCTGCTGGCGCTCTGCCGGGCGCTGTTGAACTATACGTACCTGATTTCGATCAACATCCTCCTCCAGCAGGAGCTCGTCGTCGACCTGCGCGCGGTGATCTACGACAAGCTCCAGCAGTTGAGCTTCCGTTTCTTCGACGCCAACTCCACCGGCTCGATCATCACGCGCGTCACCGGCGACGTCCAATCCGTGCGCATGTTTCTCGACCAGGTACTTTTCCAGAGCGTGATCATGCTCGTTTCGCTCACGGTCTACGTGATCTACATGGTCAGCCTGCATCCGATGCTGACGGTGGCCTGCCTGGCAACGACCCCGATCCTGGCGCTGATCTCGTTTTGGTTTTCCAAGAAAATCCAGCCTGCCTACGCGCAGAACCGCACGCTGGTGGAGAAGCTGGTCCAGTACCTCGCGGAAAGCATCCAAGGCATTGCGGTGACCAAGGGCTTTGGCCGCGAAGCCGAGAACCGCGCCAAGTTCGAGGCCCTCAATCGCGCGGTCTTCAACCAGCAGCTCGGGATTTTCTGGCGGGTCAGCCTGTTCTCGCCCGCCGTCGGCATCCTGACGCGCATCAACATGATCATCCTCCTCGGCTATGGCGGATGGCTGGTGATGCACAACCAGCTCCCGCTCGGCACCGGGCTCGTGGTTTTTGCGGGCCTGCTCGAGCAATTTTCCGGGCAGGTGAACAACATCGCCGGCGTCGTGAACTCCGTACAGCAATCGCTGATCGGCGCGCGCCGCGTGTTCGAGGTGATGGATGCGCCGATCGAGGTGCGCAGCGCCCCCGATGCGATGCCGGTGCCGAAGCTCAAGGGCGCGGTGCGGTTCGAGCGCGTGGAATTTTCCTACAGCGGCATCGATCCCGTCCTGCGTGACATCAATCTCGAGGTTAAGCCCGGCCAATGTGTCGCGATCCTCGGCGCCACCGGCGCGGGCAAGAGCGTGCTGATGAGCTTGATCCCGCGCTTCTACGACGTGACGGGCGGGCGCCTGCTCGTGGACGGGATCGACGTGCGGCATCTTCACCTCGACGACCTGCGCCGCAACATCGGCCTGGTCTTCCAGGAGAGCTTCCTCTTTTCGAACACCGTCGCGGCCAACATCGCATTCGGTCATCCCGGCGCGACGCAGGCGCAGGTCGAAAAAGCGGCGCGCATCGCCGCGGCCCACGAATTTATTTCCCAGCTGCCGCAGGGCTATGAAACCGTCCTCGGCGAGAGCGGCAACACGCTCTCCGGCGGGCAGCGTCAGCGGCTCGCGATCGCGCGCGCCGTGCTGCTGGAGCCCGCGATCCTGCTGCTCGACGATCCCACTGCGGCGATCGACAGCGAAACGGAGCATGAGATATTTGAGGCGCTCGACCGCGCCATTGCCGGCCGCACGACGTTCATCGTCGCGCACCGGCTCAGCACGCTGCGCCGGGCCGATTTCATCATCGTGATGGAAAACGGCCGGATCGTGCAGCGCGGCAGCCACGACGAACTCATGCGCATCCCCGGCCCGTACCGCCATGTCGCGAGCCTCCAGCTGGTCGACGGCAAGGAACTCGATCCGCGGGCCAACCAGGAGGGCGCCGCATGAAAACGCCGCCGCCCCCCAAGGATCTCGGTTTGCTCGTGCGCCGGGATGGCAAGGAAGACGAGGAAGACGAGGAGCACTTCAAGCCGCTGGAGTGGGGACTGATCCGCCGGTTGTTCACTTACACGCGTCCGTTCGCGGCGAAGCGCAATGCGCTGATCGTGCTGACGGTGGTCCGCTCGATCCAGATTCCGGCGATCACCTGGTCGATGAGCCGGATCATCTCGGGGCCGATCGACCGCCACGAGATCGGCGTCCTGCCCTGGGCCGTGCTCGGGTACGGCGTGCTCGCGATCCTGACGGATGCGGTGTTTCATTTTCGGCAGCGCTTCGCCCTCGAGCTCGGCGAGGAAGTGGTGAACGCGCTGCGCTCCGCGATCTTCCTGCGCATGCAGGGCATGCCGATGAGTTTTTTCCATCGGACCAAGCTCGGGCGCATCATCGGGCGCGTGACGACCGACGTCGAAACGGTGCGGTCAGGCATCCAGGACGTGCTTTTCGTCAGCATCATCCAGTTCGGCCAGATGATCTTTGCGGCGATCGCGATGGCGTGGTGCGACTGGCTGCTCTTCCTCGTGGTCATCGCGATGGCGCCGGTGCTCTGGCTCGTGAACAACCATTTCCGGATGCGCCTCAGCCAGCTCTCGCGCGCGGCGCAGGAAAGCTTCAGCCGGGTGACTTCGACGCTCGCGGAATCGGTGAACGGCATGCGCGTGACGCAGGGCTTTGTGCGACAGGAAACCAACCTGGGGCTTTTCCGCACGCTCCTTGCGGACCATTCCCGCTACAACATCGAGCAGGCGCGGACGTCGGCGATCCTCACTCCGATGCTGGAGTTGAACAGTCAGTTTTTCATCGCCGTGCTGCTGATGCTGGGTGGCTGGCGCGCGTTCCATGGCTACATGACGATCGGCGACCTGATCCAATTTTTCTTCCTGGCGAACTTGTTCTTCTCGCCGATCGCGACAATCGGCAACCAGTACAACCAGGCGCTGATCGCGATGGCGGGAGCGGAGCGGGTTTTCCGGCTGATCGATGCGAAGCCGGATTGGGAGGATGATCCCGAAGCCACGCCGCTCGAGGCCGTGCCCGGGCGCGGCATGGCGGTCGAGTTCAAGGACATCACGTTTGGTTACCAAGCCTCCCGCCCCGTGCTCCATGGCGTGAATTTTTCCGTCGCTCCGGGCCAGACCATCGCGCTCGTCGGGCACACCGGCAGTGGGAAGAGCTCGATCATCAACCTCGTTTCAAAATTTTATCTCCCCACGGGCGGCGAGCTCCTGATCGACGGCCGCGAGATCCGGACGGTCACGAGCCGCTCGCTCCACCATCAGATGGGCATGGTGCAGCAGCAGAATTTCCTCTTCACGGGCACCGTGATGGAGAACATCCGTTTCAGTAAGCCCGATGCGACCGAGGACGAAGTGCGCAACGCGGCGCGGCAGCTGGACTGCCTCGATATCTTCGAGTCATTGCCGCTGGGATTCCACACGGACATCGGCGAGCGCGGCGCGGGATTGTCGGTCGGGCAGCGGCAGCTCGTGTGCTTCGCGCGCGCGCTGCTGGCAGATCCGCGGTTGGTGATCCTCGACGAGGCGACGAGTGCGATCGACGCCATGACCGAGGCGCGGCTGCAGAAGGCGTTGATCGAGTTGTTGCGCGGCCGCACGAGTTTCGTGGTGGCGCATCGGCTGAGCACGATTCGCCACGCGGACTTGGTGCTGGTGCTCGACCAAGGGCGGATCATCGAGCGCGGCACGCACACGGAATTGCTCGCGCTGCGCGGACGCTACGCGGCGTTGTACGAACAATTCGTGCAGGTTGACGAAGGCGCGTGAGAGCGAAGCCAACCGAGATTTCTCAAGTTTCTCCTAGGCAAACGACCGTTTTTCACTCTAGAAATGCGTTGCTATCACAGTTCAGCACCCTAAACCCACAATCACTATGGCTAAAAAAACCGCTCGTAAACCGAACGCCGCGTTCATGAAACCCGTCTCGCCCGACGCCAAACTCGCTGCCGTCGTCGGCTCCGCCCCGCTCCCGCGCACCGAGCTCACCAAGAAGCTCTGGGCCTACATCAAGAAGAACGGCCTGCAGGACAAGAAGGTCCGCACGCAGATCAATGCCGATGACGCGCTCAAGGCCGTCTTCAATGGCAAGTCCAAGGTCAGCATGTTCGAGATGACCAAGCTCGTCTCGGGCCACGTCTCGTAAGGCGTCACTGTTTTCCTTTCCAACCGCCGCGAGCATTCGCGGCGGTTTTTTTGTGCCCAGGTTCGTGGGAGGATGGAGTGTTCGGGGGGACCGGCTCCCGTCAACAGGATGGCCACTGCACCCGATCTCCCTTCGACTCCGACCCGGTGAAAGTCCCTCGCTCGATCATCCTCGGTTTGATTGCTGCGGTTGTCCTCCGCGCCAAGCCGCCGGCCGACCTCCAGGCGCGCCTCGATGCATTTGTCGCGAGCCAGCCGGGCGGGGTTTCCGTTGCGTGGGTCGATCGCGACGGCGTGGAGTTTTTCTCCGCGGGAAAATATAGCGCAAAGGATCCGCGCCCGATCACGCCCGACACGCAGTTTGAAATCGGTTCCGTCACCAAGGTTTTCACCGCGCTCCTTTTCGCCGAAAGCGAACGGATGGGGCGCGTGCACCGCGACGATGCGGCGGCCGAGTATCTCTTGCCCGCCGGTGATCCCGCGCAATCCGCGCTGGCCAAGATAACTTTGCTATCCCTTGCGACGCACAGCGCCGGCCTTCCCAAGGTCGCTTCCGATTTTCCGCTCCTCGCGCTCGTGGGCGGCAACCCCTACGCCCGCATCACCCGCGCCGACCTGGTCGAATCGCTGCGGATCGACGGGCCCGGCGCCCGCGCGGGTCATCAGACCGCCTATTCGAATTTTGGCGTCGCGCTCCTCGGCGAAGCCGTCGCGACGGCTTGGGGAGTTTCTTATGAGTCCGCGCTGAGAACGCATGTGTTGGATCCGTTGGGAATGAAAGCGACGGTGCTCGGTTTGCCGGGACGCGCGGCGTCGCCCGAATTGGCGCCGCCGCATCGGCACGGTCGCCCCTCGTCGAATTGGGAATCCGATGGCTATGCGCCGTGCGGGGCGGTGCGCAGCTCCGCGCGCGAAATGGCGAAATTGCTCCAGGCCTGCCTCGGCGACGAACACGCGCCACTGCATGCCTCGCTGGTTCGCAGCACGACTCGCCAACGCGACCTCACCGATCTCCCGGCTGCGATCGGTTACAACTGGATCTTGAGCGGCACCGCGTCGCGCCCGGTGATCTGGCACAACGGAGCGACCGGTGGATATCATTCCTGGCTCGGTTTCACGCGCGTCGACGGCGGCACGGGCGTCGTGGTACTGACCAACCACGATGTGAGCGTCGACCAGCTCGGGAGCGGGATGCTGGGCATGCCTCGCATGGTTTTCCATCCGTCGCCGGTCAAGTACGGGGCGGATTACGAAGGACGATACCAGGTTTCACCCCACGTCTTTGTCGAGGTCACGGCGGAACAAGGCGGGCTGATGGCCAGGGTTACGGCGCAACCGCCGCGCCCTCTGCGGGAATTGGGGCCGGATGATTTCGTGATCCTTGGCCAGCCGGCCGAACTCGAATTTGAACGCGACCGGTCGGGAAAGATCGTCGGCCTGGTCCGCCACCAAGGCCATCATGACCAGCGTGCCGCCCGGGTCCCGATTCCGAGCCATTGATCGGGGGAAGTCGGTTTCGCCCAGCCTGCCTTCGGAGTTGCGCGACTTGACGCTCGCACCTAATCCTGCCCGCCGTCTTACCTGACCTCGATGTCTTCCCGTCATCTTCGAAAAATCAAGGACCGCAGCCTCGCGGGTGGCATCGTGCTGGCGGGGATTTTGGCGGGTTACTTTGGTTACGCGCAAAAACGCGAACAGATGCTGGGCGCGATGATCGACAGCACCAGCCATAGCGCGGTGGCTTTCCAGTTTGCGGATGTGTCGGCGCTGGCCGGCACGCGCGAGGATCTGCCCGGCCCGGCCTACGCGGCGGTGACTTCGCGCTTGAAACGTTTCCAGGAGGCCGACCCGAAGGTCCGCGGAATCCGGTTGTTTCGCTATTTCCCGAACGACAAGCGCGCCATCGTGCTCGCGGAATCGGTCCCCGCGGAGATCGCGGTCCGCTCCCTGCCGGGCGACGCCTATGCCGCGGCCAAGCTCTCGCCGAACCTGCAGGCGAGCCTGCGCACGGGGGAAACGGTGGTCGATGGCCCGCGCGAATCCGAGCAGGCCACGGTGGTGACCGGCTACGCGTTGATCAGCCCGAAAACGGCCACCGGCGCCCGCAACTTCCTCGGCATCGACCTCCAGGTCGAACACTGGACGAGCGACCTGCTGGCGGCGGCATCCTGGCCGGCGCTCTTTACGTGGGTCGTCCTCGGCGTGCCTTTCGCCGGGTTCATCGTGATTCGCCGCGAACGCGAACAGGGCGAAGCGATCCGGAACCTTTCGGAAGCCGCGGAGCAGAGCAAAGCGGCGATCATGATCATCGACCTGAAAGGTGACATCGATTACGTGAACCGCGGCCTCTGCGACCAGATCGGTTGCCTGCCGATCGACCTGGTCGGCCACAACTGGCGGGAGTTCCAAGTGACCGAAGCGCCCGGGTCCGACATCGTGGACCTGGTGGCGGCGATGAAGGAGGGGCGGCCTTGGACCGGCGAGTGGTTCAATCGCCGGAAGGATGGAACGATTTATCCCGTGCGCGGGGCGTTTACGCCGGTGCGACGGAATAATGGCGTGCTCACGGGATGCATCGCGACGTTTGACGACATCACGCAGCTGAAGGAAACCGAGACCATGCTGCGCGAGGCGAAGGAGCGCGCGGAATCGGGCGAAACCGCGAAGAGCCAGTTTCTCGCCACGATGAGCCACGAGGTGCGTACGCCGCTCAACGGGATCATCGGCTTCACCAGTCTCCTGCTCGACACGCCGCTCACGCCGGAGCAGCGCGAATTTGTCCAAACGATCCAGCTCAGCAGCGAGGCCCTGATCCAGCTGACGGGCGACATCCTCGATTATGCGCGGATCGAATCCGGAAAACTGAAACTGGATCCGCAACCCTGCGCGCCGCGCGAGTGCGTCGAGGATGCGCTCGACCTCGTGGCGACGAAGGCCACGGCCAACGGCATCGAGCTCCTGCATTGGGTCGATGACAGCGTGCCGGCGCTGATCCATGCCGACGGCAACCGGCTGCGGCAGGTGCTGATCAATCTGCTCGGCAACGCCGTGAAATTCACCACCGCGGGCGAGATCGAGGTGCGCGTGGAGGCCGACCGTGGCGCGGTGATCGACGCGCAGAACCCGGCGAAGCTGACCTTCTCGGTGCGCGACACCGGCATCGGCATCGCGCCGGAGCAGCACGAGAAGCTCTTCAAGCCGTTTGGCCAGCTCGACCAGGCCCTTACGCGTCGGCACGGCGGCACGGGCCTGGGCCTCGCGATCTGCAAGAACATCGTCGAGCTGATGGGCGGCCAGTTTTCCGTGCAGAGCGAGCTGGGCCGCGGTTCGACGTTCTCGTTCACCATCGGAATCGAGCCTCATCCGACGATCAGCTACCGGAAACCGCTGGCGCCGCTGCCCCAGCTCAACCTCGCGATCGCGGCGCCCGACGGCTCGGGCCGGACCGAGTTGATGCGGCTGGGAAAACGATTTGGCGCCAACCTCGCCGAAACGGTGCCTTCGCAGCTCGCGCTCACGCCGGGCTGGGACGTGGCGCTCCTCGATCTCAGCGCCCACAAGATCACCGAGCTGATTTCCGAATCGCAACCGTCACCGGACTTGCCGCCGGAGCGCGTGTTCGGATTGGTCCCGGTTTCGACGCCGAGCGTAGTGCGTGCGGCGTTGCGCAATCATTTCCGCCTGCTTATCAACAAGCCGGTCCACCAGGACGCGCTGTACGCGGTCCTGGCGACGGTCGCGGACAGCCCGGTTGTCGCGCAGCCGAAACGCGACTCGAGCGGGCTCAGCGTGCTGCTGGTGGAGGACGACCCGGTCAACCGCCTGATGATGCAGAAGCAGCTTTCCATCCTGGGCTGCCGTTGGACGAAGGCGGAAAACGGCCGCATCGCGGTGCAGGAAATGGCGCGCAAGGCTTTCGATGTGGTGCTGATGGATCTCTACATGCCGGAGATGGACGGCGTCACGGCTATCGCCCAAATCCGCGGCGGGCGCGCGGGTGAGTTGGGCAAGGATGTCTGGATCGCGGCGCTGACGGCCGACGCGCGCAGCGACCAGAAGGAACGCACGCTCGAGATGGGTGCGAACGATTACCTGGTGAAACCCGTGTCGCTGCCGGAACTGCGCGTCGCGTTGGAAAAATTTGCAATCGCGCGGCGGCGGCGAGGGTAGTGGAGGGTGCGCAGCGCACGCAGCTCCGACATCCAGGCGCCAATGAAACTTCGATTCCGGGCAATCAGCCAAGGGCGGGGCGTGTTGTCCCAACGCGCGGTTTGGCTCCAACTTCGTTTGGCTGCGGTCTGAGTACGCTCAACGCGCTTCAGCCTCCGGGGAGCCTGATAGCCGGGAATGACCCGGGGGGCAGCACCTGCGGCGTCAGTCCGTTGATCCATCCTCCACTCATGCTCCGGTACGCGTTGTAGCCGCGCGTGCCCAGCGCGGAGGTCAATTTGGTTTCGGCCTCCTGGTTGAGCGCGGCGAGCTGGCCGGCGCGCGCTTCAGGGGTCAGGGTGCTGTCGCGGCGCACCGTGTTGGCGCGCTCCTGGATATCCTGCTGCACGGCCACCACCTGGGGCGCGATCGTGGACGGGAGATCGAGGCGGGCCAGGAGACGGTTCACTTCCATGTATGCCGGATTGGTGGACTGCTGGTATTCGGCGGCGCGAGCCGGCCCGAGCGCGGCGGCAATCTGGGCCTGAAGCTGGGCTTGGGCGGCCTGCTGGGCCGCGCGCGTTGCAGCACCGGGGCCGCCATTCGATGAGGCGGTCGCGTTTTCGGAAGCCTGGTTCAGGCGGAAGAGCGTGCGAAATTCCTCCTCGGTGGGATTGAAGGCCGAGAGTTGGTAGCGGAGGCGAAAGGAGGTGCTGCTGTTGCGCAGGTCGTATTCCTCGAGCTCGGCGGGCGTGAGGAGCTTGACGAGGTCGGCGCGCTCTTCCTTTTGCAGCAGGGCCATTTTCTCGCGGTCCTCGGGCAGCATCATGCCGCGCGACTCCGTGGTGATTTGGGAGCGAAGATCGCCGTAATCGCGGCTGATGGCCTGGATGCGATCCAGTTTTTCCGGCGACAGGTTGCCGAACATGCGTTGGGCGACGAGGTGTTGGGGAAACTCATCAGGCGCTGCGTCCGCGCCCAGCAGTTCCTTGGTCAGTGCGTTCTGCTCCTTCGTCAAATCGGAATAGGCGCGGGTGTTGCCCCAGAATTGGTTGTTCTTCCAGAAAGGCGCGCGGGCCTCCTCCGCGAAGATCGCTTCGCGACGCACCCGGAATTGTTCGGCGACCTGGGCCTGCACGATGGCGCGGATGAGCGCGGGCGGAAAACCTGCGGCGCGGAGGCGCGCGACGGTGGAGCGCAGGTCGGAACCGACGAGCAGTTCGCCGACGCGCTTGATGGCGGCGGTGTCCGCCGGGGAGAGATTGGGCGCGGAAGAGGTGTCGTTGACGGTGACACTTCCCGCCACGCCGCGGGCAATCTCGACGGGCTGCGACCGCGGGCGGACAAAGAAGGTGAGGACCAAAGCGGCATTGGCCGCGAGCGAGAGCGCAAGAAGCACGAGGTACTTTTTCATCGGGGCAGGGTGGGAGGGATTTGCGGCGAGAATCTTCCGAACGTCAAAATCCGTTTCTCGGATCGGTCGTGACGCCGGCGGCCTGCCTGCTTCGCCATGCATTCGGGGGGTGGGGCACGGAGATTTTTATCTTCGGATTTGGACTGGCCAGGGTCACTCTGCGCGTCCCCTTGATGAAACCCACCCCCGCGGCGCAGCACCGTCAGGCGATCTGGATGCTCCTGCTCGCGAACCTGCTGTGGGGCGTAAGTTTTCCGCTGATCAAATCGCTCGCGTTCCTGCAGGAACGGCTGATCCCGGGAAGCAGCACGTGGTTCATCACGGCCACGGCCCTCTTCCCGCGGTTTGCGCTGAGCGCGCTGCTGCTCATCCCGTTTTGCCTGCCGGCGCTGCGCTCGCTCACGCGCAGGGAATGGCGGCAGGGGCTGGGGCTTGGAGGCTTCGCCCTTGTCGGGATGTTGTTTCAAAACGACGGCCTCCAGTTCACGTCGGCTTCAACCTCCGCCTTCCTCACGCAATTCTACGCGGTGATGATACCCGTCTACCTCGCGTTGCGTGCGCGGCAGGCTCCGCGCTGGACCGTGTGGGTGAGCTGCGTGCTGGTCGTCAGCGGCGTCGCGGTGCTTTCGGGACTCAACTGGACAGACTTGAAACTCGGCCGCGGGGAACTGGAGACGCTCGTCAGCTCGGTCTTCTTCATGGGGCAAATCCTCTGGCTCGAGCGAAAGGAATTCGCGGACAACCGGATGCTCCCGGTTTCAGTGGTGATGTTCCTCGTCGAAGCGATCGCGGCGGCACTGCTCGCCGTGCTCTGGGCCCCGGCGGGTGCGAATGTCACGGAGCTGTTCAGCAATGGCCCGTGGATCGGCTTCACGCTCGCGCTCACGGTGCTTTGCACGCTGGGTTCGTTCACGCTGATGAATACTTTCCAGCCGCGCATCCCGGTGACGGAAGCGGGACTGCTCTACTGTTCCGAACCGGTGTTCACTGCGCTGATGGCGCTGTTCCTGCCGGCCTGGTTCGCGGCTTGGGGCGGGTTTGAATATCCCAACGAACGTGCGACGGGCAGCCTCATGATCGGCGGCGGCTTGATCACGGCGGCCAACATCCTGATCCAGTTGAACCCAACGCGCCCGGCGGAGGCGCGCGCGTGAGCGCGGCGCCGAAGCACGGCGCGGCGTTCACGATGCTCGCCGCGTGCACGGCGACGACGGGAGCCAGCTTCGTGTTGTTCAAGGCCTCGGTCCTGGTCCAGGCGCCGATGGCGGCGAACGAAAGCACCTGGTTCATCGCCGCGCACAATCTCGTGCCGCGCTTTTTCATCGGTGCGCTGCTGCTGGTGGCGATCTACGGTTGGCGCGCGATGCAGCTCACGCGTCGCGAGTGGATTCAGGCGGGCTTCATGGCGGTCACCTCGTTCGCGGGGTGCCTGCTCCAGACCGACGGGTTGCAGCGGACCACCGCCGCGACGACGGCGTTTCTCACGCAGTTCTACGTCATCCTGATTCCGATCTGGTGGGCGCTGCTGCGCCGGAAAAAACCGTCGGGCACGGTCCTGGTCGCGGGCCTCATGGTGCTGGTCGGCGTGGCGCTGCTGGCGCGCGTGGACTGGCAGGAATTCCGCATCGGTCGCGGCGAAACGGAGATCCTGCTGGCGACGTTTTTTTTCTCGGCGTTGATCTGCTCGTTGAACTGGGACGGGTTCGCCGCGAATCGCCCGGAGCGAACGTCGACGATGATGTTCCTCGTCGAAGGCGGCCTGTTCGCCGCCGTGAGCGTCGCGGTGTGCCGCGAACCGGGGCATCTCGTTGCGCCGTATTTTTCGCCGAGCTGGGTATGGATCACCGTGGTGGCGTCATTCCTCGGGACGGCCGGGCCGTTCATCATCATGAACCGCTGGCAGCGTTACGTGACGCCCGCGGAAGCGGGTTTGCTTTATAGTTTTGGCCCAGTGATCGCGGCACTCACGGAAATCCGGTTCCCGGCGGTGTTGTCGCGATGGACCGGGATCGATTACCAGAACCAGCCCCTCACCTCGGCGCTGATCGCAGGGGGAGCGCTGATCCTCGGGGCGAATGCATTGATCCAACTGCGGCCAGAGGCACCGCCGGGCGACGATCGTTGACCGCGAATGGACGCGAATTTTCGGTTTCCGACCGGCTTCATGCGCCCCCATTTAATTGCCCGGTTCCCGACGATTGGGCCGCATTTTGGGGAGACTGGAATTTTCCTTCGCGAAGGAAAATTTTCACCTGGAGCGCGGTGTCTTTGCGCCATTGGAGCCAGGTGTGCGAGTGATGAAGCACGAGGAAATCGCTCATGCCTTCGAGGCGGGAGCTCGCGACCGCCACCTTGCCGTCGTTGGGACCCTTGATCCAGGAGGAGAA
>JAQGOP010000030.1 GCA_028293545.1 Verrucomicrobiota bacterium | reverse complement strand
CCGTTGCGGATTTCCTCGCTGATCTGGTAGTCCTCGTTGAACGCGCCCACGAAAAACTGCATCACGAGCATCACCAGGAAATACGTAAGCGTCTGGCCGAAGCTGAACCCGCCGATGTTCGAAACCTCGGAGTACGCCGCGCCCCAGAGGATGAACACGACCGCAAGGTGGAACATCGAGAAGAACCCGCGCACCGCGAAGTTCATCCGGTACACGAGGTTGCTCTGGAGCCCGATGAGGAAGGCGTGCCGGTACTTGTTCATGCGAAAGGCTGAAGGGCCGAAAACTTAAAAAACGGAAGGGAACGGGTCGCTGGTGGCAGGGGTGAAAAATTCCAACCTTCCGCTCCTCGGCTCTTCAGTCCCTTCCTCCCAAACCAAACCGCGCGATCACTTCCTTCGCGAGGTTCCGGTAGGCGAGGGAGCCCGGCCCGTTCGGGTCGTAGGCGAAGATTGGCTTGCCGAAGCTGGGCGCCTCGCTGAGCCGCACCGTGCGCGGGATGACGGTCGAGAAAATCTTGTCGGGCAGGTGTTGCTTCACTTCGTCGACGACCTGCTTCGCGAGGTTCGTGCGCGAATCGAACATCGTCATCACAACGCCGCCGAGCGAAAGCCCATCGTTGATATGCGCCGATTTGAGCCGATCGACGTTGCGCAGGATCTGCCCGAGCCCCTCGAGGGCCAGGTACTCGCACTGCAGGGTGATCAGGAGCTGGTCGGCGGCGGCGAGGCTGTTCATCGAGAGCATGCCGAGCGCGGGCGGGCAATCGATGATGATGGCGCGGTAGCCGTTGGAGGCGCGGATCGGTTCGAGGACCGTACGCAGCTTCATCAGGTAATTTTCCATCTGCGCCAGCTCGATTTCCGCAGCGGCGAGGTCCTCTTCGCTCGGGATCAGGGCGAGGTGCTCATAAGCGGTCGGCGTGATCATCTCGATGGCCGAGCCTTCGCCGCGGAGCGGGCCGTAGAGGCTCTTTCCCGCCTGTTTTTCCACGCCGATCGCGCTGGTGGCGTTGGCCTGGGGATCGAGGTCGATGAGGAGCGTGTGGATTCTCTTCTCAGCCAGCGCGGCGGCGAGGTTGACCGCCGTGGTGGTTTTGCCGACGCCGCCTTTCTGATTGGCGATGGTGAAAACAGTAGTGGCCATGAATTTTTCCCGAGTAAGTGGGAATCAAGCCGCGCGGCAAGCGCTGCTTCGGGCTGTCCGCGGCAGCGGGGCCGGTGGCGGATTTCGGATTGCGAATTGCGGATTTGGGATTGGCCGGAACCGGAGCTGAAGCCGCCTCCGTCGAGCCGCGGATACAAACCCTTGATTTCAGATTGCGGATTGGTCGCGACAAACCGCCGCGGCTGCTCAAGCCGCCATTCTCCCAGCGGTGGATCAGCCTCCACAATCCGCAATCCGCAATCCGAAATCCGCAATTGGTACCGCTACTCTCCGACCAGGTGCTCGATCTCCTCGCGCGACAGCGTCTGCATGTCGATCTCCTTCTTGATCGCGCCCAAGCTGACCAGGCACTCGGTGAAGAGCTCGCGCGTGCGAAGTTCGAGCGCCTTGGCGTCCAGCTTCGTCATGATCTCGAGGATCTTCGTGCCTTTCCGCACATGCGTGCGTTCGTCGGCGCGAATATAGTCGGAGATGTGACGCAGGAGTTCGTCGTTCCGGTTGGCGGCGGTGTCGATCAGGTCATTGATGGTCTTCAGGACGCCCACTTCCCCGAACAGGTTGATCTCCGCCATTGCGAAGGCCGGGTCCATCGGGCCGCGGCACGTCGAGCTGGTCAGGCGGTTGCGCAGTTCGTACGGATCGTAGCCCGACGCGAGCATCGCGCGGTGGCCAATCTCGGTGTGCCGCGCTTCATCCCACGTGATGCGGGCGAGATCGTACTCGGCGTTGAAATCCTTGAAACGAATATCCCACACAAACGTGCCGAACGCCTCGATCGCATCCACTTCGTCGCGTTGCGTGCGGATGAAACGGAGTCGGATGGCCTCGTAGGAATTCTTGTCGAAGCGCGTCGCGGCGTCGGCGGCATCGTAGTCGCCGGTGTGCTTGAAGGTGTCGAAGCGCGAATCGCGGCACGGGACCGTGCCGCGCTCATAGGGTTTGCTGTCGATGCGCAACGGGGTGGGCGGTTCGCCGCGGGCATCGGCGCCGGTGATGCCGCCGATGGAGGCCAGCAGGCGCCCGATGTGCCAGCGCCAGGTCGAAAGTTTGGCTTCGTCGACTCCGCCCGCGATGTAGGTTTCGACGGCGGCGTCGGCCCAGGCGAGCATCGGTTCGTAGTCGGTCAGGATCCGGCGCAGGCAACGGATCGTCGGGACGTCGGTGACCTGGTCCGTGTCGTCGATGTGATGGCGGTAGGTCGTGACGATGGCCTTGCCCACGACTTGGTGAACTCCGACCAAAAGTTCCGCCGGGGAATCGGCGCTGAGCAATTCGTCAATGAAGCGGTCGACCTCGGCGTCGCGATGGGCGTCGATCGCGGGCGGACGCATCTCCTGCTCGGACAGGCGTTCGCGGAGGGCGCGCGCGGCGTCGGCGTGGTAGAAAATGTGGCGCCCGGTTTCCAATTTAACTTCGTAATCGGGGATCGTGAGGGTCCACGAACCGAGCGCGTGCATCAGGCGCCGCTCGAGGTAGAAAAAGCGCAGCAGCCGGCGGCTGTTTTCCTTCACGGTGAACTTGCCGCCGAGCTGGCGACGATCCACGGGAAAACGGAAAGGGTAGCGCGCGCGGCGCTCCGCCGCGGCCTCGCGCTGGCCGGCGAGGCTCTGCGCGGTGATAATGGTCTTGTCGGCGGGACCGGAATTTTCTTCGGGGAGCTTCATCGATTTACAAGGGACGAGGGCGATTTACGGCTTACGATTAACCAAGGACGATTCTTCGGAAGATGACCGGAATCGATCAGGGGCTGGGCGCATCATAGGGAAGGGCGCCGGCCGTGGCGTTCAGAATCTTGCCGCGAAACGTTTAGAATCTTGGGGTAGCGCAGGCGGCCTGCCCGCTGCCCGCGATCCACCTCTCGCATACAACCGCTCGATCCCGGAACAGGCAGGAGGCCTGCGCCACATCCGGAAAATTGCCGCTCCTCGTCGTCAGTCGTAAATTGCATTCGCCCTAGCCTTTGACGGCACCGCTTGTGAGCCCGGAAATGAATTCGCGCTGGAGAAACACGAACAGGGCCATCACCGGCGCGATCGATATGAGCGTCGCGGCCATGATCATCCGGTAGTCGGCGCTGTACATCCCGCGAAGGTGGAAGATCGCGACCGAGAGCGGCTGCCGATCAGGATCCTGGAGAATGACCTGGGGCGTCAGGAAATTATTCCACGTCCCAATGAACGAGATGATCAGGAATGCGCTGAGCATCGGGCGCACGAGAGGCAGGACGATTTGGAAAAAAATACTGACTTCGCCGCAGCCATCGATGCGCGCGGACTCGATGATTTCCGACGGCACGGCGTTGAGCATCGCCTGGCGGAAGAGATAGAGCCCGAAAGCCGGGGCGAGCGCCGGCAGGATAAAACCCGCGTAAGTGTCGAGCAGGCCCAGGTGGTAGAGTGTCTCGAACGCCGGCCCGAGGACCAGCACCGGCGGCAGCACCACCGTCGCGAGGATGATCGCGGTGATGGCCTGCCGCCCGGGAAAAGAGAATTTGGCCAGGGCATATCCGCCCGCCGCGCAGCACAGCGTGCAGAGGACGCTGCAGGTGGAGGCGAGCATGACGGAGTTCAGCATCGAGCGCGCCACGGCCTGCTCGCGGAAGAGCCGGACGAAATTGCCAAGCGTCAGTCGCTCCCACGCCACGCCCAGAAATCCGTGGCCGAGCGGCAGGAAGCGGTAGGAGTAAAAATCCTGCGGCGTTTTGACTGCCGCGCAGGCCATCCAGGCGAATGGCAGCAGGGTGAGCGCACTGAAAAATAGCAGCAGCCCCAGCACCAGGCCGCGCCCGAGGTATTTTCCCGGCTGGATCGGTGCGCTCATGTGCCGTGCTCCTCCTTCCGCGTCCACCAGCGGTAAACCAGCGCCAGCGCCACGAGGAGCAGGGTGAGGATCCAGCCGATCGCGCTCGCATACCCGAGATCGCCGCTGCGAAAGCCGGTTTGATAAAGGTACGTGACGATCGAGAGCGCGTGATTGCCCGGGCCGTTGCCGAAGCTGTCGGCGTACAGGATGAACGGCAGGTCGAAGAGCTGGAGCGATCCGACCATCGTGAGCAGGACCAGGACGTTGAGAACCGGTTGGATCGACGGGAGCGTCACATGCCGGAAACGCTGCCAAACCGAGGCGCCGTCGATGTTGGCCGCGTCGAGCTGGTCGCCGGGCACATTCTGGAGCGCGGCGAGGAGGTAGGCCATATTGAAGCCAACCGAGAGCCACAGCGACGCGAGGATCAGCGAGGGCATCACGTAGCTGTCGATCCACGGAAAATCCGGGTTCCACCGTGAAACCATCGCGTGGAGGAGGCTGTTCACGAGGCCGGTGCGCTTCTCGA
Organism: Verrucomicrobiota bacterium; assembly: GCA_028293545.1. GTDB lineage: Bacteria > Verrucomicrobiota > Verrucomicrobiia > Opitutales > Opitutaceae > Opi-474. The sequence continues at coordinate 24,875 of JAQGOP010000030.1, read as the reverse complement.
GGAGCAGGCTGAAAATCACGCCGACAAACACGGAGCCGACGATGGTCGGCGAAAAAAAGATGAGTCGAAACCAGGTGCGTCCACGGAGATTGGGACGGTTGAGCAGCAGCGCCAGGGCGAGCGCGACGGGGAGCTGCACCACGAGCGTGCCGCAGGTGAAGAGCGTGGTGTTGCGGACGGCGACCCAGAACATCGGGTCGCGCACGATCGCCCGGAAATTCAGCAGGCCGACGAAAGTCGTCGTGCGCGGGCCGAAGGTCTGCTCAAACGCGAGCATCAGGGAGCGCACGAGCGGCCACGCAATGAACGCGGTGAACAGAATCAGGAAAGGCGCGAGGAAAACCCAGGGAGCCCACGCGGGATGCGGACGCGTCGACTTCACGGGTGGGGAGGCGAGAGGAAGACGTTGCGGTTGATCTGGGTGACGATCGCCTTTTGCGCCTCGTCGAGGAGCCGCTGCGCCTCCGGCTGCATTTGCGCGGGATCGCTGCAGGCCCGGCGGTCGGCGCTGGCCATGAGCTGGGTGATGACGTTGTTCACCATCTGGATCGCGGCGCTGAAGTAGGGTGAGGCCGGGCGCAGGGGAACATCCGGCGCCTGCTGGAGAAACAGCCGGCCCACGGGTTGCCCCGCGAAGAAGGGATCGGGGCGGTCGTAGTAGGACTGGCTCCAGTTCGCCTTCATCGGTGAGACGATGTGCGTGAGCTCAAAAAGTCGCTGCGCCATCACCGGGGAAAAGTAGAGGTACTTCGCGAGTTCCCAGGCGAGGGCGGGATGCTTCGAAGCCTTGGTGAGCCCGATCATCGTGCCGCCGTTCACGGAGGTTCGGCGCGCGCCTTTTTCCCAGGCAGGCAGCGGCATGACCTTGAATTTTCCCTTCATCAAAGGCAGCGACGCGGAAACGGCGCCGGCGAACCAATCGGCGCCGGGGATGGCCACCGCGTAGCCTTCGCTGATCAGGCGCAGGCCGGAGCCCGTGTACATGTTGACGTCACCCACCACGCGATCCGGCCCGGCGTACCACGTGGCGAGCCGGGAAACGATGTGGACGTTCGCGGCGGAATTAAGGGTCGGCTGGCCGTTGGCGTCGAAGTAGCCGCCGCCGCCCTGGAGCAGGAATATTTCCGAGAAGAACGGATTGGTGAGCGAGAGCGTGAGCGGGTAACGATCGATGTAGCCGTCACCATCGAGGTCCTTGAGCAGTGGACGCAGAAGGCGGAAATAATCGTCCCATGTCGCGATCTGGCTGACGTCGATCCCCGCGGCCTCAACCAGGTCGGCGCGGTAAACCAGCATGACCGGGGCGACATCATGGGGCAGGCCGAAGATGTGTCCACGGGTCGTCCACGGGCTGAACGATGCCGTGTTGATCTGCGACATGAGGCCTTCGTCTTTCAGTCGTTGGGTGAGGTCGACGAAACCCACGTCCTCGATCGGGCCGGCGAAGACCTGGCCGATCTGACCGCGCTCGACTTCCACGAGGTCGGCGATGGGCGTGCCCGAATAAAATCCGGACAACATCCGGCTTTGGAGCGCGGGCCCGGCGATGAGTGAAACCTGGAGCGGAAGGTCAGGGTGAAGGCGGTCCCATTCCGGCGCGAGGGCGCGGTAGAGATTGGCGTGGTTGCCGTCGCCCACCCACACCTGCAGGCCGGCGCGCGGTTTTGCGGGAAGGAGGGCAATGATGCCCGCTGAGATCAGGCCGAACGCCGCGACCACGCAGAGTCCCGGGGAGAACGAGCGGACAGCTCCCGCCAGGAAGGATTTCATCTACGGGGCTCGGTGAAAAAGGAAGTGCGCATCCCAGCGGCCCAAGGAAGCGGAGCGCACGGAATCGCTCAAGCATGGTTTCAAGGGGTCGCTGACGGGTGGAACGCGTTGTCCCGAACGCGTTGGGCGGCTCGTTCGCATTTAAACGTCGTCGGAGCCAAACCGCGCCCGTGAAGAAGTCGCCCTCCCGGGCGTCACTTGGGGCTCGCGCTCCCCGACTGCCCGGTGGAATAAAACCGTCATGCTCAACCTGCGTCCTTTCTGTCTCCTGGCTGCGGTGGTCGCCTTCGCGGCCGGTTGCACGCGGCAGAAAACAGAACCCCCCGCCCAGGGCGAATTGCGCAAGGTGGTGCTGCAATCGGATTGGTTCCCGCAGGCGGAGCACGGTGGATTTTACCAGGCGCTCGCCAAGGGCTTTTATCGCGAGGCGGGGTTGGACGTGGAAATCCTCCCCGGTGGGCCGGGCGCCACCATCAAGCTGAACGTGGCGAAAGGCGCGGCAGATTTCGGGCTTTATCGCAGTGACGACGTCATTGTCGCCGCCGCCCGCGGGTTGCCGCTCATCATGGTGGCGGCCGTGATGCAGCACGATCCGGAGGCATTGCTCGTGCACGATTCGAGCCCGGTGAAGACGCTGCGCGACCTGCACGGGCGGAGCGTGATCGCGCCGCCGAGCATGACGTGGATTCCGTACGTGCAGAAAAAATACGGGATCATGTTCGACCTGCGCCCGCTTAATTACGGGCTCACGGTTTTCCTGGGAGACAAGAACACCATCCAGCAGTGCATGATGACGAGTGAGCCTTTTTTTGCGCGGCAGCACGGCGCCAAGGTCCGGGTTATCCGGATCGCCGACTCGGGTTACGATCCCTACCACGCGATCATCTGTCGTCGCGAACTGGTGCGGACGAGCCCCGAAATGGTCCGCGCGTTTGTCGCGGCTTCGATCCGTGGCTGGCGGGATTATCTTACCGGCGACCCGAAGCCCGCCTTCGACCTGATCCGCCAGCGCAATTCCGCGATGTCGCTGGAGCAGCTGGAATTTTCGCGGCGCGCCATGATCGAGAATTCCCTCGTGACGGGAAGCGCCGCCGCCGGCGACTCCATCGGTGAAATCCAGCTCGAGCGGATCCAGCGCCAGGTCGATACGCTCGCGGAGTTCAAGATCATCGACCAACCCGTCGACGTCGCCTCCGTGGCGACGCGGGCTTTCCTCCCGCCACCGGGAAGTTGAATCACGAATGAACGCTAATCCGGGCCCGGGGATTTGTTCATCGGAGGTCTGAGCCCGGATTCGGGTGCGTTCGCGGTTAAAAAACACGGCCGGCCGCGCGCTCGATTAAACTTTCATCAGCACGGAACTTCGCCCCAATTCCTCCCCTATGAATCCTGAAGCAAAACTCGCCGAACTCGGCCTCACGCTCCCGAATCCTCCCGCCGCCGCCGGCAGCTACGTGCCCACTGTGCGCACGGGAAACCTGCTCTACTGCGCCGGGACCATCTGCATGGTCGCCGGGCAGATGACCCACGTCGGGCAGGTGGGCAAGGAGCAGACGGTGCAGACCGGAAACAAGTCCGCCGAGGTGTGCGCGCTCAATACGCTCGCCAACATCAAGGCGGCGGTCGGCTCGCTCGACCAAGTGGCGCGGATCGTTTTCGTGAGCGGCTTTGTGAACGCCGTGGACGGCTTCACGGACAGCCCCGCGGTGATCAACGGCGCCAGCGATCTTTTCTTCAAGGTCTTCGGCGAGGCCGGCAAGCACGCGCGCGCGGCGGTGGCGGTCAATGGCCTGCCGAAAGGTTCCACGACCGAAGTGCAGGTGGTCGTTGAGTTGAAGGCATAATCCGCGCGGCCCGCGAAAAATCCCATGTCCATGAAACGTTTCGCCGTTCTCCTCGGTGCGCTCGCCTGCGTGGCGAGCGCCCTGGCCCAGGCTTACGAAATCGCGGTCATTCCCAAAGGGACGACCCACGAGTTCTGGAAGGCGATCCATGCCGGCGCGGTGGCGGCGGCCACGGAACTGAAGGGAGAGGGGGTGACGGTGAACGTGATTTGGAAGGGCCCGTTGCGCGAAGACGATCGCGAGCAGCAGGTGCAGGTCGTGGAAAATTTCACCGGGCGCCATGTGAGCGGGATCGTGCTCGCGCCGCTCGACGCGCGCGCCCTGGTCGCCCCGGCCGAGGCCGCGGTGCGCGCGGGTATCCCGGTCGTCGTGATCGATTCGGCGCTCAATTCCCCGGCGCCGGTGAGCACCGTTTCCACCGACAATTACAAAGGGGGCGTGCTGGGCGCGCGGCGGCTGGGCGAAATCCTGGGCGGCAAGGGCCGGGTGGTGCTGCTCCGCGTGCTCGCTGGCTCGGCGAGCACGGAGCAGCGCGAGGCGGGTTTCCTCGATACCGTCGCGAAGGAATTTCCCGGGATCCAGGTCCTTTCGAGCGACCAGCACGCGGGCCCGACGCGCGACACCGCCTATCGGACCTCGCAGAATCTCCTCAATCGTTTTGGACGCGAGGCGACGGGGATTTTCGCGCCCAACGAGTCGTCGGCCACGGGCATGCTGCTCGCGTTAAAGGATGCGGGACTGGCCGGGGGAAAGATCAAGTTCGTCGGCTTCGACAGCGGCGCGCAGATCAATGCGGCGCTCAAGTCGGGCGATCTTCAGGGCGTGGTCGTGCAGAGTCCTTTTCGCATGGGTTACCTGGGAGTGAAGACGATGGTCGCGAGCCTGCGCGGACAGAAGGTCGAGAAGGTGATCGACACCGGTTGCGTGCTCGTGACGCGCGAGACCATGAACGAGCCCGCGATGGCGGACCTGCTGAACCCGCCGCTGGAAAAATACCTGAAGTAGCTCTGGGAGTAGCGAGTAGCGGGTAGCGCGTAGTGAGTAGACGGAACACCGAACAAACGCACGACTCCACCGCCGGGGTCCGGCTAGGGCGGTGGTTCGTCTACTCGCTACGCGCTACCCGCTACTCGCTACTTCAAACAATAGCAGGCGGGCCGCCTGCGCTACTTTGGGCCGGAGGAAAGATTGAATTGATCCGACGGGATAATCCGCTGTGGGTTGACCTGCGCCGGATCGGTTCGGCGCAACCCCGCCTTGACCCCCTTCCGCCGAGAATGACCAACGCCCGCCTGCGCCTGTCCGAGATCCACAAGGCCTTTGGCGCCACCCTGGCCCTGCGCGGGGTTTCGCTCGAAGTTTCCGCCGGCGAAGTTCACGCGGTCGTCGGCGAAAATGGCGCGGGCAAGAGCACGCTCATGAATATCCTGAGCGGCGCGCTGGCGCCGGATCGCGGGACCCTCGAGCTCGACGGCCGGCCATTCGCACCCGCCGATACCCTGGAGGCAAGGCGACACGGCGTCGTGATGATCCACCAGGAGCTCAGCCTCGCACCGCATCTCAGCGTGTGGGAAAATATCATGCTCGGCGCGGAACCGCATACCGCCGGATGGCTTCATCGACGCGAAGCCAAGGCCCGCGCCCGGGCCGCGCTCGCCCAACTCGGTCACGGGCACCTCGACCTCGACGCACCGGCCGGCAGCTTTTCCATCGCCACGCGCCAAGTGATCGAAATCGCCCGCGCCCTGCGCGCCGAACCGCGGGTGCTGATCATGGACGAACCGACCAGCAGCCTCACCCAGGCCGATGCCGAAAAGCTCTTCGGCGTCATTCGCCAGCTGCGCGACCGAGGCGTGGGCATCATTTATATCAGCCATTTCCTCGAGGAGGTGAAACGCGTCGCCGATCGGTTCACCGTGATCAAGGACGGACAGAGCGTGGGCACCGGCGCGATCGCCGAGGTCACCCAGGCGAATCTCGTGCGCCTCATGGTCGGCCGCGAAGTCACCGACCTCTACCCGCGCAGCGGCGCGACTCGCGGCAAGGTGGTGCTCGAGGTAAAAAATCTCCACGCCGGCCAAAGGTTGTCCCAGGCGAGCCTCACCGTGGCCGAAGGCCAGATCATCGGGATCGCCGGGCTGATCGGCGCCGGGCGCACTGAACTTGTCCGCGCATTGTTCGGCTTGGATCGGTGCGAAGGCGGAGTGGTGACCCTCGAGTCGCGGACGCTCACGAATCCAAATCCCCGCGTCGCGTGGGCTTCTGGCTTGGGATTCCTCAGCGAAAATCGCAAAGAGGAAGGACTGATGCTCCCGCTCTCGATCGCGGAGAATGCGATCCTGCCGAAACTGGGAAAATTTTCCCGCTGGGGCTGGATCGACCGCGGGAAAGCCCGGGATGCGACGCGCGATTGGATCGCACACCTCGGAATCAAGGCCCGCGAGCCGGGCCAGCGCGTGGGCGAACTCTCCGGCGGAAACCAGCAGAAGGTCGCGCTGGCGCGGCTCCTGGCTTATCCCGCCCGTATCTTCCTGCTCGATGAACCGACGCGTGGCATCGACGTCGGCAGCAAGGCCCAGATCTACGGGTTGATTGCGGGCCTGGCCCGCGAAGGACGTTCCGTCGTCCTCGTGAGTTCCTACCTGCCGGAACTCTTCGGAATGTGTGACCGGATCGCGGTGATGCGCCGCGGCGAACTCGTCGAATCCCGCGACACCGCCGCGTGGACGGAGGCTTCGCTGATGTCGGCGGCGATCGGCACCGCCGCCTGATCTGGGTCCCTCGTCCAAAAAAATCTCTCGTTTCAATGAACGCACGAAACCTCCTCGCGAAACTTGGCCCGTTCATCGGGCTGCTCCTCGTCATCGCGCTGTTTTCCGTCCCGACGGAAGTCCGCGGCTATTTTCTCACCTACGCGAATTTCAAGATCATCCTCACGCAGACGGTGATCGTGGCGATCGGGGCGCTGGGCATGACGCTGATCATCGTCAGCGGCGGCATCGACCTGAGCGTCGGCTCGACCATCGCGTTTTCCGGGGTCGTGGGCGCGCTGCTGATCCAGCGCGGCTGGCCAACGGCGGCGGTGGTGGGGGTGGTCATCGTTTCCGGCGCGGGCATCGGCCTCCTGAACGGCGTCGCGATCGCGGGACTGCGGATGATGCCGTTCATCATCACGCTCGGGACCCTGAGCATCGTCCGCGGCGCCGCGCAGCTTTTGGCGAACAATGAAACGGTCAACTACGACAGTTCACCGATCAACGAATGGATGACCACGCCCGACCAGGCCGGCTGGTCGCTCCCGGCAGGCGCTTGGATCCTGCTCGGGCTGGCGGTCGCGACGGCGCTGTTCCTGCGGCAGACGGTGCTGGGCCGGCACGTGTTCGCGATCGGTTCGAACGAAGCCACGGCGCGGCTCTGCGGAGTGCGCACGGTGCGGACGAAAATCATGATTTACACGGCCGCCGGGGCGCTTTTCGGCCTTGCCGGATTGATGCAGCTGTCGCGGCTGCGCGTCGGCGACCCGACGGTCGCGGTTGGGCTAGAGCTCGACATCATCGCAGCGGTGATCATCGGCGGCGCGAGCTTGGGCGGGGGAGTGGGCACGGTGCTTGGATCGATGATCGGAGCGTTCATCATGGCGGTGCTGCGCAATGGATCGGGCCAGATGGGATGGCCGACGTCGGTGCAGCAGATCATCATCGGCGTGGTGATCATCGCCGCGGTTTTCCTGGACCGCCTGCGACAGGCAAAGTAGCGCAGGCGGCCTGCCTGCTCCGAAACTGCGGCCGGGTTTCCACTCGGACAGTTCACCCCGTCAGAATATTGCCCGCAAAGCAGCGCAAGTTTCCGAGGCTTCGAATCGAAGTTTTCGCGCGCATATCAGCGCTCCACAATCGCCCCATCGGCATTTGATTTCGGGAGGAGCCGTTCAACGCCCTGGGGACAACGCGTTCCCGCTTCGCTGACTACAGGTCCTTGACCAACACCTTCGCGTTGCGGCCGCTATCCTCGTAGAGTTTCAGGCGCGCCTCGGGGAGGATTTCCTTATCCGTTTCCTCGAAGCCCACGACGTTCGAGAAGAAACCAAAGCTCTGCGTCGAGAGCGCGATCACGCGCTTCACGCCGCGTTCCTTGGCGACGAGGCAGGCGTACTCCACCATCTTTTTCCCGATGCCGCGGTTGTGGTAAAAAGGGAGCACGTAGAGCGAGCCCACCTCGGCCATGTCGGGCTTGTCGGGATAGAAATAGAGCGTGACGCAGGCGATGATGTTCTCGTCGATTTCGAAGACGAAGAACTGGTCGATATTTTTTTCGATCGCCTGCTGCGTGCGGTGGATGAGCTCCTCGCGGCGCACGGCGTTGCGCGTGAGGTTGTAGATCAACCGCACGTCGCTGCGCTTCGCCTGGCGGATCTGCTGGTAATCGTTGCCGTACACCAGCGAGCCGACGCCTTCGCTGGAGAAGATCTCGTTGATCAGTCCGTCGAAAATCCGGCCGTCGACAATGTGCACGCGCGGCGTGCCCGTTTCGATCGCCTTGACGGCATGCGCCGCCTTGCTGCGCGCGGGTTCGTTGATGAGCTCGGGCTTGTCCTTGAGGATGGCGCGGAGCGCATCGACGGAAATTTCGCGGCGAACCTTGCCATCGATTTCCAACCCGCCGGACGGCGTGAGATAAATGATCTTCGTGGCGTGCAGCGCCTCGGCCAGTTCCGCCGCGAGCAGATCGGAATTCACGCGGAGCGATTTTCCATCGGGCCCGAATGCCACCGGCGACACGATCGGCACCACCTGCTTGTCAATCAGCTCGCTGATGAAATCCTTGTCGATGCGCTCGACCCGCCCGGTCAGCTGCTGGTCGACGCCCTTGATGATCCCGACCGGGAGCGCGCGAATCGAATTCGTGATCGCGGACTTGAGGCTGTTCTGGGTCAGGCCCTCGAGGATCGTGTGCGAAACCCGGGAAGACGCCCGGATCGCGAGGTCGAGCGTCGCCGCATCCGTGATGCCGGTGCCGTAGGCGTCGGTGATCGGCACGTTGCGCAGCGCGGCCAGGTCGATGAGCTGCTGGCCGATGCCGTGCACCAGCACCACCTTGATCGCGAGGCTGCGCAGCACCGCGATATCGACGAGCAGGTTGCCGAGATTTTCGTCGGCCACGATGGCGCCATCGATCGCGATAATGAAAATCTGTCCCTGGAAACGCGGGACGTATTTCAGGATGCCCCGGAGGTCGGTTGGCTTGATCGTCGTGGCGTTGGCGCTGGACGGAGGAGGCGGAGTGGGTTGGCCGTTGCCGGTGCTCATCAAAAATCGCAGTTCGGAGTTCGGGGATCGCAGTTCAAAAAATGGGCGTGGCAGCGAGGAGGGGAGCGCAGTTGTCGACGATGCCGCGCGGCTCGTCAATGCACTTGAAGTGTCCAGGCCTTCGACGCCCGCGCGCCGACCAGCGTGACGCGATACCGGCCCGGTTTGAGCGAACCGGCGGGAACTGTGATGCGGACAAGATTTTCGCGCGTGCGGGAAAGCAGCGCGCCGGACAGCCGGTCGAAGTCGGGCGTCACGATGATTTCCTCATCGCGCACGTAGAGCTCCGCGCCGGCCAGCTGCTGCTTGTTGTCGGGCAGCGTGCACCGAAAATCGATGGGATAGGCGAACATCGAATTGACGGAAGCCGCGGCATAGACCTCCGCGATTTCCGCCGGGAGCTGGGGAATTTCGATGAGGGAATCGCGCAAGGTCGCGGGAAGCCCGGCAGGCGTGAGGGCAATGGTGGCGTCCGAAGGTTTCAGCGTGGCGTCGGCCGGAAGGCCGGCATCGAGGACGATCCGTTGGTAACCGGCGGAGAGGAGGCGCTTCGTGTTCGCGCGGCTTTTCAGGTCGGAGTAGGGACTGAACGCCTTGCCGGGCCGGCGGTAATGCAGCGTGAGGTAGGTGTAGGCGACGATGCTGACAAGGATCGCGACGACGATCCATTTCATGGGCCAGGGCTGGCGTGGGCGGGGGGCGGCAGGCATGCGGAGGCGGGGATTTATCGCGCGAGGGCAGGCGGTCGCAAATAAAATTGCTCCGGCGCACCGGCGGTGCTTCGTTGCCGGGCTCCATGAAATTCTGGTCGCAGTACTTTATCCCTACCCTGAAGGAAAGCCCGGCCGACGCCGAAATCGCGTCGCACAAGCTGCTCATCCGCGCGGGGCTCGTCCGCAAGCTCGGGGGCGGCCTCTATACCTATATGCCGCTCGGCCTGCGGGTGATGCAGAAGGTGACCCAGATCTGCCGTGAGGAAATGGAGCGGGCGGGCGGGATCGAGCTCCAGATGCCGCACCTGCACCCGGCGGAAAACTGGCAGCAGGGTCCGCGCTGGGCCGCGGCGCGGGAAATCATGTTTCGGGCCGACAGCGCCGGCGACGGCAAGCGCGCGCCGCGCGAGCCGGAATACGTCCTTGGGCCCACGCACGAAGAAGTGATCACGCCGCTCGTGAAGGCCGAGATCACCAGCTATCGCGACCTGCCGAAGAATTTTTTCCAGATTGCGACCAAGTTCCGCAACGAAATCCGCCCGCGCTTCGGCCTCATGCGCGCGCGGGAGTTCATCATGATGGATGCGTACTCCTTTGACGCGACCGACGACGGCGCGATCAAGAGTTACCACGCAATGAAGGCGGCGTATGAGGCGTTTTTCCGGCGCCTCGGCGTGACTGCGATCGCGGTCGAAGCCGACACCGGCGTCATGGGCGGGAGCTTTTCACACGAATTCATGGTGCCCGCCGAAATCGGCGACGACGACGTGATCTATAATGAGGAGAGCGGATACGCCGCGAATCGCGAGAAGGCGACGAGCGCGCTCGTGCCGGCGGATCTGAAGGACGCCGCGCCGGCGGGTGCGTTGGAGGAGTTTGCGACGCCCGGCGTGGTGACGATCGCGGCGTTGGAGGCCGCGCCGTTTTCGGTGCGCGGTGACCAGCAGTTCAAGACCCTCGTCTACATGGGCGACGGCAAACCGTTCCTCGTCATCCTGCGCGGCAGCGACGAATTGGAGGAAGCGAAACTTGGGTCGCTCGGCTTCACCGTTTTCCGTCCCGCTACGGCGGAGGAAATCGAACCCGTGATGGGCGCAAAACCCGGCAGCCTTGGCACCGTGAAAGGTTCGATCAAAAATCAGTCCGCGCTCGCCGGCATCTTTGCCGACCACGCAATCCGACTGGTCGGCAATGGGGTCACGGGCGCGAACAAGGACGGCTTTCACCTTCGCAACGTAAATGTCGTGCGCGACCTCGCGGTCACGAGCTTCGGCGATTTCCGCCGCGTGCGCCCGGGCGAGCCGGATCCCAAGTCGGGCCAGCCCCTCAAGGTGCGGCGCGGCATCGAGGTGGGACATATTTTCAAACTCGGCACGAAGTACTCCGAAGTTTTCGGCGCGACCTACACCGACGACCAGAAGCAGAACCATCCGATGGTGATGGGTTGCTACGGCATTGGCATCAGCCGGACCGTGCAGGCCGTGATCGAACAGGGTCACGACGCCGACGGCATCATCTGGCCCTGGGCGGTGGCGCCGTTCCAGGTCTTGATCTGCGTGCTCGACCCGCAACTCCCCGAGGCGATGGACCTCGCGCGCAAGCTGGCCGCTGCGGCGGAAGGGGCGGGCGCGGAAGTCCTGATCGACGATCGCGCGGAGCGCCCGGGCGTGAAGTTCAAGGACGCCGACCTGATCGGGATCCCGCTGCGCCTGACGATTGGCGGCAAGGGCCTCAAGGAAGGCATCATCGAGCTCAAATGGCGCGCGCGGAAAGACGTCGTGAAAGTGGCGCTGGCCGAGGCGGACGCGGCGGTGGCCGCAGCCGTCCGGGAAGCGGGAGCGAAAGCATGACGATCAGCCAGGCCAGGACGCAGGGAACGCCGTCGACGCAGACCGACACGGAGATCGAGCTGCAGGGTTTGTGGCGCGTGGTCGTGCTGAATGACCCCGTGAACCTCATGTCATACGTCGTGCTCGTGTTCAAAAAAGTCTTTGGCTTCGACGAGCAGAAGGCGCGGCGCCACATGCTCGAGGTCCACGAGCAGGGGCGTTCGGTGGTGTGGACGGGCTTGCGCGAGAAGGCGGAAGCGTACGCGTTCACGTTGCAACAGTGGCATCTCACCGCGATGTTGGAGCCCGATGAAACGCATTGAGGTCAAGCTGGCGCTGCCGGTCGTCGCGCCGTTGCTCGACGTCATCAAGGGCATGGCCGACAGCCTTCGGCGCAGCCTCGCCGCCCCGCTCGGGCTGACCGACCTCGATGCGGAGTTCGGTTCGGCCTGGGCCGACGAGCTGGTCACCGCCCAGAACGAGGACGTGAAGGCGCTGCTCGCCCTGTTCAACGACGATTTTTTCGCGGACGGCGTGATCGCATTCGACGAGGATAATGCCGAGCAGATCGTGCGTGCGACCGCGGCGGTGCGGCTACGGCTGCGCGAGTTGTATTTGAAAGCGCTCGGTGATGAGACGCTGGAAAGTGGAAGCGTCGAGCTGGAGCACCTCGAGCCGACGGTGCAGAAGGCGTTCATGTGTTACCTGTTCCTCGCGACGATCCAGGAACTGATCATCCAGCATTTGGATTCGAGTATCCTGGAGTCGTAAACCTGCGGAAGGTGGAGGAGCCACGAAGCACGAAACGAATACCCGGGCAGCAAACATCAGGATTTTTTGGCCGCCAAGGAGCGCAAGATTTTCTGGGGCTGCGAAAGAGATTTGGGAGCGCCTGTGAGCGCGCGGAAATTTTGATTCGGAGTCCCGGAGATTTTTTGCGGCCATTCTCCGATGCCTTCGTATTTCCTTCGTGTGTTTCGTGGCGACCCGATCCGAAATCGGTGAATCGGCATTTGACGGGAGCGATTAGCGACCTACCGTCACTCCCGACACCCTGCAGTGTTCGAGGTGCTTTCAATAACTGCTCTTTGCCTTGAAATTATTACGGGAGCTGAACCCGCCGCGGAAGATGCTAGGCCGTAAATCGGAAAGCAGACGCTGTGGAGGAGGCGCCCACCTTAACATAAAAAGGTCCTGAGCCTTTGGGCATACGGCACAGGCGGGGCGTCACTCTTTATTCCATGAACCCGGTTTACTACTACATCCTCCACGTTTTCGCGCTGCTCGTGCTGACCGCGCAGACGTTTGCCGCGTTCGCCAACCCTGCGCCGGAAAATCGCCGGCAGACCCTCATCCTCACCGGCATCGCCAGCCTGCTGGTCTTCGTCAGCGGATTCGGCCTGATCGCGAACATTTACGGCAACCACATTGTCGGCTGGATGGTCGTGAAGATGGTGTGCTGGCTCGTGTTCTCCGCCTTGGCGGGCCTTGCCTACCGCCGGCCGCACCTGCGCCGGACGTTCGCCTTGGTGGGTTTTGCCGGTTTGCTCATCGCGTTGGTCATGGTGTACGGGAAGCCCACGTTCTAATCGGGCCGGGGCATGGCTGACATCCTTTGCGGGCTGTGGGTCGCCGATGATGGCCAGGCGCACCTCACGGTTGCGACGCCGGAGGGTGGGCGTGTTGAACGCAAAGATTCGTTTCGACCATTCGCCTGGCTCAACGACACGCCGGCGGATGCGAATCTCCACGGGATCACGATCGAACGCCTGAACGGCGAGGGGCCTTACGACCGCTTGGCCCACGCCGACGATTTTCCCGCATACGATGCGTTCATCCGCCAGGCGAAGGAAAGCGTCGGCGTGGACCTCATCCGGCCGATCGAAAGCCAATACCTTCTCCAGCATCGTCAACGGCTTTACGGGGACCTGAGTTTCGGCCAGCTCCGCCGCTGCCAGCTCGATATCGAAACCGCGTCGATCGACGGGAGTTTCAGCTCGGCGGGAAAAGCGGGCGACCGCGTGCTCGCGATCGGGCTCAGGCTCAACGGCCGGAATCGCCTGCTGGTGCTGGCGGAAATGACCGACGAGGCGGAAACCACATTGCTCGAATCGTTGAACGCGGCGCTCCTTGAAATGGACCCGGACGTCATCGAAGGCCACAACCTGTTCAAGTTCGACCTGGATTACCTGCGGCAGCGCTGCCGCCGGTTCAAGGTCCCGTGCGCTTGGGGACGCTACGGGCAGAAGGCGACATTCCGCAACAGCCGGTTGAAGGTGGCGGAGCGCTGGATCGATTTCACGCGCTGCGACCTGCCGGGCCGCGCGGTGATCGACACGTATCTCCTCGTTCAGCTCTACGATATCACGACGCGCGAGCTGACCGCGTACGGGTTGAAGGATGTCGCGATTTATTTCGGCATCACGGACGAGAACAGCGCGGACCGGACCTACATCGAGGGCAGCAGGATCTACGAAACCTACCTGAACGATCGCGCGCGTTTTTCGGCTTACCTCGAGGACGACCTGCGCGAGACCGAGGGCTTGGCCGACCAGTTGTTGCCGACCTATTTTGAACAGGCGCGGACGTTTCCGACGCTGCTGCAGGAAGCGACCCTGCGGGGCGCGACGTCGAAAATCGACCTGCTGTTCTTGGAGGAGTATTATCACGCTCGCCAGGCCTGTCCGCTGCCGCCCGAAGTAAAGCCGTTCGACGGCGGGTACACGCGAAGTTTTCAGGAAGGTGTTTTCCGGCACGTGCTCCACTACGACGTGGCGTCGTTGTACCCCAGCTTGCTGCTTAGCATCGGCCGGCAGCCCAAGACCGACACCCTGGGGGTTTTTATTCCGCTGCTGCGGCGCCTCCGGGAATACCGGTTCAAGTACAAGCTGCTCGCGCGAAATGGAACTACCGAGGAGGAACGCGCGGAAGCCCAGGCGCGCCAGACCAGTTTCAAGATCCTGATCAATTCGTTTTATGGGTACCTGGGTTTTTCCGGGGCGCGGTTCGGCGACGGTGAACTGGCGGCCGAGGTCACGCGCCGCGGGCGCGAATTGCTCCAGTCCCTGATCGCGGAATTCGCCAAGCACGACTGCACCATCCTCGAGGCCGACACGGACGGGATTTACCTGTCATCGGAGAAATATTTCAACCAGCCCGACGAGTTGCTCAAGCTGGTCGCGCCGATTCTGCCGGAGGGAATCGAGCTCGAGTACGACGGGAAGTACGAGGCGATGTTCTGCTACAAGATGAAGAACTACGCGCTGTACGACGGGAAAAAAGTCACGCTCCGCGGCAGCGCGCTCCGCTCGCGCGGGATGGAGCCTTACCTGAAGAAACTGAGCGACCAGCTCATCATCTTTCTGCTCGGAGTGTCGACGGAGTCGCCGGTCACGATGATCGACGACTATCGGCGTCGATTGGCCGAGCGCGCGATGGCGATCGAGGAACTGGCGAAGAGCGAGACGTTGAGCCAGAATCCGGACGCATATGAGCGCTTGATGAACGAGGTCGGGAAACCGCGGCGCGCTTCCGCCGAGGCTGCGCTGCAATTGTCGCCACGCCCGCGCATGGGCGAGCGGGTGAAGTATTACATCACGCCGAAAACGAAGGGGAAGACGAACGACTGGCAGCGCGCGCGCGCCCTGAATCTTTTCGATCCCGCGACTGCGCCGTACGACCCGGATTATTACGCGGAAAAGCTCGACGACTGGCTGGAACGTTACGGGCCTTTCCTCGGCGTGAAGCCGCTGCCGCCGGCGAACGAGCAAGGTGAGTTGTTTTGAGATTCAGCCCGACGCCGTTCGAACAGGCTCAGGGTAAACAACGCGTTGGGGGCAGCGCGTTCCACCTTACTTCCCGCGGCGCTTGACGACCCAGTCGACGATGGCGCTGTCATTGTTTTCGTTGCGCCAGATGAGAGAGAGGAATTCGGCGCCGAGGATATCGTTGGCCTTTAGAAATTTCCGGTCGCCGCCGCAGCTGTACATCAATGAGGCGGGCAGTTCGCCCCGAAGCTTCGCTTTCGCCTTGGGAATGATGCGCGGGAGCCACTCGATGCCTTGGATGGCCTCGGTCTTGGCCGGAAGCTTCGATTCATCGAGCACCTGCTTCGACGCTTTGCCGCCCTGCGCGTTGAGAAAATAATCGCGACGCACAAGTTCGATCGCGAGCGCGTTGTCGTAGCCGGGTTCGCCGCCGTTCAGTTGATCCTCGGCGTAATCGTACATGTGCTGGGCGGTGATTCCGTTCGCTGCCAGGAACGCGAGCTGGGTCGCGTCGAAATAAGTGGAGGCATCGCGCTGGCCCTTGGAATAAAGCGCGACGGCGTGGTCATAGATGAGGTGAAACCTGGCGGCGAAATCGTAGTTTTTCATGCGGCCGAAATCCTACGGAGTAAACCCACGCGCGCAACTGACCGGGACGGTTGGCTGGCGGGCGGCTTCGCCGCCGCGCCGGGCCTCGTGCGTTCGCAATGACAAAGCAATGGGCCCAGGCGCCGGGAAAGGACTGCCTCGACCGATCAAACGGGACGGAAGTCGATCAACCGCTTGAAGCGGTCCACTTTTTCCACGACGACATCGAGGCGGTTGTTCAGGGCGAAACGCTTTTGGGCGCGACGGCCGACCAAGGCGGTGCCGTCGTCGGACAGCCCATAATAATCGCTCGGCAAGGTGTCGGTGGAGACGAACCCGAAAGTCATCGACTCGATCAGCTCGATGAAAAAGCCGTTGGCGCGCACGTCGGTGATAATCGCGGCGAAACGCGTGCGCGGTTGCTTGTCCAGCTCGCGCTCGAAGAACTCGAGGAGCTTGATCTTCACGCTCTCGCGCTCGGCTTCGGCGCTGTTGATCTCGGTCAGGCTCAGGTGCTCGCCAAGGCGTTCGATGCGGTTGAGGTCGTAGCCCGCGACGCGCGGCGAAGCGGGCGAACTGCCTTGTTTCACGAGGTAGGACTCGAAGACGCGGTGCACCACGAGATCCGAGTAACGGCGGATGGGCGACGTGAAGTGCGTGTAATCTTTCTTGTTCAGGCCGAAATGACCGTCGGGCGTCGCGCGATACGCGGCCTTTTTCAAGCTGCGGAGCAGCTGCGTGCGCAGCGTATAGCCCTGCGGATGCTTGTTGAGCACCGCAAGCAGCCGGACGAGTTCGGCGCGCACGGTGAGATCACCGACCTCAATGCCAAACGTGCCGAGCAAGGTGCGAAATTCCGCGAGCTTCTCGACGTCGGGATCGTCGTGCACGCGGTAGAGCGACGGCAGCGACTGCGTGCGCGTGAGGCGCGCCACCGCTTCGTTGGCGGCGAGCATGAATTCCTCGATCAGCTGGTGGCTCTCGTCGTGCTCAATTTTTTCCAGGCGGTCGGCGTAGCCTTTCTCGTCCACGTAGATTTTCGTCTCGGGCATGTCGAGATCGAGGCTGCCACCGGCCATGCGGTCGCGGCGGAGGCGGCTCGCGATGCGCCAGAGCGCGCGGATCCACGTCTGCAGGTCCGTCAATTCCGTCCCGCTCAGGTCGCGCAGCGCCCGACCGGTCGAGCCGGTCTGGTGCTTGGGGGGAAGCGGCAGGGCGCGGATCCGGTCGAGGTTGTCCTCGAACATGAACGCGTAGGCCTGCTTGTAGGTCAGGCGTTTTTTGCTGCGGATGACGGTGTTCGCGTAAGTCGTTTCCTTGAGCCGGCCGTTCTTCGCAAAAGTGAGGAAGACCGCCTTGCACAGGCGATCCTGCGCCTCGACGAGCGAACAGAGGCCGTTCGAGAGTTTTTCCGGGAGCATCGGGATGACCACGCCGACGAGGTAAGTGGAATTTCCGCGACGCTGCGCCTCGCGATCGATGGCCGTGCC
Source organism: Verrucomicrobiota bacterium (assembly GCA_028293545.1). Lineage (GTDB taxonomy): Bacteria > Verrucomicrobiota > Verrucomicrobiia > Opitutales > Opitutaceae > Opi-474. Next base: position 7,568 of record JAQGOP010000030.1, on the reverse strand, counting down.
GGGGAGCACGTAGTGGGAGACGTCGGCAATGTGGACGCCGATCTTCGCGTCGCCGTTGCTGGCGACTTCGTAGGACAGCGCGTCATCGAAGTCCTTGGCGTCGTCCGGATCGATCGTGAAAACGGGCTTGTCGCGATAGTCGAGGTGGTGCGCGAGTTCCTTGGGCAGGACGCGATCAGGAATCGCCGCGGCTTCGCGCTCGACGTCGGCGGGAAATTCCGTCGCGAGTTCGTACTTGAGGAAAATTCCGAGCAGTTCCGCGCGCGGCTCGTGCGTGCGGCCGAGTCGGTCGGTGATCGTGCCCGAAAGCGGATCGCGGCGGTTTTTCCACTCGGCGAGTTTCACCGCGACCTTGTCGCCTTCCTTGGGGGTGGGGGTGATGCCGCTGCTGGCGGGTTCGTTGACGGCAATTTCGTAGCCGAAACGGGGATCGTCGGGCTGGACGACGAAACCGCGGCGACCGCGGCGAAGGTTGCCGACGATCGTGTCGCGCGCGCGCTCCACGACCCTGACCACCGCGCCGATTTTCTCGCCGGGACGCCGTCCGCGTCGGCCGGGAATGATGCGGCCCACGACGGTGTCCCCGGGAAGCGCGACGCCGGTTTCCTCGGGGAATACCTGCACCGCGGGTTCCCGCGTGGCGGCTTCATCGGCGCGGATGATAAACGCGGAGCCGCCGGCGCGAAACTGGATGCGTCCGAGAAATTCGTCGCGTCCGAGCTTGGGGGCGGGCGCGGGTTTCGCGGTCGCCTTTGACGTCGATCGCTTGGGCTCCGGGCGCGCCGCCGAGGTTGCGGGAGCAGGCGGTGAAGCGGGGGATGCGGCGGTGGCCGGGGCGCCCCCGCGCTTTGTCGGCACGAAGACCGGCCGGGTGGCGCTGGAAGGGTCAGGTTCCCGGCGGGCATCGCTGCGGGAGATCCGGCCATTCTTGGAGCGGACGAATTGCCCGCTTTTCAGGATCAGGCGAACTTCGTGGGCGAGCATCGCCCGCTGCTTTTTCGGCAGGTCGAGGCGGCGGGAGAGTTCAAATTCGTTCGCGGATTCGTAACTGGGCTCGCGCATCAAGGCGAGCAGACGGTCTCTAAGAGTCATGGATTGATAGCATGCACAGCGCGCGGGCCGTGCTTTCGTTGTTGGCCTTACGAAAGTCGCATGTGTAACGTGGCGCGATGAAAATCGTCCATGCGGCGAGTGAATTGTTCCCGTATGTGAAGACAGGGGGCTTGGCGGACGCGGTCGCGTCCTTGGCGGGTACGCTGGCGGAGCATGGACACGAGATTTCGGTTTTTGTCCCGGGGTACCGCGCGGCCTTGGAACATCCCGATGCGGCATTGGCCGAAAAAATCCTGCGGTTGAAAATCGAGATGGGGGACGAGTTTCTGTCCGGCGACGTGCGGATGTTCGCGCCGCGGAAAAACCTGAAGGTCTACCTGATCTGCCGGGAGGAATTTTTCGACCGCAAGAATCCGTATGGAACGGGTGAGCGCGATTACGAGGATAACGCGGACCGTTTTATTTTTTTCTGCAAGGGTGTCGTCGAGACGATGCGCGTCGCCGATCTCCAGGCGGACGTCGTCCACTGCCACGACTGGCAGGGCGCGCTGTTGCCGCTGCTGGTGCGCGACGCGGAGCGCAAGCATGGCGTGACGCTGGCGGTGAAGACGGTCTTCACGATCCATAATATCGCGTACCAGGGATTGTTTCCGCGGAGCGTGTTTGCCCGGACGAATCTCCCGGACGACCTCAACAGCGTGGATGGCCTCGAGTATTACGAGCAGACGAATCTCCTGAAGGGCGGGATCATGTTTGCTGACCGGGTGACGACGGTGAGTCCGCGTTATGCGAAGGAAATCCAGACCCCGGAGTTCGGCAACGGGCTCGACGGCGTCGTGCAGACGCGCGAGCACGATATCGTCGGGTTGTTGAACGGAGTCGACATGGCGGTGTGGAACCCCGCGACGGATGCACTGCTGCCGGCGAGATATTCGATGGCCAGCCTCGGCGGGAAGCTGATGTGCCGGGCCGAGCTGCTGAAGCGCTGCGGTTTCCCGGTGGGGTTCAAGGGCGCGATCTACGGCGTGGTGGCGCGGTTTGCGGAACAGAAGGGACTGGACCTGCTCCTGGCCAACCAGGATTTCTTTCTCTCGCATGATTGCCGCCTCGTGGTGCTCGGAGCGGGGGAGAAACGCTATGAGGACGCGATGCGCGCGCTGGTGGAAATTGCGCCGGACAGGGTGTCGCTGAGCGCGAAGCTCGACGAGTCGATGAGTCATTTGATCGAAGCCGGGAGCGATTTTTTCGTGATGCCCTCGCTGTTTGAACCATGCGGGTTGAACCAGATGTACTCCCAGGTTTACGGGACGATCCCGATCGTGAGCCGGGTGGGCGGGCTGATCGACACGGTGACCGACGCAGACGAATTTCCTGACTCCGGCACGGGCCTGATGTGCGGTCCCAACGCCGAGAGTCTCGGCGATGCGCTGCAGCGTTCGATGAAACTTTTCGCGGACAAGCCACGCCTCGCGGCGGTGCAACGGCGGGCGATGATGAAGGATTTCAGCTGGCACGTGGCGGCGGAAGCTTACGAGAAATTGTATCAGGAATCGCTCTAGCGGGCGGCGCTCCGCGCCCCGTCCGGCTCGTTCGACGCTCTTCGCATGACCGAGGAAATTTTCGTCCGACGCACGCGCATCGCCCGGCCGGCGGCGGAGGTTTTTGCGTGGCATGAGCGGCCGGGCGCTTTGCAGCGCCTCAGCCCGCCGTGGGAAAACGTTACAGTGGAATCGAGTGATGGCGGAATTCGCGACGGTGCGGTGACGAGGGTGCGGACTCGCATTGGCCCCTTTTCGCTGCGGTGGCGGGTCGTCCACCGCGACTATCTGGCCGGCGTCCAGTTTAGAGATGTCCAGGAAAAGGGACCCTTCGCCCAATGGGATCACACCCACGCGATCGAACCCGACGGCGGCTCCGCTTGTTTCCTCGTCGATACGATCCGGTACCGCCTGCCCCTGGGAATCGTGGGGCGCACGATCGCCGCCGACTGGGTCCGTGCGAAATTGGCGCGGGCTTTTCGCTGGCGGCACGAGGTCACGAAGAGCGACCTGGAATTGTTGCGGGACCGTCGGGGTGAGCGTCCGAAGACAATCGTGGTCGCGGGAGCTTCCGGTTTGATCGGACGGGTGCTGATCCCATTGCTGCAGACCCAGGGTTACGCGGTGCGGCGCTTGGTTCGGCGTGAGGCGGCGCACGCGGATGAGATTCGGTGGGATCCGGCGAAGGGCGAACTCGACGCCACGCAATTGGGAACGATCGATGCGGTGATTAATTTATCGGGGGAGAACGTGGCCGGTGGTCGTTGGACGAAGCGGCGGCGAAACGAGATCATCGCGAGCCGGATCGATGCGACGCGCACGTTGGGCGCAGCGATCGGGCGGCTTGGCCGAATTCCGGAGGTTTGGATCAACGCGTCGGCGATTGGAATCTACGGCGACCGCGGGGATGAGGTGCTCAATGAAACCAGCGCGGCGGGCTCGGGATTTTTGGCTGAGGTGGTTCGAGCTTGGGAGGCGGAGGCGCTGAAGCTGGCCCCGCGTGCGACGCGCTTGGTGATGCTGCGATTCGGCACCGTGCTGACCCCGGCGGGTGGCGCGCTCGGAAAACTGCTGCCGCTCTTCCGCCTCGGCTTGGGCGGGCCGATCGGGAATGGCCGGCAATGGTTCAGTTGGATCGCGATCGATGATGCGGTGGGTGCGATCGCTCACGCGCTGGCTGATGAACGGTGTCGTGGATCAATCAATGTAGTGGCGCCGCATGGCGTGACGAATGCGGGATTCACCGGGTCGCTCGCGGTCGCGCTGCAGCGACCGGCGTTCGTGCGCTTTCCGGAATGGGCCTTGCGCGCAGGTTTCGGCGAGATGGCGCAGGAAACGGTTTTGGCGAGCGCGCGGGTCGAGCCGACGGCGTTGATGGCCGCAGGATATGTTTTCCGTTTTCCGAAAATAGAACCTGCGTTGCAGCACGTGTTGGGACGGTGGGCCTAAACGAACGGATGGAGCGCGTTGTCCCCAACGCGCTAAGTGACTCGGCTCGCAATTAAAGGAGGCGGAGCCGAAAGGGCGTGAGCAAGGGACGACGCGTTCCACCGGAAATCTAGGCTTTCCAAAGTCCCTTCGACAGGTACGGTGACCTTTTATGCAGAAAACCTTCGTGATCTTTAAACCCGATTGTATGGAACAGCGACATGTGGGCAACGTGCTCGCCCGCTTTGAGGCCGCTGGCTTCTCCGTGATCGGATGCAAAATGACGCGCCTGTCACCGGCCGTTCTCCGTGAGCATTACGCGCACGTCGCGTCGAAGCCGTTTTATCCGGAGATCGAGCAGTTCATGAGCTCGCGTCCCGTGATCATCATGGCGCTGCAGGGTGACAACATTGTGCAGAAGGTGCGCGACCTGCTCGGGCCGACCGATTCCCGCAAGGCGGCGAAGGGCACGATCCGCGGTGATTTCGGGACCGAGATGATGAAGAACGTCGTCCATGCCTCCGACAGCGACGAGAACGCGAAGGCCGAGCTCGCGCGGTTTTTCCGTCCGGACGAAATCTTTGCCTGAAGATATCACGTCACTTGAACGACCCGAGGCGGACCTTTGCGGTCCGCCTTTTTTTTGTCCCTGGCGGTCGAATTCGCAGCCTTGCCTCGCCGGGTTTCGCCCAGCATGGTGCGCGGGTTGTCAGTGCAATCCCAACGACCATGGCGAACATCATCCTGCTAGAAGACGATGAAGGATTTCGCGAGACGCTGACCCAGCTGCTCGAGCAGAGCGGCCACACGGTGCGGGCGTGTTCGAACGGTTTCGATGGCGTGGCCATGCATCGGGCCAACCCGGCTGACCTCATCCTGACCGATATCGTGATGCCGCACGGCGGACTGCCGACGATTCGTGTACTTCGTGCGGAGTTCCCGAAGCTGCCGATCATCGCGATGTCGGGCAGCCACGTCCGGCTGGATATGGCCGGTGGCTTGGGCGCGCACCGCCTGCTCTCGAAACCGTTTTCGACCGATGAGGTCAATGCTGCGATCAGTGAAGTGATGGCCTGGATCAGGTGAGCGCGGCTCGGAAGGTGGAGCATGTTGTCCCAACGCGTTGAGCGAATGGACTTGGGCGCGGTGAAGGAATGAACAACCCCGATATTAATTATGGTCACTTCTTCCAAGTTGACGGCGGCGCAGCAGGAGCAATTTGAACGCGACGGCTATCTTTGTCCGCTACCGGCGCTGGATGCGGGGGAAACGCGTCGGTTTCTAGCCGATTATCTCGCGTACTCGGAGGAGCATCAGGAGCGGCTCGCGACCCTGCCTCCGCGGCAGCGATACAAGGTTTTCTCGGAGACGCATTTTGTCCTGCCCTGGGTGCACGAACTCGTCGTTCATCCGCGGATCCTGGACGCGGTCGAAGGCGTGCTGGGGCCAAATTTCCTCGCGTGGAATACGACGTGGTTCACGAAGATGGTCGGGGACAAGACGTTTGTCAGCTGGCACCAGGACGGAACGTATTGGAAACTGAGTTCGCCCAAAGTCGTGACGGCGTGGGTGGCATTGACGCCGAGCAATCCCATCACGGGTTGCATGCGGGTAGTGCCTGGCACTCATCTGCAGCCGTTGATGGAGCAGCGGGAGACAGCGGACCAGAATAACGCGCTTTCGAGAGGGCAGGAGATCGCGGTTGAAGTGAAGGAGGAGGATGCGGTCGATTTCGTGCTCAGGCCGGGCGAGATGTCGTTGCACAATTTGTGGATCGTGCATGGGTCCAACCCGAATACTTCGCCCGACACCGCGCGCATTGGCATCGCGATCCGGTACGTGAGCACCGAAGTGAGGCAGGACAGCCCAAGAAAGCCAGTGGCTGTGCTGGCACGCGGGCAGGATCGCTATGGCAATTTCGAATTGTTACCGGCGCCGGGGCCGGTGACCGCAGCCACGACTCAACGTCACACAGAACTCGTCGACCACATCCGGTCGAGCATCACCACGGACGCAAAGGTGCTCCCGACGAAGTGACCTTGGCCTTTGCTCGAATTTGGGGGATTTCGCGTCCGCCGATTGATGGTGGAGTTTCGGGCGTTGTACCCCTTTTCCTGTGTGAACCGACGCCTCTCGTATTTCGCGACCGCCGCATTGCTGGTCATCGTGGACGGCTGGGGACATGGACGGCTGGGGACAGGCTATTAAAGAGACAGAGGGCCGGTGGACGGCTGGGGCCAGGCTATTAAAGAGACAGAGGGCCGGGGTCAGGTAATTAAATGAGGAGGAGATGTAGGTTGGGTGGCTATAGTCGGGAAGGGCGCAAGGTGGGTGCGAGTGAGTGATTGCGTGTTGCAGGCGCGTTGAATCTCGCAGGCCGGGCGTGCCGAGATGCTGCCGGGAATGTGCAGCCATGGCTTCGCGAATACGCGGAGTGCGGAAGGCGCGCAGCCTCCGGCCGACGCCTTGAATCAGGCACCCGAGATCGCAGGACTCTGCTTCGGTCTTCGCAGCGCGAAGATCCCGCCCCAGTCGGCATAGGTGGGCATCGCACGCGGGCCCTGACGCATCAAAGCCCCGGTTTTACGGCGATAATTTTCCAGCTGCGTCGCGACGAAGGCGTGGGAGCCGAGGACCAGGGTGTTCGTGAAATAGTTCGTGCGCTTCAGCAAGGCGGTCGGGAAGGGCAATTGGCCTTTCAGCCGGATCACTTCGTCCAGCTGCGCCTGCGTGAAAACATAGCCGTCTTCGCGCGGTCCCGAACCCACCGCAAAGAGCATCAGGCGATACTCCGCCTGCGCTTCCTCCCAAGTCGAGCGGCCCGTCAAAATCATGATTCCCTGTCGGGCTCGCTCGTCGCCGCCGACCGCTGCACCGTAACCCGAGAAACGATACTCCGCCGGATCCCGCACCAAGCCCGCCCGCACCGCGTTCAGGTCAACGTAGGCCGCCAGCTTGATCGTCAGGTCGGCCTCGTCCTCCACGAGCACATTGCCGAATCGCTCCGCCCATAACGTCCCGAACCGGTTGTGCCGCGCGTTGTACCAGATCGAATAGCGCTGTTTCAGCAGTTTCATGAACTCCGAAATGTCCCCCATCTGCGCCAATTGCCGCTCCCGCCACTCCGCGGCATCGGGACCATTTTCGCGCAGCTTTGCACGGATCACCTCGATATTTGCCGCCCCGAAACGGGTCGCGCGCGGGTGCAGCAACTCGTACCGGCGCAAAAATTCTTCATCGCTGATCGGCCCATACACCGGCGTCAGCACTTTGAGGTGAAGGTGATTCGACATCAGGGCGTAGGTTAGGACCTGCAGCCCGCAGAATTCCGCCACCTTCCACATCATCGCACAGAGCATTTCCTTTTGATACGCCTCCTCTAAATAGAAATACCCATTCACCGTGCGCGAAAACAGATGCTGATGCGACGGACCCTCTGTCCAGGGAATCTTCACGCGCGGTGCTCGCATGCGGCGCACTCGATGGAGCGCTCTTCATCGAGCTCAATCTAAATTCCGTCTATCATCTGATTCGCGTTTTCGCTCCTAA
>JAQGOP010000006.1 GCA_028293545.1 Verrucomicrobiota bacterium | reverse complement strand
CGCTACTTCCGGAGCAGGCGGGCCGCCTGCGCTACGTTTTATCACGGGCGGTTCTTGCTCTCGGCTGGGGGAGTTCGCTTAGTCGCACGCGTGAACCTCCCGTCTCCAACCGACTACATCAGCGTCTTCAAGACGACGACGCGTGGACGCTGGGATTTGCTAACGCCCATCGCACTGGTTGGCCTGAGTTTGTTCGGCGTGGCGTTCATCTATAGCGCGCAGTATTCAGTTCATGGGAATAACTGGATGACCCAGCTGGTCTGGCTGGGGATGGGCGCGGCGATTTACCTGGCCGTTTCCCTGGTGGATTACCGGATCTGGCTCAGCGTGACTCATTGGTTTTATGCGCTTTGCCTCATTCCCCTCGTTTTGGTCCTCTTGCCGGGGATCGGGAGCGAGGTCTACGGCTCGCAACGCTGGATCAACTTGGGGGTTTTTTCTTACCAGCCGTCCGAGACGGCGAAGATTGCGGTGCTTTTGATGACGGCGGGACTGCTGATTCGGTCGGAAGTAGGCACGGTGCAGCAGTCGTTGGGCGTACTGGGGAAATTGGCCCTTGCCGTAGGTGCACCCATGCTCTTGATCTTGCTACAGCCCGACTTGAAGTCGGCGATCGTGCTCCCCCCGATGGTCTTTTCCATGCTCTATGTCTCGAAGCTCTCGACGCGGTTCTTCGCGGCGTCCCTAGGGGCTTTCCTGCTCGTCCTCGGGATTGTGGCGTGGGACACGGTGAGCTATAAAAATTTCATGGAGGAGCATAACTACTCCTACCTGAACGACAAAGGTAAGTACGACGCCAAGTCATGGGTGCCGCTCCACGATTACCAGCGCAACCGCATCGTGGGTTTTATCTGGCCCGACAAAGTTGACCCGATGGGCGTGGGCTGGAACCAGCGCCAGTCGCTGATCTCGGTCGGATCGGGCGGTCTTTTTGGCAAGGGCTGGACGGACGGTACGCAGGCCCAGCTGGGCTACCTGCCGCGTTCGGTCGCGCATAACGATTTTATTTTCTCGGTTATCGCCGAGGAAAAAGGATTCCTGGGAAGCTTAACGGTTCTCGGCCTGTTTGGCATGGTTTTGTTCAACGGCATACGCATCGCTGGTCTCGCTCGAGACCGGTTCGGCACCCTGCTCGCCATCGGCGTCACGGTGCTGTTCGCCGTGCATGTGTTCGTGAACATCGCCATGACCATCGGGCTCGTGCCCATCACGGGCATACCACTTCCCTTCATCAGCTACGGAGGCTCTTTTGTGCTCAGCTGCTGCTTGCTGCAAGGACTGGTCCAGAGCGTCTATCGCTTCAGGAAGGATTTCATATGAGATCGCTTCTTCGCGCTAACGACCGCTCTGCCGGAATTTCCTGCGCCGCAGCTGCCGCATCATGGAGCCCCGTGATAACCCACCACGACACCCACCATGAGCGATCCCTCCCACCCCACGCCCGGCACTCCGCCGGACGTCGCCCAAAAATATGACGCCGAACTCGTCAATCCACCCTCGGCCAGCGACGGCAAGCCCGTCACCGCGTCGGAACTGAAAGCCGGCGCGGCCGAACGGTCCCAGCAACGTCCGCTGCTTCAGAAAATTCTCTCCGTCTTCAAGAAGGAGAAGGGCTCGTACCGCGAGCTCATCATCAATTCCGAACCGCTCGAAAAGCGGGTCGCGCTGCTCGTCGACGGACGGCTCGAGAAATTCGAGATCGAGCGCGAGTCCGACAACCGCATGGTCGGCGGCATCTACAAGGGTCGCATCAAGAACCTCGATGCCGGCCTGAAGGCCGCGTTCGTGGACATCGGTTACACCAAGAACGCCTTCCTCCATTATTGGGACATGCTTCCCGCCGCGGCCGACTCCTCCGTGGAAGTCGTGCGCGTGAACAAAAAGAAAAACGCCCCGGCGCGCGGCGCTGAGCCTACCGTCAAGGACATCCCGGGCCTCTATCCGCCCGGCACCGACATCGTCATCCAGGTCACGAAGGGCCCGATCGGCACCAAGGGCCCGCGCACCACGACGAACCTTTCGATCCCCGGCCGCTACCTGATCCTCACGCCGTTCAGCGACGGCTGCGGCATCTCGCGCAAGATCGAGGATCCCCAGGAGCGCAAGCGCCTCAAGACGCTTATCAACGAGCTCACCATCCCCGAAGGCATGGGCGTGATCGTGCGCACCGCCGGCGAAGGGAAAAAGTCCCGCTACTTCGTGCGCGACCTGCACATTCTCCTGAAGACCTGGCAGGACATCACGACTAAGATGCAGAACGACCGGGCCCCGGCGTGCCTTTACCAGGAGCCCGACCTCGTCGAACGCACCGTCCGCGATTTCCTGACCGAGGAGGTCGACCGCGTCCTCATCGACAACAAGGAGGACCACTCCCACATCCAGAAGCTCGTTGCGCAAATCTCGAAACGTTCCGCCGGGAAGATCGCGTTCTACAACGACAGCATCCCGATCTTCGAGCGCTTCAACATCGAGCGGCAGATCGAGCAGACCGGCCAGCGCAAGGTTCCGCTTCCGTCCGGCGGCGAAATCGTGATCGATGAAACCGAGGCCCTGATCTCGATCGACGTTAACACGGGCTCGCACAAATCCCGTGGCGGCGACGAAAAAAACGTCATCTACGCCGTCAACCTCGAGGCCGCCACCGAAGCCGCCCGCCAGATCCGCCTGCGCAATCTCGGCGGCCTGCTGATCATCGACTTCATCGACATGAAGGAACGCCGCCATCGCAACGCGGTTTACGAAAAAATGGTCGCGGAAATGTCCCAGGACAAAGCCAAGAACCACATCCTGCCGATCTCGACCCTCGGCATCCTGCAGATGACGCGCCAGCGCCAGCAGGAGTCGTTGTCCTCCAACCTTTACACCGACTGCCCGTATTGTCGCGGGCGCGGGATCGTGAAGAGCGCGACGACGATGTCGGTCGAACTCCAGCGCAAGCTCTCGTCCATCGCGCGCCGCCTCCAGCTGCGCAACGACGGCAAGGAGTATTCGCTGCGGGTGTTGGTCCACCCGAGCATCCTCGAGCGCCTGCGCAGCGAAGACGCGGAGCTCCTGGTGCGCGTCGAGAAACTCTTCGGCGTGAAATTGGCCTTCCGCGCCGACCTCAACTACCACGTCGAGAATTTCAAGATCATCAACGCCGTGACCGGCGAAGAGTATCGCTGAGGTTCTCCCCGAACATTTGAACTGAGTTGCGGGCATGAGACCCGAGTCGTGGGGCCATTTGAACAAAGTTCAATGGCCCCATTTTTTCGGCCCAAAGTGATATTTGAACCGAGTTCTGTAAGGGGATAGGCTGTAATTTCGCGCAGTTCGAACCCTCAATGTGGCGCTATAGGTCCATAGATCAGCTATGGCCTCGGTTAGTTCGATTTGATGAGTGCCACACCCGGTGGCCGGAATGGTCACCGTTTACGTCTTGTCGCCTTTGGCCATCAGTCACGTCACCAATGGTGGCACGCGCTACGAGTTAGTTTGATTCGCTGGTACCGAATGAGCCGGGCTGGGTTCAACTCCCGTCACTTTCACCCTACTTTTTTTCCGAAGCCGCTTCGGTTCTTGTCCGGGTAGCCCACGTTTTGCCAACTAGGGGCTTACACGAGCCAAACGGCGACCGGTTCGGGCCCCCAGAGGGCCAAGTCGGCCGGGGGCGACTAGGCCGTGTTTTGTCGATTCACCCCGCTGATAGGCGTCGGGATATTCCCAAGGCCCGAAACAAACCGTCATTGCGCACCCTGACGTTGTTTTGAATTGTCCAGACTGTTCAGCAAGCCCCGAGGCTGCCCTCTATGAACAGATCGATGCTCAATTCCTCATCTGCGCCTGCTTAAAAGCAGGAGATTCACCGTCGCCTAACCCCAAGCATGAAGTTTACCGAGGACTCCCGAGTTAAGATTCCGGCGCTGCTGCATCTCAACCGCTTGGGCTACCGCTATCTTTCCCTGAAAGGCGCGACGTGGGACCAACATTCCAATATTTTCCCAACGGTCTTCAGGGACAGCCTTCAAAAGATCAACCCTGCCGCTAAGCCCGACGAGATTGAGCGCACACTTCAGGAGGTCTCTCTGCTTCTCGACAATGAGGACCTTGGGAAGTCCGACCAGTCTTACCATAAGTTCATGGCATTTTACCTGAGGAGTAAAACATTCAGGAAGGCCATGGATAACAATGCCGTGATGACACTGCGGTGTAGCTTAAATGAGCAGATATTTTCCTATCTCGATCTGCTTCTGCCCGACTTCAACGAGCAGGTTAAGATTGGAGACTTCCTTTAGCGCCACGACAAAGCTGAGGAACGAAGACCGACCCGTCAGGGAGATCATTGAAGGCACATTAACGGCGACATATGTTTTTCCGGCGGTTCATCAGCGGAGCTTTCAAAATATCATTCTGCGAGAGGAGGCGATTTCTCTGGGAAAATACGGGGCACTGACGCTCCTGACCCTACGGTCGCCGTTTCCGAAGGAGCTGGTTGAGCTGCGCGCGCGCGAACTAGGGATGGCGGAGGAGGAAACATAAGACCGATTGTGGGCGTGCGTGATCTCGGGATGAGTCCGTACCCATCACGTACGCCTTTTGTTCGGCTACTCGCCGAGAATCGCAGCGATCCGAGCGCCGGCTTCCTGTGGGCCCATCATCAACAAGGTCTCAGGCGTTAGGGGTTTTTCGAGAGTGACGAGCGCCAGACGCGACCAACGCGGCTCTGCTTCCCAGCGACGGATCGATTCTAAGCGCTTCGATTGCTTTTCACTCGGCTCTGCCCCGACGGCGACGAGCGCGAGTTCGATCACTGCGATGCCGCGATTGTTACGTTTGGGACCGCCCAGTTTTCGCGGCAGCACTTCTGCGGCTTGATTCAACGGATGCGGATGCGGCGGCTTCGTGCATAACAGTATTCCTAGTTGGCACAGCCGCAGCGGCCGGGCCTTTTTTTTCGCGGAGGCTCAGGCTTAAGAATGTCTCCCGCCTGCACCTCTCCGCCGTTTCTGGTTGCGACCTGCGGCGAAGATCGCCGCCCTTCTTCCATGGGCGCCAAATATCTCCCGACCAACAAAGACCGGAAAGCCACCGTGCGCTTTTCAAAGACGCATCACGTCCAGTCGAAATTCATCAAGCCGTCGAACCCTCCCGCCGCGAAGCCGCCGAAGAAAAAGTAGCGCAAGCGGCCCGCCTGCCCGTTGGAGTTGAAAGAAGGAACCAGGTTGAAAGTTGAAGGACCCGATCACCCTTTCCCTTCAACTCTCAACCTGCCCCTTTCAACTTTCCCGAAGCAGGCGGGCTTCTGGGATCGAATCCTCCAAATTCCCAGGTCACCCAATCGTCGGAGCAGGCGGGCCGCCTGCGCTACTTTACCGATATGGCTGGTGCAGCTCCACCGGCTTGCTCTTGGCGCGCAGCCGGAGATTCAGCATTTCCACCAGGCACGCGAACGTCATCGAGAAATAGATGTAGCCCTTCGGGATGTGCTGGCCGAGCGATTCGCCGACGAGCGTCACGCCGATCAGGATCAGGAAACTCAGCGCCAGCATCTTGAGCGTCGGGTGACGGTTCACGAAATCGCCGATCAGCCCCGCGAACATCAACATCACGCCGAGCGCCAGGATCACTGCGACGATCATCACCCAGAGGTGATTCGCCATGCCGACCGCCGTGATCACCGAGTCGAGCGAGAACACAATATCGAGCAGCAAAATCTGCACGATCGCGCCACTGAACGAAGCCGGCACTTTTCCCTTGGTCTCATGACCGTCGGGACTTTCCAGTTTTTCGTGGATCTCCACGACGCTCTTCCCGATTAGAAACAATCCGCCCGCGAGGAGGATGAGGCTCTTGCCCGTGATGTCCGCCTGCACGAGCGGCAGGACGAACAGGACTTTCGTCAGGCTCATGAGCCATGAAATGCTGCAGAGCAAAATGACGCGCGTGATCAGGGCGAGCGAAAGGCCGAGCTGCCGCGCCTTCGCCTGCTGGCTATGCGGGAGTTTGCCGGCGAGGATCGAGATGAAAATCACGTTATCAATGCCGAGCACGATCTCCAAACCGGTGAGCGTGAGGAGCGAAACCCAAATCTGCGGATCGGAAAGCCATTCCATGATGTAGGCGAGTGAGGAGGTTGGTCAGTTCTCGGTCAATCCGTCGCGCAGTGGAAATCAGGCGTTAGTTTCCGTGCCGCCGGGAAAGCAACCCAGGGCATCGGGGCGCTTCCCCATTATTTAGCCAGTAATCCGCCCGGTATCATCTCTTGAAGGACGAGGTTATTCTTTCGCCATGAATACCTCAGAAAATTACACTCCCAAATCCCTTCCGGCTCTCATCGCGGCCTGTGCTTTCGCCCTCCTCGCGGTCCCCGCGTTCGCCAACGACATGGAATCCGCCGAAGCGAAATTCAAGGCGATGGACACCGACGGTGATGGAAAAATCTCGCGCGCCGAGCACGCCGTCGGCGCCAAGATGATGTTCGCAAAGATGGACGCGAACAACGACGGCATCGTGACCGCGGACGAAATGAACGCCATGCACGCGGCCAAAGGCGATCACATGAAGTCCGAAAAATCGGCCGCCGAAAAAATCCACATGATTGATGCGAACGGCGACGGCCAAATCACTGCCGACGAGCATGCCGCGGGTTCGGAGGCGATGTTCGCCAAGATGGACACTGACGGCGACGGTTACCTCTCGCTGAGCGAGATGACCGCGGGCCACAAGATGATGAAGAAAGACAAGTAAGCCGCGAACGTCCCCGCATCACTCACCGGCCCGCGTCTCAACCGAGACGCGGGCTTTTTTTCCCATGAACGCCCAGGTTCGCATCCATTCGCGGCCAAAAAACCCCAAGGCGGATTTCCCCAACGCGGAATTTTATCAGTCGCCCTCTTCAACCGGCATCGTGTGCAGCGGCGCTTCCATGAGCATCACGTTGGGATAGTCCGGGTGGAAGTTCTTGTCCTCAAATCCGAGTGAGTGATAAAGCGCGATGGCGCCGGGGTTGTCGGTGAACACATACAGGGTGAAGCACGTGATATTGTGCAGCCGGGGAGCTTCGCGCATGAGCGCCCGGCAGAGCACGCGGCCGAACCCGGAGCCACGATGCCGCGGCGACACGATAATGCGCGCGAGGTGGCCGAAGGTTTTTTCCCGATAGCGCACCTGGCCAAAGCCCACCAACCCATGCGGCGGAGCATCGAGCGCGAAGGTGGTGGCGTCCGCTGCGTTGATATCCGCCCATAACGATTCGGTTGAAGCGGGCCAGCGAACCGTCGAGCCCGCCCACTGCTGAAGGCTCTCGCGGGTGGGCGACCAGGCGAGGGCGGCGGCGACATCGGCCAGGGTCGCACGGCGAAGGGTGGCGGGCGGCGGGGTCACGCGAATATTCGTGGGGGGATTTTGAATCCAAGTAAAGATGCGGGCGCGAGGGGCCCGCGGGCCCATCGTCTGGCCTGCACCCAATCCTTGCTCCTTGCCCCACGGCTTTTCCTGCCCCACGTTGCCGCCGTTTCCCATGTCCACCGCCCCGACCCTGGCCCCGCGTTCAGTGACGAAAACCGAGTTCGTCGACTCCACCGCGCTGCTCGCCGATCCCGTCGCGTTGCGCGCGCGGGCCGCGGAGGAGGGCTATCTCTTTTTCAAGCAGCGTTTGCCTGTGGACGAAATCATGGCGCTGCGGGCTGACATGCTCGGAGTCGTGGATAAATATGGCTGGCGCCAGCCCGGGCAGGATGCGCTCGGTGGACTCGTCGATTACGATGCAATCAATCGCCTCACGGAGGAGGAGATGCACCGCACGGATGTGGGCGTGACGGCCGACGCCTACCACGACACGCAGAAGCTGGAGCGTTTCCACCGCATCCCGCACCACCCGCGCCTGGTGGAGATTTATCGCACGCTGTTCGGGCGCGAGGTGCTCGTCCACCCGCGTCACATCGCGCGCATGATCACGCCGCACACGTGCATGGTCCCGACTCCGCCGCATCAGGATTTCCCGTACATCCAGGGCACGACCAACACCTGGACGTGCTGGTTTCCCGTCGGCGACTGCCCGAAGTCGCTCGGCGGCCTGACGGTGCTGAGAGGTTCTCACCGCCAGGGGTACCTGCCCGTGCAGCCGGCGAAAGGTGCCGGCGGTTTTGCCGTGCCGCTCTGCCCGACTGAAACCGAATGGATGGAAGGCGACTATCAGGTCGGCGACGTGCTTACATTTCCGTGCCATACGATCCACAAGGCGTTGCGTTGCCAGTTCAAGGATCGCATCCGCCTCTCGCTCGACGTTCGGTACCAACCGCTCGACGAGGAAGTGGAAAACCGCTCGCTGAATCCGCACTGCTCGCTGACGTGGGAGCAAATCTACGAAGGCTGGAAGCAGGACGACCTTAAGTATTACTGGCGCAATCTTCCGCTTAAAATGAGCGCGTGGGATGACGGTTATCTGACACCCAAGCGGCGGATCTGCTGAGCGGAAACGCTCGGTTGAAAGCGGGTCGCGGTTTCTGGCCCGACGCAGTTTGCACACTGTAGTCGATGCAGTTTGGCATTTTCGTGGACATGCTGGATCGAAGTTGAAATCCGGAAATCCCCGGTACTCTTCGACGCATGAAGAAAAAATTTGATCCGCCTCGCCATGTTCAAATCCGACGAGAAATCCAGGAGATGAAGGCATTCGGGCGCGAAATTCGGGCGACCCCCGAATTGGCTCGAGCGTTTCTCTTGAAAGCCGGGTTTATCACCAAAGCCAACAAGCTCCACCCTCGCTATCGTTGAACCATGGGGGTGCCGTCATTAGTCTTAGGCTACCACGGTTGCGACGAGAGCGTCGGCGAAAAAGTGCTGCGCGGGGAACAGGTGATCGCAAGCAGCAAGAACGCTCACGATTGGCTTGGGGAAGGCGCGTATTTTTGGGAAAATAATCCAGCCCGTGCGTTGCAATGGGCAGAATTCATCAAGGCACATCCGCGCTGGTTTGAGGCGCGAATCCAAAAGCCCTTCGTCATCGGAGCGATCATTGCCTTGGGACAGTGTCTCGACCTAACAGAAGCGGAATCGCTCGGCATCGTCCGGAATGGATTTAAAGAAATGGCCGCAACGCTCTCTGAAACGAACTTTCCTCTGCCTTCGAACGAAAAAGGAAGTTCGAAGGACGACGACCTGGTGAAGCGCAAACGTGACTGTGCCGTAATCAATTTCGTGCATGAAGCCCGGGCAGCGCGCTCACTCCCGACTTTCGACACCGTCAGAGCCGTGTTCTGCGAAGGCGAACCGCTTTACGAAGGAGCCCGCATCATGGCTCGCACCCACATTCAAATTGCCGTTCGCAATCCCGCTTCGATCCGCGGGTATTTCAGGCCGAACAGCGGATCGTGGCGGTAATCGCCCTAACCCCAAAGCCCATCGGCAAGCCTGATCTTCCGTCGATAAAGCCGCGCTCCATCGCTCACGTAGAGTTCGTCCTGCGCCCGTCCTCCCAGGCAGATTCCCACGGCAGCCGCCCGCGACGGCAGCGAGATGATCCCCGCGACCAAGCCGTTTGGTTCGGCCAGCTGAATTCCCTCCGGCGTCGCGAACACGCTCCATCCGCGCGGTGTCACCACCACGCTGCTTGCTCCGCCGCCCGGAAAATCATTCCACCGATTCAGCCGGAAAAAGGCTGAACCATTCGTCAGCGAACCATCAGGCAGGATCGTGAAAAGATGCGCGATCGGACCATTGGCCTCGCCCACGATCAGCTGCGATTGATCCATCGATAAAGCCACCGCCGAGGGCGCCGCGACACTGTCCGTAACCACCCGATGTTCCCCCTCCTGCGTTGCGAGCCATACTGAACCCCGGGCCTTATCCGTGATGTAAGCGCTCCCGTTCTTCGCCACCGCCGCGCCCCACCCAGCGACTTCGCCAATCCACCGGCTCACCGCTCCTTTTCCATCGATCGACGATACGCTTCGGTGCGTCGGTTGGCAGACGATGAGCCTCCCGTCGCTCGCCGTCGCCAAGGCCGACACTCCTTCGGTGTTTCGCGCGAACACCTCAACCCGCCGCTCGTCGTCAACTCGATACACGCAGCCATCCGTCGCGCTCGCGAAAAAGATTTCGCCCTTCGCACCCGCCGCCAGCGGGCCGGCCGAAGGATACGCCCCTTCCACCACGCCCCATCCCTCCCCTGCAACCAGCACCCGCGCGACCGCCTGGCGCGAAGCGGCACCCGCTGAGATTTTTTTCGGGTGATCCCGCCACAACCAGCGCAACGCCTCCGGGAAAATCATCGACCCGTGATAGTCGTTATGCCCGGCATGCTTCGCCCACGCGTGCTCCACCTCGTAGCCGGCATAGCTCAGCGCCCCGAGCATATCCAAGTTCCCCACCCACCAGTGACCCGCGAACACCTCCAGGTCGTCGTTGCCGCTCTCCAGGAAAATCCGCAAGGGCTTCGGCTCCGTCAACCGCACCCGCGCCGCCATCGTGTGACCCCCGCGCATCGCGGTATATGATCCGACAATGCTCAAGACCCGCTGAAAGACATCGGGCCGCTCCCAGGCCACGTTGAACGCGCAGAACGCCCCGCTGCTTCCGCCCATGATTGCGCGGCCGTTGCTGTCCGGCGTGAGGTTATAGCGACGCCCCATTTCCGGCAGGATTTCCTCCGTCACGAAACGCGCATAGGCATCGCCCAAGCTGTCGTACTCAAAACTCCGGTTCGGCCTCGCTGCGACGCCAGGAGCCGCCGCCGGCACGACTCCCGGGTTTATAAAAATGCCGATCATGACCGGGATCGCCTTTTGATGAATCAGGTTGTCGAGGATCGTCGGAATCCGCCAACGCCGGTCGGCGCGCAGATGATCCTCTCCATCCTGGACCACAAAAACGCATGCCGGCACCGCCGGGTCATACTGTTGCGGCACATAGACCCAGTAGTCGCGCACCGTGCCGGGAAAAGCCCGGCTCTCGCGGCTTGAATATTTCTCCACGGACCCCATCGGCACTCCGGGTTGCGGGAGCGAATCCGGGCCCAGCGGGAATTCCAGGGCGAGCTCTTCGGGAGTCATGCGTCGAGCCGAGGATTGAATCACCGCGAACCGAGTCGACGCCGAACTGCGCGAATTCCCCGGGGCAATTTGGCCTTTGATTTGGCCAGCTCCCTCCAACGTGTCGCCAACAAGCCAACCAACGCCGGATTCGTCCCGAGTAATTTCGTACGCGTGATTCTCAGTCCCGGCTCCATCGCCTTTGCCTCGCGGCAAATTTGCGCAAGGTCGCCGCGCGGCCCCGCGTGACGACCGGGCAGCAGGAACAATTGCGCGACCACCACCGGCCCTTCATTCCAACCCGGCTTGGACAAAAGTTCTGCCAACAGTGGTTTGTTGAAATCGAATTCTGCATCGGCCCGCCGTTCCATGCTGCATGGAGCCACCTGGGCCACGGACGCTCCCAGCAAGCGCTGCAGCGTCTTCGCCACACGGTTCCGGACCCGTGTCACCGCCCGCGACGGACTTCCGTGGTCGACCACTGCGATCTTCGCCTTCGCTCCCCGCAAAAATGCCGGGGTTAACTTCACTCGAACCTCGCTCGCGAGAATTCGCGCCAACACGTCATCGCGCGGGGCGCCCAGCGCCTCGGCCATGCCGACTCGCAGCTCCGGGCACTCCTTCCTCATTCCCGCGAGACGCAGGGGCACGTAGTCCGTCAGCGCCCCGCTCGGGCCCACGAACAGCGGCAAAATCTCCACCGCGCGCGTCCCCGCGGCGACCGCCCGCTTCAGCGCGTGTTCGAAAATCTCCGCTTTCTTTCCCCCTAGACTGGCCGGTGGCACCCGGTTCGAATGCAGCACCGACACCGGAGTGACCGTCCGCGCGATTTTCTTTCCCAGCGCCGCGGCGATCCGGCGATGCTGCCGGATCGAAGCCGGCGCCAGCGAGCCGTTGTCCAACAACCAGATTTCCCGGCCGAAATTTTGTAATTGGGTGTGCTTCACGGTTTGCCCGTCCTTAGTTAACGAACGGCTGGTTCAAGGATGTCATTGTGCGCGTGCCCGTCTTTGCAGGCTGGCGAAGCAACCCAGCTAAAGTCGAT
The DNA here is from genome assembly GCA_028293545.1 of Verrucomicrobiota bacterium. Lineage (GTDB taxonomy): Bacteria > Verrucomicrobiota > Verrucomicrobiia > Opitutales > Opitutaceae > Opi-474. Next base: position 108,433 of record JAQGOP010000006.1, on the reverse strand, counting down.
CAGCCGATTGAAACGACCCTTCGCGCGCCTCGGCCAAAATCTCCCGCAACCGCACCACTTCACCGACGATGATCAAGGCCGGCTGGCCCACCGCCGCCGACGCCAGCAGCTCCGCATCGTCGAGCACACCCACGGAAACAGCCTCGTTCGCCAACGACGCATTCGTCACCACCGCCATCGGAGTGTCGCCGCTCAATCCACCTTGGATCAACGCCGCAGCGATCGCGCTCAATCGGCGCGCCCCCATGTAGATGCACAACGTCGCACGCGTCCGCGCGAGCGCCGCCCAATCCACTTCCGCCTCCGGCGATTTGTCGCGACACTCATGTCCCGTCACGAACACCACCGCCGAGGCCACTCCGCGCTGTGTCAGCGGAATTCCCGCCATTGCCCCCGCCGCCGACGCCGCGGTCACCCCCGGCACGATCTCGAAATCGATCCCGGCCTTCGTCAGGAGCTCGGCCTCTTCGCCCCCGCGTCCAAAAACCAGCGGATCCCCGCCTTTCAGCCGCACTACTTTGCGTCCCGGCAACGCCTCGCGAACCAGAATCGCCCCGATCTCCTCCTGCGGCATGTAATGGCGTCCCGCCCGCTTCCCCACATAAATTTTAACCGCGTCCGCCCGGCAGACCGTCAGCAGCTCAGCATTGGCCAAGTCGTCGTAAATAATCACATCTGCCTTAACAAGAGCAAGTTGACCACGCAGCGTGATCAGGTCGGGCGCCCCTGGGCCGGCTCCGACCAAGGTGACTTTGCCCTTTATGTCATAGGGCGCGTTTCCTTCTTTACTGGACATAATTCCATTAGTTGAGTTCTTGAGTCAGCTAATCAACTATAAAGTTTTCCATGTCCGCCCCTGCTCCCACCGTTCCGGCCGCCCTTTCCAAGAATGAGCTGATGAAGCTCGCCGATCCGACGCTCGGCGGATCCATCTCGACGGTTCTCACCGATCCCGCCGCCGAGCGCTTTGCGGAAACCGATGAGCAATTCCTCAAGTTTCACGGCATTTACCAGCAGGACGACCGCGACCTCCGGAAGACCGCGAAGAAATACATGATGATGATCCGGGGACGCATCCCGGGCGGCGTCATGACCGCGCAGCAGTGGATCACTTTCGACGATCTCGCGACCAACTACGGCAACGACACCCTGCGCATCACGACGCGCCAGAGCATCCAGTTTCACGGCGTCCTCAAGTCCGGCCTCGGCACGCTGATCAAGAAAATCAACGAGTCGCTCCTTTCTACCCTCGCCGCCTGCGGCGACGTCAACCGCAACGTCACCGCTTCGCCCACGCCCGCCTACACCAAGGCGCGCGAGGAGGTTTACGCACACAGCATCCGGCTCATGCACGCGCTGGCGCCGCAGACGCCCGCCTATCACTCGATCTGGATCGACAACGTTCAGCTCAACCTCGACGACCCGGCGACCAAGAGCTTTGTCGATCCCCTCTACGGCCCGAATTACCTACCGCGGAAATTCAAGGCGTCCTTCGTCATTCCCCCCGTGAACGACATGGACATTTACACCAATGACCTCGGCTTCATCGCCATCGTCGAAGGGGACAAGGTCCTTGGTTACAATGTCGCGGTGGGCGGCGGCATGGGCCGTAGCCACGGCAATGTTCAGACCTATCCGCGCCTCGCCGATGTGATCGGCTTCGTCCTTCCCGAACATCTTGAAACCGTCGGCCGGGCCGTCCTCACGATCCACCGCGATTTCGGCGACCGCACGAACCGCAAGCACGCGCGCCTGAAATACGTCGTCGAGGAACGCGGGGCCGCGTGGATGCACGAGGAGGTCAACCGTCGCAGCGGGAACGTCCTGTCGGGCGTGCGGCGCTTCGAATTTACCACGACCGGCGATCTCTACGGCTGGCACCGCGCCGTCGACGGCAAACTTTTCCTCACGCTCTTCGTCGAAACCGGACGCATCAAGAACGTCCCCGGCCACTCGATGAAGGCTGCGCTCCGCGAAGTCGCCGAGAAATTTCCCGCCATCGAGTTCCGCCTGTCCGCCAACCAGAACGTCATCCTCGCCAATATCAGCGACGCCAATCGCGTCCCGCTCAATGCCCTGCTCACGAAGCACGGCGTCAAAGTCGACCAGCAGGCCTCCGTCCTCCACGCCGCGGCGATGGCTTGCCCCGCCCTGCCGACCTGCGGCCTGGCCCTCGCCGAATCCGAGCGCATGCTGCCCGGGCTCATCGACCGCATCGAGAAACTCGGCGGCGAGCTCGGCCTCGGCGGCGAAGAAATCATCATCCGCTCCACCGGCTGCCCCAACGGTTGTGCCCGCCCGTACATGGCCGAAATCGCCTTCGTCGGCAAAGCTCCCGGTCGCTACCAACTCTGGCTGGGCGGCAACGCCGCCGGCACCCGCCTCAATCGGGTCTATAAGGACGTGATCAAGGAGACCGACATCGAAACCGAACTTCGCCCCTTGCTTTCGCGATGGAAGGAAAACCGCTCTGACCACGAACGTTTCGGCGATTTCGCCGCGCGCGTCTTCTGGCCCGAGGTCGCCGTCGCCGAGGCCGCCGCTGCCGCGGCCAAACTCACCGCGGCGCCCGCCACCGTCGCGGAGCCCGCGAGCACCTGAGTATCCCGCCCGAAATTCGTCATGACTCCTGAAGAAATCCAACGCTCCAACGTCGAGCTGCGTTCCCGCTCCCCGCTCGAGATCGTTCGCTGGGCCCTCGAGAAATCCCAGGGCCGCGCCCTGGTCTCGACGAATTTCCGCCCATACGAGGCCGCCATCCTCCACGTGGCCGTCCAGGCCCAGCCCGATATTCCCGTGCTATGGGTCGACCACGGCTATAACCGCGCCGCGACCTACCTCCACGCGGAGAACCTCAAGGCGCGGCTCAAACTGAATCTCAAGGCCTACCTCCCGCTGCTCACGCCCGCGCATCGCGACGCCGTTTTCGGGCCGGTGCCCGATCTCGCCGACGAAACCGGCCTCAAGGAGTTCAGCCGGCAGATGAAGCTCGAGCCCTTCCAGCGCGGCATGCGCGAACTCGCGCCCGTGGTGTGGATCACCGCCCTGCGCAAAGTCCAGAATCCCAACCGCGCCGGGCTCGATATCGTTTCCCATGACGAAAATTTCGGCGCGCTCAAGGTCAGCCCATTCTTCCACTGGAACGACACCGAGCTCGAAGCCTACCTCGCAAAGAACGATCTCCCGAACGAGTGGGATTATTTCGATCCCGCCAAAGCCGACGAAAAGCGCGAATGTGGCCTGCACGCCTCGTGGGGCGGGAAAGCGCGCTAAAATTCGAGGGAAATTTTAAACCAACGATCAATATTTCGGGAAGTCTTCCGCTTCCTTCCCGGGTTCAAGTTCCATCTTTTCCAAAATTCCGGCTTTTCCGCCTCTCCTTCGAATTTCGAATTTTGACCTTCGAAATTTCCCCGCATGTCCACCTACCACCTAGACCACCTCCAATATCTCGAGACTGAGGCGATCCATATCATGCGGGAAGTGGCCGGGGAGTTCGAACGCCCGGCCCTGCTTTTTTCCGGCGGAAAAGACTCGATCTGCCTGCTGCGCCTCGCGGAAAAAGCATTTCGTCCTTCGGAGCTGCCGATGCCGTTGCTCAACGTCGACACCGGCCACCATTTTCCGGAACTCAATATTTTCCGCGATCACCGCGCCAAGGAGTTAGGTTCGCGCCTCATCATCCGCACCGTCGAGGACGCGATCGCGCGGGGCATCTCCACTCCCGCCCCCGGCGAGGTGAGTCGCAACCGCCTGCAGATCCCGACCCTGCTCGCGGCCATCGAGGAATTTCGCTTCGACTGCTGCATCGGCGGCGCACGGCGCGACGAGGAAAAAGCCCGCGCCAAGGAACGCTTCTTCAGTTTCCGCGACAGCTTCGGCCAGTGGGACCCGAAGAACCAGCGCCCCGAGATCTGGAATCTCTACAACGGCCGCCTCAATCCCGGGGAAAACATGCGCGTTTTCCCGTTGAGCAATTGGACCGAGCAGGACGTGTGGGAATACATCCGCCGCGAACGGCTCGAAGTCCCGACGATTTATTTCAGCCACCGCCGCCTCTGCGTCCGGCGCCAGGGCCAGTGGCTTCCGGTGAACCAGCTGGTGCCGCCGAAGCCGAACGAGGAGGTTCGAGAACTCGTCGTGCGCGTTCGCACCATCGGCGACATCATCAGCACCGGCATGGTCGAATCGCCCGCCGATTCCGTGGAGGATATCATCACGGAAATCGCCGCCGCCCGCGTCACCGAACGGGGCAGCCGCGCCGACGACAAGTCATCCGAGGCCGCAATGGAAGACCGGAAAAAAGCGGGGTACTTCTGATGTTGCGCAGCTCAAAAACCACAGTTCGCGGGGACCGCCGCCAAGCGGGCCAGCTCGTTCGCGGCCTGGTGCGCCTCGTCGGCGGTTCAAATTAATTTCATGCCTGCTGAGCCCTTTCCCATCACCACCGCGCGCTACGCCGACGTCGATCTCTCCGTGTCGCCTTCGCGTGCAGCGAACTCCGAACCGAGATCTGCGAACAGCCCGCGTCATCCGCCCGTTGACCTGCTGCGCTTCAACACTTGCGGCTCGGTCGACGATGGGAAATCCACCCTCATCGGGCGTTTGTTGTATGATTCAAAGTCGTTGATGGAGGACCAGCTCGAGGCGCTGGAGCGTTCCGCCGACATCACCGGCGGCGGCCAGGTCAATCTCGCCAATCTCACCGACGGCCTCCGCGCCGAACGCGAGCAGGGGATCACGATCGACGTCGCATACCGCTACTTCGCCACGCCGCGGCGCAAGTTCATCATCGCCGACACTCCGGGCCACATCCAGTACACGCGCAACATGGTCACCGGCGCATCGGCCGCCAACCTGTCCATCGTGCTCGTCGACGCCCGCGCCGGAGTAATCGAACAAAGCCGTCGTCACACCTACCTCACCGCTTTGCTCCGCATCCCGCATCTCGTCGTCGCGGTCAACAAGATGGACCTCGTCGGTTGGAGCGAGGAGCGGTTCAACGAAATCCGCGCCGAGTTTGAATCCTTCCTGCCGCGCCTCGACATCAAGGACGTAAAATTCATCCCGATCAGCGCGCTGCTCGGCGACAACGTCGTCGATGCCTCCGTCAACGCACCGTGGTATCCCGGGCCCACCCTCCTCCAGCACCTTGAAGCCGTCCACATCGGCAGCGATTGGAATCTCAACGGTTTTCGATTCCCGGTGCAGTGGGTCAACCGCCCCCACAATCCCACCGAGCCCAAGCTCCATGATTTCCGCGGCTTCAGCGGCCAGATCGCCGGCGGCATCGTGCGCCAGGGCCAGAAGGTCATGGTCCTCCCGAGTGGCAACGTCACCACCGTGAAGGAAATCCATACCTTCGACGGCCCCGTCGCCGAGGCGTTCTGCCCGCAATCGGTCACGCTCCTCCTCGAGCACGATCTCGATGTCAGCCGCGGCAACATGATCGTCGCGTGGGAAGATCATCTCCCCGGCGCCAGCACGACCCTGCGCGCGAACGTCTGCTGGATGCACCAGCGCCCGCTCCAGGTTGGCAAAAAATATTTCCTCAAGCACACGACCCATACCGTGCAGGTCGTCGTGACCGAGATCACTCACCGCCTTAACATCAGCACCTTCGACCAGGAAGCCGCGCCCGCCACCCTCGGGCTGAATGACATCGGCGAAATCCGCCTTCGCACCGCCTCACCGGTGATTTTCGACGGTTACGAAACCAATCGTCTCACCGGTTCGTTCATCCTCATTGAACACGGCACCCACTCCACCGTTGCCGCCGGCATGCTCTTTCCCCCCACCGAAGTCGTCCGTCCGGAAAACGACGAGTTCGTCATCTGATCAGGTCGCGAGGCGGCTCGCCTGCTCCCGAATTCAAGCCCCTCTCCCCATCTGTGAAACTCTCCGTAAAAGTCGACTATGCCTGCCGCGTCCTCGCCGAAATGGGACGGGTTTACGCGTCGGGAGAATTGACGCAGATCGACCAGCTCAGCCGCATCGAGGATGTGCCGGTGAATTTTCTCGCCCAGATCCTGTGCGAACTGCGCGACGCCGGCCTCATCATCAGCAAGCGCGGGGTCCAGGGCGGCTACGCGCTTTCGCGTTCGCCCGACCAGGTCAATCTCTGCGAGATCATGAAGGCCATCGACGGCGAGCTCATCGAATCCAGCGGCAACTATGCGGGTCGCACCGGCCGGCGGATGAAGGAAATCTGGGCCGAGCTCCGCGCCGTGCTCGAGGAAAGGGCGCAGGAAATCACCCTCGATTCCCTCATTACCAAAACCCCGAGCGAGATGTACCACATTTGAAAAATAGTGAGTAGCGGGTAACGAGTAGCGAGCATCCCGGCTACAAACGCTGATCCACCCGCTTCACCTTACTTCCCCATGAACCTCGACCCCATCAAGCAGGGCCTGCTCGACTCTTACGCGCAGCACGGCGGCATCAACCACCTCGATGGGGTCAATCTCCCGGCCCAGGATTCGATCCAGCGACTCGCCTCGGATTACATGCACCTCATGTTCCCGGGCTTCTTCGAGGAAACCGCCCTCACCAAGAAAGACGTTCCCGCGCATGTCGACCGGTTGCTCGCTCGTTTGCTGGACCGCCTCAATTCCGAGATCGAGAAGAGCCTCCGTTTCGCCCGCGACCCTGATCCCTCCACCCGGGCCCGCACGCTCGCGGGTGACGCTCTCGGCCAGCTGCCCGCCCTTCGCCAAATTATCCAGACGGACGTCAACGCGGCTTACCGCGGCGACCCCGCGGCGCGCAGCATGGAGGAGATCATCCTCGCCTATCCGTGCGTGCTTTCAATTTCCGTGCAGCGCTTCGCCAACGTCCTTTACCGCCTCGGCGTCCCGCTGCTCCCACGCATGCTCACCGAGTACGGCCATGAGCGCACCGGCACCGACATCCATCCAGGCGCGTCGATCGGCACCCATTTCTTCATCGACCACGGGACCGGCGTTGTCATCGGCGAAACCGCGCGCATCGGGCATTTCGTCAAACTCTACCAAGGCGTCACGCTCGGCGCGAAATCCTTCGAGACCGATCCCGCCGGCGATCCGATCAAGGGCATCAAGCGGCACCCCGATATCGGCGACTACGTGACGATTTACCCCGGGGCAAATGTGCTCGGCGGCAAAACCGTGATCGGCGCGAACTCTGTCATCGGCTCGAACGTGTGGCTGATGAAATCGATCCCCGCCAACAGCGTCGTCTACTACCAAGGCGACGCGATCTCCGTGGTACGCTCCCGCCGCACCAAAGCCGGTTCGCCTGAGCTCGGCCAGGACGACCAAGCCAATTGGGACATCTGAGTCGGGGAGTCCGCTGCGCCTCAGCTGAACTTCAGACCGTGGCTCTGCTCGGTCCTTGGATCGGGCCGAAATTCCCGGGGAATTACCTTGGTGTAGGTGGCCCGTTTAACGATCGACCGAAGCTTTCACCAGCGACGCTCGTCCGGCTTCTTGAAGTCGTGATGCCCTGACTTCATCTGGTCGCCCACATCCCCGACTAAATTCGCGGCGCTCGCGATGTCGTTCGCCTTCAGCGCTGTCTCCAACGCGGTCAGCGTTTCGACGAGCTTCTTCATCTGCGCCTCGTAATCCGCCTGGAATTTTACCCGCTCCGGCGCCGGCTTTTCCGCCTCGAGCGCGGGAGTCAATTTCGCCGCTCTTTCCGCATCCACGCGAATGCCCGTCACGACGTTCGCCATTGCCGGTGAAAGCGTGCCGTCGCGCGCCGCCTTGCGGACCTGCCGCCATGCCTTGCTGATCTTGGTCATGACCTTTTCCAGTTCCGTCTGCGGACGCTCCACCCTCGCGATGGTAGCCGCCTCCGCCGCAGGCTTGGTTTCCACGGCGCGAACGGCGGGGGTGGAAATTAAGGGGATGACGCAGGACAAAACCAACAGGCGGATCTTCATGGAATAAATAATTCAATTCGGGCCGCTCCGTCCGAAGCGACGCCTTTAGCGTAACAGTTCCTTCAGAATTCGGTCCCAACGACGAGGTCCTGGACTTTTCCCCGCGAACCGCACGACTGCGCGCGAATTCCGCGGTAAGAAACAAACAGGTCAGTTCCCTCGCCGGCCCTCGCCGCGGCCTCACAAAACCTCATCCCAACTCTTCGCATCCTTCAACATCTTCTCCCGCAGCAGGCGAACCGGCGGCATGCCATGCCGCAGGATCTCGTCATTGAACCGCCTCAAGCTGTAAGCCGCGCCTTCCTGCGCCTGCCAATCCCGCCGCAGTTTCAGGATCTCGAGCTTGCCCACCGTGTAATAGAGATAGCCGGGATCATAGGTCCCGCGCAACGCCTCTTGGTGCGCGGGCTTCGTTTCGTAGTAGCAGTTCTCTTCAAAAAACTTCGTCGCCTCGTCCACGCTCATCCCTTCGCAATGGGTCTTGATCGAAACGCAGAGCCGGCAAATTCGCAGCAGCGCCTCGTCCGACTGCGCCAGCCGATATTTCGCCGCGCGCACCGCGTCGCCGTCCGCGCCGAAACCCTCGTCGAGCAGCATCTGTTCGCAGTAATGCGCCCAGCCTTCGACGAAGGCGTAGCTCCCGAAAATCTTCTCCACGCGGCCGACCGACGACGCATTCAAATTCAGGAACTGCACATAGTGCCCGGGATACGCCTCGTGCATCGTCACCACGTCGGTCGTGTAATAATTAAACGCCGTCAGCCATTCCTCCTTCTGCTGCGCGCTCCACTCCGGTTCGGTCGGGGTGACATAGTAGTACGCTTCCCTCGCCTTGGTTTCGAACGGGCCCGGGGAATCCATCGACGCAAAACTGCCGGCTCGGGCGAACTGCGGCGTCATCTCGGTCCGGGCGCGCACCTCGGATGGGATCGTCACGATGCCGTGGTCGACCACGAATTGGCGGATCATCTCGAGATGCTTGCGCACATCCGGGATCAGGCTGGCTTCGGTCGGATGGTCGCGCTGGATCTCCTTGAAGACCTGGATCGCCGGTTTGCTTGCGTCGATCCGCCCGGCCGCGGCCGCGAACACCGCCTGCTCGCGTTTTAGTTCCTTCAAGCCCAGTTCCAGGATCTTGTCCGGCGAAAGGTCGATCAGCTCCCCGCTGTGCAGCATCTGCTGGTATTTCTCGCGGCCCAGCGCGTAGTGCGTGTGCGCCTTGGGCAGGCGTTCCCGCGCGAGCCAATCGGCATAACCGCGGAGCTCCGCCACCGCGCGCACGTTCGCCACCTTGAAATCGGCCATCAGCGACGCATCGGATACGTCCTTCAAGGCCGCCACCAAGTCCTTCGCGAGGAAATCCGCGCCGCCATTCGCAATGTCGATCGCCAGCTCGATGTAGGGCTTCGGCAACGACTCGACGAGGTTGGCCCGGGCCGCCGCCATGATCGATGGCATCGACTTTTCCACCGCGATGATCGATCGCACCCGCTCGCCCAACGGCGCGAAGTCGCGCTTGATGTAGGTGTTCACGTCGATCGCCCCCGCATACGTCATCGGGTTGGTGGTGTACGATTGCAGGCCATCGAAGTTGAAGAGCTCTCCTTGGATCGCGGTGCCAATGAGCCGATAGCGGTGACGCGAATCCGGGCTCAACGCCGCCGCATCGATCGCAGCGAATTCGCGCGCAAATTTCTCCAATCGCGCGTGTTCCGCCGCAAGTGAGGCGCGGCTGAAATCGCTCACCCGCCCGTCGTATTGGTGAAGGCCAAGCGCAGTGCCCGCCTGGGGTCGCCAGGCGAGAAAACCGTCGACGAATTCATCCGTAAATTTCGCGAAAGCCGCCTCGGCGTCCGGAGCCTTCGCCACCGCCGCCGGGCATTGCGCACACGCGACGGCCAAACTCATCACCGCAAGAAATCGTTTCATGCGCGAATCCTAGAGACGGCGCCCTCGCTTGAAAACTTTTTCGCGTGGAAGACGGTGGGCGACTCCATCCGCACCCAAGCACCGCCGGAGCCGAACCAGCGCCTTGCGGAGAGGCTGCACGGCTTTTTATGCGCCGAACGTGATCCCCTGCGCCAAGGGGAGCTCCTTCGAATAATTCACGGTGGCCGTCTGGCGCCGCATGTACGCCTTCCAGGCATCGCTGCCGCTTTCGCGCCCGCCGCCCGTTTCCTTTTCCCCACCGAAGGCGCCGCCAATCTCGGCGCCGCTCGTCCCGATGTTCACGTTGGCAATCCCGCAATCGCTCCCGCGCGCCGCCACGAAAGCTTCGGCTTCGCGAAGGTCGTTCGTGAAAATCGCCGAGCTCAACCCCTGCGGCACTCCGTTCTGGAGCGCGATCGCCTCGTCGAGCGCGTGGTAGCGCATCACGTACAGGATCGGCGCAAACGTCTCGTGCTGCACGATGCTCCATTGGTTTTCGGCCTCAATGATGCAAGGCGTCACGTAAAGCCCGCTCGCATACGCCGGGCCGGTCAGCCGCTTGCCCCCACAGAGCACCCGCCCGCCATGCTTCCTCGCCGCCGCAATTGCGTTCGTGAAATTTTCCACCGCAGCGAAATCGACCAGCGGCCCCATCAGCGTCGCGGGATCTAGCGGATTTCCAATGCGCACCTGCTTGTAGCCCTCGAGCAGGGCCTTCAGGAGCTTCGTTTCAATCGACTCGTGCACGATGATCCGCCGCGTGCTGGTGCAGCGCTGGCCCGCCGTTCCCACCGCGCCAAACAGGATCGCCCGCACCGCCAGCTTGAGGTCCGCCGAATGCGTCACGATGATCGCGTTGTTGCCGCCAAGCTCGAGCAGCGAGCGGCCAAACCGCTTGGCCACCACTTCGCCGACGCGCCGGCCCATCCGGGTCGAACCGGTCGCCGACACCAGCGGAACCCGCGAATCGGCGGCCAGGACTTCGCCGACATTCGCGGCGTCACCCGTCACGAGCGAAAAAATCGCCGGGTCCACGCCGCACTCGCGGCAGACTTTCTCGGCGATCTTCACGCACGCCACGGCGGTCAGCGGCGTTTTCTCCGAGGGCTTCCACAACGTCGCATCTCCGCACACGGCGGCGAGCGCGCTGTTCCAGGACCACACGGCCACAGGGAAATTGAAGGCCGAAATCACGCCGACCACCCCGAGCGGATGCCACTGTTCCATCATGCGGTGTCCCGGGCGTTCCGTGGCAATGGTCAGGCCGTACAGCTGACGCGACAAACCCGTCGCGAATTCACAGATGTCGATCATCTCCTGCACCTCGCCTTCGCCCTCCGCGAGGATCTTGCCGGTCTCGAGGGTCACGAGTTTTCCGAGGTCCTTCTTGTGCGCGCGCAAGGCTTCCCCGAGACGCCGCACGACCTCTCCGCGCTTCGGGGCCGGCACCTCCCGCCACACGTGGAATGCCCGCTGGGCCGTGCTCACGGCGCGATCGTAGTCGGTGTGGGTCGCGGTGGAAACGTAACCGATCACGCTGCCGTCGATCGGGGAATATTTCTCGATCGGTGTGCCCTCGCCAAACCACTCGCCGGCGAATACGCCGCGGTTGTGAACCTTCAAACCCAGTCGGGGAAAAATTTCCGCCGCAGTTTTTTTGACGAGTGATTTCATATTTTTAGAGGGTTAGTGCCGCAGTTTTTTAACCACGAACGGACACGAATACGAACCAGGAAGACCACGCCCATTGACAATCCGGCTGCAGATTCGTGTGCGTGCGTGTCCATGCGTGGTTAAAGATCGGAAGCCGGGGTTCACCTTAGCCATACACCTTCCCGCCCCATTGGGTTCCGAGGAAGTCCTTCAGGGAAACCGACTCCTGCTTCACAAAACCCGGCCCGAGTTTTCCCTTGGCGAACAACTCCAGCACGCCCGTCACGCCTGCCGCCGTGGTCAGCTGGATCGCATTGAGCTTCCGCCCATTCACCGTGCTACCGTGCATTTTCTTGATAAAACTGCGCTGCTTCAGGCTGCCGCCCTTCTCGTTGCCGACCACGCTGACATAAAACACCACCACGTCCGATTCCGTCAGCGGCACTTCCTGGTCGAAGATCTGCGTCACCAGGTCCTGGCGCGGCGCCAGGTTCAAATCCTGCAGCAGAAATTTCATCAGGTCGCGGTGGCCGGGATAGCGCATCGTCTTGTAATTCAGCTCCTGCACGCGTCCTTCGAACGTCTCGCACATCGTCGCCACGCCGCCGGAGGTGTTGAACGCCTCGTACTCGGTGCCATCGATCGTAATGCGCTCCACCCCGTCGAGCGGCATCGTCGTCACCCGCTGCCCCGCGTGCAGCGCCTCCCCGACCTGGCAGTACTCGTTGATCAGGCCGGCAGTGCTCCAGCTCAGGTAATATTTCATCTGGTTGCTCGCGTTGAGCGGGAGCGCCCCGACACGCATCTCGCAGTGCCGCACCAACGAGAGCGACGAAGCCAGCGAGCCGCCCACGATGTTGATCGCGCCCGGCGCCAGGCCGCACTGCGGCATGAACGTCGCCTTCGGTTTCTTCCCGGCCAGCTTCCGCACGAAATTCGTCGTGTTCACGTCCTCCGTCAGGTCGAAGTACGACACCTCCGCCTTCGCGCAGGCTTCGGCAATCGGCTTGTTCAGGAAATAGGGGGCCGCGCTCACGATGGCGTCGACGCCCGCGACAAACGCCGCGAGCTGGGCGCGCTGCGTGACGTCCACTTTCTTGAGCTTCGATTTTTTGAGCCCGCGCAGGTCGACGTCCGCCCGCGCGTCGGCGAGGGTGACGCTCTGGCAGAAGCGGCAGGATTCCAGGAGCGTAGCGATGGTGGCGCCGACTTTGCCGGCGCCGATGATTCCGATTTTCATGGGGGTAATTGGAGTTGAGGTCGGGCCGGTCCGCTGGGCCTGCCGTCGACGCGATTCGCGGGAAGAGTTGGGGGCGGACCCAGCGGGCCCGCCCGGCGAAAGATCAAGCCGACTGCGCCGCTTGGACCTTGCGTGGATCCGTCGCGGCGATGATGGCGCTGACGGCCTTCTGGTTGAATCCCTTGAAGCCGCCTTTGCGCTGGAGGTTCTCCAAATGGCTGCCGAGCGCGCCGTCCTTGATGAACCCGTCGGCCTGCGCCGCGGTGATCAGGCCGCGCTGCAGCAGCCCGTCGACGCGCTCCGGGCGCACCGGCCAGCGCTCGCCTTCCGTGAAGGCCTGCTTGAGGAACGCGAAATCCGAAAACGGCTTCATCGTGGCCACCCCTTCCAGGCTCAGCTGGTCCCGCAGGCGCACGAAATCAAAGCGGGCCTCCAAATGATGCATGCCCGCCTGGAGAAAACTGTCGCCGTGCAGCGCGCACCACAGCCCCACCGTGCGCAGCGCCGGGAGTTCCGGCAGCCGCTGCTTCGCGAAGTCGATGTCGATCTCGCCCGGCTTCAGGTCGACGTCGGCGAAAACCACGATTCCCACTTCCGGCGCTTCCATGATCTGCGCGCCCCAGCCCGCTTCCTCCCCCGCGTAGTAACGCTCGCGTTTCTCGAGGCCGAGTCGCGAGAGAAACTCAATCAGTTCGGGGAAGTGCTGCCGCGAACAACGGAACGTGTGATGATCATGGTTGCCCCAGCCCAGTCCCAAGGTGTCCTGCCGGCGCTTCTGCACGCGTCCGGCGCGGTTGCGGAATTCCCAGAACACGCGCTCCTCGGCGAAGAACAACTCGCACGCCACGTCGCGCGGGACGAGTGCGAGCACCTGGTCGAGCACCGCGAAGGCGTGCGCCACGCCCTCGGCATCGTTCGCGAAGTGCCGCTTCCGCGCGCGAAACAATTCGCGCGCCTTCACCACCGCCTCGGGCAGCCCCGCGGCCGGAGCCTCGACGACCAACCCGCGCCAGCCCAGGCGTTCGACCGCGTCGAGGCGTGCACCGTTCTCCTCTGACACCGTCGCGCGACGCAGGCGCGCGCCGAACGCGCCTTCGATCGGCGAGGCAAGGTCGTGGTGGGCGAGAAAATCAACGAGCGACTCCGGACGCAGCGCCACCACCGCCGGCACACCCCGCTCGCAATTCGCGCCGCCGAGAAGCACGCGCGGCATCATCGCCTTCGGGTGATGGAAAACCGTCACTCCCGCCGCGCTCGCAACTTTCGCTTCCGTGAGCCCGACCGCGCGAAGTTCGGCGGCGTGCTCGGGCGCCATGACAAGGTGGTCCACCCATTCGTAGAATTCCGTGCCGGTTTCGTCGCGCATCCGGTCCGCTAGCCTGCGGCCGAATCCATTGCGGAGGAGGAACGTCTCGATCCAACGCCCGAGCAGTTGCTCGGCGCCGTACGCCAGCGGCCAGTCAAACTGTGCCGCGGGGTTTTGCGGGGAAGCAGAGAGGGTAACCATGGGGAATGGGGTTGAGGTCTGTTTTCCCAGAGTAATGTCCCCTTCCCTCATGACGGAGAAGATTAAAACATTTCACGAATCCACTGAGAAGGACGCCCCGCGATCGCCGTTAGCACCACTTCAGCATCATCGAACAATTCACCCGCGCGGCGGATTGGCTCCGCCTTAGTAACTATCCATCACGAACCACATGATCCAAGTCAGGCCCAGGCTGTAGAGCACGATCCCGGCGAGGCTGAAACTGAGGACGACGACGTTGGAGGCGCCGAGCAGGGCGGAACCGCCGAGGACCAGGTTCCCGCCGATCAGCAGGGCCCAGTAGTCACGCATGCGTTTCGTCGTCCGCCGCTCAATCAGTTCGAGGTCGTTGTCGCCCGCATCATTGGCCTCCGCCAGATTCGCGCGAAGAATCGCGTGGACCTCATTCTCGGCGGGCGGCGCCGATTTGGCCGGCCCGTTGATCGAGGCGCCGCCGGCTTGGTGGATGAGCGCGCGAACGTCGACGGCAGAAAGATTGTCCGCTTCATCGAGCGAGCGATTCGCGCGTTCGAACTCCGTCGGCTTGAACTTGAACTCACGCCGCGGAGTTTCCGCTTCGCTCGGGTCGGCGGGAGTTTCGCTCATGCCCCGAGCGAACGCCCATTGCCCGCCAAGGCCAAGGGGAAAGAAGGCTGAAGGGCCTGTTCGTGGGTGAACGCGTTGGGCCCGTTCGGCAGGCCCAGGGCCGAGCACGTGTTTCGCCTATTTCCGTCCTCGCCCAAGCAACTCCCACATCAGGACCGCCGCCGCCACCGACACGTTCAACGATTCGATTTTCCCGCTGCCGGGAATCGTCACGAGTCGCGTGCATGCCGCCGCGACATCCAGCGCCAGGCCCTGCTCTTCGTTGCCGAGCACCAAGGCGAGGCCCTTGGCCGCCGCCGGTTCCGTGCCTTCGCGTTTCGCCGCTTCCGGCGCCCCGAGTTTTCCGCCGCGCGTCGCCGCGCCGACCACTTCATAACCGGACAAGACGAGGTCCCGCACAAATCCCGGGAGACTCGGCACGCGCCAGATTTCCACATGCTCGAAGCCACCTTCCGCGATCCGGTAAGCGGCGTCGTTCGGCCGGGCCGCCATCGCATCGTCGGGAATCACCACCCGCGGCATGCCGAAGAATGCAGCCGTGCGCACGACCGCGCCGAGGTTGTGCGCGTTGCCAATGCGATCGAGCAGGAGCAGCGGCTCGCGACGCTGGGCCCAGCCCCGGACTTGCTCCGAGGTCGGCGCGCGCAAGGGCGGAGCATAAACCACGGCGACAATCCCGCCGTGGTGCACCGAGCCCGAAATTTTTTCCAGCTCCTCCGGTTCGACCTGCCGATAAACCTTTTTTTCCTTGGCGAGGACCTTGCAGATGATGCCCACTCGCTGCCCGGTTTCCTTGTCGAAGAACAACCGCTTGATCGAACCGGGCTCGCGCGCAAACCGGGCGCGCACCGCCGCCAGCCCGCACAGTCGCAATTCGTCGTGCCGCGCCGGTCCGCTGCGCGATCCGGTCAAAGGATCCGGCGTCACATCCTCCGGCTCGCTGCCGGGAGGCAGGGCGGAGTCCCCGCGTCGACGAATCCCCGTTGGCGCGCGAAATTCGCTCGCGCCGTCCGCCGGCCGCGAAGTCCGCTCCGATTCCGATTCAGGAAAGTTACCCATGGCCGAAGCTGGAACAGCGTCGTCGAAAAAACAAACAAAAGTAGGGTGAGGTCCCCGACGGGCTCCGTGGAAATCCAACGGCGGACGACGACGACGCGATTGAACCACGCAACGGAGCCGAAGCACCGACACGAAACCTTCGCAGGGCAGAGAAAACCCATCCTACTCCAAGGCCGGCGTGATCGCGGTACGCGACGCCGCCGTTCAGAATCCCTTGAAATGCTTTGGGTCTGCCGGGTCCTGGTAGCGCGTCGTGTACGTCTGTTTGCTCGCCGCCAGCTTCAGGAACACATCCAGCGGCACCACTTCGGTCGGGCCGGTGAGTTGTTTCACGACGCCGATCAGGCTGTTCACGTCGTTCGACTCGCGCACGTGCACGAGCAGGAAATACGGGCGCTTCGGATTGAGCGCAATCAGCTCCTCGAGGTCGCCGGCCACTTCCTCGCGCGGACGGCGCGGGTCGATGTAGTACTCGTAGGAAATCATCGGCTGCGTGCCGCGCAGGTCGCGCGTGCGCGCCGGGCCATAACCATTGATGAACCCGATCACCTTCGGGAACGCCGCGTAATACCGGTCGACCGTTTCCTTCGTCAGGTCGGCGTTGCCCAGGTTTCCGTCGGCCGCCGAGTTATCCATGATTTCCAGCACGTGTTCGTCGAGCATGGCCATCAAGTCGTTCGCCTGCTTCATCAGCAGGGGGAATTTATCGGCCGGGATATGATTCGGATACATGTAGCCGGGCCCCGAAAGCCCCCCGATGAAATAGTCGTTCGGCGTGGCGCTCTCGTGGAAATACTCCAGCGCCGCCGGGGAGAACTTCGTCCAGTTCATCGTCACCTGCCACGCGAACGGCAGCTTGCCGCGCCCGGGCTTTGTCCACACGCCGATGCCGATGCTGTCCGACTGGACAAACGAAAGGTAAACCTTGTCCTGCGCCACGAGCTTGGCGTCGACGGCTACGTGTGAGTTGTTCGTGAACTTGAAACCGGGCGTGAACGTGAACTGACAATTGAAACTCAGGTTTGGCAGGTTGTGCAGGCCTTCCATTTTCAGGCCGTACGTCGATAGCAGCGTCGTGTGCTGCTCCTCCGTGTCCTTGCCATAAGGGTGCCAGCCGAAGACCGTCGCCCCCGGGTTCAATGCCCCGAGCAGGCGCTGCTCGAGCGCGAGTTCCGCGGGGATTTCCGGATTCGCCGCGAGATCGTGGAAGAACATTTTCTGCCGCACGCCCCAGTCCGCCATCCCGGGCATCATCACCGCGCCGCGATGCCCGCCCATCATCATCACCGCATCCTTGTTGGTGCGCGCCCAATAGCGCTTCACGGCGTCCGCGTAGATTTGCGCGTCGGTTTGGCCATTGTAGCGTCCGCGCAGGTCGTCGATCGCCCTGAGGCCATGCTGCTCGGCCAGCGGGATCAACTCGGCGCTGACCACGACGGCGTCTTCCAGGCCCGCGATCGTGAACGCGACGTTGAGCGATGGCCCGACCGCCTTATCCCAGACCACATAGCCCTTTGCCGACAGCTTGAACTGGGTCAGCGCTGCGTCCGCGGTCTTCAGTTCCGTGAAATGGACGCCATGTTTGCGCTCATAGAAATCAAACAGCGGCTGCGTGATCTCCCATTGGTAGTCGCGCGGGTGGATGATATAGAGCTGGGGCGCATTGCGGTTCGCGAGCCCTTGCAAGCTGATGAGCATCGCTTTCTCGGGCAGCCCGCCGGCGACATTCCAGTCACCGTCAAAATGCATCACGAACGCTTCGCGGGACGGCGCGGGCGCCTCCACTTTCGTCGCCACATCGGCGCCGCGCAGGGCGATCGCCGCCGGCAGCAGCAGGGACAGTAAAATAAAAATGCGTCTCATGGGATTATTTCGTCGCCGCCTCCGTCGGCACTTTCGTGAAGCGATAAACCAGGGGCCGGCTGCGCGTGCTGTGCAGTTCGATCCATACCAACTCGTTCCCGCCTTCGAGCACGCGGTACTCGTCGTACAGCCGCATCGTGGGGTTGCCCTGCGATGTCTCCAGCGGCACCTGCGCCTCGACCCGCAGCGTCCGTCCGTCGTCGAGCCATGACGATGTCACCTGGGCCGACTCGTTCGGCCGCGCGTAAACCGCCATGTGGCGTTGATCGAGACGGAAGAAATTCTTCACCTCCGACGCTTGCGCCGAATTGAACACGTTCGTGGCCGTGACCTTCGTCGCATGCCAGGTCAGGTCGTGGAGCAGGGTGATTTTCGAGCCCTCGACGCTGATGACCAGGTCCAGCGTGGACCAGCCATCGAGTGCGGTGCTGCGCGCGGGATCGAGGCGCCACCGGCCATTGAACACCGGGTCGCCGGCCAGCGCCGCCAGCGGCAGGAGGCATGCCGCGAGGACAGATTTCAGGAGGATGCGTTTCATAAGGAGGAAGTCTCCGCATGAAGCACCGCCGGGAGAGAAACTCGAAGTTAAAAATCCGAAATCCGAAGGAATCCCGAATCCCGGAAAGGCAAAACTTCCGGGCCTTTAACCCGGAATCCGCTCGCCCACCACGGTCAGCTCTTCCCGATCATGATACAGATGCCGCACTCGAAATCCCGGCGCGTATCTCGCAAACGCCGAATCGGCCGCACTCATCTCCTTCAGCAGTGCGACCGCGTCCACTCGGCCGAACTTCAGGTTGATGACGAAGTTCCGGCACCAGCCGCGCTCGAGCCACGGCGCCACGATGTGCTGCAGCACGTGATGCGGTTCCTCGACGAGGTCGCAGAACAACCAGTCGAAACGCTGACCCTCGGGCGGGGAAAATTTAAACGCGTCCTCCAGCCGGTGCTCGATTGCCGGATGATCCAGCGCCCCGCCCTTCAACGGGCCGTTGTCGATCGCGATGACGTGGGCCCCGCGCTTCGCGGCGCTGAAACTCCAGCCGCCCGGCGCCGCCCCGAGGTCGCACACGGTTTCACCCGGCGCCGGCTCGCGTCCCAGGATGATGTAGGCCTCCTCCACTTTCAAATACGACCGCGACGGAGCGAGATCGTCGTCGGCCATGCGCCGCTGGCCGTGCACGAACGCCTGCCGCGAAACAAACGCGCGCCCAAAGTCCGTGAAGTAAACGAACAAGCCGCGGGCCGGTCCCACGCCCCGCGGCACATCGGCCACGGCCAGCTTCGCCACGCGCGAGAATTTCTTCTTCAGGATTTCCCCGCACGCCGACTCCACCGCCGAGATGCGCCGCCCCAGCCCCACGATTTCCTGCGGCCCAATCCACACGCTCGGCCACGCGCCCTCGATGCGCTCTCCCTTCATGCTCGCGAGGAAAAATTCCGCGACTCGCTGCGCCAGGGCATTCACCGACTCGCCCTGCACTTCGACCGGCTCACTTAACGTGAGATAGGGAAACGCGAGTCGTTCCGTCACCCCTTCCGTCTGGGTTCGTACCCAGCCCGGTCCGTGCTCGGCCGCGTGCAGCGACGCGCCCTCGATCTCACGCACGAGCAGCGATTCAAAAGCGGCCTGACAGGTAAGCAACATGCTCGCGAACGTGCCCGGCGCTCGCGCCGCCGCGAGCGGAAAACGCGACCCGGCCACCTCACCGGGAAGTCCCGCCAAATTCGGGGCTCGAAGGCAAAAGCGGACCTGCGGCGCTCACGCGCGCTCAAACCAGGTCACGGCTTCGGATCACGATTCGCGTCTCCGAACACCTGCACGAGCATCATGGGATACTCAGACTCGGTTTGTTCGAGGACGAGCGATTTGAACTGAAGCCAGTTCCCAAAGCTCGCGACCAGCTTTCCAATCTTCGGGTCCGGCGCGGCGACCACCACCACATCCTTCGTCATGCCTTCGCGGTCGATTTTGAATCGTACCAGCACGACCGAGTGCTTCGCGGAATTTTCCATTTCCAACTGATAGTCATAGGTAGTCTTGGACCGGGCATACATGCGCGCCGGGGTACGGCCTGAACCGAGGTGACTCAACAAGACGCACGAGTTCGAGTCCACGAGCAGCCCCGCGGGCAACAGGATTACGCCGTCCCGAACACATGCGACATCTCGGCCGCCTTTCTTGGCGGGAAAGAAATGCCACGATTTCAACATCGCGAGGGCGGGCTCCTCGAGACCTGGCGCCGTCGCACTGAGCACGACGGGCGCCGTGACTTTTCCGGCGGGCGTCACCTCAAAACGAACCCAAGCCGCGTCAGTAACGTCCCGCGCATTGAGCAAGTCGGACTTAGGGCGGGCGTTCTCATCCAACCAAGGTTGCTCGTCCACCTGCCAGCGGGTGAAGACCGGACCACCAGCTGGCGCAGTCGACTCAAAGGGCACAATCACGCGGCGCCATTCGCCCGATTTCCCGGGCAACGAATTAAAGCGCCAGCCGCCAAGGCTGAGCAGTGCGGCGCGACCCACCTCCGCGTTTGTCGATGAGCGCAGCAACGGCAGTCGGGGACAGCCTTTCGAGTCGATATATAGATCCACCTGCGCCGAGCCGACAGGGACGGCGGTCGATTCGCCGCTCCGCCAGAGAGTTTGATCTACAACGCCAATCGGCAGCTTGGCGACCGGCGGCTGCCGCGGCACCAGCTTCCGGCCGGCTTTCTGTTCCAAGAACTGGATGATTTCAGCCTGCCGGTAACGGGCCGCCACGCCGGCTAGATTCCATTCCCCATGGATGGGACGATCCCACTCATAGCCCTGCGCCACGATACCCTGAAGCAGCGGAAGATTCGCGCTGCGCACCGCCTCGATGATCACGTCATTGAAATCGTCCAACGCGGCATTGGTGGTGGCCTGCGCTGCCAGCAATGCGCTCACCAAGGCGGTATGCTCCAGAAGCACGGCATCGTGCAACAGTCGCGACGACGCCGGGCCCGACAATGGCGCCTCCCGCCAAAGCTTCAGCCCCAAGGCAAAATATCCGCTCTTGATGGCGAAGGCGGCGGCGGTCCGCTGTTGATAATCCTCCGCCGCGAGACTGCTGCCGGCCTTCCGCAGCATCCCAATCGCCTCCTCGTCACCCACGGCTGCAGCGGCCATCAACGCGGTGAATCCTCTAAAGCCCGTTCCACTGCCCGGCAATCCGGCGTCGAGCAACCGCTTCATCATCGCGTGATCCTTCCGCTGGGCTGCAAGAATCAATGGCGATTCACTTCCGCTCAATTCCGCGAGCGGCCCGGCCCGTTCGATCATGAGTTGGACCGCCGCGGCCCGACCATACATGACCGCCTCGCGAAAGGCTCGCTGGCGCCAGGTTTTATCCGGCCAATGCGCGCCGTTCTCCAGCATGAGCTTGATCATCTCCGGATCGCCGCTCTCGACGGCGGCGGTCAATGGCGTCCGATAATTCCACTCGGTGAATCCTGTCGTCTTCGCCTTCGCGGACATCAGCTCCAGCACGACGGGCATTGATCCGGACCGAACCGCCCGATACAGCGCAGTGTCCTTGTCGTCACCGACGGTATTTGGATCGACCTTCTTCTGTAACAGAACCTTCACGCAGTTCTCGCGACCGGCCTGGGCCGACGCCAGCAGCAGATATTCACCATCGCGTCCTCGCGCGTAGCGTGGCGCCTCCGCCAACACCGTCTCCAGCAACGTGGCGCTCCCTGACATGCAGATTTGCTCCAACATAGTCGGAGGCAAAATTTGACCTCGGCCTGCACCCGCCAGCCATGCCCGCGCCCGCTCGTTGTCGCCGTCGTCCACCGCGGACCGGAAGGGAGCGAGCGCAAGGTCCGCCCGGCGCACCCCGCGGATCGACCGTCCGTCTTTCATGAGATAAGCACGCAGGAAACCATGGCGTTCGGACTGTTTGATCACCAGGTAACCACTCACCCACCGGTCCTTGTCCTTATCAAAGGTCGTCGGAAACTCCCGCACGACCAGCGTCCGGATCTCACCGTTCACTTCCCACGCCGCGACGAAGTACATCTCCTTCTCCGGCTTTTCCGCGTGGAAGGTGATGCGATAATTGAGGCTGATGCGATCTTCACCAGAAGCGGGATCCGCCCGGAACGGTTCGACAAACGAGGTTACGTCAACGGCCCCCAACGGCTCGGCGTACTCGGGCACGGAACGGAATTCCCAGTCGCCTTCGCCCGTGACCGCGACCCTTCGGCTGTTTTCCACATAGACGATCCGCCCCTCGTCCACGCCCGCAATCGCATGAGGTTCCCCGCCCGCCTTGACCACGAGTTCCACCTGGCCGACTGCGACCTTCAGCCCGGCAAAAAACCAGCATACCAACCACCAAGCTCGCGATATTTTCATGGCTACCTTGGGGCTAAAGCCGGTGCAGGTGGAAGCCGCCGTCGACGTCGAACACGGCGCCGGTGGAAAACGGGAACCGGTCCTCCGCGATCGCGCGGACCGCGCGGCCGATGTCGGCGGGCTGGCCCCAGCGGCGGAGCGGCGTGATCCCGCGTTCATCCTGGAGAATGAGCTTGTCGTACTTTTCCTTCACCCCGCCGGTCATGTCCGTCGCGATCACGCCGGGGCGGATTTCGTACACATTGATGCCATCGTTGGCCAGGCGGTCGGCAAACAGCTTCGTCATCATCGCGAGCCCCGCCTTGACCATGCAGTAATCGCCGCGGTTAACCGACGCCGTGTAGACCGAGATGGACGTGATATTCACGATCCGACCGCGGAAACCTTCGGCATCCGGCGCCTGTTTGAGCATCTGCTTCGCCGCGAGCTGCGTGAGAAAATACGGGCCCTTGAGATTGATCGCGAACAGGCGGTCGAAACTTTCCTCGCCCGCTTCGAGCAGGTCCGCGCGCACCTTCGGCGCCACGCCCGCATTGTTCACGAGGACGTCGATGCGTCCGAATTGCCTGGTCGTTTCCGCCACGAGCCGCTCGCGGTCGGCCGCCACCGCGACGTCGCCCTGCACGATGAAGCCATCGCCGCCCGCCGCTTTCACGAGCGCGAGCGCCTCCGCCGCCGCTTCCGCGTTGCCGGCATAGTTGATCGCCACGCGGCAGCCCGCGCGGGCGAGTTCAATGGCGATCCCACGGCCGATGCCGCGCGATGCGCCGGTGACGAGTGCAGTCTTCGAAGCCATGACCGCAGCGAAAAGGTTTTCGTGCGGCACGAAAACCTAATTATCCAAATTTGTGCTCCCAAGCCCGGCCCGACGCACGCTGCGAGCCGTCACGTCACCCAATCGGCGACATTCATTCTGTCCCAACGCCGCCGCGAATGAGCCGGAAAGAACTTGAACTCGGCGGCGATCCGGGGGTCGAAGGCCCTCATCATGATAACGCCGAAAACCTCCCTCCTCGCCGTCACGGTCCTGGCTCTCGCCCTCGCGGGCTGCCGCAAGGGCGACACTCGCACCCTCGGCGAACAAACCCGCGACGCCACCAACACCGCGGTCGACAAGACGAGGGAAGTCGCGACCAACGTGAAAAATTCCGTCTCGGCGAAACTGACCGAATGGAAACTCACGCCGGCGGATATCCAGGCGGACCTCGAGAAGGGGGGCCGCATCGTCCGCGCCAAGGCCGCCGTGGCCGGTGAAAAAATCGGCACCGCCGCCGACAACGCGCGCATCGTCACGCTTATCAAGACCAAGTACGTGACCGACTCGGATCTCTCCGCGCTCAAGATCGACGTCGATGCCGACAGCGGCCTCGTCACGCTAAAAGGCACCGTCACTTCCCCTGAATTGATCGGGCGGGCGATCGTCCTCGCCCTCGACACCCAAGGCGTCGCCCAAGTGGTTTCGCTGCTCACGGTTGAAGCGAAGTAACGCCGGCGCCCGCCTGCTTTCCGAAGTCGCGAGTGGCGGATGGCCGAGCATGCCCGAGCTTACTTACTCATTCCGCGCTTCTTTCCGAGCAGGCGGGCCGCCGACGCTACTCTGCCGGTAGCGCAGCAAGGTCTGCGGTGCGACGCCGTGCACCGACTTGAACGCGCGGGAAAAATGATACGGGTCGGCAAACCCCAGTCGCTGCGCCGCTTCCTTCACCAGCCCGCCGTTCTCCACCAAGTGCTCCGCGGCGAGGTTCATCTTTCTCCGCAGCAGGTATTGGTACGGGCTCGTGCCTTGGTAACGCCGGAACCAACGGCAGACGCTCGACGTTTCGACGCCCGCCGCCCGCGCGATTTCTTCGAGCGATCCCAGTCGCTCGACCTGTGCATCGATGAGTGCCTTGCACCGCAGGAAGGCTTCCCGCGCCGGCTCGCTCGCGTGCGGCGTCAATGTCGCGGTGTCCTCCACTTTCAGCAGCAGCAGCTCGAAGAGTGCCGCGCAAATCCGCCCCGCCAGCGCCCCTGAGCGCTGGCCTTCGCGCACCAGGTCTTCCAGCACGCTCGTGATTTCCGCATGCGCCGCCAGCTGGCGGGTCCGGCCCACCGTCACGCCACACCGGCGCAGGCGCCGCGGCGTATCGCGGCCCGCGAACGACAGGAAATATTTCACCATCGGATCCCTCGCGTCGGTGCGGATCTCGCATCGCGTCTCCGGCGCATAGGCAAACACCACGCCCGGCCCCAGCTCCTGCCACCGGTCGTTCAACTTCACCGTGCCGCGTCCCGCCGCGACGTACTCCAGCCCGTAAAACGGGAAACTCTCGCGCACCACCGCGTAGTCCGGGTTGCAGTGCTCCCGCCCGCCCATCACCAGTCCGACCGGCCCCGATCGCCGCGGCGCCAGGTTGTGGAAGAAATAGCGCGCCCGCGTGACCTGCTGGGAGAGCAGGCCCGAGGCGAGCTTGCGGTCGATTTTATCCATGGGAATGCCGGTTCTATCC
Organism: Verrucomicrobiota bacterium; assembly: GCA_028293545.1. Classification (GTDB taxonomy): domain Bacteria; phylum Verrucomicrobiota; class Verrucomicrobiia; order Opitutales; family Opitutaceae; genus Opi-474. Next base: position 83,759 of record JAQGOP010000006.1, on the reverse strand, counting down.
ATTCCTTCATGGGCATTTCGAGTCCATTCTTAACCTCCCCTCGGTCGATTTTAACTAGCAACACCGCTCACACCCAAACCAACGCCGCTTTCTTCACCACGAATTCAGCTTCGGAGGGAGGCACCACGAAATACACGAAACACACGAAAAAATACCACTGAAGGTTTTCGGTTGAGGCGACGACCGCGAGTGGTTCCGGGATATTCCTTTCGTGTGTTTCGTGTATTTCGTGGTGCCTCCCTCCGAGTATGGCAGTTCGAATTCGCATCCATTCACGGTTCAAATCTTCCCAAACCTCTCCTCCCCATGGCCAAATCCAAAACCATCCTGCTCGTCGCCAACGGCGACCTCCGCCAGTCCGCCAACGAACAAACCTGGGCCTTCCAGCAGGCCATGGAAAAACAGCTCACCGCCGCGGTGACGAAGCTCGGCTACAAGCTCGTGCGCGCCCATCCGTACAAGCCGGACGCGAAGCACGGGTTCATCAGCTCCCAAAAGGAAGGCATGGCGGTCTTCGCCACCATCGACCCCACGACCCCGATCATCGTCGCCGAAGCGGTGTGGCAGTACTCCCACCACGTGCTGCACGGCCTGATTTCTCATGAGGCTCCCATCCTCACCGTCGCCAACTGGTCCGGCTCGGCCCCCGGCCTCGTCGGCATGCTCAACCTCAACGGCTCGCTCACCAAGGCCGGCGTCAAATATTCCACGCTCTGGAGCGCCGATTTCACCGACGAATTTTTCCTGACGCACCTCGCAACCTGGCTCAAGGCCGGCGCGATCAAGCACGCCATCCCGCACGTCCGCGCGCTCGCGAAATCCAAGGTCCCGCCGAAGGCCCGCGCGCTCGCGAAAAAAATCGCCGACGATCTCCGCCGCCGGAAATCGATCATGGGCATCTTCGACGAAGGCTGCATGGGCATGTTCAACGCCATCATCCCCGACGAGCTCCTCTTCTCCACTGGCGTGTACAAGGAACGGCTCTCCCAATCCGCGCTGTATTACGGCGCCACCCAGGTCAGCGAGGCCGAGGCCCGCGGCGTCTACAACTGGCTCCGCGCGAAGGGCATGAAGTTTCACCTCGGGACCAATGATGAAACCGATCTCACCGAGGCCCAGGTCCTCTGGCAGTGCAAAACCTACGTCGCCGCCCTCCGCATCGCCGACGAGTTCGGCTGCGAGACCATCGGCATCCAGTACCAGCAAGGCCTCAAGGATCTCCTCCCCGCCTCCGACCTTGTCGAAGGCATCCTCAACAATTCCGATCGTCCCCCCGTCGCCAACTCCAAGGGTGAAATCATCCGCGACGGCCAGCCCCTCACGCACTTCAACGAAGTCGACGAATGCGCCGGCCTCGATGGCCTTTTCACGAACCGCGTGCACTCCGCCCTGGGCCAGCCCGTCGAGAATACGCTCCACGACTTGCGCTGGGGCGCCTACGACCTCAGCGGCACCACGAAGGAATACGTCTGGGTGTTCCTGATTTCCGGCAGCGCCCCGCCCGCGCACCACGTCGATGGTTATCGCGGCACCGATTCGCTGCGCCAGCCCTACATGTATTTCCGCCTCGGCGGCGGCACCGTCCGCGGCATCGCCAAGCCCGGCGAAATCGTCTGGAGCCGCGTGTTTGTCGAAGGCGGCAAACTCAAGATGGACCTCGGCCGCGCGAAAGTCATCGCGCTCCCCCGCGCCGAAACCGAACGCCGCTGGAAGGAAACGACCGTGCAATGGCCGATCATGCACGCGGTCACGTATGGCGTGAGCCGCGACCAGATGATGGCCCGTCACAAGGCGAACCACATCCAGGTCGCCTACGCGAATTCCGCCGCCGACGCCGACCTCGCGATGTACACGAAAGCCGCCCTGGCCGCCGAACTGGGCCTGCAGGTTTCCCTCTGCGGCACCAAGGCCGACGGCTCCAAGTTCTGAGGTGGAGCGCGTTGTCCCTAACGCGCTGAGCGAGTCAGCCCACTTTTAAACGCCGCCGGAGCCACAGCGCGTTAGGGACAACGCGCTCCACCTTCCGAATGTACTTCCGTCGCGACGGGAACCCGATTGCGCTCACCTCGTGTTCCCTCCTGCGCCGGCGTGGCCCAACTACCCGCAGCTCGCCGATCCCGCGCATCCCCGGTGGCATTTTGCGCCCCCGGCATGTTGGATGAACGACCCCAACGGCCCGCTGTGGCATGAAGGCTGGTTTCATCTTTTCTACCAGCACAACCCCGACAGCGAAGCGTGGGAAAACATGCACTGGGGCCACGCGCGAAGCCGTGACCTGGTCCACTGGGAACATCTCCCGCTCGCCCTCCGGCCCCAGGCGGACCGCGGCGAAAAATACTGTTTCTCCGGCTGCACCGCCCTCAACGCCGAGGGCGCGCCGCGCATCCTCTACACCAGCGTCCCACCTGGGCCGACACAGCGCGTCACCCAGTGCATCGCCACGCCGTTGGATCCCGAACTCCGCGCCTGGTCGCAGGAAGTCTCCACTCCCGTCCTGGATCTCGCGACCCACGACGGGCCTGCCTTCGACCGCGACTGGCGCGATCCCTATGTCTTCTCCGCCGAGGGGAGAACCTTTCTCATTCTCGGCGCAACCCTCGGCGACGAAGCCGTCGTGGCGATCTATGAAAACCCGGGCCGAGACCTGCGGCGCTGGAACTACCGCGGCATCCTGTTCCGCGCTCCGCGTAGCCACACCCATTTCTTCGAATGCCCGAACCTGTTCCAACTCGGCACGAAATGGCTCCTGCTGGTCTCGCCCTGTCGACGCGTGGAATGGCGCAGCGGCCTGCTCGATCTCACCACCTTCACTTTCCGCACCGAGCGCGAAGGACTCGTCGATGAAAATGACGCCTACTATGCGACCCAGACCTTTATCGATCCCAGCGGACGCGTGACGCTCGTCGGTTGGGTGCAGCGTTTTCCCCAAGGCCGCGGCTGGAACGGCTGCCTGGGCGTGCCCCGGCGAATCTGGCTCGACGACGCCGGCACGCTCTGCGCCCAACCCGTCGCCGAACTCGCCGCGCTGCGAAGCGACGAGCAAGTCCTGGCCCCTCGGAAACTCGAAATCCAACCACACGAGGTTTCGTTGCCGTCCGGCCATTCGCACGAGCTCGAGCTGCGCTTGGCCTGGTCCCCGTCGGCCGCGGTGCGCTGCGAAATCGCCGGCGTGAAAATTTCGCTCAGCACCGCTGGCGTGATCTTCAATGACCGCCCGCCCGTGGATCTCTCCGGCGCCACGGCCACGACAATCCACTGGCTCCTCGACCAGTCTTTGCTCGAAATTTTCGTCGGCGGTCGCGCCGTGTTCACCGTCGTCGTTGACCATCCCTCCAGCACGACCGCGAAATTTTCCTGCGACGGCGAGGCCCGCTTGCTGTCCGGCAAACTCTGGACGCTCCAGTCCGCTCTCATCCCCCATGCCACCTGATCCCGAGAAAATTCCGCTCGCTCCCCTCCCCACCGAACCGCGTCCCGGACTCTATCGTCATTACAAGGGCAACGACTACCGCGTCCTCTATCTCGCACGCCATTCGGAGACGCGTGAAATCCTGGTAGTCTACCAAGCGCTCTACGGCGAGCGCGGCATCTGGATCCGTCCCGCCGCAATGTTTGTCGAAGCCATCGAGGTCAATGGCCAGCGTGCCCCGCGCTTCGCGTATATCGGAGCGTAGCGCAGGCGGCCCGCCTGCTTCGGGAGATCGAATTCCGAATTCCGGAATTTGGTTCCAATTCCAACCCCCGATACGAAGCAGGCGGGCCGCCTGCGCTACTCCATCCCCAAAAAGACCCTCGCCATCGCCACAGCGAGAACGTCTCGTGAAACGGCCATGCGCGTCCTCCTCGCCTTCGACAAGTTCAAGGACTCCCTCACCGCGCCGCTCGCCTGTGCCGCGGCCGCCGATGGCCTGCGGCGCGCGCGCCCGGATTGGCAGCTCGATTCCTGCCCGCTCGCGGACGGTGGTGAAGGCTTCGCTGAAATCCTGACCAGGTCCGCGGAAGGCACACTGTCCTCGATTTCCGCCACCGGGCCACGCGGCACGCCGGTCGACGCCGCTTTCGGCCTGGTGTCGTGGAAAAAAATCCCCGCCACCGCCCAGGCCCTGCTCCGGCTGCCCGCGCCGCTCCAGCCCGACGACCAGGTCGCGGTCATTGAAATGGCCGCGGCCAGCGGACTCGCGCTCCTGCCTTCTGACCAGCGCGACCCCTGGCACACCTCCACCGTTGGCACCGGCCAATTGATCGCCGCCGCGACCGACGCCGGCGCCGCCGCGATTCTCCTCGGCGTGGGAGGCAGCGCGACCAGTGACCTCGGCTTGGGCGCATTGGCCGCGCTCGGCCTGGAATTTCATTCGTCGACCGGCGAGCGCATCTCCCCGCCGATCCCGGCGCATTGGGACCGCATCGAGAAAATCTCCGGCAAGCTTCGCCGCGAACTGCCGCCGATCCGGATCGCATGCGACGTTTCCAACCCGCTGCTCGGCCCGCGCGGCGCGGCCGCGATCTACGGCCCGCAAAAAGGCCTCGCCGCCTCCGACGTCGCCAAGCTCGACCACGCGAGCGCGCGGCTCGGCCTCCTGCTCTCCGAACATAGCCGCCAGCCCGACACGCTCATGGACCAGACCGGCGCCGGCGCGGCGGGCGGGATCGCGTTTGGCCTGATGAGTGCCGCGCGCGCCCAACTGCTCCCGGGCTTCGAACTCGTTTCCGCCTGGCTCGACTTGGAACCGCGGATCGCCGGCGCCGATATCGTCGTGACCGGCGAAGGCCGCTTCGATGCCAGCTCGCTCAGCGGCAAGGGTCCCGGCGCCGTCGCCTCGCGCGGACTGGCCCTCGGCCGGCAGGTGCACGTCTTCGCCGGCCAGGTCACCGCTATCGACGATCGCCCCGGCCTGCACCTCCACGCGATCACCCCGCCCGGCCAGCCCTTGGGTGAAGCCCTTCGCCACGCCGCGGCCAATCTGGCCACGGCCGTGGAACGCGCCTGGTGAAAAAACGCCGGGAAACTTCCTCGACGGAGCGGGTTTCCGCACCAAGTTTTTCGCCCACATGCCCGGCTCGTTCCGCCTGCCTCCCGTGAAACACCTCTGCACCTCGCTCGTGCTGCTGGTCGGTTTGCTCGGATGCAGCGCCAGCCGGCCGCCGAGCCGGCCGGCGACATCCGCGCCCACCGCGCCCGTCACCGCGCCGCCGACGGCACCCGCCACTTCGACTCCGACGCCACCGGGTGCGGCGGCGGAAAAAATCCCCGCGGTCACGCAGGCCGTTGCGGCATCGACCCCCGTTTTTCCCGTCATGCTCGGCATCGACGTGCTCGAGTCGCAGGGCTTCGCCGCCGTGAAAGGAAAACGCCTGGGCCTGCTCACGCATCCCGCCGGGGTGAATCGCCGCGGGGAAAGCACCATCGACGTCCTCCGCCGGGCGCCGGGCGTCAAGCTCGTCGCGCTCTACGCCGTCGAGCACGGCATCTACAACGAGCAGCCGGCGGAAAAATATTTCCCCGATCGCATCGACTCGCGCACCAGCCTGCCGGTTTATTCGCTCTACAGCGGCCGCACGCAGAATTTCGTGCCGACCCGCGCCCAGCTCAAGGGCATCGATGCGCTCGTCATCGATCTCCAGGACATCGGCGTGCGCAGCTACACGTTCAGCGGCGCGATGAAGACCGCGATGCGCGCGTGTTTCGAGAACGGCAAGGAAGTCATCGTGCTCGACCGCCCCAATCCCCTCGGCGGCTTGAAGGTCAGCGGCCCCCCTCTCGACGCCGGGCTCATGAGCGATGTCGGGCGTTTTCGCGTCCCCTACGTCCACGGCCTCACGATCGGCGAACTCGCACAGATGGCGAAACAGGCGCCGGGGGTCCTTGGGGTGTCCGATGCCGTGCGCGACCGCGGCAAGCTCACCGTGGTGCCGATGCGCGGCTGGCGGCGCTCGATGCGCTGGCCCGAAACCGGCCTGACGTTCGTGCCCACTTCCACGTACGTCCAGGATTTCGCCGCGTGCCAGGGCTACGCCATGACGGGCCTCGGTTGCATCCTCGGCGGGTTCACCCACGGCGTCGGCAAGCAATATCCCTTCCGCGGCATTTCCCACCAGACCGCCAAGATCGACATCGTGGAAAAGGAGCTCCGCGCGCTCGACCTCCCCGGCATCAAATTTCGCCGCGTCAGCGCCCCGGACCGCAAGGGCAACCCCGCGGTCGGACTCTACACCGAGATCATCGATTACGACGACTGGCAGCCGGCCGAGCTGAGTTTTTACCTCATGAAGCTCGCGTGCAAACTGGAGAAGAAAAATCCCTTTGCCGCCGCCATGGGAAAACCCGAGCGCCGCACGTTCCTCGTGCACGTCGGCTCCGAGGCTTTCTTCAACGACCTCGCGAGCAAGGGCGCCGCGATCGACATCGAAGCCTGGCTGCGCACTTGGCGCGAACAGGCCCACATCTACCAGGAACAGAGCAAGCGGTACTGGCTTTACCGATAGGCCCGGTCGCGACGTTGCCGCACAGCCGGACAGGTCGTGGCCGCGGCGGCGGTCCCATCGACCCTTCGCCCAAAAATTCCGCTCGATGCGTTCCAGTCCTGCCGTATTAGGTTCACGCGTTGCGCGAAAACCTCTCACTCCTGGTCATCGTCACACCCGACGAACATCGGAAATTCCTGCCGGAAAATTTCCTCGATGAACTCCGGGCGATCGCGCCCGGGTTCCGCATGCTTGATCCCACGGGAATTTCCCCCGCGGCCCTGGCGGCCGGGATCGCCGCCGCCAACCCCGAGGTCATCCTCGCGTGCTGGCAGACGCCTTCGTTGCCGGCGGACCTTCCGTCCAGCCTCCGCTACGTCTGTTACCTGACGGGTTCGGTGAAACGGCTTGTGACGCGCGCCCAGCTCGAGCGCGGCTTGCTCCTGACGAATTGGGGCAGCTCGATCAGCCGGATCGTCGCCGAATGCGCGCTGTTCCACACGCTCTCCTGCCTGCGCCAAGCGACGCGCTGGACGTTTCTCATTCATCAGGAGCGCGGCTGGCGCGATGACTGGGAAAAAGTCGGTTCGCTGTTTCAGCGCCGCGTCGGCATCCATGGATTTGGCCCGGTCGCGCGCGCGTTCCTGGAACTCGTGCGTCCGTTTCGCTGCGAAGTTTCGGTGTTTGCGCCCGACGTCGACGAGGCCATCGCGGCCGAGCACGGCGTCAAACGCGCGCCTTCGCTCGATGTTTTGTTCGCCGACAACGATGTCATCATCGAGCTCGCGCCCCTGATCCCGGCCACCCTCGGCATCGTGGCCGAACGCCACCTGCGATTGATCCGGCCGGGAGGGGTGTTCGTCAATGTCGGCCGGGCCGCGACCGTCGACGAAGCCGCGCTCCTGCGCGTGGCGCGCGAGGGAAAAATTTTCGTGGGGCTCGATGTGTTCGTCGAGGAACCACTTCCGGTCGACAGCGGATTTCGCGGGCTGCGCAACGTGAGTCTCTCGCCGCACATCGCCGGCCCGACGCTCGATCGCTATGTCGACGCGACGGCCTTCGCCTTGAGGAATCTCCGCGCCTACGCGCGCGGCGAAAAACCCGAAGCCGTGATCACCCCGGAAATCTACGACCGCTCGACTTGACCAGCGTTCCCGTCGAGCGTGCGAAGAACGTAGATCCGATCTTGATCAGGAATTTTTTAGGGTGCCAGTTGGGATCGAAATCGTGTTGGTGGCGCAGGCTTCCCAACCTTCACCAACATCTCGTCGATCTCTTTAGCAGCACGTGCAGCCCTCGCAGTGTGTCCAGCTTGCGCGTGAACCGGGACGTCATCGTGGCCGCGCCGTTCGAGCGAACCAGCGCCGTCTTCACCCGGCCGGGCCGCTACCTCATGAAAGTGGCGCTTACGCTCGAAGCGCGAAAGGCCAGCGCCACGAAGGCCGCGCCCGCCGCGAGCTCACGGTCACGCCGCTCCGCTGATTAAATCCGGTTTTTTGTCGGGCCAGCTCATTTCCGCATTACAAGCTTCACCACCCGGTCGCCGGCTATTTCCGCGACGAAAAAATTACCTTCTCCGTCGACGCAAATTCCATGGGGATAATGAAATTGCCCGGGCTCAGCCCACACCTGCAGCGTGCGGCCATTCTCATCGAATTGGATCACGGCGGCGTCGAGGCCCGCGCTCCCATAGATCAATCCGTCCCGCGCGGCAAAAATGCCGTCGACCGAATGCAGATCGTCCCACAAGCCAACCAGCGTGCCCGCTTGGTCAAAAACCTGGATGCGATCATTTTCCCGGTCGGTGACATACAAACGACCGCTCGTGTCCACCGTGATCGCATGCGGCGTATGAAACTGACCCGAAGCCCAGCCCCGGCTACCCCACTGGCTGAGCAGGCGTCCTACGCGCGAAAATTTCATCACGCGCGAATTCCCGTAGCCATCGGTCACGAAAAATTCCCCGGTCGCAACGACACAGACGTGGGTGGGCTGGTAGAAATGCGTCGCGTCGCATCCGGCCTCCTCGGGCACTCCCAGTTGCAGCGTCAATTTCCCCGCTGGATCGAACCGACCCTCATGATTCTGGGCAATGTCTGCACCCGGTCGTGTAATTTCTGCGCGATCGAAACCGGACGCCCGTCGGAGCTTGATCTTGGAGAACCGGCCAGGGTCGCGGAAGCCGTTGCACACATGAACCTGCGTCACTGCGTGCTCACGAGTGTCGCACGCGACGAACTGTCCGATGGCGGAGCATCCGTTTGGGCCGCGACATTGCGAGCCGTACGCCACCGCAGCCCTGCGACGGCCCTCGAGGTGCTGGTGCCCGATTTCAAAGGTCGGCTGCGTGACGTGGATACCGTCCTCGATGCCAAGCCGGACATCTTTAACCACAACCTGGAGACAATCGAACGCTTGCAACGTCCGGTCCGCGTCCAAGCCAGTTACGCCCGTTCGCGCTCCGTGCTGCAGCATGCCAAAGCCCGTGGATTCACCACCAAAACCGGCCTGATGCTGGGCCTCGGCGAAACTGGGGAGGAGATCAAACGAACCTTGGAGGATCTCGCCTCCGACCGGATCGATATCCTCACCATTGGACAGTACCTACAGCCGACGCCCGCCCACTGGCCGGTGAATCGGTGGGCGACTCCGGAGGAATTTAAGTCCTGGAAGAACATCGCTCTGAAGCTTGGCTTTGGCGTGGTGGAAAGCGGGCCCTTGGTTCGCTCGAGCTATCACGCCGAGGAGCAGTCGTCGCGCTTTCGCACGAGCGCGAACAGATGAGCAGTTGCCGATTCTGTTGCGCGTGACGCCTACCCCTGCGGCTTCAACGGCGCCGCGGCGCTTCAGCTCCTCGGCGATCTCGGTGAATCTTTTTTTGCGCGCAACGGTGAGCGCGCTTTGCCCCAAGGCTTCGTGCGCGTCCGGATTCACCGTGCCGTTGTCGAAGAACCACTTCGTCATCGCCAGGTGCCCGTCCCGCACGGCTGCACTCAAGGCTTGCGTATAGTCCTTTGAATCCGGCGACAGATGCGGCTTGATCGAAGACCCACGAATCGAAAGACCTTGGCTCGGATTCGTGTCTCATCGCGTCCATTCGTGGTTGAAGACCGCGATCGAAGGGCCTTGGTCCCGATCTCCAACGCGACCGCCGCGGTCGCGTGTCCGAACAATCACCGCGGTCCCGGAGATTTTCCCTTGCCGCTCGTCCCCCGCGCGACGAAATCTTCCGCCCGCCACGACGCCCTGCGCGCGGCCCGTTTTCCTTCAACCCCCAACTCCGCGTTCCATGCCGAGACCCTGCACCCTCTTCACCGGCCAGTGGGCCGACCTTCCGCTCGAGAAACTTGCCCCGCTCGCGAAGTCGATGGGCTACGACGGCGTCGAACTCGCCTGCTGGGGCGACCATTTCGATCCCGATCAGGCCGCTTCCTCAAAAAAATACGTGGCCGACAAGTGGTCGCTGCTCAAGGACCACGGCCTGTCGTGCTTCGCCGTTTCGAGCCATCTCGTCGGCCAGGCGATCTGCGACCTGATCGACGAACGGCACAAGGCGATCCTCCCGCCCGACGTCTGGGGCGACGGCGATCCTGAAGGCGTGCGGAAGCGGGCCGCGAAGAAACTGATCGTCGCGGGGAAGGCGGCGCGCGCCTTCTTCGACGCCCAACCCGGCCGGAAGGGCGAGGCGTTCCCGGCCGTCGTGAATGGTTTCACGGGCTCGAGCATCTGGCATTCGATCTATGCTTTTCCGCCGACCTCGCAGGCCTACTGGGATGCGGGCTACGCGGATTTCGCGAAACGTTTCGGCCCGATCCTCGAGGCCTTCGACAAGGTGAACGTGAACTTCGGGCTCGAGGTGCACCCGACCGAGATCGCGTTCGATATCGCCTCCGCCCAGCGCGCGGTCGCGGCGGTGAAAGGACACAAGCGCTTTGGATTTAATTACGACCCGTCGCACCTCGGCTACCAGGGCGTGGATTACGTGAAGTTTCTGCGCACGTTCAGCGACCGCATTTACCACGTTCACATGAAGGATGTGTGGTGGGGCCACGGCGACGGCACCGTCGGCACGTTCGGCGGGCATGTGAGCTTCGGCGACGCGCGCCGCGCGTGGGATTTCCGTTCCCTCGGCCACGGGGATATCAAGTTTGAAGACATCATCGTCGCCCTGAATGACATCGGCTACCGCGGCCCGCTCTCGGTGGAATGGGAGGACATCCGCATGGACCGCGTGCATGGCGCGACGGAAGCCGCGGCCTTCGTGAAGCGCGTCGATTTCCCATCGAGCGCCCTCGCCTTCGACGCCGCCTTTGAGCGGAAGTGACCTCGGGAAGTAGCGAGTAACGAGCAGGCGGACCACCAACTCCGACGGGCTCCAAACTCACCCGCTCGCCCTCGCTGCACCCAAACTCACCCTCCCGACCTCCGGCTAGAATTTCTACTCGCTCCTCGCTACCCGCTACTCGCTACTTTCCCCTATGAACAGAAAACTTCGTTTCGGCATGATCGGCGGCGGACGCGGCGCGTTCATTGGTGCGGTGCATCGCATCGCGGCGGTCATGGATGGTAAGGCTGAACTCGTCGCGGGGGCGTTTTCGTCCGACGCCGCGCGGTCGAAGGCATCCGGCGCGGATCTCTTCCTCAATTCCTCGCGGGTTTACGGCAGCTACGAGGAGATGGCGAAGTGCGAGGCCAAGCAGCCGAGCACGGAGCGGCTCGATTTCGTCGTGATCGTGACGCCGAACCACCAGCATTTTCCGCCGGCGAAACTTTTTCTCGAGAGCGGTTTCAATGTCGTGCTCGACAAGCCCGCGACGTTCGACCTCGCCGAGGCGAAAAAGCTCAGGACGATCGTGAAGAAGAGCGGGAAGGTGCTCGTGCTCACTCACAATTACACTGGCAACGTGATGGTGAAGCAGGCGCGCGAGCTGGTGCGGAACGGCACGGTGGGCGAGATCCGCAAGGTGGTGGTGGAGTACCCGCAGGGCTGGCTGAGCACGTTCCTCGAAAAGAGCGGCCAGAAGCAGGCCGACTGGCGCACCGACCCGAAACGCAGCGGCGCGGCCGGCTGCATGGGCGACATTGGCACGCACGCGGAGAACCTGGCGCGGTATATCACGGGCCTCCACATCGATTCATTGTGCGCAGACCTCACGACCTTCGTGAAGGGGCGTAAGCTCGACGACGACGGCAACGTGCTGGTGCGTTATCGCGGCGGCGCGAAAGGCGTGCTGCATTCGTCGCAGGTCAGCATTGGCGACGAGAACATGCTCAACATCCGGGTGTACGGGACGAAGGCGGGATTGGAGTGGAAGCAGGAATTTCCGAACGAGCTGGTGGTGAAATTCGCCGACCAGCCGCGTCAAACCTGGCGCCGGGGCAACGGCTACATTTTCGCCGGGGGCCAGAAATTCACGCGTATTCCCGCGGGTCATCCCGAAGGGTATCTCGAGGCCTTCGCGAACATTTACCTGGAGGCATTCCGCGCGATTTCCGCGGAAGTCGCGGGAGAGCCGCAGCCGAAGGACCTGGATTTCCCGACGATCGAGGACGGCGTGGAAGGCATGGCGTTCATCGAGACGGTGGTGAAGAGCTCGCAGCGCGGGGCGCGGTGGCTGAAATTCCCGAAGGCGTAGCGTACGGCGAGGTCTTGGACCCGCCTCGGGGAAAAGCGGCACCAGGCGAGCCCGCGCCTATCGAGCTTGGCACCGACGAACCAAATTGCCCGGCGTAGGGCGCGGTCTTGGACCCGCCTCGGGGGAAACCCCCAGCACTTGCCGTTCGCTAGCATTTTCAAACAACGCCAGATTCTACTGGCCGCCTGCAAAATGCTTTTCTCGACTCACCGGCACAATTGACGGCTCCACAGCCAACGATTGCACCTCGTGGAATTAATTCCGAATACGACACGATTTCATCGCGGAAAACTTCCTCACTGGGAGATCCAAGACGGCCGCTATTTTGTTACCGTTCGACTAGCGGACAGCCTACCGATTCGAGCATTGAACGAACTACGGCAAACTCACATCGAACTGTGCGCGGTGAAGATTGAGTCGGAGGCTTGGCGGGCCATGCAGCGAAAATATTTTCGCACCTTGGAAAAGTATCTCGATGCGGGGTCTGGTTCCTGCGTTCTCCGCCAGCCAGAGGTCGCTAAAATCGTGGCGAAAGAGTTACATGATTTAGCTGAGTGGGATGTGGAAGTAACTCATTTCACCCTTATGCCGAATCATCTTCACGGGATGATCGTTCCGAGTAGTAACTGTCTTCAGTCGCTCGGGGAAATTATGAAGCGGCTGAAGGGACGCAGTGCTCACCAAATACGCGCCGTTATCGGCGGAGCCGGTCCAATCTGGCAGCGCGAATGGTTTGATCGGTGGATGCGTGATGCCGCCGAGGAAGCCAGAACCATTGAGTACATTCGGCAGAACCCAGTGACAGCGGGACTCGTGCCGAGGTGGGAGGATCATCCCTGGACGCGGTGAAGGCTCCGGCGTAGGGCGAGGTCTTGGACCCGTCTCGGGGAAACGTCGTGTTTACTCGCAACGTCGCTTTTCCCCGAGGCGGGTCCAAGACCTCGCCCTACGTCGGAGCTGATTTATTTCGCCACCCCGACCTGATTCTTCGCCACCCACGCCTCATACTCCTTGCGCGGCATGAAACGCAGCGAGGCACTGTTGATGCAGTAGCGCAGGTTCGTCGGCATCGGGCCGTCGTCGAAAACGTGGCCCAGGTGCGCGCCGTCCACGTTGCAGTGCACTTCCGTGCGCGACATGCCGTAAGCGAAATCCACCGTCTCGCCGACAAACGACTCCTCGATGGGCTTCGTGAAACTCGGCCAGCCCGTGCCGCTCTCAAACTTGTCGCGGCTGTCGAACAGCGGCGTGTCACTGCAGACCGAGAAATAGACGCCGTCCTTGTGGTTGTCCCAATACTCGTTGTCGAACGACGGCTCCGTGCCCTGCTTGCGCGCCACTTGGAACTGACGTGGGTTCAGCAGCGCGCGCCATTCGGCATCGGTGTGCTGGACCGCCGCCTTGCTCATATCAATGACGACGTTGGACGGCAGGCCGCAGGCGGAGATCTCGCCGGGCTTGCATTGCAGGGCATCTTTCAGGGGTTTGGAGTTCATATCGGATTTGGCGCCGGCAACGAGCGCAAGCGCACTGAAGAGAGTGAGAAGGCGAAGCGTTGTCATGCCCATAAGAGTAACCACGCGGCCAAAATATTCCAGCCCGCCGGCCCACTTTCCAAAGGGAGCACCGGGGGTTTAATCCGAGAGCGCCCACGACGTCGGAAACAATCTCCTCGGATCGACCTCGGTATTCCTCCTGTAAAAAATCAGGTGCGGGATCGAATCCGCGTTGATCCGCGAATTTCGCGGGAAAAACTTGGTGTCCGTCTAGTACGGGCTTCAACCGCAGCCGTAATCCCCCCGGAGCAGGCGGGCCGCCTGCGCTACTCCGCGCGCACTTTCACCACGCCATCGCTGAACTCGGCCGACAGCGCCTCACCCGCGGAAATTTCCGCCCGGCGCGCGACCGGTTTTCCCTGCTCGTCGCGCATGATCGCAAAACCGCGGTTCAACACCGAAGCCGGGCTCGCGGCGTGCAGCCGCTTGTACAGCGAGAGCAGCTGGTGCGAGCCCAGCTCCACCCGGCCCTGCGGGGAAGCCTGCGCCAGGCGCCCGCGGATTTCCCCGAGGCGCTGCCCCTGCAGCTGCACCGTCGCGCGCATCGCGGCGAGCAGGCGGTTCGAAAAATCGTCGAGGCGCAAAAATCCCTGCTCGATCAGCGACGCCGGCGTCAGCAGCCGCAGCCGCGAGCGGGCGTGGTCGAGTTTTTCCCCGGCGCGGTCCATCGCGTCCTCCGCCAAAGCCGTGATCGCCTCCCCGGCGGCCAGCACCCGTTCCGCGCTGCGCACGAAATGGCTCGAGATCAATTCCGCCGCTCCGCTCGGGGTTTCGGCGCGCACGTCGGCGGCGAAATCGCCCAGGGTGAAATCGATTTCATGGCCCACCGCGGAGATGATCGGCACGGTCGAAGCCGCGATCGCGCGCACCAGGACCTCTTCATTGAACGCCCACAAGTCCTCGAGGCTGCCGCCGCCCCGCCCGATCACCAGCAGGTCGAAGATTCCCAGCTCCTGCGCCAGCGCCAGCGCCTCAGCCATCTCCACCGCCGCGCCTTCGCCTTGGACCTTGGAGGGCAGCACCACCAGCCGGCCGCGCCAGCCGCGGCGCGTCAAGATGCGCATGAAATCCTGCACGGCCGCGCCGGTCGGAGAAGTGATGAAGCCCACCGTCGCAGGCATCGTCGGGATCGCGCGTTTTTTTTCCGCGGCAAACAATCCCTCCTCCGCCAGCCGGTGTTTCAACCGCTCGAATTCCTGCTGCAGCCGGCCCACGCCATCCTCGATCACCGCGCGCACGATCAGCTGGTACTGCCCGCGTGCCTCGTAGACGCTGACCTGCCCGTAGACCACGACCTGCTGCCCGTCGCGCAGCCGCACGCTCTGGCGGAGCGCATCGCCGCGAAACAGCACGGCGCCCAGCTGCGCGCCGGCGTCCTTCAGCGAAAAATAAATGTGGCCGCTGGCCTGCGCGCGCAGGTTGGAGACTTCCCCGCGCACCCAGGTGGGCTGGACCCCGTTTTCGAGCAGCGCCTTCACGCGCCGCGTGAACTCGGTCACGCTCTGCGGCCGCGGGCCGGTTTCTCCCAGGTTGATTTCAGGATTCACGCTTGCCGAGTTTCTTGCGCACGAAATGCACCACTGCGATCGCCGCCACGATCACGCCGGTACCGATCACCGCGATCTTGAAATTTCCATTCAGGATGCCCTGGCCCATCACCACCGCGCCCACGGCCCACGGCAGGGTGCAGAGCCACGACACCATCATGAAAGTCCCGAACGGCACCTCGGCGAGGCCCAGCAAATAACCCTGCAGCGAGTAAGGCGGCCCCGGCGTCAGCCGCACCAGCAGCGTCACCGTCAGCGCATTGGCCTTCGTCACTTTCGGCACCTCATAACCGTATCGCTTCGCCACCCGCATGAGCAACGGACGAAAGGCATAACGCGCCATCCAGTAAGTGAGCGCGAGGTTCAGCGCGAGGGAGACGAGCACGGCCGCGATCACTCCCGGCAATGTCATCTGCCCGGCAAACGCCTCGCCCGCCGGGATCGTAAAGAACATCAGCGGGAATCCGGCGGACGGCAGCAGCGTCATCGCCGCGAAGAAAATCCACGGGCCCGCCTCGCGCACCGCGAGCATGCCGCGGTCCACCCAGGCCCGCAGATCCAGCCCGCGCAGCACGAGCACCGCGCCGACCACGATTACCCCGGCCACGAGGGCGAGTTTAAACAGCGGGAGTTTTTTGGCAGCAGGAGCATCCGACGACATGCCGGCCAGCCTGCCCGCCTGCGCGCGCCAGGGTCAAGCGAAGCGCAAAGCTCCGCCGGAATCGGTCCGCTTGGCCCGGGGCGCGGGGCCTAGATGGACGTAGGGCGCGGTCTCTGACCCGCCTCCGGGAAAACGTCGGTCTCCGTTCAACCCGGGACGGAGCCAAACAAGCGCGTTGGGGACAACACGCTCCACCCGCGGCTGGCGCCGCGCTTTTCTGATCAGGCGACGGAGTCGCAAGGTGGAGCGTGTTGTCCCCAACGCGCTGAGCGACTCGGCCCACCCCAAACTTCCGGACCTTGGCGCGTGACGTTGGAGCTTGGAGCTTTCCCCGCCCTGCTCTTTCGTTCGCGCCATGTCGCGCTCCCTTGCTTCGACCGCCCGCCTGAGCGCCCTCGCGGCGATCGTCGGCTGCGGCGCGCTCGCGGCGATCACGTGGGTCAGCCCCGCCGCGACGCGCATGTACACGTCACCGTGGAATATCGCGCGTATCATCGCCCTCGCCGCGCCGGTCGCACTGCTCTGGCTGCGGGCCTTCGACCGCGAGCGGCCTTTGCGGCTTCCGACTCGCCCATGGCTTTACGCGACCCTGATTTCCGGCGCCGTTGTCCTGGTGTCGGGACTCTGCAGTCCTTTCCTTGGACCGAGCCTTCTGTGGTCGGCCTCATTGCTGTCTGCGCTCGCGGTGTTTCTCATCGCGTTCGACTGGCTTAACCGGATGCCGGACGAATCCGCCGGTCGCCGGGAGCTCATGATAAAAATCGCGGGCGTCTTTTTCGCGATCACCGCGCTCGTCAGCCTTGCGATGTGGACGCGAACGCTCCCCGGCATGTCGATCGCCGACGTTTTCAATGCGCGAAATCCTTATCCGCTGGGACACTCCAATTACACCGCCGGGCTCGCGCTGCTGATGCTCCCCTGCTTCGGCGTCCTGGTTCGGCGCGCGCGCGGGATCATTCGAATCGGCTGGAGCCTCGCCGTCGTGCTCGCGTTCGGGATGTTGTTCACGAGCGGAAGCCGCGGGGGCTTGCTGGGGCTGGCGGTGCTTTTGCTCGGCGGTTTGCTGGCGAGCCGGCTCGGCTGGAAAAAGACCCTGGGCTTCGCCTCAGTCGCCGCGATCGCGGCCCTCGTCTTCGCGTTGGGAAATCCTCGCACGCGTGCCGTGTTCGAACCGGTCGAAAGCGCACAGCCGAACCTCAGCAACCTTCAGCGGGTCTCGATGCTGGAGGGCGGGCTCCGGCTCGCCAGCCAAAGGCCTTGGCTGGGCTGGGGACCCGGGACGACTCCCCTCGCCTTTCCCAGGGTGCGCGAGTCGTTGCCCGGCGGCGTGGACGATGTGCTCCAGCTCCACAGTTTGCCGGTGCAGTTTTGCGCCGAACTCGGTGGCTCCGGATTGGCGATGCTGGCGTTCGGCGTCGGCCTGCTCGTCGCCAACGCTCGCCGCTCGCCGCTGGTCGCGGCGGTGCTCGCGGCCTATCTCGTTTTCTCGCTCACCGATTACCAACTCGACGTGCCAGTCTTCGGTTTCGCGCTCGCGATCCTCGCCGCGATGCTGGCACCTCCCACCCAGTTCCCGCAGCGCCTCCCCAGCCGCGTCGTCGGCATTGCCTCGGCCTTCGGTGTCCTGGTGCTGGCGGCGTTTGCCCGGGTCGATCTCGCGCCGGAACTGAACGTGCGCGCGCTTTCACTCGCGCTCGATCCGACGCGGAAAGCAGAAGCGATCACACTCCTCGAGCGCTCACTGGCGCTGAATCCCGACCAGGAAATCGCCCATTTCAACCTCGGCTGGCTGGAGGTCGTGAAAAATCCCGTCGCCGCCGAGCGTCATTTCCTCGCCGCCGCCCACCTCGTGCCCGACAAAGGCGGCGTCTACTTTGGCCTCGGCCTCTGCCGGCTCAACCGCGGCGATCGCGAGGGTGCGATCCGAGCCTTCGCGCTCGAGTGCCTCAACGACCCGATCGTCCTCGCCTCGCCGTGGTGGCGCCACGCGGAATTCGGTCCGCTGCGCGCCCCGACATTGGCGGCCGCGCGGGACTTGCTCGAGGACGCCCGCGCGCAACCGGCGTTGGCGGCGTCGCCCGCCGCCTCCGATGCCGCCTACGTGTCCGCGTTGATCGGATGGTTCGAAGGAAAACTTCCCGCGGCCGAAGTCGCGCTCCGGTGCAACACTCCGGAACGCAGGGCCTATTTTGCCGCGGGACCTTCGCCGAGGTTCCTGCTCGAGGCACCCGTGCTGTTCTATCGTCGCGCCCGCGTGGGCTACCCGGTGCTGATGAGAAACCTCGACCTGCCCGTGCCCCGGGACCTCTTCGAGGTGCAGGAAAATTCCCGCGCCGCCGTGGAATTCCGCTATCTCTTCCCGCGGAAAGGCTGGTATCCCGGCAAGCTGCTGGATCCGCGCACCACCAGTCTCCAGCCGAATCGCGCATAAGTTTTTAACCGCGATTGAACGCGAATCCGGCCGTGCTCCTTGAGTGGCTCGGAGCGCGTGGTGGAGCGGGTTGTTCTCAACGCGCTCCGCCCGTTTTGATTTGGTTAGAATTTTCCCGCGCGGCCTGCATCGTAGCCGCCACCCGTGCGCCGCACTTCGTCCCACTCACTTCGCGAAACTGTCGTGCCGCTCGCGCTGCTGGGAGGCGACACGCTGGTCACGTTCGGCGGGTTGTCGCTCGGTTGGTGGATCCGCTACGCCTCGCCCCTTTCCCGCTTCGGTATCGTGGTGTCCGACGCCACGTTTCGCCAATACCTCCCGCTGCTTCTCGTCGGCGTCGCGCTGCTGATCGCGGCGTTTGCCCAGTTCGGGTTGTACGATGCCCGCCTGCTCCTGCGCCGCTACCAGAGCCTCAACGCCATCCTCAAGGGCGCCGCATTCTGGCTCGTCGCCTACCTCGGGGTTTCGCTCGTGCTGAAATTCGACCCGCCGATCTCCCGGCTCTTCGTGGTCGAAGCCTTCGTCTGCGCCGTCGCTTTCCTCTACGCCTGGCGTGAATTCGCCTACGCCCTCATCACACACACCGCTCTCCTCGCCGCGCTGCAACGCCGGGCCGTCCTGCTCGGCTGGAACGCGGAGTCCCGCGCACTCGCCGCCGAGATCGCCGGGGATCCCGCGCATCCCCTGGCGCTGGCCGGCGTCGTCACGCTGCCCAACGATGCGACGCAGCCCGCCGCGAATGAAACCGCTCCCGCGGTGGATCGCAGCCGGATCCTGGGCAACGCCGCCGACCTCGAAGCTATTCTTCACCGCGAATCCGCCGACCTGCTGATTGCGACGCGGCTCGATCTGCCGCGCGACGAAATCCAGCGCATCGTCGAAACCTGCGAGCGCGCCTACGTGGAATGGAAAATCGTGCCGGGCGCCTTCGATATTTTCCTGAGCGGCCTGCGGCTCCAGACCATCGGCCGCGTCCCGGTGCTGGGCGTCGAGGAGCTCGCGATCAATCGCCTTTTCAACCGCGCGCTCAAACGCGCGGTCGACGTCGCCGGCGCCCTCGTGGGCTTGGTGCTCTCGGCGCCGTTCCTCCTGGTGTTCGCCGGGCTGATCAAGCGCGAGTCCCCCGGCGGGCCGGTGTGTTTTCGGCAGACCCGCGTCGGCGCGGGCCACCGGCCGTTCACGCTGTGGAAGCTGCGCAGCATGGAACCCACCGCGGGCGCCACCGACCATTCGCAGCAGAGCACCGCGCGCAACGATCCGCGCCTCCTGCGCATCGGCGGGTTTCTTCGCCGCTGGAACTTCGACGAACTCCCGCAGTTCTGGAATATCCTGCGCGGCGACATGAGCCTGGTCGGCCCGCGCCCGGAGCGGCCCTATCACGTCGACCAGCTCGCCGGGACCATTCCACATTACCTCCCGCGTCACCTCGTCAAACCGGGCCTCACCGGCTGGGCCCAGGTCAACGGCCTGCGCGGCGACACCGATCTCCCGCTGCGCGTGCAGCATGACATTTACTACATCGAAAATTGGAGCGTCTGGCTCGACGTCCAGATCATCCTCCTGACCTTCGTCCGCTGGCGACACGCGAACGGATACTGAGCGCACGAGCGCCGGAACTCAGGGTCGACGACGGTCGCGCCCCACCCTCATCATCCTCGACAAGAATCCTTGCTCCCGCGCCGGCTGGAGCGACGGCGGCAACCGCCCGCGCATGCGCGGGTCGTCGACGACTGCCGCGACAATCGCCAGGTTTTCCGCCGGCACATAGAGGCGCGGCTGTCCCGCGAAAACCGAGGGGTCCCGGCTTTGCTGCCATTGCGCCATCAAGCGCTCCGGCGCGTTTCGATCGCGGATTCGCGGCAGCACCAGCCGCCTCTGGACTTCCGCCGACAATCCCAGCCAGCCGACCAACAACACCAAGCCCCACGCGACAGCGGCCATTCGCCCGAGGCCGCGCCATCGGCCAGCCGCCTCGCGGGCAAGCGTCGCCACACACCAGGCGTTGGCCAGCGGCAGCAGCACGATGAAGTCCACGTAACGCGACGGCACCCCGCCGCTGATTTCGGCCCCGGCGCCCCGAGCCCAAGCCGTGGCAAACGCTAGCGCCACCGCCCAAACACCCACGACGACGACGTAATCCTCGCCTTCGACCGGTTTCCTCCGGCGCAGCGCCCTCCCGAGCACGACGAGCGCCAGCGGCAAATTCATCGGGATCACCGCCGCCACGCTGGGCATTGGCCACGAGAGCATCCGGCCCGCCGCCGATAAAAACGATTCGAGGTTGGTGGCCGCCAGGACCGCGACGCCCTTTGCGCTCGCATGTAGCGCCCACGCCATCACGAGCAGCAGGATCGAAGGCCCAATCCCGGTCCACCAGTTCCGGTCGAATCGACGTTGCTCGCTCCCGCGCAGAATCGCCAAACCCAGCAACGCCACCGGCACCAATGCGCCCACGCCCATCGCGAGCAATGCGGACAACCCCGCGACCAATCCCAAAACAGTTTGGCGCAAGGTCCGCTTCGCCGACGTCAGCAGGACGAGGGCCAGCAGCGAAAAGCCCAGCGCGAATCCGACCTGGCTCTCAAATCCCCAGAGCGCGACTTGCCACGCCAGGTGCGGCAGGAACGCCATCGCGACGATCGCCGCGAACGCAATGCGCGCCTTGCCGGCCCATCCATGCAAAAAAATCCAGGTCGCACCCGCAGCACACGCCCCACGCAGCACCGCAATGACGCCGACCTGGACGAGCGGATCCCACTGACCATTTAGTTTGAACAACCCCAGGTTCAGCAGGTGTGTCCACACTAGCCGGTGCTCATTGAAGGGCTGGAACAAGTCCCGCGCTCGCAGTGAACCTTCGCTCCAAGCCGGATAGAGCCACTGTCCCTCCACGTTCCATTGGTCCATGAACGGGATGTCGGTTCCCGCCAGTGCCACGAGCCCGAGGTCCGCCAGCACCACCACGGCCATCACCGCGATCGGCAGTCGCCAGCCGGCGCATGCGCGCTGCTTCGAAATGCTCATCGGCACGCGCGCTAGAGCGGCTTTACTTCCCGCCGGCCGCGCAGCTTCGCCCGCAGCAGCGCGAACCGCTTCCAGGCCGAGAACGCCGCGCGGTATTTCAGCCGGCTCAAAACCGAGCGACCAAAATGCTTGAGGTACACGTCGCGGTTCGCATCGAAAATGGCGCGCGACATCGCATCGTAATCCTTCGCCACGCTCAGCCCCTTCAAATGCGTGATCTCAACCTGCCCGTCGTAGACAATTTTCCAGCCGGAAAGGGCGATGCGGATGCAAAGGTCCAGGTCGTCGCCGTACATGAAAAACCGCTCGTCGAACACCCGTCCATCGGGCGCCACCTCCTCCAACGCCCGGCGCCGTGCCATCATGAACGCGCCGTTGATCGCCCCGACCTCGTAGGTCCCGGCGGGCGGAAGATAGGTGAGATTGTACCCGGCAAATATTTTCGAGCCGGGAAATCGCGACGCCAGTCCCACGGCTCGCGAAAATCCATCCCACAAGGTCGGGATATTCCGGCGCGACGCCAAATCCATCGAACCGTCCGCCAACACCAGCCGCGGCGTGATCAAGCCGATGCGTTCGTCCGTGCGCAGCCGCGCCGCACAATGCTCGATCGCCGCCGCATTGCTCACGGTATCCGGGTTGAGGAAGAGCACGAGTTCGCCGCGCGCTCGCGTGTAGCCGAGGTTATTGGCGCGCCCGAAACCCAGGTTCGCTCCCGGGGAAAAATAAGCGACGTGCGGGAATTGCGCTCGCACCAGGTCACCCGCGCCGTCCTCCGGCGAGTTGTCGACCACGATGACCTCCGTTTCCCGCCCCGCGATTTTCCCCGGCAATGACGCCAGGCAGGCGACGATTTCCCCGCGCGATTTGTAGGCAACGACGATGATGGAGAGCAGCGGCGTGTTCGGCGTGGACACCTCCTGACCCTGTGTGATGCTCCGGTCGAACGCAATGCCTCCCGATTCGCCGACGTCCATCAGCGTCATTGTCGTCTGCAAAAATCCCGGCCCACAACTTGAGCAGTCCCTGGGCAGCGTGTGGGCGCAGCAGGATTTCACGCCGGAAGTCATCGTGATCGACGGCGCTTCGACCGACGGCACGCGCGAGTGGCTCGAGCGGAACCGCACACGCCTCGGCGCCCTCGTCTCAGAACCCGATGACGGCGTTTACGTGGCGATGAACAAGGGTGTCGCCCTCGCCCGTTCCGAGTGGGTGCTTTTCCTCGGCGCGGATGACGTGGTGGCGGATGGCACCACCCTCGCCGAGGTCGCATCGCATCTTCGCTCGACCGATGCCGGCGTCGTCGTCGGTGAAGCGGTTTACCAGGACAATCGAATCTACCGCCTCGCGAGCGCGCCCCATCCGCTCGCGCGGAATTTCGTGCATCACCAGGGAGCCTTTTATCGCCGCAGTTTGTTTCACGAACAGGGTTCCTTCGACCCGACCCTCCGCGTGATGGCGGACTACGACTTCAACCTGCGCCTCTGGCGAAAGGGGCTTCGATTTCAGCCGATCAATTTGCGCGTGGCGCGTTGCGGCCAAAACGGAATCAGCGACCGCGGACACTGGCGGGGCTATCGGGAGGAGATCGCCATCCGTCACCGATATTTCAGCGGTTGGAAATGCTGGCTGTGGGATATCGGCTCGGTCGTGCGTTTCGTGCGGAAGAAAGTCGTGGTAATGTTTCGGTAGGACAAGAGCCTCGGGCGCGCCGCACCCTTGCGGGACTTCCCGCAAGCCACTACGCCCTTTCCCTCTCGCCATGTCCGAAACGATCAAAGCCCAGATTCGTGCAGCCGCCAACCGCGTGCTCAATCCGCTCGGCCTGCATTTGTCGCGCCGCGATCGCGCGTTCGAAATGGACGGACTTCTCGCGCGTGTCGCCGCGCGCCAGCTCGCGGTGGCGACGTGGATCGATGTCGGCGCCTCCGACGGAAGCTGGTCGTTGAAAGCGCAGCGTTATTTTCCCGCCGCGAAATTCCTGCTCTTCGAGCCCCTGGCCGAACGCGAAGCCGCACTGTCCCGCCTGCATACCAGCCGTGGTTTTCATCATGTTGCCGCCGCCGCCGGTGCGAAAGCCGGGAGCGTGGCGTTCAGCGTCGACCCGCAGCTCGACGGCAGCGGCGTTGCCGCCAGCGGGGAGAAAAATGCCCGCACGGTGCCGGTGGAAACGATCGACCACGCGGTCGGCCAACTTGGACTCCCGGGTCCATACGCGCTGAAACTCGACACCCACGGTTATGAAATTCCGGTGCTCGAAGGCGCCGCGAAGACATTATCCCAGGCGAGCCTGCTGGTGATCGAAGCGTACAATTTCGTGCTTACGCCCGGCAGCCTGCGTTTCCACGAACTCTGTGCCTGGCTCGAAGCCCGCGGGTTTCGCTGCTGCGACGTCGCCGACCCGATGCGGCGCCCGAGTGACGGCGCTTTCTGGCAAATCGACCTGGCCTTCGCCCCTTCAAGCAGCCCGCTGTTTCAATCGGACGGTTTTGGAAAGTAGCGCAGGCGGCCCGCCTGCTCCGAAGATCGAACCCTCCAATCCATTTTGAACAGAAGGCAACGAAGGTAACGAAGAGGTCCCGGTCGGCGCCGCCTATCGTGCCCTTGACGGTGTGGGATTGAAACTTCTCAAGTCATGGATCGTTTAGGGCACGAGCGATTCAGCTGACTGGGACCTCTTCGTTACCTTAGTTGCCTTCTGTTCAAACGGCTTGAGCCGGCGCTACTCCACCTTGGCCAGCTGTTCCCCGAAAGTGATGAAGCCGTGGCGCGCAATCCGCTCCGCGTAAACCGGCAGGTTCACCACGCGGAAAACGAAACGCGCCCAGCGGTGACGAAACGTGATCACCTCGGCCGGCAGCTTCAGCTTGGCATAGAGCCGATGGTGTTCCTCGAGCATCACCGGGAGGTTTTTCGTCAGTTGCCCTGCGCGCAGCCGAAACGCGCCAACCACCTGTTTTGTCGCGCACACAAACGGGATCCCGGCCACACAGCAGCGCGCGAGGAATTCCGAGTCGCCGCAAAAGCGGAACGACGCATCGAACCCTCCCAGCCGGCGAACCACGGCGCGCGTCGCGACCGTGCCGTGCTGGAAAACCGGTTCCGTGCGCTGCGCATAGAGCGCGCGGTTCAGCGAAGGAAACCTCGAGGTCGGGATCGCACCGATGCGTTTTCCCTTAGTGTTGATCAGGCGCACGCCGCCGTAGACCACCCGCGGCTCGGTCGTCCGCGCGCGCGCGACCACTGCAGCAAACCGCGGCAGCAACAGGTCGTCGTCGTTGATATAGGTAAAGGCGTCCCAATCCGCCTCCGACTCCAGTCCCGCATTGATCGCCGCGTACATTCCGCCCCCCGGCTCGGCCACGACTTTGGCGCGCGGGAACCGCGCGGCCAGTCCCGCCACCGCGGGCGCAGGCGCGACGAGGACATGAATGCAGGGAAAGGGCTGGGCGGACACGCTGGCCACCGTTTCGTCCAACCAGGGCGACGAGCCTAGGGTCGGGGTGACCACGAGCATGCGGAACGACGCCGAAGCGATGGCCGGCGCTGCATGCTCCGGAGCGTACAGCAGTTGACCGCGCCACCGGCCCAGCTGCGGAAGCACCCAGCGCGCCTTTGCCCGTTCCCACCGCGCCCGCGCCGTATCGCCGGCATGCAGGCGTCGCGATCCGAGTTCCGTCGCGATCCCGTGGTTCAACCGCAACCGGCGCTGGAACGCCGCGAGCTCTTCAAGATAAGGAAGGTAAATCAGCTCGCGGAGCCCGCCCGTGTTCGGCGTGCCGTATGCGCGCAACCCCGGTTCAAACCATCCCGAGGTTATTTCGCGCACTCCCTGGAAATGGAAGAAATACAGCCGCTGCCCGTTCACCTTGACCGTGGCGCCGTCGGAGCTGACGTCCACGCCGTCCATGTTCCACGGCGCGGCGTTGATGCCCACGTGGTCGAGCACACATACGGCGGCTGAACGCCGCGGGAATTCGTTCAGATAGCCTTGATCCGCAAATTTTTCTCCCTCGACGTAGTCATGGCACCACTCGAGGCATCGCGCCCGCCACCATTCCAGGCACGACAAGCCCGGATGATCGCGGCGGAATGAAACCCATGCGACATTATACGTGCCGTAACGGGTCCGTTCGGCGAGTCGCGGGGGAAAACGATGCGGCACGATTCCCACCGAACGATCCCCCTGCAACGCCCACACCCCGGAAGCAGGCCCAAAAAAATACAGGTCGGAATCCAGGTACGTCATCGCCTGCGCTTCCGCCGTCCGCGCGAGGCAGTGCCGGATCAGTACGGGCGTAGTCGTGAAATAAAACTCCACCTCGCTCCTTCCGCTCCGCGCATCCGCGTAGCCCGGGTCGCCTTCGATCAGGTCGGACAAAGGGATCGCCGCCAGGGTCGGCTGCGCGACGCCGGCGACCACCTCCTCGGTTTCGCGGTCAAAACACAAAACCTGCAGCAGGAACGGTTCGCCCTGGGCCACGAGCGAGGCGTGGAGCGCGAGCATCCGCGCCGCGTAACGCCGGTCGCAATACGTGCAGAAATAAATCATCGCGGCGCGCCCCCTGGCTTTCGCGCCAGCACGATGTTGTCGAGATACAGGTCGGGATTCCTCGGAAGCAGCGCACCAAACACCAGTCCCAAGACATTGACCGGCGCCATCAGGCCCAGCATCGCCACCCAATTCAACGCGCGGTTGCGGCCATGCGTGACCTTGTAGAGATACGCGTTGACGAGTTGGAAAAGCGCGCGGCTGTCGGCGGTGCTCTTCCGGTGCGCCTCAATCGTGAAACCCGCCCGTTCCAGCAGCGCGCACAGCCCAAATGACGAGTAGCGCGCAAAATCATGCGGCTGCTCGTGCTCATCCCACGCGAATGGCACCGTCAGGAGGAGCACCCCACCCGGCCGAAGCACCCGGTGGATTTCCCGCAGAAATTCCTCCGGCGTGAACACGTGCTCGAACACCTGCGAGCACAGCACCGCATCGAAACTCGCGTCCCCCACCGGCAGCGTCCGTCCATCGTAATAAGCGTCCGCCGAAAAGCTGGCGCGGGTACGCGGCGTGTCGATTTCCACCCCGAAGTAACGGGTCGCAGGAATGAATTCCGCGTAAGGCTTGCTGCCGCACCCGACGTCGAGCACTTCCCCCTTCAAGCGGGGGAAAAATTCCGCCAGGCCCTGGAGCAATCCGCGCCGCGCGAAAAAAAACGGATTGATGAAAATCGCCGGCCACCCCGGCACGAATTGCTGCCGTTCCTTCCAAGCCCGCGCCGTTGACGGTTTCGTGAAAGCGCTCATCGCCATCCCCGGTTCGCACGCAGCCGCCTCCATGGACCGGCCCAGCGACCGGGATTCGCGCGCGTCCAGAGCCGGCGGCAGTCCGGATGGAGCACGGGCTCCTGGCCTGATTCGGGAATCGGCGGCGCAGAGCGCAACGGCCCGTTCGCCCAGTTGCCCGCGTCCGCAGCGTTGGTCGCAGTCGCATCAAAACCAATGTTCTCCACCATCGACCACGGGGGACGCAGGCACAGGCCGCCGTGTTTGAGGTGATGATAAGTCCAGCGCACGGCCCAGGTGTTCTGCTGCCGTTCATTCTTCGCCATCACAGGGAGATCCGCGCCATACGCATCCGCCGCCGTCCCATACCTCAATGTGGACGCGAGTTTCTCCATCGCCCCCTCGTCAGACATCCCGCGCCAGGACCGCGCCCAGGCGCCCCAGCCCCAACATTCCGCGCGGCCGTCAAAATAAGGCTGGTCGCCGATCGCGGACGGAACCACGCGCGGATGCGTCCAAGCCGTCACGCTCATCACGCGTGGGTCCGCAGCATACCGTCGCAGCGCCGCGCACATCCACGCGTACGTTCCCGGAGCGCAGACCAAGTCGTCTTCCCAAACGATGAATGCGTCATGCCGCGACGCGACTTCCGTCACGCCCGCGAGCACATTGCGGCCGAGGCCCAGATTTTCCGCGCGCTCCGTGAGTCGCAGGTCGCACCACGTCACACTCCGGAGCAGCTTGCGCACTTCCTTCACCACTTCGGCGTTGGCGCTCCCGTTCGGCCCATCGGCGAACGCCAGCACGAGCGGGACTTCGTTCGCGCGCAGGCAGCGCAGCACCCGCGCCAGATGATCCGGCCGCGCATAGGCGAACAGCACGACGGGAATTATCGGGGAGGCGCTCATCCCTGGTAGTCGAACCCTTCCCAACCTGCGGCGCGAAATTCATCGACGCAGAGGCGGTGGCCGGCCGGCAGGTGGCCGGTTTGGACTTGGCTGACCACGGCAATCCTCAACGCGCGCGCATCAGCCATAGACGGTCGAGTGCTGGCGCTTCGGGGTCAGTTGGCGGCCGCGGGATATAATCGTGGGAACCTGAACGTCGCGCATCGCAGCGTCAATTCCGGGCCGGGCATAAGCCGCGGTTTGTCCCGCGGAATCAGGTGGAGCGGCTTCTCCGCAAGACGCTGTTTGGCTCCGTCTGCCTTTGAATGCGGGTGGAACCGCCCAACGCGTTCCACCGCGTGTCACTTGTTGAGTGACACCATCCGCCTTTGGCGGCTTCGGCTGCGCGCTGCGCGCGGTTTAGGGGTTTTGTCGCCCAATCGATCAGGAATAAACTTCCGTCCCCCCACCCCTCGGCTATGTGTTTCGGGCCACTGCCTGCATGAAGCTCACCATCGTCATCCCGTGCTATAACGAGGCCAAGACCATCCGCTCCATCGTCGAACGCGTTCGCAGCGCGCCCGTCGCGAACAAGGAGATCATCATCGTCGACGACTGCTCGCGCGATGGCACCCGCGACCTGCTCCGCACGCAGATCGCGTCGCTCGTCGACAAGGTCATTTACCACGAGGTCAACCAGGGCAAGGGCGCCGCGCTGCGCACCGGGTTTGCCGCGGCGACCGGCGATGCGATCATCGTCCAGGACGCTGACCTCGAGTACGACCCGCAGGAATATCCACGGCTGCTGAAGCCGATCCTCGACGGCAAGGCGGACGTCGTCTTCGGCTCGCGCTTCATGGGCGCGGAGGCGCATCGGGTCGTCTACTTCTGGCACATGGTCGGAAATAAATTCCTGACGCTGCTCTCGAACATGTTCACCGGGATCAACCTTACCGACATGGAAACGTGCTATAAGGTTTTCCGACGGGAGATCCTCGACCAGATCACGATCGAAGAAAACCGTTTCGGCTTCGAGCCCGAGATCACGGCGAAGGTCGCCAAGCTCAACTGCGCGATCTACGAGGTTGGCATCAGCTATTACGGCCGCACCTACGCCGAGGGGAAAAAAATCGGCTGGCGGGACGGCTTTCGCGCGCTCTACGCCATCATCAAGTACAACGTATTCCGCTGAGCCGGGCGTCAGGCGGGTTGACGCTTCACGGTGAGCGCAATTGCCTCGAACCGGCCGCATGTCCACTTCCTCTCCTGAAACCGTTGCGCCGGTCCGCAGTCGCTGGCCGATCGTGGCGGCACTTTTTGTCGGAGTAGTCTGCCTGTCGTTCGCGGCCTTCACCGGCCACATGTGGGAGGACTACCTGATCACGTTTCGCGCGAGCCTGAACCTCGCGACCGGCCATGGCCTCGTGTTCCAGCCGGGCCAGCGCGTGCACAGTTTTACCTCGCCGCTCGGGACCCTGCTGCCCGCGCTGTTCGCATTGGGCGGAGGGGACCAGGTCGAATTCCGCGCACTCTGGTTGTTTCGCATCGCGAGCGCGTTTTTCCTCGGCGGCGCAGTGTTCCTCGCCGCCCGTCTCATGCTGCGCACCCAGGTCGCAGCCTTCGCGATCGGCGCCGGGTGCCTGGCGGTGGCGCTCGATCCCAAGATCGTCGATTTCTCGATCAACGGCATGGAATGCGCGATTCTCGTGTTCTTCATCATCCTGGCTTGGCGCGCCTTCGCGCAGGGTCCACGGGTGTTGCCGTGTGCGGTCGCCTTCGCCGGCCTGCAGTGGACGCGACCGGACGGCTGCGTGTTTTTCGGTGCGATCGCCGGCGGATGGCTGATGGGGAGAATTGCGGATTGCGGAGACCGGAAACCGGATAGTTCCAAGCACGGCGGGGCCGAAACAATCGGTTCGCAGGTTTCAGAACTATCCGGTTTCCGGTCTCCGGTATCCGCAATTCTCCGCGGCGTTCTGCTCGGCCTGCTGTTCTACCTCCCGTGGCTCGCCTTCGCTTGGTGGTATTACGGCACGCCCGTTCCGCATACGATCCTGGCAAAAATCTCGATTTGGGGACCGGGCGAACTGTCGCACGCCCTCCTGCTCTACCCTTGGCGACTGATCTTTGGGCACGTCGCGCTCCACAAGATTTTCATGCCGGCGTATTTTTTCTTCGGCGGCTGGCCTGCGACGCTGGACTGGTTTTCGAAAATCATCGTGATCGGCGCCGCCGTCGCATGGCTCGTCCCGAAGGTCCGACCCGCGGGACGCATCGCATCGGCGGCATTTTTGCTCGGCGGGTTTTACGTGGAATACATCCCGCGTTCACCTTGGTACTATCCGGGTTGGCAGGCGCTGGCGCTGGTTGCCTGGGTCTACCTGATCGACGTGGCGGTTCGCCCGCACGGCGCATCCCGCACCTGGCTTCCCGCGATCGGCCGCATCGGGGCGGGCGTGATCGTGGCCGGGCAAGCCGTCGTTTTGGCGGCAGTCGCGTGGCAGCTGCGCGCGCAGCAGGCGATTATCGAGACGGGCAACCGCACCGAAATCGGCCGCTGGCTCCATGCGCACGCGCAAGCCGGCGATCGCGTCTATCTCGAGCCACTGGGGTACATCGGGTATTACTCGGGCCTGAAGATGTACGACTACCCGGGCCTGTCGTCACCGGAAGTGGTGGCCGCGAGGCGTGCCGGGAAAAAACCGCACGCCGAGATCATCGCCGCGCTGCAACCGGATTGGCTGGTGCTGCGACCGGACGAGGTCGCGGAAATCATGGGTCAAATCCCGTCGCTGCTAAAGTCCGACTACCGCCTCGTGCGCGTCTATGACGCCCGCGAAAAAGTTGCCGCCGTGGCCATCCTGCCCGGGCGGCCTTACCTGGAATTCGACGCCGTGTTCCTCGTCTACCATCGCGGCCCGATCCCGCCCAAAACGTAGCGCGAGGCCAAGGGAACGGTGGAAGCCGGGCGCGACGTTCGCCCTTCAAATTTCGGCGCGCACCTGCATGCTTCGCGACGTCCATGCTGCTGCCGCTCCTCCTCTGCCCGTTCCTTTTCACACTGGTGATCATCGGGCTGGGCTGGCCGGTGGCGCGGCGGCTCCGGCTCGATCCGGCGGAAAAACTCTGCGCGAGCGTCGCGATTTCACTGCTGGGAATTTACCTCGTCGCTTTCGCGTTTTACGTCCTGAAGGCCCCCCGTCTCGAGGTGGGCGGAATGTCAGCGAAGTTCTGGATCCTCCCGATCGCAGCGGTGATCGGCCTGGTCACCGGTCGGAAGAATTTCGCGGAGCTCTGTCGCGACGCCGACGCGCGCAGCCTGCTCGCCGGGCAGGCGATGCTCTGGACGTGGTGCGTCGGGTGGCTGGCATTTGTCATGGCTTATTCGGGCGGCGGCTGGGCTGGTGACTGGTTTGAGCATTGGGAGCGGGCGCGGTTTTTTCTCGAACGCTGGCCGCTCGATTCGAAATTCATCGCGCTGTACCCGCTCCCCGCGCGCCCGCCGCTCGCCAATCTTGTCACGGGCGTGTTTCTCGACCTCACCCGGGTCGAATTCCCTCTTTTCCAAGTCGTGACGACGCTGTTGAACGGCCTCGTCTTCCTGCCCGCCGCGCTTCTCGCGCGGCGCTTCTTCCGGGCGGAATCGGGCCACGGGCGCGTGGTGATCCCGGTCCTGGTGGTGCTGCTGATGCTCAACCCCGCGTTTGTGGAAAACGCCACCTTCCCCTGGACGAAGCTGACCGCGGCTTTCCTCGTCCTGAGCGGGCTCTATTTTTTCCTGCGCGCCGGGGAATCCTCCGTGCCGCGGGCCGCGGGGCCGTTGTGCGCCGCAAGCCTGGCCGGCGCCCTTCTCGCCCATTATTCGGCGGGCCCATTCGTGGTGCTCCTCGCGGTGGCGTGGCTGGCGCGGAGCCGGGCGCGGTGGGGTGATCCCTCGTTCTGGCGCGAAACCGCGCGCCTAGGACTGCTCGGGGGCGCGGTGCTCGCCACGTGGTTTGGATGGTCGGTGCTGGCCTACGGCGCACAGGCCGCGCTTGCGCCCAATACGAGCGTGCACGCGCAACCCGCGGGCATGGGATGGTTGACGAAGACGGCGCTCAATCTCGGCGACACGATCGTCCCGCATTTCCTCCGGACCCTGGATCCCCATTTGATCGAGCAGCGAAGTGCGTCAGGCTGGCTGCGCGACTGGTTTTTCCAGCTCTACCAGGTCAACCTGTTCTTCGTGTTCGGGAGCGTCGCGTGGCTCGCCATCGTGGTCCGGGCCTGGCGGCGCTGGCAAAGTTCGCGGGCCGGCGATCGCGCTTTCTGGTCCTGGTTCATTGGCGGCGCGGTGGTGATCGGCGTGGCGGTCGCGCCGGACCGCGACCACTGGGGACTCGCGCATATCTGCCTCCAACCGGTCGTCGTCCTCGGCCTGGCTTTCCTCGCCTCGCAATGGCCGGCGTTGAGCCGGGCGTGGCGGATGCTGCTCATCGCGGGCGCGGCGTGCGACCTCGCGCTCGGCATCGCGCTGCAATTCGCGGTGCAGGCCTATGCCGTGGACCGCTGGGCGCATCCCGAGACGCCGTTGGTCGCGATTTTCAAGGGCTACTCGGAAAGCGCGCTCATGAATCTCGTCGGGAAACTCTCGCATCATCTCGTGTTTCTTTTCGACCTCGTGGCGGCTCAAGGCACGCTTGTGCTCGCTCTCCTGGGCGCGATTCTCACTCTGGCGCTGGTCCGCGTTTCCCGTTCCGCCCGACCTTTCGTTTAATCCATGCCCGCTCCCAAAATCGCGATCGTCATCCCCGTTTTCAACGAGGAAGCCGTGTTGCCGGAACTCTTTTCGCGCCTCACCGCCCTCTTTGCCGCCGCGCCTGATTACCGCTGGGAGGCGGTGCTGGTCGACGATGGCAGCCGCGACGGATCCGCGGGCCTGATCCGGGCGCGGGCGGCGAGCGACAGCCGCTTCCAACTTGTGGAACTGTCGCGCAATTTCGGGTTTCAGAGCGCGCTCTCGGCGGGGCTGGCCCGGACCGGCGATGCGGATGCAGCGGTGACGATGGATGCCGACCTGCAGGATCCGCCGGAGGTGATCCCCGCGCTGGTGGCAGCGTGGCGCGAGGGCGCGGACATTGTGCGCGCGACGCGTCGCACGCGCAGCGAAACCGGCCTGCGTCGTGCCGGGTTCGACTTGTTCCATTCGCTCTATGGCAAGCTCACCGATTACCCGATCGAGCCGAACACGGGCACGTTCGGCCTGTTGAATCGCTCGGCGCTGGAGGCGTTCAACGCGCTACCCGAGCGCCACCGTTTTTTCCCGGGACTGCGCGCATGGATCGGGTTTCGCACCGCGGATGTCTCCTACGATCGGAAGCAGCGCGCCGCCGGGCAGCCGCAGCAGAGCTTCCGGCGTCTGGCGCGCTACGCGATGGACGGGCTTTTCAGCTTTTCGTACCTGCCGCTGCGGCTCCTGACCTACTGCGGGCTCTTCATCGCGGCGCTGGGTTTCGCGGCGGCGGTGTTTTATGCGCTGCGCCGGATCATCGGCATCGAAACCGCGCCGACGGGTTATACGACCTTGGTGACGCTCGTCTTGTTCCTGGGCGGCGTCCAGCTGGTGGGCATTGGCGTGCTCGGCGAATACCTCGGCCGGATCTACGACGAGGTGAAGCATCGCCCGCAGTACATCGTGAAAAACAAAAAGTAGCGCAGGCGGCCCGCCTGCTCAGGGATCGAACCGTTTCAAACCTTTTGAACAGAAGGAAACGAAGCGGTTCAGGTAAGTATTAACCGTTCGTGCCCTTGACGGTGAAGGATCGGAAGCCTTCGAACCCCAGTTCGTGAAGGGCCACGAACGATTCCGCAGACCAAGAAGCTCTTCATTACCTTCGTTGCCTTCTGTTCAAATGGATGGGGTCGATCCCGGAGCAGTTGACAGCTGAAAGGCAGATTGCGGAGAGGTTCGCCGAGGTCTTCGGCGCCTTTCAACTTTATCTTTCAGTTGTTATCTCTTCCAGAGCAGGCGGACCGCCTGCGCTACCGCTAAAATTCGTGTTCATTCGGGTCCATTCGTGGTTAAAACGGCGCTTCCGGCATGCTTAAACCTTCCTCGCTCCGGCTTCCCATTCTCCTCCTCGCCGTCGGGTCCGCGGCCCTGACCATCGCCGCCGGGCTGATGCTCTTCAGCACGTTCATGTATTATGACGACGAGGGGTACGTGCTGATCTCGCTGCGGAATTTCGCGGAGCACGGTTCGCTCTATCGCGACGTCTACACGCAGTACGGGCCCTTCCCCTATGTTCTCTATTACGTCCTGAACCTGCTTGGGATGCCGCTGGTGCATTTCACCGGGCGCATCCTGACGCTCGGGATGTGGAGCACGTGTGCGACGCTCTCGGCCTGGACGGTTTGGCGCGCGACACGAAACAGCGCGTGCATGCTGGCGACGCTGTCGGCGGTGTTTGTTTACCTGTGGATCATGGTGAGCGAACCCACGCATCCGGGCGGGCTGGTCGCGTTCGTTACGGCATTGATGGGGCTCGGCGGTTACCTGGCACTTGGCGGGGGAAAATGGAAAACGTGGGCCGGAATCGTCGGCGTGGGCAGCGCGGCGCTGCTGCTGACAAAGATCAACGTCGGCGCGTTCGCGACGTTGTCGGCGGTGATGTTCCTGCTGCTGCACAGCCGCTCGGACCGCACGCGTCGCGCGATGCCGTGGGTGCTGGGCGCTGGGCTGCTCGTGTTTCCTTTCGCGCTCATGCGCCCACTGCTCGGCACGGCTTGGGTGCAGACGTATGCCTTGGCGTTCGCGTTCGCGGCGATCCCGGTGGCGGCGACCCTCTCGATGGCATCGGACGCGCGGGCCGGGGGTCGCGAGTGGCGCACGGCGATCATCGGGGGAGCGGTGCTGGCGCTCGCGGTGCTCGGGGTGGTTTTCGCGCGCGGCACTTCGCCGGCGGAACTGCTTCAGGGCGTGTTGCTCGGGCCGCTGCATCATCCGGGCAATTTTAGCCTGAAATTCAAATGGCCGCCCGGCGTGCTGGTGGCGGGAATCCTGTCGCTCGCGATTTTTCTCGTGCTCTTCGCGGCTGCACGAATGAAAGCGCGACGGATCGCGCTCGATACATGCGTGGCCCTGTCGCGCCTGCTGGCGGGTGTGGGGCTAGCGTGGTCGGTATGGCAGTTTCCCGCGACGAGCCCGGACATCACGGTCTTCGCGTTTTCGATTTCGTTGCTCTGGACCTTCCTCTGGCCGCTCACGGGCGAGCCGAGCGGAGCGGTGGTGGCGCGCGGCTGGCTCGGGCTGCTTTTTCTCGGGCAGTGGCTGCACGCCTTTCCCGTCCCGGGCAGCCAGGTGGCGTGGGGCACGTTCCTCGCACTGCCGCTGGCGGTGATCGGGGGCTGGGAAGCGGCGAGCTGGCTGACGGATCGGCATGGCCGCGTGCTGACGTTTCGCCGCGTGAAATCGCTGGGGCTGGTGCTCACTTTCCTGTTGGTGATGATGGCGGTCGTCGTGGGGAATCGGCTCGCGCGGATCGGCGCGCGCTATCTCGACAGCCGGTCGCTCGACCTTCCCGGAGCGGAAGTGATTCGCCTGCCCGACAGCACGACCGGGTTGTACCGCGTCCTCGCGATCAACGCGGAGGCGCACAGCGACATGCTGTTTTCAGTGCCGGGGATGTTCAGCCTGAATTTGTGGACGGGGCTGCCGGCGCCGACGTGGTTGAACGTGACGCATTGGTTCTCGCTGCTGAGCGAAGCGCAACAGCGCGCAGTGATGGCGGAGCTGGAGAAACACCCGCGCGCCTGCGTGATCGTGAACCTGGCGCACATCGATTTCCTGCGCAACCGGGGACTCGCGCCGAAGGGTCCGCTGTATGATTTCGTGATGTCACAGTACGAAAGCGCGTTCGCGGTGGACGGTTTTCAATTCCGGGTGCGGCGCGGGCGACACGTTGCGCCGTTTTTCACCGCGGAGGTTTTCCAGCAGAAGACCGCGGACCCGGCAGCGCCGAATACGCTCGTGAAGCTAGACTTGTTGCTGCCCTCGGATGAGGCCGTGGCGACGATCGAAGTGACGCGGATGGATCATCGGGAGAGTCCACCGCTGGTGCTGTCGGCGGCAAACGCGCGGGTGGAAATCACGCCGATGGACCTCGAGGGCCACCCGCGCGGTCAACCGATGCCCGCGACATTTCCGTTTTCGCTGCAGGAACCGGCGGAGGTCGCGATTTACTTTGATCGCGCGGCCCAAGGATTCGCATCGGAGCATGCGTTTTTCGTGGTCCGCAACAAAGCGGGGGCGGAATTGGCGTTGGTCAGGATCCGGGATTAAAAACTCTCGAACGGTTTTTACCACGAATGGATTCGGAGAGAGGCACCACGAAACACACGAAAAGAATCTCAAACCAAGGCACCGGAATTTTTAGCCGCAAAAAAGCGCAAGTTTTCTGGAGCTGCGAAGGAGGTTTGGGAGCGCTTATAAGCGCGCGGAAGTTTTGATTCGAAGCCCCGGAAACTTGCGCTTCTTTGCGGCGAATCCTCCGAAGCCCGGGTATTTCGTGGTGGCCCAAATCAAAGGTGCGAGGTGCTATTTTTCGCAGGTTCGGCCTCGCACCTTTTGGCCATCAGGCAGGGGCGTGAGTGGCGCGCACGGTGATGATTGTCTTCACGGAATTCGCGATGAAGCATTGCTCGTGGGCCTGATGGTGGAGTTGTTCCAGTTCGGTGGCCGACGGGGCTTTGGCGCCATATTGGATCTGGGGGCTCAAGGTCACGGCGCTTACCCACGGCACGCCGTTGTCGCCCTTTGCCATGATTCCCCGGGCATCGTCACGATAACTCCGGACATCGAAACCCTGCTTCGCCGCCAGGAAAAGCCAGGTCAGCATGTGGCAGCTCGCGATCGCCGCCACAAAAGCTTCCTCGGGATCTACGTTGGCCGGATTGGACCATGGAGTTGGAACGATGTGCGGCGAGGGCGACGCGGGCACGATCACGCCGCCGTCGAAGGTCCAGGTGTGTTCGCGGGAGTATTGTCCGCGGCGGAAGTCGGGCCCGGAGACGTTCCACTCAATCAAGGCAGAGTATTCGGACATGGTTTTTTCGGTTGAGGGAGCGGAAAGACGATGAGCCCGCGCACGGATTCGCGCCAATCATTTTGCACCGTAGGGCCCGGTCTCCGGCCCGCCTCGGTGATTGGGCCCTGACGATCGATCAGGTCCGGCTTCTCGCGGTGACGTCAGGCCATCCCGGGGTCAAAGGGAGAGGGCCGTCGGAAGCCCAGAAATAAAGGTTTCGGCGCATGGGGAAGGCAGTTTCGAAGACGGTCACGTTTCGAAAGTGAGGGGCGAGGAAATCGGCCAAATCGTCTTTGCTTTTGAATTCGTATTCGTGATGGACGAGCATTTTCTCGCCGCCTTCGAGTGCGACGATCGTGTAGCCCGTCAAGATTCCGCCGTCCGTCAGACGGGTTCGAATGTCGCGGATGATTTTCGTGGTTTCCTCCTGGGTGAAGTGCTCGATGGCCGCGTCCCAGACCACGGTCGAGAATTTCCCCGCAGGCATATCGGTCCGGATATCCGCCAGGACGTACGTCACGTTCGGCGCGCCATTCTTTCGGATCGCGGTCTTGATTGCACGCGGATCAAAGTCGCACGCGATGACCCTCCGCGAGCGAAGGCTGTAAAAGTTACAGGCATTGAACCCATCGCCGCAGGACAGTTCGAGAACGTCTCCGCCTTGCAGCGCCAATCCGCCAAAAACGCCGCGCTCGGCCCAAAGGCTATTTCGCTGGGCGCGAAACTGATAAAAAACATCGATGTGATGGTCCATGTGTTCGGGCACCGGCGGAAGTTTCCATTGAACCCGCATGAGCCGCCGGTGAGCCGCCGCGGTCCAAGCCAGTGAGATGCGCGCCTCTGTTTGGGCGATGGCCTCGAGCAGTGGTTTGAACGGCCGAGCGAGTTTTCCGAGCATGCGCGTTTATCGGCGGTGCCGAACCTCGGCGCGACGCTTTTAGCAATCATCACACTCGTCGGATGGGACAAATGACTAGCGGAGCAGGAGGGCCGCCTGCGCTACTTTTTCAGGATGATCACGTTGTCGTGATGCTCTACGGTCAGGCCGAAGCTCGACTCCAGCAGGCGCACCAGCGTCTCGATGTCGTCGGCGCGAAAAGTCCCACCCACCAGCATCCGCCCGGTGGCTTCGTCGGCCACACGCAGCTGGCGTCGATTGTAGCGGTTGAACTCCGCCACCACGTCCCGCAACGGCGTCGGGTCAAACACCAGGCGCTGCTCCCGCCACGCCAGCCGCTGGGTGATCTCCGTTGCCGCCAGCGGCACGATCATGGGTGGCGCGGTCACCGCGGCCTTCTCCGCCGCGTACGCGATCACTACCTGTTCGCCCGCCGCCAACACCGGATCCTCAAAATCCGCCGACGAATAAACCTCGGGCTTCGGCAGCACCGAGCCGCCGTTTGCCGTGTCGTCCACTTTCACCAAACCCTCCGTCACCACCACTTCGATCTGCCGCGCCTTCAGTCGAATATTGAATGCCGTCCCCACCGCGCGCACTGCGACATTTCCCACCCCCACGATGAACGGCCGGGCCTTGTCCTTCGCCACGGCGAAATACGCCTCGCCCTTCGTGAGCAGCAGGCGACGCTCGCCAGGCGTGTAAACCACGTCGACTGCCGAGTCCGTGTTCAAGGTCACGATCGAGCCGTCCGGCAGCGTGAGCTGGCGCTGGTCGCCGACCGCCGTGACCGCGCTTTCCTGCATCGAGCCGTGGGCAGGCAGCCACCAAAAGGAGTAACCAAAAAACAACGCGAGCGACGCGGCAATTCCGAGCGGCAAGAACACGCGCCATGAAGGCAACGCCCAGCCGGGCCGGGAGGTCGCCTCGGTTTGCGAGGGCGTGTCGCTCCATGGCGGCTGAATCCGCCCGGAATCTTTCAGCAGCGGAACATCGTCATCGCTTTCGTCGGAGTCGGCGGGGCGAAACTCGGAAAGGCGATCCACCGCGCGATATTGTCCCTTGAGCCGCTCGAAGGCGGCGCGATGACTCGGCTCGGCGGCGAGCCACGCCTCGAGTTCGCGCTGCTGTGGCTCCGTGAGCCCGGCATCGACCGCGGCGACCCAGTCGGCGGCGATCTCAACGGTGATTTCACGCTTCGGCATCAGGAGGAAAGGGGTTGGCCGTCGGGTGCTTCACGCCGCGGAGGGCGGGTGCATGGCTCGACGCTTATAATTTGGAGAGGTGCGATGGGGTCGAAACCAAAACGTCGAAGCGTCACGAAAAAATCGCGGGGTTGGAGTAGTCATGTCGGGAATGGTCGCCGTCTTGACGTAAGCCGAACCGGTTTTTAACCGCGAATGAACGCGAATCCGGACCCGGAGGTATTTTACAGGGCGCGGAATAAACCTCGGAGGATTGGCCGCAAAAAAGCGCAAGTTTCTGGGACTTCGTATCGAAGCTTCCGCGCGCTTATAAGCGCTCCCAAATCTCCTTCGCAGCCCCAGAAACTTGCGCTTCTTTGCGGCCAACATTCCGAAGGCTGGGTTCCGGGTCGAGGCGGACGCGACGCGATTCAGCGTTTTCGCGCGACCAGGAGCAGGCTCACGCCGAAAGGAAACGGGACGCGCCATTTCGCCATGCCGACGAAGGTGCCTCGCAGCGCGCGATTCACCAACGGCGACGGCAGCCGGTCCTCGGTGCGCGCGGCGGCGTCGGCGAGTCCGAGCTTGCGGCGCAGCTTGCGCCAGTTGCGCACCGCCCACACCGCGGGGTAGACCACGACATTCGTGTAATTGACGTAGAGGATTTCCCACCCGTCGACGGGGAACAGCGCCTTCAATTGGGCGCGGTCGTAGCGTCGAAAGTGATGCAGCGCGACATCCCAATCGCTCCAAAGCGCCATGCTCGCGGGCACGGTGACGGCGGCGATGCCGCCGGATTTAAGCAGGCGATGAAACCCGCGCACCACCGCGGCGTCGTCGGGCACATGCTCCAGCACGTCGAGCGCGGTGACGTATTCAATCGACGCATCGGGGAGCGGCACCGTGTCGCCGGCGAGCTGGATGACCTGCTCCGGCCTGAACCGCGCGCGCAGCAGGCGCAGCGCTTCCTCGTGGTCGTCGAGCACCATGACGCGGCAGAGGTGTTCCATGCCTTGCGCGAACCGACCGGTGCCGGCCCCGCAATCGAGCAGGAGATCGCTCGGCTGGGGCGGACGCACGGCCTGGAGCCACTCGCGCACAAACTGTCGCTTGCCCGAGTAATACCAATGCAAGCCCTCGACCCGGTCCAGGTTGGTGTACTCTTCAGCGTTCATGCAATGACGTGCGGCGATGCTGAGCCGGGCCCTTCGAAAAAGGCACAAAAAAAATTAACCGCGAATGAACGCGAATCAGGGCTCGGAACAAAACCTCGGAGAGTTGGCCGCAAAGAAGCGCAAGTTTCCCTTCCTTCGTATCAAAACTTCCGCGCGCTTATAAGCGCTCCCAAATCTCCTTCGTAGCCGAGGAAAACTTGCGCTTCTTTGCGGCTAAACCCGATCCCGATCTGATATTTTTACTTGGGCGCGGATTCCGCGGCAAAAAATTTGGCTCCGACTTCCTGCGACTCGGACGAGCCCCGCGCCGATGACATGTTTGCCGGGTGCTTTGGCCCGGTTAATAAAAAAACGTC
The DNA here is from genome assembly GCA_028293545.1 of Verrucomicrobiota bacterium. Lineage (GTDB taxonomy): Bacteria > Verrucomicrobiota > Verrucomicrobiia > Opitutales > Opitutaceae > Opi-474. The sequence continues at coordinate 43,600 of JAQGOP010000006.1, read as the reverse complement.
TTTCGATCGGCTCGGCAGTTTACTCGCTTCGCGTGGCCGCTACGTTCGCGCCAGATTACATTCCTCCAGAAAAAATCACCTCAACCCCATGAGCTCTACAGTTAACCATTCAGTCGACGCGGATGGCATTGGTTGGATCGTGTTCGACGACCCCGCGGCGCGGGCCAACGTGTTCACCGCGGCGGTTCACGCCGATTTGCGCGCCGCCCTCGCGGCTCTGGCCGTGCAACCCGTGAAGGCGGTCGTGATCATCAGCGCCAAGGAGCGCATCTTCATCGCGGGTGCGGACCTGAAGTGGCTCACCCGCCTGCCGGACGCAGCGGCGGTGACGGCGGCATCGCGCGACGGCCAGTCCTCGTTCGACGCGATCGCGAATTTCAAGGCGCCCGTGGTGGCTGCGATCCACGGCGCGTGTGCCGGCGGAGGTTTTGAACTCGCGCTGGCGTGCCATTGGCGGATTGCCAGCGACGCGAAGGAAACGGCGATCGGCCTGCCGGAAACGAGCATCGGGACGATCCCGGGATGGGGCGGCACCGTGCGTCTGCCGCGCCTGGTCGGGTCCAAAGCCGCGCTCGAGCATATTTTAAAATCCGCGCTGGTTTCCGCGAAGGAAGCGAAAGCGGCGGGCTTGGTGGATGAAGTTGTGGGCGCGGGCGAGCTCAAGGCGCGCGCGAAAACGGCGGCGATGCGCCTCGCCGCCGAGGGCAAACCCGCGCGGGCGACTCCGCCTGCGGCCGACGCCGCATCCTTCGCGGCCGCGCGCGCCGGCGTCATGAAGAAAACCCGCGGGCACGAGCCGGCGCCCTTGCTCGTGATCGACCTGATCGAACGCACGAGTGCGAAATCCGTGGAAGCCGCGCTCGCCGAGGAAGCGGTTGCCTTCGGCGAAGCCACGGCGAGCGCAGTGTGCAGGAACCTCATCCACGTTTTTTTCCTCAAGGACGCGGTCAAGAAACTGACCGTCGACGCGTGGTTCCCGAAGCCCGCCGCGCCCACGACCGCGGCTCCGTTTCGAAAAGTCGGCGTGGTCGGCGCCGGGGTGATGGGTTCGGGCATCGCCCAATGGTGCGCAGCGCGCGGGTACGAGGTCGTGCTGCGCGATGTGAAGCCGGAATTTGTGGAGCGCGGGCTCGCCGTGGTCCGCGGGGTCTTTGACGAGGCCGTCGCGCGGAAAAAAATGACACCCGAAACCGCGGCCACCGGCCTTGCACGCGTGAAGACCACGACGGCGTGGGATGGATTCGACGACTGCGACCTGGTGATCGAAGCGATCGTGGAGAACGTCGCGGCGAAGCAGGACCTTTTTGCCGAGCTGTCGCGCGTGGTCCGCCCCGACTGCGTGCTGGCCTCGAACACGTCGGCGTTGCCGATCGAGGAGCTGGCCGCACGCGTGTCCGGTCCGGGACGCACGATCGGGATTCACTTCTTCAACCCGGTCAGCCGTATGCCGCTCATCGAGATGGTGCTGAGCCCTCATACCACGCGCGAAACGGCGGAGCGGACGCTCGCCTTCACCAAGGCGCTCGGCAAAAGCCCGGCGATCTGCCGTTCATCCCCGGGGTTCCTCGTGACCCGGGTCCTTTTCTTTTACCTCAACGAGGCGTGTGCTTTGTGGGAGCAGGGCGTGGCGACGGATGAGGTCGACCGCGCATTGCGCGACTGGGGTTGGCCGATGGGCCCGATGCGCCTGATCGACGAAGTCGGCGTGGACGTCACGGATTTTATTTTCGGCGAGATGGCGCATTATTTTCCCACGCGATTCAAGAGTTCGACCGTGTGTCGGAAAATGCTCGATGCAGGGTTGAAAGGCCGGAAGAACGGCGCCGGTTCCGGTTTCTACACCTACGCCGACGGGAAAGAGGCGCTGAACCCTGCGGTGGAATCATTCCGTTTGGCAAAATCTTCGGCGATCGATGCCCCGGCGCTCACGGACCGCTTGAATCGCGTGATGATCGACGAAACCAAGCGCGTGCTCGATGAAGGCGTGTTGAAGAGCGCGGACGAGGCGGACTTTGCGCTCTTGATGGGCACGGGATTTCCCGCCTTTCGCGGCGGACTGATGCGCTACGCACGGAGCATCGGGGCGGCGTCGAGCTAACCCGTCGCAGGCTTTGAAGCGGAGAGGATGTCCGATAGCACCGAAGCTTTCCGGTCTCCGGTACCCGCAATCCCGCGATTGCGGGAAGGTTTTGCTCAGCGGTCAGCCACCACCGTTGCCCCATCGATGCCAAAAATCACGAAGGAGCCGTTGGGCGCCTGGATCATTTCAATCAGGTTCAGGGTTTCGGGGCGCGCGGCCCAAGGTTGGAAGGAACGACCGGCATCCCGGCTGACGAAACGGTCATCGAGCAGAATCCGACCGTTCGATGTCATCATCGCGGTGCGGCGAAGGGTGTGTTTCTCGAGCGAAATGATCGACCAGCTCCGACCGTCGTCGACCGAGCGGAAAACGTGTCCCGACATGTTCGCCCCGTAAGCGAGGAGCACGCGCTCGTTGATGGGCAGGATGCCGTAGAGCATTTTTTCCGTCGGTACCGGGAGGCGCTCCCACGTGGCGCCGCTGTCGTATGATCGAAGGGCGGCGCCGTGTTCGCCGGCGAGGTAGAGCGTGCCGGACGCACCGCGGCTCAGGCGATTGAAGCGCGAATCCCCCGTGACGAGCAGGCGACGAGCCCAGGTGTCGCCTCCATCAAGAGTCTCGAGCGCGGCGCCGCCAGTGCCGACGGCGATCACGTGGCGCGCATCCAGCACGAGTACATCGAGCAGGTTGATCGGGGATGCGACCGAAGCAGCGGATTGAATTGTCCATGTCTGCCCGCCATCCGTGGTGGCGAGGAGCTGGGTTTCGTCGCCCACTGCCCAACCGTGCTGATTGTCCGGGGCGAAGCTGACAGCGTTGAGATTGGCCGCGCCCGTGATCACCGATTTCTGCCATGTGCTGCCGTAGTCGTCGGAGCGGAGGATGGTGCCGAGTTCGCCGACCGCGATGATCCCGGAGCCGACGACCGTGCCGTCGAGCATTTCGGTCACGCGTTCATTGCGTCCGAGGAGCAGGGGAAGATCGGGGACAACTCCTGCGGGTCCGGTTCGCGGCGCCGGCGTGCAGCCGGCCAAAAAGAAAAACACGAGGCCGGGAGCGAGTGAGCATACCAGCAGCAGCCGGCCTGGACGCGAAGCCCCGGCGGGGCGAGCCACGATCATTCGCCGGGATTTCATCGCGCATCACTCGGCTCGCAGCGCTACCATCGGATCGACTTGCGTGGCGCGACGCGCGGGCAGCCAGGATGCGAGGAACGCAACTGAACCCAGGATCGCGGCCACGACCAGCAGCGTGGTGGGATCGTGTGGCGCCACTCCGACCAGGACCGCCCCGAGCAAATGCGACGTGCTGACGGCGGCCGCCAGCCCGAGCAAAATTCCCCACAGAATCAAGCGTCCGCCCTGGCCGACGACCAGGCGCATGATGTCGGCGCGCTGCGCCCCGAGCGCGATGCGGATGCCGATCTCACCGGTCCGCTGGGTGACGGAATAGGCCATCACCCCGTAAATCCCGATGGCCGCAAGGAGCAGCGCGAAACCGGAAAACACGCTGAAGAGAAAAAGGGTGAACCGGTGGATGGCTACGGAATTGGCCACGTATTCGGCGATACAGACCATCTTCCGCGGCACCGGGATATCGGGATCGATCTTCTGGATCGCCGCGGTCACCTGCGGCGCCGGGTTGGGTGCGTCGGGTTTCACCTGGATCACCATCATGAACTGCATGCCCGGCTTCTGGGCGAACGGGAGATAAACCTGCGGGAGGCTGGTTTGGGTGGGGCCGGCGGTTTTGAGGTCGGCGACGACGCCGACGATTTCGCGCCACTCCCGCTCGTTGGGCCAGACGATCGCGACGCGCCGCCCGATGGGACTGCCTTCGGGAAAAAATTGGCGCGCCGTTTCCTCGCTCACGATGGCGACGGGGGGCGAGCCCGCGCGATCCCCGGCAGTAAACCACCGCCCGGCGACCCGGCGATTGCTCATGGCGCGGAAAAAATCCGGCGTTACCGAGGAGAAACTCACGACCGGCATCTTCATGAGGTCCGTCTCGGGGTGACGATCGATCGCGAGGTGGATCGCAGGGTTTTGATGATGCGGAAAAGCGGTCGCGAAGGCGGCGGCCTCGATGCCCGGCTGGCTGGACAACTGTGCCAGCGCGCGATCGGCGAACGCGATGCGGGCGGGGTCATCCGGGTACTGGCGCAGGAGCAGTGAAACGCGCGAAACGTAGACGATCGTCGGATCGTAGCCGAGGTCGGTGCGCTGGATCTGGCTGAAGCTGCGCGCCAGCAAGCCCGCCCCGACGAGCAGCACCAGCGCGAGCGAAACCTCCGCCACGACCAGGCTGTGCCGCAAGCGGCGGCGGCCGCGGCCATCGCCGGCGCCCCGTCCACCTTCCTTGAGGGCGGCGGTGAGATCGAGCCGCGTCGCCTGGAGCGCGGGCACGAGGCCGAACCCGAGGCCGGTGAGGAGCGTGACCGCGCTGGTGAAGGCGAGGGCGAGGCCGTCGATGCGGACTTCCTCCAGCCGCGGCAGCGACAGCGGCGCCAGGCCGAGCAGCGCCGCCATCGTCGCGTAGGTGAGCAGGACTCCCAGCACCCCGCCGATCGCGGCGGTCAGGAGGCTTTCGGCGAGGAGCTGGCGCACCACGCGCGAGCGGCTGGCGCCGAGCGCGACGCGGAGGGCGATTTCCTTCTGGCGCGACGCGGCGCGCGCGAGGAGGAGGTTGGCGACATTGACGCAGGCGATGAGGAGCAGGAAGCCGACGGCGCCGAGCAGCACGAAGAGCAGAGGTTTCACGCCGCCGACCTTGGATTCAAGGAGCGGCGTGATTTTCAGGCCGAGGTCGTCGTTGGGGAGGAAAACCTGCTGGGTATGCTCGCTGATCGCGCTCAACTGCCCGGCAGCGTGCTCCACGGTGGCCGCGGATTTCAGGCGCCCGATGATCGTCAGGTAGCGCGCGCCGAAGATCGCGCGGTTCCTGACCAGGAGATCGTAATATTGCGGCCCGCCGGCGCCGGACTTGAATTTCGGTGGCATGACGCCGATGACGGTGCGGGGCTCGTTGTTGAGGAGGATCGTGCGCCCGACAACCTCGGGCTTCGCCTCGAACTGCGTCGCCCACAATTCGTAGGTGAGGATGATCGCGGGGGCCTTGCCTTCCTCCGAATCGCCGGCGCGAAAATTGCGCCCGACGATCGGGAGCACGTCGAGGGTCGTGAAATAATTCGGGGCGACGGAATTCCCGAAGAGGCGCACGGGGGCGCCGACGCCGGTGAGGTTGCCACCGGTGACGCAGCTGGCGGTGAGCGATTGGAAATCCGAGGCCTGCTTCTGCCAGGTGAGGAGCATCGCGGGCGAGGTCGGGATGTCGCGCCCGGTTGCGGCCACGACTTCCTGGATCGCCACGAGGCGGCCCGATTCCGGGTAGGCGAGCGGGCGCAGGGCGACGGAGTTGACGATGCTAAAGATGGCGGTCGTGGCGCCGATGCCGACGGCGAGGGTGAGGGCGGCGATGAGGGTGAAGCCCGGCGCCTTCCGAAGCTGCCGCGCGCCGTAGCGAAAATCCTGGGCGAGCTGCTCGAGCAGCGAAACGCCGCGCTGGTCGCGGGCTCGTTCCTTGATCCCCTCGACGTGGCCAAATTCCCGGAGCGCCGCATAACGCGCTTCGTCGCGCGTCATCCCGGCGCCGATGTTGGCCTCGGTCTGGAGCTCGAGATGGAGCGCCATCTCCTCCGACATGGAGCGATCCAGCTCGTTTTTCGCGAGGAAGGCCCGAAGCCGGCTCAAGACGCTGCTCGCCATAAATCGCGGGACCTTAGTCGTGCCGCAGGACGATCAACGGATCAACCTTCGTCGCGCGGCGGGCGGGGACCCAGCAGGCGAGGAAACCCACGCAGGCGAGCAGCGCGATGATTGACACGAACGTGAGGGGATCGGAGGGACTGGTGTTGAAGAGAAGCGACTGGAGCAACCGCGCGCACGCGAGCGCGCCGGCGGTGCCGAGGAGCAAACCGAGGCCGACGATCCGCGCGCCGTTGCCCAGCACCAGCCGGAACACGTCCGCGGGCAACGCCCCGAGGGCGATGCGGATGCCGATTTCCTGCCGGCGTTGATTCACGGCGTACGCCATCACGCCATAAATGCCGATCGCGGCGAGCACGAGCGCAAGCGCCGAGAACAGCGAAAACAAAATCATGCTGAAGCGCTGCGTGACCCACGAGTAGGCGATCGTCGCCCAGTACGCGTAAATCGTTTCAACCGGGTTGTCCTGGTCGATGGAACGCAGGACGGCGCGGACCTTGGCGCCCATCGCCGCCTCGGTTTCCGTTGTCCGCAGCATGAGCGTGACCTCGGATTGCGGCGATTGCTCGAAGGGCAGGTAGACCTGGGGATTGGTCGGGCTCATGGGTCCGCGCGGTTTCACGTCGCCGACGATGCCGATAATTTCGTTCCACGCGTTGTCTTCCGGCGCCTTGCCATTGCGAAGGACGCGCACCTTTTTCCCGATCGGGTCCTGGTCCGGGTACAATTTGCGCGCCATCTCGCGGTTGATGAGCATGACGGGTGACGCGCCCGTGACGTCTTGCGCGGTGAAGGTCCGGCCGCGCACGAGGACGATGCTCATCACCTTGAAGTAATCCGGGGTGACGGCGTAGTAGTCCGCGGTCATCCGGTCGGCGAGCGAAGTGGGAACGGGGTTGCCCTCGAGCTGGATGCCCGCCGGGCGTACCCCGTTCTCGCGATTTCCCATCGGTATCGCGCTGGTAAAGGCCGCGCATTCGATGCCGGGGAGCGCCTGCACGCGCTGCAGCGCTTCGCGCGTGAAGGCAATGATCCGTTCCGGTGTCCCATATTTCTTCTTCGAATTCAGCCCGAAGTTCGTCCCGTAGACGTTTTCGGTTTTGAGGCCTTGGTCGAAGGACTGCATGGAATGCAGGCTGCGAATCAGGAGCCCGCTGCAGGAAAGCAGGATGACGGCGAGCGCGACCTCGACCACGACGAGCGTGTTCTGGACGCGCCGACGCTGGCGGCCGGCGGAGGAGCTCTGGCTCCCGTCCTTCAGCGAGTTGATCATGTCGCCACGCGTGGACTGCAGCGCCGGGAACAGCCCGAAGCCGAGCCCGCAAAGGACCATGAGGGCGCACGTGACGCCGAGGACGGTGCCATCGACCGCGATGCGCTCGGTGCGCGGCATGAAATGGGAAGCGAAGCGCGCGAGCGGTCCGATCGATGCGTAGGCGAACATGATTCCCAGCAATCCGCCGAAGGTTGAAATCAACAGGCTTTCACAGAGAAACTGCCGGATGATGCGGCCGCGCCCGGCTCCGAGCGCGGTGCGCACGGCGATTTCGCGTTGCCGGGCATTCGCGCGGGCGAGGAGCAGGCTCGCCACGTTCACGCACGCGATCAGGAGGAGAAAAACGACCGCGCCGAGCAGGACGAAGAGCTGGGTGCGATAGCCGGTCGTGAGGAAATCGAGTTCGCGCGTGACCTTGATGCCGTGGTTTTTGTTGGTCGCGGGGCTCTGCTCGGCGAGCTGGCGGGCCAGGACGTCGACTTCCCTTTGCGCGGCTTCAACCGTCGCGCCCGCCTTCAGGCGACCGATCACAAAGAGCATCTGGGATTTAACATCCTCCGTATGCGACGCCAACGGCGCGGGCAGGAAATAGTTTTGGTTGTCGGGCCACTGCCGGTCGAAGACCACGCCGATGATCGTGTAGAGTTTGTCGTCGAGCTGGATTTGCCGGCCAATGATGTCGGCGCGCCCGCCGTATTTTTTCTGCCAGACGAGGCGGGTGATGATGACGACCGGATTGCCGCCGGGCTTCTGTTCCTCGGGCAGGAACAGGCGGCCGGCGTCGACGGTCATGTTATAGATCGAGAACAGGCTCGTCGTGACGTTGTTCGGGTAGACGACGGTGTCGATTTCGCCTTCGATCAGGTGGCGCGGTTCGCCGTAGACCGCCGCCACGTCCTCGAACACCGCGTTGCGGCGGATCATTTCAAATGACGCCGGAGATTGGGCGAAGACCGGGAACTTCGGGAGCCACGTGCCCATGATCCGGACCATGCGCTCGGGGTGGTCGTAGGACAGCGGCTTGATCACCATCACGTTGACGACGCTGAAGAGGGAAGTGCACGCGCCGATCCCGATGGCGACGGTGAGGATCGCGATGGTGGCGAAGCCGGGGGCCTTGGCCAACTGGCGCAGCCCGTACCGAAAATCCTGCGCGAACTGTTCGATCCACGGCAGCCCGACGGTCGCGCGCACTTCCTCCTTGGCGCCTTCGACGTGGCCGAATTGACGCAGGGCCTGGAAATGCGCTTCGCGGGGAGTCATCCCGCGGGCGACGTTGAATTCAGCCTGAAGCTCGACGTGCGCCTTGATTTCCGCGCTGAGCCCGCGGTCAAATTTTTCCCGACGCAGGGCTGTCCGAATTTTCCGCAACAGCTGGCCGGGGCGGACCATGGCGCGGGCCTACGTCACGCCGAGCACGTGATTGATCGCGAGTGAAACCTGCTCCCAATTGGAAGTCTCGACGGTGAGCTGCTTCCGGCCGGCGGCCGTGAGCGTGTAGAACCGCGCCTTGCGGTTGTTGTCGGAGACGCCCCATTCCGCGCGGATCAAGCCCTGCTCCTCGAGCCGGTAAAGCGCCGGGTAGAGGGAGCCCTGCTCCACCTTGAGCAGCTCCTGCGACATGCGGCGGATCTCGATGGAAATGCCGAAGCCGTGGATGGCGCCGCGTTGGAGCGCCTTGAGGATGAGCATGTCGAGCGTGCCCTGGAGAAGATCGGTTTTTTCTTTGGCCATGATGAGTTGCCCCTGGGGTTGAGACACGATCAGCAAGGACTCGCCCCCTAGATGGTCAAGGGGGAAAGCGAGGGTTGGGATGGCGCGCGATCCTGCGTCGTCAATGGCACGATCGGTTTCGCGAACCTGAACCTCTTCGTTACCTTCGTTGCCTTCTGTTCAAATGGATTGGGGTTCGATCCCGGAGCAGGCGGGCCGCCTGCGCTACGTCGGTCACTTTGGCGCGGAAACGCGTTGCCTCGCGGAAGGTTTTCGCGACGTTGGGCACATTATTAAACATCAACTCCCAACCCCTTTGGAGTCATGCCTTCTGTTGCGTCCCGTCTTTCCCCCCAACTCAAGCTGCGGCTGTTCGCGACGATCCTAGAAAGTCGTCACGGCGATCTTCGCGAAGAAAATCTCAACCGCCAGGGCAAGGGTCACTTCCACGTTTCCGGCCGCGGGCACGAGGCGCTCGCCGCCGTGGCGCTGCTGCTCCGGCCGGACGACTACATCGTGCCGTACTACCGCGACCGCGGCTTGGTGCTGGGCCGCGGCGTGACGACGCTGCAGTTGGCGCTCGACTACATGGCGAAACGCGAGTCGTCGTCGCGCGGGCGGCAGATGCCTTCGCATTATAGTTATCGCGAACACAACATCTGGAGCGTGCCGACCCCGACCGCCGCGCAGCTCCTACCGGCGTGCGGCATGGCCTGGGGCATGCAGCTCGATGCGAAAAACAGCCTGGTCGTTACCACCGTGGGCGACGCGGCGACGCGGCAGGGCGATTTCTACGAGGCGGTTTGCTTCGCCCAGGAACGCCGGCTGCCGGTGTTGTTTATCGTCGAGGACAACGGCTTCGGCATCAGCACGCCGACGTCGAAGATCACGCCGCGCGCTCTCTCGGTCCTGAACGAGGAGCAATGGCGCGCGGTCGATGGCTGGGACGTCGAGGCGGTGCATGCCGCCGCGGAGACCGCCGTGGCCGAAATCCGCGCGGGCGGGGGCCCGGTGCTACTCTGGGTGCGAATGGAGCGGCTTTCGAGCCACACGAGTTCCGACGACCAGGCGATTTATCGCAGCAAGGAGGAACTTTCGACGCTGGCGGAGCGCGATCCGCTGATGACGTTGAAGGCACATCTGATCGCTGAGGGCGAGTTGACCGACGCGCAGTTCGAGCAGCTCGACAAGGAGTGCAAGGAACGGGTCCGGCTCGACTACGTGGAAGCGGAGAAGGCGGAGAATCCCGTCGCCAACGAACTGGAAGCCAACGTTTCGTCGCTCCCCGCGGAGCTCGACGAACAAGTGCTCAAGCCCGGCAGTTATCGGATGGGCGACGTGATCAACCTCACGCTGCGCGCCGGGCTCGACTCGGATCCCGGGCGTTTGATTTTCGGCGAGGACGTCGAGGATCCCAAGGGCGGGGTCTTTCGCCTCACGCAGAAACTCTCGACGGATTTTCCCGACCAGGTCTTCAATTCGCCGCTCGCGGAAAGCACGATCCTCGGCGTGGCGTGCGGCCTGGCGAGCTACGGCAAGCGCCCGGTGTTCGAGGTCCAGTTCATCGACTTCATCTACCCGGGCTGGAACCAGCTCGTGACCAACCTGGCCACGCTGCGCTGGCGCACATACGGCAAGTGGTCGTGCCCGGTGGTGATCTATGCCCCGTATGGCGCCTACCTGCCCGGCGGGTCGCTGTGGCATTCGCAGGCGAACGAGGCGGCGATCGCGCATTTCCCGGGGCTCAACGTGGTGATCCCGAGCACGCCCGAGGATGCGGCGGGGCTGCTTTGGACCGCGATGCATTCGGAGGACCCCGTGATTTTCCTCGCGCCCAAGCACCTGCTTTGGGCGGAGCGCACCATCACCGAACCCGCGATGGCCGTGCCGATCGGGCACGCCCGGCGGCGCGCCGAAGGCGGCGACGTGACTTTGGTCGCGTGGGGCAATACGATGGAGAAGGCTTTGGAAGCGGTTTCGGCGGTCGAGAGTGAAATCGGCGTGGACCTGATCGACCTGCGTTCGATCGTGCCGTGGGACCACGAAATGATCGAGGAGTCGGTGCGCAAGACCGGCCGCCTCGTGGTGGTGCAGGAAGACACGGAGAACTGTTCCGTCGGGCAGATGATCATTTCCCATGTTGCCGCACGGCCTGACGTCTGGAGCCGGATGGTGGCTCCGCCGGTACTCGTTTCGAAGGGCAACGTCATGATCGGCTACAACCCGATCTACGAGTACGCCGCGCTGCCGGACACCCCGCGCATCATTGCCGCGGTGCGGCGCGCGCGCGCCACCTCGACGGAGAAAGGCAGCTTTCCCGCCGGTTCGATGACGCCGTTTCCGGCCCAGCCAATTTCTGCTTCCGAGCCGGCGGCGACCCCAATACACAGCACCGTGCCCGGCTCCGGTGATATCATCGTCAAAGTCCCGATCATGGGCGAAGGGCTCCGCTCGGCGCGGGTCGTCGCGCTGCACAAGCAGGCCGGCGACAAGGTCAATCACGACGACGTGCTCTGCGAAGTGGAAACCGACAAGGCCGTCTATCCCATTGAGGCGTCGTTCAGCGGGATTTTTAAGGACTGGAAAATCAAGGCCGACGACACGGTCGAGATCGGGCAGGAAATCGCAGTCGTCACGGGTGACGCCGCGAGCGTTGCCTCGCGCGAAAAATCATCGAGCGCGCCGGTGGTGCCGCCGGCGCACCCGAGCCTCCAGCAGCTGCAGGCCAAACCGGCCGGCGCGGTTTCCGGCAAATCGGTCCCGAGCCTGCCCGCAGGAGAACGCCGCGAACCGGCGCTGCCGCCGGCGATCACGCGTCGCTTGGACACGGTGATCCCGGCGAACATGGAAATGGACGTTCGCTACGCGGCGATCCGCGGCGCGCGCGAAAAAGCCAAGCGGGAGATGGGGAAGTCCGCGCCCTCGCCATCGGCGATGATGGGCTGGTGCGTGGTGCGGGCGATGGAACTGCACCCGGCGTTCCGGCGGATCGTGACGAAAGACGGCACGATCCTGGAGCAGAAGGAATTTGAACTCGGCATCGCCGTCGCGCTCGAAGGCGATCGGCTTGGCACCGCCGTGGTGCGCCGCAGCAATGCCTTGGGCTGGGCGGAATTCATTGGGGCGTACAACGCCGCGGTGGAGTCGACCCGGACCGGCCAGATCGAGGACGTGCAGGCTCCGTTGAATCTCACGAGCCTGGGCGCCTTCGGCATCGAGAAGGCGTGGCCGATCGTGGTGCCGCCGGCGATGAGCACGCTCTTTGTCGGCGCCGCGCACGAACGCATGGTCAACGATGGCGGTATGATTTATCCCACGGAAGTCGTGACGCTCTCGCTCACATTCGACCACAAGGTCGTCAACGGCTCCGGCGCCGCGGCTTTCCTCCAGGAGATCAAGGGGCAGTTCGAGGGGTTCAAAATCCCCTCGGCCTAAGCAGCGCGCGGTCTCCGACCCGCCTCGGAGGGAGACTGCGTCCGCTTTCGTGCCGAGCCTATCCGGCATATCGCTGCGTTCCCCAGAGGCGGGTCAGAGACCGCGCCCTACTTCAATCCGGCTAACGCCTCGCGGGCGCGGCGGAATCCCTCGGTGTCGTATTTTTCGACGGGCTTCATCGCGAGGGCTTGCTCGAAGGTGACGCGCGCGGCGTCGCGCTGGCCGTCGGCGAGCAGGGCGAACCCGAGTTCGACGCGGTGCGCCGGAAGCTGCGGCGAAATTTCCACGGCGCGCTGCAGTTGACGCACGCCTTCCGCGGTCGAGGCGGGCGGAAGGCCGCCGTAAATCAGGCGCACGATGAAACGCGTGCCGGCGCCGAGCGACGCCACCTCGTAGTTCCAGCGTCCCAGCACATGGTGGGCATAATCATAGTCGGGATTCACCGCCAGCGCCTGTTCGGTGAACTCCTTCACCAAGCGGGAATATTCGATCTTGGTGCGGGTGTCGCTGTAGAGCCCGAGCTTGCCGTAACAGATCGCGAGCGAGAGCAGGTTGACGGCGTTCTTCGGGTTCAACTCCGTCGCGCGTTTCGCGTACGCGAGCGCCTGGGTGCACAGGCGTTTCTTTTCCTCGGTGTCGTTCGTGTCGTTGGTCGAGTCGGAGTACTGCTGCGAAATTTTCTGCAGCACGACGGAGTCGTTCGGCCGCGCCGCATCGGCCTGGAGATAGAGTTCCAAGGCGGCTTTGCAGTCGAACTTGGACTCCGCCGCGCGGGCGCGGGCCAGAACCTGCTCGACCTCCTCCGCCCGCAAAACCGTCGCCCACCCCAGCAGAAGGAGCGCGAACAGGCGGGCGCGGCGAAGAGGGTTCAGGCCAGGCATGGTTCAGGGTTTCCGGAAGAGGTAGTGGCTGACAATCCATTCCTCGCCGCCGCGATAACCCCACAGCTCGGCGCAGCTCATATAAAACGTCCGCCAGTACGCCCACCATTTCGTCGCATGCTCGCGGCCGTAGGTGTCGACGAAGAGCGGGATGATCTCTTCCCGATGTGCGTCCATGTTTTTCAGCCAGTGCTCGGCGGTTTTCCGGTAGTGCGTGCCGTTGACCTTCCAATCCGTGACCAGTTTCAGGTCATCTTGGAACTGCAGGAGCAGGTCGTGCGCCGGCATTTGTCCACCGGTGAAAAAATACCGGCTCATCCAGTCGCCCGGGCCCTCGGAGACGAAGTGATAGGATAAGCGCTGGTGCGTGAAGATGTGGACGAAGAGCAGGCCGCCGGGTTTGAGCCAGCGGGCGACGTGGGCGAGGAGGCGCTGGTAATTCTTCAGGTGTTCAAACATCTCGACCGATACGACGCGATCGAACTGCCCGGGCGTGATGTCGAAGGTGTTGATGTCGGACGTGATGATGCGGAGATTCGCGAGGCCGCGTTTCCGGGCCTCGGTGTCGATGAATTCCTTCTGGGTGCGTGAATTCGAAATCGCGGTGATCTTGGAATTCGGGAAGCGCGCGGCGTTGTACAGCGCGAGCGAGCCCCAGCCGCAGCCGAGCTCGAGGATGTTCTGGCCATCGACGAGCTGGGCCCGCTCCGCATAAAGCGCGAGCATCTGTTCCTCCGCCTGGTCGAGCGTTTCCTTGCCGGTGGGATAGAGGCAGCCCGAATATTTCAGGTGCCGGCCCAGGCAGTACTGGTAGAAGGGCGTCGGGACTTCGTAGTGCTGCTCGTTCGCCGCGCCGGTTTGTTCGGCGAGGGCGCGGGTTTTCAAATCCGCGACATAGGCCTCGCGGTCGTAACGCGCCGATTCATCCCGGATCCGCTGGGCCAGCAGCCGGCGGATGCCGATGCGCACCAGCCAGTCGGGCAGCAGGTTTTTCTCGAGCAAGGAATCGATCATGAATTTTAGACGGCGGGTGGACGCTTCGAAGGCGGCAAAGGAATGAACGCACTCGTGCGCTCCTGGTAGCGGCGGTAGGCGTCGCCCCGGCTGCGCAGGCTTTGTTCCTCGGTCATCGGTATGCCTGTTACGCGCAGCAGGAGGTAGAGGATGCTGGCCGGGCCGACGATCGCCAGCCAGCCCCACGGCGAGCCGAGCGCAAAGGCGAAATAGCCGACCCAGATCAGCCATTCGAAAAAATAATTCGGGTGCCGGCTGTAGCGCCACAGCCCGATGTCGCAGACCTGGCCCTTGTTCCGGGCGTTGCGCTTGAAGGCGGCGAGCTGCGCGTCGGACACGGCTTCGCCGCTCAACGCCAGCAGCCACACGCCCGCGCCCACAATTTCCAGCGGATGCAGGGTCGGCGCGGGATTGAGGCAGACGACCAGGAAACCCACCCCAAGCACGACCACCGACACGGCCTGCATCTGGAAAAATCCGAACATCTTGCCCTTGAAATTCCCGGCCCAGTCCTTGCGCAGCTGCTTGTAACGCCCGTCCTCCACCGGGTGATGACCGATGACCCGGATCGCGAGATGCGTCCCGAGGCGCGCACTCCACAACACCACCATCGCCGCGACCAGCGCCCGGCGAACCGGCCATCCGGGTCCGCCCAAGGCATAGAAGGCCGTCAGGCCGCCAAACGCGTAGGACCACGCGATGTCGACGACGCCGTAGTTGTCGAAACGGCGGGCCACGAAATAAAGGCCCGCGAACGCGACGCAGAGCGCGGCCAGGGCGATGAGGAGGAGCTGCCAGGCATTCATGGGATGGGCGGGGGCGTCGCGGCGGAGTCGGTTTTCTCGGCCTTGTGTTTGAGGTACGTGATCTCGCGCATCAGCGGCAGCGCGATGAAATAAACGATGGTGATGTAGAACGGAGCCAACACAGCCCACGCCACCAGTGCGTACATCGCGGTCAGCCCAAACTGGTGAACGAAAAGCCGGGGTGAACTCCACAGGAGGTCATGCATGTGGCGGATCGTGAAATGCGCATGCGGCGCCCCGAACATCGCCTCGCCCAGGCGGACGCAGCCAAAGATCGCGGGGATGTGCACGGGCCAGAGCGCCTGGTTGATGAGCTGGACGATCGGCTGGTTGAGGCGCAGCGCCACGGCCACGATGAAACAGAGCAGCGTGGTTGTCCCGAGCAGGGGAAACAGCGCGAACGCGCTCCCGACCGCGAGGGTGAGCGCGATTTTTTCCGGCGTGATGCCCTGCGTGAGCTGCGCGACAATGGGATCCCGGATGCGGCGCTGCCAAAAGGTGCGCCGCGAGGCAGGGGTTGATGGGGTAAGCGATTCAGACACGCGCGCAAAGGGTTAGAGTCCGGTCAGGACTGGCACAAGCCGGTCGTTCGTGGTCGCGCCGGTCCCGAGCCGACTCCGGCGACGTTGCCACGGTGAAAAGTCGCGCGGCGCCAGGATCGAGCAATCGGCCGGAAACCGGGTTTATCGCGGCACCGCCAACAGAGTCACGGCAATGCCGAGCACCGCCAGCGCGATGCCGAGGACACCGCTCCCGGTGCGACGCGTGGTCAGGATGTCGGCGGCGCGCCCATCGCTCGGAACGCGGAAGAGTTCGCCGAGGCAATAGGACGCCATGGCAATATTGCCCAACAGGATAATCGCGACGAACCACGCGACGCGCGCAATCCACGAGGTTTGCTTGAAGCAGACCCACACGAAAAATGTGATGAACCCCCAGTAGGCATCGAAGAGGGTGGCGATGAACCACGGGTGGCTGTAGACCTCGCGCGGGATCGCGAAGAGCGCGCACCGCGAGGTCGCCCAGCTGGTGACGCAGAGCATCGAGGCGATCACGATGACGAACAATGCGCGCAGGAAGTTGATCATGGAAAGTCGTGCGCCGGTCCGAGCTCGGGCTACTTGAGCGCGAGGTTGTTTGCGCGCGTGTGCAGCGTCTGGACCACCGAGATGTTGCGCATCGCGAAGCCGGCTTCGCAGTAGCTGAGGTAGTAGCTCCACTTGCGGATGAAGCGGTCGTCGAAACCCAGCGCCCGCACCTGGTCCACGCGCGCCCGGAAATTGTCATGCCACGCCCGCAGGGTGACCGCGTAGTCGTGGCCGTAATCGTCCGATCGATGCAGCGTGAATCCGCCCTCGCGCGCGAGCAGGTCGTTCACGCGGTTGAGGGAGAGCAGCAGCGAACCGGGGAAAATGTGCTTCTGGATAAAATCCACGCCCCGGCGGAATTGCGCGTAGCGCGAGTCCGGGCAGGTGATGAATTGCAGGGCGAGGAGTCCTTCGGGTTTCAGGACGCGGTTAAGCATCGCGCAAAATCCCGGGAGGTATCGATGGCCGATCGCTTCCATCATCTCGATGGAGACGACCTTGTCGAAGCGGCCGGTGAGATCGCGGTAATCGCGAAGCTGAACGTCGATCCGGTCCGAGAGGCCGGCCTCCGACACCCGCCGGCGCGCGAGGTCAAACTGTTGCTGCGAAATCGTGACCGTGGTCACGCGGCAGCCGTAAGTCTTGGCGGCATGCAGCGCCCAGCCGCCCCAGCCGGTGCCGACCTCGAGGACCTCGTCGCCGGGGGCGAGGCGAAGTTTACGGCAAAGCGCGTCGTTTTTCTCCCATTGGGCTTCCGGCAGGGTCATGCCGGGCGCGGTGAAATGCGCCCCGGAATACATCATCGAGGAGTCGAGGAACAACGCGAAGAAGTCGTTCGAGAGATCGTAGTGCTCGCGGATGTTGCGGCTGGCGTTGGTGCGCGAGTTGGGCCGCAGGACATGCCCGACGCGATTGGCGAAGCGCAGCAGGTTGAGGGCGAGCGACTGCGCGCGTTGCGAGCCGGAGAGCGTCGGGGCGTGCTCAAGGTTCACGATGAACCACGCGACGATTGCCCCGATGTCCGTCGTTTCCCAATCGCCGTCGATGTAGGACTCGGCGAAGCCGATGTCGCCGGCCCAGAAGCATTTTTTAAAGAAGGCGGGACGCAGCACGCGGATGCTGGCCATGGCGTGGAGCCCGAGAGGCAGGGCGATCTCCGTGGCGCGCGAGCCGAATTCGCGGACGTGCCCGCCGGGAAGCTCAATGCGAAGATGCCCGCGGGTCATCGCGCCGAAAGCTTCGAGCATGGCCCGCTGTTCGAATGAACCGCTCGGCACGCGGGCATAGTCAGCGACAATATCAGTCGATGGGTTGGAAGGGAGGCTCATGCAGCGTCAGGAGTGTGGGTGATCGAAATATGCGGGCGGTACAGCTCGCGCTGCTCGGCCCGGCGCGCGGCTTTCGCGAACCATGGCACGCGTTTCCGCCAAAGGAGCAGGGCATGCCAGTGGATCAACGCGATCACCTTCAGGGTAATCAGCGGGTACTTCAGCGCGTACCATGCCAATCTCGCCCCGGTGAGTTCGCGGCGGGGCCCAGCCAGCGTGCTTGTCAGCGTGCGCTCCGTGCCGACGTAATCGTCGATGCGGATGTCGAGCGTCTCGGTGGGCGGACGCAGGTTGAAATCGAAGGCGACGTCGACGTCGGCAAACGGCGACACGTAGAAATGTTTCGGTGTCCGCAGGTGAAAGCCTGCGTCGCCGGTCCGCGTGGCCGGCCCGAGGAAATAAGGCTTCATTTCCTTGAAGGTGTTCGTGACTTCGGAAAGGGCCGCGACCGGCGTGCCGGCGCGGTCGTAGCAAAAATAAAACGAAACCGGGTTGAACAGGTAGCCGAGGACGCGGGGCAGGGTGACAAGCATCACGCGGCCGCCGGTGAGATCCACGCCACGCTCGGCGAGGAACGCGGTGAGGCGCGCCTTGAGCTGGCCGGCGCCGCCGACCGGAGGCGAAGGCTCATCCTTGCCGTTGTGGATCGGCTCGCCGGTCGGGAAGAAATCGCGCTCGCGAAAGGAATAAAAATTACGGCGATTGACGGAAAAGAGCGCGAAACGGCGGTCGAGGGCTTCGAGCTCATCCAAATCCAGCGCGAACATGAAGATCCGGTACAGGAAGTGGTGCCGCCGCGGCGAAAAGCGCGCGTGCATGACATGGCACTCGTAGAGACAGGAATTCATGCGACCGGGGTTGTGACGATGGTCACAACCTTGCTACGGGCAAGGCTGACTCTCGGACGCAGGAAGGGGCCCGATCCCATCACGCCGGCCACGGGTCGCGGCCCAAGATCTGTTCGCAGAGGGTGTGCGCGCTCAAGAGGCCGTCCTCGTGAAATCCGTAGCGCTGCCAGGCCCCCGCAAAAAATGTCTGCGTGGATTTGGCCGCGGCGCGGTTGAGCGCCGGCATTTCGGCCTGGGCCCGCACCGCTCCGAGACTGAACAGGGGATGTTCATAAGAAATGCGGCGGATGACTTGGCCGGGAGCGATCGATTCGGGCCGGTTGATGGTCACAAAATAATTTTCCCGGTCCGAAACGCCTTGGAGGGAATTCATCCAGTAATGGGTCGCCGTCGACACGACTCCGCCCGGGCCGCGCGCAATTTCGTAGTTCCAGCTCGACCACGCCAGGCGCGTGCGGGGCATCACGGCGGTGTCGGTGTGAAGCGTGGCGATATTGGGCTGATAATGAAATTCGCCGAGCAGGCGCGCTTCATCGATGGTCGGATTGTCGATCAGCTTCAGCGCCTGGTCGCCATGGCACGCGAGGATCACGTGGTCGAAATTCTGCGCGACCCCGGCGGACGTCATCACGGTCACGCCGCGCGGCGTGCGAATGACATGGGTCGCCGCCTGCCCGAGCCGGATGCGGTCGCGCCAGGGCTCCGTGATTTTTTCGACGTAGCGGCGGGCGCCGCCTTCGACGGTCCACCACTGATGCTGGGTGTCGAGCCCGAGGAAGCCGTGGTTGTGGAAAAACCGGAGGAGCGAGGTCGCCGGGAATCCGAGCATCAATTCGGGCGGGGTGCTCCACACCGCCGAGCTCATCGGGACGAGGTACAGGTGGTAGAAATCGTCGCCGTAGCCACGGCGCTTCACGTACTCGCCGAGGGTTTCGTTTTGCGTCGCGGGGTCGTCGAGGGCCGGGACCGCCTCCGCATTGAACCGGCTGATGGCCCCGAGCATCCGGTAGAAACGCGGGCGGAAAAGATTTCGGCGCTGCGCGAAGAGGTGATTGAGGGAGGAGCCGGCGAACTCGAGGCCGCTGTCGGCGTGGCGCACGCTGAACGACATCGCCGTTTTCTTCGTCGCCACGTCCAAGTCGCGAAACAACCGGGTGAGCAGCGGATAAGTCGCGTGGTTGAAGACCATGAATCCCGTGTCGATCGGGACTTCGCGGCCCGTGCCCGGTTCGCTCGCGGTGACGGTGTGGGTGTGACCGCCGGCGTAGTCGTGCTGTTCGAAAAGCGTCAGGTCAAAATGCCGGTGGAGAAAGTGCGCGCAACCCATCCCGGCGATGCCGGTGCCGATGATTGCGAGCTTGGGCATGGAGATGGGACGCGTGGTGGCTAACGCGGGGTTCGGCTCCGTCGACGTTGAGATGCGGACGGAGCCGCGCAGCGCGTGAAGGGAAAACGCGCTCCGCCTACGCCTTGGGCGGCGGCGCGGTCGGATTCGTGGGCTGCTCGACGAGCTCGGCGATATTCTTGTGGATCGCGGGCCCTTGCGCGCGACGCGGGGTCAAGACCTGCCCAGTGTTGACGGCCGCCACGGCGAGCGCGGCGGCGGCAGGGACGACTTTCTTGAAGGAGGAAAATTCCGGGTGCAGGATCGCAGCGCGTTCGGCGGCGGCGATGGAAGCGGTGAGATCGGCTCGAGCCGCTTCCTCCATGATGGACTGCGGCACCGGTTTCAGGTCGGAAATCAATCCCGTATAGGAAAGGAGCTTGAGGCCGTAATACGTCGGGTCGATTTCCCACCAATAGAAACCCTGGCGCGTGGCGCTCATGTAACGGTGGTGATTGTTGTGCCAGCCTTCGCCGAGCGTGATGAAAGCGAGGATCCAGCTGTTGCGGGAGTCGTCCGAAGTCTTGAAACGCCGGCGACCCATGAGGTGGGCCATCGAGTTGATGCAGGCCGTGCCGTGGAACAGCACGGTGGTGCTGACGAAGAACGCCCAGAAGAGCATCTGCCAGCGCGTCGTGTGCAGCCCCGGGGCATAGATCTCGAGCACCCAGCCGAGGGCGAAGAGGCCGACGGCGAACAGGAAGGGGATCAGCGTATCGAAACGGTTGAGCCAGACGAGTTCGGGGAATTTCGCGAGGTCGCGGATCTTCGTGTAATCCGTGGGGAAATTCCGACGGCTCGTGATCCAGCCGATATGTGACCACCAAAAACCATGGACGTGGGGCGAATGCGCGTCCTCCGGCTCGTCCGAATGCTGGTGATGGTGGCGGTGATGATAAGCCCACCAGAGCGCGCCGCGCTGGACGGTAGTGGCTCCCCACAGGGCCAGGAGAAATTGCCCAAAGCGCGTGGTGTGGTAGGTCTTATGGGAAAAGTACCGGTGATAGATGCCGGTGACCGCGAACATGCGCAGGAAATAAAGCGCCACCGCGCTCCAGACCGCGAAAGGGCTCCAGCCGGCCCAAAACACGCCTAAGCACCCGGCGTGCAGGATGATGAACGGAATGCAGCGAAACCAATCCACCCGATCGGGCTCCGCCCGGATTTTTTCCTCACCGCCGGGGGCGTGGTCGGAATCGAACCATTGAACGAAGGCGGCAGCAGCGCGGCGAAGCGAAGAGGGGCGTGAGGACGTGGTTTCCGGCATAAAATACTCGTGGTGTGGTAGGGCACAGCAATTTTGCCGTGGGGCAAGCGCCGTTTAGTGGAATATCAGGAGCGTCTTTCCATCTCCTACGCGCGTGCGACCGACCTTGGATGCAACGCCTCCCGCGCAGGTGACCCGCGCCCGAAAACGAAGGCGGCGACCAGGCACACCACGGCGCACCCTGCGATCGTGAGCGGCGCCCCGAACGCTGCCGCCACAGCGCCGGCCAAGAGGCTTCCAATGGGAAAGAGGCTTTGCGCCGTGGAGAAGAGGCTCATGACGCGGCCGCGCTTGTCGTGATCCACGCTGGATTGGAGAAGCGTGTTGCTTGAGGCCATGACGAGGACCCCGCCAGCTCCCGCCACCGCGAAACAGGGAGCAGCCCAACCAAACGAGGAGGCGAACGACATCGCGGCCAGCCCGATGCCATTAAACGCCGCGCCCATCACGATCATGCGATCAAGCCCGCTGGGCGAAACCCGCAGGCTGAGCAATAGCCCGGAAACCAGGGCTCCGATGCCAGTCGCCGAAAGCAGCAAACCCAGCGTGCGGGCATCCCCGTGGTAGATTTTTTCCACGAACACCGGCGCGAGGATCGTATGGGTGAAGCCCACGAGGCTGATCACCGGCACCATCAACAGGACCCGGCGAATCGTCGAATGACGCGCCGCGTAGCGCACGCCTTCACGCAGGTCGGCGAGCGGATGCGCGAGTCGGCGCACGGCTTCGCGCGGGGGAATTTTCACTCCCGCCAGCGCAATGAGGACTGCAACGTAGCTCAGGGCATCGAGGGCGAAACAAATCCCCGGGCTCGTCGCCGCGATGACAAAGCCCGCGACGGCCGGGCCGACGAGCCTCGCGAGGTTGAACGTGATCGAATTGAGGGCGATGACGTTTTCCAGGAGCGAGCGATCGCCGGCGAGCGGATAGGTGAGGGCTTGGCGCGCGGGCCAGTCGAGGGCGTTGATCAGGCCTTGGACCAGGCAGAGCGAAATCAGCAAGGGAACCGTCATGTGCCCGGTCAGCGTCAGCAGGGCCAGAGTCGCCGATTGGAACATCGAGAGCACCTGCGTAAGGCGCACGATGCTCAAGGCGTCCCAGCGGTCGATCAACACCCCGGCAAACGGCGCGAGCAAAAGCACCGGCACCTGATTGGCAAACCCCACCAAACCCACGTGCAGTGGATTTCCCGAGATCTGATAGACCAGCCACAGCGCGGCAGTGGTCGTCATCCAGTTCCCCATCAAGGAGATACACTGCCCAAAGAAATACCTGCGATAGTTGGCGGATGAAAGGGCGCGCAGGAAACGAGGCGGAGTCACAAAAAGTGGAAACAACGCACAAGAAACTTCCCACCGGTGCAAGAACCCTTCCCGAACCTTAACGTACCAAAGCTCTCAAGACGTTACCAGACAGCAGGTCACGACTCCTCGCGACCCGAAATATCGGATTCGGTCGCCACGAGGGCGCTTAAGAGTGCGATGACTATGACTGGTGCGAGCATGGGCTTAGTGGGTCGGCAAAAGAGGAATACAACCAGAGTACCCGTTTCTGCGTAAATAGAAATACGCGTCGATGCGTATAATAGTTGCGCGTGTCCTCCATTAGCCCGGCCGCGCTAATGGACGGTGGGGTGAGTCTCCGCCGTCGGCGCGAAGTTCCGGCGAAGAATTTATTCCAGCACCAGCCAGGCCACGGTTCCGACAAACAGGATCATGGCCACGACGAAAAGCGCGACGGAATGGGCGAGCATGAGCATCGCCATCTTGGCCGCGGTTTTGAGGCGGCCTTGGCCGTAGACCACGCGGAACGAGCGAAAAAGGTACCACGCGACCCATAGCGCGAGGAGACAGAAGGCGAGCGAATCGAGCCAGCTCGGGCCGAGCGCCGCGAGCTTGAGGTAGCCATTCCCGACCATCAAAACCAGGAAAAACCAAGTGTGCAGATGCAGCGAAAAAATCAGGTGCTCGATATAGAACCGGCCGGAACGCAGGTAGGAAAGTTTCAGCAGAAACGCGAAAAGCGGCACGCCCAGGAAGAGCAACGAAGGCACGCGATGCTCGAGCGCCCCCAGGACTTCGCTGAGCTTCAATTCCCCCGAGTTGAGTTTCTCGACGATATTGCGGCCAATCAGGGAGCCGTTGTTGATGTGCATGCTGGGCCGGGATTTGTTGGCGCCCGCCACCGGTGGCTTCGCGGCGGGTGTTCGTTCGCGGCGAATGGATTCGATCAGCGCAACGCGGTCGACTTCCCCATGCGTCTTGACCGCGGCGTCGGTGATGCGGCGAGCCAGCTCCTTTTTTTCGGCCGGCGTGAAATCCGCGGTGAAGTCGACGAACTGCTTGGCCCGGTCCGTCAAGTCGACCTGCATGTCGTCCATCTCGCGTCGCGGGACATCGAGGAGGTGGCCGTGGTTGAGCAGCGAGATGCCGAGGAAAAAGAGCACGCTGACGAAAATATAGAAGCGCAGCGGGTTCAGCTGGCTCAACCGGCGGCCGGCGAGGAACTCCTGCGTGATGCGTCCCGGCTTCGCGAGCAGCCAAGCGACCGTGACGAAGAATTTCCCTTCAAAATGGAAAAGATTTTCCAGCAGGTCGTGGAAGAGATGGTGAAACGACCGGTGATAATCGACGTCGTGCTGGCCGCATGCCGCGCAGTACGGCCCCGTCAACGCCGCCGCGCAGTTCTGGCAGAGGCGCGGCG
The DNA here is from genome assembly GCA_028293545.1 of Verrucomicrobiota bacterium. Taxonomy (GTDB): domain Bacteria; phylum Verrucomicrobiota; class Verrucomicrobiia; order Opitutales; family Opitutaceae; genus Opi-474. The sequence continues at coordinate 20,013 of JAQGOP010000006.1, read as the reverse complement.
GAGCCTGGGGATCGATCGGGGCGGAACTCGCATGGCTGGACACGGCGGCGAGCAGAACAACCCCGGAACGAAAGGCAAAGCCTGTGGCGGGACGACTTCTCCGCAGGGTCTCCGGCAATGCATTGGGGCAACGCATTCCACCTTGGAAATGCACAGCAAAAAGCCGCGCGAAAAATCACGCGGCTTGAGCAGGTCCTGATGATCCCGAGATTTATTTCCTCTCGTCGAGCTTCCGCAGCGTCACGTCGCCATTCATCGTGGTGACCCGGATCTCGGCGCCGCCGCCGTTGAGCGTGCCGGTGACGATTTTTCCGCCCGTCATCGGGGGCAAAGGCGCCATGGGGGCGAGCGGGGCGACGGCATCGTTGTCGTCGTCGTCGCGACTGGCCCGGGCGGCGGCGCGAGCCTGGCGTTCGGCGTCGCGGGCCGCGTTGCGGGCGGCGATGGCGCTTTCCCGCACTGCGGCCGCGACTTCCTGGGCGGCTTCGGCACCGGCCCGGACCGCTTCGTGGACGGCCACCGCCACATCGGTGTCGGAATTTCTGCCGATCACCACGGCCCGGGGCGTTCGGGCATGGGCGTTCACGCGGATCGACTCGGTCTTCGTCACGAGGGACTTCTCGTCGAAATCGGTCAGGATGGATCCGTTGTGCGTGCGCAGCCGGATGTTGGCCTTCGCCGTCGCCGGCAGGTTGAGCGCCACCTCGCCATTGATGGAAAGGAACGAGAGCGGCTTGCCGTCGGCGAGTTCGCGGACGGTCGCGTTGATTCCGCCGTTGGTGCTTTCAACGAGAGCAGCGCTGGTGATGTCGCGCAGGACGACTTCGCCGTTGAGGGTCCTGATTTCGATGTTGCCGCTGATATTTTCGACCTCGATGTCGCCGCCGTAGTTGCTGTTGATGACCACGGAGGTGTTGCGCGGCACGGTGATCGTGAAGTCGCTGCCCCCGCCGCCGGCGCCCCAGCCATCGAGGCCGTGGGTGAGTTGGACGACGTTGTTCTTCTCGGTGAGGGAATAGCTCGAGGAAGAGGTCAGGACGCGCAGGCCATCCTTGCGCAGCGCCGACGACTCGGGTTTCAGGTCGGTGGTGACGGTGACTTCGGCGGCGTCGGTGCCGCGAATGCAGAGGTCGCCATTGGCGATGCCGACCTTGAGGGTGCCGGGCTTCGACGGATCAGAGAATTTGATGCTGGCGGCCTCGGATTCATCGGCGCGCGCCGCGGTGATCAGGAGCAAGGTCACGGCGGCCGCGATGAGAAACGAGGGATAGAGTCGGGGACTTTTCATGAGAGAAATAAACGGTTGAGGATTGACGGTGGGTGCTCGTTCGAAGCGACCGGTCGTGGTTTGTGGAAAAGGGGCGGAAGGCGAGTGGCGGCGGCTCAAAGCTGCGCGAGGCCGCGCTGGGCGGCGTCGCGGACGACGCGGTCGGCCGTCTCGTTGCGGACGATCCGCTCGAGTTCCGGCACGGCTTCGCGGTCGCGGGCGGCGACGAGGAAATCGATCATCGCGACCTGGACCAGCGGGTTCTGCTCGCGCGGCAAGGTGGCGAGGACGCCGGAGCGGACGATCGGCTGGCCGGCGTGCGGGTAGAGCGCATCGAGGGCCGAGAGGCGAACGTTGGTGCTCGGGTCGAGGGCGAGCGAACCGATGAGGTCCGAGATCACTTTCTGGTCGGGATTCTTTTGGTCGAGCGTGGCCAGGACGCTCTGGAGGCGCTCGCTGGTTGAACGCTGCTGGAGCAGGGAAATGCCGACCATCTGGCCGACGGAATCGACGCGAGCGCGAAGGTCCGCGAGTTCCTGCTTGGTGGCGGGATCCATCCCGGCGCCGGGGACGGGTTGGGCGTAGCGGGAGCCGAGGAGGAAACCGCCGAGCGCGAGGACGCCGGCGCCGGCGGGAGCGAGGATCCAGCGCCAGACGGAAGCGCGGGTGTGGTGGCGATGACGCGCGGCGGCGGCGGCGATGCTGGCGGCGGAATTTTTTTCCTCCTCGAGCATGGCGTAAAAATTCTGGCGGAGGGCCGGGCCCGGCTTGGCGGCGGGCAGGGCGTCGAGCTCGACAAGAGTCTGGGCGAGCGAGGAATACTCCCGCTGGCAATCGGGGCAGGACGCGAGGTGCGTGCGGACTTCCGCGGTGCCGGCCTCGGGCAGGCGGCCATCGAGCACATCGGCAAAACGTTCCTGGGCTTCGGTGCAGTTCATTGGGTAGAGAAGGTGAAGGAGCTCCGGCTGATCGCGTTGGCGAATCAGGTAAGTTTCTCCTTTTGGAGTTTGAAGTAGGTGTCGCGCAGCTGGCGGAGGGCGCGATGCGCGCGTACTTTGGCGGCGCCGACCGAGCATTCGAGGATCGCGGCGACTTCGGCGAAGGAGAGTTCCTGGAAGCGGCTGAGGAGGAGAACCTCGCGATCATCGCGATCGAGCCGGCCCAAGGCGAAATGGAGCAGCGCATGATCGTCGCGCGTGGCGGCGCGGTCGCCGGCGTGGGGCGTTTCGTCGGCGTGATCCTGGAGATTGGCCGGATCGGTGGGAGCGGGGGCGGCGTTGCTCTTGCGGAAGTGATCCGCGGCGCAGCGGCGGCCCAAATGGTACATCCACGCGGTGAAGCTGCCGTCGTCGCGATACGTGTGGCGGTATTTCAGCATGCGCTGGAACACGGTCTGCGCGATGTCCTCGGCGGCGTTGCGATGACCGGTGAGCTTGACGAGGAAACCGAACAGCGGGCCGTGGTGGCGTTCGAAAAGATCGCCAAGCGCGGCCAAGTCGCCGTCGCGCACGGCGAGCATAAGATCATGGTCGGAGACTGTTTCGGTCGCGGAGTCCACGGCGTCGGAAGCGGAATTAACCACTAGCGAGGACGATTCGACACGAATATCTGGATAAGCGGCAATCACGGAGAAAGAGGGCGGACATGGTGGGGAAATTGCGGAAATCGGATACCGGAAACCGGATAGTTAATTTCAGCGGACGGAAAAAGGGTGAGGGCTGGGTGCAGGAAAAACCGCGACCGCCTCGAAAGGTTACACGATTTTTGTACGAGAGACTGTTTCGGACCTCGCGACACAGGGGCACAAATCAAAGCGAACCTGAAACTTGGATGGCGCGGATGGGGATCCGGAAATTAGCGTTTATAAGCGTTCATTAGTGGTTACGCTTCCGGGCATGAACCGCCGCGAATTCCTGGTTCGGTCCTCGCTGCTCGCGTCCGCGGGCCTCGCCGCCCGCTCGGATATTTTTGGACAACCGTCGGCACCCGCCGCCCCGGCTTCGCCTGATGCCGTCACCGCATTTCGCCCGCTGCGACGCGGCGTGGGCCTTTTCACCGGTCGCGGCGGCACGATTGGCTGGCTGTCGAGCAAGGACGCCTTGGTCGTGGTCGACACGCAGTTTCCGGACACGGCGGCGATCTGCCTCGCGGGATTGCCGGATCGCGGCGCGCGGATGATCGACGTCGTGCTCAACACGCATCACCACGCCGACCACACCAGCGGCAACGGCGTGTTCAAGGCCGCGGCGCGCACGATCGTGGCGCAGGACAATGTGCCGAAGCTCATGTTCGCCGCCGCCGAGCGCGCCGCGAAAACCGACCGGCCCGGCGCACCAGGTTCGGGCAGACCGAACCTCGCGCAGCAGACCTTTCCTGATGCGACGTTCAAGGATGTCTGGCGCCGGGATTTCGGCGACGAGATCGTGACCGCCCAATATTTCGGGCCGGCGCACACCTCGGGCGACGTGGTGGTCCTTTTCGAAAAGGCTAACGTGGTCCACATGGGCGATATTGTGTTCAACCGCCTTTACCCGGTGATCGATCGCCCCTCGGGCGGGAGCATCCACGGTTGGATCGCGCGCCTGGAGGAAGTGGCCAAGACGTATCCTGCGGACGCGATTTATGTCTGTGGACACGGCAGCACGAAATTCGGGGTGACGACCACCCGCGACGACCTCCTCGTTTTCCGCGATTATTTTAGCGCGGTGCTCGAGTACGTGCAGAAGGAGATCGCCACGGGAAAATCCAAGGCGGAAATCGTGACCTTGGAGAATCTTCCCGGGTTTCCCGATTTCCATGCGCCGCGCCCGAATCGCCTCGGCGGAAACCTGGGCGTGGCCTACGACGAGCTGACGGAAAAGAAAGTTTGAGGAAGGAGCGAATTGTCCCAGCGACCTCGCGCGGGCTTTAGATGCTTCATTGGAGCTGAGGCTGCTCCGAGCAGGCGGGTCGCGTGCGCTACTTCAGGGGATTTCCCGCGTCCGGTGGAAGCAGGTTGATTCGTGTGTGGGAGGATTGGCCCACGACCATCAGGGTCTCAAATTTCCACACGCCCGCGGCCCGGTTCGCCACGGCGTAAAGCGTGCCGGCTTCCCGCGGGGCGCGCAGTGGGATTTCGAACTGGGCCTGGCCCGCGGTGCCGCTGACGTGGATGTTGCCCAACATGAGGAAGCCCTCGGTGATCGGCTCGCCGAGCGCTGCGACCACCGCCGGCGACGACCGGGCGCGCGCGATCGCGAGTTGGTACGGCTCGGAGGATTTCATGACGCTCACGACGCCGGCAATGAACGCGAACACGATCCCAGCCAGCGCCGTCAGCGCGACCGGCAGGAGCCATTTCCAATTCCGCTCGGGCCAGGGACGCTGGTCGCGTGGCAGGGCAGGAGGATGCTTCGACATTTGGAATTTACGCGGCGCGCAGCTTAGGTGATCGGCATCACGGCGAGTTCGAGGCTGGCGATGGTCACCGGAAGATCCGCGCCATTCTCCAGGACAATTTCGTTCCACCCGTCGCGCACGAGGCCGATGGGAAACTCGTAGTTGTACGCGACGCGGTCCGGTGTGTGGAGCGTGAAGGGCCCGCAGGGATACAATAGGCGATCGGTGGTGGTGCGCGCGGCATTGGGCCAGCACGCGTTGAACACGACAGGCAGGTCGCCCACCGGGTCCGTTTTCTTCACCGCGACCTGGATGACCAGCCTAAGCTTTCGGTCCCCCGGTTCGGCGCACATCGGCAGGCGAAAGGAATGCCGCCAGTTTTTCTCGAGAATCACGGGGATCTGCGGAGGCGCTTCAAACGGCGGCTGCGCGAGGCCCGTGAAGCCCCGGTCAGCGAAAGTATAGTGCTTGGGCCGGCCGCGCAGCACATCGAGCCGATCGATGTCGCGCAGGAAAGTGTAATCGGAAATGAGGCCTGGGATGCGCGTCTGGTCGGTGCAGTAAAAATTGAACCACTCAATGCCGTCGGCACCGAGCGCCAGCTTGCCCGCGGCGTTGGCGGAGAGCATTTCCTGGCTTGCGGAAATCAGGCGAATTTCACGGCTCGCACCGGTGCTGGGGGCCAGGGTGGGCACGGCATTCGCGCCGTCCTCGATCACGCCAAAGATCGCGGGATGCTCGCCGACCTGGCGGCGAATTTCGTCGTGGGGCATGTCCCACGAAGTCCGCCAGAAACCGGAGGGGCACAAAAAATCCAGCGTGCCGTCCTGGCAGAGCGCGACGACGTCGATGCCGATCGACCGCAGCGTTTCGAGTCGGCCCGGCAGCCGCATGCCGAGATAGCAGGGCCGGCCGGTCTTGGCGGCGCGCTTTGCGGTGAGCGCGCGCACTTCGCGAAACCAATCGGACATCATGGCGATGGTTTTCTCCGACGCGTTGGGCTCGCAGCAGAGGGGATTGCGCCACCAGTCGAGCTCCAGCCCGTCGAAGTCATAATCTTCCACCACCTCGCGGATCTGCGCGAACATCATGTCGCGCACTTCGGGCAACTCGTAGTTGAGCCCCTCGCGATACGTGAGGTCCCCCGCCATCGAAGGGTAGGTGCTATGGTGCAGCCGCATCTCGGGCCGGCGCAGCATGGGGTGATTGAAGAAACTGCCGGGAAAATTGCGGTGCCCGTGCAGGTCGTTCATGCGGATGCTGACCCACGGCGCGACGCCGCGGGCGCGGCAGGCCTTGGAGGTTTCCGCGAGCCAGTCGACGCCGGCCTCGAGGAGGTCGAGGTACTGGTTGTAGAACTTCACCGACGTATCGAGGAATTTTTCGATTTCCTCGGGCTTGGTCACGCCGGCGCAAATCGCGTGGCCGCGAAAGAACTCACGATCGCCGCGCTTGTAGCCGTCGACGACGGTGGGAATCACCTTGCTCGGGTACCACGCCTTCGAGGCGTTCGCGTTGATCAGGAAAGTATCGATGCCGTTCTGCTGGAGATTTTCCACGTAGCGGTGGATGGCCTTCGCGGAAAAAGGCCCGCCTTCCGGCTGCCAGCGCTCGGGATTGTAGAAGTAAACGCAGGAGTCGCCGTTGAAGAGATTGTGATGATCGGCGACGAGGGCGCGGCGCGAGGCGGGAGTCTTTGCCGCCGCGGCCGAAGCGTGGGCGGGCGCACGGGCCTCGCTGGCAATCAGCTGGGGTGAAACCGTGACGGCGGCGGCGCCGAGGGCGGTGGAGCGGATGAAATCGCGGCGAGTGTGCATGGATTTTTGGAGAGCGGTTGAGGTAGCGCAGGCGGCTCGCCTGCTCCGGGGTTGGAGAAAGGATTCGGATTCCGATCTTCGGAGCAGGCGGGCCGCCTGCGCTACTTCTTCATCCGACCGTACCCTGGGATTTCCGGAGGCGGTTGTGTTCGATGGCGGCGTTCCAGAATTCGAGCGGCTGGCTGAGGTGGACTTTGCGCTCGGGGGACGCGGTTTCGAGCATGGCGTTGCCGTAGGGCTGGCGGGCGCCGTGGTTGTACATGTGCCAGTCGCAGTAGGAAATGAGGTCGTCGACCTCGGTCGAAGTCTTCGCGCGGCGCCCGAGATTCATCGTGAACATGCGACGCCGCGTGCCGCCGCCGAAGGAGGCGTGGAGCGTGCGATGGTTGAAGAGTAATACGTCGCCGGGCTGGCTCTCGATCGGGTACGAGGGCAGGTCGCGCATGTGCTGCCCGTAATTTTTCTCCGAGCCGCGCAAGGTTTCGTCGTGCCACATCCCGATGCCCGCATCGAGGTGCGAACCGGGGATCACGCGCAGGCAGCCGGTGTCGCGCGTCACGGGATCGAGGTAGAGCGCGAGTTTGATATAGCTGTTGCTCTGGTAATTGCTGTCGCGGTGCCAGCTCGTCTCGCCGGTGTAGTAGTTGCCGTCGCTGCTGACGTAGTTGAAATCCGGTCCGATGAGGTTGCCGACCGCTTCAAGGACGGCGGGATGATCGAGCAGCGCGCAAAGCCCGGGGCGTTGGTCGACGAACGGCACGATCATCGTGCGCTTGGTGCCGTCGTGGTTGAGCCCGACCTGCGGGAAAACCGCCTCGAACTCCGAGATGATGTGGGCCGCTTCGTTTTTCAGCAGGCCGGTGAGCTTGAGGAAACCGTAGGTTTCGAAAAACGCGCGCTGCTGGGCAAGGTTGGGAGTAGTCATGGAAAGAGTGGATCAAGCCGATGCTGCGCCGACTGATTTCACGACCGCAACAGGGAAGCGTCCGGCATCGGCCGAACATTCAGCAAGGAGCGCCGGCGGCCCGCCTGCTCCGGAGATCGAACTCCAATCCATTTGAACAGAAGGCAACCAAGGGAACGAAGAGTTTCTGGTTCGCGAAATCGATCGTGCCATCGATGGCGGAGAATCGAGAATTCCCAGACCGATCTCGTGAAGGGTCACGAACGGCTCCGTTGACGTGGGACTCTTCGTTCCCTTGGTTGCCTTCTGTTCAAATAGTTCCGGGCGGATTGCCCCAAGTAGCGCAGGCGCCCGCCTGCTTCGGGGATTGAAATCAATTTCGAATTTCGATCCCTCGGAGCAGGCGGGCCGCCTGCGCTACTCCTGGTACGGCAGCTTCGTGCCGTCGGTCCACTTGATGCAGCCGCCGTCGCCGCTGGGGCGCACGTGCGGCTTGTTGATGCTCGCGTAGCCTTTCCACGCATACGGATCCTGGCCGGCGACGATCACGACATCGCGATTGTCGTGGTGCGCGATGTGGTCGTGCTCCGGCAGCTTTCCCCACGGCAGGTGGGACTCGCAGCTCATGAAATGATTCACGAGCGAACGGCGAAAAGTCCCCGCCGGCGCCCGGTTCGGCAGCGAGCGGTGCAACAGGTAACCGTTGAAAAAAACCACCGAGCCCGGCTCAACCTCGACCGGAATCGATTGGTCGTCAGTGAACGGGAAATTAATGGACTGCTCCGCACAGTCGAAACGACGGTCGCCGTGCCAGCGCTGTTCCCAAAGGATTCCGGGACGATGCGAACCGGGCATCACCCATAGGCAGCCGTTTTCCACGGTCGCCCGGTCCATCGCGATCCAGGCGCCGACGAGGGATTTGTCCCGCGTCGCGATGTAATCCTCGTCCTGGTGCCAGGCCTGCCCCGGTTTGCCGGAGGCCTTCATGAAGAGCATCGACTGCATGCATTTCACGTTCGGCCCGATAATCGTCGTGAGCGCCTGCACCGTCGGCTGGCTGTGCAGCGTGGCCAGCATCACGTCCGAGCATTTGTGCGGAAAGTGAATGCACAGGAAACGCGACAGCACGGATTCATCCGGCTCCGCGGGATTCGCTTTTTCCTGGTTCGGCAATTCGCCCCGCTCGCCGCGGCAGATCAGCGTCGTCTCTTGCTTGAGCGCCTCGACCTCCTCGGCGGTGAATCCGTTCTCGAGGACGAAATATCCGTTCGCCTGGTAGAATGCCTTGATCGCCGCCTGGTCCGCGTCCGGGGAGAAATACCCCGGCGGGCGAACCTTCGGAAAGGTGTTGCGGCGCGTGCCCGCGAACCCCCCGGTCTCAGTGACGAGCGAGGGCTGGGCGGCAGGAGGGGAGGACTCGAGGGTTGCGGAGCTCATAACGACAGCATACCTATTAGCATATTTCCCGGCGTCGGGCTAGCAACGTGGCTCTCCAAAACATACCCAAAAGACTACGTTTCGCGCGGTCGGCGCAGGTCCTCTTCGGTGACGTGGTCTACGAACCCGGCGGAACGTGCGGCCCGCGCGTCCAGCAGGATTACCAGCTGGTGGTGCTCGTCGAAGGCGATGCCAAGGTCGACGTCGCCGGCCGCGAGGTCGCGATCCTGGCGGGGCAGGTCGGATTGTTTCGCCCGGGGTTGCGCGAATTTTTTCGGCTCTCCGAAAAACGAAAGACGCATCATACGTGGTGTTCGGTCGCGCCGGCGTTGGTCGGCGGCGATCTGGCGCGGGCCTGCATCGCCGCGCCGGAGGTGCTGCCGGTCACGCGACGGTTTGAGCAGCTGATGGAGCTCGGGCTTTCGCTGCCGCTGGCCGCCGGAGAGCGGGCGCCGGGGTTGGTGGAGTCGCTCGGGTTGGCGGCGTTGCAGGAGTATTTGTTCGCCGGCCAGCGCGCGCCGCACTCCGCGCCCGAGGAACCGGATGCATTGCGTCGGGCGCTGGAGTGGATCGGTCAGGAGGGCCACCAGGCAGTGAACCTTCCCGCGCTCGCGCGCGAAGCGGGCGTGTCGCCGGCGCAGCTCGTGAAACTCTTCCGCCGCCACCTCGGCACGACCCCGATCCGGCACGTGTGGGAAACGCGCACGCGCCGCGGCGCGCAACTCTTGCGGGAGACAGGCCTGACCGTGGGCGAGATCGCCTTCCGCTGCGGATTCCAGACGCCGTTTCATTTTTCGCGATGGGTGCGGGAGCTTTTCGGGGTTTCCCCGCGGGCGTTGCGCAGCAAGGAGTGGGGGACGGTCACTCCGAAGGCGTGAAATTCGAAGGCCACGATTCGAATTTCGAATTTTGACCTTCGAATTTCCCCGCCGGGGCCCTATTTCCCCAGCATGAGCTTAAAGGCCGTTCTCAAGACCATCTGGTTCCTCGCCCTGTTTTTTGTCGTGCTTTACGTGGGCATGAACAATCCCCAGGTGATCAGTTTCAATTTTCCCGTGGCGGGCACTACCGCGAAGGATCCGATCCACGCCTCGGCGGCGGTGATCTTCTTCGGCGTGTTCGCAATCGGCGTGTTCGCCGGGATGGCGCTGCACATCGGCGGCGGTGGCAACGGCGCGAAAAAGAAGGCCGGCAAGTAGCGCAGGCGGCCCGCCTGCTCAGAGCTCGAGCCAGCCAAACCTTTTGAACAGAAGGCAACGAAGAAAACGAAGAGGTTCTGGTCGGCAGAATCGTTCGTAGCCCTTCACGAAATAGGTTTCGAGATTCCGGTCCCACGCCGTCAATGGCACGATCGGTTTCGCCAACCAGAACCTCAAAGTGAGGCAGGTTCGCGTAATCGTTCGTGCCTTGGGGTCTGGGTTCCGGAACCCTCCAGACTAATCGTAAAGGGCACGAACGATTCTGCCGACCAGAACCGCTTCGTTACCTTCGTTGCCTTCTGTTCAAAATCCGGGAACTGACCCACCGCCCGCGCTGCTGCGGCGGAGATTGTCGCACACGATGGCGGCGGCGATGGCGGCGTTGAGCGACTCGGCGCGGCCGTAACGCGGGATCGTGACGAAGCTTGTCACCCGGCTCTTCACGGCGGGGGAAAGGCCGGAGCCTTCGCTGCCGATCACGATCACGGCGTCGTGCAGCGACGGAAGCGCGTGCACGTCGCCACCGATGAGATCGCAGCCCAGCACCGGGACTTTCGCGTCGGCCAGCGCGAGCGAAAGATCCGCCGTGTGTACCGACACGCGCGCGAATGAACCCATGCTGGCGTTGATCACCTTTTGATGAAAGAGGTCCGCGCAATCGAGCGAGAGCACGACTCGGCTCAATCCAAACCAGTCGGCGATGCGCAACAGCGTGCCCACGTTGCCCGGGTCCTGCACTCCGTCCAAGGCGAGGGTGAGGCCCTCGTTGAGCGCGTCGGGCGCGAGCGGGTCGCGATGGATCCGGCCGACGGCAAAGACGCGCGACGGCGTTGGGAAATGGCTGGCGCGCGCCATTTCCTCGTCGGTGATTTCGATGACCGGCGGACGCGGGGTGCTAGGGCGATCGGGAATCGCAGCGAGCAGGCGCTCGATGTCGTCGCGCCCGGAAGAGGTCACATAAATTTCCTCGAACGGATAATATGCGGCGAGGAGCTCGGCGGTGACTTTTTCGCCTTCGACCACGAAGCGGCCCAATTCCTCGCGATGTTTTTTCTCGCGCAGCGAGCGCAGGCGCTGGAGTTCCGCTTTTGTCAGCATGGCTGAGTGTCAGGTCCGCGGACGAAGGAAGCAAGGAGCAGGGGGGCCGATTGCGGATTGCGGATACCGGATTTCGGATAGTTCCAAACCCCGCCGATCCAATCCAACGAACGCCTTAACTCTCACCCTTCCGACCGCTGAAACTAACTATCCGGTTTCCGGTATCCGCAATCCGCAATCGAAAATCCGCCCCCAGTCCGCCGCGGCGTGACGCTTCACTTGCATTCGCCGGTGAAATTCTTCAATCGTGGCGACTTATGACTTCACCGTTGAACTGGGGCATCCTAAGTACCGGTCGCATCGCCGGAATTTTCGCCACGGGCGTCGCACGCTCGAAGCTGGGGCGACTGGCGGCGGTGGGAAGTCGCACGCAGGAAGCGGCCGACAAATTCGCGACGGAGTTCAAAGTCGAGCGGGCCCACGGCAGCTACGAAGCGCTTCTCGCCGATCCTGGCGTCGAAGCCGTTTACATCGCCACGCCGCATCCGATGCACCTCCACTGGATCATCCGCGCCGCGGAAGCGGGAAAACACATCCTGTGTGAAAAACCCCTCGGCTTGAACCACGCCGAGGCGACGGTGGCGGCGCAGGTTTGCCGCGAGCACAACGTGCTCCTGATGGAGGCGTTCATGTATCGCTGTCATCCGCAGACGGCGAAGATCGTCGAACTGGTGAAGAGCGGCGCGATCGGCGACGTGAAACTCATCCAGGCGACGTTCAGCTACGCCGCAGGTTTCGATGCGAACAAGCGCCATTGGAACAACGCCCTCGGTGGCGGCGGCATCCTCGACGTCGGCTGTTACCCGGTTTCCTTCTCGCGATTGATCGCAGGCGCGGCCGCGGGGCAGCCATTTCTCGATCCCTCGGCGGTTTCAGGCGCGGGACACCTGCATCCGGAAACCGGTGTCGACGTGTACACGGCGGCCACCTTGAAATTCCCGAATGCGGTCATTGCCCAGGTTTCGTGCGGCGTCGGCCTCGGCCAGGACGGCTCGGCCCGGGTCTACGGCAGCGCGGGTTCGATTGTCATTCCGTCGCCGTGGATTCCGGCCGGCGACGACGTGCCGTGCAAGATCACGGTGAACAGATACGGCGCGGAGCCCGAAGAGATCACGGTGCAAACCCCGGAAAATCTTTATGGGCTCGAGGCCGACGCTTTCGCGAAGGCCTTGGCGGCGGGACTGCGCGACGTGCCGGAGATGTCTGTGGCTGACACGCTGGGAAACATGACGGCGCTGGATGCCTGGCGCGCCGCGATCGGCCTGGTTTATGAAGCGGAAAAACCCGCGGCTTTCACGCACACGCACTCGGGTCGCCCGCTCACGCGCCGTGCGGATGCGCCGATGACGTACGGCACCATCATGGGAATTCCCCAGCCGGTTTCGCGCCTGGTTTTTGGCTGCGACAACCAGACCACGATGCCGCACGGCGCGGCGGTGTGGGACGACTATGTCCAACGCGGCGGCAACGCGTTCGACACCGCGTTTGTGTATTGGGATGGATTGATGGAACGGCTTCTCGGGCAGTGGATGAAGAACCGCGGCAACCGCGGCGAGATGGTCGTCATCGGCAAGGGCGCCCATACGCCGTTCTGCACCCCGGAAGGACTGACGAGCCAGCTGCTCATCACGCTGGACCGCCTCCAGACGAGCTACGTGGACATCTATATGATGCATCGCGACAACCTCGACGTGCCGATCGGCGAGTTTGTCGATGTGTTGAACGAGCACGTGACCGCGGGGCGCATGAAGGTCTTCGGCGGGTCCAACTGGACGATCGCGCGGCTTGCGGCGGCGAACCGCTATGCGAAGCGCAAGGGCCTGCAGGGCTTCGGTGTGCTCAGCAACAATTTCAGCCTCGCGCGCATGGTGCAGGCGCCGTGGGCAGGTTGCGAGGCGGCGAGCGATCCGGAATCCCGGAAGTGGCTCAAAAAAACCCAGATGCCATTGCTCGCGTGGTCGAGCCAGGCCCGTGGGTTCTTCACGCCGCGTGCGGGTCGCGACAAGCTGGCGGACACTGAGCTGGTGCGTTGCTGGTATTCCGACGACAATTTCCAGCGCCGCGACCGCGCGATCGAGCTCGCGAAGGAAAAGGGCGTGTCACCGATCAACATCGCGGCGTCCTACGTGCTAACCCAGGCTTTCCCGACCTTCGCATTGATCGGCCCGCGCCAGATCAGCGAAACCGCGGATTCAATGGGCTGCCTCAGCGTGACGCTTACGCCGAAGGAAGTGGCGTGGTTGAATCTAGAACGCGACAAGCGGTGAAGCGTTTCGAGCTTCTCTGATTCTTATTAGGCCGCCCCTTCAGGGCTGGGATTTTATCGAATCAAAACCCAGGGCGTTGCCCTGGGCTCTGGCTGGAGAGCCCCGTTGGGGCGTCGATCCGGTGAGCCCAGGTCCGATGCTATGCGAGGGGCGACGAGATCCGCCGAGCCGAGATTCTGCGCTATGCGCGGGCGTTTAGAGTTCTGCGCCCCAACGGGGCATCCTAGCCAGAGCCCAGGGCAACGCCCTGGGTTTTGGTTGGAGAAAACCGTAGCCCTGAAAGGGCGTTCCAATGGTGCGTGGATTTTCGTGATTCTCATTAGGCCGCCCCTTCAGGGCTGGGATTTTATCGAATCAAAACCCAGGGCGTTGCCCTGGGCTCTGGCTGGATTGCCCCGTTGGGGCGTCGATCCGGCAAGCCCAGATTCTTCGTTATGCGAGGGGCGTCGATCCGGTGGGCCCAGGTTCTTCGCTTTGAGAAGGGCGACGAGATCCCCCGAGCCGAGGTTCGGTGCTATGCGAGGGGCGACGATTCCTCGAGTCGAGGTTCTGCGCTATGCGCGGACGTTTCGAGTTCTGCGCCCCAACGGGGCATCCTAGCCAGAGCCCAGGGCAACGCCCTGGGTTTCCATTCGAGAAAACCGTAGCCCTGAAAGGGCGTTCTAAAGGTGGCGTGGGTTTTCGTGATTCTCATTTGGCCGCCCCTTCAGGGCTGGAAAACTATCGAATCAAAACCCAGGGCGTTGCCCTGGGCTCTGGCTGGATTGCCCCGTTGGGGCGTCGATCCGGCAAGCCCAGGTTCTTCGCTATGCGAAGGGCGTCGATCCGGTGAGCCTTGGTTCTTCGCTATGCGAAGGGCGACGAGATCCCCCGAGCCGAGGTCCGGTGCTATGCGAGGGACGTCGATTCACCGGGCCGAGGTTCTGCGCTATGCGCGGGCGTTTAGAGTTCTGCGCCCCAACGGGGCATCCTAGCCAGAGCCCAGGGCAACGCCCTGGGTTTTTGTTGGAGAAAACCGTAGCCCTGAAAGGGCGTTCCAATGGTGCGTGGGTTTTCGCGATTCTCATTGGGCCGCCCCTTCAGGGCTGGAAATTTATCGAATCAAAACCCAGGGCGTTGCCCTGGGCTCTGGCTGGATTGCCCCGTTGGGGCGTCGATCCGACGAGCCCAGGTTCTCCGTTATGCGAGGGGCGTCGATTTCCCGGGCTGAGGTTCTTCGCTATGCGCGGCCGTTTCAAATTCTGCGCCCCAACGGGGCATCCTAGCCAGACCCCAGGTTCTTCGCAATGCGAGGGGCGACGATCCCTATCGGCGACGGGTTCTCGTCTCGGCGTTTTGGTTTTCGTCCTCGTGGCTGTCGCGGGTTCGCTTCTACGTTGGTGGTCATGAAACCATGGGCGTGTTTTCAAAACTTATCGTGCGCACCTGCCTGCCCGACGGCGGGGCGGTCAAGACCCAGGTGATTTGACGATGGCCCGACGAATTTTACGGGGTGTGCTCGCGGTGTTTTTTCTCATCGCCGGGGCGAATCATTTCCGCGCGCCGGCGGTTTACCTCGGCATGATGCCGTCCTGGCTGCCGTGGCCGGAGGCCCTCAACTGCATCTCAGGCATCGCGGAAATTCTCGGCGGCATCGGCTTGATGTGGAGCGCCACGCGTCGACTGGCGGGGTGGGGCCTGATCGCGTTGTTGCTCGCGGTCTTCCCGGCAAACATGCACGTGGCGCTGCAGGGTTACATGCCTGGTTTCGATTTTTCCCCGCTGACGCTGTGGTTGCGGCTCCCGTTTCAGGCGGTGTTCATCGCTTTGGTTTGGTGGGCGGCGCTCAATCGCGAACCTCGAACGTCCTGAATTTTTAACCGCGAATGGACGCGAATGGACGCGAATCAGAACCGAGATTTCGGGACTTCGCGCGTCGTCCAAAAATCAGGACATGTCGGCCGGCGCATTTTCTATCCCGAGCGGAAAATCTACCGAGCCGAATCCGCGCGAGATTTGCCGATGACACGTTTGATCAAATCGGAAGAGGTCATGCGGATGTCGTTTGAAGATCTTCGCGGCCCGGAAACGCTTGCCAACTTGCCCGGTTGGGCGCGCGCTGCCGACTCGATTTTTTCGCGAAGGCGAAGGGCGCGGAATGGACTCGCTGGCGTTGACGGGGCCTCGCACGCTGCGGGGCCAATGAAACCGCCGCCTTTAGCCCAGGAGACTCTCCGCCGCGTCCTGCGGATGGCGCGCTTCGATGGGCTGGGTTTGGTGATCGTGGCTGGGTTGGCTGCGCCGGTTTCGCTGATGTTCGGGGACCTCATGGGATTCATGTTCTCGGTCCTCGTCGTCGCCGGCGGTTTGATGGAATTATCCGGGCGCACCCTGCTCGTGCGCGGTGACATCAATGGACTCCGCCGACTCGAACGCAGCCAGCTGCTCGTGCTCACTGTGATCGTCGTGTATTGTGCGCGGCAGCTTTTCAGCTTCGACCTCGAAACGACGATGGGCCAGCTGACGCCGTATTCCACCACACTCGGTGAGTTCGGCGTCGATCTCGCGCCGCTGCTGCCGCTGATCCGGGCCTATCTCCCGATCGGGATGTACACGCTTTATGGCTTGGTCGCGTTTGTGACGCTACTCTACCAAGGCGGCATGGTGCTCTATTATCGGCGTCGGGCCGCGGCCGTCACGGAGGCGCTGAAAGCACGGCTTACTCCGCTCATTCCACCGCCGGTCGTTCCGCCCCAAACGGGCCCGCGTCCGGAGCCCGAGGATTTGCTGACCTGATATGCAGGCGCCGCGTCCCGAGTCGCCGCTCAGCGCGAATTGTCAGCTGCTCTATTTCACCAGTTACAGCCTGACCGCGGATGGCGCGGTGCTGGCGGCGATCACGAACGGGTTTTCCGGGCACGCCGAGGGCGCGAGCCTGGCGCGCATCGACCGGACTTCGGGAAAGATGGAGCCGCTCGCGATTTTTCCCGGGCCGGCGATGCAGGCCTATCCTTATTTCGCGCGGCCGAAGTCGGGGGATCCCAAGGAGGATTATCTTTTCAACGGCACCGTTGCGAAACATGGACTCAACAAATCCAGCCCCTGCCTGCATCCGGCCTCGGGAAATTTGTACTTTGTCTGGGGCCGGGAGGACGGTTGGGGCCAGCTCGACTGCGTGAACGTGCACGATGGAAGGCGCCGGATGCTCGTGGAAATTCCGCCGGATCGCTGCGTCGGCTACTGTCATCTCGACGCGGCGGGCGAGCACATGCTGCTGAGCCTGGCCGACAGCCGCATCCTCGGTTTCGGCGAACGGCGGAAGGGAAACCGGGAAATGTCGGAGAACTACGCGACATTCGGGCTTACCACCCAGCTGGTGGAAGTGGACGTCGCGACTGGAAAAACAACGCTGCGCTGGGAGGAGCCGGCGTGGGTGACGCACGTGCAGTACCATCCGCTCCGCCGCGACATTGTGCTCTATAATCACGAGTGGACCTGGCCGCTCGGGCTCGAGCGCATCTGGCTGAAGCCTGACGGCAAACCCCGCGTGCAAGTGCGCCGTCCGGGCCGATCCATCGAGTTTCGCTTGTCGGTGGACCCCGGGCTCGACGACGTGGCGCATGAAGTCTGGCAGGAGGACGGGGCCGCGGTGATCTATCACGGCGTGCGGTGGGATGCGGGTGAGTATCCCGAGCAATTCGTTGGCCGCGCGCCGCTTGAGGCCGAGGCGCCGCTGCAGGAAATCTCGATCCCGCGCGACCGCCCGTCTTTCTACGGGCATTTTTTTCCGAGCCGGCAGGGTGATTTTGTGATCACCGATGCGCTGGCGAATGAAGCGGGCATGAAGCAGCGAAAGGGAAATTTGATTTCGCGCCTCAACATCGATTGGGCAAGCGGACGCATGGAAGTGGTGCCGTTGTGCGAGAGCAACACCTCGTGGCACACGCAGGACAATCACCCGCATCCGGTGCTGTCACCGGATCAAAGGGAAGTCCTGTTTACGTCCGACCGCTCCGGCGTACGGCAGATTTACTCGGTGCCGGCGTAGTTTAGCGGCGGAGACTTTAGGCGAGCGCGGTGTAACTTTCCCCCGTAAAATTCGCGCATCAACGCAGATTCGAACCTTTTTCCTGCAGGAGGAATACCGAGAAAGGCCGAGGCCTCCGATCTCTTCCGCACTCGGTTCGTCTCCTGTAAAATCAGGATCGGGATTTGAATCCGGGTTGATCCGCGGATTCCGCGGGAAAAAAATTTGGCGCGAGCCGGCCAGGAGACGCCGCAGCATTTCTTTTCACAAAATCCTTGCTACCACAGCTGCACTAGTGCGAGTAGTGCAGTGTGCTTCCGTTCCCGATCGATTTGAAACTCGGCCTGCCGGTCACGGAACAGATCCTCTTCGCCGTGAGGAAGGCGGTCGTGGCGGGGCAGCTGCGACCGGGCACGAAGTTCCCGTCGCTGCGGGTGCTGAGCCAGGAATTGAAGATCAACCCGAACACGGCGCAGAAAGTGATCACCGCGCTGGTGGCGGAGGGAGTCCTGATCACCACGCCGGCGGTGGGGAGCGTGGTGGCCGAGCTGGAGGTGGGGCGGCGGGAGGATCGCGCGGAACTCCTCGGCGAAGACGTCGAGCGGTTGGTCGTCGATGCGATGAAGCTCGGCCTCGACGAGGACGACGTGCTCGCCGCGGTGGCGGCGCACTGGCGGAAACTCGCGAAGCACCAGCGGACCAATTCCTCTAAATGAACATCATCGAAACTCACCAGCTCAGCCGGCGGTATGGGCGGGCGGATGCGCTGCATGGCTTGGATCTCTCGGTCCCGCAGGGAAGCATCTTCGCCTTCATCGGCCCGAATGGCGCGGGCAAGACCACGACGATCAAGGTGCTGATGAATCTGCTCGAACCGACGAGTGGTTCGGCGCGGGTCCTCGGCGTGGATTCCCGCAAGTTGACGCCGCGCGAGCGCCGGCAGATCGGCTACGTTTCGGAGAACCAGAAATTGCCGGAGTGGATGACCGTGGACCAGCTGATGCGCTATTGCCGGCCGTTCTATCCGACGTGGGATATTGATCTCGAGACGAAGCTGATGCGGCAGTTCGAACTGCCCAAGGATCGCCAGCTGAAGCATCTGTCGCGCGGCATGTTGATGAAAGCCGCGTTGCTTTCCTCCCTGGCTTATCGGCCGCGGCTGCTGGTGCTCGATGAGCCGTTCAGCGGGCTCGATCCGCTTGTGCGGGATGAATTCATCAAGGGAGCGTTGGAAGTATCGCAGCAGGAGGAGTGGACGATTTTTATTTCTTCCCACGACATCAACGAGGTCGAGCAGCTCGCCGACTGGGTGGGTATCATTGATTCCGGCCGCCTGAATCTCGCGGAGCCCATCGCAGACCTGCAAGGGCGCTTTCGGAGGATCGAAGTGACCGCGGGTGGAGAGGAACTGGCGCTGGCGGAATTGCCGGAGACGTGGCTGGAAGTGGAGCGCGTGGATAATTTTCTGCGGGCGATCGAAACGCGATACACCGACGAAAGTTTCGCGGCATGCCGGCGCGGTCGTTTCGCGCAGCTTGAAATCACCGCGAAGCCGATGACGTTGCGCGAGATCTTCGTCGTGGTTGCACGAGTCAACCGGTCCAACGCAAACCTGGCCGTGAGATGAACCTGACGGGCCAAATCGTCCGAAAGGATTTTTTCCGGCTGCGTTGGATCCTGCTGCTGTGGGCGGTCGTCCTGACGGCCATGATGGCGATGGCGAGAATCCAGGTGTCGCTCGGCATCGACCAATATTATCCGTTTTATCTCCTGGCTTGGGTGTTCGGGAAAATTTTCCTGCCGTTGCTGGGCTTCGGCCTCGTGATGGGAGTCGTGAACGACGACGCGGTTTCCGACACGGACGCGTTCTGGATCACCCGCCCGATTTCCAGCGGCCGGTTGCTCGGCGCCAAATGCGCCACGCTCGCGTTGCTTTGCCTCGTCCCGGCCCTCGTGATGATCCCGTGGTGGATCGCGCAGGGGATGGATCTCCATCAGTTTGGAGCGATCTCGCTCCAGGTTCTTCGCTGGCAGGCATTCCTCACGGTGCTCGCGGTGCCGTTTGCAGTCATCTCGATCAACGCCGGCCGTTTTTTCATGAGCGTGGTGCTCTCGGCGGCGGGGTCGTTCCTGCTGATCCTGATTTTCGTGTTCGTGACCGATGATGCGCACACGCCGCTTTCGCCGGAGGTGATTAGCTCAACGTCGTGGGTCATGCTGGGATGGTGGGTAATCGCGACGGGCGTGATCGCGCTGAACCAGTTCCTTACGCGTCGCACGAGGTTCTCGATCGTCGTTTTGATTGCCGTGCTACTCGTCAATTGCGCGGTCGCCCACTGGTGGTCTTGGAATATTTTTCCCGCGACGAATGGAGCGGAGGTTGCTTCCGTCGCTGCGCTCCGCCTCGAGTCGGCCGCGTCAGGACGCGATTCAAAGCTACAGCTCGAATATAAGGCTGACCCCGTGAAGGGCGGGGGAGTGCTGCTGCCCACCAAAATAACTCATCAGCTGATTTGGCCGAATGATTCCCTCTCCATCGAATCCTACTCGGCCGCGAACGATCAGCTCGCCAAGGCGTGTAGCGCGGTTGCGCTCGGTGCGGTGGGTGAAGCGAAGGTTCAATCGGAGTTCGTCTTGACC
>JAQGOP010000063.1 GCA_028293545.1 Verrucomicrobiota bacterium | reverse complement strand
CCGTTTCATCGTGCGCGAAGGCACCGCCGCCTAAATCAACCGGAGATAGACTGTCATGACTTCCAAAGAAATCCGCGACCTCGCCCCGAACGAGATCACCACCAAGCTCCGCGAAATCCAGGATCAGCTCGTCCAGCTGCGCATGCGCAAGCAAACCGGCCAGGTCGAGAAGACGCACGAGCTGCGCACGCTCCGCAAGGACGTCGCCCGCCTGTCCACCATTCTCAACGAAAAGAAACGCAAGGCCGTCGCCGCCTAAAACAAATTACGATTCACGAAGTACGATTTACGATTGGCCAGTCGCCGATCCGGACTTCGCAAAAATCGTAACTCGTAATTCGTAAATCCAAAATTCCTCCCATGTCCTCCGTCACTCCCGGCACGCGTAATACGCGCAAAACCCAGATCGGCTTCGTCACGAGCCGCTCCGGCGACAAGTCCGTCAAGGTCACCATCGCCTACAAGACGCCGCACCCGCTTTACCACAAGGTCGTCAACCGCCAGACCGTCCTCCACGTCCACGACGAGAAGAACGAGACCAAGGTCGGCGACAAGGTCGAGGTCATGGAGACCCGCCCGATGAGCCGCCTCAAGCGCTGGCGCGTCGTCTCCATCGTCTCCGCCGGCGTCGCCGACATCGGCACCGCGATTTCCGAGACGGATGTCGCCAAGGCCGTTCCCACCAAGACCACGAAAGCCTGATTCGTTAACCTTCCCCCTACCGAAGGCCCGCCATGATCCAACTTCGCTCCATTCTCGATGTCGCCGACAACACCGGCGCCCGCAAGGCCGCCATGATCAGCCGCAAAGGCCAGATCACGGACACCGCCGGCGTGGGTGACATCATCACCGTCCACATCAAGCAGAGTTCCCCCGAGGCCACCGTGAAGAAGGGCGAGGTCGCCAAGGCCGTCGTCGTCCGCACGAGGACCGCGGTCCGTCGCTCCGACGGCAGCTACCTGCGCTTCGACAGCAATGCCATCGTGCTGATCGACGCCACCAACAACCCGCGCGGCACGCGCATCTTCGGCCCCGTCGCCCGCGAGCTGCGCGCGAAGAATTTCATGAAGATCATCTCGCTCGCTCCGGAGGTCCTCTAACATGTCCCAGAAATTTCACGTCAAACGCGGCGACCAGGTCGTCGTCATCTCCGGTTCCCAAAAGGGCAAGTCCGGCAAGATCCTCGAGATCCTCCCCGCCAAGCAGCGCGCCCGCGTCGAAGGCGTCGCGATGATCAAGCGCCACCTCAAGAAATCGCAGGAGCATCCGCAGGGCACCATCGCCGAGCGCGAAGGCTCCGTGCACATCTCCAATCTGATGCTCCAGGCCGTCTTCGACGGCAGCAAGCGGCGGAAAACGGCGGCAGCCACCTGATTCGCCGATTGCGCGCTTGCCAAGCCGGTCCCGCGCCTGCGTTACTGAACCTTTTCCACTCGTCAAATCACTCTCCACGCCGCCAGGTCGGTCATCCGGCGGCCCTTAAAATGAGCTACGTTCCCACTCTCAAAAAACTCTACACCGAGCAGGTCGCCCCTGAGCTCGTGAAGAGCCGCGGCTACAAAAACAAGCACCAGGTCCCCCAGATCGCGAAGATCAACCTGAACACCGGCATCGACGCCGACGCCGACAAGAACCAGATCGCCGACGTCCAGCGCGACATGACGCTGCTCGCCGGCCAGAAGCCGGTGCTCGCGCGCTCCCGCAAGGCCATTGCCAATTTCAAGCTGAAGCCCAACCAGATCGTCGGCTGCCACGTCACCCTCCGCGGCGCCGCCATGTGGGAATTCCTCTACCGCCTCCTGGCGGTCGCGCTCCCCACGATCCGCGACTTCCGCGGCGTTTCGCCGAAGCTCGATGGCCAGGGCAATTACAATCTCGGCATCACCGATTTCACCATCTTCCCCGAGATCACGGTGGAAAACGTGAAGAAGACGATGGGCCTCGACATCACGATCGTCACCACGGCCCAGACCGACGACGAGGGCCGCGAGCTCCTTCGCCTCCTCGGCATGCCCTTCCGCCGCACAGACACCGCCGCCGCCCCGCAGAAAACCAACGCCGCCTGATCAAGCGGGACAAGTTTTAAGTCATCAGAACGTCAGCCCCGGCCCTCTGCGATCACTCCGACTGAACCTTAAACCTCAGACCTGCCACCTTAGACCTTACCGTCCATGCCCAAGACCTCCGCCATCGAGCGCAACAAGAAGCGCATTCGTCTCGTGGAAAAGTTCGCCGCCAAGCGCGCCGAGCTGAAGTCCATCCTCGCCAACCCGGCCACCACCGACACGGAATTCTTCGCCGCGCAGAAGAAGCTCGCGAAGCTCCCGAAGAATTCGTCGAAGGTGCGCATCCGCAACCGCTGCTCGATGAGCGGCCGCCCGCGCGCCTTCATCCGCAAGTTCGGCGTGTCCCGCATCACCTTCCGCGAACTCGCCCTCTCCGGCAAGATTCCCGGCGTGACCAAGTCCTCCTGGTAAACCCTTTTGACGCCGGGAGTCGGATATGACCCGTCGTCGTCGCCCAAACAACATCCACCATGACCGATCCGATCAGTGATTTCCTGACCCGCCTCCGCAATGCGTCGAAGGCCGGCCTCACCGAATGCGGCACGCCACATTCCAAACTCCGCGAATCCATCGCCGCCATTCTCAAGGCCGAAGGCTACATCGCCGACTACCAGGACGGCGTCGACGCCCTCGGGCACAAGACGCTCGTCGTCCAGATGAAATACGTCTCGGGCTCGGCCGCGATCACGGGCATCGTCCGCGTCTCCACCCCGGGCCGCCGTCTCTATTACTCTTACACCGAAATCCCCCGCGTCCTCAATGGACTCGGCATCAGCATCCTTTCGACTTCGAAGGGCCTGCTGAAGGATCAGGACTGCCGTCGCCAGAAGGCCGGTGGTGAACTGCTCTGCAACGTTTGGTAACCCGCCGCGCACCATGAGCCGCATTGGCAAACAACCCGTTCCCATCCCCGACAAGGTCAAGGTCACCGTCACCAACGGCACCGTCCTCGTCGAGGGCCCCAAGGGCAAGGTCCAGAAAACCTTCAACGCCGCCGTCAAGGTCACCGTGGGTGACAAGACGATCACGTTCGCTCCGACCGAGACGACGCGCTTCGCGAACGCCATGTACGGCACCGCGCGCTCCATCGTCGCCGGCATGGTCAAGGGCGTGACCGACGGCTACATCAAGGAACTTGAAATCCAGGGCGTCGGCTTCAAGGCCAACCTCACGGGCAAGCAGCTCGACCTCGCGCTCGGCTACTCGCACCCGATCCTGATGGAAATTCCCGAGGGCATCAAAGTCACCGTCACCGACCAGACCAAGCTCAAGGTCGAAGGCGCGGACAAGCAGCTCGTCGGCGCCGTCACCGCGGAAATCCGCA
>JAQGOP010000062.1 GCA_028293545.1 Verrucomicrobiota bacterium | reverse complement strand
GGTCTTCGACCGGCTCCGTTGCGCGTTTCAATCACGGCGTCGCAGGTTTGTAGTTGGGTCCGAACGAGCCGGTCGAAGACCGGCGCTACCTCGGAAGCGGGTCAAAGACCGCGCCCTACGCCGAAACCCTGCTCATGCCCCTCGCGAGGCTTTCCTCCGGTCGGACTTTCCTCCAACCTGTTCGTTTCATGACCAAAGTGTCCCTCCGATTTTTTCGTCTTGCGACCCTCGCCCTCCTTTCGATGGGTTGGGCTCGCGCAGAGCTTCCCATCATCGCCAAAGCCCGTGCTTTCGTGGGGCCCGAGGACGCGTTGACCGCGGTGAAATCGATCCACTATTCCGGCTCGCTCGTGACGCCCGACCCGACCGATCCGAAGAAAATGACCTTCGTGACGATCGAGATCATTGTCCAAGCTCCCTTCCAGCAGCGCATCGTGGCGAGCTCCGACCGCAGCATCGAGGTCACCGGCCTCGATGGCTACGATGCCTGGCACAAGGTGCAGGATCCGAAGGACTCGACGAAATGGAAACTCCAGCTGGTCGGTCCCGACCCGATCAAGAAGCTCCGGGCCAACACGTGGGAGAATCTCGCGTTTTACCGCGGCCTCGAACGCGAAGGCGGCAAGGTGATCGACCAAGGCACCGTAAAGATCGACGGCATCAGCTGCCGGAAAATCGCCTTCGTCCACGATAACAGTAATATCTTTTTCCGTTACTTCGACGACGAGACCGGGCGCCTGGTCCTGACCGAAAACGAGGCCGGCATTGGCATCCGCGAACAGGGCGAAATCCGCGTCAATGGCCTCCGCTTTCCCAAGTCGATCACGACCACGAGCAACGGCCGGGACGGAAAACCGCAGACGGTGACGCTGACCTTCGACAAGGTTTCCGTGAACGAATCCTTCCCGACCAGCACGTTCACGATCCCCGCGCTCAACGGCCGTTAAGCTTTTCTCGTGCGCACCCTTTCCCACACCTCCCGCACTTTCAACGATGAGCTGGCCGCGTTCTGCCGTGGAGCCTTGGTTTCCCGCGAACTCTCCGCGGGCGTGGCCGCGATCCTGGCCGCGGTGAGTGAGCGGGGGGACGAAGCGGTCAGCTATTACGCGGCAAAATTCGACGGCGCCAAACTCCAGGGCCGCGACTTTCGCGTCAAACCCGCCGACCTTGCCGCCGCCATGCGCCGCCTGTCCGCGCCCGACCGCCGCGCCCTGGTGTCGGCCCACGAAAGCATCCTGGCGTTCAATCGCCGCGGCTTGCCGAAAAATTGGACGGCGAAAAATAAACACGGCGCCACGGTCGGCGAGAAATTCGATCCGATCCGGCGCGTCGGGATCTACGTGCCAGGCGGGCAGGTCCCGCTGGTTTCGACCGTGCTGATGACCACGACGCTCGCGAAGATCGCGGGCTGCCCGGAAATCGCCGTGTTCACGCCGTCAAACTCCTCCGGGAAAGTCGCCGACGGCCTGCTTGCGGCGCTGCATTTGGTCGGGGTCGACGAAGTCTACAAAATCGGCGGAGTGCACGCGATCGGCGCGATGGCGTACGGCACGACGACGATTCCCGCGGTCGATAAAGTATTCGGCCCGGGCAACGCCTTCGTTTGCGAGGCCAAGCGCCAGGTGTTTGGCGCGGTCGGCGTCGACTCCCTGCCGGGCCCCAGCGAAGTCATGATCATTGCCGACGACACCGCCCGGGCCGCTTTCGCGGCGTCCGATTTGCTCGCCCAGGCGGAGCATGGTTCCGGGCGGGAAAAAATTTATCTCGTCGCGACTTCCGCCAAGATCATTGCCGCGATCCTCGCCGAGATGGAAAAGCAGCTCCATGTGATCACGCGTTCGGAAAAAACGGCGCGGGTGCTTGCGGAAGGTTTCCTCGCAGTCGAAGTCGCGACCCTCGCCCAAGCCGCCAGCGTCGCGAACTATGTCGCCCCCGAGCATCTCGAGCTCCTGGTCAAGGATTCCGCGGCGAAGGTCCTCACGCGAACGGTCACGACCGCGGGCGCGATCATGCTGGGAAATTTCACGCCGACCGCGCTCGGGGATTTCACGGCCGGGCCGAGCCACGTCCTCCCGACCGGCCGAGCCGGTCGTTTCTTCAGCGGCCTTCGGGTCGCCGATTTCCAGCGCCGCACCAGCATCATCGGGTACAGCCGCGGGAGCCTGCGCAAGGCGGAGCCGATCGTGACGGCGTTTGCCGCGATGGAGCAGCTCGATGCGCACGGTCGCTCGGTGACGATCCGGACGCAGAAATAAACGCCATGTCGTCCTCCCCGTTGTCGCAGCTCGCGCTGCCCCATGTCCTCCGGCTGCACGCGTACACTCCCGGGCTTCAGCCCACCGAAGCGGGTTGGGTTAAGCTCAATACCAACGAGTGCCCATACCCGCCAAGCCCGCGCGTCGCCGAAGCGCTGCGGCGGGAGATTGGCGCCGACGGCGCTTCACTGCGGCTCTACCCGAATCCGAAGAGCATCCCGCTGCGCGCCGCGGTGGCGCAGCTTCACGGGTTGAAGGAGGAAAACGTCTGCATCGGCAACGGGTCCGACGACATCCTGAATCTGCTCGTCCGGATTTTCTGTGCCGCGTCGACCGCGGGCCGGCCCGCCGGCGCGCCCGATGGTCACGCCCTGCTTGGCGCCACCGCCGGCTGGATGTTTCCCAGCTATTCCCTTTATCCCGTGCTCGTGGAAATCCAGGACGGCCGCGCCGCCATCATCGAGTTCGACCGTTCGATGCAGCTTCCGCTGGCACGAATCGCCGCCTCGTCCGCCCGCGCGTTTTTCCTGACCTCGCCCAATGCCCCGACGGGCGTCGCTTTTTCCAACGCGGACCTCGAACGCGTGCTCACCTCGTTCCGCGGCCTGCTCATTGTTGACGAAGCCTACGCGCCGTTTGCCGCGGAAAATGCGATCCCGCTGCTTGCGCGTTTCCCGAATCTCGTCGTCGTGCGCACGCTCTCGAAAGCCTACGCTCTCGCCGGGATTCGAGTGGGCTATGCGCTCGCCGCGCCGGAACTCATCGGCCTGCTCGACCGCGTGCGCGACAGTTACAACGTCAACCGCCTCTCGCAGGCCGCTGCCATCGCTGCGCTGGGCGACCGCGATCACTTCGCGTCCATCGTGGCGAAAGTCAGGGCCACGCGCGACCAGCAGCTTTCCCGTTTTTCGAACGAGCGCGGATGGTTCACGTATCCCTCCCAGGCAAATTTCATCTTCACCGAGCCCAGGAACGCGCGCGGCGAAACCGGGCTGACGGTGGCGAAGTCGGCCTACGATTTCCTGTGCTCGCGAAAGGTGCTGGTGCGTCATTTCCCCAATCACGCGTTAACCGCCTCGTTCCTCCGCATCAGCATCGGCACGGATGACGAAATGGGCGTCCTGCAGCAGTCGCTCGATGCGTGGCGGCAGGGCGGAGCGTGACGATCGGTTGAAATTATTGGGCCCGCTTCCCGCTCGCGCCTTTTCGGGCTTTCAACTTTCCCCCTTCAACTTTCAACTGCCCCCATGGCCAAGACCTCCCCACGCTCAGCGACCGTCACGCGAAAAACGGCCGAGACCGATATCTCGCTGACCCTTGCCATCGATGGCCGCGGCGTGGGCAAAATCGACACGGGCGTCCCGTTTTTCGACCACATGCTGACGCTCTTCGCAAAGCACGGGTTGTTTGACCTGACAGTGAAGGCGAAGGGCGACACCGACGTCGATTATCACCACACGGTCGAGGACGTCGGCCTCGTGCTCGGGCAGGCCTTCAAGGAAGCGCTGGGCGACAAGGTTGGCATCCGCCGCTATGGATTTTTCCTGCTGCCGATGGATGAGTCGCTCGCCCGCGTGGTCGTCGATGTCGGCGGAAGGCCGCACCTCGTCTATGCCGCGGAGGCGCCGACGATGTTTGTCCGGGATTTCAACATCATCCTCGTGAAGGAATTCTGCCGCGCATTCAGCAACGCCCTCGGCGCGAACCTCCATGTCCAGCTCGTGTACGGCGAGGAGCCGCATCACGTGGCCGAGGCGATCTTCAAGTGCCTCGCCCGCGCCCT
>JAQGOP010000044.1 GCA_028293545.1 Verrucomicrobiota bacterium | reverse complement strand
TCATCACGGGCGCCTCGACCGACAAGGCCAGTGCCTTGGTGGGGTTCAACTACTTCAAGAAAAACGCGATCTTCAACAAGGACCGCGATTACTCGGCGGTCCCGCCGTTCTTGAGCTCGAACTCCAGCCCGCTGAACTTGAACATCACGCGCGCTGCCGCTTTGGCGGCCGGCGTCCCGGCGAGCTCCCTGCCGGCTGGCACCGGCCAGTCGATCAAGGCCAACTCGCCCGCGTCTGCCAGCAACAACGGCCTCACGCCGGCCACAGGTTACAATTACGGCACGGGCAACGCGTCCGCGTTCAACTTCAACGAGTATTCGATGTCGTATCCCCGCCGCGACAGCCGCGGTATGTTCGCCTATGCCGAGCGCAAGGTCTTCGGCACGGAGAACATCAAGGCTTACGTCGACACGACCTACCAGAACGCCGTCACGGAGAACCAGCTCGCGCCCGCCGCGACCGGTAACTTCACCACGGCGGGTTCGACGGAACTCGTGATCCCGGCCGCGACCGCCAACCCGCTGCCGCTCCCCGACGGACGCGCCCGCGCCGCGGCCGCCGGAGCTTACAACCCGTTCAATCCGTTCAACGTCGACATCACGGGCACCACCCGCGCTCGTCTCGCTGAATTCGGCAATCGTATCTTCCGCAACACGACCGACGCCGTGCTCTTCACGGTCGGCCTGCGCGGCGAGAACATCATGGACAAGTGGAACTTCGATGCAGGTTACAGCTACTCGACCATCAAGGACACCTCCCGCAACACGCTCGTGTCCGCAGCGCGTTTCAACCGCCTGTTGAACGCCAACGACTCGTTCTTCCAGCCGGGCAGCTCGGATTACCTCGGCACGAGCTCGCCGTACAATCCGTTCGGCTATTACAAGGTTAACATCCCGAACAACGCCAAGATCGTCGATGCGGCCAAGATCACGACGAAGGATCTCAACGAGTCCAAACTCAATGAGTTCAACGCCGTCATCTCGACCGGCAGCCTGTTCGAAATGCCCGCCGGCAGCGTCGGCTTCGCCTTCGGTGCCGACATCCGTCACGAGCAGCTGAACCAGTATCCCGATCCCTACGGTGCGACGGGCGACCTGATCGGCAGTTCCCCGACGGCCAACACGCAGGGCCAGCGCAAGGTGGCTGGCGTGTTTGTCGAAGCGACGATTCCGCTCCTGAAGAACGTCGCTGGCGCCCATGACCTGAGCGGCACGATTGCCGGTCGTTACGAGGACTTCCTCTCCACGAGCCAGACCACGACGGTGCCGAAGTTCGGCCTTCGCTGGCAGCCGATCGACGAAACGCTCACCCTGCGCGCGAGCTGGTCGAAGGGTTTCCGCCAGCCGTCGTTGTACGAGCTCTATTCGACGCCGACCTCGGGCCTGACTCCGATCCGTCACCCGATCTTCAACACGGTGGAACCCGAGCAGACTGTCACCGTTTCGGGTAACCGCCGCCTCGATCCCGAGAAGACGAATTACCTCAATGCCGGTGTCGTTTGGTCGCCCGAGATTGGTGCCCTCAAGGGATTGACCCTGGGCGTCGATTACTGGGAAGCCGAGCGCAAGGGCACGGTTTCGAACAACTACCAGGATACGGTGAACCGCTTCTTCGGGCGCGTCCCGGGCGGCGCCGCCGGTTCTGCTCCGGGCGGTCTGCTCCCCGGTGAAAGCGTCGTCCTTTACCCGGACGGCACGCTCAACGTGATCAACTCGGTGTTCTTCAACATCGGCAAGACCGAAGCCGCTGGTTTCGACTACACGGCGTCGTACGTGCTCAAGACCGACACCATGGGCCGCTTCGAAGCGACCACGGTCTGGTCGATGTACACGCACTACAAGGTTTCGAGCGTGGCCGGCACGCCGTTGACGGAAATCGTGAGCCAGCCGACGCCTGAAGGCACCGGTTCGGACAACGGTTACCTGAAGTGGAAGGGCCGCGCCCAAGTCCAATGGAACTACAAGAACTACAGCGCCCTGTTCGGCGGCAACTACCTGGACGGGTTCTGGGACATCGACCTCAACGGCAATGACTTCTTCGTCAATACGACGTGGACGTTCGATGCCCAGGTTTCCTACGCGTTCCACAACGAGTTCGGGCCGTGGCTTTCCGAAACGAAAGTCACACTCGGCGCGCGCAACGTGTTCGACAAGAGCCCGCCGTACGCGGCGGGCGCGGGTGGCAATTCCACCGGCTACCCGAGCTTCCTGTACACCTCGGAAGGTCGATTCGTGTACGTTTCGCTCACCCGCAAGTTCTAAGCTGCGTCCAGCTAAGTCAGCTTCACCCAGCGCCCGCCGCCTCATCCGCGGCGGGCGCTTTTTTTTGGCCTGGGCCGCAAGGGGTGCTTCGCGACTGAGGTCGGAACCGGGTTTAATTTTCTCGGCGTGCCGATGGCCCGCGTGCAACCTTTCGGCATGAAATTCCTGGGCTGTCTCGTGATGCTTGCGTGCATGCTGGCTTTGGCGGTCCGGGCGGCGGAACCGGAGCGGCCTTTCACCGAGACCCTCACGGCGGAACAGAAAGAGCGCCTGGGCCTTGCCGCGCTCACGCCGGCGCAGCAGGAGGAATTGAATGCCGCCATCAACGCGTACACGCGCGGCGCGAAAACCGCCGCGGTGGAACAGGCGGTCGCACAGGTTCAGCAGCGCGCCGCGGAGGACGTCCAGGTGGCGCAGAAAAAAGCCGCCGATGAGGCGGTGGCCGAATACAAGAAAAAGCAGGAGCCGGGCGTCATCGCGCGCACTTTGGATGTGTTCAAACGCCGGCAGGAAGAGGACAAGCGCGAGCGTTTCATCGCCCATGTCGTCGGCGAATTTCGCGGCTGGCAGGGCGGCACATATTTTCCGCTTACCGACGGACAGCTCTGGCGCCAGACCGGGACCGACACCTACGAACTTCCCCCGGTGCAAAATGCCGAGGTTGAATTCTACCAATCGAAAAACGGGTATTGGCGGATGAAGTACAATGGTTCGTGGATCACGGTGAAGCGGCTGCAGTAAATGTAGCGCCGGTCTTCGGGCCGGCTCCGCTTCGCTCGGCATGGCGGACATTACCCGTGACGACATCCAGCGTTATACGTTCTTAGACCGAGTCGAATGAGCGGTCAGAAACCGACGTTACTTTTCCTCCACTCGCTCCACCTTCAGACCGGCGGTCTGAATTTAAAATCCGTCGCGAGTTTTTCCCAGAACCAGTCGACAAACCAATCGCGCGGGACCGGGCCGACGCTGGCGACGAGCGCCTCGGCCTTTCGTACTTCTCCGTTCAGGCAGTAGAGGTAAACCAGGAGGTAGAAATCATTCTGGTTCGCGAATCCCTGCGCGCGGCCGGTTTCGAGCAGCTGGGTCGCTCCGTGAAGATCCCGGCGCGAGAGGGCTGCCGCCACCAGCTCGGAGCGAATCCCGGGTGTGATATTGCGATTCTCGTTCGCGGCTTTTTCCGCGAGCGCGACGCGCACCTCATCTGTCTTCAGCACTTCGAGGATCGGCGACTGGAGCCGGGTATGGCGAAGGAACAGATCGAGCTCAGCGAGCCAGTTCGCGCCTTTCGTGCCTGCAGTGTAGAGCGTGTCGCGCACGAAAAACAACGGCTCCAGGTCAGCCTTGAGTGCGGCGGGCCACACGCGCGCGATCAACGGCGATCCATTGAACCGCGCGAACGCTGCCGCGCCATCGAGGTACGGCGTCGCAAATTCACCCGTCGCAGCCATCGACGGCGGATCGTCCGAAAGCCGCCTGGGGAAAAGGTCCGTCAGCGGTTTTACGGCCGCGCTGATGCGGCGGATCTCGTCGGCATCCATCAGGAACGTGGCGCCCAGCTGCGCGGGTTGTTCGAAGCCGTTGCGCACGAGGTCGGCTCGCGTCGCGGGATTTTTCCACCACCAGGAAATTTCGTCGGCCGACACCGCGTGTCCAGGGCCCTTGATGCCCATCATGACCCACTCGTGATCGGAGCCGCCCCACACTGACGCGTTGGGGAACGCCTGCTGGAAAGCGCGCAGGATCGCTTTCACCTCGTCGACCTTCAGCTGATAGATCGGCAGCCAAAAAGTCGCGACGCCGCCTTCCTTCAACCGCGCATTCATCAGCGAGAAAAATTCCGCGGTATAAAGATTCACTGCCCCGGCCATTTTCAACGGCGGCGGTTCTCCCGTGATGATGTCGTATTGGCGCGGGCTCGCCTGGAGGAAAAACCGGCCGTCCTGCACGTAGGTCGTGACGCGCGGATCGCGAAGGGCGTCGCCCTGGCCGAGGCCGCGATAGAGTGGGGCGAGCCCGAGCACCTCGCGCGAGATGTCGACGACATCGATCCGCTTCAGTTTCGGATCGCGGGTCAGGGCGTCGGCGGTGACGCCAACCCCAAAGCAGATCAAAAGCGCGTCTTCCGACTCGGGCCGCAGCGCGAGCGGGAGGTAGGCGAACAAACGCATGTACCGCTGGCTGCGCGGGTGGGTTGCCGACATTGAAAACCCATTGGTGACAAGGCGCTGGTAATACGGCTGCCCGAACAGGTCCCGCTGCAGCACCTGCAGCGTATCCGCGGTGCCTTCGAGTTTTTTGATCAGTCGCGAACCGTCGGCTTCGTACAGACGGCGGGCATTTTCAAAATGTCGTTCATCGCGGGTGGTTGGAAAATTGAGGAAGGAAACCGCGAGCCCTGCCGTCAGCCCGAACCCCAAGGCCATTTTGCCGAGGGAAAACTTCCACGGGTCGCGCTCCCTCGCGAGCACGGCCAGGACCGCGTAGCCGGCGCTGGTCGCGAGCAGGGTGCTTTGGAAACCCAGGCTTGGGAGCAGCACGAAGGTCACGAGCAACGGTCCGATCGCCGCACCGATCGTGTTGGCGAGCGTGCCCAGCCCGGCGCTGCGCATGCGCCCCGGGACGGTGGCCTGGATTCGCGACAACAGGATGGGAAAAATAATGCCCGAGAGAAAGGCCACCGGGAACATCAACGCGATTGAGAGCTTCGCGATGGCCGTCGACGTTTCGACGAAGTGGACATCCAGCGAACCCGGTGACCAAGGTGCTCGAAAAAAAACATAGGAGAGTTGGGTCGCGAGCGCGGTCGCCAGGAGAAGCGGAGTGAGCAGCGAAGATTGGCGCGTCCAGCGCCGTTGGAGGAGCGCCGACGCCAGGCTGCCCAAGCCAATGCCGGCGAGCACCACCGCGAGCATGATGGAAAATGCGGTCGACGACGACACGACGTACAGCCGCAGGAATCGAAACCAGGTCACCTCGAGCCCGAGGAGCAAGGCTCCGGTTCCGGCGCACGTGAGCAGCAGTCGCCACGGGAGCCGGTCGTGATCCGCTGCCGTTTTTTCCGCGGCGCTTTCCGGCGCGACCGTTTTTTTCGTCGATTGTCCCGCGAGCCACCACGCGGCCGCTGCCGCCAGAAGGCTCGCCGCGAAAGCGAACAAGCCCGTGCCCCACAAACCAACGGCCTTGATCAAAACGCCTTCGCCCAGCGCCGCGCCCGCCACCGCGCCGATGGTGTTCCAGCCATAGAGCCAGCTGACCGAACGTCCGAAGTCCGCGGATTTCAAACCCTCGTCGGCGAGCAGCACCGGCAGCGTCAGCCCCATGGCCGTGGTCGGCACCAGCAGGATGAGAAACGAGAGGCCAAATCTCAGGGCGTTGAGCGCGGCATGGTGATCCCACAACGCCTGGAAGACCGGGCTGAGCCATTGCCCGAGCAGGGGCAGCGCGAACACGATCGAGCAACCAAACCCCGCGACGGCCAGCTCGAGCCCGGCATAAACCCGCAGCGGCGCGCGCGGGCCGAGCGACCAGCGCGCCGCGATTGCGTTGCCGATCGCGAGGCCGCCCATGAAGCTCGAGAGGATCAGCGCCGCCGACCACACCGAGTTGCCGAAGGCGAGGCCGCTCAACCGCAGCCAGAGCGCCTGGAACAGCAGCGCGCTGGTCCCCGAAAGGAAGAGAATCCCCGAAAGGACCGCGGTTCGCGCTCGCTGCATCGGGGCTAAGCTTGGCGGCGCGCAACCTTGGTCAACGCGAGACTTCCGCGCCGGCACTCCACCTCAGGGTTTCGCGGGCAGTTCGATCACCTTGGGTTCACCGATGCGCACTCCCGGGTTTGATTCCGGCGCAAGGTACTTGGCGAAGAATTGATCCATGCGTTCGTAAAAAGCGATCGATGCCTTCTCGTCGCGAAAGCCGTGGCCTTGGTGCGACTGTTCAATCGACTCGTAAGACTTCCCGTACTTTCGGAGCAGAGGTTCG
Organism: Verrucomicrobiota bacterium; assembly: GCA_028293545.1. Classification (GTDB taxonomy): domain Bacteria; phylum Verrucomicrobiota; class Verrucomicrobiia; order Opitutales; family Opitutaceae; genus Opi-474. The sequence continues at coordinate 55,449 of JAQGOP010000044.1, read as the reverse complement.
AGTCGTTGCCAGTGGTCGATTTTCACGCGCGGGTCGCGTTTGCCGTAGGCGTGGAGGGTGGGGACGCGAATGCGCTCCACGTAATTCAGCGGTGAAGTCGCGGCGCGGTACTCCGCCGTTGGACCGATCCACTCGCGCTGGTAGTTGAAGTCCTCGGACGTCGTGAACGCGTCGTCCCCCCGGTTCTTATAGGTGATCTCCAAGTCCGCCGCGCCGACGTAGTTGACCGCGCACCGGTAAAGCTCCGGCGTCAGCGTCACGCCCGCCAGCGCCGCGTAGCCCCCGTAACTCGCGCCGTAGATCGCGATGCGATTCGGATCGGCGAAGCCTTGGTCGATCGCCCATTTCACGCCATCGGTCAGGTCGTCCTGCATCGCGCGGCCCCACTGTTGGCGGCCTTTGTTAAGGAACTCGCGACCGTATCCGCCCGACCCGCGATAATTGGGCTGGAGCACCGCATAACCCCGGCTGGCGAGGAACTGCGACTCGGCGTCGTAGCCCCATTCTTCGCGAATCCCGAACGGTCCGCCGTGAGGCAGCATCACCAGCGGGACGCGCCGGCCTTCATGCCCGCGCGGGACCGTGAGATACCCGTTGATTTCCAAGCCGTCGCGGGCGCGGTAACTCACTGGCCGGCGAGGACTGAGCAAGGCCGGGTCGATCTCGCGCACCCGTTTGAAACTGGCGAGCGAGCCGGCTTTTTCGTCGAGCAGAAAGTACACCCCGGGCTCACGGTCGTGGGAAACGAACACCAGTTTCACCGTTTCGTCGTCTGAACTACTCGTGATCGTCACCGAGGAGCCCGAAAAGGTGTTCTCGAGTCGCTGCTGAAGCGCGCCCCTCGCGGCATCGAACCAGTGATAGTGCGTGCGGTCGCTCGTATAAGCCACGCCGCGCAGTTCCTTGCGATCCGGCGACATGATGACGCCCGAAATCTCGCCTTCGGGCGGCACGAAGAGCGCGGCGCTTCGTTCCAGCGTGCGGGTATTATAGGTATAGAGCGCGCCGCGATCCTGTTCCTCGTAGGAAACGAGGTAGAGCGTGACATTGTCGGCGCCGAAAAACTGCGGATTCCAGGTTTCCACGTACCCGTTGAAAGGGTGCCGGGCCATGACCCGCCACGGTTTGTCGTCGGCCACCCGGGTTTCCCAGACCACGGTGTGGCCTTTCTCGATGCGGGAGCGGAGGCGGACGGTCCCGGCGTTGTCGACGCCGACGCTGCGGGTGTTTTCGGTCCGCTCATAAGTAAAAAGAGGTGAGATACCGCGGTTCCGGACGTTCACCCGAGCGACAACCGCCTCCAGGCTCATGGGCACCTCTTGCAGCGAGGTTTCTCCCGGACGCTGGGCCGAGGCACGAAGCACGCCGGCCACGATGATCCGCTCCGGATCGAAGTGCAGCTCGTCGAGAATGCCGCCCGCGCTTCCGGCCAGTCCTTCCTCGGGCTGGGTTTCGACAATTCGGATGATCTTTTTGCCGGAAAGATCCGTGGAACCGATGAAAAACGACTCATTTCCTTGGAAGTCGGCGGAGAAGACGATCCGGTCGTTTCCTTTCCAGAAGAAGGAGAAAATGCTTTCGTCCGTTCCTTTCAGGATGATTCGGGCCTCCTTCGTGGCGCGATCAAAGAGACCGAGGGCCATCCGGCCTTCGTTGGGAAACAGGAACGCGATCTTCTTTCCGTCCGGGGAAACGCGCGGGGCGCGCACGCTCGGCAGGCTGAAGAAAGCACTCGCTGGGATGGGCGCCTCTGCGCCATGAATCAGATTTCCACCGAGCAGCGTGCTAAGGAGCAACGCGATCCGAAACCCAAAAACGCGCGTCAGGTTCATAGGCGATTTTCGGACGCTGAGCGGAAGCGCAATCCGGCGCAAGCCAGCCGGGGGCTTGTTAAGCGGCGCCAAACAGCGTTAGTCGCAATAAACCGTCGATTCGACGCGGGTTAGGGTGACTTTAACAAAATCATTGCATCACGGCATATGGTTTGCTGAGTTCCGTCCCCTACGTATCACGCGAGGGTCCGCCCTCGCACATACACACACTGACCGACTGCTAGAGACTGACACACAACTAACCATAGCTATGAACAAACGTTCCGTAAGGAAGTTTTGGGCTGCGTATTCCCTTGTTTTGGGAGTGAGCATTGCCCCATTCGCTGCCTCGACCGCCAAGGCCCAGGCCGCTACCACCACCACCACGCCCACCACGACCACGCCGGCCGAGCCCCAGAAGCTCGAAAAGTTCGAGGTCACGGGCTCCCGCATCAAACGGTTGGACTATGAGAGCCCCGCCCCGGTGCAGGCTTATTCCGCCCAACAGATTGAAGAAAAGGGCTACAGCACGATTGGTGAATTCGTCCAAAGCCTGCCGTTCAACACCGGTTCGGCCAACTCGATCTACCAGACTGCTTCCTTCACGCGCGGTGCGGCCACGGCCAATCCGCGTGGTTTGGGCGCCAATCGCTTCCTCGTCCTCATCAATGGACGCCGCGCGATCACCTACGGCCTGACGAACAGCAACAACCAATCGGTCTTCGACTTCAATTCCATCCCGGCCGCCGCGGTCGAGAGCATTGAATACCTGAAGGACGGCGCTTCCGCCATTTATGGTTCGGACGCCATCACCGGTGTGTTGAACATCAAGCTGAAGAAGAACTACTCCGGTCTCGCGACCGAGGCCTACTACGGCAACACGGTGGGCCACGACACCGGTCGCAAGGAGTTCCGCGTCCTCGCCGGTACCGGCGTGGGCAAGACCTCCGCGGTGTTCGCGTTCAACTACCAGAGCTCGGCCTCCAACTTCATCCACGACTACGGAATCAACACCACTGATTACTCGTACCTTGGGCTGAACAAGGGCTCCAATCTCAACAGCTCGAACAACTTCCCGGCGAACATCAACTTGTCCGCCGCCCAGGCCGCCGCTTCCACGGTCCCTGGCTTGAGCTCCGGCTTGTACGTCCTCACGGGCGGCGTGCCGACGGCGAACCCGACGATTGCCGGCTTCTCCAAAGTCGGGGTCATCCCCAATGAAAACCGTTACAACTTCGCGCAGACCTACCAGCTGTACCCCGCCTACGACAACATGGGCGGTTACGCTTCGATCAAGCACGAGTTTAACGACAATCTCTCGGCCTTCGGCGAAGTCACCTTTACCGACGACAACACGTACTACGCCTTCACCCCGAGCGTCATCAGCTCGCTCACGGAAGGCCTCACGCTGCCGGCGAACAACCCGTACAATCCGTTCGGCGTCACGCTGAACAACTTCCTGTACCGCACGAACTTCGGCCCGGTCCGCAAATTCGACACCGAGTCCTTCGGCGCGAATTTCCTCGGCGGCCTCCGCGGCACCGTGCTGGATCGCTGGAATTTCGAAACCGCGGTTTCGTACGGTTTCAGCACCGTGCGCACCACGGCTCGCAACCAGATCCGCGCTTCCGCCCTCCAGGCCCTCCTCAACGGCACGACTCGCAGCACCGCGATCAACCCGTTCGGCCCGTCTGACAACCAAACCATCGTCAATAATCTCTTCACGATCTCGAACGGTTCCAACCGGGTTGAGGCTGAAGGCTTTGACGCTTCGGTCGACGGCAAACTCTTCGAAGTCCCCGGCGGCGAAGTCGGCATCGCAGTTGGCGTCGAATGGCGCGAGGACAGCCTCGTCACCAATCCCGACACCGCGGCTTACGTGGGTTCCGGCGGCGGCCTTCCCCTCTCCGGCAAGCGCACCGTCCAGTCCATCTACACCGAACTCTCCGTTCCGATCTTCAAGTCCCTCGAACTCCAGTTCGCGGGCCGTCATGAGCAGTACAGCGACTTCGGCAACACCACGAAACCCAAGGTCGCCGCGGCCTACCGTTTCCCGGACAACGACATTGCGAACGTGAAGATCCGCGCCTCGTACTCCGAAGCCTTCAAGGCCCCGGACCTCGGCCGTCTCTATTCGTCGCAGACGATCGCCTTCAGCTCCACGGTTCTCCAGGACCCGCTCCGTCCCCAGGATCCTCCGTCCCAGCTCCGCATCATCACCGGTGGCAATCCGAACCTCAAACCTGAGGAAGCGGAAGTTAAGTACGCCGGCGTCGTCATCGAAATCCCGAAGGTCAAGGACCTGTCGTTCAGCGTCGATTACTTCGACATCAAGATCGACAAGATCATCATCGTCCCGAGCACGAACTTCCTCCTGTCGGCCCGCGGCATTGCCCAGTTCCCGAACGCCATCGTGCGTGACGGCCCGGGCGGCCCGATCCAGTACATCAGTGCGGTTCCGGCGAACAACGACCTGGCCTTCCAGACCTACAAGGGTTTCGACATGGGCCTCAAGTACACCCTCCGCAACACGTCGTTCGGCACGTTCAACACGGAAATCGACATGACCCGCATCACCGCGATCGGAACCGATTCCGGCCTGGGCGGCGGCTACTTCGACAACATCGGCCTCTACAACAATCCGAAATGGCGCGGCAACGGTTCTGTCAGCTGGCGCTACAAGGATTGGAGCGCGGCCGTTGCGGTCGATTGGATCGGCGCCTACTTCAACGACGGCTACACGGTCGATGGCTGGGGCGAAAATCCCTACACGCTCGTGAATCCCTCGATCACGTACCGCGGCTTCTGGAACATGGCGATCACGCTCGGTGCGAACAACGTGTTCGACACCCGTCCCCCGGCCAACGGCCGCGAGACCAGCCTGATGGACCAGAACACCTACGGCGCCGGCGCCCTGGGCCAGTTCCTGTACATCCGTGTGCGCAAGGAGTTCTAATCCACTCCGCGGGTTAACCGCGAAATTCTGAAAACAAGGGCGTGCTTCCATCGGGAAGCACGCCCTTTTCGTTTCCCAACCCTTTCTTTCTCCCATGACCCGACTGATCCTCGTTTTCCTGGCGCTCACCCTCGGCGAATCGCGGCCGCGTGGAAATCAAGGACATGAAAGTGATCAAATAGGTGGAGCGCGTTGCCTGACGCGCTCGTGAATTGGCGGCTCTTCGACGGTGGCGCCCGCTACCCTCAAAACGTCAGGGGTATCTCCGCCAAATTTCTCGTCCAATCCAACGGCGGCAGTCCCGCCGTGGGTGCTTTCGGGCCCAGCACTTTCCCGCGCTTGGCGGTCCAGCCCTTTGGGCGCAGCACCGTTTTTCCGTCGGTCAGTTCAACGTCGTTGATCCGGACCTGGCCGGCGCCGCGCAGCGTGAGGCGGAGCTGGGGGAAGTTTGCCGGGTTCCCATCCCATTCGGGACAAGCCGCGTGTTCATGGCGAACCGTCGCGCGTGGTTGTGCCGCGCGCGTCTGGAACTCGACCGTGAAACAGCCCTGCAGCGATTGCCATTTTCCGTCGCCGGACTGCTGCTCGACGCCCACGACGTGCAGGCAGGGCGCAAAATTTTCCACGACATAGCACAGCTGCCACGCGCCGCCGAAATCGGCCTTCCCCCGCTGCCACGCGCGGAGCCGCTTGGCGTCGTTGGCGAGGATCTGTTCGTTGGTGCCCTGGCGGCGCCGGTCACGCGTGAAGCGCCACATCGCTCTCGCGGCGCGCTGGCCCTCCCGGAGCGCGGCGGCGAATTGGGTTCCCTCGGCGGCGCTCGCCAATCCGCGCGAGGCCCGGCGCACGAACACATCGCGCTCCGCCAGATAGCGCCGGAACACCAGGCTCGCTGCGAGCGGCGCGGGCAGCGCAGGTTTGCCCGGCGCCGCGGCTTTCGTGCAGAAAATCCTTTCGGCGATGAACGGGCGCAGCGATTCGCGACGCGAGAGATTGTCCCAGCGCTCGTTGATCTCCCAACGCGGATAACCGCTGAACGGATGGCGATCGCTCGCGAGCGAAATGCGCGCGGCTTTCTTGGCGGACTTGCTCCCGAACACCCGCGCGTAGCCGCGCGCGAGCATTTCCTGCGGATCGTCGACGCCGGGATTGAGCCACAACGAGGCCGCGGCGGCGTCGACCACCGTGGTGATTTCCATCGCCAGCCGGAACGGCTCCCACGAAGTCACGAGCAAGCCCTCGATCCCGAGGCGCTGGCCATGGCGCCACCACGACAGGATGTTTTCCAAACGATCGGTGAAATGGGGAAGCGGTTCGTAGCGCGCCGAGCCATTCATCGGGCAACCCCACACCGTCATGCCGCGGGCGCGCAGCTGTTCGCCGAGCGTGCTCTCCGCGAAATTGAAAAGCTCCACCCGCGGACGGCGCGGAAATCCATAGTAGTACCATTCGTACGCGATCACTTCCGCGGGCAGCAGCGGGATCGCGTCCGGGAGGAAATAAAGCATGTCGGCCCACATGCCCATGCGGAGGCCGAGCGAATTCGAAAGTGCGTTCAGCCGGTTGACGTGCGCCGCGAAATGCCCGGCGAGCCCGACGCGCGCGATCTCCGCCTTGCTCAGCGGATGGTGGCCGAGGTGAAACGATTCATCGAGGCCGACGTGGACCCGGCCCGCGGTGCAGAATGGCGCCATGTCGCGGAGAAGTTTCTCCGCAATCTCCATCGTGCGTGGATGGAGCGGGCAGATTTGGCCGGCCGGAATGGGTGAGCCGTCGTCCGCGCGCAGCTCGTTCATGTCGCGCAGCTCCGGCACCTTGATGAGATATTGCGTGTGACCCAGCAGGTTCACGATCGGCACGACCTTGATGCCGACGCGGGTCGCGGCGTCGACGAGGCGCGTGAACTGTTTGTAGGTGTAGGCATCGCGGCGCGCGACGCCGGGCAGGCTGGGGAATTCCACTGCGTCCTCGAGATGCAGGTGGAGTTGCTGGTAACCCCAGTCCGCATAGCGCGGCAGTTGGGCGAGGAGCCAGTCGAGCCGTTCCACCTGCCGGGCGAGATCCCATTGAAACGAGCGAATCGGCGAAAATGCAGCGCACATGGCCGCGAACGATGCTCCCGAAAAACAAAAAGCCGAAGTTTTTTTAACCGCGAAGGGACGCGAATCCGAAGCCCCAAACCTCCTGCTTCGGGGTCGAGCTGGGGATTCGCGTTTATTTGCGGTTAAAAAACGCATTGGAGGTTTTTCCCCTCCGCCGTACGTTCGCTCCATGGAGGTCCGCATCCACCACCTGTTCATTTCTCCCGGCCATAATTTCTTTGGACGCCATGGCTTGGGTGCGGGCGAAAATCCCACGGTCGAAGTGCGGGAAATTAAATGCCGCGCGGGCCGCGGCGTGGAAGGTGACCGATTCTTTGACTACAAGCCGGAGTACAAGGGGCAGATCACGTTTTTCTCCTGGGAGATGGTCCTGGCCGCGCGCGAAAAATTCGCCCTGCCCGCACTCTCGGCCGGCGCCTTTCGCCGCAATGTGGTGACCAGTGGCCTCGATCTCAACGCGCTCATCGGCCAGCGTTTTTCCATCGGAGGCGTAGAGTTCGAAGGCACCGTGGAATCGAAACCATGCTACTGGATGGACCAAGCCGTCGGGCCCGGCGCCGAGGAATGGCTGCGGGGCAACGGCGGCTTGCGCGCGAAAATTCTGTCTGACGGCGCACTGACGGTTGGGACGGCACCGCTGGTCCGGCGGACCGGCGTGGCCGCGGACAGCGGCCACGCGCTCCCGATTATCGCGCCGCCGAGATCTTCCGCCTGAGCCACTCGATCCCGCCGGCTTCGTCGACGAACGCCCCATCGAGCTGCGCCTCGAAGGCCTCATCCAAGACCGGCTTGAAATCCGGTCCCGGTTTGCGGCCGAGCGCGACAAGGTGACGACCCAGCACGAGCGGACGCGGCGCGGTGTTTTCCAATTCGAGCGCGTGGGCCTTCGCGCGAAGCTCGTTGATGCGCACCAAGGTTTCCGGCGGCTCCAAGGGAGGGCGGCCGCCGTGGTCGGCGCGCATCACGAGGGCGAGGTCGTCGATCGTCGCCGGCGCCAGCCGCCGCGCCAGCCGCCGCACGCTCGTGTCGGAAAATTCCGCCTGTCCGTGGTGATGCGCGAGATGGTTCACGACCAGCGCGCAAACCGGCGCCGCGAGCTCGAGCGGAGCGCCGATGCGGCGGAGAAAGATTTCCGCAATCGGGCCGCCGGCGGCTTCGTGGCCAGGACTGATCCAACGCATTTGCCCGCGCCGGTCGGCATGCGAGGTGGTCGCTGGTTTTCCGAAATCATGCGCGAGCACGGCGAGCATCAATCGCCGTCGCCGCGCGGGCTCGCTGTCTTTCCACTCGCGCAGTCCGGCCAGGGCATCGAGGCAATGCTGCGTGTGCGTGAAGACGTCGCCTTCAGGATGCCACTCCGGTTCCTGCGGCGTGCCCCGGAGCGCGGCGATTTCGGGGAAATGGCCCAACCAGCCGGTTTCCTCGAGCACGGCGAGGCCGCGCGAAGGCCTGGTCGATTTTGTCGCCCATTTTTCCCATTCACCCCACACGCGCTCGACCGGCAGCTCGGAAAAGGTGTCGACGATCGTGCGGCACAACTGGGCGGTTGCCGGGGCCAGGGAAAAATTGAAACGCGCCGCGAGCTGGAACGCGCGCAGGACCCGCAGCGGGTCCTCGACGAACGCCGCGCTCGTGTGACGCAACACGCCCGCCTTCAGGTCGGCTTGGCCGCCATGCGGATCGATGATCTCGTGGGTGAACGGATCGTAGGTGATCGCGTTGACGGTGAAATCTCGGCGCGCCGCGGCTTCCGCATCGTTCAGCGTGGCGTCGGGGGCGACGGCGAATCCGCGATGACCGGCACCGGTTTTAGATTCGCGACGGGGAAGGCTGAAGTCGTATTCGCCACCCGCGACGCTCCGCACCTTGATGACCCCGAAGCTGCGCCCGATGACGTCGGTCGCGCCAAAGGGTGAAAGGGAGCGGTGGAGCGTCTCGAAGTCCACGCCCCGGACCTCGATATCGAAATCCTTCGGTTCGAGATCCAGCAGCCAGTCGCGCACGCCGCCGCCGACCAGGCGTGGCTGTCCCACGCGGCGCACCGCCTCGAGCAAGGCGCGCAAGTCCGCGGGAAGATTCATTGGTCTCACGTTTCCTTCGCAAAAGCCGCCGAGGCGACGAAAACCCAGCCTCCCAGCAGTGCGATCCCGCCGAGCGGCGTGACCGGGCCGAGCCAGCGCGGGCCGCCCAGGGCCAACCCGTAAAGCGAGCCACAGAACAGGACGATGCCGACGGACCAGCACAGCGCCGCCCAGCCGATGGTTCGTTGCGCGCGGCCTTGTCCTTGGCGGCACCAGGTCGCGGCGCTAAAAAGCGCGACGGCGTGGAGAAGCTGGTAGCGGGCGGCGGTTTCCCAAGGCACAGTGGTGCCTCGCTCGATCAACCAGTCCTTCAACGCATGGGCGCCGAAGGCTCCGAGGGCGACTCCGGTGGCTCCAAACAGCCCGGCGGCAAGCAACGTGGTGCGGGATTTCATGGGGAGTGGTTCGTAAGCTCGCATATCAGCGCTCCAAAACAAGGCTGCGGTTGTGTTCGGGGCGGAAGGTGGGGAAATGATTTTCGCCCTCTGAAAACAGGGGTTGACACTCTTCCGCGAAACCCTAGCTCTTGGCCTCTTTTCCCATGAAAACCTTCCTCGCCAACAAGGAGTCCGTGCAATCCAAATGGCATCTTATTGATGCCGAGGGTGTCGTGCTTGGCCGTCTTGCCGTAAAATCCGCCAATCTGATCCGTGGCCGCCACAAGGCGAGCTACACGCCGACCATCGACACGGGCGACCATGTTGTGATCATCAACGCCGAGAAGATCGTCGTGACCGGCAAGAAGGAAGAGAAGAACGAGTACATGTTTTTCTCCGGCTTCGTCGGCGGCGAGAGCTACCGCAAGCTCTCCCTGATGCGCGAACGCCATCCCGAGTTCATCATCGAGCACGCCGTCAAAGGCATGCTGCCCAAGAACCGGATCGCGGCCAAGATGCTGACCAAGCTCCACGTTTTCGCCGGCCCGAAGCACACGCACGAGGCGCAGAATCCCGTCAAAACGACCGTCTAATTTTAGTCCATGAGCACCGCCACCAACGTTTTCCTCGGCACTGGCCGCCGCAAGACCTCCACCGCCCGCATCCGCCTCACCGAAGGTTCGGGCAAGCTGATCTGCAACGGCCGCGAATTCGACAACTACTTCTCCCACGAGAATTTCTCCAAGCAGGCCTACGCGCCCCTCCTCACCGTTGATATGCGGGAGAAGATCGACGTGACCGCAAACGTCGCCGGTGGCGGCGTCGCCGGCCAGGCCGGCGCAGTGGCGCACGGCATCGCCCGCGCCCTCCAGAAGCTGAATCCCGAGCTGCGCGCCGCCCTGAAGAAGGCCGGCCACATCACCCGCGATCCCCGCGAAAAAGAGCGCAAGAAGCCCGGCCAGCCCGGCGCCCGCAAACGCTTCCAGTTCTCGAAGCGTTAATCCGCTCCGGACCTCCCTTCCAACCGCCGTCGCCACCAGCGACGGCGGTTTTTTTTTGGAGCAGTGCGGTATTCCTCTCAAGCCACACCTTGTTGGCCGCGAATGCTCGGAGGATCGGATTCGTCGTTATTGGCGGCTATTCGCGGTTTGAACCACCCCGCAGTTCCTTTCCTGAAATACCTCGGCGCGCCGAAGGCTGGACCGCTGGAAGAAGCATCCGGATCGGCGGCATCAATTCCGCGGCTCGCCGCGAATTCGCGGGGAAATGCCTTGGCCGGACTCCGTCCGCGGCCGGTCCGCTTCGCCCGCCCGGGACACCGCCGCAATATTTCTTTTGTCATAACATGGGGTTGGCCCGGCCCTTGCTTAAAGCACTGGTGTGGACGACCCCGCGAGGGGTGCGCCCGCACCATAACCAAACCATGAATAAGAAAACTACCTCAGTTATCCTCTGTGCAGCTCTCACCCTGGGAGCTTTGTCCGGCCAAGCCCAGACCGCCCCGGCTGCCAGCCCACCAGCGCCAGCGCCTGCACCCGTCCCGGAGGCTGCCCCCAGCTACTCCATTATTTTAACCCCCGCGTTCGCGTCGCAATACATGTTCCGCGGCGTCCGCCTCGGCGGTCCCTCCTTTGAACCTTCGGTCGAAGTCGACTCGGGCGCGCTCGCCATCGGCGTCTGGGCCAATTTCCCGATGGCCGACAAGGTCGTCGGGCAGTCGGATCCGGAATACGATATCTACGGTTCGTACACCGTCACGATCAACGACGCCACGACCCTCGTGCCCGGTTTCACCTGGTACAATTACCCGCGCGCCGATGAAGGCGCCGGGTTCTACAAGATGACCTTCGAGCCCAGCCTGGCGCTCAACTACACGATCAGCGGCTTCAAGATCACGCCGAAACTCTACTACGATGCCGTCCTCAAGGGCGCCACGTACGAAGTCAGCGGCGCGTTCGTCGTTCCGATCAAGGACGCCGGCACCGAACTCGATTTCATCGCCACCGCCGGCACCTTCAAGTGGACCGACGCATTCGAGAGCACCACGCCGCCGGTCAAGAACTACGGCACCTACTGGCTCGTCGGCGTCTCGGCGCCTTTCCAGCTCACGAAGAATTCCAAGCTGACGGTCGGCGTCGCTTACACCCAAGGCACGGACAATTATTTCAAGCAGGGTGGGGCGCCGAAAGTTGAGAACACCGCCGCGGTTGGCCGCGGCGTCGTGACGGTCGCCTACGCGATCACCTTCTAAGCTGTTTCGTCTTTCGTTCGGGGTTTTGAATCCGCCCGCGCTTGACCGCGCGGGCGGATTTTTTTTCGCGTAAAAATCATACTGGATTCCCGCGCCGTCGTGTTCGAAGGTGGCTCCATGAAAGTCGGCATCGTTGGCGCGTCCGGTTACTCGGGCGAAGTCCTGGTCAAACTCCTCCTCGGTCACCCGCAGGTCACGCTCGCGGCGGTGACCTCGCGCACCCACGCCGGCAAGGCCCTCGCCAGCGTGATGCCGGCCGTCCGCGGCATCGACCGTGGCCTGAAATTCATCGACTCCGATCCCGCCGCGCTCGCCGCCAGCGACCTCGACCTGTTCTTCCTCGCCCTCCCGCACGGCGCCGCCGCCACCTACGCGAAGGCCCTCGTCGCGGGTGGCAAGCGTGTGATCGACCTCAGCGCCGACTTCCGCATCGCCGACCTCGCGACGTACCGGAAATATTACGGCGAGCACCACGCGCCCGAGCTTTTGCCGTCCGCCCGCTTCGTACTGCCCGAGTTGACCGCGCCCTCGTGGAAAAAAGACGCCCAGCTGGTCGCGGCGCCTGGCTGTTATCCCACTAGCGTGCTCGTGCCCCTGGTGCCGCCGTTGCGCGCGGGTTTGGTTTCGCGGGAACACATTGTCGTCAACTCCTACAGCGGCGTCAGCGGCGCCGGCCGCAAAGTCGAGGAGGGCTACCTCTACGTCGAACGCGCCGAGAGCACCAAGGCCTATGGCCTGGTGAAGCACCGTCATCTCGGCGAAATCGAGGAGCAGCTCGCGCTGCACACCGGCGCGACGACGATCATCCAGTTCAACCCGCACCTGGCGCCGATGCGCCGCGGCATCGCGACCACGATCACCGTTCCCGCCGCCAAGGGCGCGACGATCGAACAGCTCTACGCGAGTTGGAATGCCGCCTACGCGAACGCGGCGTTCGTGCAGGTTTTGCCGACCGGGGAAACTCTCGAAACCGCTCATGTCGTCGGCACCAACCGCATCGATATTTCCGCCGTGCTCGATCCGCGCACCGGGAATTTCATCCTCACGTCCACCGAGGACAACCTCATGAAAGGCGCGAGCGGCCAAGCCGTGCAGATCATGAACCTGTGGTGCGGTTTTCCCGAAACCGCGGGTTTGGTTTAGGTAAAACGCGTTGTTTACCCTGAGCCGGTCGAATGGGAGCGACTCCGTCGGCATTTCAACGCGGGCTGACTCGAACAGCGCCTTGCGGAGAAGTCGCTCCACCTCGGAGATCCCTTTTCCGCACCGGAAACGTCACGCTACACCTCCGCAATAACTCTTGTCACCCCGCGCGCGCGCCGGTGAAGTCCGTGTCCTTACATCATGATCGAATTCAAAAATAAAATCCTCTTCGTCGGCTACGGCGCAGTCGCCGAATGCACGCTGCCGATTCTTTTCAAGCACATCAAGGTGCCCGCGAAGAATGTCACCGTGATGGATTTTGAAAACCGCAGCGAGAAACTGAAATCCTGGACGTCCAAGGGCGTTCGTTTCGTGCGCGACCGCGTCACCGAGGAAAACATGGGCACTCTCCTCGCCAAGCACGTCGGCGCCGGCGACCTCCTCATCGACCTCGCTTGGAATATCGATGCGCTGGAAATCCTCCAGTGGTGCCGCGACCACGGCGTGATGTACATCAACACCTCGACCGAACTCTGGGACCCGTACAACAGCGGCTCACATCCCACGGAAAAAACGCTCTACTGGCGCCACATGAACCTCCGCCGCATGACCGCCAAGTGGCAGGGTCGCGGCGCCACCGCCGTCATCGAGCACGGCGCGAATCCCGGCCTCATTTCCCATTTCGTCAAGCAGGGTCTCCTCGACATCGGGGCGAAACTCCTCGCCGACAAGAAGGTCAAGGGCGCCGCCGCGGAAAAAGTCACCGAGCTGATGCGCACGCAGCAGTTCAACCACCTCGCGCGCGCGATCGGCGTGAAGGTCATCCATTGCTCCGAGCGCGACACGCAGGTCACGGACAAGCCGAAGCAGGTCGACGAATTCGTGAACACGTGGAGCATCGAAGGTTTCCGCGAGGAAGGCACCACCACGGCCGAAATGGGCTGGGGCACGCACGAGAAAACCCTCCCGGAGCACGCCTTCGAGCACAAGAGCGGCCCGAAGAACCAGATCTGTGTCGCCCGCATGGGCATCAACATGTGGGTCCGCTCCTGGGTGCCGAACTACGACATCCTCGGCATGGTCGTGCGCCACGGCGAAGCATTCACCATCTCCGACAAGCTCACGGTGTGGGACGGCAAGAAAGCCGTTTACCGCCCGACGATGCACTACGCGTACTGCCCGTGCGACGAGGCCATCGCCTCGCTCAACGAAATGCGCGGCTACAATTACAAGCTGAACGAGAACCAGCGCATCATGAACGACGAGATCACCGGCGGATCCGACATCCTCGGCGCGCTGATCATGGGCCATGACTACAATTCGTGGTGGGTCGGCAGCGACCTCAGCATTGAGCAGTCCCGCGACCTCGTGCCGCACCAGAATGCGACGACCATGCAGGTCGCGATCTCGGTGGTCGGCGCCTCGACGTGGATGATCCAGAACCCGCAGGAAAGCGTGCGCGTGCCGGACGACCTCCCGCACGATTTCATCCTCAAGATCGCCAAGCCCTACCTCGGGAAGTGGATCTCGAAGTCGTCGGATTGGACTCCGCTCAAGAATCGCGACACGACCTTCGACCAATACAACCGGCCCGACCTCGATCGCAAGGATCCCTGGCAGTTCAAGAACTTCCTGGTGACCAACGCGGGGTGACCCGCGGCGCATCGGAGATCGCCATGCGGAGAACGAAAACAGCCTGACGCCACTGGAAGCCCGGCCTGTTTTCGACTCCGCAATCTCCGGTCAGCCCATCGTAATTCTCCCCTCGTAAATCGTAAATTCTCCCCATGCTTTCCCTGACGCGGCTGCAGAAACTCGCCAAGCAACACGGCACGCCGTTGTTCGTCATCGATCACGACGCGCTGCGCCAGGCTTACCGGCTTTTCCGGAAACACCTGCCGCGCGTGCAGGTTTACTACGCCGTCAAGGCCAACCCGGATGCCGAGATCGTCCGCACGCTGTACAAGGAAGGCGCGAGCTTCGACGTCGCCTCGATGCCGGAGTTCAAGATCGTCTACCAGTACATCAAGCACCTGCCGGCGAAGGAGCGCCAGGATTGGATCTGGGACAAGATCATCTACGCAAATCCGACGAAGCCGACGGATACGCTCGAGGAGCTCAACCGCTACAAGCCGCTTGTCACCTTCGACAACCTCGAGGAAATCCAGAAGATCAAGCAGCACGCGCCCAACGCGGGCCTGGTGCTGCGCCTCAAGGTCCCAAACACGGGCGCCATGGTGGAACTCTCCTCGAAATTCGGCGCGCCCCCGGGCGAGGCCGTCGACCTCATCCTCGCGGCGGACAAGGCGGGCCTGACCGTTGAGGGCATCAGCTTCCACGTCGGCAGCCAGACGACGAATTTCGAGAATTACGTCCAGGCGTTGAATCTCTCCGCCAACATCTTCAAGGAGGCGCGCGACCGCGGCTACACGAAGATGAACCTGCTCGACATCGGCGGCGGATTTCCGGCGCCGTACGACGACTCGGTCAAGCCGTTCCCGGTCCTCGCGAAGATCATCAACACCGAGCTCGAGCGTCTTTTCCCGAAAGACATCCAGATCCTCGCCGAACCCGGGCGTTTCCTCGCCGCGGTTTCCGGCACATCGGTCGCATCCGTGATCGGCAAGGCCGTGCGTGATGGCAAGGCCTCGTACTACATCAACGACGGCGTCTACCACACGTACTCGGGCGTGATCTTCGACCACTGCAAATACCCCGTGAAGGCCTTCAAGAAAGGCCCGACTTCGCTCTCCTGCGTGTTTGGCCCGACGTGCGACGCGCTCGATGTCGTGTCGATGGCCGAGAATCTCCCCGATCTCGTGCGCGGCGACCTGGTTTACAGCGTGAACATCGGCGCTTACAGCCACGCGTCCGCGACCTATTTCAACGGCTTCCCGCCGGCGAAGGTCGTGCACGTGAACCAGTAAAAGGGAGTACGCCGCTGCGCCGAGCGCAGGTGGAACGCGTTGTTAACGCGTGGGCGAAGACCCTGAGCTGTTCGAATGGGAGCGGCTCCGTCCGCATTTAGACGGAGCCAAACAGCGCCTTGCGGAGAAGTCGCTCCACCCGGTGACATAGCGTCCGCCCCTCGTAAATCGCCCCTTTCTCTCAGCTGCGGTAATCCGCGTTCTCGCTCACGTACTCATGCGTGAGGTCGCCGCCGATCACGGTCGCGGCCCCCGCTCCACTCCCGAGATCGACCCCGATTTCCACGCAGCGTTCATGCGGCGGATAATGGATCGCGGCGGCGAAAATCCCGTCCTTCGGGATCACGCTCGCATATAATTCCGCCGCCTTCAGGTGCGCCACCAGCGCGGTTTCCTTTTCCGGATTCAGCTGAAACACCCCGCCGGCGAAAATTTCAATCCCGCCCATCGTCAGCTTCAGCCTGGATAAATCCGTCGCCGGCGCAAACGCGCCGACGTGCTTTCCGATCGCCTGGACCAACCGGCCGACATTGGGATCGTTGCCGGCGACCGCGCATTTGAAGAGCGGTGCATTGACGATCGCCTTGCCCAACGCCCGCGCGAGCTCGCCTGAATCCGCCCGTTGCACTTGCACCCGGATCACGTGCCGCACGCCTTCGCCGTTGCGCACCACGTCCTCCGCCAAATCGCGGCAGACCGTCGTGAGCGCTTTCTCGAACTCGGCGGCTCCGACGCCCTGCACTTTTCCCGAGGAAACCAACGCAACCGTGTCCGATGTGCTCGTGTCGCTGTCGACGCTGATCGTGTTGAACGTTGCGTCCACCGCCCGCCTCAGCATCGCGCGCAATTCGCCGCGCGGCACCGCCAAGTCGGTGAGGATATAGACCAACATGGTGGCCATGTTGGGCTCGATCATGCCCGCGCCCTTGGCGATGCCGACAATGCTGCCGCCGCCCAACTCCGCCCGCCGGATTTTGGGATAAAGGTCGGTCGTCACGATTCCCTCGGCCGCGGGCAAGATCGACTCGCCCTTCAAGGTGCCCACCGCCTCGGGCAGCGCCCCCAGCATGGCGTCGACCGGCAAACCCCAGCCGATCACTCCCGTCGAGCACGGCAGGATCTGCTCGGGTTTCAGTTTCAGCAGGCGCGCGGTTTCCGCGCAGATTTTTTCGGAGGCCTCGATGCCGCCCGGCGCGCATACGTTTGAAACCTTGTTGTTGACGATGATGGCACCAAGCGTGGCCTCCTCGAGGCGGCGCCGTCCGACGATGATCGGTGCACCGGGCAGGGCGTTTTTCGTGAACAACGCGGCGAAATCAGGCGTCGGCTGGTCGAGCGCGATCAGGGTGAGTGTCATCTTCGCCGGCTTCGGCGCTTCGCGCGGGACGAAATCGAACCGCATCGTGCCCACGCGAAAACCGGCAGGCAGCTTGGCCTGCGATACCAGCCACGCGTGATGCGCCTCGCGCGAGGCGAAAGAGAGATGAGTGCTGGGCACGCGAAAGAAGTGGGCGTGCCGTGCCCCGGAGTGAAGTAGATTTTTAAACCGGGGTTTTTGTACCGCGAAGGGACGCGAATGAACGCGAACCTGAAGTTCGAACCCCGACGGATGAGGCGCCGGATTCGTGTCGATTCGCGGTTAAACCCGTCTGCGTTTTGTCGCGGTGGCGCGGACCCGAAAATTTTTGTGGAAATGCGCGCGGGCTGTGCCTTATTCAGCTCACACTTCGCCAAAATTATTGTGAACGCTGCCAGCACTTCCTCTCCCTCCGCGGCCTCCGGCCGCGTGCTTTGAACGCGATGAACGTCGCTGAAGTCACGGCCAAGGCGAAGGTCCTCATCGAGGCCTTGCCCTACATCCAGGATTTTCGGGGCTCCACTTTCGTCGTGAAATACGGCGGGAGCTTCATGGACGACCCCGATCCCGTCGCACGCACTCGCGTCGCCTACGATATTGCTTTTCTCGCCGCTGCCGGGATCAACGTCGTAGTCGTCCACGGCGGCGGCAAGGCCATCACCCGCGCGATGGAGTCGTCCGGCCTGAAGGCAAGATTCGTCAACGGCATGCGCGTCACCGACGAGGAAACGATCGCCGTCGTGAAAAAGACGCTCGACGAAATCGTAAACAAGGATGTCTGCGACGCCATCGTCACCGCCAAGGGCAAGTCCAAGGGCCTGCCCGGCGACACCGTGCTCGTCTGCCAAAAGCTCGTGATCGATGACGATGGAAACGCGGTCGACCTCGGCTACGTCGGTGATGTCACCGAAGTGAAGGTGAAGCTGATCAAGAAGGAGATCGCCGACGGTTTCATCCCCGTGATTTCCCCGGTCGCCGAAGGCCTCGACGGCAAACCATACAACGTGAATGCGGACTTGGTGGCGGGCCGCGTGGCGAGCGCGCTGCGGGCGCGCCGATTGGTTTACATGAGTGATGTCCCTGGGTTGCTCGCGAATCCTTCGGACCCCGAGTCGCTTATCTCCACGCTGAAGATCAGCCAGGTCGACGACTTGAAAAAGAAGGGCGTGATCGACAAAGGCATGCGTCCGAAAGTCCTCAGCGCCATCCGCGCCTTGCAGGAAGGCGTCCAGCGCGTCCACTTCATCGATGGCCGCCTCCCGCACAGCCTGCTCCTCGAAATTTTCACCGATCGAGGAATCGGCACCGAAATCGTCCACGGCTGAGGGCGTCCTCACCTCCGAGGATCAGTGGGATTCTGTCGCTGGCTCCGGCGTGCAGGCGGCCAGGACGACAACGCTCCCCACCAACTTCGTCGCCAACGCCTGCGCTCCGTCCCAATCCGCAATCCGAAATCTGTAATCCGAATTCCGCCATGACTCCTTCCATCGTACGCACAAGTACCGCTGAGCTCTACGACGCCAATGTACTGAAGAACTACGCGCGTGCCCCGCTCACACTGGTGCGCGGCAAGGGCACGCAGGTGTGGGACGACGCGGGCAACAGCTACCTCGATTTTACCTCCGGCATCGCGGTCAGTGCGCTCGGGCATTGTCACCCGCATTGGGTTGCCGCGATCCAGCGCCAAGCCGGCGAACTCATCCACGTCAGCAACCTGTATCGCCATCCCAACCAGGGCGAACTCGCGCGCCGGCTCGTGCAGCGCGCCGGCCCCGGCCGGGTGTTTTTCTGCAATAGCGGGGGCGAGGCCGACGAGGCGATGATCAAGCTTTCCCGCCTGCACGGAGTCGCCAAGAGCGGCCAGGAGGGAAAATGCATCAAAGTCATTGCCGCGAAGAACGCTTTCCACGGCCGCATGTTCGGCGGCATGAGCGCGACACCGCAGGAAAAAATCCAGAAGGGCTTTCGTCCCCTTGTCCCCGGTTTCGTGTTCGGCGAATTGAACAACCTCCAGAGTTTCGCCGACCTCGTCGACGCCGACACGGCCGCGATCCTCGTCGAATCGATCCAGGGCGAGAGCGGGATCAATCCTTGCACTCCCGAATTCCTACGCGGGCTGCGCCAGCTCTGTGACCGGCACAACCTGCTGCTCATGCTCGATGAAGTGCAGTGCGGCATCGGGCGGACCGGGAAATTTTACGCGTTCGAGCATGCCGGCGTGCTCCCCGACGCCATTGCGATGGCCAAGGGCCTCGGCGGCGGATTTCCCATTGGCGCCGTCTGGATCCGTGATCGTTTTACCGACCTCTTCACTCCCGGCAGCCACGGCACCACGTTCGGCGGCACGCCGCTCGCCTGTGCGGCGGGCCTGGCGGTGCTGGATGTCATCGAGCGCGAAAGCCTGCTCGAGACCGTCACGAAGCGCAGCGGCCCGTGGATCGCGGAACTCACGAAATTCACGACCGATTTCGCGTCGCAGGTTCTGGCGGTCCGTGGACGCGGTTATCTGGTGGGAATTCAACTCGCGTCCGACCCGGCGCCTTACGTCACCGCGCTGCGCGAACGCGGCCTACTGGTGGTGAGCGCGGGCGGGAATGTCATCCGGGTGCTGCCGCCGTTGGTCGCCACGACCGACGAGCTCGCGAAGTCGGTGGAGATCTTCCGCGCGGTCTTCGAGGCGAAGCGCGCATAAAAAACGAGCCCGCGCCTTGATCGCGGGGATGGTTGAGCCGTTGGTAAAGCGCGTTGCCTAAGCGTGCGGAGCGAGTCCGTCCGCGCCTAAACCGTCGCCGGAGCCAAACCGCCCATCAGGGGGAGACGCGTTTCACCCAAAGTCCGAAATTTGCTCTCGTCCCGCTCTGGAATGGCCCTTTAACGTCTTCGTTTTCACAGATGAAACACTTCCTCAAAGAGACCGATTTCGCGGCCCAAGAGCTGCCGGACGTGTTTGCTTTGGCGCGTGATTTCAAGGCCAAGCGGGGGCAGGGGACGTCGACGATCCTTGCCGGCCAGACTTGGGCGATGCTGTTCTCCAAATCGAGCACGCGGACCCGGGTGTCGTTCGAAGTCGGCATCCATGAACTCGGCGGCAATCCGCTTTTCCTGAATCGCAACGACATCCAGCTCGGGCGCGGGGAATCGATCGAGGACACCGCGCGGGTGCTTTCGCGTTTCGTCCATGGGCTGATCGTGCGGACCTACGACCACAGCGACATCGTGCGCCTGGCGGCGGCGGCGAGCGTGCCGGTGGTGAATGCGCTCACGGATTTTCTCCATCCCTGCCAGATTTACTCCGATCTCTTCACGGCGGCCGAGCGCTGGGCAGGCCCCGGCGGCGATTTGGTGGGTTCGTTGAAAGGCCGGAAGATCGCTTATCTCGGCGATACGTCCTTCAACATGGCGAACTCGTGGATCCTCGGCGCCGGGATGGTGGGGATGCAGGTGTCGCTCGCCGGGCCGGCGGAGTACGAACCGAGTGCGGAAATCAAGGCGCAGCTTGCCGCGGAAAAACGTCCTGCTGATTTTCGTTTCCTCACGGATCCGTTCGAGGCGGTGCGCGGTGCGGATATTGTTTACACGGATGTGTGGGCGAGCATGGGCCAGGAAGAAGAAGCCGAGGAGCGCATCGCGCTGATGCGCCCGTACGCCGCCACCGCGAAACTTTTTGCCACCGCGAAACCCGACGCGTTGTTCATGCACTGCCTCCCCGCGCATCCCGGCGAGGAAGTGGAGCAGGCCGTCCTGGACAACCCCCGCTCGATCATCTTCGACCAAGCCGAAAATCGCCTCCACATGCAGAAGGCCATCATGGCCACCCTGGCCAAGCACGCGAAGACCTGATTTTTTTAACCGCGAATGGACGCGAATTAACGCGAATCCAGATGGAGCCGACCGAGATACTCTTACGAAATGAGGTCTATCGAGTGGTTGGGGCGGCGATGACGGTTTTGAATGGTATTGGACACGGTTTGTATGAGAAACCGTACGAAAATTCGTTAGTGGTAGAATTTGGCTTCACCAGGATTCCGTTCGAGCAACAAAAGCGCTTTCCTGTTTTCTACCGGAGTGTGCAGGTCGCGGAATTCGTTCCGGATCTCATCGCCTATCAATCCGTGATTATCGACACCAAGGTGATCGATCGCATCACGGACATGGAGCGAGGTCAGATGCTCAATTAACTTCGAATCACCGGTTGTCAGGTCGGATTAATCCTTAACTTTAAACGCCCAAAGCTCGAGTGGGAGCGCATCATCCTATCCGAACATTCGCGTTAATTCGCGTCCATTCGCGGTTAAAAACTGTTTGGGTTTGATCCTGGGGCCCGGCTTCCCTCACTTTGCGGTTCTCCATGAAAATTGTCCTCGCCTACTCTGGCGGCCTCGACACGTCCGTCATCGTCAAGTGGCTCCGCGAAACCTACGACGCGGAAATCGTCACCTTCGCCGCCGATATCGGCCAGGAGGAAGAGCTCAAGGGCCTCTCGCAGAAAGCGCGGAAGACCGGGGCGTCGAAGCACTACACCCTCGACCTGGTCGAGGAGTTCGCGCGCGACTTCATCTACCCGATGGTCCGCGCCAACGCGATTTACGAAGGGCAATACTACCTCGGCACCTCCATCGCCCGCCCGCTCATCGCGAAGGCCCAGGTCGAAATCGCCCGCCGCGAAAAAGCCGACACCGTCGCCCACGGCGCGACCGGCAAAGGCAACGACCAGTGCCGTTTCGAGCTCACTTACATGGCGCTCAACCCGCGCCTCCAGATCCTGGCGCCCTGGAAACTCGAGAACTTCCGCCAGGAATTCCCCGGCCGCGCGGAAATGATCGCGTACTGCGCCGAGCACAAGATCCCGGTCGAAGCGTCGCTCAAGAAGCCGTATTCGATGGATCGGAACCTCCTCCATATCTCGTACGAAGCCGGCATCCTCGAGGACCCGTGGTTTGACCCGACGACCAAGGAAAACAAGGGCATGTTCAAGCTGTCCGTGTCACCCGAGGACGCGCCGAACAAGGCCGAATACGTCGAGCTCGATTTCGTCCAGGGCAACTGCGTCAGCGTCAACGGCAAGAAGCTCTCGCCGGCCGGCGTGCTGCAGGCCCTCAACCGTCTCGGCGGCAAGCACGGCATTGGCCGCGTCGATCTCGTGGAAAATCGTTTCGTCGGCATGAAGAGCCGCGGCGTGTACGAAACCCCGGGCGGCACGATCCTGATGCAGGGTCATCGCCAGGTGGAGTCGCTCACGATGGACCGCGAGGTCATGCATCTCCGCGATTCGCTCATCCCGAAATATGCCGAGCTGGTTTACTACGGGTTCTGGTTCGCCCCCGAGCGCGAGGCCCTGCAGGCGCTGGTCGACGAGAGCCAGAAGTATGTGACCGGCACGGTGCGGTTGAAACTCTACAAGGGAAACATCATCACGTGCGGCCGGAAGTCGAAGTACTCGCTCTACGACATGAACATCGCGTCGATGGAAGGCGTGAAAAGCTGGTACAACCAGACCGACGCGACCGGTTTCATCCGCCTGAACGGCCTCCGTCTCCGTGCCCGCAACCTGGCGCAAGGCGGCCCCAAGGTTTGAGGTAGCGCAGGTGGCCCGCCTGCTCCGGTGAATAGCGAGCGCAACTCGCAGGTGGAGCGCGTTGCTAACGCGTTGAGCGGCTTCGCCCGCGTTTAAATGTCGGCGGAGCCAAACAGCGCTTTAGGTACAAGTCGCTCCACCCTGATGGCGCGACGTCAAAGGCGGGCCGGAAACCGCGCCTTCTGCGTTTTCAAAACAACGAATTCGCCACGATGCCGACGGCCGTGATCGGGCCGGAATCGCCCAAGCCGTCAAGCGCGCGGTCGGCCTTCTTGATCGTGCTCTGGGCCGAGATGTAGAGCGTGTCGTCGTTGATCAGCTTGCCCAGGGTGCCTTCACCCTTGGCCAGCTTGTCGGACACCGAACGCAGGTTGGCGACAGTGCTGCGGAGATTGTCCGCCGCGGTTTCGTCGTAAACCAGCGTGCCGAGCGCGCCTTTGCCGGACTTGACCTGCGCGATGATGCCCTGCGCATCCGCGACAAACGTCTTGGCCTGCGCGGCCGTCGCCTGGATCTCGCTCACCGCGGCCACGAGTTGGTCGTGCAGCGTCGGGTCGTTGATCAGGCGGCCGATCGTGCCTTCGCCCTTGTTCAGCTTGGTCGTGATTTCCTGCAGGTTGGTCATCGTCGCGCCGACCTTCTCGCTGTTTTCGGTGACGAGCTTGTCGAGCTTCTGGAATAAACCGCCGCCTTTGCCATCGCCGTTGATCGTGGTGCCAAAGGAGCTGAGCGCGCCTTCCAGTTTCTGACCGAGATTCCCGATCTCCGTCATGATGGTGTTAATGTCCGGTGTGACCTTCGTCTTGATCTCCGCGCCGTCGGCGAGCGGCGGGGAGCCTTCGCTGCCGAGGTCGATGCCGATGTAATTCGTGCCGATCAGGCCGGCCATCACGATGCTCGCCGTCGCGTCGTTCGCGATCTTGGTGCCGGGATCGATGCGGAGCACCGCTTCAGCGCGGCGACCGGCGAGGCGGGTCTTCTCGACGACGCCGATCTTCACGCCGGCCATGCGGACTTCGTCGCCGTCCTTGAGCTCCTTGAGGCTCTCGAACCCGGCGATGAGCGTGTAGCCCTTGTTCTTGAAAAGTTTGCCGCCGCTCAGCGTCTCAAACGTCACCCACGTGAGGGCGAGACCGAGGAGGAAGAATAGCCCGACCCGGGCGGTTTGCTGTAGGTTGTTCATGGTTCAGGTCTCCAATTTCTTGTAGCGCGGATGCTTGAGATCGATTTTTGGGTAAAGGAATGCGGCCACCTGCTCGTCCTTCGGCTGGCGAAGTTCGTCGGGCTTCCCGAGGAAAATGAGTTTTCCATCCATCAGGATTCCGACCCGCTCGGCAATGTTGAGTGCCAACTCACGGTCATGGGAAACGACCAGCGTCGTGACGTGGTACTCGTCCTTCAACGAGGCGATGATTTCGCTGATCGTCGCCGACATCACCGGGTCGAGTTCGCTCGTCGGCTCGTCGTACATCATCAGCTGCGGCTCCATCACCAGCGCGCGCGCGATCGCCACGCGCTTCTTCATGCCGCCCGAGAGCTCGGAGGGAAATTTCTTCGCGGCATCCTCGAGCGACAGGATCTGCAGCGCACGCATGACCTTGTCCTTGATGCCGGCCTCGTCTGCGACGCGATGCTCGCGCGGATAGAGCGCGAGGTTGTCGTAGACGGTGAGCGAGTTGAACAGCGCCCCGGCTTGGAAGACCATCGCCATGCGGACCTTCTCGCGCGTTTCCCCCGACGTGGCGTCATGGCCATCGACCAGCACGCGTCCCGAGGTCGGGGCCTCCAGCCCGACAATGTGCTTGAGGAGCACGCTCTTGCCCGAGCCGCTGGGTCCCATCAGCACGAAGATTTCGCCGGGTTCGACCGACAGGGTGATGTTATCCAGCACGACGTGGTCGCCGAAGCTCTTCGTGAGTCCTTCGAGTTTCACGCCGACGGCCGGCGTTTCGACCTCGGTGAAAGGATTGCGGGTATGTCCAGTGGAAGAGGCCATGGTGAATTACATGAGTGCCTTCGTGACGAAGTAATCGAGCACGAGGATGAGAATGAGGGAAACCACGACCGCGCGCGTGACCGCCGCGCCGATTTCGCGCGGACCGCCGCGCGTGTTGAGGCCGATGTTGCAGCAAACGAGGACCACGCCGAAGCCGAAGATCTCGGCCTTGATCAGGCCGCCGGCGACGTCTTCGCCAAACTTCATGTAGCGGCGCAGGACCGAGAAATAACCTTCGGGCTCGATGCTGATAAAGCTCACGTACTTCGCCACGATCGCGCCGCCGAACCAGCCCACGAGATCGGCGATGATCGCGAGCACCGGCACCATCACGAGCACGGCCGCCAGCCGGGGCATGACCAGCATGCGGGCGGGCGGGATGTTCATCGTCACCAGCGCATCGATTTCCTGGTAAACTTTCATCGACGCGAGCTCCGCCGTGATCGCGGAGCCGACGCGGCCCGCGAGGAGGATGGCGACCATGACCGGGCCGAGCTCACGGGCCATCGACAGGCCGACCAGCGAACCGATGAACTGCTTGGCCCCGAAATTCTGCATCGCGTACCCCGCCTGCAGCGCGAGCACGCTGCCGATGAAAAAGCTGAGGATGGCGACGATCGGCAGGGTGGTGTACCCGATCATGTAACACTGCTCGATGAACCGCGCCCTCTGGCGGGGCAGGCTGGGCAAGTACGAGAGCGAGCGGACCAGCAGGAGGAGCGTGCTGCCGAAACCTTCGAGGATGATGGTGATCTGTTTCATGTCAGCGGGACGCGGCGGTAACGATGCGCGGTTTGGATGGGAAATCGAATACGAAGGGGCGCCAGTGCTGGTTGTCGGGATCGCGTTTCAACCCAATGAGGCCCTTCGCGATCGAGACACGCGACTGCTCGGATTTGGATTTGAGCGTGAGCAGGGGCCCGAGGTGGAATTCCTTTTCCGCGCCTTCGTGGCGCCAGCTGACCGCGCTCCAGAGGAACGACCAGCGCTTGTTCGTCGGCGTGCGCTGGTCATAGCGATAAATCGCGAACAGCGGCGTCCACGAATCGCGGATATGCTGGTTGTCCGGGAAAAACACATCCAAGGGGCTGAGCAGCTGGAACTGCCGCTGGCCCGCGCCGTTGTCCCATTTGCTGAACAGCGGCCAGACATGCGTGCGGTTCGCCGGCGCGGCGTTGGGATTGCTGATCTTCCGCTGCTCCTGCGACCAATACAGCACGTAGAGAAACTGGGTCCGCGTCTGCGCGATGTTGTCGTCCACCCAGTTCGCGCGCCGCACCAGCGGCCACATGTACCAGTGCTTGTCGTAGCCCTTGATGTCCGAGTGCGTGTAGAACGGAGCCCAGCGATTGATGTACCGGTTGTCCCCGCGACCCTGCACGAAAAACGGCCAGAAGTACCGCGTCTCATGATAGCGAACCGGCGTGGTGCGATCGGTGTACCCAAAAAACGGCCACGCGTAGCATTCGTTGACATACCCGTTGGTCTGGTCGCGCGTGTAGAAGGGAATGAATCCGAACTGCCGCAGCGGCGTGCTACCCTCCGGGGCGTCTTCCTTGGGCTGGATCGTGTTGTTCCACCCCAGCGGCCAGAGGAAAAATGAGCGATGAAAACGCTCGGGCTTGTCGCGCCAGCCGAAGAGCGGCCAGAACGCGAAACCGGTTTCGGTCCCCTTGGTCACGCGAAGGATTGGCCACGGCACCGAGGTCGTGACCGCACCCGCCTTTTCCGTGCGGAAATACAGCGGCCAGATCACCCAGGAAAGTCGGTCGTAGCCGAAACGGTCCTTGATCGTGCCGACGATCGGGAAGAGCGCGCGGTACGAGGTTTCGGGCGAACCCGTGTCGCGCGAAAAATAAACCGGCCAAATGTCGAAGTTCACCGTCTGGTCCGCGCGGTAGACTGCGACGCCGTGCCTGGGTCCGGAGCGATTGATCAGGTTGAAAACCGTCCAACGGTACGTGTCGCTGTCGGCGCGATAGATGAAAATGGGATAAACCACGGTCGCGACGGTCGTCATGCCGTTCACATCCTTCGTCCGTACGAAGATCGGGCGAAATCCCCCGGTAGTGGCACTGTCCGCGGCGGGTTTGCTGAAAAACAGCGGGCCCATGCTCTCCCACGACGTCACATGCCCCGCGACGTCGCGCTGGCCGACCCAGAACGGCCAGGCATTGCGTTCGTCCGCGCCCAAGCGCGCGCAAAGCGCGGCCAAGCAGCCGATAACGGCAAAAATGCGAACGGGAGTCATAGTGTAGTCAGGCGAACGGTAGCCAAGATTAGAGAGCGGTAAGCGGTCGTCAGTTCCGCAGAACGCGATGATATTTAAGGGTCTACGTTTAGGGTTTTAGCAACTCGCGGCAATATTTCCGTAAGTTATTAGAAACCAGCCCAGCAAAGCGTGTTAACCGCGAATGGACGCGAATGGACGCGAATTTCTATCGATCAAATCCCAATTCTCCAACCCACCCGCGGAATTCACGCATCCACGCGGATCAGACAACGGAGTTGGGCACCACGAAAGCGAAACCACGGCCATTCGCTCCCTATCTTCAGGAGGTATTTTTTTCGTGTGTTTCGTGTATTTCGTGGTGCCTAAATGGATCGGGTTCAGGCCTCAGCCAATCCGCACAGTTTCGCCGGGCGTCAGAACGCGGAATTCTCCTGGTTTCAAGCCGGCGTCCGCTTTTGCCTTCTCCAAGGCATGAACCGGCGCTTCACGCGCTTCGTCGGTCAGCTGAAACGTGCCCCAATGCATCGCGATGCTTTGCTTCGCCCCCACTTCGCGATGCGCGCGTACTGCCTCCTCTGGATCCATGTGCGCCGGGCGCATGAACCACCGCGGCTCGTAGGCGCCGATCGGGATCAACGCCAGGTCCGGCGCTCCAAACCGACGGCGCACCTCCGCGAATTTGCCGGCCGTGTAACCGGAATCGCCGACAAACCAGATCCGCCGCCCCGCCAAGGTGAGCGCATAGCCGCCCCATAGCCGG
The DNA here is from genome assembly GCA_028293545.1 of Verrucomicrobiota bacterium. GTDB lineage: Bacteria > Verrucomicrobiota > Verrucomicrobiia > Opitutales > Opitutaceae > Opi-474. The sequence goes on along the minus strand of JAQGOP010000044.1, from coordinate 27,880 downwards.
CGGTTCTTGCCGCCCAAGGTCCGGCGGCTCCAGTGCTGCGACGGCGTCAGCGTGATCCTTGCCTCGGGCCACGGCCGGTGCATTTCCCACCAGTCGAGTTCGACGATCTCCTTCGCCCCGCAATCCTCGAGGAGCTTTCGATGCCCAAGCGGCGCGATGAACGTGGGCTGGTGCTCGCGCGCCAACCGGCGCAGCGACGATACATCGCAGTGGTCGTAATGGTCGTGGCTGAGCAGCACCACGTTGATTTTCGGCAACGCTTCGAACGCGATCCCGGGCGCATGCACGCGCTTCGGCCCCAGCCACTGGAATGGGCTGACGCGCTCCGAAAACACAGGATCGGTCAGGAGGGAGCCTTTCGATGTCTGGAGCAGGAAAGTCGCATGGTTCACCCACGTCACCGCCACGCTGTCGTCCCGCGGCGGTGGCGGCGGCGTCGCCGAAGCAATCTCGATCCACTTCGGCCAGGTCGCGCGCTTGCTCGTGAGCTGCCACTTCAGGACGTCGAGCAATCCGCGGTCCGCGCGCACGCCCGGGTTGAAAAAGGTTTTCCCGTTGAAGTGGTCGGAATCGGACGGTGTCATGCGCGCGTGTTTATGTATCTGGCGGCGCACGCCGTGCAATTCTCGACGAGGGTGGGGCAGCCCCGCCGTCAACGCTGTCCGCGGATGGGCGAGTCGGTGCGTCCTGCCCATTCGACAAGCTCAGGGACTGCGACGGTCCCGCCCTTCGCATGCGCATAAGCGGAGGCATCGCCCGCGGCATCCCGCTGGTTGTCCCAAAAGGGGACTCCGTGCGCCCTGCCACCGATGGCGCTCGCCAGGCCGCATTCTCCAGCCTGGGCGCATATGTCCCGGGCACACGCTTCCTCGATTTGTTCGCGGGGAGCGGCGCATATGGACTCGAGGCACTGAGCCGGGGCGCGGTCGGCGGAGTCTTCGTCGAGAAAAATGCGAAGGCCGCCGCATGTGTTCGCCAGAATCTCGCCGCAGTCTGCAAGAGCCTGGGACGCGAGTCAGCGGGCGTGGAAATATTTCAAGCCGACGCCCTCACGAGTTCGTACGGCGAGGCGGTGCCCGATCTCGTCTTCATCGATCCTCCTTATGAAATCATCAGCACGGTAGCTCCGGTGCTCTTCGCGCGCCTGACGGAATTCCTCGCCGCGAAACCCGAGGCGCTCGTCGTGTTTGAAATGCCCGGCGAACTCGAACTCACTCCGCCCGGTTGGACGGAGATCAAGCGACTCGGCAAAGGCGCGCGCCAGCCGACGATCGTGTTTTTCAGGGCGGCGTAGCCTGCTGGGAGGTTGGAGCTTTCTCTGCCTCAGAGCAGTCCCAGCTTCGACCTGACCACCGCCACGCTCGCGATCACCGCCGTTTCCGAGCGAAGCACCCGCGACCCGAGGTGCGCGAAATCGAAACCGTTCGCTCTCAAAAGACTTCGTTCTCCTGCCGACCAACCTCGCTCGGGACCAAACGCGAGCACCACCGGCATGCCGACCGCAATCGCCGACAGGGCCCGCGGCGATTCGTAATTATCGAGTGCGATCTTCACCATCGCCCGGATCTTCCGCTCATTCGAAGTTTCACTGGAACTTGGAGGATGATGTTTGGAGCTTTCTCTCGCTCGCCCGGCTTCCAACTCCTCCAACACTTCGACGAGAGCCCGTCCAAAGGTCGCCTCGGGCAGTCGCGTATCAAACGCCTGCTCCGCTCCCGTCAGCAAATGACGCCGCCACTCGCCCGACGTCCATAGCGTGCTCTGCGCATAGCTTGGTTCGCCGCGGTCTGATTTGAAAAAATGCATCGCACTCACGCCGAGCGAAGTGGCCTCGCGCAGGATATCCCGCGCGGTCTGCGGCCGCGGCATTCCGATCAGCAGCGTGATCTCCTCCAGCGCGGCCGGCGGTTCACCCCAGGCAAACGTCACGGCAATCCCGTCGACGTTGATCTCCTCGAGTTTTCCTTTTCCGCGCGGGCCGTTGACGACGCCCGCGTCAAACGTATCGCCGACCTGTCTCCGCAAAACGTCGAGCACGTGGATCGCCCGCGGATCCGCGCGGGGCAAAACCGCGCTCGCCGCACCGGTTTCAAAAAGGATCAGGTTCACCGGTTCGACGTTTGGGCCTGCATTCGTCCAAGTCGAGGAGGCGCGCGTTCGCCGTGAATTCAATCTCGTCTCGGAATCATTCCGTCCTAGCTTGCGGCTCATGAGCTCCGTTGCCGTCTCCTCCGGGTCCCTCGCTTTCAGGAAAGTCACCGCTCGGGAAGCCTCCGTGCTGCTGATCGTCGCGTGGCTCGTTCCCTTCCTCGTTCACCTCGCGCCATGGTCGGGGGCTCGCCCGCTGGGTGCGTATTTGCTCCCGATGTTCTGGACGACACTCGTCGCCGTTTATTTCTTCGGGGCCGCCATGGGCCTCGTCACGGGTTTGTTCGCGCCCGCGGCGAACCTGGTCCTGACGGGCCTGCCGGCGTGGAAATTCCTTTCGCTGATGAGCATCGAGCTCGCGGTGTTTGCGTTCGTGATGACATGGGCCGTTCGCGTTGCACCGCGTTTCTGGCCGGCGGCTCCGCTGGCTTATCTCGCCGCCCGGGCGGTTTCGACCGGGCTCGGCTTGCTGCCACTTTTCAGCGGCGCCAGCACGTCGCCCACCCTGATCGCGACTTCGCTCGCGCGGGCGGGCGCGGGCCTGGTGATTTTAGCCGCGATCAATTTTGCCCTCGTCCGATTTTATCCGAAGTCGGATGTGCCGGCGGCATGAAACCGCTCACATTCGAGGACATCACGACGCGCCTTCGCGCCTGGCGTTTCCCGGCGGGAATCCAAGGCGTGGTGGGGATCGCGAGCGGGGGTGTGGTGCCAGCCGCGTTGGTCGCGCAGCATCTCCGCGTTGGGTTGAAGGTGATTGCCTTCAATTATCGCGATGCCACCAACACGCCGCACTTCGCCGTGCCACAGCTGCTTTCGGCGGTGCCCGACTTGGGCGCATGGAAAAAAATCCTGCTGGTGGACGACGTCTACGTAACCGGGAAAAGCTGGGAGGCAGCCCGCGCGCGCCTGCCGCGCGAGGTCGAAGTGCTGCCGTTCGTGTTCAAAGGAAAAACCGATTTCGCCCTGATCCGCGACGTCGCCGACTGCGTTTCCTGGCCTTGGAAACCCAACTGAGTCCCAAGCCTTCGACCACGAATGGACACATGTTCGAACCTCGGGGGGGGTGGCCCCAAAGCAGCGCAGGTTTTTCGGGGCGGCGAAGGAGATTTGGGAGCGCTTATGAGCGCGCGGAAACTTTGATTCGAAGTCCTGGAAACTTGCGCCTTTTTGCGGCCAACCCTCCGAAACCGAAGTTTGGATTCGGGTTCATTCGTGGCTAAAAACTCCGGGGTTCAGCCGAGCTCTCCGCCGGCCCACTTCGGTTTTTTGCGGAGGTGATAGAGCCGCTCGCCGGCCTTCGGGACGTAGAGGATTCCCTCGTCTTCGCGGTTCGCAAAATCCTCGGGCTTGGTCGTCCGCCAATCCCGGTAGCCCAGGTTGATTTCCCGGCACTGCGCTTCCGTCAGGCCGGTCGCGAGCGTCACGCGCACTCGCGGGGTTTCGATGCCGGTTTTCTCGTCGTAGGTCCCGATCCCGTGCACGTGCGTCGAATGCGCGAGCGTGCCCCACGGCACGTCCTTGAATTTCTCCCACTGTTTCAGGAAATAATCGCGACAATGATAACCGATCCGCCGGATGTGCCCGCCGTGCGTGACGGACACCTCGTGGAGGTGCGGCGCATAGATGATCAGCTCGCCGCCATCGGCGATCACCGGCTCGAGCTTGTACATGCATTTCCCCGCGACCCAGATTTCGTCGTACATCGGGGGCGCACACGAAAGCACCGTATGGAAGGGGTGATCCTTGTACGTGATGTGGAGCTGCTTCGAAAGCTCGCTGGCCGAATCCCACGCCTGCTCGGGCGTGCCGGCGAACAGCCCCGCAAACGTGGCGCCGTCGCCCACGACCATGCAGAGACAAAGCTTGGGCAGCGCGACCATCGCGCCGGCGCGATCGACGACCTTGCGGACCGCGGTCCACTTGTTGCCGATGATCATGGGGTTGGTGACGACGGCTCCAAGCCAGTGGAAAAAATTCAGGATGCCCGGGCCCGCGACGCCCGGGAAAAGATATTTGTTCCCGCCGGAAAATCCCACCACCTCGTGGGGAAACACGGGCCCGCAGATGATGATCTGGTCGTAGTCGTAGAGGCGGCGGTTGATGTGCACAGGCACGTCCATCTCGAACAGTCCGCCGGAGAGAGCGCGAATTTCCGCAGCCGGGATCACCCCGAGGTCCTTCAACGCCGAGGGATTGTCCCATTCGTGGTTGATGAACTCCACGTCGCGATAGCGGCCGCTGCGCTCGTCCGGCGTGATCTCGACGCGCGCGTTGATCGCGTCATCCGGCATCGGTGGATGCGTGCCGAGCGCGATCATGACGTCGAATTTTCCCACGACGGGCGCCAGGTGCGCGTGCAGCGCCTTGAACATCAACCCCACCGGGGCGGTCCGTGTGCCGTCCGGAATGATAAAAATGACGCGCTTCCCGCGATAATCCGCCGCGGGCGCCGCACGCACGATCACGTCGATCGTCTGTGCTTCGGTGAGCGAGCCGCCAGTCGGCGCGAGGGCTTGGATCGCGGTGTTCAAAGAGGATGGGACGGGCCCGCCGGGCGCGCCGACAACGCCGTCCGCGGACGGACCTGTTGGCGGGCCCGGTCCCGCCCTGCCTTTGATCCGGTTTTCATGAGGTCCGATCCGAATATCCCATGAGCCGCGAAAGTTCGTTCGCTCGGAAGGGAATACAAGTTCATTAGTGAAATACCGTTTCCAGCGCGTCCGGTTCGGGGGCAAAATGTAATCGCGGCGGCGGAGGAATGTTTGTCAGTTTGAGCCGCCGCAAAACCCGGGTCGCGTCCCACGATCTTTCGCGCGCAACTTCCATGAAATCCCCCGATTACCTCGCTTCGCTCTTCAATCTCGCCGGCAAAGTCGCCGTGGTCATCGGCGGCACCGGCGAACTCTGCGGCGCGATGGCGGAAGGCCTGGCCGGGGCGGGCGTCGAGGTTGTCATTGTCGGCCGCAGCCGGGAGAAGGCCGACGCGCGGCTCGCCCGGATCACCGCGGCGGGCGGCACGGGTTGGTTCCATTCCGCCGAGGCCACGAGCAAGGTCGAACTCGAGGCGCTGCGCGAGGCGGTCGTGAATAAATGCGGGCGCATCGACATCGTGATCAATGGGGCGGGGATCAATTCCGCCACGCCGTTTTTCGATATCACCGAGGACGAATTCGACCGCATGGTCCGCGTGAACCTCAAGAGCGTTTTTCTCGGCTGCCAGGTTTTCGGGAAATACCTCGTCGACCAAGGGAAGGGTGGCTCCGTCATCAACCTCGGCTCGATGTCGGGACTCCAGCCGCTTTCGCGCGTGTTCACGTACTCGGCGACGAAGTCCGCCGTGCACAACCTTTCGCTCAACCTCGCGCGCGAATGGGCGCCGCATCGCGTGCGGGTGAACGTGATCGTGCCGGGATTTTTCCCCGCCGAGCAAAACCGTCAGGTGCTCACCCCGGAGCGCGTTGCGAGCATCATGGGCCACACGCCGATGATGCGTTTCGGCGCGGCGCGCGAACTGGTCGGCGCGACGCTGCTGCTCGCGAGCGACGAGCCGGATCGTTCATCACCGGCGACGAGCTCGTCGTCGATGGCGGGTTTCACGCGATGACCATTTAAAAACCGAAGGAATGAACGCCAATCTGCAAAGTAGCGCAGGCGGCTCGCCTGCTCCGGAGATCGAATTCCCTCTTCTCGCGGCCCCATGAAACCCATCAACACGTTTCTCCTGCAGCACAACCTGCGCATCGCGGGAAATCCCTGTGTCTCGCCGGATTTCTGCCTGGATTGGGAGGCATTTAAAAAAGCCATCGGCGAACTGGAGCCTTCCGGCCTTCGGTATCTTCATAAGTCCCGCTTTGAAACGGCTGACGGCGTCTGGACCCTGTTGGAAAACGATGACACCGGGGACTGCGCGTGGAGGCTCCAGTCAGAAACCCTCGAGGATCCGAGTCGGGTTCTGGGCGAAGGTCATCTGGCCAAACCGCATCGGGCGTTTTTTCCCGCCACGTGGGAGAACCTGCTGCGGCTGAAAAACCTCATCCAGGAGCACGACGCGGGATCGACCCTCTTTCCGTCGACCGGCGGCCAGCTCGGACAGCGCACGCTCGGCGTGGGCGCGCGTTTTACCACGCTGCATTGGCCCGCGGTGGAGTGGGCGATGAGCGCGCTCGAGATCGGATTGACCGCGAATCAGAACTCGATTCCCCGCGAACTCGTCTACGATGTCGACGCGATGCTGGGCGGGCGGCTCGACGCCGTGCCGTTCCCCTTCATCGGAACCAACGTGCCGGAAGGCCACCAGGGCCAGAGCGTCGAAGGCATGAGCCACGGCTGCGTGCTGTCGAAATTGAAGACCGGGTTTCATCACCGGCGCCTCGCGTGGTCGTTCAACGCCGACCACCAGCCGATCGGCGGGAAATTCGATTCGCGCGAAGACGCGCTGGTGCGCGGCTGCCTGCTCGCGAGCTACATCACCTTCGATCTCTCGCCGGAACTCGCCCTCCGCCAACCCGCGAGCCTCGCCGATATCCCGGCGGAGGTCGTCGTCGCGACGCGGGCGCGGGTCGCGGCGGCGGGCCTGCCGCTCGACGACATCGCCTTCGGCCGCCTGCTCGGGACGGTGTGGCCTTCGCTGCAGAAGATGAAACGTCGCGACGAAAAATACGCCGCCGCGCGCGCCGCGGCGTTTACCACCGAGGTTGGGCGCAGGTATTTGCGCGAACTTTCGATTGACGAACTCCCGGGACTCACCACGCCGGAAACAACCGGCGTCATGCTCGCCTTGTGCGAGGTGCTGGGCATGCCGGTGAATTTCGTGGCGCCGGCTTTCGGCTTCCAGAAAAACATGCCTTATCCCGACAACGCGGCGCTGCGCGCGTTGATCGCGAAGCAATGGGCGGTCTGCGAAAAATTTGGCGTCAGCATCGGCTTCCACTCCGGCTCGGGAAAATCCGCGGAGAATTACCGCGCCATGGGCGAGGTCACGGGCAGCCGCCTGGAAATCAAGACCAGTGGCCGCTACACCTACGAGATGGGCGTCGCGCTCGCCGCGTCGGGCAACGCCTCCGACCAGGCGCTTTGGCGGGACTGGTACCGTTTCACGGTTGAGATGGCCGTGTCGGGCGCATTCAGCGGCGATGCGACGGAGCAAAGAATGGCGCGCGTTTTCATCATGACCACACTGGGGTCGCCGGCTGCGCCGGAAACCCAGGTCTTCGCCACGCCGGAGTCGTGCCGCTGGGCGATCGAGGCGCTGCCGCCGGATCCCGAGCACATGTTTTTCTTCGAGTATAATTTCCTGTTCGTGCTCGCGGCGGGCGGGCGGGCGGAAAAGTCCGCGCTCGGCGATCATTCTCCCGCCGGTTATGCGCAGCGCGCGCGGTTCTATTCGATCAGCGCCGAGGCGAAGTTGAATTATTCCCGCCGCGTGGCGGCGTATCTCGTTTTCCTCGCCGAGCACACCGGCCTCGTTCCCGCCGAACGCTGCGCGGCCGCCCGCAAGCTGCTCGACAGCTACACGTCACTCGATGCGATGCTCTCAAATATCAGCCGCTGATTTTTTAACTGCGAATGAACGCGCATCGGGAATTCGATCTCCGGAGCAGGCGGGCCGCCTGCGCTACTTTCCCTATGCGCGTTCATTCGCGGTCAAAATCTCTGGTTTTTAATTAATGAAGCCCTTCATCTACGATGATTTCCTGCTGCACAGCGCGGCGGCGCGGGACCTCTATCACGGTTTCGCGGCGGCGCAGCCGATCTACGACTACCATTGTCATCTTTCCCCGGCGCAGATCGCGGACAACCACTTGTTCGCCGACCTCGCCGAAGTCTGGCTGGGCGGCGATCACTACAAGTGGCGGGCCATGCGCACCAACGGCGTGGCCGAACGGCTGTGCACGGGCGACGCGTCACCGCGCGAGAAATTCGATGCCTGGTGCGCCACCGTGCCGTATACGCTGCGCAACCCGCTCTACCACTGGTCGCACTTGGAATTGAAGCGGTCCTTTGGGATCGACGCGACGATCAATCCCGCGTCGGCCGATGCGATCTGGCGCGAAGCCGGCGCCAAACTGCCTTCGCTCCGCGTGCATGACATCCTCGCGTCGAATCGCGTGGCGGTGATCTGCACGACCGACGATCCCGCCGATTCCCTCGAGGCGCACGAGCGAATCCGCTCGCTCGGGTTGAAGACCCGAGTCTACCCGACCTACCGGCCCGACAAGGCGCTGGGGGTGAACGAACCCGCGGTGTTCAATCCTTGGCTCGAGCGCCTCGGCGGCGCCGCGCGCCGGGGCATCCGCACCTTCGACGACCTGCTGGCTGCGCTGGAAAAACGCCACGACGATTTCCATGCATTCGGCGGACGCCTTTCGGACCACGGCCTTGAAATCGCGCTTTCGGTTCCCTGCACCCACGCGGAGGCGGCCGCGATTTTCACCGCCGCGCGCAGCGGTCGCGCCGCTTCGGCGGAGGATGCGGCGCGCTATGGTTCGTACCTTATGCTCGAGTTTGGGCGCTGGGACGCGCGCCGGGGCTGGACCAAGCAGCTTCATCTCGGTGCGATGCGAAACAATAACCAGCGCCTGCTGGCAAAACTCGGGCCGGACGCCGGTTTCGACAGCATCGGGGATTTTCCGCAGGCGCGCGCACTCACGCGTTACCTCGATGCGCTCGACGCCACCGGCGAGCTGCCGCGCATGGTCCTTTATAATTTAAACCCCGCCGATAATTACGTCATGGCGACCTTGGCGGGAAATTTCCAGGACGGCTCCGTGCCCGGGAAAATCCAATTCGGCAGCGGCTGGTGGTTCCTCGACCAAAAGGAAGCGATGGAGTGGCAGCTCAACGCGCTGTCGAATCTCGGGCTCTTGCGGCGTTTCGTGGGCATGCTGACGGATTCGCGGAGTTTTCTTTCCTACACGCGGCACGAATATTTCCGGCGCGTGCTTTGCAACCTGCTGGGCGGCGAAATGGAAAACGGCGAATTGCCGAATGATCGCGAGCTCGTCGGCGCCATGGTCCGCGACATCTGCTTCGGCAACGCCCGCGATTATTTTCGCCTGGAGTTGGACCCCGCATTTCAGAAGTAGCGCCGGCGGACCGCCTGCTTCGCTCTGCCCGTCTGCGACTCGGTCCACAAAACCTCGGGCCCACCACTGCTCGACCGAAGCAGGCTGGCGGGCCGCCTGCGCCACATGGAGCGGGTGGACGGAATCGAACCGACGATACCTCTTTGGAAGAGAGGAGTTTTACCACTAAACTACACCCGCGACGGTCGAAAGAACTTCGGCGCACGCCGGAGACCGGGTCAAGCCTGCGTTCGAATCGCGCGGGGTCGGGCGGGACCGCTGGAGCCGCGTTCAGCCTGTTCGCGGATCACTTCAGCGGCCGGCGCGGCGAGGCCCGCCACCTCTGAAAAACCCATCGCACGGACGGGGAAGCCTCTCACATTTTTTACCGCGCCGCCCTAGGAATGAGGTTGCGGCGGTGGGAGAGGGCCGTTTGCCTGACCGCGCTATGGCAATTATTTCTTCGGCGACCGGACAAGCAGGCTCGCTGCAGGACACGCAGCGCGGCCGGACCAATGTAAAGACGGCTCAGGCGCTCGCGAAGATGAAGGCGCTCGAAAAGAAGGCGAAGCGCTACAGGCTCCCGATGGGCGAGCTCGCCATTTTTACCCAGCAGCTCGCGTCGCTGCTCACCGCCGGCCTCCCGCTCGTGCAATGCCTTGAAGCCCTCCAGGACCAGACGGAAGACCAGTGCTTCCGCATCGTGATCCGCGACGTCCGTCTCGATATTTCGTCGGGTAACTCTTTCTCCTCAGCGGTCCGCAAGTTTCCCAATTCGTTCAACAATCTCTTCGTCTCGATGGTCGAGGCCGGTGAAGCGTCCGGTGGCCTGGCGGAAATCCTGATGAAGGTCGCGGGTTATTTCGAAGCGACCGTCAAGCTCACCAAGAAGGTGAAGTCGGCCATGACTTACCCGATCGCCGTCATCGGCTTGGCTATCGCCCTGGTGAACGTCCTCCTGATTTTCGTCATCCCGGTGTTCGCGGCGATGTTCGCGGACTTCGGCGCGAAACTGCCGGCGCCGACCCAGTTCCTCATCGACTTGTCCAATTTCATGAAGGCAATGCCGCCGCATCTGGGTGGCTGGACGCTCTTGGTCGCGGCCTGGGCGGTTTATTATTTCGGCGGCAAGTTCATCAAGACGCCCAACGGGCGCCGCCAGAAGGATAAATTCCTGGTCCGCGCGCCCATCTTTGGAAATCTCGTCCACAAGATCGCGCTCTCACGTTTCTGCCGCACCTACGCCACCCTCATTCGTTCCGGCGTGCCGATCCTGCGCACGCTCGAGATCGTCTCGGCGGCCAGCAACAAGGTGCAGATCGAGGATGCCTGCCAGGAAATCGCCAAGCATGTCAGCCAAGGCGGGCAGGTTTCCGAAGTGCTCGCGGCCAATGGATTTTTCCCCCCGATGATGAAGCACATGGTCAAGGCCGGTGAAGCGACGGGTAACGTCGACGGCATGATGACCAAGATCGCCGATTTCTACGATGTTGAGTGCGAAGCCACGGTTTCAGCCCTCACTTCCCTGATCGAGCCGATCCTGATCGTGTTTCTCGGCGTGGTGGTCGGCGGCATCGTCATGGCGATGTTCCTCCCGATCTTCCAACTGGGCGCAGTGGCCGGCGGCCTGCAGTAATCGTTCGCGCCGTTTCGGTTCGGAGTAGCGCAGGCGGCCCGCCTGCTCCGGAGCTTGTTTTTAATCCCGACCTGCTACCCCAGAGCCGGCGGGCGGCCTGCGCTACTTCGAATTCCGAATTTCGAATTGCGAATTCCGGTCCCGGTCCAACCCTCGCGGGCGCTCACGTCCATGCCCAAACGCTCCGACCTTAAATCCATCCTGATCATTGGCGCCGGCCCCATTGTGATCGGCCAAGCGTGCGAATTCGACTATTCCGGCACCCAGGCCTGCAAGGCGCTCAAGGAGGAAGGCTACCGCGTCATCCTCGTGAATTCCAACCCGGCCACGATCATGACCGACCCGGAGTTCGCCGATGTCACCTACATCGAGCCGCTCACGATCGATATCGTCGAGAAAATCATCGCCGCCGAACGTCCGTCCGCGCTGCTCCCGACCCTCGGCGGGCAGACTGCGCTCAACCTCTCGATGGAGCTCCACAAGGCCGGCATCCTTGAGAAATACGGCGTGGAGATGATCGGCGCCAAGCCCGAGGCGATCAACAAGGGCGAGGACCGCGAACTCTTCAAACAGTGCATGCTGCGCATCGGCCTCGATGTCGCGAAATCCCGCACCGTGAAATCGATGAACGAGGCGCGCGACGCCGCGGAATTCCTCGGCGTCTTCCCGCTCATCATCCGCCCATCGTTCACCCTCGGCGGCTCCGGCGGCGGCATCGCCTACAACCGCGAGGAATTCGAAGGCATCGTCGCCAACGGCCTCGACCTTTCCCCCGTCCATGAAGTCCTCGTCGAGGAATGCCTACTCGGCTGGAAAGAGTACGAGATGGAGGTCATGCGCGACCACAAGGACCAGTGCGTCGTGATCTGCTCGATCGAGAACTTCGACCCGATGGGCGTGCACACCGGCGACTCCATCACGGTCGCGCCCGCCATGACCCTCAGCGACAAGGAATACCAAGTCATGCGCGACGCCTCCTTCGCCGTCATCCGCGAGATCGGCGTCGAAACCGGCGGCTCGAATATCCAATTCTCCGTCGATCCCGTCACCGGCCGCATGGTCGTGATCGAGATGAATCCCCGCGTCTCGCGCTCCTCCGCGCTGGCCTCGAAGGCCACCGGTTTTCCCATCGCGAAAATCGCGGCCAAGCTCGCCGTGGGCTACACGCTCGACGAACTGCGCAACGATATCACGCGCCTCACCCCCGCGAGCTTCGAGCCGACGATCGATTACGTCGTCACGAAGATCCCGCGCTTCACCTTCGAGAAATTTCCCGGCGCCGACACCACGCTGACCTCCGCCATGAAATCCGTGGGCGAGGCAATGGCCATCGGCCGGACCTTCAAGGAATCGATGCAGAAATGCCTGCGGTCCCTTGAAACCGGTGCGCGCGGGTTCGGCGGCGGCGGCAAGCACGGCAGCGATGAACCCGTCGACGAAAAGACGATCAACGCCAAGCTCGGCACGCCCAACGCCGAGCGCATTTTCTACCTTCGCCACGCGCTGCGCGCGGGCTACAGCGTCGAGCGCATTTTCGAGATCACGAAGATCGACCCGTGGTTCCTCCACCAGCTCCGCGAAATCCATGAGATGGAGCAGGCGCTCGCCCGGGAATCCCTCGCGTCGATCGACACCGCCGCTTTCCGCCGCGCGAAACAGTTCGGCTTCTGCGACGCCCAGCTCGCGCACATCCTGAAGAGCGACCTCGCGGCCGTGCGCGCCGACCGGAAGAAGCGCGGGATCAACACCACCTACCGGCTCGTCGACACCTGCGCGGCCGAGTTTGAGGCGTTCACGCCCTATTATTATTCGAGCTACGGCGACGAAAACGAAATCATCCCGTCGTCAAAAAAGAAAATCATGATCCTCGGCGGCGGCCCCAACCGCATCGGCCAGGGCATCGAGTTCGACTACTGCTGCGTGCACGCGAGCTTCGCGCTGCGCGAGATCGGTTTCGAGACCGTGATGGTGAACTCGAACCCGGAAACGGTTTCGACCGACTACGACACCAGCGACCGCCTCTACTTCGAGCCGCTCACGCTTGAGGACGTGCTCGAGATTTATCAGCAGGAAAAATGCGACGGTGTGATCGTGCAGTTCGGCGGGCAGACGCCGCTCAACCTTGCCGGCGCGCTGAAGGCCAACGGCGTGAACATCATCGGCACCTCGCCCGAAAGCATCGAGCTCGCCGAAGACCGGAAGCTCTTTTCCAATGTCCTCAACAAGATCGGGCTCAAGCAGCCGGCGAACCGCACCGCGCTCAATGAAACCGAGGCGCTCGCCTTCGCGCACCAGGTGGGTTTCCCCGTGCTTCTCCGCCCGTCATTCGTGCTCGGTGGCCGCGGGATGTTCATCGTTTATAGCGAGGAGGAATTCAATGCGGTCATCCGCCAGGCATTCGAAGTGATGCCCGGCAAGCCGGTGCTGATCGACAAATTCCTCGAGGATGCGATCGAGCTCGATGTCGACTGCATCAGCGACGGCGAAACCAGCGTGATCGGCGGCATGCTCGAGCACATCGAGTTCGCCGGCGTGCATTCCGGCGACGCCGCGATGGTGATGCCTCCGCACACGCTCGGCGCCGAGATGCTCGCGACGGTCCGACACGCGACTTATGCGCTCGCCCGCGAGCTCAAGGTCATCGGCCTGATGAACGTCCAATTCGCGATCAAAGGCGGCGAACTCTATGTCCTCGAAGTCAACCCGCGCGCGTCGCGCACCGTGCCCTTCGTGGCCAAGGCCGTAGGCGTGCCGCTCGCGAAACTGGCCGCGAAGGTAATGACCGGGATGAAATTGAAGGACCTCGGTTTCACGCGGGAGCAGACGCCGAAACATTGGTGCGTGAAGGAAGCGGTGTTCCCGTTCGTGCGTTTCCCCGGGGCGATGATCGCGCTTGGGCCGGAGATGCGGTCGACGGGCGAAGTCATGGGCATCGACGCGGACCTCGGCGTGGCGTTCGCGAAAGCGCAGGCCGCCGTGAAGCCGGGCCTGCCGGTGAAGGGAAATGTTTTCCTCTCGGTCAAGGACTCCGACAAACCGCGCGCGGTGGAATTCGCGCGTCGCATCGAGGCGCTGGGTTTCACGATTTATTCGACGAGCGGCACGGCGAAGACGCTCGCCGACGCCGGCGTGGCGGTGAAGCGCCTGGCGAAACTCAGCGAGGGCCGCCCGAACGCGGTCGACATGATCAAGAACGGGCAGATCCAGATGGTGATCAACACCCCGGGCGGCATGATCCCGCGCCGCGACGAGAACGCGATCCGCGCCGCGGCCTACGCCCATAACATTTGCCTGATGACGACGATCACCGGTGCCGAAGCCGCAGCCAACGGCATCGCGGCGTTGAAGCAGAAGCACGTCGGCGTCCGCCCCATCCAGCATTACCGCGGGAACGTCACGCTGGTTTGACAACGTACGCGGGACCGTTTCCGGAGTAGCGCAGGCGGCCCGCCTGCTCCGAATGGATTGAAAGCTCCGGGCTTCGCTTTTTGAAGTTTCATTGGAGCTTGGATGTTGGAGCTGGGTGCTTCTGCCTTCCCGAGGCGGGTCCGAGACCGCGCCCTACTCCGGCAATCGCCTCCGCCTCTCCTCCCACCATGCTTGCCATTCGTCTCCATGAAATCGGTGGCCCGGAAAAAATGCGGGCCGATGAGATCGCGATTCCTTCACCCGGGCCCGGCCAGGTTCGCATCCGCGTCGCAGCCGCGGGGGTGAACTTCATCGACACCTATCACCGCAGCGGGCTTTACGCGGTGCCGCTGCCGTTTGTCTTCGGCAACGAAGTCGCGGGCACGGTCTCCGCCCTTGGCGGGGGCGTCACCGATTTCAAAATCGGTGATCGCGTCGCCACGGTGCGCGCGGCGGGCGCATACGTGGAGGAAACGCTGGCGCCGGCCGAACTGACCCTGAAAATCCCCGACGGGGTTTCCACCGAAACGGCGGCAGCGGTCCTGGTCCAAGGCCTGACTGCGCATTTTCTTGCGACCGACACTTTCCCGCTGAAACCCGGGCACAGTGCGCTCGTTCACGCCGGCGCCGGCGGGGTCGGGGCGTTGCTCATCCAAATCGCACGGCTGCGCGGCGCGCGCGTGATCGCGACCGTCGGCAGCGAGGCCAAGGTCCCGCTCGCGCGCGACGCGGGCGCGGAGGCGGTCTGCGTTTATACGAGGGAAAATTTCACGGAGGCCGCGCGCCGGTTCACGGACGGCCGCGGGGTCGATGTCGCATACGACGCGGTGGGCAAGGAGACGTTCGACGGCACGATCGACAGCCTGTGCCCACGCGGGATGTTCGTATCGTTCGGCAACGCCAGCGGTCCGGTCCCGCCTTTTGCGCCGCTCCTGCTCGCGCATAAGGGCTCGTTGTTTTTCACGCGTCCGACGATGAACCACTACCTTCGCACCCCGGCCGAACTCCACGCCCGCGCGAACGATCTTTTTGCCTGGGTCGCGAGCGCGCAACTTAAGGTCCGCATCGGCGCGACGTTTCCGCTAAAATCCGCCGCGGACGCCCATCGCGCGCTCGAGGGCCGCGGAACGCCCGGCAAAGTGCTGCTCGTGCCGTAGGCGGCGTCGGACCCGCCGCGAAGGTCGGAAACGTTCGCCGCTGCGCGTGAAAATCGTCGCTCGTAAATCCCGCCTCCTTCCCAATCGTGAATGGTCCCTCGTAAATCGTAAATTGAACAGCCCGACCCTCATCGCCCTCCTGCACGGTCCTGACCAACCCGGCCTCGTCGCGCGCGTCTCCGGCTGGATCTTCGAGCACGGCGGCAACATCCTGCACGCCGACCAGCATCGCGACACCGAGGCGGGCGTGTTTTTCCAGCGCGTGGAGTGGGAGCCCAAGGGCGGCTCCGATTCCCGCGACGCCGATGCTTTCCGCACCTTCGCCGCCGGCCTCGGCATGAGCGTGCAAGTCGCTTCGTCCGCGTATCGCCCGCGCGTGGCTCTCTTCGTTTCCAAGGCGGACCATTGCTTTCACGACCTCGTGCTGCGTGCGAAACAAGGCGAGTTCGCGTGCGAGATCGTCGCCGTGATCGGCAATCATCCCGATCTCGCCGGCATCTCGCGCGGCTACGGCCTCGCGTTTCATCACGTCCCCGTGACGGCTGAAACCAAAGCCCAGGCCGAGGCGAGACAGCTCGAACTCCTCCGCGAAACCGCGGCGGAGCTCGTCGTGCTCGCGCGCTACATGCAGGTCCTGTCCGCCGATTTTCTGGGCAAGTTTGGCCGCCCCGTGATCAATATCCATCATTCCTTCCTGCCCGCCTTCGCCGGCGGGCGGCCTTATCACCAAGCCCATGCGCGTGGGGTGAAACTGATCGGGGCCACGGCGCATTACGCCACGCGGGACCTCGATGAAGGCCCGATCATCAACCAGGACGTCGCCCGCGTGACCCATCGGCACGGCGTCGAGGATTTGATCCGCAAAGGCCGCGACCTCGAGAAAACCACCCTGGCCCAGGCCGTGCGCTGGCACCTGGAGTCGCGTGTGCTGGTTTACGGGAACAAGACCGTGGTTTTTGACTGACGTAGCCCAGGCGGGCCGCGTGCTTTTCGAAGTAGCGGGTAGCGAGTAGCGAGCATTCCGGGAAACCCCATTTGAACAGAAGGGAACGAAGGAAACGAAGAGGTCCCGGTCGGCGAAATCGCTCGTGCCCTAAACGATCCATGACTTGAGGGGTTCCAATCCCACACCGTCTAGGGCACGATCGGCGGCGCGATTCTGAACCTCTTCGTTAACTTCGTTGCCTTCTGTTCAAATTGATTGGGGTTCGATCCCCGGAGCAGGCGGGCCGCCTGCGCTACTTTCCGGCATGGACAGCGGCCCGGCCATTTGTTCTCGTCACCGGTTCCAAAAGCCAAATCCCTCCGCATGACCACACCCCCTGCCTCCAAAGCCACTGCCGCAATCGACGGCGAGACGTCCGTCAACCTGACGCTTGAGGATCGCCTGCGCATTTTCTGGGAAAAGAACAGCAAGGCAGTGCTCGGGGTTGTGGTGCTGGTCCTGGTCGCGGTCGTCGCAAAGGGCGGCTGGGAATACATGCAGGCGCAGAAGGAAACCGAGATTGAGCACGACTACGCGTCCGCTATCTCGACCGACGCCCTCAAGACTTTCGCCGCGAAAAATTCCGGCCACTCGCTCGCCGGCATCGCCAAGCTGCGGGTCGCCGACGACGCGTATGCCTCGGGCCTTTATGCCGAAGCCATTTCCGGTTACGAAAACGCGATTCCCGCTTTGAAGGACCCCGCTCTCGTCAGCCGCGCCAAACTCGGAGCCGCCATGTCAAAACTGCAGGCCGGCAAACCCGAGGGTGAAGCCGCGTTGAAGGCGATCGCCTCCGATACGTCGGAAATCAAGGCCGTGCGCGTCGAAGCCGCGTATCATCTTGCCAGCCTCGCGAGCAGCCAAGGCAAGGCGGCGGACGTCCGCAAATATGCCAGCGAGATCATGGGGATCGACCCGACGAGCCCCTGGACTCAGCGGGCTTTCATGTTGAGTGCCACGCTTCCCGTCGAGCCCGAGGCAGTCGGCAGCGTGAAGATTCCGATCAAGTAACGACCGGGAAAGCTTGGGGTAAAAACTCCAAGCTCCAACGTCCGAGCTCCAATGAAACCTGACCAAAGGTCGGGAAAAGGAGCGGAAGCATAAACAGCGGCACCTCCTCGGATTGATGTCCGACGCCCCAACGGGGCATTCCAGCCGCAGCCCCGGGCAACGCCCGGGGTTTTCTTCGTGTTTGTCCCGAGCCCTGAAAGGGCGGCCCAATCGGGCCCCGTGAGATGCCACCGTCGCCGCGCGCTTCGCCCGCCTTGGCAATCCGCAATCCGCAATTGCGTCAGTCGCGCTTGATCCGGGCGTTGCTGCCTTCGTTCTGGTCGCTGATGCGCCCGTAGCTCTGCATATCGCGCACGAGGATTTCGCCGGCGTTTTCCTCGCCGACGGGGGCCTTCACCGGTTTCTTCACTCGCTTCGAAACATGGCTGCCCACCGGCGTGTAACGTTCGGTGTCCTCAGGGTACGGCTTTTTGGCTTCGGCGGTTTTAGACGCGGGACTCGCGCAACTGGCGAGGAAACAGGCGGCAACAACTGCCACCGCAGCGCAACAGGATTTGTGTTTCATGAAGGGTTGGTTGTGCAGACTCTCCACTGGGCGCGGGAAACCTTGCACAGGGTCGGGGGTGGGAGAAACCCTTTTTTAATCGTGAATCTGAGTTCGAACCATCGGTTCCTGATTCCGCGCCAGATTACTTGATTGCCTTGATGCGATACAGCTCTCGGTAATTCACCATGGGTCATGAGTCTTCGCTTATTACCGTTACCCGGCGTAATTTTATTAAACTCGGTTCAGCCGGCCTGGTGGGCGCCTATTTTTCGCTGGCGCTAAAGGGCAGCGACGCGGCAAGTCATCCCCTGGCGCGCGCAGCTGATGTTTATTTGGATCTGCCGGGTGTGACGAAGGCGTTTTCATTTGTTCATTTGACGGACGCGCATTTGACGGAGTGCGATCAGCGGGACGCAAAGTTTGTTGAGCGCCTGCAGGCGCGATCCAAAGGGTTTGGGGGAGATCTTTTGGGCAAGGCCGAAGGCGTGCTCGAAGCAACGCGAATGGAGCGGCCGGATTTCGTGGCGTTCACCGGCGATCTGATGGACCTGCCGACGGCGGCGAACCTGGAGGCTTCGGCGGGCATGCTGGCCGCGTGCGGAGCTCCGTGCTGGATCACAATGGGGAACCACGAATGGGAGTGGCCGGCCGAACCCAACGACCGCAAATACTGGCAAGGACGCCTGCAGTTCCTGGCAAACCAGCCCCTCGATTGGTTCGCGAAGGAGTTCAACGGGGTAAACCTGGTCTTCGTCGACAACAGCGATTATCAGTTCACCGAGGATCAACTAAACCGCACGGTTGAGTTATTGAAAGACGGACGTCCCTGTCTGCTTTTCATTCATATTCCGATCTACATCGAGTCGTTGGTACCGGCGGTCGAGCAGGTTTGGAAAATGGCCTTGATGGTGGGTTATGAGCAGGGCCGCGTGCCACCGACGCCGGTGACGCTCGAGTTTTGTCGGGTGGTGAAGAGCCATCCCGCGGTTGCCGGAATTTTTGCGGGGCACGTGCATTTCGAGCATCGGGACGCATATCGCCAAGGCGCCGTTCAATACATCGGCACGCCGGTATTTGCCGGGGGCATGCGCAAAATTTTCGTGAGGGCGACAGCCTGACCCAAGCGATGCCTAAGGTGACCGGCGCTCGACGTAGTCCAGCGCCGCTTGCGCGGCGGGATGCTGGGGATTGAGCCTCAGCACGGTCCGGAATTCCTCGGCGGCTTCGCGATTCCGACCGACCTGCGACAGCGCGGCGCCGCGGTTGTAATGCGCGTCGACAAACCCGGGGTTCAAACCCAGCGCGATATCGTACTGCGCGATCGCTTCTTCCATCCGTTTCGTCTGCAGGAACACGTTGCCCAAATTATTTCGCAGCGTCGTCATCTCGGCGCCCTGCGGCGTGAGCCGCAGCCCTTCCTTGAGGTGCAGCTCCGCTTCGTCGAAGCGCCCAAGTTGCGCCAGCGCCGCGCCCAGGTTCGCATGCGCGCCAGCATAGCTCGGGCGCACTTTCAGCGCGGCTTCGTACGGCGCGATCGATTCCGCCGTGCGCCCCAGCTGGGCGAGCGCGATGCCCAGGTTGTTGAGCGCCTCGGGATAATCCGGTTTCAAGCGCACCGCTTCCGTCGCCGGCGCCAAGGCTTCCGTGCCGCGCCCAGCCGCGATCAGGACTTCCGCCTGGTTGTTCTGCGCCCGCGCATTCGCCGGAACTTTCGCCACCGTGTCGGCCCAGAGATCGACTTCGCTGCGGTAATCCCGATTCCGTACCACGGTTGCCACGACCAACACCGGCACCAGCAATCCGCCCAACGCGAAACTCGCGCGCCCCAGGAAACGAAAGAGCGCTCCAAACACCAGTGCGACCACGCCGGCAAGCGGCAGGTACATGCGATGCTCTGCGATGGTCTGGGTCACGAGCGGCACGACGCTCGAACTCGGTGACAGGATCACGAAAAACCACGCGCCAAAAAATCCGATCACCGGCCACCGCCGCAAGCTCACCACCGTCGCTCCCACCAGCGCGCAGATCAGCGCAACCTGCGGCCAGATGGTCGACGCGTCGCGGATCACGCCCCAGCCGTAGTCGAACACCAGCGGATGCGGCCAAAACGCCAGCTTCAGGTAAAGCGCGACCGCATGAAATTGCGTGAGCGCATAGTCGCCCACGGAAACGCCGAGCCCCACGCCCGCCGCGGCGCCACGGCTCCCGCCCATGCCGATCACCAGCGTCGCGAGGATCGCCCACGTCGCCGCGAACGCGAGATGCGCGCGGGCACGCAGTTTCCACGCCTCGCGAAACGATCCCGCGAAAAACGTCCGGTCGTAAAGAAACACGATCACGGGCGCGGTCACCATGACCTCCTTGGTCAACATCCCCAACGCGCACGCGGTCCACGCCGTTATTTGCCAAGTCCGGCGCGAGGATGCCGTTGCGGCCGACGCCCCGCGCGCGAAACCATACAGCGTGAGGAAATAACACAGCGCGACCATCGCTTCGTTGCGCTGGATCACGCTGGTCACCGATTCGGTGAGCAGCGGATGCGTTGACCAAACCAGCGCGATGATGGTCGCGAGCGGCAACGCCGAGTGCCCAAACCGGCCGTGCAGTCGCGGCGAGAGCAAGGTTCTGCGGGCCAAGCCCAGCAGTGCGAGCGCGGCGAGCGCGTGGATCGCGATGTTGGTGACGTGATAACCACGCACGGCCACGCCGCCGTTCGCGTAGTTGAGGGCGAGCGAGAGGTTGACCAGCGGCCGGCCGGTGACCCCGCTGCCGTTGCGCGGGGGAGAGAGCGGAACGGACAGCGGCCAGAGCTGGCGAAGGGTGGGATTCTCGAGGATAGCAGCCTTGTCATCGAACGCGAACGGCACCGCCAGGGTATTGGCGTAGGAGAGGATGACTGCGCCGACAATCAGCGCCGCCGCCAGGAATATTGGCCAGGCGCGGTGCGATGAAGGCGGCGATTTCACCGTCTTACCTCAAGCGAGCGCGGGAAGCCGCGCAACGCGCGAAATCCGGGGAAGGGAGTAGGGCGTGGTCTCCGACCCGCCCGTCTGGAGAGGCCGGAGCTCCAAGGTCCAAATCATTCGGGGGGGAATGGCTCCGTCCGCATTTGAAATGCACGCGGAGCCGAACAGCGCCTTGCGGAGAAGTCGCTCCACCCGGCTGAGCGTTATCTTGGCCCGACGGGGCGAAGTTTCATTGGAGCTTAAAGTTCCCTCCCTTCGGCAATCGGTCGATTTCGCGCTCCTTTTTTGTTGAGGAGATCAACCTACGTCTCAACAGCATAGCTCAATGTCGTTTGCTAAATTAATGCCCCAGAAGACCCTGAAATCGCGGCAGGGCCGTGGGCTCAGCGCCGGCCTGGTTGCTTTTGGCTGGTCGGCGTTTTCCGCGAGCGCCGGTGGGCGCTGCGCGCGTCGGTGGCTATTGTTGCTCACCGCGAGCTGGGCTGCGACGGGTGCGGCATCGGGTGCGAGCGCCGCGACGCCATCGGAATACGAATTGAAGGCGGCGTTCCTGTTTAATTTTGTGCGCTTCATCGAATGGCCGAACCTCGGCATGCCCCCGGCCAGTCAGCCGGTGGTAATTGGTGTGCTCGGCGACGATCCCTTTAACGGAGCGCTGGATAAGATCGTGAGTGGCGAAACCATCAATGGCCGGCGCCTGGTGGTGAAACGGTTTCAGCGGAAGGACGACGTCACCCTTTGCCAAGTGCTGTACATCAGCCGATCGGAGGCGGGTCGGCTGGGCGGATTGTTGGGACGGTTGAAAGGCAAAGCGGTGCTGACCGTGAGCGACATCGATCGCTTTGCTTATGTGGGTGGGATGATCGGTTTGGTGATGGAGCAGGGGCGCGTGCGCTTGCAGATCAATCTCGACACTGCGAATGCAGGGCGGCTGGCGATCAGTGCGAAGTTACTGCGTCCCGCGTTGGTGATTAGGAATCCTCCGCAATCGATGGTGAATCCCGGTTGGCAAAGAATTTTCGCCGGTAAAGAAGTGGCGGAAGGCGTGCACGGACAATCAGCGCAGGTTTTGAAGCTCGCGATCTAAGGCCCGCTCAAACGTTTCGATTCTTCGATCGCTCAGCTGTAGGGCGGGGTCTCGGACCCGCTTCTGAGGCCTTTGCCTTGATCGGCGAGCATCTGAATTCCACGGCTGGATCGAAAATGCCTGAGGTTTGGCTGGGAATTTCCTGAGTTTTCCGCATCAAGCTGCTCAATGATGCGCGCACGTTTGATTTTTGCGGTCGTGGTTTTCGAGGCGATGATCGTTTTCGCCAACGCAGCCAACGGTCCCGCATTTCAACCATCGGGACCCGACGCCGCGGCGTTCGGTGAAGCCGGGCATTATCCCGTCGGCGATCGCAGCACCTGGCAGCAGAAACCCTTCCTCGTCGGATCGTATAGTCACTACGCTTCGATTTTCCCCAGCCATCGCGTGCCGCATGCCGCCGTGCCGTGGAATTTCAGCCGCAGCGAGAAGCCGCCGGCGATCACCTACGAGTTCAAGGGCCATACCTACACGCTCGAACAATACCTCGCGCACTTTCCGGTCACGGGAATTCTTCTCCTGAAAGGCGACACGATCCTCCTCGAGCGTTACCAATACGGCCGCACTGACGCCGACACTTTCATGTCCGCCTCGATGGCCAAGTCGATCATGTCGCTCCTGGTGGGGGTCGCGGTCGGCGACGGAAAAATCAATTCCCTCTCTGATCACGCCTCCCGCTATGCCCCGGGATTAAAGGACACGCTGTACGGGGAAACCTCGCTGCGGGCCTTGCTCCAAATGTCCTCGGGCATCGAATTCGAACCGATGGTCAACGGGGTGAAGGGCAACACCAACACCTTCAAATTGATCGACGGCATGTTCGATCCGTCCGCCGATCCACTCGCGTTGCTGGCCGCTTCGAATCGCCGGGCCTTCCCGATGGGGACTCACTTCGACTACTCGAGCGGCGACAATGAAACGACGGGCTTCGTGCTGCAGCGTGCGACCGGGAAGACGCTTTCCGAATACCTCGCGGAGAAAATCTGGCAGCCGATCGGCGCCGAGGCCGATGCGTGGTGGTGGGCGAATCCCGCGGGCCAGGAATTTCCTTCGTCCGGTTTCAACGCCGTGCTGCGCGACTACGCCCGGATCGGCCGGCTGCTCGCGAACGACGGCAACTGGAATGGCCGCCAGCTCGTGCCAAAATCATATCTCCTGGAGGCGACCACGCATCGCGCGGAGGACCGCCAGGTCGCTCCCGGCGTCGCCACCCCTTATTATGGGTACGGGTACCAGTTCTGGATTTTCCCCGGGGAGCGCCGGATGTTCGTGATGCGCGGCGCGAACAGCCAATACGTCTTCGTGGATCCTGTTTCGAAACTTGTGCTGACGCAGACGGGGGTCCACTCCGAAGGCAGCGATTCCGAGAACGGAAACTCCGAGTGCATGGCGCTCTGGCTCGCGCTGGTGAAACAATTCGGGAAGTAGCGCCGGCGGCCCGCCGGCTCCGGGGAAGTTGAAAGTGAGAGGTTGAAAGTTGAAAGGCCGAAGGCCCAACCGGTGATTGTCGAATCTTTCAGCTTTCAGCCTTCAACTGATTGACCTACCTGTAGTCCGAGCAGGCGGACCGCCCGCGGGCAAGGGGGCCGTCGCGGTTTCGTCGGGATCGTGCGGGCTTTACCCGGTCCTCGTTGGGCCGCCCTTTCAGGGCTGCGGATTTTCCCAATCGTCAACCCAAGGCGTTGCCTTGGGCTCTGGCTAGAGTGCCCCGTTGGGGCGCGATCTGAGGATTATTTCGCTCCGGCGTTAGGGATTTCACGCACTTTGGTGCGTCGTAAACTGCCTGTCCTGACGTGTGCGGTTACCGAATCTGAGGTATTTCTGAATTTCGAATGCTCCGAAAAAACGCCGGGCAATCAGTTGAAAGCCGAAAGTTGAAAGATTCGGCAATCACCGGTTGGGCCTTCGGCCTTTCAACTTTCGACTTCCCGCTTTCAACTTTTCCGAAGCAGGCGGGCCGCCGGCGCAACTTTTCTCCACCACTTGCGCTTGAGCCGAATGCGCGTCTCATACCGGTTTTCACCCTGCCTATGCGAATGCCGCGTTTTGCCTCCTTCATCCTTATCGCCGGAACTGTTATCTTAGCCGCCGGTTGCAAGCCCAAGCCAGTCACCGCCGCCCCTGCCGCGCCGGCGGAAGTCGAAGTCATGCGGCCCCTGGTGCGCGATGAGCCCGTCTACGGCGAATGGGTCGGCAGCCTCGATGGCCTCGTCAACGCCCAAGTCCGCGCCCAAGTCTCCGGTTACCTTCGCCGGCAGGCCTACGCCGAAGGCACCCAGGTCAAGGCAGGCGACCTTCTTTTCGAAGTCGACCCGCGCTCCTTCCAAAACGCGGTCGACCAGGCCGCCGCCGCTGCAGAAAAGGCCAGCCTGGCTTTCGGTCGCAACGAGGAACTGGCCGGGAAGCAGGTGCTCGCGAAACAGGAACTCGACAACGCCCAGGCCGACCTCACCAGCAGCCACGCCGCGCTCGCGCAGGCGAAGCTCAATCTCGAGTTCACCCAAATCCGCTCCCCGATCGATGGCATCGCCGGGCTCGCCAACGTCCAGCTCGGCGACCTCGTGGGACCCAGCAGCGGCGTGCTGACCACCGTTTCCACCGTCGACCCGATCAAGGTCTACTTCGCAATCAGCGAATTGTCGTATCTCCAGTTTCAACGCGTGCCACCGGAGATCGGGCACCACTTCCCGGACGACATGGACCTCGAGCTCATCCTCACCGACGGCAGTATCTATCCGCTCCACGGGAAATTTTTCGCGATCGATCGCCAGGTCGACGCCAATACCGGGACCCTTCGCGTCGCTGGCACGTTCCCCAACCCCGACCGCCTCCTCCGTCCCGGCCAATACGCCCGCATCCGCGCGCTGGTGGGCGTGAATAAAAACTCGCTCCAGATTCCGCAGCGCGCCGTCACCGAACTCCAGGACGGATACCAGATCGCGGTGGTCGGCGCCGACAACATCGCCCACCTGCGCCCCGTCAAAGTCGGGGCGCGCGTCGGTTCGCGCTGGATTATCACTTCTGGGTTGAAGCCGGACGACAACGTCGTCGTCGAGGGCCTGCAGAAAGCGCGCGAAGGCGCCGCCGTCAATCCGCACCCGGCGCCCGCTCCCGCGGCGGCGGCCCCAAATCCTTCGGCGCGGTAAGCGCCGCCGACCCGCGTCCCTTTTTCGCTCCGTCCATGTCTCGTTTTTTCATCAACCGCCCCATCGTGGCGATCGTCATTTCGATCCTCACGGTGATCGTCGGCCTCGTCACGCTGTTCCAGCTCCCGATCGCCCAGTACCCGAAAGTGGTGCCACCGGAAATGCGCATCACGTCGACCTTCGTCGGCGCCGATGCCCAGACGGTCGAGCAATCCGTCGCCGCGCCGCTCGAGCAGCAGATGGCGGGCGTCGACAACCTGAATTACATGTACTCGATCAACGGCAGCGACGGTTCGCTGCGGTTGACTTCGAACTTTGACGTCGCGAGCGATCCCAACGTCGACCTCATGCTCTCGCAGATGCGCGTGACGCAGAGCACGCCGCAGCTGCCGACGGAGGTGGCGGCATACGGTGTCACGGTGCAGAAGGCGTTGACCGCGCCGCTGCTGCTCATCGCGCTCAATTCTCCCAACGGCACCTACGACGGCACGTTCCTCGCGAACTACGCGTACATTAACATCAACGACAAGCTCACGCGCGTGCCCGGCGTCGCCAGCGTGTTCGTCTTCGGCGCGGGGCAATACGCGATGCGTTTCTGGATCAAGCCCGACCAGCTCGCGAAGCTGAACCTCACGGTGCCGGAAGTGATCCAGGCGATCCAGGCGCAGAACACCGTGAACCCGGCCGGCCAGATCGGCGCGGAGCCGATGCCGGCGGGCCAGGAGTTCACGTACTCGGTGCGCGCCCAGGGACGCCTTACGTCGCCGGAGGAATTCGGCAACATCGTCCTCCGCGAAAACACCGGCGGCTCCTTGGTGCGGCTGAAGGACGTCGCGCGCGTCGAGCTCGGCGCGCAGGTCTACAACATCCGCGCGCGCTTCAACGGCAAGGCATCCGCGGTGCTCGCCGTCTACCAGCTGCCCGGATCCAACGCGCTCGACGCCGCCGAGGGCGTCAAGGCGGCGATGGAGGCGATGAAGGAATCCTTCCCCCACGACATTGCCTACGAAGTGTCGCTCGACACCACGCGTTCGGTTTCGGAGGGCATGAAGGAAATTTCCGCGACCCTCTGGCAGGCGCTCGCGCTGGTCGTCGCGGTGGTTTTCATTTTTCTCCAAGGCTGGCGCGCGACGTTGATCCCGCTGCTGGCGGTGCCGGTTTCGCTGATCGGCACGTTTATCTTTTTCCCGGCCTTCGGGTTTTCGATCAACACGCTCTCGCTCTTCGGCCTCGTGCTCGCGATCGGCCTCGTCGTCGACGATGCCATCGTGGTCGTCGAAGCGGTCGAGCATCACATCGAGCAGGGAATGAAGCCCCGCGAGGCGACGATCCTCGCGATGCAGGAAGTGGCCGGGCCCGTGCTCGCCATCGCGATCGTGCTCGCGGCCGTGTTTGTGCCGACGGCGTTCATTCCGGGAATAACCGGGCGACTTTACCAGCAGTTCGCGTTGACCATCGCGATCTCGGTCATGATCTCCGCGTTCAACGCGCTTTCGCTGAGCCCGGCGTTGTGCGCGCTGCTGCTGCGGCCGAAGCATCATGTGCGCGGCCCGCTCGGCGCCTTTTATCGCGGGTTCAATCGTGCGTTCGGGCGCGCGACCGCCGGCTACGTGGGCGTGTCGCGCCTGTTGATCCGCAAGGCCGCCATCGCGGTCGTGTTGCTCGTGGGCTTCGCGCTCGCCGCCGGTTGGTTCGGGCAAAAAGTGCCGAAGGCGTTCCTGCCCGATGAGGACCAGGGTTACCTTTACGTCGGCCTGCAGCTCCCGAACGCCGCTTCGCTCCAGCGGACGGACGCGGCGGCGAGGAAGGTCGAGGAGATCATCCGCAACACTCCCGGCGTGGAAAAAAGCACGGCGATCATTGGCTTCAGCCTGCTCTCGACCGTGTACAACACGTATAGCTCGTTCTTCTTCGTGACGCTCAAGGGCTGGTCCGAGCGCACGCGCCCGGAGGAGCAGTACGCGGCGATCAAGGATCATTTGGCGCGCGAGTTGAAAAAGATCCCGGAGGGCACGGCCTTCTCGTTCGCGCCGCCGGCCATCCCGGGCATCGGCACGGCAGGCGGCGTCACATTCGTGCTCGAGGATCGCGCGGGGCGCGACCTGCCGTTCTTCACGGAGAACATGAACAAATTCATCGATGCGGCGAAGAAGCGTCCGGAGATCGCCTCGGCGACGACGACGTTCCTGCCGTCGGTGCCGCAGGTGTTCGTGAACGTCGACCGCGAGAAAGTGCTGAAGCAGGGCGTGGCGCTCAGCGACGTCTACAAGACACTGCAGTGTTTCATGGGCGGTTCCTTCGTGAATTACTTCAACCGCTTCGGGCGCCAGTGGCAGGTTTACCTCGAGGCGGAAGGGGATTACCGGAAGGACGAAACGAAGCTGGACCAATACTACGTGCGCAATCGCGACGGGGCGATGGTGCCGCTCTCGACGCTGGCCCGGCTCGAGCACCGGACGGGCCCGGAGTTCACGATGCGTTATAATCTTTTCCGCGCTGCGCAGCTGAACATCGGGGCGAACGCGGGCTATACTTCGACGCAGGTGATGTCCGCGCTGGAAGAGGTGTTCAAGCAGACGATGCCGCGCGAAATGGGCTATGACTACATGGCGATGTCGTACCAGGAGAAGAAGGCGCAGGAGGGGATTTCGCCGGTCGCGATCTTCGGGTTGTCGCTGCTGTTTGTGTTCCTCGTGCTCGCGGCCCTCTACGAAAGCTGGAC
>JAQGOP010000031.1 GCA_028293545.1 Verrucomicrobiota bacterium | reverse complement strand
TACATCCCTGACTGATTATGTGATTGGAATCAAAGCGGTGTCATTGACCCTCTTGGCGCAATTGGGGACTGAGCAAAACGGAACTCTCACTGATATTTACACCGTTCAATCTCCTCGTTTGCTGCTTCGGAATAAAAGCTTACTGCCCTAATGACAACCCAGCAAAGAGGTACGATTTTGCTTGTTGCGATGTGTTTCGTCGCGGTCTTGGCACTGGTTTTGGGAAGTTTTATGGCAGTTGGCAGTCAGGCGACGACTTTGAGCGATCGGGCCTTCATGAAGGACGTTTCCAAGCAATTGGCCGAAGCGGGACTTGAAAGTGCGTTGAATGCGTTTGCGAGTAATGCCTTCGGAACTTGGACGCATCCGTCTCCAAATGTAGCGACTGCGATTCTTACATTTCCCAGCGCACACTACGGAACAGGTGGAGCAGATACAAAAGCCTATGTCAGGGTAGAAAATTTTCGCCAAATCGACCTGAGCACCAATCGGGCTGCGGTTTGGAATTTCTACACGACGTATAATACAAATGATATTATTTGGTACCAAGGCGTTTGGTATCGCTGCAAACAAACGGCGAATAACACACATCTTCCATCTGATACTTTTTTTTGGACCTGCGTTCCGGGTGCTTGGTCGCCACTTGCAACTTATTATCCCGAAAGCATCGTACTGGCTGGGGGCGCTGGCTATCGCTGCTTGGTAAAGAATATCAATCATGATCCACTCGTCGCCTCACCTTACTGGACCACGCAGGTAACAAGCCCTTGGAATGAAGTTACCAACTATCCTGCCGATGCGATCGTACTACTCGGAGGCACTGCCTATCGCGCCCTCCTGTCGAACTCGAATCATCGTCCTCCTGACTCCACCTACTGGCTGAGCCCGCCAATTATATTTTCTGAGGGAGTTGTCAGTTATCCCAATTCCAATACACCATCGATAAATACCCAACTCCAGGCACTCGTTGCCCCTGGCTCTCTTTTCCCAAACGTAATGGGCGCAGGAATCACTGTTCAAATTAACTCCACCGGGATGGTCGATAGCTATAATTCCTGCATCGCGCCGTACGGCACCTATTTTGACAACCAGGCGGAGAGTTTCTCTGCCGTCGTTGCGGGCATGCATAATTCGGGTCGCGGCGTTTCTTTGATGTCGACGCCCATCATCAAAGGCTACGTCGCCGCCAACTCGCGTCCAACTGCTCCTTATTCACCACGGTGGACTTATGATTTGGGGGCGACAGTCACGGGTTATCCAGCCGTTTTGGGCGTCGTTAACCAGAATAGGATCAGTCGGAGTCCATATGTGCCATCGTTCAATCCTATGATATCTCTCCCAACGGGAGAGCCATTTGACGAATCCAGCACTTCGTTGGGATTTCCAACCGACACGGCGCCTAGGATCTACACCAAATCCCTTGGGCTGTATTTGGACAACGCCACCCAGAAAATTACCGTGGATGGGCCGGTTATCATGGTGATTTCAGGGCCATTACATATCGACCATGGTCAGATCATCGTAGGGCCAAATGGTTCTCTGGAAATATTCTTAACGGGCCAATTCACGAACGGTGTGGATGGCTCGAGCATGGGAGGCATTGTTAATTTAACGAGGGATCCGTTAAATCCGGACCCTACCCGCCTCCTTATCGTGGGGACCAATACCAATCTCAGCCTTTCCGGGGGTAATCAAATGTGCTCACACCTGCCGTTTTGCGGCGTGATCTACATGCCTTCCGCCGCACTCAACGTTAACAACGGTGGCACGGATATTTATGGCGCGCTATCTGCGCAATACGTGATTTTTGACGGTGCAGGTACAGTGAGTATGCACTACGATACCACGCTGCGGGTTTCAGGCACCATCGGCCATCTTACAGACGCACCTTTTCTCGTCTCAGAGATACGTGAGCTGAGTGATCCCGCTTCAAGAGTGTCCCTTTACTGAAATCGAGATGACAAGGTCGTCCGTCGACCGTCTCGGTTGAGTTTGGAAACCGGTATGTCTCTCCCAGCGCCGCCCCTTGACCTTTGGCTTGTCTCTGGAAGTCTCCGGCCAGTACAAGTTCCTGCAACCAGCCATGTTCAACCGCCAAGCGCGTCCCGGGGTTCTCATCAACCTCACGGATAATTTCATCCATCTCGCACGCTTGGTGCGGCCGGACGAAAAGCCGCTCCAGATCAACGCTTTGGCCGAAATCGATCCCGCGAACGAAGAAGCCTTCAGTGCGTGGCTCGGCGCCAACTTCAACGACTTCATCGGGCGCGGCTATATCCCCGCCTATTGCGGTTTCCACCCGGCCCAGCGCGTCCTCGCCCGCGAGAACCTCAACGCCCGCCGCTTCAACGAACCCAACTACGTCGCCCCGCTTTTTATCGAGCATGCCAAGGTTTCGTCGGTGAAGGAATGGCAGCTCGCGGCGATCCAGCCGACCGAGGGAACCTCCCCCATCGCCGACGGCGTGGTCCGCCCCGGACTGCTCCTCGGGATTCCCTGGAGCGTCATCCGCGACCAACAACAAAACCTGCTCAATTTCGGCCTGCGCCCACGCCGCATGGAACTCGGCACGCTCCCGATGCTCGGCAGCCTCGCCCGTCACCTCGCGAAAAGCGGTTTGAACCACGCGATCGCCGTCTGCGAAATCGAGTACTCTCAGACCCGCCTCTACGTCGTCGCCAAGGACGGCATCCACACCCTGCCCAGCCTTCCCCATGGGCTGCTCACCATCCTGGAAACCGCGATGAAGGAAGTCGGCGCACCCGACATCGCCACCGCGCGGACCCATTTGGAAAGCCCCCCCGAGGCGATGAAGATGCACGACCGCCGCATCGTCCGTGCCTTGTCCCGGCACCTGAAACCCGCCGTCGACCACTTCGAGCTTCGCACCGGCCAGCGCATCGAGTCGTTCCACTGCACCCAGCTCCCGGCTCGCCTCGAGTGGCTCGCATTCTCGCTCAGCGCCGCCGTCGAGCTGGACCTGCTCCAGCCCGACCCGGCCAGCTGGCTCGCCGCCGATGGCCTCAAGGTCGAACCCGGCGAAATCACCCTCGGCGCCAGCTGGCTCGCCACGCTGAGCCTCGTGACCCAACTCTCCCCGACGAATCATGGCTAAAGGACAAAGTCACGATCCGCTGGTTCTGAGCTCCCACTGGCACGTAGATTGCCGGCTGCCCGCCGAGCTGCCCGACGACCGCGTGGTCAGCTCGCGGTTTCTCCTCAACCTGCCCTTCGGCGCCCTGACGGTCGGCCTGCTCGTATTTTTTTGCTGGGAGCTTTCGACCGACCTCACGCTCAACGCGAACATCTCCGAATACTCGCGCAAACTGAATGACTCGCGCGTCCAGCTCTCGACAATCAAGCAGCAGCAGCGCGACTACACCGGCCTCGCCTTCAAAATCGAGAGCGCGCACACGCTCATGAAGAACCGGTTGTTCGTCAGCCATTTCATGTCGCAGCTGAGCCGTTCCCGCCCCGACTCGATGGTCATCGAGGCCGTCGACTCCCTCGATTCCTACATCATCGTGCGCGGCGGGCTCACCTCCACCGCCGAGGAAGGCACGCGCATGGTCGGAAATTTCCTGGCGAAACTTCGCGAGGACCCGGAGATCGGCCCCCGGTTTGAATCGATCCTGCTCTCGAGCTTCGAACGCACGCGCTCGGGGAACGAACAGGCCTTCGAACTCACCTTTCGTTACAAGGACAACCCGCCGTGAACCCCTTCGATTCAAACCGTCTCCTGGGGTTGATGCGGCAGTACCTGTTCGGCGCCGTGTGCACGATCCTGAGCCTGCTGCTGAGCGCGGGGATCTGGATCATCTGGCAGGATGTCCGCACCAACGAGGCCCTGAATCGCGAGCGTTCGCAGGAATTCGACTCGATGCTGTCCACGATCGTTTCCGGCCCGCTGATCCGGCAGGAGTTCGCCCGCGCGCAGGACGCGATCAAGAAGATCGACGGCAACCTCGTGACCGAGTCGAAGGTCGAGGAAAACTACTTCTATTTCTACCAGATCAAAACCCGGACCAATGCCGACGTCCTCTTTTTGAAGCAGCAGGCGACCGAAAGCTCGAACGACGGCTCCGAGTACAAGGTCATACCCTACACCATCCAGCTCGCCGGCACCTACACCCAGCTCGCGGCTTTCCTCCTCGAACTGGAAACGGGACCGAAGCTCGCCCAGATTCGCGCGTTCAGTTTCAAACGCCGTGAGTTGGGCGAAGACAGCCTCACCCTCAACATCGAGCTCCGGCTCCTGGGAAAACGATGAACGCGAATTCCCTCCGCCGTTTCCCGGCTGCCGCGGTGATGCTCGCCCTCGCGACCCTCGCGTCGCACGGCGCCCAGCCCGTGATCGGCGCGCAACTTTTCCAGGACACGAACGCGCGCATCGACGATCTTTTCCAACACCGCCTCAATCCGCCGAAACCCCCGGGGCCGACGGACAATCCGTTTCGCGCCCGGGACACCGTCGACCCACTCCCGGTCGTTCCGAAAAACGCCGGGCCCGCCCCGGGCGACACCGGCCCGCGCGAAACCGCCGATGAGGCGCTGCTGCGGCAGGCGTTCGTGAACCTGAATTTCGGCGGCATGCTCCAGGTCGGGAGCACCCAGATGGTCGTGATCAACAAGGCGACCTATCGCGAAGGCGGACTGATCGCGGTGCGCGTGCAGGGCGCCTCGATTTACCTGCGCATCATTTCGCTCACGAAGGACAGCATCGTGATCGGCCTGAACGAAGCCCGCCTTACCCTTCATTTCTGAGGGCCGGATTTTTCGTCGGGGCGCTGGCTCGGGTCGTGCTAACTGCGGCTCGCCGGACCGCCGCAGGCCGTGATTGCCGGGTTAACTATTCCGTCGGTAGAATGTGCAAAATGCCACCCGTCTTTGCCGTAGAAATATTTGACAGTCACTTGGTTCGCGAGCGTAGTGACCTCGAAATTCGCTCGATCTTCCCGCTGCCAATGGAGATTCCCCCCTCACCGTTGAAACCATTTCGCGGGAGAGTCTTTGGGTATCGTTGGTCCTCTTCCGGCCCTATCGACGCCCATGTTTAGACGCATGTCCCTCCGCTGGCGCCTCACGCTGCTCATCACCTCGATCTGCGCGATCACGCTGCTGGCCGCTTTCGGCGGTTACCTTTTCGTCGAGTGGTACAAAATTCGGGTGAACAACGAACAGCGGACCGAGGCCACGATGCGCCTGCTCGTCGAGAACGCCATCAGCGTGCTCTCGCGTGATCCCAAGGCGCATGATTTTCCCCTCAACTCGCTTGAAGCCGACTCCTCGATCGTGGCTGCGGTGGTGTACGGCGCCGACGACCAGGTCCTGGCGAAGTTCGTCCGCCCGGGGGAATTCGTTCCCCGCCCCCGCTCCACCACGCTCGATATCACCACGGAGCGCGCGATCATTTTCCGGCCGTTGAATTACGAAGGGCAGAAGATCGGCACGCTCTACCTCAAGGCGGAGTTCACCGGCCTCGCCCGCGAACGCCTCGTCGAACCGCTCCGCGGCATGGCGATCCTCTTCCTCCTCTCGATGCTCTTTGCGCTGGCCGCCTCGCATTTTCTCCAGCGCGGCATCACGCAGCCGATCACCCGCCTCGCACTCGCCGCCCGCCAGGTCGCCGTCGAGGGCGACTACAATGTCCGCGTGAAGACCAAGGCGCGCGGCGAAACCCGCATGCTCGTCGATGCCTTCAACTCGATGCTCACGACCATCCAGCAGCGCGACGCCGACCTGCTCGTGGCCAAGGACAATGCCGAAACCGCGCGCGGCCGCCTGGTCGAGATCAACTCCGTGCTCGAGGAAGTGAACCGGACGCTCGAGCAGAAAGTGCGCGACCGCACGGTGGAGCTGGAGAAAATGATGCTCACCGCCAAGGACGCGAACCAGGCCAAGAGCGCCTTCCTCGCCAAGATGAGCCACGAGCTCCGCACGCCGATGAACGCGATCATCGGTTACTCGGAAATCCTGCTCGAGGACGCCGGCGATTCCGGCAACAAGAGCGCGATCGATGACCTCAACAAGATCCTCAGCGCCGCGCGCCACCTCCTCGGCTTGATCAACGACGTCCTCGACCTTTCGAAAATCGAGGCGGGCAAGATGGACCTCTACCTCGAGTCGTTCGACATCACGACCCTCGTTCGCGAAGCCGCCAGCACCGTCGCTCCCCTGCTCGAGAAGAAACACAACACCCTCGTCGTCGAATGCTCCGAGCAGCTCGGCGTGATGCATGCCGACGCCACCAAGCTCCGCCAAGTGCTCCTCAACCTCCTGAGCAACGCTTCGAAGTTCACCACCAACGGCAAAGTCACGCTGCGCGCCCACCGGGACCTCGGCGTGATGGGCGAACTCATCCTCATCGACGTGATCGATACCGGCATCGGCATGGAACCCGAGCAAATGAGCCGCTTGTTCCAGACCTTCGCGCAGGCCGATTCGTCCACCACCGCCAAATACGGCGGCACCGGCCTCGGCCTCGCCATTTCTCGCCAATTCGCGCGCCTGATGGGCGGCGATGTGACCGTCACGAGCGTCCCCGGAAAAGGCTCCACGTTCTCCGTTCGGATTCCCGCCCAGGTCGCGCCCGTCAAGCTGGCGACCACGACCCCCTTCGACGAAAAAACGGTGCCGAAATCCACCGCCGCGGCCGCCGTCGCGGCAGTGAGCGTCGTCACCGGCAGCCGCAGTCCCTTCCAAGTCGCGCGGATTCTCGTCGTCGACGACGACAAAACCGTCCACGCCGAACTCGCGGAACTCCTGCCGAAGGAAAATTACACCGTCACCGGGATCTCCAGCGACCTGAGCGCGCTCTCGCGGGCAAAGGAATTCAAGCCCGACGTCATCATCCTCGATACCTTGAAGCCCGAACTTCACGGCTGGAACCTGATGTCGCAGTTCAAGGCCGACCCGCAGCTCGCCTCGATTCCGATCATCCTCCTGACGATGGTCGACGATGCCCAAACCGCCGGCACCGCGCTCGGCGCCTCCGATTACCTGATCAAGCCGATCGACGGCGACAAACTGCTCCCGATCCTTTCGAAGCACGGCGCGATGCGGACGACGACTTCGATCCTCGTCGTTGAAGACGATCCCGCGACGCGCGAGATGATTGTTCGGCTGGTCGAGCGCGAGGGCTGGATGGCGGTGCCCGCCGAAAATGGCCGGCGGGCGCTCGAGCTCCTGCGCACGTTCACCCCTTCCCTGGTTCTGCTCGATCTCCTGATGCCCGAGGTCGATGGCTTCTCGGTGCTGCGGGAGATGCGCGCCAACGAAATCTGGAAAGACATCCCCGTCGTCGTGGTCACCTCCCTTGACCTCACGGGCGAGGTCCGGCGGCTTCTCCAGCAGCAGGCCGAGCGCGTCCTCCAAAAAGGAAGATACACCACTACTGAACTTCTCAATGAAGTCCGGACGTCCGTGACCGAATTTGTACGCAGGCAGCGTCCCAACTCCGCTGCCGCGCCTGCCCGCAACACCTAATCCTTTCCTGAAATGCCAAAAATCCTCCTCGTCGAAGACAATGAAATGAATCGCGACATGCTCGCGCGGCGCCTTCAAAAACGCGGTTACGAGCTGGTGCTTGCAGTGGATGGCATCCTCGCGGTTGAAATGACACAGAAGGAAAAACCCGACTTGGTCCTGATGGACATGAGCCTGCCCGGCCTCGACGGCTGGGAAGCGAGCCGTCGGCTCAAGGCCGATCCCGCGACCGCTTCGATCCCGATCATCGCGCTCACCGCCCACGCCATGGCCGAGGACCGCGAGAAGGCGCTCGCCGCCGGCTGCAACGAATTCGAAACCAAGCCGGTCGACCTCACCAGTTTGCTGGCAAAGATGGAATCATTCCTGGGCAAACCTCCCGCTTGAACACCCCCACGCCATACGCCGGTCCGTCGGATTCCGGCAGCCCTCTCGGGTTGAGCGATGTCATCAAGCACCTGCGCCATGACCTGCGCACGCCGCTCAACCAGATGATCGGCTACAGCGAAATGCTCGTCGAGCATGCAGAGGAAAATGGCCCGCCCGACATGCTCGAGGACCTGCGGCGCCTGTGCGGCGCGGCCGGGGAAATTCTCACCGTGCTCAACGACGCGCTCGCGCAATGGAAAGTCGAGGCCGGCAAAGTCGACCTGATCGCGCTGCGCCGGAACCTGCTCGGGCCGCTCAATGCGTTTGTCGGCTACCGGGACCTTTGCGCCGAGGCGGCCCGGCTCCGGGAACGTACGGAAATCAGCGCCGACCTCCAAAAAATCGAGCAGGCCACCGCCAGCCTGCGCCGGTTGCTCGAGACCGAATTATTCACGGCCAATCCTTCGACTCCCGAAGCGATCGCCGTCGCCGCCGGCACCGCCACGGTCGCGCCGTTTTCGAGCAGCCTCTCCCCGACCCCCAGCGCCAATGCGCCGGTGTCCGCGTGGGGCCGGATCCTCGTGGTCGATGACGAACCGCTCAACCGCGAGATGCTCCTGCGCCGCCTGAACCGCATGGGCTTCACGACTACCGGCGTGGAGAACGGCCAAAAAGCGCTCGACCTGATGAGCCGCGAGTCCTTCGACCTGGTGCTGCTCGACATCATGATGCCCGTGATGGACGGCTTCGAGACGCTGGACCGCCTCAAGGCGGATCGAAAATTAAAACACATCCCCGTCGTGATGCTCACCGCGCTCGACGAAGTCGCGAGCACGGTCCGCTGCATCGAGGCCGGCGCCGAGGATTACGTGCCGAAGCCGTTCAACCCCGTCATCCTCCGCGCGCGCATGGGCGCGTCGCTCGACAAGAAACGGCTGCGCGACCAGGAACGGGCCTATCTCGCCGAGATCCAATCGGAGCGCGCGAAATCCGAGCGCCTGCTGCTCAACGTGCTGCCGCGCGCGATCGGTGAACGCCTCAAGGCCGGCGAGCAGACGATCGTCGACGCCGTGCCGGAAGCGACGGTGCTTTTCGCGGACATCGTCGGGTTCACCCGGATCGCCGCGAGCTTCACCCCCGCGCGGACCGTGAGCCTGCTCAACGAGCTTTTTTCCGAATTCGACCATCTCAGCGAGGAAGCCGGCATCGAAAAAATCAAGACCATCGGCGACGCCTACATGGTCGTCGGCGGCGTGCCGCTGCCGCTCAAGGATCATGCGATCCGCTGTGCGAAGATGTCGTTCGAGATGCTGGCCTCGATGCACCGTTTCAACCTCCGGCATCAGTTCCAGTGGCAGTTGCGCATCGGCATGCACACCGGCCCGGTCGTCGCGGGGATTATTGGTTCAACGAAATTCGCCTACGACCTTTGGGGCGACACCGTGAATATCGCCAGCCGGCTGGAGTCCCACGGGGAGGTCAACGTGCCGCAGGTTTCGGAAGCGACGGCCGAGCTGGTCCGGAAGAATTTCGAAGTCGAGGCTCGCGGCCATATCGAGCTGAAGAACCGCGGAAAAATGAAAGTCTTCCGCCTGCTGCGTCCGCTCTAAAGTAGCGCAGGCGGCCCGCCTGCTCCGAAAATTCGCCCGCTCGAAACGAAATCGATTCGGCCCGGCCGCCTACGAGTGGGGCCTATTGCCCAGCACGCTGAGCGATTCTGCCCGCCATCAAACGCCGACGGATCCGCTCACCGCGCTGGCCCCGATTCGTTCCACCTGCTCCCACCGGAACACGATCGTGCTGAATGGCGCCAGGGTGGCGTTGATTGACTGGTCGAAGCCATCGCAGGCCACGGCCTCCGTCTCGCGCCCTCCCTCGTTCCCGATCCCGTTGCCGGCGTAGTATTCGCTGTTGGTGTTGATCACCTCGCGCCACATCCCGCCGCGCGGGAGCCCGATGCGCTTTGTCCGCGACGCCCCGGAAAAATGGCCGACCACGGCGATGAAGACTTTCTCGTTCGCGTCATGGCGCAGGTAGGCGAGCACGCTCGAGTCCGCATCCTGGCAGGAAATCCAGCGGAACGTCTGCGGATTGAAATCGTTTCGACTGAGCGCCGGCTCGCCCACGTACAGGCGATTCAAATCGCGGACCAGCAGCCGCACGCCTTCGTGGTCGGGATACTGGCAGAGGTGCCAGTCCAGGCTGGCATCGTGGTTCCACTCGCGCGACTGCGCGAATTCGCCGCCCATGAAGAGGAGCTTTTTTCCCGGGTACATCCACATGTGCGCGTAGAGCGCGCGGAGATTCGCGGCCTTCTCGGCGATGTGCCACGCGCCCATCTTGTACAGCATCGAGCCTTTGCCGTGCACCACCTCGTCGTGGGAAAACACCGTCACGAAATTTTCGGCGTACTGGTACAGCATGCCGAACGTCAGGTCGTTCTGGTGCCATTTCCGGTAGATCGATTCCTTCGCGAAATAGCGGAGCGTGTCGTGCATCCAGCCCATGTTCCATTTGTAGTCGAAGCCGAGCCCCCCGCTCGCGACCGGGCGGCTCACCCCGGGGAACGACGTGCTCTCCTCCGCGATCATCAACGCCCCGGGAAAATACCGGTGCACCAGTTCGTTCACCTGCTTCAGGAAGTCGATCGCCTCCAGGTTCTCGCGGCCGCCGAACCGATTCGGGATCCACTGCCCTTCCTGGCGCGAATAATCCAGGTAGAGCATCGAAGCCACGGCATCCACGCGCAGGCCGTCGATATGATAGCGCTCCATCCACGCCAGCGCGTTCGCGAGCAGGAAACAGCGCACTTCGTTGCGGCCGTAATTAAAAATCAGCGTGCCCCAATCCATGTGCGCGCCCAGCCGCGGGTCCGCATGCTCGTACAGGTGCGTGCCGTCGAATTCGGCCAGCGCGAAGCTGTCGCGGGGAAAATGCGCCGGCACCCAATCGAGGATCACCCCGATGTTTCGCCGGTGCAGGTAGTCGACCAGCCAGGCGAAATCCTTCGGCGGGCCGAAGCGGTGCGTCGGCGCATAAAAGCCCGTCACCTGGTAACCCCAGGAGCCGTCGAACGGATGCTCCGCCAGCGGCATGAACTCGACATGCGTGAATCCCATCTCGCCGACGTAATCCGCCAGCTGCGGCGCGAGTTCGCGATAACTCAGCGGACGATTCGCGTCCTCGGGCTTGCGGCGCCAGGACCCGAGGTGGACCTCGTAAATCGAAACCGGGCGATCGGGCTGGTCCGCCAGCGCGCGCCGTTGGTTGACCCACGCCTCGTCGCTCCAGGTGAATTTGGTCACGTCGCACACCACCGACGCGTTGTTCGGCGGCGCTTCGAAGTAGGTGCCGTAGGGATCGCTCTTCAGCCGCACGTGCCCGGCCTGGTCGCGCACCGCGAACTTGTAGACCTCGCCTTCGCCGACCCCCGGCACAAAAAGTTCCCAGACACCCGAAGCACCCAGCGAACGCATCGGATGATAGCGCGAGTCCCAGTGGTTGAAATTTCCCACGAGCGAAACCTGGCTCGCCGCGGGCGCCCACACCGCGAAGGAAACGCCCGCCACGCCGTCGATCGCGCGGAGGTGCGAACCCAGTTTGTCGTAAATCCGGTGCTCGTTGCCCTCGTTGAAAAGATAGAGGTCCTGGTCGCCCAGCGTGGGCAGAAACGAATACGGGTCGAAAAACTGGCGCACTTCGCCACCCGCGTACGTCACGCGCAGCTGGTAACGAAAAACCGTCGGGCGCTTCGGGACCAGGCCCTCGAAAAATCCCTCCGGCGCCAGCAACTCCAGCTTCCATTCGGCGCCGGTCGCCACCTCCACGACTGCGCAGGCCTGCGCGCCGCGCACCAGGCACCTCACGACGAGTCCCGCACCTTTGCCCCGCGACGCCGGGTGCATGCCCAGCTGTGAATGCGGCGAGGCGTGGCGCGCCTCGAGCAGCGATTGGAGATCAGTCTTCGAAATAAGCACGCGGTGAGGGGTCGGCCCACCGTGCCCCACGCCTGCTTGGCGGTCTAGCCCGTATTTTTCAGGCCGCCGCTGATCCCGTTGATCGTCAACTCGATCACGGCGCGTACGTCCTCCGCGCCGCGTTCGTCCAATGATTTCTCCGCGCGCAACCGCCGGAGCATTTCGACCTGGATATAATTCAGCGGATCGATGTACGGATTTCTCAACTGCACCGATCGCAGCAGCACGGGTTCGCCGCCGAGCAGCTGACGCTGGCCGGTCACCGCGAGGATGGCCGATTCCGTCCGGTCAAACTCCGCGAGCAGGATCCCTCCCACCCTGCGCCGCACCTTTGGATCCTCGACCAGGCCCGCGTACAGCGACGCAATGCCCATGTCGGCCTTTCGCATCGTGAGCTGCGCGTTGTCGATCAGCGTCTGGAAAAAAGGCCACTTTGCGTGCATCTCGCGCAGCAGCCGCCGGCCCTTCGGGCCGCGTTTCAAGATCGCGTCGAGCGCCGTCCCCAACCCGAACCAGCCCGGGAAATTAAAACGGCTCTGCATCCACGAAAACACCCACGGGATCGCGCGGAGGTCGGATACGCTCTGCGTCGCCTTCCGGTAGGTGGGACGCGAGCCCAGTTTCAAATTGCTGATCTCGTCGATCGGCGTCGCCTGCCGCCAGAACACGAGGAACTCCGGGTCGTCGTGGACCAACGCCTTGTACGCGGCGAATCCCGCCGCGCTCATCGCTTCCATCGCCTCGCTCCATGGGGGCGGGATCGTCGGCGCCGTCTGCGCCGCGTGTGTCCCGAGCATCACGCCGTAGGTCATCTGCTCGAGGATGCGATGCGCAAGGTCGGCGTCGTGGTAACGCGTCGAAAGCACCTCGCCCTGCTCCGTCACCCGGATTCCCCCGTCGCGCAGACCCGCCGGTTGCGCCAGGATCGCCTTCGCTGCGGGACCGCCGCCGCGCGCGATGCTCCCGCCGCGGCCATGGAACAAGGTGAGTTTCACGCCATGCGCGAGGCCGACGCGGGCGATCGCGTCCTGCGCCTGGTACAGCGCCCAGTTCGCGGTGAGGTAGCCGCAGTCCTTGTTGGAGTCCGAATAGCCCAGCATCACGTGCTGGTGCGGCGGAGGCTGCCGGTTCGGCAGGGTGAAAAGCCCGGCGAGAATTTCCGGCGCCCGCTGGAGATCGTCGAGCGTTTCGAACAACGGCGCGATGGGCAGCGCCGCGCCCGCCAGTTTTTGGAGCAGCTCCACCTCGAGGATATCGGAAACCCCGTCGGTCATGCTGATGATGTAGATGCCGATCGCGGCCGGCCCGAGCGTCGCGGAGGCGCGCGCGGCGAGTGCCAGCGGATCCAACACATGGCGCGTCGCGGCGGAAAGTTTTTCCCGGTCGCGGGTCGAAAACGCCGCGGCGTCGGCGATCGACACCAGGAGGAGCTTGATTTTCTCCGGTTCGCCCAAGCGCGAGTAAAAGGGCTGGCCCAACACTTCCGCGACCGCGGCCTCGTGCAGCGACGAGTGCTGGCGCAGGTCGAGCCGCGCCGTGTGCAGGCCAAAGATTTCGAACTGGTCGCGCATCGTGCGCAGGTCGCCTTTCGTCAGCATCGCGCCTTTTCCAGCAGAGAGGCTCGCGTGGATCGTCTCCAGCGTCTCGGCCACCGTCCGGCCATCGAGGCAGGCGCCCACGGTTTCCTCGGCCGTCAGCAGCGCGCCGTCGCGCACTTCACCCACGGCCTGCGTCAGGCGTTCGCGCAGCACGCCGAGGAGCAGGCGATACGGCTCGTGCGGGTAGCGCCGGCCGAGTTCCTCCAAGTGCGCCGACAAATGCAGGTTGTCGCTCAGCTCCTTTTTCAAGGCCGGCACAACCGAATCCCGGCGGTCGCTCACGCTCAGCGTCCGGGCCAGCGAACGTGCCGCGAGCCGCAGTTTCTCGATCGCGAGCCGACGGTGCAGGAGCAGGATTTCCGCGGTCACCGGCGCCGTCACGTTGGGATTCCCATCGCGGTCGCCTCCGATCCACGAGCCAAACGAGAGCCAGTGCTTCGGCGCCTTCAACCCGGGATAATGCCGGGCGAGCGCCCGCTCCAAGTCGGCCTGCAGGCGCGGCAGCGTGTCGTAAAGCGTCGCGTCGAAATACCACAGGCCCGTCCGCGCTTCGTCCGTCACTTCCGGCCGCGCCACGCGGCTCCGGTCCGTCAGCCACAGCGAGGCGATCTCGCGCTCGACACAGTCCGGCTCCAGCAGCGCGGTGTCCGCCGTCGATTCCGGCTGCGCGCGGATCCGCAGGATCTCCGCCAG
This sequence comes from Verrucomicrobiota bacterium, assembly GCA_028293545.1. Lineage (GTDB taxonomy): Bacteria > Verrucomicrobiota > Verrucomicrobiia > Opitutales > Opitutaceae > Opi-474. The sequence goes on along the minus strand of JAQGOP010000031.1, from coordinate 5,545 downwards.
GTGCTGCAGCTTCGTCAAAAGCGTCCGCCGCTTCGATTCAGTCGGGTGCGCGGTGAACACCAATTCGATCGCGAGCCGGTCCAGCAGCGCCTGCATCGCCGGCGCGCCCACGCCGCGCGCCTTGAGCTCGACCACTGCGGCCTCGATCGATTCGCGCATGGGCTCGCCCGCCGCGGGGTCCGCCATCCGCCGGGCGCGGCGCTGGCGCAGCAAGGCGACGCGGAAATTTTCCTCCGCGAGGTTGACGAGTTCGAAATAGAGCGTGAAGGCCATCGCCTGGCTCAGCGCCTCGGCCGGGGTAAGGCGACTGACCGCCGCGCTCAATTTTCGCTCTGACGCGAGGTCGCCGTGGCGGCGGGCCTTGGCCAGGCGTCGCAGCGTTTCGACCGTTTCAAATGTCTCCTGGCCTTCGATCTGGGTGATCACCCGCCCCAGCGTCTGCCCGAGCTCGCGAATATCCGAACCCAGCCGGTTCATTTCGCGGAGTGCAGTGGAGCGGCGGTCGGTACGTTTAGCCATGGCGGCGCGCGAAACATGAGGAGCACCCCAGCAGGTCAAAAGCCAAAAACACGGATAAGTCACATATGGGCTCCCCGGATTTAGGCACCACGAAATCCACGAAACACCCGAAAAGAACCCCAAGGCTTCGGAGGATTGGCCGCAAAAAGGCGCAAGTTTCCGGGGCTTCGAATCGAAACTTCCGCGCGCTTATAAGCGCTCCCAAATCTCCTTCGCAGCCCCGGAAAATTTTGCGCTTCTTTGCGGCAAAAATCTGAGGTTCGGATACCCGGATATTCTTTTCGGGTGTTTCGTGGATTTCGTGGTGCCCAAATTCCGAACGGATCGAAACCTGTCCACCGCCGGGGTCACCCGAGCCCGAGGCTTGCTTGCTCGCGCGGGGCTGCCTTTGCTGCGCTCGTGACCCGCCGTTTGCCTCTCACCATGCTGTTGGTTTTGCTCGCCTGCCCGCACCGCGGCGGAGCCGCCAATCCGCCGCTGCAGCCTATTTTTACGAACGAATCGACCGAGTACGACGACCGCACCAAGGAAACCAGCGGCAAGGAGCTCCAGCTGGTGTACGGCGACATGCTCCTCACCGCGGACAGCTTTCGCTACAACACCCAGACCCGGATCATCACCGCCGAAGGCCACGCCATCCTTACCCGGGGTGCGCGGCGGCTGCTGGCCGACAGCCTCACGTATAACTTCACCGACGACACCTACATCGTCGGGGACCTGCGGATGGGCGAGTATCCCATTTACCTTACCGGCACCAGCGCCAGCGGCGACCGCACCACCCTCTCCGTCAACGACGCCCGCGCCACCGTCCATGAGCCCGGGGCCTTCGTGCCGACGCTACACGCCAGGAAAATCTTCTACACCCCCGGCGAAAAGCTTCGCGCCGAGGGCGCCAACGTGGGCGTGGGCAATGTGCGCCCGGTGATTTTTGGGCTCTTCCAGCAGAACCTCAACGAACCGCTCATCTCCTATATTTCCCTGAACGGCGGCTACCGGGCTTCGCTCGGCGCATTCGTCGAAGCCGGACTGCACCTGCCGTTAGCGCCCGGTTTCAAGCTGGGCGGCGACATCGATATCTACACCAATCGCGGGATCATGGTCGGCCCTTCGGGCAGTTACGTCGGCACCCGCGATGGCGCTGAATTCAACGGCCGCTTTTCCTCGGGGTTCATCAGCGACCACGGCAAACGGTTGAACGACATCCTCGGCAACCCGATTCCCAAGAACCGCGGCTTTGTCGAATGGGAGCACACCCAGCAGCTCACGGCCAACCTCACGCTGATCGGCGAGGTGAATTACTGGAAGGATTCCGAAATCCTCCGCGATTTTCGTCCCAAGGAATTTTTCCCGGTGCAGCAGCCCGATAGTTTCGTCGAGTCGGTCTACACCGGCGAAAACTACTTCGTCTCCCTCTTCGCGCGCTTCCAGCCGAACTCGTTCCAACTGGTCCAGCAGCGCCTGCCCGAGCTGCGCTTCGACCTCTTGCCCATCACGTTCGGCCCCCAGATCACCGAGCAGTTCAACGCCAGTTTCGCCGCGCTGCGTGAAGACCCGGTCAACGGTGTCGGGCCGGAACTTCGCAGCGACCGCTTCGACACCTACTACGCCCTGAGCCGCACGTTCGCGCCGAATGCCTGGTTCGCGTTTACGCCCGTCGCCGGCGGACGCCTGACCTACTACGACCGCGCCACCGGTGGCCGCAGCTCCTACACGCGCGCCCTGGGCGAAGTCGGGTTCGATGCGGTGCTCCGCTCGAGCGCGACCTATAACTACAAGAACGACGCGTGGAGGATTGATGGCATCCGCCACCTGCTCACCCCCCGGCTTTCCTACCGCTACATTCCCGAGGCCGCCAAGGGCCAGGCCTATATCCCGCCCATCGACCGTGAAACGTTCAGCACCTACCTCCCGCCGCTCGGGCTGGGCGCCGTCCGCAACATCGACGAACTCCACGCCACCAACACCCTGCGCGCCGGGATCGACAACACCTTCCAGACGCGCGACCCGATCTACGGCTCCCGCGATTTGCTCGTCCTGAACCTCGCCGCCGATTTCCGCTTTCAACGGCCGCCGGGCGAGCGCGACGTCTCGGAGATCCACACCGAGTTCGCCTTCATGCCCGCGCGTTGGATGCAGTTCGACTCCTACTCGAGTTTCTCGCCGCGCTCGCTCAAGGTGCGCGAGTACAACTCCGGCCTCACGCTGCACGACGGCAACCAATGGTCGGTGCGCTTCTCGAGCAATTTCCTGCGGGCCGACATCGAGGACTACCAGGTCGACACGTCCTTCCGCATCAACGAATCGTACGAAGCCGTGGTTCGCCTCCAGTACGATGCCCGCAAGCGCCGGTTCAACGAACAGGCTTATGGCATCCGGCACAAGATTTCGAACCTGTGGCTCGCCGAGTATTCCCTTACGCTCTACGACGGCCCGCGCCGCGAGAGCCGCGTCGGCTTCAACGTGCAGCTGTCGGTGATCGGGTTCTAAAGGTTTTCGCGCGCCGCGAAGACCTCAGTTACCGTCCAACGTGTTTGCCGTGCTCCGTCCCCGCCGAAAATCAAAAATCAGGTTTTCACATACCACGAAAACCTCATGAGCGTCGTCAGCAGCCAGCAGCAGGTTTTCCTGCGCCTGCTCGCGCATCTCCGGCCGCGCTGGCACCGCGACCTCGCCCTGCCCCGGGAAATCCACCAGCTCCTGTCCCGCGAACGCTCCTTCGGCTCACGCGACCGCCGACTCTATCGCGAGCTGATTTACACCGCGCTCCGCTACCTGCCTTGGATTGAGGCCGGGCTGGATTCCAATCCCTCGGAAGCGGTCAAGATCATCGCGTGGCTCGCAGCCGACACTCGTGACACCCGGGCTTTTCGGGCCGAGCTGGCCGGTGATTGGGAGGCACTGCCTTCGTTGGTCGAGCGCGCGGCTTTCCTGGGAAAATTGCCGGACGCACTCCTGCCCGCCTGGTTCAGGGACGAATGTCCCGCGGTGTTCGCGCCGGTTGAGCTTGAGGCGCTGCTCGCCCGAGCGCCCCTGTGGCTTCGGCTCCAGGCCAAGGACCCGGCCAGGGTCTCGACGGAGTTCGCGGCGAATGGCTGGGCCATTCAGGCCTCATCGATCCTCCCGTCCGCCTGGCGGATCGTGGGCGATGTCGATGTCACGAAGACTTCCGCCTACTCCTCCGGGTCGGTCGAGGTGCAGGACTTAGGTTCCCAACTCGTGCTCGAGTCCGTCGGCGTCGAACCGGGCGGACGCTGGCTCGATGCCTGCGCGGGCGCGGGCGGCAAATCGCTGCAACTCTCCCAGCTTCTCGGCGCGCAGGGCGCGGTCGAGGCCCACGACATCCGTCCGGCGGCATTGGTGGAGTTGATGGCTCGCGCCGCGCGAGCCGGCATCACGAACGTTCGCACCGTCGCCGAGCCGGAGGACTCGGCCTATTCCGGGGTATTGGTCGACGCACCCTGCAGCGGATCGGGCACCTGGCGACGCGCCCCGCATCTCAAATGGGCCACCACTCCCAGCCTCGTCGCCGCGCGGGCAGCGCTGCAGGAGGAATTGCTTTCCCGGTTCGCGCGCTGCGTCCGGCCGGGCGGCACGCTGGTGTACGCGACCTGTTCGCTCGCGCGGAGCGAGAACCGGGCCGTGGTGGAAAATTTCCTCCAGCATCACGGGGAATTTTCGCCGGCGCCCCTCGCGCGGACCTTCGGCTTCGAGACGGACGAAGCGGCGTTGACGATCCTGCCGGCCCGCCACGGCACCGACGGCTTTTTCGTGGCGGCGTTTCGCCGCCGCTGATTTTCCCTTGCTGCCCCCGGCGACCGCCCAACCATTGGGCGCGTGGTTCCCGATTCCGATTATCGCATCAAGCTGCCGGTCTTTGAAGGCCCGCTCGACCTCCTGCTTTTCCTGATTCGGAAAAACGAGCTCGATATCTACGACATCCCGATCGAATCCGTGACGCGGCAGTACATCGATGCGCTCCATGCGATGCAGCAGCTCGACCTCGACGTCGCCGGCGAGTTTTTCGTGATGGCTGCGACCTTGATGGAGATCAAGAGCCGGCTGCTCCTGCCGAAGGGCCAGCACGCGATCGACCCGAACGCGACGGAAGAGGAACTCGATCCGCGCTGGGAACTGGTGCACCAGCTCCTCCAATACAAAAAATTCAAGGAGGCGGCCGCGCAGCTCGGCGACATGGTCACGCTGCGGCAGAACCTGATGGAGCGTTACGTGTCCGCGATGAGCGGCGACCCGCTCGACCGTCCGCTGCGCGGCGTGGATCGCATTGAGCTGTGGAATTCGTTCAACATCGTGCTGCGCCGCCTCGCCGAGAAACTCGTGGTGGGCGAAATCCACGACGAGCAGGTCACGGTGGCCGACCAGATGGAGTATCTCCTCGAGCGCACCCGCACGGAGAAGTCGTTCCTGTTTTCCGCGCTGTTTCCCGGCAAAGTCAGCCTGCGCCTGCTGGTCGCGACGTTTCTCGCCGTGCTCGAACTGACGCGCCTGAAGCGACTGCGGCTGCGCCAGGACGAGGCGTTTACGGACATCCACTGCGACGCGGTGGAAACGGAGATCCCACTTGAAACGGCGGAAAACCCCAGCACGGTGACCGCGTGAGCAAGAAAAAGAAACCCACCAAGGCCGCGGCCGGACTGCTCGGCGTCGGCCTGGATAACGCCGACGGTCACAAGCGCATCACCACGGGTGAGCAATTCGCCATTGTCGGCGGTTCCGAGGAAACCCACGGGCGCATGACGGAAACCGTCATCAAGACTTTTGAGACGCTGAAGACCCGCGGCAAAAAGCTCGAGCACGTCGAGCCCAAGGAGCTCGCCGAGATCGTCCACAGCTCGACGCCACGCTAAGCGATTCGGCTTCGGAGGTTTTACCGCGAATAGACGCGAATGTTCGAACCTCGGAGGGTTGGCCGCAAAAAAGCGCAAGTTTTCGGGACTTCGAATCAAAATCTCCGCGCGCTTATAAGCCCTCCCAAATCTCCGCCGCAGCCCCGGATAAATTTGCGCTT
>JAQGOP010000014.1 GCA_028293545.1 Verrucomicrobiota bacterium | reverse complement strand
CGCCTGCGCACTTCCCGTCGCGCGAGGCCTTTGACCCGGAAGAAAAAACGAGCGTCGATGCGCCCGGCCTAATTGATTCTGGAGGACTCCCCTGCAATAATTCACTCCTCATAATGATGAACGACGCGAGCGGGGATCCCCGCTCGTGGCCAAGGACGCAGCGCCGCGCCGGTGTCGATCGGATTTGAAATCGTGCCGCGTCCGAAGCGCCAACGGCGCGCCCTAGCCGCAGCCCCGGGCAACGCCCGGGGAAATGAACAAGTCCAAATCCAGCCCTGAAGGGGCGACCTAACCTTACGCAACGTAGGCCCGAGCCCCGTTCGTCGCCTGCGCACTTTTCCCTCGCGGAGGCGCGAGGCCTTTGACCCGGAGGCAAAAAAACCGGGCGCGGATGCGCCCGGCTGGAATCGTCCAACGCTGCGATCAGCGTTTCGCGACACCCGCATAAGCCGGCTGTGCCTGGGGCGTGCGCAAGGCGAGGACGGTGGCTCGCGTGGCCAGCGAGAGCGAACTCACCCGGCCGCCGGCAAAATTCACCACGAGCGTGCCTGCGGCGGCGCTTGCATCGGCGTTGAAGTTTTCAAAGAGCCAGGTGCCGTCGGCGAGCGTGGTGGTCGGATGGCCAAGCTTGGCGGATACCTGGACGCGATAAGTTCCGACGCTGACGTAGGGACCGACGTTCGACACGCGAACAGATCCGGTGGCGGCGAGGAGTTGCGCCGCGTTGTCGGCGTTTTGAGCGAACGCGGCGGGTGCCATCGAGATGGCGATAACGAGGGCGGCGGTGCGGAGGGAGGAGGGGAGGAGGTTTTTCATGGCTGCGGATTTTTTGAGTTTGGAGTGAGAGTTTTTGTCACGTCGTTCGTGACGGGGTGAAGTTGGGTCTCCTCCGCTCGCAGCGCGAAAAATCCCAAGCCAACCGCTCAAGCGCCGAGCGAACGACGGTGGGCCCGGAGTGAATGGCTCGTACAGCGAGTGAACGGCTCGGCTTCCGCGTCGACGCCGGGATTTTTGGAGGCACTCTCACGGGCGTGCGACGTTCGCTGCGAAGATTGTCCTCGATCGGCCTGCTGGCGCTGGCCTGCGCCGCCCTCCTGCGGGCGACGGATAATTCGCCGCTGGCGCGGCCGCCCGGCGAAAACGTCTACCGGCTAAAGTTCGGCGACGATCCGCGCTGGGCGCAACGCGACTGGGATGACCGGGATTGGCACACGCAGGCCTGGCCGTCGACGGGCGGCCTTTTCTCGACGTACACGAACCAAGTGGGCTTGCCGGGGCACCGCGGGGTCTACTGGGTGCGGTTCACGGTGTCGCAGAGCGGGCGCCGGCTGGGGCGTCCCGTGATCACCCCGTGGGTTTGGCCGGCGGACGAAGACGACAACCCGATCAACAGTGTGTTTCTCGCGGCGGTGTTCGCCTACGAATTTTATTGGGATGGGCGCCTGATCGGTCGCAGCGGGGTCGTGGGAACGGACCGCGCTTCCGAAGTCCCGGGGCCGTTGGATAATTTGATGCGCATCCCCGACGAACTCCTGGGACCGGGCCCGCATGTGGTCGCGGTACGGATGTCGAGCTACCATTTCAATTTTCCCTCCGCGACGTTCAATCTGGGGCTGTTTTTCGACAACTATGCGGGCCGGCTGGTGTACGAGACGCGGCAGCCAATTTTCCCGATGATCTTCGCGGGCTGCGCGGTGCTGGTGGCGGTGATCTGCGGGATCCTGTTCGGTTTCATCGAGCGGCGGCGCACACTTTGCCTGAGTGGAGCGCTGAGCCTGGCGATCGCAATTTTCTACACCGTCATCGCGTGGCGCTGGCTGCACAACGACTCGTACGAATGGCTGTACCGGCGTTATTTCGCGATCGCTGGGTTGGCCGCCGTGATCAGCGGGCTCATCCCCTGGCTCCTCCTTGAGCTGTTCACTGTTCCACGGCGCCGCTGGTGGTGGGCGGCCCTCCTGGTCCTCCTTGGTGGGCTGTGGTCGGCCTCGCCGCTCTATCATTTGAAAGTGCAGTGGCTGTTATGCGGCACGTTGGTTTTTTCGATCGGGATTGCGGGTTGGGCGGTTTGGCGTCGCCGGACCGGGGCCTGGCTTGCACTGGCCGGCCTGGTCGTCGGGCTCGTGAGCGCGCGCCCGGCGGCGGATTCCCGGCTGGTGCTCGCGCCATCGTTTTTTCTTTTCTTTGGGCTCCTCGTCCTGGCGCTGTTCGGGACGCTCGGCCTGCAGATGAGCGCGGAACGCCGCCGGGCCCGGCAAGGGGCGCTCGCGAAAGCGCGGCTGGAAACGGAACTGCTCAAGAAAAACATCCAGCCGCATTTCCTGATGAACACGCTCACGACCATCATGGAAGTGATCGAGCAGGAGCCGAAAGCGGCGGTGACGATGATCGAGGCGCTGTCCGGCGAATTTCGCATCCTCGCGCGCGTGGCGGGAGAGACACTGATCCCGCTCGGGCAGGAGATCGAACTGTGCCGCGCTCACCTGCGCATCATGAGCCTGCGTCGCGGGGTGGAGTATTCGCTGCGGGTTCACGGCGCCAATACGGAGTCGTGGGTGCCGCCGGCGCTGTTCCACACGCTGGTGGAAGGCGGTGTGACCCATCAGCTCCCGCGCCAGGGCGAGCTGGTTTTCACGCTCGATGCGGAGTATCGGGCTGGCGCCGTCACCTACACCTTGATCGCCCACGGCGAAAACCCACCCGCGCGCGAGCTGATCCGTGACGGCACCGGGCTTCGTTACGTGAAGGCGCGGTTGGAAGAGAGTTTCGCCGGCCGATGGTCGCTCACCGCGGGTCCGGTGCCCGATGGCTGGCAAACGCGCATCGAACTCGGGAATGCGCCGGGACTGCCGGGCTGAATTATTTGGCCGCGGGCGTCACCGCCGGCTCGGAGAGCTTGGCGGATTGGTAGGCAAACAACCGCCATACGCCTTCCTCACTCCGCCACACCGCGAGGAATTTCAGCGCGAACGCCACGTGCACGTCGCCCGCAGTGGCGCGAAGATGGGCCTTGCCCGTCATGATCACGACCTCGTCCGTCACCTTCGTGACTTTGACGTCATCGTAGTCGTACGCCTCGTATTTGAACCGCGCGGACTTCACCGCGTTGAGAAATTCGGCCTTCGTCTGGACGCGGCCGTCCGCATGGGCGTAGATCAGCGCGTTCGAAAGCAACGGGCTGAGCCGGGCGTCGTTGCCCGCGATGGTCGCCAGCACGCGCTTGGTGTCGGCGGCGCGGACATCGTCTTCGACCGAGGCGGCGCGGGCGGGGAGCGATGCGGACAGGATGAGAGCGAGAACAAGAAGCTGGCGGCGCATGGGGATCAGCGTTTGACGGGTTGAGGTTTGCCGGCGGGATCAATCGCCACGTAGGTGAAATGGCCGGCGGTGACGCGTTGCTGGGTGCTGGAGGCGTAGGTGTGGACCCACGCTTCGACGGAAACCTTCATCGACGTCCGGCCGATGCTGAGCAGCTGCGCGTAACACGACACGGTGTCGCCGACACTGACGGGACGAAGGAAAGTCATCGCGTCGATCGCGACGGTGGTGACGCGGCTGAGCGAAGTGGTGCGCGCGAGGATGGCGCCGCCCAGATCCATCTGGGAAACGAGCCAGCCGCCAAAGATGTCGCCGTTCGCATTCGCATCGGCCGGCATTGCGATGGTGCGGATCACGACGTCGCCCAAGGGCAGGGTGGGTTCGGCAGCGGGCGCAGTCATGATGAAGGCAAGCGGTTCAATTCGAGGATGCGAGCAAACGGACGCCGCGCCCCGGCGCAAGCCCGGTGGAAATGGAAAAGGCGCGCGGCGGGTGGAGGGGCGAGGCGGAGGCGGACATTTCAATTGTGTTTCCCCTCGGGGTGGCCGCATGGTTTGCGACCTTATGAACGGAGCCAAGTCAGCGTCGTTTCGGCGGCTGTTCGATCAGATCGGTCCGGTCGACACTGTCGGGATTGAAGAACGCGTCGCCAAATACACGACCCGCAGCATCAAGAAGGCCGCCAAGCTCTGGGGCCTGAAAGCCGCGGTGACGATGGTCGACCTGACCACGCTCGAGGGCAAGGACACCCCCGGCAAGGTCGCGTCGCTGTGCCGGAAGGCGATGCATCCCTCGGACGACCCCGCGGTGCCGCGGGTGGCGGCAGTGTGCGTCTACCCGGCGATGGTGCGTGCGGCGCGGAAGGAACTGGGCACGGAATCAAAGGTGAGGATCGCGTCGGTCGCGACCGCGTTTCCCTCGGGCCAGGCGCCGCTCTCGACCCGGTTGGCGGAAGTCCGCGCGGCGGTCAACGACGGCGCCGACGAGATCGACATGGTCATCAACCGCGGCGCGTTTCTCTCCGGCGAATTTTCCGAGGTGCAGGATGAAATCGTCGCCGTGCGCGAGACGTGCGGTGCGGCGACGCTCAAGGTCATCCTCGAGGTCAGCGAACTCGAAACCTACGACAAGATCCGCGCCGCCTCCTTCCTGGCGATGGAAGTGCTCCGCCCGGGAGACTTCATCAAGACGAGCACGGGCAAGACGAACCTCAACGCGACGCTGGGCAACAACCAGGTCATGCTCGAAGCGATTCGCGATTTCTACCTCGCGACGGGCATCCCGATCGCGATGAAACCCGCCGGGGGGATCCGCACGGCGAAACAGGCGCTCCAGTTCCTGATCGCGGTGAAGGAGACGCTGGGCGACGCCTGGCTCAACAACCGGCGCTACCGTTTTGGCGCGAGTTCGCTCCTGAACGATCTCCTGCGCCAGATCGAGAAGGAGCGCACGGGAGCCTACCAGGCGCCGTATTATTTCAGCGAAGCCGCGGAGAGCTACTGAACTTTTTCCATGTCTACCTTGATCCTGAAAAACCCGCATCGCCTGGTTCGCCCGACCCGGGGCCGGGGCGCCCCCGACTTGATCTTCGGCGATCTCTGGCAGTTCGACCCGGCGCCGGAGACGGCGGACCCGAAGCTGAAGGCGCGGTACGAGCTTTTCATCAACGGCCGCTTCGTGGCGCCGAAGTCCGGGAAATATTTTCCCTCGATCAACCCGGCGACCGAGCAAAACCTCGCCGAGATCGCGCTCGCGACCGCGGCCGACGTGGACCTGGCCTACCAAGCGGCGCAGAAGGCGTTCGACACGACGTGGGGCCGGATGCCGGGGCGCGAGCGAGCGAAGTACCTCTTCCGCATCGCGCGGCTGCTGCAGGATCGCGCACGGGAATTCGCCGTGGCGGAGACGATGGACGGCGGCAAGCCGATCAAGGAGTCGCGGGATTTCGACGTCCCGATGGCGGCGGCGCATTTTTTCTACCACGCCGGCTGGGCGGACAAACTGGATTACGTCGCGCCCGGCCGCCGGGTCGCGCCGCTCGGGGTCGTGGGGCAGGTGATCCCGTGGAATTTCCCCTTGCTGATGTGCGCGTGGAAGCTGGCGCCGGCGCTGGCGATGGGGAATTGCGTGGTGCTCAAGCCGGCCGAGACGACCTCGATCACGGCGCTCAAGCTCGCGGAAATTATCCAGGATGCGGACCTGCCCCCGGGCGCGGTGAATTTCGTCACGGGCGCCGGTGAAGTGGGCGCGGCCGTGATGGGCCACCCGACGCCGGCGAAAGTCGCGTTCACGGGCTCGACGGAAGTCGGCAAGATCATCATGCGCTCGCTGGCGGGCACCGACAAAAAAATGACGATGGAGCTCGGAGGCAAGGCCGCGAACATCGTCTTCGACGACGCGCCGATCGACCAGGCGGTCGAGGGAATCATCAACGGGATTTTCTTCAACCAAGGCCATGTGTGTTGCGCGGGCTCGCGCCTTCTCGTGCACGAACCGGTCGCCGAGCGCGTGATCGCGAAGCTGAAGCATCGGATGCAGGTGCTCCGCGTGGGCGACCCGCTCGACAAGAACACCGACGTGGGCGCGATCAATTCGAAGGAACAGCTGAGCCGGATCACGTCGCTCGTGAAGAGCGGCGTGCGCGAAGGCGCGGAGATTTTCCAGCCGGCGTGTCCGTTGCCCGCGAAGGGCTATTTTTTCCGCCCGACGATCTTTTCCAATGTCTCGATGAGCCATCGCATCGCGCGCGAGGAAATTTTTGGCCCGGTGCTTTCGATCCTGACCTTCCGCACGCCCGAGGAGGCGGTGGAGAAGGCGAACAACACGGCGTACGGGCTGAGCGCCGGGGTGTGGACGGACAAGGGCTCGCGCATCCTGAAGATGTCGACAGAGCTCAAGGCCGGCGTGGTTTGGGCCAACACGTTCAACAAATTCGACCCGGCCTCGCCCTTCGGCGGCTACAAGGAATCCGGTTTCGGCCGCGAAGGCGGCCGCCAGGGGCTGATGGATTACTGCAAACTCGTCTGAGTGTTTTAACCACGAATGGACACGAATGAACACGAATCCTGACAATCGGTCCGTAGCGGCGTCGGGGTTTGACAATGCTCGTTCTGGGTTGAGTACGGCGGGGCCGGCACTTCGTTGGGGAGCAGATGGTGGCGTTCACGACCCGAGAGAACTTACTGCATCGCGATTTGGTTTACTCAGTCGTGGGCTGTGCTTTCGAAGTGCTCAATACGCTGGGGCATGGCTTGAATGAGAAGCCCTATGAAAATTCCTTGGTGGTCGAATTTCGGAATAAGCGAATCGAGTTTGTTCAACAACGCCGGTTCACCATCGATTACAAAGGGGTCAGAGTCGGCGAGTATATCCCTGATCTCATCGTCGGGAACGCTGTTATCGTGGACGCCAAGGTTATCGACCGCATATCCGATGTGGAGCGCGGACAGATGTTGAATTATCTCCGGATTACCAAATTGAGAGTGGGCATGATCATAAATTTCAAGAAACCGACGCTCGAGTGGGAACGAATCGTATTCTGATTCGTGTTCATTCGTGTCCATTCGTGGTTAAAAAAAATTCGCCTTTCAAATGCCTGAAAAGAAATTCCTCACTGTCCCGCTGAAGACGGACAAGATGCCGCCGGGCATTCCCTATATCGTGGGCAACGAAGCGGCGGAGCGCTTCAACTTCTACGGGATGCGCGCCGTCCTCTTCGTTTTCATGACGAAGTACCTGGTCGACGGCGCGGGACAGCCGGCGCCGATGACGGAAAACGAGGCCAACCAGTGGTATCACCTTTTTCTCTCGGCGAATTATTTTTTCCCCACGATCGGGGCGATCGTTTCGGACGCGTTCTGGGGGAAGTACCGCACGATTTTCTGGCTCTCGCTCGTTTACTGCCTTGGCAGCGTCGTGCTGGCGCTCGACCACACGCGGACGGGGCTGACGCTCGGGCTCACGTTGATCGCGATCGGCGCCGGGGGCATCAAGCCCTGTGTGTCGTCGCACGTCGGCGACCAGTTCGGGCCGAAGAACCAGCACCTGCTCGCGCGGGCGTTTGGCTGGTTTTATTTTTCGGTCAATGCCGGTTCCTCGCTGTCGATCTACCTCATCCCGCTCCTGCTGGCGAAATACGGCGCGGGCCCGGCGTTTGGTTTGCCGGCGGTGCTGATGCTGGTCGCGACGCTCGTTTTCTGGAGTGGTCGCTATAAGTTCGCCCACATCCCGCCGGCCGGCCGGACGTTTTTCCGCGACACGTTCACGCCCGAGGGTTGGCGCGCGCTGGGCCGGTTGGCGCTGATCTTCATGTTCATGATCGCATTCTGGGCCCTGTGGGACCAGAGCGGCAGCGAATGGACCGCGCAGGCGGAAAAAATGAACCTGCATTTCCTCGGGCACGATTGGCTGCCGTCGCAGATCCAGGTCGTGAACGCCGTGCTCACGGTGACGTTCATCCCGGTGTTCCAATATTTCATCTACCCCTTCGTCGACCGGTTCTGGAAGCTGACTTCCCTCCGCAAGATCGGGCTCGGGATTTTCATCATCGGGCTTTCGTTTTTTATCAGTGCGTGGATCGAATCGCAGCTCGTGGCCGGCGTGAAGTTGAGCATCGGCTGGCAGCTGCCGGCCTATGCGCTGCTGACGGCGGGCGAGGTGCTGGCGTCGATTACGGCGCTTGAATTCGCGTACACGCAGGCGCCGCGCCCGATGAAATCGATTGTGCAGGCTCTCTACCTGCTCTCGGTATCGCTCGGGAATTTATTCGCGGGCGCCATGCACTGGATCATCGCAAAACCGGACGGCACGGCGAAACTGACCGGGGCCGCCTACTATAATTTCTACGCGCTTTTTTCGATCGGCGCCTCGATCATCTTCGTGTTCTTCGCGCTGCGCTATCGCGGGAAAACCTACCTGCAGGGCGAGCAAACCGCCTGATCGCCTGAGGGCTTCCCATCCGCCATCCCCAATCCGAAATCCGCCATTCCGATGCCTCGCCTGCCCATTACCAAAACCCCGAAAGTCTACGTCGGCGGTGCGTTCATCCGCTCGGAGAGCTCGCGCGTTTTTTCGATCAAGGATGCCGCGGGAAATTTCTTCGCCAACATTCCCCAATGCACGCGCAAGGACCTCCGCAATGCGGTCGAAGCCGCCGCGAAAGCCGGCCCCGGATGGGCGAAACGCACCGCCTATAACCGCGGGCAGATCCTGTACCGCCTCGGCGAAATGCTCGAGGCGCGCGCGGCGGAAATGGCCGGGGCGATCAATGTCGGCTCCAAGCCTTCGGCGCGCGCCCGGGCTTCGGCCCTGCGGGAAGTGAATGCGACGGTGGACCGGTTGATTTATTACGCGGGTTGGGCGGACAAGTACGAGCAGGTGCTCGGGAACGTGAACCCGGTGGCCGCGCCGTATTTTAATTTTACCGTGACCGAGCCGATGGGCGTGGTCGGAATCCTGGCGCCGGATGCTCCCGCGCTTCTCGGGCTGGTCTCGCTCGTCGCGCCGGCGATCGTGAGTGGAAACACCGTGGTCGCGCTTGCGGCGGAGACCTCGCCTTATCCGGCCATCCTGCTCGGCGAAATGCTCGCGACGAGCGACCTGCCGGGTGGCGTCGTCAACCTGCTCACGGGTTTTCGCAAGGAGATCGTGCCCACCTTCGCGACTCACACCCACCTGCGGGCAATCGCCGGGGTGGCGGGCGCCGACGATCGTAAAACCCTGAAGACCGGCGCTGCCGCGAGCGTGAAGCGCACGCGCCTGATGAAAGCGGAGGATCGCATCGATTGGTACGCGGGCACGGCGGAGAGCTTGGAAGCGATCCGCGACACGCTCGAATTCAAGACAACCTGGCACCCCATCGGGGCGTAGGGCGCGGTCTCCGACCCGCCTCCGGAAAAGACGTAGCGCCACGTCTTCGACTGGCTCGTT
>JAQGOP010000011.1 GCA_028293545.1 Verrucomicrobiota bacterium | reverse complement strand
AATCCGGACTTGGCGAGCCAATGAGCTGTCGTGCCGTGGGTCGAAAGCCCGTTCGACGCGCTGCGCTTGCTCAGGGCATTCGACGCAGCCCGCGCGACGGATGGCTTGACATGAGCAAAGGCCAAGCAGCGCGCGGCCTGCGTCGAATGGCTGCCCGACATGGATTCGAACCATGACTAGGCGAGTCAAAGTCGCCTGTGCTACCATTACACCATCAGGCAGTGAAGTGAGGAAGGGCAACGCTGCCTCCGTCGCCTCGCCGGTCAAGGCCGGAAACATGGACGACTTTAGGTCTGGGCTTTCAACTTTCTCCCACACCCTTTCAACTCCCGCCCACCATGCTCATCCACTCTGTTTATTTCTGGCTCAAGGCCGAACTCACCGATGCCCAGCGCGCTGAATTTCGCGGCGGCCTCGAATCGCTCGCCGGCGTGAAATCGCTGGTGTCGCTGCACGTCGGCTCCCCCGCCCCGCTGCCGCCGCGGCCAGTGCTCGATTCCACCTACTCGTTTTCGATCACCGGTGTTTTCAAAGATGTCGCCGGCCACGATCTCTACCAGGTCGATCCCCTGCACAAGGCGTTTCTCGAGCAGTTCCGGTCGTATTGGACGAAGGTGCAGATTTACGACGCGGCGTGAAAAAGGCCGTCGTGGATTTTTGAAAATCGGCGACGGCAATCTCGGGACTTTTCGAGCAGACGGGCCGGCTGCGCTACTTTAGTTACCGCACCGGAACGCCGCTGGCGATGTGGGCGTTGACCTCGGCGCGCGACTCGATCGCGACGCGGCGGAAGTCAGGCCGGAATACATAGGAGATCACCAGGACCACCAACGTCGCCGCAGGCATCAGCACGGCTTGGTTTTGATTGCTCGCAAGGTGCGAGAAAATCGCGCCGAGGAACGTGAACGTGAATCCCGCGTACGCCCATTCCTTCAAACGCGGAAGTCCCGGCACCAGGAGCGCGAGTACGCCGAGCAGTTTGGCGACACCCAGGATCATCGGGAAATAAGGCGGATAACCCAAGCTGGCAAAAGCGGCCATCAGCTTGGGCTCGTGTGATAAATACGACACTGCGTTGAACGCCATGAATCCACAGACAATCAACGTCGCGACCCAGTAAGTTACTTTTTTTCCATTCATGATTTTATGCGCGCTCGTGGCGTTCATCGCCGCGATTGGCTGTCGGTCATGACCATGATGGAAATTTGCGGTTCGATAGGGAGCATCGGAGAACTTCCCGATCGACAGGCCGGGGAAAATCCCCGCCAACCCACAGGATCGGCCGGAGCTGTCCCGCGCGGAAGTTTTTAAGCGGCAGCGAAACGCGCCGATAAACTGTGAGTCGCAGTAATTCTTCGTTTAGGGCTTCGCGCAAATGATTGGCGCAGAATGAAGAATACAAAAATTTTACAACTTTGATTCTGACAACTCTGGTTTCTTCCCAATGATCGCGTATGTGATTGCCCCTCTATTGATTCTGACGCTGGCCGGCTTGGCTGCGATCCGTTTCAGCCTGAAGCATTCGGTCAATGGGTACGAGGACGAGTTGGGATTTCACCAAGGTGTTCAGCCCGTGCGATTTGAAAGGGAAGATTTCGAATTTGCCGGACGCCGCGGCGCTCGTTCAAGGCGTGACGAGGCGTTCGAGACATCCTCGCGGAGGTTGTTCTGATTCGGCTCGGTACCGTTCCGCTGAAACCATTGGCTGCGAAGGGGAGCGAAAGGTTATTTCGCGTTCCTGCATTGAACCCATCCGGGTCTTGGGGACGCGAGAAATCGCCACACTCATAGTAAGCAAGAAGGCGTAGGCGAGTTGGCCGCATTGGCCTTTATTTTTCAAGGCGCGGGGGCATTCACGAGTGAATGTCGATACGGCGCGCAACAGTTCCATGAAAAAACATTTCTTGTCGAAAAAGCATGGCGTCGACGAACCAAGAGATCGGAATGCGGTCCGCTTTCCCACTCAATCCACATGGTAAATCCACGGTTAAAAGCCTTGCAATCGGAGTACGCGAAACGGAATCTTTTCTTCCCGCTTTCGAGCACGCTCATGAAGATCCAGCTTCATTAGTGCTTTAACCTTCAACTGCAGAATCCAGATGCATCCTGCCGCGCGCCGATTCTGGCTTTGCTTCCACTTGGTTCGCGGCGCTCGCTCGAGAACTCCAAGCTCTCTTAGGTTAACTCACTCGGAACTAACGACTACCAAATACCTACCGCTGACCGACATCGCTCTCGAGAGACGCTAGCGCTGTCCGCTTCGTCCACTCGATCTGCCTCAAATTTTTTCGAGCGTACCTAAACTTAGGCTTCGCTCAGGCGTTTTTTGCCACCTTCCCCTCCGTCTTTTCGTTTTTTCATTTTTAGTGCCGACGCCGCCTTCGGGCGGCATCCGTTCCATGCGCTCCGCTCGATTTTCTGCTGGTTCCACCCCCTCTGTTTCGCTTCCGCCCGCCGCGGTGATTCCTTCGCGGCCAATTCCGCACGGAAAGCGAATTTCCGACATCGTTTTCTGCCTTACGGCACTGCCGTTTCTTGCTCTCGCCACGCTGTTCATGACCGTCCTGATGCGCATCGTGTCGCCGGGCCCGGTCTTCTTCTATCAAGAGCGGGTCGGTTATCTTGGGCGTCGTTTCCGCTGCTATAAATTTCGCACCATGAAGGTGGACGCCGACGCCAATCTGCATCGGGCGCATGCGGAGGAATTGATCCGCACCAATGTGCCGTGGGTGAAAATGGACCAGCGGCGTGATACCCGCCTCATTCCGGGGGCGAGGATGATCCGCGCGGTGGGTTTCGACGAGCTGCCCCAGCTGATCAACGTCCTGCGCGGTGACATGAGCCTGATCGGTCCCCGGCCCTGCCTGCCCTACGAATACGAGCAAACGGTTCCATGGCAGCGCGAGCGGTTCAGCACTTTGCCGGGCTTGACGGGATTGTGGCAGGTATCGGGCAAGAATCGAACGACCTTCGACGAAATGATTCGGCTGGATATTCACTACGCCCAGCGCAAGACATGGTTGCTCGACTTGAAGATTTTACTCCTGACATTCCCCGCGCTGGCCCAGCAAGTAAGGGAAGCGAGCGTCCAACCGCCGCCGGTGTCCTCCGGTTCGCGCTCCGCGCCTCGCTTGGAGCCGCTCAGCGCCACGGTTCAGTCACGGTGAGTGTCAGGCCATAGGCACGACACGTTAAAGCCCGCGCGGTCCACCCATGCAGAAACCTATTAATGTCGGTGTCGTTGGCGCAGGTTATTGGGGACCGAATCTTGTACGAAATTTCCGCGCCCTTCCCGACTGCCGCCTGCGGGTGATCTGCGACATCAAGGAAGAGCGACTCAAGCATCTCAAATCGCTTTATCCGGAGATTCCGGGGGAAACGAAGTTCGAGGCGCTCATGGCCGACCGCGAACTGCACGCGATCGTCATCGCCACGTCAGTCAGGCATCATTTTCCCATGGCCAAGGCGGCGCTCAGTGCCGGCAAGCATGTGCTGATTGAAAAGCCGATGGCGACGTCGTCGGAGCATTGCGAGGAACTCATCGAGATCGCCCAGCAGAAAGGCGTCACCCTGATGGTCGGGCATACTTTCCTGTACTCCGCGCCGATCCGGAAAATCAAGGAGATCGTCGACAGCGGCGAAATCGGCGAGCTGCGGTATATTTCCGCGCGGCGGCTCAACCTCGGGCTTTTCCAGAAGGATATCAACGTGGCGTGGGATCTCGCGCCGCACGACATCGCGATCATCCTCCATATTGTCGGCGAGCTTCCTTATAGTATCAACTGCCGCGGCGGCGCCCACCTCACCAAGGGAATTGAGGACGTCACCTCGATGCACCTCCAATTTTCGAAGGAACGCACGGCGGTCATCCACAGCAGCTGGCATGACCCGAGAAAAGTCCGCGAAATGACCATCGTCGGGAGCAAGCGCATGATCGTGTACGACGACATTGCGACGCAGGAAAAGATCAAGATCTTCGACGTGCGCGTGGAACGCCCGCCGCACTACGACACGTTCGCGGAGTTTCATTACGCCTATCACTACGGCGATATTTATTCGCCCTATATCAAACAGGACGAGCCGTTGAGGGCGGAGTGCCAGCATTTCCTGGACTGCATCCGCCACGGGAAAGTCCCGCTGACGTCGGGCACGAACGGATTGGAAGTCGTGCGGATCCTCGAAGCCTCGACGCTTTCAATCAAACAGAACGGCGCCCCCATCGACCTCCCCGACGGGCGGTTGTCGAGCGGTTCGCATTCGCACCCGCCGATTCCGATGCCGGAAATCGAGCTGCCGAAGCCACCGATCCGCGGTGGCCGGAAGAAACGCTCCACGCTGAATCCCTTTCCCCGGTCGATCACCGGATGAAGCCGGCCCCGCAGCTTCACCAGCAAATCGCCGCCGATGTAAAGCTGGGCGCAGGCGTGAAAATTTTCGGTTTCGTCAACCTGTACGGCTGCGAGATCGGCGATGAATCGAAGATCGGCACCTTCGTCGAAATCCAGAAGGGCGCGAAGGTCGGCCGGCGCTGCAAGGTCTCGAGCCACTCGTTCCTTTGCGAAGGCGTGACGCTGGAGGACGAGGTTTTCATCGGGCACAACGTGACTTTCACGAACGATCGCTTCCCCCGAGCGACACGGACGGATGGTTCACTGCAGACCGATGCCGACTGGACCTGCGTGCCGACGCTGGTAAAACGCGGGGCGTCGATCGGCTCTGGCGCGACGGTGCTTTGCGGAATCACGATCGGTGAACGCGCTACCGTCGGCGCGGGCAGCGTGGTGACGAAGGATGTTCCCGCCGGCGCGACCGTGGCGGGAAACCCGGCGCGGCTTCTGTAGGGTGGAGCGACTTCGCCGCAAGGCGCTGTTCTGAGATCCTGAGCCCGTCAAACGGGTTCGCCTCGGTCGATGTTGGGATTCGGCCGGCATTGCTCCCGTTCGATAGCCTCAGGGTAAGCAACGCGTTCCACATTACCCTACGCAATTCCCGACGCCTTTCTCGTTCGCACTCGGCGGCATTCCCTGCATTTCTCGCGGCATGTCGTCACTGAAGGTTCCCTTCCTCGACCTGAAAGCGCATCACGATCCCGTCCGCCAGGAAATCCTCGCGGCCATGAACGACGTGATCGACGCGAACGCCTTCGCCGGCGGCCCGTTTGTGGCGCGGTTCGAGGAAGCGTTCGCGGCTTACTGCGGGACGAAACACGGGATCGGCGTGGGCAACGGGACGGATTCGCTGTGGTTTTCGCTGCTCGCGCTGGGCATCGGCGCCGGTGACGAAGTGATCACGGTGCCAATGACGTTCATGGCGACGACAGAGGCCATTTCGATGGCGGGCGCAAAACCTGTCTTCGTCGATATCGACCCTCGCACTTATACGATGGATGTCGCGGCGATCGAAAACGCGATCACGCCGCGCACGAAGGCGATCATGCCGGTGCATTTGTTCGGCCAATGCGCGGACATGGACCCGGTCATGGAAATCGCGAAGCGCCGCAACCTGTGGGTGATCGAGGATGCAGCGCAGGCACCCGGCACGCTCTACCGCGGGCGGAAGGCGGGTTCGATCGGGCATGCGGCCTCATTCAGTTTTTATCCCGGCAAAAATCTCGGCGCCTGGGGCGAGGCGGGCGCGGTGGTCACGAACGATTTGGCGTTGCGCGATCGCATCCGCATGTACCGCGATCATGGGCAGGCGCGAAAGTACCATCACGACGTGATCGGCTGGAACGGACGCATGGACGGACTCCAGGGCGCCGTGCTGGGCGTGAAATTAAAATATCTCGATCACGGCAACAGCCTTCGTCGCGCCGCGGCGGCTCACTACGCGAAATTGTTGGGAGAAACCGCGGAAGTAATCCTGCCCGAGGAGGCGAATTACGGGAGAACGAACCATCACGTGTACGCGGTGCGCGTCGCCGAGCGCGACGCGGTCATGCAGCGCATGGCCGAACGCGGGATAAGCTGCGGAATTCATTACCCAGTGCCGGTGCATCTTCAGAAAGCCTATGCGAGCCTCGGTCATCGCCGCGGGGATTTTCCGGTGACAGAAGCGTGTGCCGATTCGTTTCTTTCGCTCCCAATGTATCCGGAGATCACCGCGGAGCAGGTTGAAGCCGTCGCGGTTGCGCTCAAAGCGTCGGTGAAATCACGCGTGGGCGTCGCGGTGTGAACGGCATTGAAGTAGCGCAGGCGGCCCGCCTGCTCCGAGATCGGAATCCGCCGTCGGCGGGCCGCCGGCGCTACAATTTTTCAGTCCAATGACCCTCCGCGCGATCAATCCCCTCGAAATCCCGACATGGGACCAGCAGGTCGCGCGGTTTTCAGAGAGCAGTTTTTTCCATTCGTCCGCGTGGTGCCGCGTGCTGCACCACACCTACGGATACACGCCGCAGTATTTGATCGACGGGGACGCGAATGGATTCACATCGGCGCTGCCCTTGATGGAAGTGAACAGCTGGTTGACGGGCCGGCGCGGGGTTTCGCTTCCGTTCACAGACGTAGTTCCGCCCTTGCTTGGAAATGGAGCGAATTTTCCCGACTTCTTCGCCGCCGCGCGTGGGTGGGGAAAATCGCGCGGCTGGAAATATCTGGAGTGCCGCGGCGGTCGCGCGCTTTTGGCCGATGCGCCGGCGTCGACTTCATTCCTGAGCCACACGCTGGACCTCGCGCGCGATGAGAAGGTCGTGTTTGCGGGATTCGAAGAATCCGTGCGGCGCGCGGTTCGCAAAGCGGAAAAGTCCGGGATCCAAATCGAGTTCTCGCAGGACACCGCCGCGATGCGCGATTTCTACCGGCTGCTCTGCAAAACCCGGCAGCGCCACGGCGTGCCTCCGCAGCCATGGCATTTTTTTTCCCAGATCCAACGGCAGGTGCTGGCGGAGAATCACGGCTGGGTCGTGCTGGCGCGCCACAACGGAACGCCTGTGGCGGGCGCGGTGTTTTTTCAGTTCGACCGCAAGGCGATTTACAAATTTGGGGCGTCGGACGCCGCCTTCCAGCAACTACGCGGAAACAACCTGGTGATGTGGAACGCTATCCAGCGGTATATCCAACTGGGGTCGCGTTCGCTTGATTTTGGACGGACGTCGGTGGGAAACGACGGCTTGAGAAAATTCAAGCTTGGCTGGGGCACCGCAGAAAAAACCGCGGACTATGTGCGCTATGACCTGCGATCGGGAGATTTCGTAACGGCGGCCGATGAAACCTCGGGCTGGCACACGCGGGTGTTCAACGCGTTACCCATCTGGATCTCCCGAACGATCGGAGCGGCGCTTTATCGTCACATTGGATGACTGAGCAATATGCCCGGTGCCCCAACTAGGGTGAACACACTAAGGCATGAAGGTAATTTTGCGGGTAAGTACACATTAGGCAGGGTGTTTTAGTAATCGCGCGATGAATCCAGCGTCAGGAGACATCGCTAACTGCATGCAGAAATGGAACCCGAGGCTCAAAATTTGTTCTGCCTTAACCTACCGCGCTTACCGTCGATAATGTTAGCTAACTTGTGTAATCCCAAGACCTCGGCAAAAATGCGCGGAACTACCTAGTAGCGCGATTCCCGTGGACGGACGCGTCCACGGACTTACGCTGCGCGTTACTCACTTCATCCTCCGGCCTCACACTTTTTTAGCATGGAAATCCAAGAACCTCCCGCACGCAGTTTTCAGTTAGGCGATGTTTATTACACCCTGTTTCGGCACAAGTGGAAGATCATCATCTGCTCGCTCGTGGGCTTTGCAGCGGCATTCGGGTACAAGACATTTCAACCGCCGCCCTATCAGTCTTCGGCCAAACTTTTCATTCGTTACGTCATCACCGAAGGCAAGAGCACGATCGGGCCCGGCAAGGATGACTCCGTGTACAAATCTCCCGACCAGCGCGGCGAAACCATTATTTCGTCGGAAGTCGAAATTCTCTCCAGCTTGGATCTCGCGCAGGAAGTCGCCAAGAACGTCGGTCCCGAAAAAGTCCTGGCGAAGATCAGCGGCGGCAAGAGCCTCAACGAAGCGGCCGGTGTGATCCGCGGCGGCCTCACGGTCGATGTGCCGCGCAAGAGCAGTGTGATCGATGTGACGTTCCGCCATCCCGACGCGGACATTGTCCAAGTCGTGCTGCGTGAACTCGTCGTGAGCTACAAGAAGAAGCACGTCGAAATCCACCGCGCCGTCGGCATGGTCGGCGATTTCCTCACGCAGGAAACCGACCAGCTCCGCACCCGCCTCGCCCAAACCGAAGAAGAGCTGCGCAAGACGATGAACAAGGCGGGGATCATTTCCCTGGAGGATTTCAAAAAGACCTCGGGCGAACAGACGGCGCACATCCGCCAGCAGATTTTCGATGCGCAGGCTGAGTTGGCCGAGCGTTCGTCCGTATTGGAAGACTACACGAAGCGCACCACTGGAGTGAGCGCGGCCGTGGATCCCAATGCCCCCGCCGTGCCCGCGGAAGCGAAGCCGGCGGCGATCGATGAATATCGCCGTGTACTGGGACGCCTGGAATTGGCCCGCAAGCGCGAACAGGAGATGCTGACGCAGTTCACCGAGGAAAATACCCGCGTGAAGGAAGTCCGCGCACAGATCGCCGAGTACGAGGCTGCGAAGGCCAAGCTCGAAAAGGATTCCCCCGCCCTCGCCCGACTGATGGTTCCGTCGACCACGCCGACCGGCAAAACAAATTCCGAGGGCATCGACGTCCAAGCCGAGGCGAGCCGCTTGATCGCGCTGCAGGCGAAGATCAAGGCGCTCAGTGGCCAGCTCGACCAGATCCGCGCCGATACCGCGAAGGTCGACCAGCTTGAAGTCTCGATCCTCGAATTGCGCCGCCGCAAGGACCTCGAGGAGTCGAACTACAAATATTATTCCGCCAGCCTCGAACAGTCCCGGATCAACGAAGCGCTGGGTTCCGGGCGCGTCTCGAATATCAGCGAAATCCAGACTGCGACCCCGGCCTACATGGATTGGAAAAAGCCGATGCAGATCATGGCCGGCATTTCCGTCGCCGGCATCGTGATCGGCCTGGCCTGGGCCTTCGCCATCGAGCTTTTCCTTGATCGTTCGCTCCGCCGCCCCGGCGACGTCGAGCGCATCCTTCGCCTGCCACTTTTCCTTTCGATCCCGAAAATGAAGCAGCCGCGCAAGGTGAATGAGTTGAAGGGATCGCGGCGCAAGCAGCCTCTCCTGACCGCTGCAGCCGCGGTGGCAAACGACTCGGGCTCCCCTTCGACCGAGCTCGCGCTCCTCTCGAGCGACCATCAGCTCGCGCTCGATCCGTTCTACGAGACCCTGCGCGATCGCCTCATCAGCTATTTCGAAAGCGTCAACCTGCGCCACAATCCGAAGCTCGTTGCAGTCACCGGTCTCGGCCAGGATTCAGGCATCACCACGATCGCCGCCGGCCTGGCGCGCAGTCTGTCGCAAACGGGCGAAGGCAACGTGCTGCTCGTCGACATGACCCAAGGCCAGGGTTCGGCCCAGCATTTCTACAAGGGCAACCAAAGCTGCAACATCGACCAGCTCCTGGACGCGCGTTCCGAGGCTCGCGTTGATTCAAATCTCTACGTCGTCGGCGAATCCTCGAACAGCGAACGCCTCGCAAAGGGCATGCCGCAACGGTTCACGCAACTGGTGCCGAAGCTCAAGACGAGCGACTTCGACTACATTATTTTCGACATGCCGCCCGTCAGCCAGATCAGCATCACGCCGCGTCTCGCGAGTTTCATGGACATGGTGCTGATGGTCGTCGAAGCGGAAAAGACCGATCGCGACATCGCCCAGCGTGCGACGGACCTGCTCATGAAATCGAAGACCCACCTCGGCGTCGTCCTCAACAAGACCAAGTCCTACGTCCCCAACAAACTTCACCAAGACAAGGGATTCCTGCTGGGAACGTAACGGTGAGGTGGGGCGAACACGGGCACAGATTCGGGGCCCAGCGGAAAATCGCATCTGCCGGGTTTGGATTTCGTGTCGTCGGGGCGGGCTTCCGCTCGACGAAAAGGGTGTGATTGGGCTGCGTCTTTCCGCACGGTTTCGTCTGGTCCAAAGCACTCCCGCTTGTTGTAGTCCGGACTTCTCGCAGCGCCCCCGAGACAAACTGCATCCCCATGCTGAAACGCCATTTCTACTATTACCTCCTGAAACCGTACCTGCCGCGCCCGATGCGGACAGCTTTGCGGCGGGTGATGGCGCGATGGAAACGCCGGAAATACCAGCATGTCTGGCCGATCGACGAGTCCGCGGCGAAAACTCCAGCGGGCTGGCCGGGCTGGCCGATGGGGAAAAAATTCGCAGTCGTGCTCACTCACGACGTCGAGGGACCCGAGGGCCTCGCCCGCTGCCGTCATCTCGCGGAATTGGAGATGAGCCTGGGATTCCGCTCCTCATTTAATTTCATCCCAGAAGGCTCGTACACTGTCACGGCCGAGCTTCGGAACTGGCTCACGGAAAACGGGTTTGAAGTCGGCGTCCACGACCTGAAGCACGATGGAAAACTCTACGTGAACCAGGCCCAGTTCCGGCGCCATGCGCTCCGCATCAACGACTACCTCAACGAATGGAACGCCGTCGGATTCCGGTCTGGTTTCATGCACCACCACCAAGCATGGCTGCATGACCTGAATGTGTTGTACGATGCTTCATCGTTCGACACCGATCCATTTGAGCCCCAGCCCGACGGCACCGGCACGATTTTCCCGTTCTGGGTTCCGACCTTGGACGAAAATGGCCGCGAGAACCAAGGGACCCGGTTCATCGTTGATACGTGGAAGAGCTCCAAGCCCAACCCAACGTCGACGCCCTCGCCGTTTGCCTCGGATCGCGACGGTTACGTCGAACTTCCGTACACGCTCCCGCAGGACTCCACGCTCTACATGCTCCTGGAGGAAAAAGACGATTCGATCTGGCAGCGGAAGCTCGACTGGGTCGTATCCCACGGTGGCATGGCGTTGGTCAACGTTCACCCGGATTACCTGCATCTCCGTTCCCGCGGCGAGGGCGAAGTGCCGAGCGCGGAAGAGAATTA
This sequence comes from Verrucomicrobiota bacterium, assembly GCA_028293545.1. Lineage (GTDB taxonomy): Bacteria > Verrucomicrobiota > Verrucomicrobiia > Opitutales > Opitutaceae > Opi-474. The sequence continues at coordinate 171,764 of JAQGOP010000011.1, read as the reverse complement.
CGCAAACTGGCTGCGCTATCTCCGCAAAACCTACGCCGACTCATTTTGGCACGCGCTGCCCCGCGAAGTCGCAACCTTTGTCCGCGACTGGAAAGAGCGGACAATCCTCAACTCTCAGTGATTCATGATTAGACTTCGCCACAAACTGTTCATCTACGCCCTGCGCGTGTTCGACCAAACGGTCCTACTCGCGACCTTCCTCATTCTCTTGGATTGGTTTGGGCGCCAGCGCGGAACAGGTTCTCTGCCTTACCTGCTGCAGAATTATTACGAGGCGCACCACGCGTTCGGGGTGATTCTTCTCGGCGTTTCGTGGATCTGGATCTTCGACGCCATCGTCCACTACGAAACGAATCGGCTGAAGACCCTGCGCTCGCAGCTGTTCGACGTCTTCAAAGCCAACTCGGCGGCGGCCGCGTTCCTGATGGTCGTGGCGACCGTCTTCACTTTCAAGCGGTTCAACAACGAGCTCATCCTCACCTTCTGGGTAACGACCTGCGTGCTGGGAATGATGAGCCGCCTGGTCCTGCGCTCGTTCCTGATGCAGGTGCGGCGCTCGGGATATAACTACCGGCACCTTCTCATCCTCGGCTATAACCAGGATGCGGTCCAACTGGCGCACAAGATCGACGCGACGCCGGTCCTCGGCTACAAAATCGCGGGCTTTGTTTCGGAGCTGCCGCTCGCCGAGGCCGCCGAGTTGATCCCCCTCGACAGCGATCGAATCATTGGCGAGTTCAGTGACCTCAAGCCGATCCTCGAGCAGGGCCCTGTCGATGAGGTCATGATCTGCCTGCCGATCCTCAATCACTTCTCAACCGTCAGCGAAGTGGTCCGCATGGCGCAGGAACTCGGCATCGTCGTGCGGCTCTTCCCCGACGACGCCACGGCCAAGACCCTCGCGCGCTGCCATCTCGAGCAGTTTGAAGGACATTCCGTGGTCACCTTTTTCCGCGAGCAGATGCTGCTCCAGCTCTTCGGGAAGCGGATCATGGATGTCGTCATCGCCTCGATCCTGCTGGTGCTGCTCAGCCCGCTGCTCATCGTCGTGGCGCTCGCGATCAAATTCACGAGCCCGGGCCCGGTGCTTTTCGTCCAGCCCCGCGTCGGGATGAACAAGCGCAGCTTCAAGCTCTACAAGTTTCGTTCGATGTACATCGACGCCGAGAAGCGTCGCCAGGAACTCGCGCACTTGAACGAAATGGATGGTCCCGTTTTCAAGATTAAGAACGATCCGCGCATCACGCCCCTCGGTCATTTCATCCGCAAGACGAGCATCGACGAGCTCCCGCAGTTGGTAAACGTCTTCACCGGGCACATGAGCCTCGTGGGGCCGCGTCCGCCGTTGCTCGACGAGGTCAATCGCTACGACTGGCTTTACCGCAAGCGGCTCTCGATCAAACCCGGCATCACGTGCCTTTGGCAGATCAGCGGACGCAACGAGATCTCATTCAAGCAATGGATGGAACTCGATCAGCTTTATATCGACAACTGGTCGCTGTGGCTCGACGTCAAGATCCTGGCCAAGACGATCCCCGCCGTGCTGTTTCGCAAAGGTGCGAGCTAAGCAAATGGCAGCGGTGATTAAAGTAGCGCAGGCGGCCCGCCTGCTCCGGAAATCGGAGTTCGAAGCTCACAGTTCGCGGTTTGGGCTACCGACGGAATCCAAGCTCGATGCTTCCTGGCATTCGCCCCGGCATGTTCGCAACTCGCCATACTCTATTCGAATGTTCCGGAGCAGGCGGGCCGCCTGCGCTTCATGAGCGCACGTAAGCCAAAGGTCATCGCGGTTTCCTCCGGCGGCGGACATTGGGTTCAGCTCCTGAGGTTGCGCCCGGCATTTGTCGATTCGGACGTGACGTTTGTGACGGTCAATCCCGGCAACCGGCGCGATGTCGGTGACGCCAAATTTCGCCTGATCCCCGACAGCAATCGCTGGAACAAGCTCGCGCTCGTGCGCTCGATGCTCGGTGCATTTTGGATTTTGCTCATGGTCCGTCCCGACGTCGTGATCACGACGGGCGCCGCGCCGGGTTATTTCATGGTGCGCCTGGCGAAGGTGTTCGGCGCGCGGACCGTCTGGCTCGATAGCGTGGCCAACGCCGAAACCCTTTCAATGTCCGGCGAAAAAGCCGGGCGCCACGTCGACCTCTGGCTGACCCAATGGTCGCACCTGGCGAAGGAGAATGGACCCGTTTACCGCGGAAGTGTGCTATGATCTTCGTGACCGTTGGCAGTGACCTGCCCTTTGATCGCCTGGTGCGAGTCGTGGACGAATGGGCCGCGGACAACAAACGCACGGACGTTTTCGCCCAGATCGGGAAAACCGCGTGGAAACCCTCGACGATCGACTTCAAACCGTTCCTGGAGCCCGCGGAATTTTCGCAGCGCCTGGAGTCGGCGACCGTTGTTATTTCGCACGCCGGCATGGGAAACATCCTTTCCGCGCTGCGTCACGAAAAACCCATCCTCGTCATGCCGCGACGCGCTTCCCTGCGGGAGCATCGCAACGAGCACCAGCTGGCGACCGTCGAGCATCTTTCGAAAAAGGGCTGGTTGAATGTCGCGCTGGATGAGCACGAACTCCGGGCCACGCTTGATCGCATCGATGACCTGAAGCCGAAGGAAAAAATATCCGCCTTTGCGAGCCCGGAGCTGACCAACGCGCTGCGCGATTTCATCGCCCAACGTTGATCCGCCACAGCGATCCTGCTTCTTGCTGACCTTAATTTTTCTCCCGGTATTCCTATGTTGCCCTCTCGTCAGTACGTCCTGATCACGCCGGCAAAGAACGAGGAAAAGCTGATCGTCGAAACCATCGCCTCGGTCATCGCGCAGACGATCCGCCCGGCGCAGTGGGTCGTGGTGAGCGACGGCTCGACGGATCGCACCAACGAAATCGTTGAAGCCGCCGCCAAGGCGCACCCGTGGATCACGCTGCTGGCATTGCCACCGCGGGCTGGCCGGAATTTCGCCGCGGTCGTGCATGCGACGGAGGCGGGCGTCCGCACGCTGACGGTGAAGGATTACGCCTACATCGGCTTGCTCGATTCCGATGTCCGCTTCCAAGCGGATTATTTTGAACAGGTCATGGCGGCGTTCGAAGCGTCGCCACGCCTGGGATTGGCCGGAGGCGTGGCGATTGACGTGGGCCTGCCAAAAGATCGCCTGCCCCGAAATCGCCAGGACGTGCCGGGGGCGTTGCAGTTTTTTCGCCGCGAGTGTTTCGAGCGTTTGGGCGGCCTGTTTGCCATTCCCGAAGGCGGCTGGGACGCCCTCACCTGCGCGCGAGCCCGCATGCTCGGTTACGAGACGCGTTTGCTCACGCACTTGATCGTCGATCACCTGAAGCCACGAAACGTGGCCGAGGGCGGAATTTTCCGCCGCAAATGGCAGATGGGGGTGCGTGACTACGCCCTAGGGTATCACCCCCTATTCGAGCTCGTGAAATGCGCGGGGCGATTTCGCGAGCCGCCGTTCTTACTAGGGTCTTTATCCTGGTGGCTGGGCTTCTGCAGCGCGTCCTTGGGACGGCGCCATCGCCTGATTCCCACCGACCTTGCTAAATTTGTGCGAAACGAACAAATGGCCCGCCTTCGCAACACGTTTGCGAAATAAAAGTAGTTGTTAGTAAATGGGTAACGTGAGTGCCGTTCGTAGGGTTACCCATGCCCTACCATTTAAAGCGACTTTCAATTTCGCGCACCCAATTTGGCCGAATGACTCGGCTGTTACCCCTGGCAATCTCGACTGAGCATGACCAATCATCTTTACCATCAACAATTTCTTTCAAAGTTCTCCATTCGTTCGAGGGGGCTGAACCATTTCGAAAGGAGTGGAATGATGTAGTAGCCTCCTCAAAGGCAGATGTTTACCAGACTTTCGAATGGTCTGCAACGTGGTGGAAATTCTATGGCAACGGGCGTCATTTACACATTCTGCTCGGCTACGAAAAAGACGATCTCGTAGGGGTAATACCTTTTTTTACGGAACGGCGTTGGCTGGGGCCGATCTGGTTGAGGACCGCAAAGCTGGTGGGCTGCGATCACAGTCTTTCGCTCTGCAACCTGGCGGTTCCCGCTGAATTCATACGGCCATTCATTGCTGAATCGGTCAGAATTTTCCTCGGCAAAGAGAACTGTGACGTCCTGCTGTTTGGACCGCTTTCGGGCGCTCATTCCGGAATCGATGACATCAAATCTGAGGCCGAGGATATGCCGCAGGTCGGCGAAATGAAATTACACGGCAACGCCTGCAATACGTATTTCGAACTTCCGGCCACATTCGAGGAGTACCTGAAGACGTTGGACAAGAAACAGCGCAGCAATTTCAAGCGGATGATGGAGCAGAGTTCGAAGATGCATCGCATCGAATTCGACACCGTGTCGGATCCCCAAAAAGTGGGCGCGGTGTTTGAAGAATTTTGCGTCCAGCATGAGGATCAATGGCGGCGAGACGGTAAACTGGGGCACTTTGGCGATTGGCCGAATTCGAAATCGTTCAATCGCGAGCTCATCCAGACTTTGGCCAGCCAGAGGATGGTACGTTTTTACCGGATCCTTGCGGACGACAAAGTCATCTCCTCGCAGTACTGTTTTGTATTCGGCGAAACCATTTATTGGCGCCTGCCAGCGCGAGTCCGTAGCACGGAGTGGGATCGCTTTAGTTTGGGAACGCTCGGATTGGTCAAGATGATCGAGAGCCTCATTGGCGAAAAAGTACGGACGGTCGAAGGAGGTCGCGGGCATTATCCTTACAAACTTCACCATGGCGGACGCGAATATCCGGCGAAAACGGTGCAGCTGACTCGACGCGGCTTGAGTCCTTCAATCCGGCGCAGGCTCTTTGGGCGCGCGGCTCGCGTAGTTAATTTCGGTTATTATCGGCTCCTTTTCCTTCGCCTCGCGCCGCGATTCCCGATCTTGCAAGCATCGCTTTGGACTTTCTGGATTCGATCCACCTGTGAATAGAGCACGTTACTGCGGCGGTCCATCGATCAAACTCGCGAACTGGATGCGTCCGCGAAGCGACGCCGGCACAATGCCGACGGAGTGGCCGCAACTGGCGGGCCGAGCGGTGACCGGGACGTATCGCGGACGCACCGCCATTGCGCTTGCCTGCGAGTTATTGGGAATATCGAGCGGCGACGAAGTGCTGATGCCTGCGTATAATTGCGGCACCGAAATCGACGCGGTTCAAAGCACCGGCGCCAAGGCAGTCTTATATCGGATCACGAGCAGGGCCCAGCTCGACTTGGAGGACCTAATGGCGCGTCGGACCGAGAAAACAAAGGCGGTCTACGTGATTCATTATTTTGGCTGGGAGCAGTCGATGGCTCGCATTCGGCTGTGGTGCGACAAATCGAAAATCCAGCTGATTGAAGACTGCGCGCTGTCATTGCTCAGCGAGGGAGAAACGAGCGCCATTGGGCGCATCGGCGACGCTGCGATCTATAGTTTGCCCAAGACCCTGGGGTTCACGCATGGCGGACTGCTCGCATTGCCGAGTGCAAAGGCGACAACGCTGCCGAAATTGCGGCCGGCAGGATTCTCCCAACTCAAGCGCGAGGTACGAAACTCCGCCAAAACAACGGCGATGGGCATGATGGATGCGGGTCGGCTTTACGGGAGTGCGCTCGCGCTCCGACGCCTGAGTCGCCGGGGTTCGTCAAAATCGGCGCCGGTCCCGGGGCCCGGCGCCGCTCGGGAGCTAATGCCGGCAGACTACGCGTTCGATCCAGCCACCGATGCGAACCGAGGGATTCACTCAGCGGTACTTGAAGTTTCTGCCGCTCTGCCGTGGCAGGAGATCATCAAACGGCGGCGGGCGAACTATACTCGACTGGCGAAGCGCACGGAACGCCTGCTGGAGCTCACGCCGCTTTTCCCGAATCTTGGCGAAGGGGTGTGTCCGCTCTCGTTTCCATTCGTGGTTCGCAATCGCGACCAGTGGGTCGCGCGCTTGCAGGCTCAAGGGATTGCAGCGCTCCCGTGGTGGAAAGGTTATCATGGTGACACGCTCGGCTGGGAAAAATTTCCCGAAGCCTGTCACTTGAAGGATGCGGTAATGACTCTGCCGATCGGCCACAATCTCGACGAAAGCCAGGTCGACTACATCGCCGACTGCCTCACCGCGTCGTCGTGAACGTCGACCAAAGCAGCGCAGCCGGCCCGCCTGCTCAGGAAAGCAGCGTGTAGCGAGCATGCCCGAGCAAATGCCCGACGACCCACGGACCACACCTCGGACCGCATCTTGGGGTCCTACTCGTCACACGCGGTCCGCTCCGCGCTATTCTTCGGAGCAGGCGGGCCGCCTGCGCTACTTTCCGGATTCGCGTCTATTCGCGTCCATTCTCGATTAACAAAGCCTGCTGGCTCTTCTCTGTTGCCTCGTGGGCCGATTGTCCTTCGTTCGTTTCGCGTGTCGCGTGTAACGATCTTAAATTTCCACGGAGTCGGCCCGGTCACCCGAACGATCAGCGACGGTGAGCGCGAGTGCTGGCTCGAGCGCGACCATTTTGAATCCGTCCTCGACCTCGTCGTCGGCCAGTCGCATGTGCGGCTCACCGTCGATGACGGCAATGCGTCCGATCTCGAATTCATCCAGCCCGCCTTCGCTCGACGCGGTTTGCGCGGAATCTTTTTCGTCTGTTCCGGCCTGCTCGACCAAGCCACATTTCTCAGGACCGCGAGCGTGCGCGAACTGCAGGCGCAAGGGATGACGATCGGCTGCCATGGCGCCATTCATCAGCCGTGGCGGGGCCTCAATCCCCAGCAGCTGCAGGTCGAGCTCGCCGCAAGCCGGACCGCGTTGGAGAAAATCTGCGGGAAAAGCGTCGACCAAGCGGCGTGTCCTTTTGGTTCATACGATCGCACCGTGCTTCGCGGGCTGCGGGCCACCGGTTATGCCAAAGTCTACACCAGTGACGGTGGAACGGCGAACGAGAGCGATTGGATCAACCCGCGCACCACGATCACACGGTCGATGCCCTTGGCGGAGGTGCAGGCCTTGATTTTGCGCGGACCCGGTACCCTTCGCCAGGCATCGATCTCAGCGAAGCGGATCCTCAAGGAAATGAGGTAGAATCAGGGGTGGGTCGCGGTGGAAGCTACTGACCGGGCAATTTAAGCTTTCAGCCGTGCGAGGTGTTTCTAATTTACGGAGCCGCCCAGTTTCTAGGATGGTGTATTTTGGCGTTCATAGCTCAGTTCGTGGAGTTTACGCCGATATACTTTTCCCGCTGCGACGCTAACCTTCACCTTCAATTTTGGCCCAAGAACTTGATATCCAAATCGATGGACAGACGCCGCAGTCGTGGGCGAACGTCGTCGCGCAGTTTGACGATGCCAGCATCTACCAGACGTGGGCCTACGGGGCCGTGCATTGGGGCGAGCGCAATCTGAGTCATTTCGTCGGCAAGCTTGACGGTCACCCGGTCGCCGCGGCGCAACTGAGAATTGCACGGGTCCCGAAGCTGCCGGCCGGCATCGCCTATCTGCGCTGGGGTCCGCTGTGTTCGCCGAAAAACCAGGGTTGCGACCCTGCAGTGCTGGGCGAATTCGTGCGCCGGCTCAAAGCCGAATATGTCGGGCGACGGGGTTATGCCCTGCAGATTGTCCCCAATGCGTGGTCCAGCGACGAGCGCGGCACGCAGTTTGCCCAGGTTCTGTCCAATGTCGGGTTGATGCCGGTGCCGGATGCGCACGTCTACCGCACGATCGTGGTGAGCCTGATCGACGCTCCCGAGGTCATGAGAAAAAACCTCGATCAAAAATGGCGCAACCAGCTGAACCGTTCGGAAAAGAACGAATTGGTTTTTGAAGTGAGCGACTCCGCTGCGGCGTACCAGGAATTCCTCCGGCTTTATCGCGTGATGTGGGAAAAGAAGCAGTTCGACACATCGGTCGACGTCGACGAATTCGGCCGCATGCAAAGCGCGTTGCCGACGGCGGAGAAGCCCCAGGTTTTTCTCGCGCGCAAGGACGGCGCGGCGGTCGCAGCGCTGGTGTGTTCGCAGATGGGGAACTCGTCCATTTACCTGCTCGGAGCCACCGACGAGAAGGCGCGCGAGCTGAAGGCCGCGTATTTTCTCCAGTGGCAAACGATGATGTGGCTGAAAAACCACGGCGCCCGCGGTTTTGATCTCGGCGGAATCGACCCGGTCGCGAATCCGGGAGGCTATCATTTCAAGAGTGGTTTTGGCGGAGCCGAACTCACCCAGCTGCCGATGAACGGTTGCGAGGGCGGCCTGTTAAGTCGCCTGGTGACAGCCTACGTTCGCTGGCGGAAATCGTCCGCCGCGAAAACCGCCAAGCAGGAAGCCTGATTCTCGAAGACCGCGCCCAACGTTGGTTTGGAAAATCGTACCTCGTCCTACATAAATCGTAAATTTGCCGGATCCCATCATGGCTGACACGCTCACCGCTCCACTCGCCTCACCGGCCGCTCTTTCGGCGACGCCGGATATTTCCGTGATCATTGTCAGCTGGAATGCGAGCAAGTACCTCGAGGAATGCCTGGACAGCCTCTCGCGCGGAATCTCCTGCGCTTACGAGGTCATCGTGGTCGACAACGCGTCGAGCGATGGTTCGCCCGACATGGTGGAGGCAAAGTTCCCGTGGGTGACGCTCATTCGATCGAATGTTAACCTCGGGTTCTCGAAAGGTAACAATGTCGGCATCGCCCGGAGTCGGGGCAAGTACCTCGCCCTCGTGAACTCCGACGTGAATGTTTTTCCGTCCTGCCTGGATCTGCTGGTGGCCTTCATGGACAAACACCGCGACGTCGGAATGCTCGGCCCGCGCATTTTGTTTGGCGATCGGCGGCAGCAGAGTTCCTGCCGCCTGTTTCCGACGCTCTGGAATAACTTCTGCGAGGTTTTTTACCTCAACAAGGTTTTCCCTCGCTCAAAATTTTTCTCCGGCGAGCACATGTTCTACTTCGGCTTCGACGAAGTTCGCGAAGTGGAAGTCCTGGTGGGATGTTTCGTGGTCGCGCGCCGCGAAGCCACCGACCAGTTCGGGTTGTTGGACGAAGGATTCTTCTTCTACGGCGAGGATATTGACTGGAGCCAGCGCTGCCGCGATGCGGGCTGGAAGGTGATGTTCGATCCGGAGCCCGTTTCCGTTCATTACTGCGGCGGCAGCACGGCGAACGACCCGATCCGTTTCTCTGTCGCGCAGCTGAAAGCACGGCTTCAGCTCTGGGCGAAGCACAAATCCCCGCCGGCCCGACTGATGATTCGATTCATTCTCACGGCACAATGTTTGCTGCGTCTGGTTTCATCCATTATTCCTACCAAGCCACTTCACGGAGCTAAAAAAGCGCCGGGCCTTCGCGCTCGCACCCAGGTCGCCTGCCTCAAGGCCCTGTGGTTTTAGCCGCCCGCCATTCTCGCCCATCCTCTTCCACTTCCGAAATGTTAGCCAGACTGCTCAATTTTTTCCGGAAGCGCGGGTTCAAGGCGACCGTCCAGAGGTGCTGGGTCGAGTTCGTACATGGTTTCTATCTCGGGCGGATGAAATTATATCGCTGCACGCTGCCCGCGGGAAAGCCGGCGAATGCACCCGACGTCCAAATCAAGCGGGTCAAACGGGGCGGCGTCTCGGCGGAATACCTCGACGCGATTGTTGGGGCAGGGAATTCCACCACGAATCTCGCCAAGCTTGAAACGCGATTCGCCACCGGCAGTGAATTGTGGATGGCCGAGGTGAACGGACGATTTGCAGGCTTCGGATGGACGATTCGCGGGCGCACCATGGAGAAGCATTTTTTCCAACTCGGCCCGAACGAGGTTCATTTTTTCGATTTCTACGTCTTCCCCGAATTTCGCGGCCGGGGAATCAACACCATCCTGCTCGCGCAGATGCTGCATGACTTGGGCAACGAAGGTGTCACCCGATGCCACATCGAGTGCGCGGCATGGAACAAGGCCCAGATCCGTTCCCTGGGAAAAACCCCGTTCATGTTCTACGCCGAGGTCGTCCGAATTCCGGTCGGCGACAAGGGCCGCACCTTGGTGACGAAGGGAAATCTTCCCAAGGAAACGGCGGATCAACCCGAGTTGGTGCGGAATTAGCCCGCGAAACGGGGCGTCGCGTCTTAGCCATTTACAACCCGCGACCCCCTCTGCAAAACGTAGCCTCCGCCGTACTTACCGACCCTAGCAGTCCACTTCATCTCCGATTTCAAATGAGCACAGCCGAGCCTCCCACTTCCTCGAGTCCAATGACTGATTATGCGAACCCTGCATCGTTTGGTTCGAGGATGCGTGCTCGTCGCACAGGTCCGTTGGTGAAGATGATCAAAGAGGCCCACGCCAAGTACGGGAAGGTGAGCATGCTCGATGTCGGCGGCCGCAAAACCTATTGGAATATTTTGCCGCAGGGTTTCCTTCAAAGTCATAACGTGACGGTCACGGTGCTGAACCTGCCGGGCGAACTGACGGGAACCGATGACGACACCTTCAAGCACATCGCCGGCGATGCCTGCAACTTGGTCGAGTACGGGGACAAGGCGTTTCACATCGCCCATTCCAATTCCGTGATCGAGCACGTTGGCGGCTGGACGAATGTGAAGAAGTTTGCGGCCGAGGTAAGGCGCGTGGCATCAGGCCTCTTCGTCCAAACGCCCTATTTCTGGTTTCCAATCGAGCCGCATTACGTCGCTCCCCTGCTCCATTGGACGCCGCGCCCGATCCAGGAATCGTTGATCCTGAATTTCGCCATCGGCCACAAAAAGCGCAAAGCCGCCAATTTGGATGCTGCGATCGCTGAGGTTGACGGGATTCCGCGGTTGCTGGACCTCAGGACTTATCGGCTGTTGTTTCCGGACTGCGTGATCGTGAAGGAAAAATATTTCCTGCTGACGAAATCGATGGTTGCGGTTCGTCCGCTGCAATAATCCCGAGGGCGTCAGGCTGTTGCTCTTTTTCCGTTTAATTCAAGGAACCGTAAAAGGCTGATACGGTTCGAATACCATTGAGCCAGCCAAGTATTGTGCCGAAAACCTAACGATGAATCCACGGCTTCCTTTTATCCTGATCCGCTGTCTCCTGCTATTGGCAGCGAGTTCCGCAACGAGTGCATTCGCCGCCACTTCAATCAGCCAGTTTGGCATCACTTGGACATTCTCAACGGACAAGACCGTGGGCCAATTCGTCAATGGCGACTACTGGGTCGTGGGACCGGTGACGATTATCAGCATCTCGCCCGCATCCACGACCACCGCAGGACGAACCATCAACGGCTCGATGATCAACCCACTCGCGGGCCTGACGGTGCCCGAAGGGTTTGATTCCGCGATGGGAGCCAACACCTACGTTGCCGCGCTGAATGTGGCACGACCGGGCGGGGCTAATTTGAGCGCGACCAACCCCCTGATCGTTCCTCCCAGCTCCTCATTGATTTCCTCCATTTCGCATCCGACCCCTGGTATTCGCCCTCAGCTCACCGATGCAGCCGTGTTGACGGTGCTCGCGGCGGCTCCCCCGGCGAATTCCTTCCGTCCACCTTACTGTGGGCCAAACAAGACCATTATCGCGACCGAAGCGGACATCGATTACTCAAAGGTCAGATCCCTCCCGAAGCCGTCTTCGACTCCGGATATCGCCGTCGTCTCCAGTCACTTTGTTCGTCCGTGGATCGATATTAACACCGAGTGGATTGGCCGCGAATGGCATCCTTCCAATAACCAGGAAGACTATGGTCGGGAAATTGGAAAACAGTTGTCGGAAGCACTTCTCATCCTGCAGCTCAACTTCACCAATGCTCAAAAAAGAGAGCTGATGGTGAGATTGCTGCAGTACGGCATGGATATCTACGGCAGCGCCGTGAACGGCGGCTTTTGGCGTGAAAGCGGTGGCCACAATCAAGGCCGGAAGATGCCGCTCCTGTTTGCTGCGACGGTTTTGAACAATGCATCGATTCGCGCTTACGCAAATCCCGCGACGCACTTCATCTTTCAGGAAGACCGGACGACCTTCTACGTTTCCCAAACGGAGGTGAGTTTTACGCATTCAAAGGCATGGGATCCCGACACGCGCGCCGGTACGCCGGAAGCCTATGAGCAATCCGACATCGGCACCGCCGAGTGGGGCATTCACCACGTGCGCGACCCCAGTGCGGACAACCGGTATTGGGGCACGGTTTACCGCGACATCGCCGGGTCGGCCACAATCGGCCATATTTTGACCGCGCACATCATGGGGTTGAAGAGCACGTGGAATTGGCCGCCGGCATTCGATTACTACGACCGCTTTTGGCCAATGTTTAAGGATACCCGGGTTGGGGTAAACACTCCCTCGAGATTCGAGCGCGACATGTGGATAGCGTATCGCGGCACGGATGGACTCGTCGCAGTTCCTACCGCCCCCAAGGTACAAATCCTGAACAACTAATTTTGCCCGTAGTTGACGGGCTCGGGTGGGCGTCCGATTGCGACGCCCACCTTTTTTTTGCCCCGGTTTAGGCGTCTGATCGGCGTCGAATGAGAAATTGTTGGCAGCCCCCGCGTTGATCGAACAAACCCTTCGTTTCTATCGCATGACCGCCGGGCACAAAAATGCTGTTTCATTGAAAATCCCTTACGCACGATACCTCAGCTGCGCATGAATCCCTTCGCACTTGTTTTCCTCATCGTAAATTCGATCGCGCTGTTGTCGCTCTCGCGAAAATGGGCGCCGCTCCCGCTGCTAATCGGGGTTTGTTACATGACGCTGGAGTCTTCTTTCCAGATCGGACCCTTCAATTTCACGATCATGCGTGCGCTGATCGCGGTCGGCTACATCCGCGCATTGATCCGCGGCGAAAAACCGGCGGGAGGGATGAAGGCCATCGACGTGCTGGCGCTGCTTTGGGGGTCGTGGTGCATTTTGTCGGCGCTGTTTCATAACAATGTCGGCGACACGCTCATCTTTCGACTGGGGAAGACCTTCAACATCGTTGGCTTTTATTTTCTCATCCGGACGTTCTGTGCGAATCGCGAATCGGCGGAGTTCCTGTGCAAAGCGATCGCAATCCTCGTCGTCCCGATCGCTTGCGAAATGTTGAGTGAACATTTCACCAATCGAAACATGTTTGCCTTCTTGGGCGGCGTCGGGGAATCGCCGCAAATTCGCGATGGCAAGCTGAGAGCCCAAGGTCCGTTTGGGCACGCCATCCTCGCGGGCACCGTCGGCGCAGCGTGTTTACCTCTCATGCTCGGCATATGGAAATCGCAGCGATTCATTGCAACGTTGGGGGCGGCGGCCTGCATCACGATGGTCTTCGCTTCGGTTTCCAGCGGACCCATCATGACTTTGATGGTCGCATGCTGCGGGGCATTTTTATGGCTCAGGCGGGGTTGGACGCGGTGGCTGCGATGGATGTTCGTGGCGTTGTACATCGCGGCGGAAATTGTGATGGAACGTCCCGCCTATTTCCTGATTTCGAAAATCGACTTAACCGGAAGCAGCACTGCCTATTTTCGCTCGCAATTGATTCAATCCAGCATCGACCACTTGAGCGAGTGGTGGTTTGCCGGGACTGACTTTACCCGACATTGGATGCCCACCGGCGTAAGTTGGAGCCCGGATCACACCGACATTACGAACCAGTACCTGGCCTACGGCGTTTGGGGAGGACTGCCGTTGATGTTTCTTTTCATTGGGATGCTGGTCTGCGCTTTCATTTATGCGGGACGAGTCGCCAACTCCCCGACGGTCCACCCTTTCGAACGCTTCCTGATCTGGATGCTCGGAGCCTCATTGTTTTCCCACTGCGTCACCTTTTTGTCCGTGGCCTACTTCGACCAGTCGTACGTGTTCATCTACATTGCCCTCGGCGCAATTGCTTCGATCTATGCTACCGGTTTACAGGCTGCGCCGAAGCCCCTGGAAACGCCAAGCCGCGCCGCTGCGCCATCTTGATTCTCATTTATCGGCTGTCGCAGGCCGATAAACCTCATCCCCCATGCACGAATCCGGATTTTTTGCGGAAAAACTCGAGGCCTTCGGGGATGCGCCTGCGCTGATTTTGGAATCAGGAGAAGTCATTAGCTATCGGGATCTAGCCGCGCGCGCCGACGAATTCAGCCGTTCCTTGGGCGAAACCCGGAAACTGCTTCTCCTGGAATCGCGCAACCAGCTCGAAAGCGTTGTCGCTTACCTGGGCGCGTTGCGCGGACGGCATCCGGTGATCATGGCGCCCGAGGGTTCCTTGGAAAAGGATCCAACCGTCGTCGCGACGTTCCAGCCCGAGGTGATCTTTCGCTTTCAAGCAGGCACTTGGAGGTTGCTCCGCCAAAATTCCGCGGCGCTCCGCTTGCATGGGGATCTCGCGGTCTTGCTTTCAACCTCCGGCTCAACCGGCAGCGCCAAACTGGTCCGCCTCTCGCGCGACAACATCAACGCCAATGCCCGTTCGATCGCGAGTTACCTGGAACTGACCTCGTCGGAACGTCCGATCACGAGCCTGCCGATTCATTACTCGTACGGGCTTTCGGTGCTGAATTCCCACCTCAGCGTCGGCGCCTGCGTCGTTTTGACCGAGCTGTCTGTCAGCGAAGAAGCGTTTTGGGGAAAGGTCGCGGCGCAAAAGGTCACAAGCATCGCGGGAGTCCCCTACACGTACGAAATCTTCGAACGCCTCGGCATTCGCAATCGCAGCCTCCCGCATCTCCGGTCGCTCACCCAAGCCGGCGGTCGGCTCGGTGCGGAATTGGTGAAATCGTACGCAAACTGGGCGCGCGAGAAATCCATTAAGTTCTTCGTGATGTATGGCCAAACGGAGGCCACTGCGCGCATCGCTTACCTGCCGCCGCATCTGGCGGCGACGCATTCCGACTGCATCGGCGTACCGATTCCCGACGGGAAGCTCGTGATCGAAAATGAACGCGGCGAAGAAATTGTCGGGACAAATGTTGTCGGAGAACTCGTTTATAACGGTCCCAACGTGATGCTCGGATACGCGACCGCGCGCGAACACCTCGGCCTGGGACGCGAGGTTCACTCGCTCCGGACGGGCGATTTGGCTCTGCGGACCGACGAGAATTTATTTCGAATCACAGGACGAACGAGTCGGTTTTCAAAACTGTTCGGGCTCCGCATCGGGTTTGACGAAATTGAAAAGGAACTGAGGGCGAGAAAACTCGAAGCCTACGTCACGGGCAACGACCAGCTCATCGCGATTTATATTACCACTGCGGTCGCGCACGCGGAAATCGTCGCGGCATTGGTCGACAAGTACCAACTGCCGGAATCGTGCTTCGAAGTCATCGGCGGCTCGCCTCCACCTCAACTCTCTTCGGGGAAAATCGACTATCGCTCCATCCTCAGCGCCGCCCAAGCCGCGCGCCAAGCGTCCTCTGCCATTGCGGGCACGGGGATCGAATCCAAGGACACGACGGAGCGTATTATCGCCGCGTTTCGCACCATTCGGACCAGGTCGCGCGCAACGCCTTCGGACAGTTTTATCGGTCTTGGCGGGGACTCCTTGAATTTCGTGGAAGTTTCCCTCGCTCTCGAGCGCGTCCTCGGATCGGTCCCGCGAGGCTGGGAAAAGCTTACCATCGCCGAACTCGCGGCGCTCGGAAACCGCGAACGCGCGTCGATGGTGGTCATTCCCACCGATGTGTTCATCCGGGCGCTTGCGATTTTGGGCGTTATCGCGACGCACGTAGGAGGGCTGCACGCCGGCGGCGGCGCGTATCTCCTGTTTGTTGTCTCCGGCTTTAATTTCGCACGCTTTCAGTCGACTCACCTCTTCGCCGGGAAGGCCGCACAAGTCGCGCGCACATTCCTCCTGAACATCGTCCTGCCGTACTACGCCGTAATCTTCGCCTATTTTGCGCTGCGACGTTCGCCGGACATCGCTTCGTTTTTCCTGGTCAGCAATTTGTTCGGCAGGTTCGGATCTTTCCTCGAACCATTCTGGTATATCGAAGCACTTACCCAGGTCGCGCTCCTGACCTGTCTGGCCTTCGCGGCGCCCACCTTGCGCAAGGTCGCGCTGCGCAATCCTTGGGCCACGTGCTTGGGCTTTGTGGCGGCCGCAGCCTGCTCCCGACTGCTGCTGCCCGATCTCGCCAACTACATGGTGTACGCCAACCGACTGCCACAACGGGTGCTGATTCTATTCGCACTGGGCTGGCTGATGTTTTTCTCCACTACGTTTCGCCAAAAACTCGTTTTCACCGGCATTCTTCTCGTGATCGCGTCCTTCTTCTACACCGCCATGGTGTCACATTTCGCGTGGCTGGTCGCGGGAGCGCTTTTGATCGTGTGGGTGCCTCACGTTTCCCTGCCGCGCTTGATCGGCACGGTTTTTTCAATGATCGGGGGCTGCAGTTACTACATTTACCTCACCCATATCATCGTCGTCGCCGGTGCGCTGCGATTTGTGCCGCGTTTCGCGTTGCCGGTTTCTTGGCTCGTCGCCCCACCCGTGGGCTTCGCCGCTCGCTGGGCCTGGCATACGGTGATGTCGGCGGCGCAAAAGCTCTTCCCCAGCAAAACGCCTCAAGACGCCGCAGCCGACGCAAAAATTGGGTAGCGCCGTCTCCAATCGGCTCCCGCGACGCTGTCCGACAATCGCGTGCGTGATAGCGGGGCCGATCCCACCGATCCGAAGGCGGTTCTACTCAGTTCTACCCGGTCCCATTCGGTTTATTTCTCGTCAAGGTATCGCAAATTCAAAAGGTAACTCCCATCGCCCACTCAAACAAACTCCTGAAGAGCACCGTCATTTTGACCGGCGGGCAGATCGCGAGCTATGGGCTTTCATTTACGCGCAACGTAATGCTCGCGCGGGCGCTGACAAAAGCGGATTTCGGTTTGGCCGCGCTCTTCAGCATGACGGTAACGCTCCTCGAAATCGCCGGGCGAATGTCGTTTGGACAACAAACGGTGCAGTCGAAGGAAGGCGGACTTCCCACGTTTCAAGCCACGTCGCATGCGTTTCAATTCGTGCTCTCCTCCTGCGGCGCGCTGCTGATCCTCACGCTCAGCTACCCCATGGCGCATGCCATGCATGTCCCGCAAATTACCTGGGCGTTCGCAGCCCTGGCGATTGTGCCACTTTCGCGGGGATTCGAGCACCTCGACTATTATCGCCTGCAGCGAGAGCTCAATTACCTGCCGACCGTACTCTCCGATCTCGTTCCGCAAACGATCATCACTCTCGCAGCGTGGCCGTTGGCGAAGTGGCTCGGGGATTTTCGCGTGATCGTCTGGCTGATGATTGCGAAGGGCGTGCTGCAGATTGCGATGACGCATATTCTCGCCCGCCAACCCTACAAGTGGACCTGGCATCCGGTGTATATCCGGGGAATGTGGAAGTTCGGCTGGCCGTTGCTGCTCAATGGACTTCTCATTTTCGGCAGCCAGCAAGCAGACCAAGTCCTGGTCGGCTCCCTGCTTTCGCTGGAAAAACTGGCGGCCTACGCGCTGGCGCTCTCGCTGGTCAGCATCCCGGGAAGCCTTTTTGCACAGGTCAGTTCGTCGTTGATGCTGCCGATTCTGTCGCGCGCCCAGGACGATCCTGAGCAATTCCGCCGGCACGTTCGCTCCTGCATGGAATACTCCGGTATTGTCGCAGTCATTCTCACCCTGCCGCTGATCGCCGCGGGCGAGCAGTTTGTCACGTTGATCTACGGCGCGAGGTACGCCGGGACGGGTTTGGTCATGGCGCCGCTCGGCGCAGCCGCAGCGATCCGCTTCCTGCGGATGGTTCCCGCCATCGCCTCCATGGCGCGGGCGGATACAATGAACCAGTTATACTCAAATGTGTTTCGGTGCCTGAGCCTGCCGCTGGCGGCGATCGTCGCCTACATGGGCGGCAACGTGGTTGCGATTGCCTCCTGCGCCCTGGCGGCAGAAGCGGGCGCGGCGGCAGTCTCGATGTTGCGCCTGCGGATCCGCCAAGGCGTGCCGCTCGCTGAAACGGCGCGCGCAGTGACGTTTGTCGGCGTCTTCATTGGTAGCGCCGTGGCCTTCGTCGCATTTGGCGCCTCGCATTGGTCGTTCTGGCTCGCGACCTCCGGCATGCTGGTGATTTTTGCATTGGCACTCGTCACCGCCCGGCTCGCCTTTCCTGACGCTTTTCAAATGGTAACGACTGCGCTGATGAAGAAGCGAAACTCCACACGGAACCAGCAGGCCGTTCAGGCATCCGAGAAGGCAACGTAACAAACCCGCTTGGTCATGGCCCAAACCCCCTCCCAACTCATGACGCCGAAACGCTCGGCGCTGGCCCCGTTTTTTACTTGGGCCGCCGGATTTGGCCGCGGTCGCCCGCGGATAATCCGAGCGATTTGCCGCCTGGAAGGTGGACAGCTCCGTTCGGTGACCTTCCGCGAGTTGATGTCGCGCTATTATGGGATCGTGATCGGCCTGCACAGTTACGGCCCTTGCCTCCTGCCTGGGCATCTCCCGGTGGGCACAAAGGTCGGAAGCTATTGTTCCTTGGCCGCGGGCATCCTGGTGTTCCGACGTAACCACCCTTTCCGTCGAGCCGCGCAGCATCCATTCTTCTACAATTCGCTTTTAGGAATGCTCGAGCGGGATTCGATCGGCGCCGATCACGAAAACCCTTTGGTCATTGGCAGCGATGTTTGGATCGGCGCCAACGCGATCATCACCCCAGGATGCAGGTCGATCGGTCTCGGCGCCGTAGTAGGATCAGGCGCAGTGGTGACGAAGGACGTTCCACCGTTCACCATCGTCGGAGGAAATCCGGCCCGGCAAATCGGCGAACGGTTTCCTTCGACGCTTCAGCAAATGCTAACCGAGAGCAAATGGTGGGAGCATCCAATCGAGCGTCTTCATCCTCATTTGGATATTTTCTTGCAGGACGCCTCGGCCGAAAATTCAGAACGCCTGATGAAGCATTTGCGTGCGTTTCCCCCGGTGGGCTGATTCGTTGGCGGGTGAAATGCCTGAAGCCAGCAACGTCCCGGATAATGACCCAAACCTAGCCTCGATCGCGGTGATGGGAACGCCTGTCACCTCCGGCAATCGCGGCGTCCTCGCACTCGGGGCGTCGGTGCTGAATCTGTGCGATCAAGCCGCACCCGGGCAAAAGCTGACGCTCCTCTTGCTCAAGAAGGACAATACTCCCGCGGAGTTCCGCGTCGGCGGGAAGCTCCAACAGATCAGTATCGTCAACGCCCGGCGCTCGCCGAAATCGAAACCGCGCGAGCATATCGCCTGGGTCATTTTGATGGCGATGATCCATCGCTTGATTCCTCTCCGCGGCGTGCGCGCTGCGATCGAAAATTCGACGCCTTGGATCAAAACGATCGCGCGAGCCCGCTTTGTGGGCGACATCCACGGCGGCGATAGTTTCAGCGATATCTACGGGCTTCCCCGATTGATCGAAAACTTCCTGATGGATTGGACGGTATTGCTGGTGAAAGGCACTATGGTGCAGTTCCCCCAAACCTACGGACCCTATAAACGACGTTCGGCACGCTGGATGGCAGCGCACCTCCTTAAGCATTCCTCGGTCATCATTGCCCGCGACAAAGAAAGCCAGCGCATCGCCCAAGATCTCGTCGGCCCGGACAAGCAGGTCCTGTTGTCACCCGACGTCGCATTCTCCTTGGAGTCGGTGCGGCCGGAAAAAATTGAACTCGATCCTCCGCTCACGGGGCCGATTCCATCCGGAGTCATTGGCCTAAACGTGAACGGATTGATGTATCATGGCGGCTATACGCGGAAAAACATGTTTGGCCTGAAAATGGACTATGCCTCTTTTCTGCCGGACGTGGTGACCGCGCTGTTGCAGGTGCATCCCGGTGAACTTTGGTTGGTGCCACATACCTTCGCGGCAGACGGAAATGTGGAGAGCGATCCTGAAGCGTCGCGCAAACTGCGTGCACTTCTTCCCGAAGCACTCCGCAGTCGAGTCCGGATCATCAATCGCGCGTACGACCAATACGAAATCAAGGGCGTGATCGCTCAATGCGAATTCTTTGTTGGTTCACGGATGCACGCATGCATTGCGGCGCTTTCGCAGGGCGTTCCGTGTGTTGGCGTGGCGTATAGCATGAAGTTCGCTGGCGTTTTTGAATCGGTGGGAATGCGCGATTGGGTGATTGATGGACGCACTGCTTCGAATGCCGAGGCTGTCGCCCGCGTCGTGCAGCTTTATCACGAGCGCAATGCGGTGAAGTCGGCGTTGAAATCGCGAGCAGACGACGCGCGGGCGCAATTACGGCGAGTCTTCCAGCAACTGGTCGAAACCCATCCCGTCGCCTGATTCATGAGTTTGAAAGTTCAGGCGACTCGGGGACTGAAATGGCAAGGCATCGAACTTGTCGGACGACAGCTTCTCTCGCTCGTTGTGTTCGCCATTTTGTCGCGACTGCTCGAGCCCGCGATGTTCGGCCTCTTCGGGCTAGTCGCAATTTACCTGGCGATTGTCTCCCTCGTCGCGTCGCAAGGCATCGGGACCGCGTTAATTCAACGAAAAGAATTGGCGCCGGAACATCTCAACGCGGCCTTTTGGTTCAACTGCGCTTGCGCCGGCGCACTCTGTCTTGCGACCGTTTTGCTTGCCGGACCCATTTCAGGGCTCTTGGGCGAACCTCGTTTGGTTCCGTTCCTGCGATGGTCGTCGCTCTCCCTGCTCATCAATGCCGTTTCGGCGATTCATACCGCGTTGTTCATTCGCGATTTGGATTTTCGACGTCCTGCCATCCGCGTGTTGATCTCAAATTTCATCGGTGGAATCGTCGGAGTCGCAATGGCTTTTCTCGGTTACGGCGTCTGGTCCTTGGTGGGCCAGCAATTGGCAAGTTCGCTGGGAAGTTCGATCTTCCTGTGGTCGGTTTCCACTTATCGCCCAGGCTTCTCGTTTTCGATCCGCCATTTTAAAGAACTGTTCAGCATCAGCTCCTCGGTCTTCGCGACCTCGTTTCTCTACGTGTTGGCGGGGAGATTGGACCAGATGTTCATCGGTCGTTATCTCGGGATGCAGACGCTCGGCATTTATATCATCGCCGGAAAAATCCCGGAACTCACAAAAACCGCGACGCTGCAGCCGGTGTCACAAGTTTCGCTGTCGGCGCTCGCGCGCGTGCAGAACGATCACGGGCGGATGCGCCATGCAATTTACAAGGGGATGGAGTTAAACGCCGTGATTTCATTCGCCGTTTTCGTGGGGATCGCGGCGATTTCATCTGATCTGGTCCCGCTGGTATTCGGCGCAAAATGGGCGGGCGCTTCGTTCCTGTGTGCGCTGCTCTGTTTAAACGCCCTTGTCGCGAATTTACAGGTGTTCTTCCACCCCACCCTTCTTGCTTCGGGGGGCATCGGGAAATTTGTCCTGCTCAACGTCTGGAATGTCATCGCCGTGCTCGCCGCTTCATTTGTGGGCATCCAATTCGGCACGACTTGGCTGGTTGTCTGCCTGATTGCCAATGGCATGCTCATGGGGGGAGTCGCACTGGGATTTTTGCGCGGGCGCATCGGATTGGACCCGGTCGCTTATTGCCAACCTTGTGTACTCCCCGCTCTTGCTGCGCTCCTGATGGCTGGGGTGATCTGGGGAGCGGACACAGTCATGGCCGGGCATTTTCCGATCGTACTGCGCTTGGCGATCAAAGTGCTTTTAGGCGCGATCACTTACATCGGCGTTCTCATGATTTTTGCGCCGACTTCGCTGAAACGCCTGGTCGAGACAATTGGCCACGCCACCGGACGGACGGATCCGCTGTTGGCGGCGAAGCTCGAATAATGAACCCGCGATCGGCGCTTCCCATCAGCGTGGTGATCCCGACCTATAACCGGGCGACACACGTCTCGATCTCGATCGAGAGCGTCTTGGCGCAAACCAGTCCTCCGTTTGAAATCATCGTAGTGGACGATGGATCCACGGATGACACGCCGGCGGCACTCGCGAAGTATGGCGATCGCATCCGCGTCATTCGCCAAATCAACGCCGGTCCCAGCGCGGCACGGAATACAGGGATCGAAGCGGCAAAGGCGGAGTGGATTTCCTTTTTGGACGACGACGACGTCTACACACCGGATCGGCTCAGGATCGCGGCAGAATCGATGCGGCTCCATCCCGACGCCGCGGTGCATTTGAGCAACATCGCGATTGTCACCGATGGCGTCCTGGAAACCGACCTGTTCACCCTTCGCGGTTTGAAGGCGACGGAACATATGCGCCTTGAGCGTCCGCTTTCCTGGTGCCTGCGCGGGTGCGTGTTTGTGCAGACGCTCGTGATCCGCAAGAGCACAGCGATGACGCGCGGGTTGTTCAAAAAGATGTTTTACGAAGACCTGGATTTTATCATTCGCCTGTGCGCACAAACTCCGTGGACCGTGGACTCACGGCCGGCGGTGCATCTGAATCGACGCACGGGCGAAAAGCACAGCGTATCGGCGTTTTGGAAAACCAAACCGATCGAAAACTACGAAACCTTGGTCCGAATTTACGGCGACCTGTGTAAAACTCCCGAATTGGATTCGCTCGAGCGCTCCCTCGCCGAAAACAGCTACGCCGCCAATCTCTACGACTTGGGCTGCGTCTATCTTACGAATGATCGGCCCGTGCGCGCCAAAGCGTGCTTTATAGAATGCAGCCAGTGCGCGCCGCGACGCTCGACGCGGATCAAATCCTGGCTGCCGCGGCTTTTGGGACCCACCGGCGCGCAGCTCGTGGAGTATCTAAGTCGACGGAAGAAATTGAGGTCGACATAGTTACCAATATTCTGATGGGGTTGGTCGATGCGTTTATTGGTTGCGATAGCAAATCATGGCAACGGAAACGTCATCTATTTGGAGCAGCTCTTGGCAGCATACCGCCAGATGCCGATCAAGGTTTCGGTCGTGATTCTGTCGAACATTCCGAAAAATTTAGGGCACAATATTGAAGTGCTGGTCGGCGTCCCTTCGTCAAACCCGTGGTCACTACCTTTTGCCCATCGGCAATTATTTTTGGACCGTCTGGATGACTATGACCTCTTCGTGTATTCCGAAGACGACACGCTATTGCATTGGGACAACATCAAATCGTTTTTGGACAGCCTTCCGACCTTGGAAGGTTCGGAGTCGCCGGGATTTATTCGCACGGAAACGGCGCCCGATGGCGCGGTGAGCTATTCAACCTGCCATTCGTTTTTTCGGTGGATTCCGAACAGCGTCAAACGGCGCAATGGACATCTTTGGGCAAAATATTCGAACGAGCACGCCGCGCTGTACATTGCGACACGCGATCAATTGAAGGCGGCGATCAAAGCCGGTGGGTTTCCGATCGCGCCGCATGAGGGTCGTTTCGACATGCTCTGTTCGGCGGCGACGGACATTTATACGAGGGGCGGACTGCAACGAATCGTTTGCATCGATCGTCTCCATGATTTTTCCCTTCCGCATCTGCCGAACAAATATATCGGGAAATTAGGTCTGCCTGCAGAGGAAATGAAATGGCAGGTCGAAGCTCTGCGGAAAATCGCCGACGGCCGTCTTTCTTCACATGAGTTGCTGAATCCCGAAACGAAACTGCCGGGATGTTTTGGCTCGAAATTTCTCCGTGAGAAAACGGAGCGCAAGTGGCTTGAACTGCTGACGGGCCATTCGCATCAGGTCCTGGTGTGGGGCGCGGGCGACGGATTATTCGAGGCCTCCCTTGAAACCGAAAAACGGCACGTGACCGTTTTCCCTTTGAATTCCGTGATGGCGGAGTGCTGCCGCCGGCGGGGCCTGAAGGTTTTGCCCGTCAACGGAAGTTCATTTCCTTCGGGCAAGGGGAAATTCGATACGATCATCTTGTCCGATGTATTGCATCTCGTGGAAGACCCGCTCGCGATATTGAAGGACCTGCACGCGCGCCTCACACCCCACGGCCAGATTTTGGCGAGAATCCCCAACTTGCACCACGTTCGTCTTCGCCGTCGTCGCATCACCGACAAGCGATTCAAGATTACGTGGACCCGTGAAGGCTTGGGCGCGACGCCCTTTAGCCCGAAAGCGTTTCAAGCATTGGCCAAGAAAGCGGGATTTTTGAAGACAGAGATCATTTCCGTTCCCTCCGAGCGATTTAAGCGCATCAACGGATTTTCCCTCGGCCTCTTTGCCGAGGCTTTGTCGCCCTACCTTTACATGCGTGCCAAGCATCGCTGAGCACGGGGCCCCGACAGCGTCGGACCACTTCTTCGATAGCTCCGTAGCGTGTTCAGTCATCTATATCGCGGGTCCGTAGTTGGATTCGAATGAGCCAATCGAAGACGTGCTACGTTTTTCCAAGGCGGGTCATAGACCGCGCTCTACGGTAGGGCGGTTGTTAAGCGTCCGAAACTATCCGGTTTCGGTATCCGCAATCCGCAATTCCTCGGTCTGTATTCCTTTTGCATACGCACCCCTGCGTATTCCCAGATCTGAGGTTTATGGGTATTTTACCCCTAGGACGTCGGGAAAATTTCCGGCGGCCGATCGCTCAATCCCAAAACTTCTCACCTCCATGCCTCCTTCAACCGCCATCCCCAGTCTCCTTTCCCGCGCCCAACGCCTCGGCAGCGGCGCCTTGCTTGCCCTCGTTCCCTTTGTGGCGCCGGTCAAGGCCACCATTATGACAATCGACTACTCGGCGTCGACGAATGTCTCCAACTCAGGCTGGTTCACGGGAACGCGCGACGACTCGAAGGCGGACGGCATCATCATCAACAACGGTTTCAAGCTCTGGGGTGGCGACACCCGGAGCGATAGCATGTTCTGGCGTTACAATCCCTTCACCCAGCAAACCGAACCGGGCTACGACACGACTGGCCTGGCTTTCGTGTGGGGCGGAACCATCAAGGGCGCCACTTCGTACCAGGATAAACTCACGGCGCCTTTCGATTTCACCGTGACCTTCACGGACAACGACGGCGGTCGGACCTCCGTCTCCTCCAACCTTATCATCGGCTACCGCACAACGCCGTACAGCCCGTATCCGGACAATAATTCCAATCCCACGGTCCCGACTAGCGGCGCGTACAACTACACGAATTCCTACCATAGCTACAACGAGGCTGGCACCTACCACGAAACGGGAAATCTCAATGTCGGGCTCTCCCAAACCGATGCCGAAACGGATCTCTATTGGTTCGCACTGCTGACGATTGATTGGAGCAGCGAATTTGTTTCTGCGGCGAACTGGCGCGGATCCTACCAGACCCTTAGCGGCGATACGCTCTCAGTGACAATTCCTCAGAATTCGATCGATGTGACCTACTCCGAGTACGTTCCCGAGCCGCCGCCGAGTTCGACGGTGCCCGAAGCCGGATCCACCCTCGCGCTCCTTGCGCTTGCGCTGGCCGGCATGGTTGGCCTGCGTCGGTGGCGGTGAAACCCGACCGATCCGCGCCACGGTTGCTTTTGTTGCTGGGGCAATCGCCCTTCGATCCGACCAGTGGCGCCGCACAATCCACACGGCTGATTGCAGAAATCCTCGCAGCCCAGGGCTTCCAGGTCCGGAGCCTCGCGACCACGGCCTGCGAGGGCGACCTTCCTTCGGATCATGCGTTTGTATTGAAGGAACTAAACCTTCCGACCCGTCCTGAGCCCGCGAGTTTTTTGTCGATCGAATCGGAGAATGTTCGCCATACGCTGCTCCCCGTCGATGCCACGTGGAAACACGATTGGGAGCACCGCGTCGGAGCCGCTTACGAGCAAGAGTACGCACGGATCCTGAACGAATGGTCTCCCGATTTTGTGCTCACTTACGGAGGCGACGGCACGGATTTGGTCCGTCGGCGCCGCGCGCGTGAGAGCGGGGCGAAGGTGATCTTCGCGCTCCACAATCTGGCCTATCGAAAGCAACCGCTCGGTGAAGTAGATGCCTTTCTCGCACCCACGAATTTCCTCGCGGACAGCTATCGCGGGCATTTCGGAGTCACGATCAAGGTCCTGCCACCACCGTTGGACGCGAAAAGAGTCGTCGCTCCCACGTCTGAAGCTTCGACCATAGTCTTCATCAATCCCGAGCCGGCAAAAGGCGCGATCCTAATGGCGCAACTGGCCGACCGCTTGGGACGACTTCGTTCGGATATTCCCCTGTTGATTGTAGGCGGGCGGGCACCGGCCGAGACATTAACAGTCATCGGGCGTGACCTCGGGCTTACTCTGTCGCGGCATTCAAACCTCTATCAGATTCCACCGACCGGACGCGTGAGTGAAATCTGGGGCACCGCGCGCTTGGTTCTGATGCCATCCGTCGTGAAGGAAGCCGCGGGACGCTGCGCGCTCGAAGCGATGTTGAATGGGGTGATTCCCTTGGTTTCGAACCAAGCAGGCCTGGCAGAAGTGGTCGGCGAGGCCGGAATAAAGCTTCCACCGCCGCCAGAGCTGACGGGGCGGGCAAAACCGGTCCCGGATTCGATCGTGGACGCGTGGTGGAATGCAATGATTCGCCTCTTCGATCACACCGAGGAACGAACGACGCTATCGAACGCAGCGAGGGTTCACGCGGCGCGATACACTACTGACGCCGTCGGCGGCGCATATAACGAGTGGCTTCGTTCGTTAGCCGCGGGTGAACACGAAACCGCACGCCTTCCTGCCAAAGAGTGAGGCATGGCACGGTATTTGATTCGTGCCGGTTGGCGTCAATTTGCGGTTACGCTCGGAAGATTAAAAAATTCCGAAATCAACTCCGGTTTTGTCTCGAAGTCCGCACGGCAAATCCACCATAAAGCTGTCAGCGTTTTCGGATGAGGTTCTCTCCCCGCGTTCGCTTCCAGCATCATGAGCCTTCGCGCATTCATTTCTTTCGGAGCCAAGCATTCCAATTCTTAACGAAAGCGCGTGAATTTCTCCGCGCTCACCGTTTTCCAAGCACGGGTGGGAATTGCCTGTGCGTTTTTGGCGATAGGGCTGGCAGCCCGCGCTGATAGTTCCGCGTCGTTCCCCATCGGCGGCACGGTGCGCGTAAGCGTCGCCTCCGACGGCACAGGGCCCTTTTATTATCAGTGGAAAAAAAATGGCGTTAACATCGCCGGCGCCAATGCCGAGACCTACACATTTGCCAACGCGCATCTAACCGATTCCGGCAGCTACACGGTGTCGGTCACGAATTCGATGGGCTCGGCCCTGTCGGACGTGGCCTTGGTTGGCGTGGGCGTCAATCCGCCGGCCGTGGTCAGCCAACCGATCAGCCAAACGGTGGATTCTGGCGGAGGCGCCGTGTTGGCGGTCGCCGTGACCGGTGACCTCTCACCCACCCTTCAATGGCAGCGCAACGGCGTAAATATTGCCGGCGCGACGGGAACCACTCTCGCGCTTCCCGCGGTGAGCTCGGCCACCGCTGGGACCTACACCGTCGTGGTGACGAATTTTGTCGGCTCGATCACGAGCGCGCCTGCCATCGTGAGCATCCGCGGAACCAATCGCCTCGCAAATGTTTCCATCCGCGTCATCCCGGGTAGCGGTGCACAGAGTTTAATCGCCGGTTTCGTGACCGCGAACGGCAACAAATCGATCCTCATCCGAGCCATTGGACCGGGTTTGGCCGCGTACACCTCCTCGCCGACCGAAACGAATCCGAGCTTGGAACTCTTCTACGGCGGGAACGAAACCCCCTTTCTGAAGAACGACGATTGGGGTGGTACCACCGAATTGCGGACAACCTTCCAGCGTCTCGGAGCATTTGCCCTTTCGAACACAAGCAAGGATGCTGCCATCCTCGCCACATTGGCGCCGAAGGTTTACACCACCCAAGTCAAAGGAAACGGCAATGGGCTCACTATCGTTGAGATTTACGACGCCGACACCTCGAGTAAGCCGGAGGGCCGCATCGTAAATCTGTCCGCGCGCACCCAAGTCGGAACGGGCGACGGCGTTCTCGTCGCCGGTTTCGTCATCGCAGGGACAGGTCCGAAAAGGCTGCTGCTTCGCGCCATCGGCCCCACGCTGTCAACGTTTGGCGTTCCAAACGCCCTGTCGGATCCGAAGCTCGAACTCTTTGTCGCCGGCAACCCCACGCCTTTCCAATCAAATGACGATTGGGGCGGTGGACAGGCACTTTCGACGAGCTTCGCCCAAGCCGGAGCCTTTGCGCTGACCAACACGACGAGCAAAGACGCTGTCCTTGTCGTGACGCTCAACCCCGGCAGCTACAGCGTCGTGGTTTCCGGAAAGAATAATTCGACGGGCGTCGCCCTCGTTGAAATTTACGAACTGCCTTGAGTTCTTCGCGCCTTGAATCGGGGTCCGCTTCTTCCGAACCCGATTCAACGTTTCCGCAGATCTCGATCATAATCGTAAGCTGGAACACGCGAGCGCTCCTCGCCGATTGCCTGGATAGTCTGGCACGCGGAATTGAACGCAGCCACGAGATCATCGTCGTCGACAACGCTTCGGCGGACGACTCGGTGGCGCTGGTCCGCGAGAAATATCCGTTGGTCCAGTTGATCGAAAGCCCGACCAACCTCGGTTTCGCAAAGGCGAACAACCTGGCGATGAAAAAGGCCCGAGGGCGTTATTTCTGCCTGGTTAATTCCGATGTGATTGTTTTCCCCGGCTGCCTGGATGCGCTGGCCGATTACATGGATCGCAATCCGAAGACCGGAATCGTGGGGCCACGGATTCTCAATGCTAACGAATCGCTTCAGCTATCGTGCCGCGAGTTTCCAACGCTCTGGAACAAGCTCTGCGCGGTCATGGGCGCCGCACGGGTTTTCCCGCGTAGCCCGCGGTTTTCCAGCGAGCTGATGAAATGGTTTGCCCACGACCGCGAACTCGCGGTGGATGCGTTGGTCGCGTGTTTCGTGATGGCAAGGCGTGCAGCGGTGGACGAGTTCGGGTTGCTGGATGAAACATTTTTCATGTACTACGAGGACATCGACTGGGGCCGGCGCTGCAACGAGGCCGGTTGGAAAGTGATGTTCTATCCGAAGGTGTCGTCAGTGCATCGCGGAGGTGCGAGTTCAGGCCATGCCCCGGAACGATTCGCCGTGGAACTGCAGCGGGCCCTGTTGCAGGTTTTCGCGAAGTACAATTCGCCGTTTGCCTGCCGTCTATTCTGGATGATGCAAGTCGCGCGCTGCTCCGCATTCACCGCTGAGGAATACGCTCGAAAAATCAGCGGGCGGAAATCGTTCGACCCGATCAAGCACAAACGGCTCAAAGCCAGCCTGCGATTTCTGGTTTCCGCGAGATGATCGCGGCCGAGCCAATCGCCGGTGAGAGCTCGGGACGGTTAACATTGAAAATCGTTTCTGATCTGCTGCCTTCGTGCCTTCTCCGCTGCCCATGCCACGCATCCAAAAATTAACCGACGTTGTAGACTGGCGGCTCTGCATCGGTTGTGGCGCATGTGCTTACATTTGTCCGGAGCACGTGAAACTCGTGGATTTTTTCGGCGAGGGCATCCGTCCGGTCGTGGAATCAGCGAATTGCGGACAGTGCCAGGAGTGTCTGGAAGTTTGCCCAGCGGTCAGGAGCGATTTCACCCCGGTCGATGCGAGCGTACCGAAAAATGATTTCACGAAGGAATGGGGCCCGATCGCAGGAATCTGGGAGGGTCATGCGAGCGATTCTGAGATCCGTTTTCGCGGGTCATCGGGCGGAGCGCTGACCGCACTCGCCGCATACTGCATCGAAAAGGGCGGCATGCATGGCGTGCTGCATATCGGACAGGATCCCACCGATCCGATTCGCAATTCCACGCGGCTAAGCCGGACCCGTGAGGAACTGATCGCGGTCGCGGGCTCGCGCTATTCGCCGGCGTCCGTCTGCAACGGGCTTGGCCTTGTCGAAGGCGCACCCGCGCCGTGTGCGATCATCGGGAAACCTTCCGAAATTTCCGGCGTGCGCAACGCCCGCGCGTTGCGCCCCGAGCTCGATCGAAAGATCGGCGTGACGTTTTCGTTTTTCTGCGCCGAAAGTCCTTCAACCCGCGGCACCGATTCGCTTCTGCGGAAAATTGGGATCGAACCTGGGAAGGTCGACGTTCTCCGGTATCGCGGCTTTGGCTGGCCGGGACATTTTGCCCCCAGCCTCGCCGGGAAAACTGAACCCGAGGCCAAATTGACCTACAGCGAGAGCTGGGCGTTTCTCCAGGCCTTTCGACCTTGGTCCGTCCAGCTTTGGCCCGACGGAAGCGGCGAGATCGCCGACATCAGCTGCGGGGATCCGTGGTACGAGGCGCCCGATGGAAAAAATCCGGGTTTCTCCCTGGTCGTCGCGCGCACGACGCGAGGTCGGGAAATCGTCGAAGCCGCAATTGCCGCCGGCTACGTCACTCTGAAACCCGCAGAAAGCTGGAAACTCGCGAAATCGCAGTCGGGTTTACTCGTGAAGAAGGGCTCGGTCTGGGGACGCCGCCTGGCGACCCGGCTAATGGGCCTTCCCGTGACAAAGCTAGAAGGGGCCAATTTGTGGCACTGTTGGAAACCACTCGCCGCGAATGAAAAAGTACGCGCGACCGTGGGAACCCTGCGCCGGATCATTTCCCGCAAGATCTACCGGCGATTAAAGCCCAATCCTGACCAAGCCAAAGCGATCGTTGCACCGCGATAGAAGCTGAGCCGCCGGATACGGGGAATGTACTGAAAATACTTCCCGTTTCGTTCGATTTCTCCTCGAAGCCGTCTCGTTTTAGCGACTGACGAGTACCGGGCCGCAGCCGCGGGCCTCGTCAGGGCAGTTACGTAAATCATCTCAGCACTCGCTCAAAAAACAGCGGGCGCCAGCGGTGTCATGAGTTTACCAAGTCGTTTACGAGTTTACCAACATGTTTACGCCTTTGGCTTAAAAACCCAGTAAATACGAATGACTTACAAATTTACAAGTGGTGTCGGGATTCGTGAGCCCGATTGTCCGTCGCATGATCGGTCGCTCACAAATTATCCGTGCCGCCCTCGGCCTACTTACGCTGTCTGTCTCCGCCCGCGCGGACAAAGCGGCGTCATTCGCCGTGGGTGGGACGGTCCGTGTCTCCGTCGCTTCGGACGGAACGGGCCCGTTCAAATACCAGTGGAAGAAGAACGGCGTGGATATCGCCGGGGCCACCGCAGCCACATACACGTTCGCCAATGCCCAAGTCAGTGATTCCGGAAGTTATTCCGTCTCAGTCTGCAATACGATGGGATCGGCGATTTCCGACGTCGCGCAAGTCGGCGTGGGCCAGACTGCTCCTGCGCTGACGGCCGCGCCCGCGACGGTCACGGTCGACAAAGGGGGCACAACCACCTTGTCGGTTTCCGTGAGCGGTTCCCCTGCCCCCACCATCCAATGGCAGCTGAACGGCGTAAACATCCCCGGCGCGACAGGCTCGACGCTCAAATTATCGAACGTTTCCGCGGCCAATGCCGGTACGTATTCGGTCCTTATTTCGAATGCACTCGGATCCGTCGTAAGCACGGCCGCGATCGTGTCCGTGCGAGGCACCAGCCGCCTTTCCAACGTTTCAATCCGCACGATTCCCGGCACGGGCTCCCAAACCTTGATCGCGGGCTTCGTGACGGCAGGAGCCAGCAAGTCGATCCTGGTGCGCGCAGTGGGGCCTGGCCTCGCTCCTTACATCGCTTCGCCGACGTTTGCCGACCCGATGTTGGAGCTCTATGAAGGTTCGGACGCAGCACCGATGATGACGAACGACAATTGGGGCGGCACGACGGAACTGACCGCGACGTTCAATCGCCTCGGTGCGTTTTCCCTGACAAGCACGAGCAAGGATGCCGCGGTCCTGGCGAATCTCGCGCCGAAGGTCTACAGCGCGCAGGTCAAAGGCAACGGAAACGGCTTGGCGATCGCCGAGATTTATGATGCCGACACCTCGGATTCACCGACAGGCCGTATTGTTAATCTC
This sequence comes from Verrucomicrobiota bacterium, assembly GCA_028293545.1. Classification (GTDB taxonomy): domain Bacteria; phylum Verrucomicrobiota; class Verrucomicrobiia; order Opitutales; family Opitutaceae; genus Opi-474. The sequence continues at coordinate 139,992 of JAQGOP010000011.1, read as the reverse complement.
TCGGCGCGGACACAGGTTGGCACCGGCGATGGAGTCCTCGTGGCAGGCTTCGTGATTTCAGGTAGCACGCCGAAACAACTTTTGATTCGCGCGATCGGGCCGACGCTGACCACCTACGGAGTCCCCGGTGCGCTGGCCGATCCGAAACTCGAGCTCTACGCGGCGGGAACTTCCACCGTCATTCAGTCGAATGACAATTGGGCTGGCGCTGCGGAACTCACGGCTGCTTTCGGCGTGACGGGCGCTTTCGCCCTCACCGACGCCTCGAGCAAGGACGCTTCGATGATCGTCACGCTTAACCCTGGCGCGTACAGTGCAGTCGTTTCCGGCGTGGGCGATACGACCGGCGTGGCTCTCGTCGAGATTTACGAACTCCCGTAATCCGGGATCGAATTCCGATCGTGCGCCTTGCAATCGGACTGGAAGGAAAGCTCCCAAAAAGGTCCGACGTCGCAACGCCTACCCAAGTTAGGGGTCAGTACGCACCTCCCCTCATGTTTTCTCATAAAGTTTCTTCATGCTGCGGCTTCGGTTCAGCCCTCTTGATCGGCCTCATTACCGTTTTCTCGGCTGCCATTTCGCACGGCGCCGTCGTCGTGATTTCACAGGACATGACCTTAAGCGATTTCCTCAACGCGGGAAATGACCATCATTTTGCGGACGCTCCCAAGGTGGCGGTTTCGAATGGGGATGACATCACTGTTTCGTTCAATTTTTCAAACGGCGAACTTCTCCGTCTTTCCAATCCCTCCGCAAGTTCCACCTCCTATGCCACGGGCTGGCCTTGGCTGGAGGCTTGGGGTGATTCGGGGAAATTCACTATTTCAAATATCTCGGTTTCTTTGACGGCGGCGACGGTCACGGGCGAAGGGAACACCTCGCTCTGGGAAGCTTCCGAGACTGATGGAACCGTGCACTTGGGACCATTGGCTTATCTCAGCTTGGGCGGTTATTCTTCGCTAACGTTCGCCGGGATTACCGCGAGCTATCACGTGGATGCCGTTCCCGGCGGTACGAATTTTTATCAGCCGTGGATCCACGGCTATTTCGACGGGCTGGACGCCTCAATTGTCAGCGGGAAGAAAAAAGAACCCCGGGGCAGCGAAGTCCAGATCTGCTACGACGCGAGTTCGGACACGATGAAAGGGCCTTCCGAGAAAGTGTACGAGGCTCCGACCAATGAAAAATTTGCCACCGCAGTGCCCGATGCGACGTCGACCGCCGGCCTGCTTTTTCTAACGGGCGTACTGTTGGTCTTTGTGCCCAAGCGCCTATTCCGGCGCTCTTGAATGCAGCGCGAGAGCATCGCCGAAAATAACGACAGGGTTTCGCCTCTCGCGCCAAAAAAAAACTGCGTAGCGAGGAAATCGGGGTACGTAATTACCTACCGTCCCGAGGATTGACCGACTCGCAAATGAGAGGCGTCTTGAGGCCATGAACTCCTCACTTCCTCTTTTTCGCCGTGGTGTGCGGCTCATGTTGGCCACGGGTTCCGCAGCCGCCCTGATCTCGTTGGCGCAGGCTGCGCCGACTTCAAAAATTTCCGAAAACATCGGTGGCACCAGCCAGTCCACGAATCCGCCCGCCGGCACCCAGGACAAGGACAAGGGCGAGCGCGTGAATGAGGATGTCAAAGTCAGCTACTACGTTCCCCCGGTCGTCGACGACATTGTGAACGAGAAGAATTTTTCTTCGGATAGTCCTCCCCCTTCAGGCGACACGCCCCCGAAGGACGACCCTCAGCAAGATCCCCCCTCCGATAAAAACCCGCCGACCACTTTCGGCCCGGGCCAGGATGAACGGACCCTTTCCGTTCCGGAAGTTGGTTCGACGGCCGTGCTCGTTGTGGCGTCGACGACTCTTCTCGGATTTCTCGCTCGTCGGAAACGTGACTGAGTGGCGAGAATCAGGTAAGATTGGCATTAAAGGTCGGACATGCGCTACGGGGAATCCCCGATTGCGCTATCGGGAGGCGAGCCGAACGTGAGATTTGTTCGAACTGGTGGCAAATAGCTCGGTCAGTGGCGGGAGTCACTTTTACTCTCCCATGAACTTTGCATCCAAATCCACCCTCGGCGCTCCATTCGTGCGCGCCGGTTTAGTCGCGGCTATTTCCTCTATCACCCTTGTTACCGTCCATGCTGCCCGCATGGAAATCCCGGTAAACGTCAGCCCGCTAGTCGTCGATGTTTCCAATACCACGGCGAAACCGAGCGAAAGTCTCTTCTACGAGGCGAGCCACGTCAGCTTCTACCAAGCCCCGCGTGCGCCGGATTTTGGCAACGAAAGCACGTTTTCGACCGATGGTGGCAATGGCATCCAAACCGAAGGCGATGGTACGGACGATTCCACCCTTCAGGCGATCGTCGTGCGCCAAGTGCCGGAAACCGCTTCAACGCTTTCGCTCCTCGCCGTTGCCGGATTTTTCGCCGCTTTCGCGAGCAGGAAGTCGCTTTGGCTAAAGCGCGTCTAAACCGATCGACCTCGCCGTTCGGTCTTCGGTTAGAGGACAGCGCACGCGAGTCATCGCGCGCGCTTTTTAGTTTTCAGGCCCCTCCAACGGGCCGAAACCTCCGAGTGCGTAATTCTGCGATTGGAATCCACAACAGCTGGCGATCAACTTTGCGCCTCTCGCATTGCCTGGCTCCCTCTCTTTATTTCGCAAGCGCACGATGTGGTTCCCAACCTGGTTGGGGACGTTTTCCTTCCTATTTATTTTTGGTGGAAGCGTCGCCTTGTGGTGGTTCAAAGGTGAAGCGTTTTTGTCGCTCACCCAGCGGGAGCCAGCAGAAGTCCTTGTGATCGAAGGCTGGATCGATACCGAAGGCGTTCTCGCTGCGGCCGAGGAGTTCCGGACGCACGATTATCAATACGTGGTCGCGACGGGGGGACTTACCGGGCGATCCTGGAGCAGCCGGCGTTGGAGTTACGCCGAAGAGACGGCCTTGGTCCTCCTCCGAGACAAAATCCCCGTGGACCGAGTGGTTCGCGCCCCGTCGATCAACGTCGAATCCCAGCGGACCTACGAAATGGCCGCCGCCACCTTGCGCGCGTTGGCGGATAAAGGGATCAAACCGGCGGCGATCAATATTTTCACCCGCGGGGCTCATGCCCGGCGCAGTCGGCTGGTGTTTGCCAAGGTCTTTGGCTCCGAAACCCAGGTGGGTTCGATCGCGTGGGCTCCGCCCGGCTACGAAGCCGAGCCCTGGTGGCGTTCCAGTGAACGCGCGGACGACCTGCTCAAGGAAACCGTCGGTTATGGTTTCGAACGCCTCTTGAATTCGGGTCGGATGGCAGCTGATCCAAAAGTCGCTACCGCACCCAATCCAAAACCATGACGGCATCCCTCGAAATCGCCGCGCGGAAAGGCCCGTTTGGAATTACGTATTTGGTTCAGATGTCAGGGCTTTTCCCGCTTCCGAAGCCAAAACAATTCGTGCAATTCTGCATAGATCGCGCAAGTCTCCCCGGCCATTCCTAAAGTGCGGTTCGAACCACTTCCTGTCATGAAACAATTCCTTATCCGCGGCTTCGTTCTCGCCGCGGTTTTTGCCTGCGGATGCCCAGCCCACGCCCAGTCCGTAATCAGCGAGCCCGATGTCGACGAACCCCTGGAGCCCGCGGCATTGAGGGATCCTGCAAACCCGAACCTCTGGTCCCAATTTGGCGAGCTCGTCGAAAGCTTGCGGCCGATCCAATGGGGCGTCGTCACCATCGCACCCGATGTTTCCGATCGCTATATTTATAGCGATGGACTCCAAGCCAGGCCCGGCAGCAAAACCGATAGCTACATCAATACCTTTGCCCCTGGGCTCCGCGCCGACATCGGGAGCAACTGGAGCGTACGGTATCGGCCGTCCTGGGTGAACTATTCGAACGACGCTTTTAGCGACACCTTCGAGCAAACCCTGAACATCACCGGCGCGCAACGCGTCGCGGATTGGTACGTGCGTTTTTCCCAGACGTACAACGAAACGAATTCTCCTGACATCCAAACCGGGAGCCAGACCGGCCGAGAGCTTTCGGTGACGAACTTCACTGTGAGCCACCGCTTCACGAACAATCTCTCGTTCGACCTCGGAGCCACCCAAACTCTGCGGTTCATCGAATCGGCACCGGACTCCTACGATTGGTCCACCAATGGCTGGATCAACTATCGATTCATTTCCCAGCTCGATGTCGCGGTCGGCGCGTCGGTCGGCTACACTGACTTCGATCCCGGTTCCAACATGGTGTATTACACGCCGCAGGTTCGCGTCCGTTGGCAGCCCGGGAAAAAACTCTCCTTCGAAGCCACCGCCGGCCAAGAGTACCGCAAGATCCACACGACTGGCCTCCCCGCGCGCAATACTCCGGTTTACAGCGCCGCCGCTTTTTATCGGCCATTCGACCAAACGCGCATGACTTTTCGCGCCGAACGCTCGATTGCGCCTTCGTACATAACGAACGGCACTTCCGACAACACGTCGTTCAATTTCAACCTCCAACAACGTTTGTTCGGTCATTACACTTTCACGGGCAGCATCGGCCGGACCAAATCACACTTCCTGGGGACGCGTCGCATCGTGACGCCGGTGCTCAGCACCCAGAACGTGTTCGATTCAAACGGCAACCTGCTCGGGACCCTCACCACGGTAACCTTCGTTCCAAGCGATGTGGTTGACGAACGCCATGATTCGTCGCGCTCGTATCGTTTTCGCATTTCGACGCCTTTCCTGAATCGGGGGACGTTCTCCGTGCTCTATCAGGTGAGGCGCAATGAGTCCGACACCTCGGGTTTTGCTTTCAATAGTCATCAAGTCGGCGGCGAAATTGCATATCGCTTTTGATCCGCACTGCGCGCGTGAGAATCTTCATGACCTCGCCGGCTTTTCCCTGATCTGTCATTTGTAATGAGTGTCTCAACGCCCACCCGCGCTCCGGTCGCAAAAAACATCCCGTACCTTCCGAAGGGGCTGATTGTCGTCGTGCTGGCGCTCGTAGTCATCTTTGGGTGGCCGCTCTTTGAATTGGCCAGGTTTTCCATCGGCCACGATCTCTACTCGCACATCGTCCTGATTCCCCTGATCAGCATCTACCTGGTCTGGCAGCAACGGGCGTCGTTTCCGACCACGGATACTTCCGAGCCAAATCGACGGCTTGCCTATCTCCTCGTCGGTGCAGGGATATTTCTAACCATCCTTTATCTTTCGGTTTCACTCACGCGGCATCCCGCGAAGGAAAACGCCCTCGCACTCACGACCCTCGCTTTCCTGTTATTTTTCGTCGGCACCTGTGCTTGGTTCCTTGGACGGGTCACGCTTCGATTTCTCGCCTTCCCGCTGGGGTTTCTGGCTTTCATGATTCCCTTTCCCCTGTTCTTGACGAACGGGATCGAAACTTTCCTCCAGCACGGCTCGGCGTGGGTCGCGCGTGGTTTGTTCAAGATTACCGGCACGACCGTGTTTGCTGAAGACCTCATCTTTCAACTGCCGGGCATCAGCCTCCAAGTGGCCCCGGAATGCAGCGGCATTCATTCGAGCCTCGCCCTTCTGATCACGAGCGTGCTCGCCGGATACTTTTTCCTCCGCTCTCCCCGCAATCGCCTGATCCTGGCGCTCGCCGTTATCCCGCTCGCCCTGATCCGCAATGGATTTCGGGTCTTCGTGATCGGCGAACTGTGCGTTCACATCAGCCCGGATATGATCAACTCGTACATCCATCGCCGCGGCGGCCCGATTTTCTTCGTGCTCTCGTTGATCCCTTTCTTCTTCCTCTTGGTTTATTTGATCAGGTCCGAACGTCGCCAAGCACGACAGATCGCGTTCGAAACCACGGATAAATCTCGTGACCTCGGGCTTCGCCCAACGGCGTGAGCGCGCCAAGAAGTCCCAAACGGAACCAGATTCGATTCGCCCACACTTTCTTAACCCCAAGCATGAAAATATCCCTCCGGCCATTGTTCATCGGCGCAGTCGCGAGTTTACTCGCGTTAGTAATCGTTGGTTGTTCTCCCGAGGCCAAGAAAGTCCGCTACATGGAGCAGGCGGATCGGTATTTCGCTGACGGGAAATACGACGAAGCGGAGATCGACTATAAAAACGCCCTCAAGCTCGACGGCCGCAACGCCCACGCCGTCGGCCAGCTGGGAATCATTTACTATGAGCAGGGCAACGTGACCCGCGCCCTTACTTTCCTCACTGGGGCAGAGTCGATCAAACCCGACAATCCCGATGTCCGGCTGCGAATCGGTTTCATCCTCCTCGCCTCCGGCAAATTTGACCAAGCGCGCCAGCACGCTGAATTTGTCCTCACTCAGCGCCCGCAGGATCCGGAAGCGCCCATCCTGCTGGCCGACACCGCTACGACGGCAAAAACCGTCGAATCGGTACGTGCTTATTTGCAAAAATTGCCCGCACCCGCGCCCGATGGTGCGCCGGTGTTGACCGCCTTGGGACTGCTGGAAGTCCGCCAGCGTCGATTCAAGGAAGGCGAAGCCTTTTTCACTCGCGCCGTAGCGAAGGACCCGAAGTGCGTTCCAGCCCACGCTGCCCTGGCCCTGCTTTACCGGGTTCAAAACGACATGGCGCGAGCTGAATCCGAATATGCGCTCGCCGCCGACAACAGTCCCATTCGATCGCCGTACCGGCTCCAGTACGCCCGTTTCAAATCGCAGAACGGGGAAATCCCCAAAGCTCGTGCGATCCTGGAAAACATCACCCAAAAAGCGCCCGACTACATCGCCGCATGGCAGCTGCTGGCGGAAATCTCCGCCACTGATCGTAAATTCGACGATGCCACCCGCTACCTCGCTAAAATCACCGCTCGCGATTCAGGCAATCCCGAGGCGCTCCTGCTCAGTGGACGCGTCAAGCTGGCCTTGGGCCAGGTGGACAAATCCCTCGTCGACTTGGAGAGGATGACGAAATCGTTTCCCAAATCCCCGCAGGCATTTTACCAGCTCTCGATTTCGCAGATTGCAGCCGGCCAAAGCGACAAGGCGATGGTCAGCCTGACCCAGGCGTTGAACCTTTCGCCAAACTACCCCGATGCCCTGTTGCTGCAGGCTGGCATGAACCTCAGGAAAGGAGAGTCCGCCGTGGCCGTCGCTTCGCTCAAGCAACTCGTCACGCAGCATCCGGAAATGCTCCAGGCGTGGTTTATGTTGACCGAAGGCATGACCAAACTGGGAAATTTTGACGACGCCTTGGCTGTGCTCGCGGACATGGACAAACGATTCCCGAAGAATTCCCAAGTGGCATTCTTCACCGGGAACCTGCTCATGCTGGAAAAGAAATATCCCGAGGCCCGTGCGGCATTCGTCAAGGCACAGGAATTTTCCCCTGATTTCCTGCCGGCGGAAGAACAGCTCTTTAATCTTGATGTGGGGGAAAAGAAATACGCCGACGCGCAAAAGCGCGCGGAAGTGTTGCTCAAAAAAGACCCGAGCAAAGTCGCGCCCTATATCCTGTTGTCCAAAGTGCATAACGCCCAAGGCGACAACCAGCAGGCGGAAGTCGACCTGAAGAAGGCGATCGAACTCCACCCCGAGGCGACCGAGGCCTATTACCTTCTCGCCGGGCTTTACCAGAACGGCAACCAGCGCGACAAGGCGCTGGCTAATTTGGAGGCGATCGTGGCCCAGAGTCCAAAGGACACGCGCGCGTTGATGCTCGTGGCGGTCATGAGCGAACAGAAAAACGACGAGGTCAAAGCCAAGGACGCCTACGAAAAGCTCCTGGCCGTCGAGCCGAAGTTCGCCCCGGCCCTCAATAACCTGGCGTACCTCTACGCCGAACATTTCCACGACTACGACAAGGCTCTCGACGCCGCTCAAAAAGCGCGCGACCTCCTGCCCAACGAACCCCACGTCGCAGACACGCTTGGCTGGATCCTTTTCCAAAAGAAACAGTATCCGCGCGCGGTCGTTTTGCTCCAGGAAAGCGCAGCCAAGCTGCCGGATTCCCCTGAAATTCAATTTCACTACGGGATGGCGGCTTATATGATGGCCGACGCAGTGGCATCGAAGAAGGCGTTTGATCGCGCGCTTGAACTTAACCCGAAATTTATTGGCAACGAAGCCGCCCGTCAGCGTTTGGCGATGATTTCGTCGGATGCCAGCACTGCAGGAGCCGCCACAGGCGCTGTGCTGGAGAAACAGCTCGTCGATTATCCGGACGATCCCTTCGTGCTCACCCGACTCGCTGCAATCTACGAGCGCGAGAATTCGCCCGATAAAGCGATCAAGGCCTACGAAACCGCGGCCAAAGCGAATCCCAAGAACACCGCCGCTACACTCGGCTTGATCCGCCTGTACGCCGCCCGCGGTGACACCGCCAAAGCCATGGAAATGGCGAAAACGGCGCGGAAAGTTTCCCCGGATAACGCCGACCTTGCCCGCGCCGTCGGACACTTGGCCCTCCAAGCGGGCGAATACTCCTACGCGGCGAGCCTGCTGCAGGAAGCAGCGAGCAAAAACCCCGACGACGCCTCCCTTCAATTCGATCTCGGCGAAGCTGCCTATGCCACGGGGCGTCTCTCCACGGCCGACGCGGCCACGAAAACCGCCTTGGAAGGCACCCTGTCACCCGCCCAGATAACCGCCGCGAATCGTTTCCTGGAGTTGCGCGCCATTGCCGACTCGCCGTCAGCGGACAAGTCAGCGCGAGTCGATTCGGTCTTGGCGACAGAGCCGAACAACGTCGCGGCGCTGATGGCTCGCGCCGCCTTGGACGAACAAAAGCGGGACTTTGCTGCCGCCCAGAAAAATTACGAAAAGGCCGTCGCGCGTTATCCTGATTTCACCCCGGCGAAGCGCGGCCTTGTGATCGCTTACGCGCGCACCGGCGCGAACGACACCCTCGCCTATGAAACCGGGCTGAAGGCCCGCGAAGCTTATCCTGACGACGCCCAAGTCGCCAAGGCGTTTGGCATTGTGCTTTATCGTCGCAATGACTTCACGCGCGCAGCGAACATGCTCACCGAGAGTTCGACCACACTGACTGACGACGCCGAAGTGATGTTTTATCTCGGTATGTCGCAATCGCACCTGAAGAATCCTGCCGGCGCAAAACAGTCGTTGCAGCGCGCTCTCGATTTGAACTTGAAGCCCGAGCTCGCAACCGACGCCCGCAAGGTGATGAAAGACTTGAAGTGATCGGCTGATAGGAAGCCTCGATCGCTACCCTGGGTCACAGCGCTCGACACCGCACCCAGCTCGTCCCTTCGCCAAGCTCTGAGCTTGGCGAAGGATGCAGAGGAGGGTTTGGGGCCCTTTCTGGTTCATGCCCGACGAGAACGGGCAACCTTCGTTCGACTTCGGGCTCAAGCCTGCTCACGCTGGAGCCGAGTCTTTCAAAGCGAACCCCCATGATGATCTCCCATTTACGCCCCGCTTTTCTGATCCTGGTTGCCGGCCTTATTTCCCTCGCAATTTCCGGCTGCTCCCAAGACGCAAAGAAAAACCAACACTTGGCGGCTGCGGACCGCTATTTCACCGAGGGAGATTACGATCGTGCGGAGATCGAGTACCGCAACGTTCGCCAGATCGAATCGCTCAACCCGCAGGCGATCGGCCAGCTTTCGATCATTTACTTCGACCAAGGCAGGACGAGCCACGCGATCCCCTATTTACTGCGGAGTCGTGAGGTCCAGCCCGACAATCTCGACCTCCAGCTCAAGCTCGCGCAGATCTATCAAGCCGTCGGAAAAAACCAGGAAGCACAGGAGGAAGCCTGGGCGATCCTCGATAAACGCCCGGAGGATCCCGAGGCTCCCATCGTCATTGCCGGGGCCGCCGCCTCGGAACAGGAGCTGAACGCCGCGCGCGAACGTTTTCAGAAATTACCGGAGCCGATCCGGTCGAGCGCCCCCATCATGACCGCCTTGGGGATCATCGACCTGCGCGACGGAAAATTCCCGGAAGCGGAGAAAGCCTTCAAGGACGCCACGAATCTCGACGGCAACTATGCCCCGGCCTATGCGGCACTGGGCAGCGTTTACGGCGCAAAAAACGACATCGACCAAGCCGACCATGCCTTTGCCGCCGCCGCCCGGCTTTCGCCCGAACGCTCTTCGCGCCGCCTCCAATATGTTCAGTTCAAAATGCAATATGGCGCGCCGGGAGAAGCACGTAAGATGCTCGAGGAGATCACGCAAAAATATCCCGACCAACTCCCCGCCTGGATGCTGTTGGCGCATCTTGCCGCCTCGGAGAAGAAATATGCCGAGAGCGAAGAACTCGTCGCCAAAGTCCTCGCCCGCGACGACAGCCAGCCCGAAGCGCTGCTATTGGACGCCCAGCTCAAGCTCTTCAGGAACGATTTCGACGCCGCATTCGTGCCCCTCGAAGTTGCCGCCCGGCTTTATCCTCACTGGCAGCAGGTGCACTACCAATACGGGCTGACCTACCTGGCAAAAGGTGATCTCGACAAAGCCGTCGAAAGCCTCTCGCAAGCCGTGACAATCGCCCCGGGTTTTCACGACGCCGCAATTGTCCTCGCCGAACTCGAACTGCGAAAAGGCAATTACAGTGTGGTCATCCTATCGATGCAGCGCGTGGTCCAGGTTAGACCCGATTTTGCACAAGCATGGCTCCTGATGGCCGAAGCCTATCGGCGCCAAGGCAACCCCGACGATGCGCTGGGAGTTTATGGTCGAATGGAAAAACTGTTTCCGAAATTTTCGCGGCCTCCGCTGCTGACCGGCTTGATCCTGGCCGGTGAGGGTAAACGCGATGCGGCAAGGGATGCATTTAATCGCGCACTGATTGCGGCGCCGGACAGCCTGGCCGTCATCGAGCAATTGGCCAATCTCGACCTCGCCGAGAAAAAATTCCCCGCGGCGCGCGAACGCGCGAACACTCTGATCAATAAAGACCCGAAGCAGTCCGCACCTTATTTGCTCCTCGGGAAAATCGAACTCGCTCAAAATCACATCGAGGCCGGAGAAGCTGCGCTGTTGAAGGCGATCGAACTTCAACCCGACGACGCCACACCGTACATGATGCTCGCCGGCGTCTACCTGTCCGCCCACGAGCAGGACAAGGCGATGATTCGTTTGCAGGAAGCTGCCACGAAGAGCCCGAGAAATCCGGTGCCGGTCATGATGATGGCAATCATCGATGACATGAGAAAAAATTACGCCGGAGCACGGGACAATTATGAAAAAGTCTTGGCGATAAGTCCCAAGACCAACATGGCGCTCAATAACCTGGCGTTTCTCTACTCAGAGAAATTCAACCAGTTGGACAAAGCGTACGAGCTGGCCCAACGCGCTTACGATACGCGCCCGCAAGAACCAAACACCGCGGACACCTTGGGCTGGATCCTCTACAAAAAGAAGGCCTATGCTCGCGCCGGAGCACTGCTCACCGACAGCGCCGCGAAGCTGCCGAACTCAGCCGATATCCAATTCCATCTTGGCATGACGCAATACATGCTCGGCAACGAATTTGCCGCAGTCACCGCACTCCAACGCGCATTGGAACTGGACCCGAATCTTACCGGGAAAACGGAGGCAAAAGATCGCCTCGGCGTGATGGCCATCGACGCAAAAAACATTACCCCTGCTGACCGCGCGGCATTGGAAAAACACGTGGCGGACCAGCCCGAGGACATTGTGGCTACTTCCCGGCTCGGCAGCGCATATGAGCGCGCGGGCGAATCCGATAAGGCGATAGACGCATTTGAAATCGCCGTGCGGGCGAACCCGAAGAATCCTGCGACGTCCCTCAAGCTGATCCAGCTTTACGCGGCACGTCGCGATACGATCAAGGCGATCGAACTCGGAAATGACGCGCGCCGATTGATGCCAAAAGAAGTCGGAATCGTACAAGCACTCGGCCGACTCGCTTATGAAACGGGCGACTACAAATGGTCAGCGAGCATGTTTCAGGAAGCCGCCAGCCAATTGCCTGCGAGTGCCGAAGCGCAATACGAGTACGGACAATCGGCCTACGCCGTCGGACAAGTTTCCACCTCCATCGCAGCCATGCAGGACGCGCTCAAGTTTGGCCTCTCCGGCCTACAAAAGGAAAAAGCTGTGCATTTCCTCGAGTTGGCGCCGCTCCAAGACTCGGCGGATGACGCCCTCGCCGCGTCCACGAAATTGGATGAAGCGTTGAAGGCCGACCCGACCAGCGTGCCCGCGCTCATGGCTCGGGGCAAAATTGCCGAGCAGAAAAGAGATCCCGTGGCTGCACGCAAAAATTACGAGAAGGTCTTGGAGCGATACCCGACTTTCGTTCCGGCCATGAAACGCTTGGCGCTGATTTACATCAACAATCCCGCCGATACCCAACTCGCCTTCAGCGCTGCAGCCAAAGCGCGTGACAGTCTCCCCAAGGATCCTGAATTGGCGAAAGTCCTGGGAATCGCATTGTACCGTCAGAACGATTTCGACCGAGCCACCACGTTCCTCACCGAGAGCGCCGCCGTGCGCCCAGAGGACGCCGAGCTCCAATTCTATCTCGGCATGGCGCAGTTCCGGGTCAGCGCATCGCCAGAGAGTCGTCAGATGCTTCAAAGGGCCATTGAATTGGGCTTGCCCGCCCCTCTGTCCGCCGAAGCCCGCAAGGCCTTGGAGGAAAGAAAATAGACCGCAAAGCGCCCACGCCCGAAAAAACGGGTTTTAGGTACGTGTTTCTACGCCGAAATCATCGGGGAATCCCCGGAGAGATCCCCCTTTCCTCAGCTCGCCGCGGAATATCGTGAGACGCCCCTATTCATATCTCATTTGTGATTAATGCCTTAAACGACGGTCGGAAAGTGTTGGATCCTCTGACAAAATCAATTAACCCATTTATCCACATGAGCTTATGCGACAAACTCAATCAAAGTGATTTCCCAGCGTCGCCTTTTCTTACACTCCAAAGGCCTGAAAAAGGCCCGGTAAAAATTAGTGAATTCTTATTTCACTGATTACTAACTGGTTAATTGATATCTGAAATGGTTGGCATACGCATTGCTAAAGGTCCGGCGTAACTTCGATCCAACCTTTCTCTAAACCAGAAAAACATAACATGAAAAAGACCCTACTCAAAATCGCCGGAGCTGCTCTCTTGGCGTTTGCACTCACGACGGCCTCCAAGGCCGATCCGATCACCGGCACGATTCAGTTCAGCGGACTCGTGACCTTCAACACCGGCAGCCCGGCCACGGCCACCTCAGCGAGCTTCGCGAACATCACTGTCGCGATTTCTGGCGGTGACTTGTCCTCGACCTTCCTGCAGCCGGTGACGATCGTGTCGCCCTGGACGTTCGCCAACACGAACTTCGACCTCTGGACGGTCGCTGGTTTCACGTTCCACGTTGACAGCTCGACCATCCTTGCCGGCGGCACGGGTATCGACAATGTCACCAACCAGCCCTGGATTCAGGTCGCGACCAATGGTTCGATCTCCAGCACGAATCCCCTGTACGACGTGACGGAAGCCGTTTTCACCTTCTCTTCTGAAGGTCCTGGCACCGTCAACGGTCAGAGCCTCTACTTCACCTTCTCGGCTCACACCGAGGCGGTTGGTCAAGGCGTTCCGGATGGTGGCACGACCGCCCTCCTCGTTGGTCTCGGTCTCGTCGGGATGAGCTTCGTCGCTCGTCGCCGCAAGTAATCGATCGATTCCTGTAAGTTTAAAGCTGCCCAGGCGTAATGCCTGGGCAGTTTTTTTTGTGAATTTCCGGGGAAGTCGCTTCTCCGCCCTGTTTGATCGCCGCACGCTAATATAGATGCGCGGCCAACGATCCCGGGCAGCGCCTCGAGGCCGTGCCAGCGCAGGGATTGGACTCAAGTCCGTTATTTCCCTCCAGCGCCTCTTCTGTTCGCATGAACGCGATGAATTTTTCTGCCTTGGTCCCTTTCGTAGCTGCGCTTTGCGCCGGCATGCTGGCGATCCTGGTGGCCTTGCGAGCGAAACGGTCAATCGCGGATTGGGCCCTCGCCGCCGGGCTCGCCACCTTGGCGGTTGAAAGCCTGTTCACGGGCTGGACAGCAAGTGCCCCGCTTTACGGGGAAATCATGCGCTGGCAGACGGGAAAACTTGCCGCGCTGTCGCTGGTTCCCGGCTTCTGGCTCTTGTTCAGCCTCACCTATGCCCGCGGCAACGCCCATGATTTCGTAAGTCGCTGGCGGACGATTCTTCTCTTCGCTTTCACGCTGCCCGTCGCGTTGGTCGCATTCTTCCACCAGCAGTTGATTGGCTCATTGGTCGATTCCGACAGCGGCCTGCATCTCCAACTCGGCCTTCCGGGGTTCATTCTTCATCTGACGGTGCTGATCGCTTCGGTCGTAATTATAATGAACCTGGAGCGCACGTTTCGGGCTTCGGTCGGGACGATGCGATGGCGCATCAAATTTATGCTCCTGGGCGTCGGGTTGCTGTTTATCGCCCGGGCGTACACGAGCAGCCAGGCAACGCTTTCCCGGACGGTGGAACTTCCCCTCAGTGGGATCGATTCGGCGGCCCTCCTCGTTGCGGTCTTCCTGGCCCTGCGCTCGCTTTTTCGTTCGGGCCAGCTCGCGCTCGATGTCTACCCTTCGCAATCCGTTCTCCAAGGATCCCTTACGATTCTTCTCGCCGGGATCTACCTGCTTTTTGTCGGAGTTCTGGCAAAAATCGCCGCTTACTTGGGCGGGGATTCTTCGTTCGCCCTCAAGGCGTTCATTATCCTGCTCTCGCTGGTGCTCCTGGCGGTGCTGTTGCAGTCAGACCGGGTTCGGCTGCATGTGCGGCGGTTTGTGAGCCGTAATTTTCAGCGTCCGCTGTATGATTACCGCACCGTTTGGCGAAAGTTCACTGAAGGCACTGCGGCCCACGTCGAGCAGGCCGATCTGTGCCGATCACTCGCGAAACTTACCGCGGAAGTTTTCGCCGCGTTGTCGGTCGCGATCTGGCTCGTCGACGACAAAAAAGAGAAAACCGAACTCGCAGCCTCCACGTTTCCCCCGGACTCGAGCCAGCATGATCTCGCCCTCAACAAGGCCGAAACCGCGGCCGCGCTCACCTTTTTCAAGCTTCATCCCGACCCGGTTTCGCTCGAGCGGCAGCGCGACATCTGGGGGCGGGCGCTGCGGCTGATTCACCCCACGCAGTTTCCGAACGGCGGCGACCGCGTCTGCCTGCCGATCATCGCCCACGGGGAAGTCGTTGGGCTGATCTCGCTCGGCGATCGCGTCGGCGGTGCGGCTTTTTCGCTGCAGGATTTCGACATGCTCAAATGCGTGGGCGACCACGTCGCCGCCAGTCTCCTGAACGTCCAACTTTCCCAGCGGCTCCTGCAAGCCAAGGAAATGGAAGCATTCCAAACGATGGCGGCGTTCTTTGTGCACGACATGAAAAATGCCGCCTCGACGCTCAACCTGATGCTGCAAAACCTGCCCATCCATTTCAACGATCCCGCTTTTCGCGAAGATGCGTTGCGCGGGGTTTCGAAGACGGTGACACATATGAATCACTTGATTGGGCGACTGAGCATGCTGCGGCATGAACTTAAGATTCAGCCGAGCGTTGCTGACTTAAATCAAGTCGTGACATCAGCGCTTGGTGGTTTGGATAGCGGTCCCAACCTAACGGTCATCAAGGATCTCGCGGCGCTGGAGCCGTTTCCCTTCGATCGGGATCAGGTGGCCAAGGTAATCACAAACCTCGTGCTCAATAGTCGCGAGGCCATGACCGGAAAGGGCGAAATCAAGGTTTCTACCCGGGAAGAGAACGCGTGGGTCATCCTGACCGTGGTCGACAACGGCAGCGGAATGAGCCCGGACTACGTCCGAAAATCCCTCTTCAAACCTTTCCAAACGACCAAAAAGAGCGGGTTGGGCATTGGGATGTTCCAGAGCAAGATGATCGTCGAAGCTCACGGCGGAAGAATCGCAGTCTTCAGCGAAGTGGGAAAAGGCACGACTTTCGAAGTGTGGTTGCCCCAGCGTGCCGCCTGATAAATTCCGTCCTCGAAAATCCTGGGGGCGCAGGTGCGTAATTGCTTTAGCTTTCTCTCGGGTGCACTTGGATTGTGCCGAATGAAAGCTGAGCTGCGCCTCAATCGTTTGGCTCTCGCCTTCAAGTTTTCCACCTCACCCTCACTGTGACCCGTTCCGCTACATTCGCCCGATGAAACCGAAGCTGCTCATCGTCGATGACGACGACGAAATCCGCACCCAGATGAAGTGGGCCCTGGCCACCGACTATGAGATCGTCCTGGCCGGCGACCGGGTCGCGGCGGTGGAAGCGTTTCGCAGCGCCCATCCCGTCGTGGTCCTGCTCGATCTTGGACTGCCCCCTCATCCCGGGACTCCCGAAGAGGGCCTGGCCACTCTGGCGGAGATGCTTGCGATCGATGGGCAGGCGAAAATCGTTATCGTCAGCGGCCAAGGAGAAAAAGAGGTCGCTCTGCGCGCGGTGGGGATTGGCGCCTACGACTTCCTCAACAAGCCGGTGGAAATGGACGAACTAAAGCTGGTCCTCAAACGCTGCGTTCACGTTGCACTGTTGGAGCGCGAGTATCGTGCCATGCAGATGCGCGTCCAAGGCGACTCATTCGAAGGTTTCCTCGGCACGAGTGGCCCGATGCAGGCAGTTTTCGAGTCGATCCGCAAAGTCGCCACGACCGATGCGCCCGTTTTGATTCTCGGTGAAAGCGGCACGGGAAAGGAGATGACCGCGCGCGCGATCCACGAACGGAGCGGCCGCAAGGACGGGCCTTTCGTCGCGATCAATTGCAGCGCGATTCCGGAATCGTTGATCGAGAGCGAACTCTTTGGACACGAGAAGGGCGCCTTCACCGGCGCTCACATGCAACGAAAAGGCCGGATCGAAGTGTCATCCGGGGGCACGCTTTTCCTCGACGAAGTGGGAGAAATCCCCCTGCCCGTTCAGGTGAAGCTCCTGCGCTTTTTGCAGGAGCAGACCATCGAACGCGTCGGCGGCCGGCAGGAAATCCAGGTCG
Organism: Verrucomicrobiota bacterium; assembly: GCA_028293545.1. Lineage (GTDB taxonomy): Bacteria > Verrucomicrobiota > Verrucomicrobiia > Opitutales > Opitutaceae > Opi-474. The sequence goes on along the minus strand of JAQGOP010000011.1, from coordinate 123,073 downwards.
ATAGCCGCGTGGTCGCAGCCACCAACGCCAATCTCAAGAAAGGTTTGAGCGAAGGCACGTTCCGCGAGGATCTTTTTTATCGCTTGGCGGTGGTTCAAATCGTGCTTCCTCCGATGCGCGATCGCGGAGACGACATCCTCTTGCTCGCCCAGGCGTTCATGCAGCAATTCTCTGCTGAAAGCGGCAAGGAGGGCCTGATGTTTAACCAGGAAGCGCTCAAAGCCATGCGTCGCTATGGCTGGCCAGGAAACGTCCGCGAATTGCAGAACCGCGTGCGCCGCGCTGTCATCATGGGCAGCGGAAAACGACTGAGTGCCGATGACTTGGAATTGCCCCAAACCGCCGCCGGCGGCGCCCGCTCCTCGCTCAAGGAGGCGCGCGAAGCGCTCGAGCGGGACATGATCCAGCAATCCCTGAGCAAGCATTCCGGTAAAATCACTGCGGCCGCGATCGAACTCGGCATCAGCCGACCGACATTTTACGAGCTCATGGAAAAGCTCGGAATTCAAAAACCGGAGTAGAAAAACTCCGGTTTTTCCTGGGTAACCTCACTTATCCCAAAATAGGGTTATAACCCCAAGTGTAAGGTCGATCAACGGTCGTCGGAAACCTTTACGTTTTCAGGGTGTTAGAGAATTGGCATGTGGTTCCAAGAAAAGTTTTAAAAACCAACAAGCCGCTTGGTAATAACCGGTTAAGAGATACGTAGTTTCCATATGAAGCTAGTGGCAGGCTAAGTGCTAACTATCGGCACAATCCAGTTTTCAGCTCCCACTCACCATGAATAAAATTTCCACTTTGGTTGGCTTTGCTTCCGCGCTTGTCGTGGCGGCATCCCTGCAAGCGACTCCTCAAGTCCCGATCCCGCCGAATTTGACGATCGCTGGCGCTAGCACTGGCGCCCTCGGCCGAAGCATCACGAAGTCCGATAACAACTATTCGAATTCGACTTTCGCCAACGATGTCCAAAACCCGCAAAACGGCATCGGCGGTTACGGCAATCACGAGGACGCTGAAACCGAAAACAATCCGAACACCTACACGACGCAAAACTGGGACTTGGAGGGTATGTACCTCAAAGGGACGCAGCTCAGCTTGGTTGGCGGTTTCAATTTCTGGAACGGCGAAACCTCTGGCGGCATCTGCTACAACAGTGGCGACATCTTCATCGATACGACCGGCAATGCGAAGTACGGCAGCACTGGCGCCAACAAGAATCTCGATCCTAAGACCGGCCCGCAGAACATCGGCGGCATCGGCCCGAACTACGGCACCGAAAACACGACGAACTGCGATGGATGGGACTACGTTATCCACTTCAATTCAACCGTCTCGAGCTACACGGTCTACAAACTCTACTCTGACAGCATCGTGACCCGCGTCCTCGACGTTCCTTCGTCCAATCCTTGGACCTTCGCTGGAAACGTCGCTGGCCAGCACGCCACGCAAATCGGCGGCACGTATAATCTGCTCGGCGCCGGTTCCTTCACCGGCAATAACCTCACAACCTACGGTTCGCCGCCGACCGGCGGGCTTCTGGGTGGTACGCACAATTACCTGTCGGTCGACATCTCTTTCCTTCCCGTCGGTTCTGTCGCCACGTTCCACTACACCGTGGAGTGCGGCAACGACGACCTTATCGGCAAGGCCACGCGGACCAACGTTCCCGAGGGTGCGTCGACCGCGTTGATGATCGGTGGCGCGCTGATGGGCCTCATGGGCCTCCGTCGCAAGCTGCGCGCCTGATCGCGAGTCATCGTTTCTTTCCAAAGCAGGGCCGATTTATCGGCCCTGCTTTTTTTGCGCATATTGATCAGCAATACGCCTGCGGAGAACGCATTGTCCCAACGCTTTGAGCGACTCCATCCGCACCTCAATATCGAGGGGAGCCAAACCCGTTCGAAGGCACAGGGTTTCCGGCCGCGCGTTGGGACAACACGCTCCACCCGGCGCCTCCATGCCTTACGGAATAATGGGGCAGATCAGCTGTGGATGAAATGCGCTCCCCCGCAACCTGTTGTCGCGACTGACTCGGCCGTTACTCGTCGACAGAGTCTTCACACAGCGCCTTGAGACAGGACGCTTCTCCGCGTCTCAAACCACGCCCATAGTGCGGAAACAGTCCCGCACCATTTGCCCGGCGCGGGCTTCGGTTCTGCAGAGCCGAGCTGAGTTCCGGCCGCGCCCTTGAGGATGAAGCGCCGCGAACGCAGGCCTCTCCAAACAGCGTGTTGGGTCACTCGCTCGTCTTGCCACGAGCAATCTTACGCCCACCCCGGCCCGGATTCCTCAGAACCAGGAAAACCGCTCAGGGACGAAGATGATATCAGACGGCTTCAGGTAGAAGGGCTCGTTCGATTGGCCATCCAAGACCTGTTTCAAGTCGATCGTGAAGTTCTTCGTTTTGCCGTCTTCATTGCGAATAATGACGACGCCGCGCATATCCGCTTTCGTGGAATTAAATCCGCCGGCTTCCATGACGGCCTCGAGGGCTGTCATCGGATGGTCAGAAACAAGCTTGCCCGGGCGCATCACTGCGCCGCTCACGAAAACCACGTAGGAAGACGAAACCACGGTCACCGAGACTTCCTTGGAAACGAGCTGGGACGCGAAAAGCTGGAGGAGTTCTTTTTCCAAATCCGCCGGTGTTTTGCCAGAGGCTTTTACTTCCCCAACGATCGGCAGCGTGATCCGTCCGTCGCGGCGGACCGTTTGCTGTGAGTCCAGGTTCTGCGTGCCCGGGAACACGATCTTCACGATGTCGCCCTCACGCAGAGTTTGCGGCTCGGAAGCAGTCGATTGCACCATGGGCGCAGCCGATTGGGGAGCTTGGCAACCCGTGGTTCCGAGAACAAACAAGCCCACCGCCGCGCAGGCGACGATCAAGCGGAGTCCGCCGTGCTGAAAACTGAATTTATCCGAAGTGCGTTTAGTCATCTGATTGATCCAAGGAAGTTGACGTTGCATTACACGGTAAACCGTTGTGCCGCACGATAGCCCTCACCTTTCCGCGCCAGCAAGCCGAAAGCTGGAGGGAGTAATTGCCGCAAGAACCGCGGCGAAGTCATTTCCTGGAATCTCCCTGAGCGATCGGGCGCAAACGGTTTCCTTCAGCCTTCACCAGAAGCAGCATTGAAACAGCCAAAACCACTCGATCCGCAGAAAAAACGCACAGGCACCAATGGGAATGAGCCCCAGCCAATTCTTTCCCAACACGGTCCAAATTCCGCTGGCTAATCCTATGATCGACAGGAGCACATGGAGAATCGCAACAGTTACAGCGACCGAAACGTGCATATCAGGTCCGTCCTTCATAAAAAAGAAAGCGGTCGCAAAGCCGGTCGTCCAGAGACTGACACTGTAAACTCGTTTCATTTTCTCCATGTTACCTTTGGGTGCGCGCCCACTGATCGACCTCGGCACGAAGGTTCTCCCAATCGTCGCAGGTCTTCGTTCCGTGGATCTTCGCGAAAAACTTCCGCAACTGCTGGTACGTGTCCTCAGCCATTTTCACGGCTAGTTCCGGGCGGAGATGGGTCAGGTCGGGCGCACCGCCATCACCCGCATGACCAAGGATGGAGCCGTAGGGTTTCCCGTCGCGATCGGTCAGACCGCGCTGGTGAGCATAACTATCCTGTTCGGCGTGCAGGTATTTCCCAAAAAGATCCAAGCTGTCGGTCGAGTTCGCTGCTTCGAGCATCTCCTCCCGACGTTCCGGCGTGGTGAAGTGATATTTGCTTCGCGATCCAAACCACAGATACGGACCCGTCAGAAGGCTGTCGTCGACGCCTTGGTCAGAACCCGCAATCGCAGTCGCCTCAGCCGGGGAAAATCCAGCCTTTGTCGCCAGTCCGTAGGTGAGATCGTGGTGCACATCCCGATTATAATATCCCGATGGATCGATGAACCTTACCGGATTCCCGCCGGCGTACGCATATCGATTCAGCGTTGCTGGCATTGCCACGCTGCCCAAGAGCGGGTCCTGATTCAGGAACCGGCGCAGCTCTGAATTATAATAGCGCGCGCGATGGTAAGACAGCCCCGCCGCTTCCGTTTGGACGCCCCACTCACCGCTGAAAAGAAACGGGGTATGAGTCGCGCCACTTCGCCCGCGAATTTCTCCGTAGGGACCATAGCTCCAACGATCGGTTACACCTCCATTTTCGTCCGTAAGCGCCACCGTGTCGCCCCGCCGGTCGAAATGGTAGTACCTGACCGAATCGCCGGTTTGTTGGTGGAGCAGTCCCAACCCATAAACGTAGTAGGTTTCAGTTCCGTCTGGATCCGTCTTCATCAAAACCTGATCCAGCTCAGCATTCGGGTTGATGACGAAATCCGTCGTTCCAGAAGAATCGGTGACCGCCACGCGATGGTCTTCCGCATCATAGCCATAAATTGAATCTCCATTCCGGCTCAGGCGGTTCCGCGCATCAAACTCGTACCTGAACTTTTCCCCCAGGCCTCCGACCGCCGTCAGGTTACCGTCCACATCGTAGGTCACCGGATGCCCTGCATGGGTGCGTAAACGATTATCCAGGTCAAACGCCTGAGTTGTGTCTTCGATCCCTACGTCAGGCGCCGGTGATACTGCCTCCTGCGTCAACTGGTCGCTCGGGTCGTAGTTGTATTCTCCTTCAAAAATCTCCGAAAGGCCGCCGGACCCGATCTCTCTCAATCCCGATAATCTTCCGACCCTGTCATACTCACGCAATTGCCGCGTGCCGTTCGGACGCCGGCACTCGAGAATCCGGCCCACCACATCGTATTCGTATCGGGTTGTCCGCCCCGCCCAATCCGTGACGCGTTCAAGGCTGCCGGCAACGTCGTACGCGTAATCAACCGCGCGATTCCCGGGATAAGTCAGGCGAGTCAAACGCCCCAAATCGTCATACTGGTACTTGATGGTTTTCCCGTTCCCATCTGTGAACGACGTCATTCTGCCGAGCAGGTCGTATGCTCTGATCAGCGATTTTCCATTTTCACTGACTGCGGTGGGACGACCGTCCGCATCCCTCACCGTTGTGATTGTCCCCAACGAATCGCTGAGCGATCTGACGCGACCCGCATCATCGTAAGAAAAAGCCGCGGTCTTCGCCGATGGTTTGACGACCGAGCCGAGCCAACCTCGTTCTCGTAGGTGAAAGCAGTGCGAAATCCCATCGGGGTCGAAATGGATGCAAGCCGGTCCGCCGCGTCATATGAGAACGTGGTTTTTGTGTTCACGCCGCCGACGGATACGCGTCGGCCGCCCGAGTCGTAGTCTTGGAAAACGCCTTGCTCGCTCGCGCCTTGGACCGTGAGCAGTCGTCCCCGCATATCCCTAAACCAATTTGTTTTCCGATCCATCGGATCAATCAAACCAACGCACCGTCCCAACGAGTCATAGGAAGCCGCAAAGGAAAATCCGCCGGGGTTCGTGACCCGGGTCAGAAGTCCGCGAGCCTCATAGCCAAAGGTCGTTTTATCCCCACTCGCGTCCGTGATCGCGAGTTCGCGATCTTCATCGTCACGATCAAAGATCGTCACGTTCCCCGCAGGATCGCAGGACGAAATCGCCCTGCCGCCGGCGTCGAGCGTCCGCTTTGTTTCCCGGCCCAACGCGTCGCGCACCCCCACTAATCGGTCCTCGTCGTCATAGGTAAAGGTCGTCGTTTTTCCCAACGCATCAGTCACGGCCCGGACGTTTCCATTGGGGTCATAATCGTAGTTCGTCGTCGCACCGGCGGGATCGGTCACTTCGCGCAAACGATTTCGGTGATCATAAACCGCCGAAAAGATTTCGTTGAGCGGGTTCGTGACTGTCGTGCAGTTTCCGACAGCGTCATAGGAGTAACGAGTGCGCTTTCCGTGCGCATCTTCGCGGTACGCCAACCGCACATTCGCATCGTAACCGAACCTCGTCACCACACCTGAGGGATCGGTCACTTGGACGGGCACGCCCAAGGCATGGACGTACTGATAGACGCCGCCCGATGCGGTTGTCGCAGTGAGCGGCAGCGAATCATGATCATAGGTCCACGACGTTTTTTCACCGACAGCATCGACCGCTGACAGGAGATTGTTCTGGGCATCATAGATGCGCGCGATGACTCCCCCGTTGGGTTTGGTCGTGCGGATAAGGTTATTTCGTGCGTCGTAAGCGTGGGTGGTCACGCCGCCGGCCGGATCGATCATCGTCAGGATGTTTCCCGCTGCATCGTAGGTGAATCGCGTGGCTCTTTTGAGCGCATTTTCAATCGAGATGAGGTTATTCTCCGAGTCGTACGCATAGGTTGTCGTGCGATTGAGCGCATCGGTGACGCTCCCGAGATTGTAGGCAGAATTGAAGTGATACTCCGCCACGGCGCCGGTTCGATCCGTCACCACAACCACGATTTCACGCCCCACCGCCGAAATCGCGCCCGCCGGATCAATGACGGACACGGCATGACCTTGGTCGTCATAGTTCACTCTCGTCGTCTGGCCGTTGACCGACCCTGACAACAATCGACCATTGCCGTCGTAGGCGTACTGGACGACCTCCCCATCCAAACGAGTGAAACTTGCCATCGAAATTCCCTGCGGGGTAGGCAGCGGCAGCGGCACTGACTTCGTGGTATCGGACGCGGCGTAGAGATTGCTCCCGGGCAGGCCGCGCTCGATGTACGAAAACTTTAATGGGCGTCGTCCGGCAATCCCGTCGCTCTGGGCCACAATCCTCCCGAGGGAATCATAGGTATTTGCGACCAGTACGTTGCCTTCGTGATCGGTGACTGTGACCAAGGACCGGTTCGGCCCATAGGTAAACGTCACCTGTTTCCCGTTTTGATTCGTGATGCGATTGAGAATTTCCGCGGAAGTATAGCCTAACGATACCTTGCCCCCCATCGCGTCAGTGATCGTTTCGATGCGCGACGTTCCCGCGACGTAAGCGAAAGCCAGGAAGCTTCCCGAAACCGAATCGGTGATCGATGAAATCCTACCGTTGTCGTATCGAATGACCAAAGGGCGGCCTTGGGGATCACGATCCTCCACCAGGCGACCGCCCGCATTGAAAATTAAACACGACTGGTCCCGATGTTTCAGCGACCAACCGCCGGCGGGCTGGACTAAAAGAACATCGTGGCGCGAGGCATCGTCTGCTCCGAGGAAAGTGTCCGGAACACCCGGGACTGGGGTAAAAACGCTCGACCGGGTTTCATTCCACGACACCACGCAGTTCGCCCCACTGGCCGCCACTCGCGCCTCAAAGGGATGCGACCATCCATAACCGACCGGTCCCTGAGCGTCCGCCGCTGCAGCGAGGATGGAATTGTATCGCAGCTCAAAACTCCACTTTCGCCCGCCTCCGAACTCAAAGAGTGTCCGGCTCATCGATTCCGCGCCGGTCGCGATTTGCACCGGATCGCCGACCTTCGCCATTCGCTTTTCATCCAGCGTCGCCAATATTGGCGCGGCAGCGATGCCGCTGTTAGCCGGGATTCCGTTCGCGTCCGCTCCGGGACTGACACCCTCGACCACGCCGTTCGTGAAATTAACCGAGCCGACCGTCGTCGTGACAGGATGCCCGGGGGACGTGTAATAAGTGGCGTTCAAAACAAACGTTCCGTCGCCGTGCACCGGGTCGCGATACCTCGCGTCACCCTGGATGGTCGCTCCCTCAGGATCTCTCCAATTTATCTGCGAACTCCCCGGTGCCGTACCGGAAAAGTTCAGGACATTGCCGGTCGGGGTCATCGGAGTCTGGATGCCGGCTTCGTAGCGGTATGGAATCGGCGCGCCAACTCCCCGGTCCGTAAACGTGCCCGTAAATACCAGGGTCGTCGCAGGGCGGGTACCCGTCGCCCAAATCAAAGCGCATGCCGCTGCGATTGCTGCGCGCGTCCTGGACGCAGGCGCGAAACCCAACCGAGGTGATTGTAGGCAAAACCAGCCATTCATGAGGATTATTTCCTTTCAATTTTTAACCTGATCCAGCGGCCGAATCTCGGCGCAACCACCGGTGCCGAATCGCGCGCAGTAATTTTTGCCATCCCGTAAGCACCACCCGCATCGATTTGGATGTTTACGTCGGTCCCATCGCTCCACGTCGTACCGTTCGTGGAAACCTGCACCGTGTAAGTGAGGTCGGTGGGCGCCGGTTCAGGACGCTCATATTCCAGCGTCAGGTATTGTGCCCCGACGACCTTGCTTAATCTCACCGCGGGCAATTCCGCGGAAACCGCCACGCGCGGATCGAGCCCAAACGCGTACTTTGCCAGGTTTGGAATGCCATCGTGCGCGAGATCGCGATCATCGGCTCCGTCTCCGCCACCGTCGGTCGGCAAATCATATCGCGCGCGCCAATCGACGATCGAACGCCCGCCTGCCGCGCTCACTCGCAATAGATTCCCGGCCTCGTCACGCTCATAACGAATCTCCCGCGCATTTGGATACTTCGCCGAAATCAAGCGGCCGGAAGCATCATACTGGTAAGCGATCGTCGCAGACCTCATCCCGGCCGCGATGAAAAGGGCCCTTCCATTATAAAAATCATTGGGATTCGTGCCGGCGGTAAATTCCTCAGCGTTGGATCGCCCGTCACCATCCCCATCTTGGCCTGCATCCGCCGCATTGCGGGGATCGAGCCCATGGAGGATCTCCCACGCGTCGGGAAGATGGTCGTGATCTTCGTCGGCGGTCGAGGGATCGTCGGGTGGATTCTCATCAGCGCCTCCGTCGTGGTCGCCCGAGGATGTTGCTCGAGCATAGGCAAGGTACTCGCCGAGATTGGTGATCCCATTTCCGTCGTGATCGTCGTGACGATCATCCAAGGCCGGATCCAAGCCGTGGCTCTGCTCCCATTGGTCGTCCATGCCGTCGCGGTCGACGTCCGGGAAAATCGGATTATCGAACGACACCAACACTTCATCGAACTCCGAGCTCGCCAGTGCATTTCCACTCAGGCTCAGGATGGCGAGCGAGGTCGCATCGTCAGCGACAAACCCCAGGTCCGCCGCGATCAACCGACCTTGATCGTAAAGATCCCATCGTTTCGCGCGATAATCGCAGCGCAGGGTAAATCGCCGCCATCCCGTTGGTTTCCCGGCATCATCCAAGGGAAGGTTTTGCTCCACCGTGATCCACCTGCCTTGTCCGTGACCGTCGCCCGAATAAACCTGCAGCTCACCCTGCGCTCCGTTTCGCACCAACGAGAGGACCGCAGATTCCGTTTCCAAAAATACCCCGTCAACCGGGTTCGCGCCCGCGCCGGGAATCGCGAACACGTCGATGAAGATCACCGCCGGCGCTGACTCCGCAAAACCCCGGTTGGCGATCGACGCCCTCGCCGCCGCCGGGACCGAAATCGCCTGGTGACCGCGCTGCGCCGATGAAGAGATCACGACGGTGCTGCCGGAAACCTGCCAGCCATTCTGCCGATCGAGCGGCCCCGCCACGTAACCTTCCTCGGCCTCGAATCCCGCGAGAAACGGCACCCCGCGAAACACGACGGCCAATTCCTCGCTCAACCCGGACCAGCGCCCCGTTCCATCGCCCGACCTAACCGTCATTCCATAACGAGCCCCAGGAAAAAGCCCCGTGACGCTCCACGACGGCTGCGATGTCGTGCCCAATGAAATGCCGTTCTGAAACACTTCATAAATCGGCGCCGCCGGCTTTGTTACCGGCGACCAACTTAAATTGAAGGTCGTCCCGGTGACTTCGCTCGCGCGCAGGCCGGAGGGCACCTCCAACTCCTCCGTGCGCTTGGTCGTCCGAATCTTCAACAGCGCGCTAAAATTCGACCAGTTCGCCGATGCATCGCAGGCCCGGACCTTGAAAGTATAAGGCGTGTCCGCCGCCAATCCCGTCACCGCCAAAACGCGCGTCGCGACCAGACCCAACGAAATTTCGCCGCGAAAAACCTCGTAGCCGGTAACGCCCACATTGTCCGCCGCCGCGCTCCAACCCAGGGTCAATCCGGTTGGACCCAAGTTCTCGGCAACGAGGCCAGCCGGCGTTGACGGCTGCACCGTGTCAGGAAGGGTGCTGACGTCGCAGGCTGCGCTCTCCCCCGACCAATTCGCCGCGGCATCCGCCGCACGCACCGTTAACCGGTGACGCGTGGCGGGCGCGAGTCCGGCCAAGTTAAAGTAATTGGTCGCGGTCGATCCCACTCCGACGCCATCGACGAGGACTTGGTAAACCGTGACCTTGAGGTCGTCGTGCGCCGCATCCCATTTCAGGGTTAATTTCGACGGCGTGAGAGCGCTTACGAACAATCCCGTCGGAATCGAAGGAGCCGTGGTATCCTTCAATGTGCTCGCGCGGATCGTCGCACTTCGGGGCGACCAATTCCCCGCGGCATCCCGCGCACTGACGCTCATCTCATATGACGTGGCAGGCTCAAGCCCCCCGATCGTCATCACCGGTGTCTGCTTGCGGCCGAACAAAACCCCGTCCTTGAAAATTTCGTACTCGGCCACCCCGACATCGTCCGCCGGAACATTCCACCGCAGCACGAAACTTTTGAACTTCTCACTCTCGATCGTGAGCCCAGTCGGCGCACTCGGCGGCGATCGATCCGGCGAGGTGGAAACCTCCAGCACGCTGCTCAATGCCGACCAGTTCGCTCGAATGTCCCGCGCCCGTACGGCGAAACGGTGGCGGCTTTCCGGGGTAAGCTTCGCAAACGTCTTCGTCCGATCCGCCAGCGCGGCCACCCTCTGATCGCCGTCGAAGACCTCGTAGGAAAAAACCTGCACGTTGTCGGTCGACGCGCTCCAGCTGAGCGTGATCTCCGCAGCCGTCACGGCGGTCGCCACCAGCCTGCCCGGAATCGAGGGAGGCTCGGTATCGACGCTCGCGCCGCGTCCCACCGCGACGATTCCCACGAACATCAGCGGCCACCACCAGGGGTTGATCAAGCGGCCGAGCAGGTACGAGAGTGGCGCCCATCTGCTGCCGGCACTCGCGCGGCGTTTCGCGGAGATATCGTTTCGATCATCGCGGTGAACCATCTCCCGATAATATCGGACTCTCGAATTCCTGGTAAGCTGTACGTTGGTTCAGGAATATTCCCCTCGCTTCCGCCGCGACGTTCCGGCGTTTTTCAGGCGTGGCCCCGCTTGCAACCGATCTCTTTGACTACGACCTGCCGGCGCATCTCATCGCGCAGGCTCCCGCCGCGCGGCGCGATGAATCGCGGCTGCTCGTCGTGGATCGAGCGAAGCACACGATCTCGCACCGGACTTTTCGCGAACTCGGGAATTTCCTCCGCGCCGGCGACACGCTCTTCCGCAACAACGCCGCTGTCCTGCCCGCACGGCTCCACGCGCAGCGACCGACCGGCGGACAGGTGGAATGTTTTCTCCTTCGACCCACCGACGACCCCCTGACGTGGCGCTGCCTGGTCAAGCCGGGGAAAAAACTGCCCGTCGGCGCCATCTTCGCCCACTCGTCCGGGTTGTTCCGCGGTGAAATCGTCGCCAAGGAATCCGACGGCTCCGCGCAGGTGCGATTCACGACCCGCGACAGCGTGCCGATCACCGCGATCGCCAACCAGCTGGGCGCCGTCCCGCTGCCGCCCTATATCGCGCGTCCCGACGATTCCCACCGCGTCGAGGACCTCGAACGTTACCAAACCGTTTACGCCAACCGCGCCCGCCAAGTCGCCGTCGCCGCGCCCACCGCCGGCCTGCACTTCACCCCGGAACTGCTCGCGCAACTTTCCGCGCAGGGAATCAAGCCCGCGGAGGTTACACTGCACGTCGGGCTCGGCACCTTCAAACCCATCCTCACCGACACGATCGAAGCCCACGAAATTCATCGCGAACTTTACGAACTCCCCGCCGCCACGCGAAAAGCCCTCGCGCAGCCCACCGGGCGGCGCGTCGCGATCGGCACCACCACGGTGCGCACCATTGAGGACTACCTGGGCAAGCAGGCTGAGCCTTCCGCGCCGTCCGATCCAAACGCGGATATTTTCGATGAAGCGGGCCTCTTCATTTACCCGCCGTATAATTTTCGCGGCATCGACGCGCTCGTCACAAATTTCCACCAACCGCGCTCCACCCTGCTCTGCCTGCTGGCGGCGTTCCTTGCGCCGGGCTCGACCGACGGGATTGCGTGGTGGCGCGAGATCTACGCCGAAGCCATTGCGCGCGAGTACCGTTTTTTCAGTTATGGCGACGCGATGCTGATTCTGTAAGTTGCACTCCTTCAGAAACTCACTTTGTTCCGCAGCCTTCACTTCCATCCCAGAAACATGAAAAACATCACCCGCCTCGTGCTTGCCTCGGCCCTCGTGCTCGGCCTCTTCGCGTCCGCCCAAGCCGCCGTCGAGACCTACACCATCGATCCCGTCCACTCTAGCGCCAACTTCACCGTGCGCCACATGGTTTCAAGGTTCAGCGGCAGCTTCACGAAGGTGACCGGCACCATTGTCGTCGATCGCGATAACCTGGAAAAGAGCACCGTCCACGCCGCCGTCGATGTGGGATCGGTCAACACCGCGAACGAAAAGCGCAACGACCACCTCAAGAGCCCCGACTTTTTCGACTTCGCCAAGTTCGGCACGATGACCTTCACGAGCAAGTCGTGGAAGAAAACCGGACCCGACACCTATGACGTCACGGGCGACCTCACCATCAAGGACGTGACGAAGGAAGTCGTGCTCAAGGTCACGGCCCTCGGTTTCAGTCCCGGCATGAAACCCGGCACCACGCTCTCCGGCTGGGAAGCGACCACGACGATCAAGAAATCGGATTTCGGGCTCAGCGGCCCCGCCATGCTCGGCAAGGTGCTCGGCGACGACGTCGCCGTCACCCTCAGCGTCGAAGCAGGCGCCTAGGAAATTTGCTGCGCACGATTTTCGAACCGCGGCGAGTTCGCTCGCCGCGGTTTTTTATTTTCGCGAAACACGCCTCTTTTCCTCATTGAATCCTCGCAGTCCTCTCACCAAGTCCGACCATCGTTGTTCGTAATCGAAATTCCCGTGACTGCCGACGAACTCCAGACCCTGATCGAAGACGCCACCGCTGATTTCGCGCTGGGCGAGGCTGAGCTGGCGCTCACCAAGCTGAATCGCGCCGTCGGAGTCGCGCCGGATTCGTTCGAGGCGTGGCACGCGCTGGCCGAGGTTAATTTTTCGCTGCGCCGCCTGGACCCGGCGCTCGCCGCCGCCGACAGCGCGCATGCTCTCCGCCCGACGGACCTCTTCATCAACACTACCCTCTCGCGCATCTGGATGGAGCGCGGCGACAAGGCCCGGGCCGAGCACTTCGGCGCCCAGGCCAAGATTGGCAGCTGGCGCGAGCAACTGAAGCCCGGCGCCTAGTGCATCGCCGCCGACGCGTGCGCCGTCGCCGGTCAAACTATTTCTTCGAGCGCAGCCACCCCCGCTCCCGTTGACACCTTTCATTCGACCGCCGTATTTTCGCATGGATGGAAAAACCGGTTTACGTTCTTGAGTTTGAGAAACCCCTGCGGGAGCTCACCAAGGAACTCGATGCCCTCCACCAGAAATCCATCGAGAACAATTTCGACCTGTCCTCCGAAGTGCGAGCGGTGGAAAAGCGCATCGAGCAGGCGCAGCGGGAGATTTATTCGAACCTGACCCCCTGGCAGCGCGTCCAGATCGCGCGGCATCCGAAGCGGCCCTACGCCTTGGATTACGTGGGAATGATCTGTGAGGATTTCCAGGAACTGCACGGCGACCGGCAGTTCCGCGACGACCGGGCGCTTGTAGGCGGCACCGCATTTTTCAACGGCGAGGCCGTGATGATCATCGCCCAGCAAAAGGGGCGTGACACCAAGGAAAACATCCTCCGCAACTTCGGCATGCCCCAGCCCGAGGGCTATCGGAAAGCCCTGCGGCTCCTGAAGACGGCCGAGCGTTTCCGCCTTCCTGTAATCACGTTCATCGACACCCCGGGCGCTTACCCGGGCATCGAGTCCGAGGCCCGGCACGTCTCGGAAGCGATCGCCGTCAACCTTCGCGAAATGGCGATGCTGCGCGTCCCCTCGATCGCCGTGGTCGTCGGCGAAGGCGGATCCGGCGGCGCGCTCGGCATCGGCGTCACGGATCGCGTGTTGATCTTCGAGAACAGCTACTACTCCGTGATCTCGCCTGAAGGCTGCGCGGCGATCCTCTGGAAAGATCGCGCCGCGGCGCCGCAAGCGGCCGAAGCGCTCAAGCTGAATGCCTCCACCCTGGAGCGCCTCGGCGTGGTCGACGAGGTTCTGCCCGAGCCGTTCGGCGGCGCCCAGAATGACCCCGCCCAAGCGGGAGCAGCGCTGAAGTATGCGCTCCAGAAGCACCTCAACGATCTTCGCGGCCTGCCGCCCGACAAGCTGGTCGACACGCGCTACGAACGCTACCGCCACCTGGGTTCGTTCATGGAAGCGGGCGTAATCTCGAGTTAGATCGACGAACGCAGCGCCCGCGGCGTTACCGCCTTACGGTCATCAGTTCGATCTTCTCCGCCCGCGCCATCGCCGGGCTGATCTCAATCACCACGCCCGAGATGCGCACATCCTCGGTCGCGACTTCGAAACGCTTCGGCATGCCGTCGACGAACCTCGCCACCACGGGCTCGATCTCGCGGCCCAACACGCTCGCGTAAGGTCCCGTCATCCCCACGTCACAGATGAACGCCGTCCCTTTCGGCAACACCCGGGCGTCCGCGGTCGGGACGTGCGTGTGCGTTCCCAGCACTGCTGTCACGCGACCATCCAGGTACCAGCCTAGCGCCTGTTTCTCCGACGTGGCCTCGGCGTGGATCTCCACAATGATGGCGTCGGCCCGGCCCTTGAGACGTTCGATCATGCGGTCCGATGCGAGGAACGGACAATCCGCTTTCAAGCCCATGAACGTCCGGCCCAGCACGGTGAAAACGGCGACGCGGAAACCGCGCTTCTCAATGATCACATGGTCCTCGCCGGGATTCGATGCCGGCAAATTCGCGGGCCGGCACACTTGCGACGCCTCCAGGATTTCGGTTTCCCAGCCGCGCTGGTCCCAGACATGATCGCCCAGGGTGATCGCATCGATTCCGGCCTCGATCAGCGACTTCGCAATCGAACCCGTGATGCCCGAGCCCGCGGCGGCGTTTTCGCCGTTCGCGATGACAAAATCCAAGGCATGCTCGCGACGCAGGCCCGCCAAGCGCTCGTTGATAATATCGCGCCCGGGACGGCCCACGATGTCACCGATAAAGAGCAGCTTGATCATGCGTCCACCGTGCCGTGCCTCCCGACGTGGGCAAGCTCTGCCCCGCAGATTTTTCGCCACCCCGGGGTTTCCCGCGAAGTCGGCGCGAGGTTGGGTTCCGGATTCGTTTCCACTCGTGCCTGCCCCGGCGAAGGCGGCTTTGCGCCGGCGGCTTCATTCGCGGTTAAAACCTGAGCCCCGGCTTGCCTCCGGCCCTTAAAGTTATGTTATCTCCCACCTCTTCCGTCCCTTTTTCCCGCCATGAAAAAAGATCAAACCTCTCCTGCCAGCTTCCCGAAGGCCGAAATCGGCCGCGAAATGAAGGGCTCCGATGCCGTCGTCGAATGCCTGATCCGCGAGGGCGTTGACGTCATTTTTGCGTACCCCGGCGGCGCCTCGCAGGAACTTCACCAGTCCCTCGCGCGGACGGACAAGATCCGGACGATCCTTCCCCGTCACGAACAAGGCGGCTCTTTCGCCGCCGAAGGCTACGCGCGCGCCACCGGCAAGGTCGGCGTGTGCATGGCGACCAGCGGCCCGGGTGCCACGAACCTCGTGTCCGCGATTGCCGACGCCTACATGGACTCAATCCCGCTGGTGGCGATCACCGGCCAGGTTTACTCGAAGTACATCGGCAAGATGGCGTTCCAGGAAACCGATTTCTATGGGATGACCCTTCCGATCGTGAAGCACTCGTACCTCGTCATGGATGTCCATGACCTGCCGCGCGTTTTCAAGGAAGCGTTCTTCCTCGCGCGCAGCGGACGCCCGGGCCCGGTCATCATCGATCTTCCGAAGGACGTGCAGCAGGCGAAATTCCAGCCAGTGTTCCCGGCGACGATTGAGTTCCGCAACGCCTACGCGACCGCGACCGAGATTGCGACCGACGACCAGCTCAAGCAGGTGCTCGAGCTCATCGCCGAAGCGAAGAAGCCGGTGCTTTATGCCGGCGGCGGTATCATTTCCTCCGGCGCCCACGAAGAGCTGAAGGCTTTCGCCGAGAAAACAAACGTGCCGGTCGCGACGACCTTGATGGGCTTGGGCGGCTTCCCGGAGTCGCATCCCCTTTCGATGCAGTGGTTCGGCATGCACGGCGCGGCTTACGGAAATTGGGCCGTCGACCAATGCGACCTCCTGATCTGCGTCGGCGCGCGTTTCGACGACCGCATCACCGGCGACACCAGCAAATTCGCGTCGCACGCGAAGATCATCCACATCGATATCGACGCCTCGGAGCACAACAAAAACAAACGCGTCCTTCTCCCGATCGTCAGCGACATCAAGCCCGCGCTCATCCGCCTGAACGAGCTGGCCATCGCAAACAAATTCAAGCCGAGCGACACCTCGGCCTGGCACACCCAGATCGCGACGTGGAAGAAGGAGCAGCCCTTCCGTTTCGAGGCCAGCAAGCACATCGTGCCGCAGGAAGCGGTCGCCACGCTCTACGAACTGACCAAGGGCGAGGCGATCATCACGACCGGCGTGGGCCAGCACCAGATGTGGGCGGCGCAATTTTACCGGTTCAACGAACCCCGCCGTTACATCAGCTCCCTCGGACTCGGCGCGATGGGCTTCGGTTACCCCGCCGCCCTCGGCGCGAAAGTCGCGTTTCCCGACAAGCAGGTCATCGATATCGACGGCGATGGTTCGTTCATGATGAACATCCAGGAACTCGCCACCGCCCACATCGAGAAAATCGCGGCGAAGGCGATGATCCTCAACAACCAGCACCTCGGCATGGTCGTGCAGTGGGAGGACCGCTTTTACGGCAGCGTGCGCGGCAACACGATCCTGGGCGACGAAACCAACGTCGGCAGTCCCGACAACCTCGGCGGACTCTATCCTGACTTCGTGAAAATCGCCGAAGGCTTCGGCGTCAAAGGCCGCCGCGTCCACCTGAAGAGCGAGCTCAAGGCCGCGATCCAGGAAATGCTCGACCACGACGGCCCATTCGTCCTCGACGTCATTGTCCCCTACACCGAACACGTCCTTCCGATGATTCCGGCCGGCAAGACGGTGAAGGAAATGATCCTCAAGTAAGCCCCCCGTTCTAAGGGTGGAGCGACTTCTCCGCAAGGCGCTGTTTGACTCCGTCGACGTTTCGATGCCCACGGAGCCGCTCCCGTTCGACAGGCTCAGGGTCTTCGACAACGCGTTGGGGACAACACGTTCCACCGCGACGGCTATTTCTCCTTCATCACATACACACCATCCCAGCCCGAGCCGGGCGGGTGTGAGCGCATGTAGGTGCAGCGCGCGAGCAGCGTGAGCGAGGGATTGTTTTCCACGCCAGGAGTCTTGCCCGGCTGGTTGGGCTCCAACTCGGCGGATTGACGGAAAAATGCTTCCGCGCCGTCCCAATCCTGCGCGAGGTAGCGCTCGATGCCCTTGGCAAAATATTCGACGCACTCGCGCGTCTGCGCCGTGACGTGTTCCTTCAACCCCACGATCTCGTAGATCGGCACCGGGATCGTGCGTCCTTTCACCACGATCCGGTCGAGGTAGCGAAATACCACGTGGTCGCCGCCGTGCTGTTCACAGGCCAGCTTCGTCGCCTCGGACACCATGGTGTAAACCCCGTAGGCCTTCGCGCCTGATTCCATGCGCGCCGCCAGGTTCACGTTGTCGCCCATCATCGTATAGTTGAACCGCGCATGGCTGCCCATGTTGCCGACCGTGGTTAGCCCGCTGTTCAGCCCGATGCGCGACTGCATGCGCCCGACGATCTCCGGCCACTTGTCCGCCTCGGCGCGCCATTTTTCGCGGAGTTCCCCCAGCTTGAGATGCACGAGCTGCGACGCCACGCATGCCCGGTACGCGTGGTCCTGCAGCGGCACCAGCCCGCCGAACATCGCGACCACCGCGTCGCCGATGTATTTGTCCAACGCCCCGCCCTGCGCGAGGATGATGTCGGTGCACGCGGTCAAATACTCGTTCATCAGTTCCACCAGCTGCGCCGGCTGGAGCTTTTCCGAAAACGTGGAGAACGATTGGATGTCGCTGAAATACGGGGTGATTTCCGCCTCGTGACCACCGAGCTGCGGACTCTCGCCGGACGCGATCATGCTCTCGACGAGCTGCGGCGACACATAGGTGCCGAACATGCCCTTGATCCGGCCCTTCGCCTTTTGCTCTTCAAACAACTGCCACGCGATCGCCGCCAGGCTCGTCCCGATCGTGGAAAGCAACGGCGCCGACATTGGCAGCACAAAGTGAAACGCCGTGAAAAAAACGAAACAGATCACGATGTAGAAAACGAGGATGAGCGAGGCCAGGACCTTGTAACGAAGCCCCCGCGATCCCTCCGTCAGGCTGAGCAGCACCACCGTGATCGTGAGCACGAACGTGATCGCATAGCTGGCCCAGTTCGGGATGCGCCGCAGGTAGATTCCCGTCACAAACGTCTTGATGAGGTTGCCATGGAATCCGACCTGCGGGACCGGCACGTCATCGAACGGAGTCTTGGCCAAATCCTGTAGCAGCGGATCGACCGGGCCGACGAGCACAATGGCATCGTTGAACTGGGCAAAGAACTCCTTCCCAATCTCCCGTTTCTTTGGATCGGGCGACTCCAGCAGCTGGAGGTTTTCACCGAGGTCGGCGACGCTGCACCGCGGGTTCATCTTTGATTTCCACTTGGAAAACCAAGTGCCTTCCACGATCTGGCCGCGAATCAGGGGGATCTTCGTCACGATCTCCCCCGTCGGGCGTTTCACTTCGAGGTAATTCGGGTGGCGCACCAGCGCCTCGGTCGTCAGTCCCCAGTGGATCAGCGCAAGGCGGAGCGACAGTGGATAAAACGAATCGATCGGAGTATCGGCGAAGATCGGCGCCGAGCGCGCCTCGCCTTGGTAAGTGTCGATCAAACCCGGGATGCCCCAGCCGGGTCGGCTCGAGGTGGGCGGGCCCATGATCGGAAAAGCGGGCAATTCCGGCGTGTCGTTCCGGTTCGGATCCGTAAAGCCGTCGAATATCCACGGAAACTCCCGCGTCGTCTGCATCATGCCCGGGCCAGGCACGTAATTCGCCGCCAGCACGACGTTCTGGTATTTCCGCACCGCCTTGCCGAATTGGAGCCGGCCCTCGTTCTGCTCCTTTAAACCGAAGTCCGCCTTCGAGTAGTCGGAAAATACGATATCAAAGCCGACGGCCTTGATTTTTCCCTGCTCGAACAATGCGTCGAGCACCTGCGCGAAACGGCTGTGGTTCCACGGCCACTTGTACGCCTGGATCGCGTCGTTATCGATATCGACATAGATCAGCTTGATCGCCGCCGGGATTTCGCCGCGCGAACGAAACCGAAAATCGAGCATCTTGTTTTCGATGAAACCAAGATTGTCCGTGTAACTCAGGATGCACCAGAAGGTCGGGATTGTCAGGAGCAGCAACCGCCGGAGCCAAGACAGCGGGATTTTCTTCTTCTTCTGGGGTTGGGCCACGGGCCCGGAAGCTACGAGCCGCCCCAGGTGAATGAAAGCAGATTTGCCGCCGACGGATGGTCGGCGCGCTCTTGTGAAAACATCCCGGTGCTGGGCCGCGGTGCGTTCGATGCGCGCACAAAAAAGCCCGGATCGTTTCCGATCCGGGCTGATAAAGTGCGGTTAGGGTTTGCCGTCGCCGGGCGTCGTATTGTCCTGCGGCACCACGGCGGCCGGTGGAGTCTCCGGTGTCACCGGGTTGGTTGTGAGCGAACTCGTCGTGGCAGAGTTGAAGATAACGGCGGAGTTCGCCGCGATCATATCCTGCGTCGCCTGCGCGATCGCCGCCTGCGTCGCGGGAGGGATGTCCCCCGTCACAAACACCGGCGCGCCGGATATCGTGACGTTCCCCGCCGCGTCGACTTCCACGTTGACCGTGACCGTGACTTCCTGGCCCGTCGGGATGTTCGTGTTCTGCGCCGTCGTGCCGGTGAGGACGACTTCGCCCTCCGCTGTGCTGAGCGTGAAGAACGCCTTGCCGGTGCTGTCCGGGCGGAAAACGATGCGGAACGTGGTGCCGCGAATACCAGCTGCGCCGACCGGCGTGTTGACCGTGAACGACGACGGATCGGCGCCGTCCTTGTGGAGATGCTTCACATTGCCGACAAGTTCACCACGAGCCAGCGTGAGCTTCGTGACCGAGGTCGACGGCTCCTCCGAGGCGTTGGCCATCGAGTAGGACGTCGAGAAAGGATCCTGCAGGAACTCTTCAATCGAGAGCGTGGAATCCTGTGCGAGGTTGATCGTCGAACCGTTCGAGAAAACCAGGATCACGCTCGAATTCTGGGCGGTGGTGACGACGTACTTTTCGGAAATCGCGTCGTTGTCGTGCAGCTCTTTTTTCGTGTTGTCCGCGGTATTGAGCGCCGTGACGGTGCCCTTCACTTTGGCGGCGACAATGCGGCCGGCTACGCGTCCGGTTTGGGCGTGACCGGACACGGCAAAAACCGTCGCCAAGCCACACAAGAAAATCCACGACAAGAGTTTGGTTCGCATAGTATTCGGTGATTAGGGCGTGCGTCGACCCGAGGCCAACCGCTGGCGCAAAAGTTGCGCCTCCCCGTTACCAGGGTCAAGACGCAAGCAGAAATCCACCGCCGCGAGCGCCAATCCCGCATCGCTCTTGTTCAGACTCAGGTGGTACGCTTGGTAATACCAGGTATGGGCGCTCGACGGCGCGAGCAGCACCGCTTGGACAAAGGCCGCCCCGCCTTCCGGGCGCCGGCCCTGCATGTCCAGCGCGACTCCGCGGCGAATCCAGAACTCCGGCACGACCAGCGACCGCGCCAGCGCGGCGTCCGCCAGTTTCTCCGCTTCCTTTCCCAAAGCCGCCGTGCTCGCGGGTTCCGTGTGGGCCCAAAGGGAAGTGGCATACGACAAATCCGCGGCGGCCTGGGCGTTGGCCGGCCACATCTTCAGGGAATTGACCAAATCACCTTTCGCGCTTTCGAGCGCGCTGCGCTGCGCGATCGGATCGGAGCCGTTGCTCGCCAAACGATCGATCGCCTGTCGCGCCCCATAACGCAATGCCTCTCCCCGATAAAACGGCGTGACGGCCAACAGCAGTGCGACGACGAGTCCCGCCGCGGTCATCCACAAACCCGTGCGTTGCGCTCGATCCAATCGCTGTGGTTCTCCTGTCTCGGGCCAGAAACGCTGCACCACCAAGGCCGCAACCAGCGCGAACGCCATCGCGAGTGCCGGGATCTTGAAATGAAAGTCGACAAAGAGCTGGAGCCCAAAAGCCACCATCCCGGCGACCAACCCGCCGGCGACCAGGGGATCGTCCAGCCAGTCGCGCTCGCGGCGGCGGCGCTTCCGCACGGTTTGGGCGCCGAGCGCCGCCCCGATTCCAAAAAAAAGACCAAACCCGACCGCGCCGTAGTCGCTCAGCGTGTTGAGATAATCGTTATGCGCCCACATGGGCTCGTCCTGGTAATGCGCCGGGCGAAATTTCTCGAAGAGCACGTTGTAGCTGCCCGCTCCCCCGCCCCAAGCCGGATGTTCGCGAAAAATCTGCCAGGCCCCGCGCCACATGATCGGGCGCGTGCGTTCGCCGGCGTCGTTTTTCATCTGCACGAATCGCTCGCGCACGCTCGGCATCGAAAAATACCCGATCGCAAAAAGCACCGCGACCGCCGTCGCCGACGCCATTGCCATGCCCAACCGCCGCCAGGCGGAACCTTGGCTGGCAAAAACCGGCCACGCGGCTGCCACCACTGCGAGCGAGAGCCAAGCCCCGCGGCTGATCGTCAGGATCAAGCCGAGTCCAAACACCAGCGTGAGAAACCCACCCGCCAAACGGCCTGCCGGATTCGCGCCGCGCCGGATCGCGAGCGCTGCGAACGGCGGAATCAGGAGCAGCAAAAGCGCAGCCAAGCTGTTCGGGATCCCAAAACTGCCACTCGATCGACCAATGAATTGATCCACTTGGATTCTCCCGAGCATCATCCAATCGGGTTTCACGAATCGCTGGTAGCACGCCAGCGCCACCGTCGCCACGGCCACTGCGGCCAGGCTGCCAAATAAAAAGGCGCGGGTCGCGGTGCTGCGGATGCCGTTCAGGACCACCCAGAAGATCACGATCATCTGCGCCCAGCCCAGCCAGTCGCGCCAACCGAGCCACGGCACCGGCGTCAGCCAGATTACGTTGGCGGCCGCATAAATCAAAAACGGCAGCATCCACCAGCCCGCGGCGTGCAGCGGCCGGACCTCACGCCGACTGGCGGCGCGACCCCCCAAATGCACCAGGAGCAGCAGGCCATTCAGCGCGCTGGTCACGACCATCGTTTCCGGTCGAAAGCCGCCGAGGCACAGCGTCGTCCAGGCCAGGTTCACCGCGATCAGCCCGGCTTGGATCCATTCTCCAATCGAAGCACGGCGAGTCTGGACGGAAACGGACATGGCAAAAAACGCTGCCGGCCAACCACCGCCGTTCCCAGAAAAAACCTCCCGCGCTCGCTGCAAATAAAACGGCGCCATCCCTCGCGGGATGGCGCCGTCGGAAGGCTGGACGTCGCGCGCGACTCAGGTCGTGGGCACCGTCTGGATCGTCTTGATGATCCGTCCGGCGACCAGGTACGGGTCGGCGGCGGAGTTCGGACGGCGATCCTCGAGGTAACCCTTGTAACCGGAGTTGACGAAGCTGTGCGGCATGCGGATCGATGCACCGCGGTCAGCGAGACCGTAGCTGAACTTGTCGATCGACTGGGTTTCGTGCAGGCCGGTGAGGCGGAGATGATTCTCGGGACCGTAAACCGCGATATGCTCGCCGACGTGCTTGTTGAAGGCCGCCATGAGTTTTTCGAAGTAGGCCTTGCCGCCGGTTTCGCGCATGAACTTCGTCGAGAAATTCGAGTGCATGCCGGAGCCGTTCCAATCGAGCGGCTGGTTGAAGGGCGCGAGGATCGGCTTGCAGCGCCATTCGATATCGATGCCGTAGCTTTCGCAGAGGCGAGTCAGGATGTAGCGCGCGACCCACATCTGGTCAGCGGCGCTCTTGGAGCCCTTGCCGAAGATCTGGAATTCCCACTGGCCCTTTGCCACTTCGGCGTTGATGCCCTCGAGGTTGATCCCGGCATCGAGGCAGATGTCGATGTGCTTCTCGACAATCTCACGAGCCACTGCGCCGACGTTCTTGAAGCCAACGCCGGTGTAGTACGGGCCTTGGGGTCCAGGATATCCGCCGGGCGGGAAGCCGAGGGGCGAACCGTCCTTGTAGAAAAAGTATTCCTGCTCGAAGCCGAACCAGGTGTCCGGATCATCGGGAATCGTCGCGCGGGAATTGGAAGGATGCGGCGTCGTGGCGTCGGGCATCATGACTTCGCACATCACGAGCACACCGTTCTTGCGCGTCGTATCAGGATACACTGCGACCGGCTTCAGCACGCAGTCCGAGCTTTTGCCTTCGGCCTGCTGCGTCGAGCTGCCGTCAAAGCCCCAGTTGGGCAATTCGGAGAGCTGCGGGAAGCTAGCGTATTCCTTGATCTGAGTTTTGCTGCGCAAGCTGGCGAGCGGCGTGTAGCCATCGAGCCAGATGTATTCCAGTTTGTATTTGGCCATAGAGGATTGGGTTCGAGACAGTTTCGGGTATAAAATGAGTGAGGACGCCAAGGGTTAGGAGGCATCCTCAAACTCAAGCCGAATTCAGCACCTTATGTGCCAGAGGCAACCAGAAGTTCGTCAGCTGTCACTTTTCGGCTCATCGATCTCACTGCCAGCAAGTTTTGCGAGCCGGTCATCGTGCTTGCCAGCACTGCGACCGACCGAAAACTAACCTAATGCAGGTAGCCGCAATGCTCATCTCCCACGCCTCCTCCAGCGTCACTCGCCACCATGCATGAAATGAAAGACACGGCCCGCGCCTTGGTGCGGATCGGCTATGACGGCCGCGTGCACAAGACGTTTCGCGGCCATCAGGCTCGCGAGCGCTTCGACCACGAGGTCCGCGTCCTCCGGCACCTCGAAGCCAAAGGCTGCACCTTTGTCCCCCGCCTGCTGGAAATCGATCCCGACAGCCTGAAAATCATCACGACCAACTGCGGCACGCGCGTCGACCATCTCAGCGTCGAACGCCAGGCCGAGGTTTTCGCGGAGTTGGAGCAATTCGGCGTGCGGCACGAGGACCGCGAACTGCGCAACATCACCTATCGCACTTCCGACGGGCGTTTCTGCGTGATCGATTTTGAATTCGCGACGCTCCTCGACGGCGGCGGCGGCACCGTGTCGTTGAAGCCCACCGGCTGATTCCATGGATCCCGCCGCTCCCTCGCCGCCCTCCGCCACCGCGTCGTTACGCTGGTCCGCCCTCACCGACCGGGGCCGCTTCCGCCCGAACAACGAGGATGCCTTTATCGCCCTCGCCTTCGACGGCCACGATGTCCGCTACCTCGGGAAAACCGGCGAGGCCTCGTTCGTTGGCACCGATTTCGTCTTCGCCGTGAGCGATGGGATGGGCGGCGCAAAGTCCGGGGAATTCGCGAGCCGCATCGCCGTGGAACGCATCATGCGGCTCCTGCCGCAGGCTTTCCGGATGTCCGCTTCGGGCATCTCGAGCGGGTTCGCCGATGTCCTCGCGGAGCTTTTTTCCTCCATCCACTCCGACCTTTTGAAACTCGGTTCTTCCTACGAGGAATGCGCCGGGATGGGCGCAACGCTCAGCCTGGGCTGGTTTACGCCACAGTGGATGTATTTCGCCCATATCGGCGACAGCCGCATCTATTACCTCCCGAAAACCGGCGCGTTCACGCAGCTGACGCACGACCACAGTTTCGTCGGCTCCCTCCGACGCAGCGGTCAGCTGAACGAACGCGAGGCCCGCACGCACCCGCGTCGCAACGCCCTGCAGCAGTCGCTCGGCGCGGGCCATCAATTCCTGGAGCCGCACATCGGCGCCGTCGGGCACCAGCCCGGCGACCGGTTCCTGATCTGCTCCGACGGCCTCGTCGATGGATTGTGGGACCGCCAGCTCGAGGACGTCCTTCGCACCATGCCCTCGGGAGAAAAACCGAGCGTCGCGCAGCGTCTCGTCGACGAAGCCGTCCAAACTTCGGGACGCGACAACACGACCGCCGTCGTCGTAGAAATCCCCGCGTGATGAGCCTGGTCTTCGTCTACGGCACCCTGAAACGCGGCGGAAGTAATCACAATTTCCTCGCCCCCCAGGCTTTTGTCGGGGTCACGCGCACCCGCCCCGGGTTCCGACTCTACGAATTGGACGGATATCCCGGCATGGTCGCGGATCCCATCGACACGGAAGGCGTCGCCGGCGAAGTCTGGTCCGTCGATCCAGCGGGCTTGGCGAAGCTCGACTGGCTTGAGGGAGTTTCAGAGGGACTTTACCGCCGCGAACCGATTCCTCTCCTCGCCCCATTCGCCGGCCAGTCAGTCGAGGCCTACCTTTACGCGAGGGATATTTCGGGACGTCCGGCGCTGGGTAGCGACTACGACATCGGCCGAAGCCGCTGACGCCACATCACTTTTCTTTCAGGGCCTTCTTCGGCACCCGGCGGACGGCGATAAATTTCGCGCGAAAAAGCTCATCCATGAGCTCGCGCGTCCCCGGCGAGATTCGCTTCACGAGTTCGTCGAGCGAGGGCAAGGCATTCTTGGAATCAACCTCCTCGCTGGCCTCGGCTACTGCGGAGGGCGGCGCGGGGGTTCCGGAATCGCGTTGCTCGGCGAGGAAGGCGGATTCCGCCGCCTCATCCGACCAGACGTTCGCGCCATTTTCGAGCGGCGCAGCGACCCCGCCTTCCACCGCCACCAGCGCGGTTTCCTCCGGCCCATCGGACCGACTCGGCGCCGCGTCATCGGCTTTCCGCTGAAATTCAGATGAACCGGGGCCGGCTGACAGCCGCGCCTCCAGCCGGTCAATCAGCCCTTTTTTTTTTCGCCGTCGACCACCGCGGCCGGAGCCTCGTCCGCGAGTGCGGTCAGCTCCTTGATCAGGCTGTCGATGGCGCGAGCGCGGCTGGCCTCGACCGCCTTCAGCAGTGTGACTTCCAGATTGATTTTCTCGGCGAGGCCCAATTTCACGGCGCCTTCACCTTCGCGGAGGCCATCAAGCAGGCGCGTGACCTGCTCAGTCGTCAGCGTTTCGCCACCCAGGGCGTCGCTCTTGCCGCCCTTCGCGATCGCATCGAGCAGCGCCGTGCGCACAAACGCCTGCAAATCCGAAAGCAGGCGCACCAGGTCGCGGCCCGCGGCATCGCATTCGTCAACGATCGCAACGATCTTCCGGTGATCGCCCGCCGCCAGCGCGCCGGCCAGCGCAGCCACTTTGTCGGCGGAAACCAGGCCATACACATCAAGCACGTCGGGCTCGGAGATTTCCCCCCCACAGAACGAAATCATTTGGTCGAGGATCGACTGCGCGTCGCGCATCCCGCCGTCCGCCATGCGGGCGATGCATTCGAGCGCCGCGTCGGAGATTTTGATCTTCTCCGCCAGCGCGATTTTTTTCAGGCGTTCGACGATCAGCGCCGGAGGGATCGGGCGCAGGTCGAACCGCTGGCAACGCGACACGATCGTCGGCAAAACCTTCTGCGGGTCGGTCGTCGCAAAAACAAATTTCACGTGCGCCGGCGGCTCCTCGAGCGTCTTCAGCAGGGCGTTGAACGCCTGGACCGAAAGCATGTGCACCTCGTCGATGATGTAGACCTTGAACTTTCCCTGCGCCGGCGCGTAACGCACCGTGTCGCGCAGGTCGCGCACCTGGTCGACGCCGTTGTTCGAAGCGCCGTCGATCTCGATCACATCGAGATGGGAGCCCTCCGCGATGGCGATGCACGCCGGGTCGTTGACGTCGAAATCCGCCTTGGGGCCGCCGGTGCAGTTAAGCGCCTTGGCGAAAAGGCGCGCCAGCGATGTCTTCCCGGTGCCTCGCGGGCCGACGAAAAGATAGGCGTGGGCGATGCGTCCGCGGTTGATGGCATTTTTCAACGTCCGCACGACGTGGTCCTGGCCCACGACGTCGTCAAACGTCTGCGACCGCCACTTGCGCGCGATGACTTGGTAACCCGTAGACACTGGCCCAAGACCAAATCCGAAACCTCAAAGCGCAAATAAAAACCGCAGAACCGGTGCCGAAGCCCCGAGGCGGCGAGCCGCACATCGCTACAGGCCGCGAATTCGAAGGGTTGAACTTTCCGCAATTCGAAATCCGAAATCCGAAATAAAAAAAGAGGTGGCCAGGCACTCCACGGCACTAGGAGGACGTCGTTACCGTTGCTGCCTTCCGGCCCTGGCGGAGTTCACGCGCCTGCCCATGCATGGCACCTGGCCGGTGCGGACCATGCCCCGCTTCAGCAGTCGCGCAACACCTTATTTCGCCGGCGCCGCCGGCTCTTCGCCGGGCTGCCGGTGACTCTCGCGCAGGCGGCGGGCACGCTCTTCGGTAAACCGTTTGATGCGCTCTTTTTGCTCTGCACGAATTTCCTCGAATTTCACTTTTTGCTCCGGCGTCAGCAAGGAGTTGATCTCACCCTCGACGCGCTCGACCACCGCCTGCGAGTTCGTCCACGTCGTCCGGCGCATCTGGTGCAATTCCTCGCCAGCCTGCGTGATCAAGGGCCGGATTTTCCCCTGCTGCTCCGCGGTGAGCTCGAGCTTCGAGGTAAAGCGCTTCATCAGCTGCGGGCCAAACTGCTCCGGCGAACCAAAGCGCGGCGGCCCGAAATTGTTCAACATGCGCAGCGTGACCAGCCCGCCGGCAATGGCGCCGGCGGCAAAAATGCCAATGAAGGCGAGGACGACTTTCCAGGTCTTATCCATTTCAGGAGACGATCTCCACGACATCGCCGACAGGATCATCCAAGCCCGTCGCGTCGTTTCGCATGGTGCTGATGATCGCCGAAAAATTCGAAGCCACGCTCACGGCCGCGAGCAACCCCGCGACGCCCAGCGCCCGGAGCGACCAGCGTTCCAGCAGGGGCGGGTTCGACCCGCGACCGGCCAAGGCCAAGGCCGAAACCCGCGTGGCAAAACCGTAAGGGGCGGAGGTATCGCGGTCGTCGGTTGCGCCGCGCGCAGCCGCGACCAGCCGTGACCATTTGGGATCCATGGGGTTCATTTACGTTCCTTTTGTTCTAATTCCTTAAACATCTTCTGCAACTTCCGTCTTGCCCGGAAAGCGCGGACCTTCACGAGCGACTGGCTCCAGCCGGTCAGCTCGCTGATCTCCGCGATCGTTTTCTGATCGAGGTCGAGCATCTGGATGACCATGCGGTCATCGGGTTTCAATTGGTCGAGGAGCTTGTGCACCAGCTCGCGCGCCTCCAGGGCATCGCCCGCTTCGACGTCCTTGTCGTTGGTCATCACCGCATCCAGCACGTCGGCCTCGCCTTCCGACAAATCCGCCCAGCGAAATTCCGGCCGGCGCTTTTGCGCGCGCAGCTGGTCGATGCACGTCGTGACCGCGATGCGCGAAACCCAGTGCGGGAAAGGCACGGCTCCTTGGTACTGTTCGAGGCGCGTGAACATTTTCAGGAAGATGTCCTGGGCCAGGTCTTCTTCGGGGACCCGACGTGGAAGATGGGCGCGAACGATACGGATAACGAGTGGATGGAGGTGCTCGACGAGGGCGCGCGCCGCGGCTTGATCGCGTTCGCGAACACGCGCCAGGCAGCCGACCAGGTCGAACGACTCGTCTTCAGGCATAAGCAGATGTGGGCAAACTCCGGCACGACACGCAAGACGGCCTGCATGCCGGACGGTTACATGGGGTGAGAGGGGTGCGCCAGGCTGCGACCCGGAGAACCTCCAAATCACAACATCCGAGCACCCTGAAACGTCGAACTTTCAACGGCTGGAACGCGTTCCCCGCAAGGCGTTGGGTGACTCCGCCGCGTTCGCAAACAGCGTTTGCGGCGAAGTCGTTCCACCCTCGGCCGCCGAGGGAATTTACCGGCCAACCCTCTTGACAGCCTCCCAGCCGCTGACCTAACTGCGCCCGCTTCCATGCGCACTCTGCCACAGGCGCTTCGACTTACCTCCGCGCACGATCTCTGAATCGCCGCCTAGCGGCCGATCGTGCGTTGCTTGTTGGTTTTCGTCCGCCGTCTCCGGGATGGCGTCGCCTGTCTTCTCCCTTTATCTTTTCGTCCGCTAGTTTCGCTGCCATGCAACCCGCTCCTGTCTTAAAATACCGACCTTTTCCCCCTGTTTCGCTGCCCAACCGCCAGTGGCCCAGCCGCACGCTGACGCACGCCCCGATCTGGTGCTCCGTCGACCTGCGCGACGGCAACCAAGCCCTCGCGCAGCCGATGAGCGTCGAGGAGAAACTCGAGTACTTCGAGCTGCTCGTTAAGATCGGCTTCAAGGAAATCGAGATCGGTTTCCCCTCCGCCTCCCAGATCGAATTCGATTTCTGCCGCCGCCTGATTGAGGAAAACCGCATCCCGGCCGACGTCGCCATCCAGGTCCTCTGCCAGTGCCGCGAGGACCTCATCACCCGCTCGCTCGAAGCGCTGCGCGGGGCCCAGCGCGCGATTTTTCATCTCTACAACTCCACGTCGCCCAAGCAGCGCGAGTACGTTTTCAACGCCAGCCCGTCCGACATTATCGGCATTGCGACCCATGCCGTCGGTTTCCTGAAGCGCTCGATGGCGCCGCTCGTCGCCGCCGGCACGCAGGTCCAGCTCGAGTATTCGCCCGAGAGTTTCACGAGCACCGAACTCGAATTCGCCCTCCAGATCTGCGAGGCCGTGACCGACACTTGGGCCCCGACGCGCGACAACAAGATCATCCTCAACCTCCCCGCGACCGTCGAGTACGCCACGCCCAACGTCCACGCCGACCAGATCGAATGGATGTGCGCGCACCTGACGCGGCGCGACCTCACCACCGTTTCCCTGCACACCCACAACGACCGCGGCACCGGGGTCGCCGCGACCGAGCTCGCCTTGCTCGCCGGCGCCGACCGCGTCGAAGGCACGCTCTTCGGCAATGGTGAGCGCACGGGCAACCTCGATATCGTGGTCGTCGCACTCAATCTCTACACCCACGGCATCCATCCCGGGTTGGATTTCAGCGACATCAACGGCATTCGCGAAGTCTACGAGCGCTGCACCAAACTCGAAGTGCCCGTCCGCCAGCCTTACGCCGGCGAACTTGTGTTCACCGCCTTCAGCGGCTCGCACCAGGATGCCATCAAGAAATCGTGGCCCCATCAAAAGCCCGACCGGCCGTGGGATGTCCTCTATATTCCGATCGATCCCGCGGACATCGGCCGCAGCTACAAGGCGATCATCCGCATCAACAGCCAGTCCGGCAAAGGCGGCGTGGCCTATGTGCTCGAGAACGAATTCGGTTATTCGCTGCCGAAACTCATGCACCGGGAAATCGGCCGGCTCATCAACGACGTCGCCGATGCCAAAGGCAACGAGCTCACGCCCGCGGAGATCCATGCGGAATTCCAGCGCGAGTACCTCGACCGCCAGACCCCGCTCACGCTCCAGCATTTCAAGACGACCGAACGCGACAGCGAGGTGGTCTGCGAAGCATCGATCCTTCACGACGGTCACTCCCAGCAACTCACCGCCCGCGGCAACGGCCCGATCGATGCCTTCGTGCGCGCGCTCGGCCCGACCGGCCTGCCCAAATTCGAAGTGCTTTCCTACGCCGAGCACTCGCTCGGCAAAGGCGCGGAGGCACGAGCCGTGTCGTACATCCAAATCAAAACCGAGCGCGGCCTTTCCCTCTTCGGCGCCGGCATCGACACCAACATCGAGCTCGCCTCCATCAAGGCCATTGTCAGCGCGCTGAACCGGGCGCTCGACCGGTGATTCACGAATCACGAGGTACGATCGGCCAACCCGCCGCCGCCGTCCTCGCCACCATCGACCTGCCGCCATGAAGTTTTCTCCCGAGAAACCCGCGCTCACCGGCGAAACCCTCGACTCGCTCACCGCCCGGCTGCAGGAGCAGGGCGAACCGGTGTTTCGCGCGCGGCAAATTCTCGAGTGGGTTTACAAGAAGCGCGTCACGTCCTGGGACGACATGACGAACCTGTCGAAGCCGTTGCGGACCTGGCTCGCGGAAACGTTTGATTTCATGCCGGCGACCCTGGTGCTCAACAAGCACTCGGAGGATGTCACCGACAAACTTCTCCTCGAGCTTCGCGACCAATCGTTGATCGAAACCGTCATCATCCGCGCGCCCCAGGATGGCGTCGGGATCGATCATTCGCGCAAGACGATCTGCATCTCGACCCAGGTCGGCTGCGCGATGGGCTGCGTGTTCTGCGCGAGCGGGCTCGCCGGGCTCAAACGCGACCTTTCCGCCGGCGAAATCGTCGCGCAACTCCTCCAGGTCTGCCGCAGCGAGGACGCGCGCACGCCCCGTGCGCGCATGGAACTGGCCTCGTTCGACAACATCGTCGTCATGGGCATGGGCGAACCCCTCGCCAACTACGACGCCCTCATCCGCGCGCTCACCATCCTCAACGCCGAGTGGGGACTCGGCTTCGGCGCACGCCGCATCACGATTTCCACCAGCGGCCTCGTGCCAAAAATCCTGAAGCTCGCGGAGGAGCCGCTCGGTTTCCGCCTCGCGATCTCGCTGCACGGCGCGACCGACGAGGTGCGTGAGCAAATCATGCCGATCAACAAGGCGTTTCCGCTGGCGAAGCTTCTGCCCGCGGTGAAGACGTTTTCGGAGAAACACGGACGCATGATCACGCTCGAATTCATCCTTATCGAGGACGTCAACGACTCGCTCGAGCAGGCGAAACTGCTGCGCAACATCGCCCTCGACCTGCACGCGCACGTGAACCTGATTCCTTATAATACGGTGGAGGGCCTGCCGTGGAAGCGCCCGAGCAACACGCGCCAGGAACGTTTCGCCGACGTGCTTCGCGCCGCTCGGATCTCGGTGACGCTTCGCCGCGAAAAGGGCCACGACATCAATGCCGCATGCGGGCAGCTGCGTCTGAAGACGGAAAAAGACCGCGAGCTCGCCGCCGTCTAGGACCCTGGACCGGTCGAATAGGAGTCGCTTCGTTCGCATCAACGATAGGCTGAGCCTAACAGCGCGTTGGGGGCACAACACGCTTCATCCCGCTTCGCACGAACGGCGTTGCCATGCGCCGATCCGCGCGAAGAAAATAATTCCACATGGGCGCGGTCGAAATCCTCCTCATCGCCGCACGACTCGCGCTGCTCGTCGCCGGCTTGATCGTGCCCGGGGCGATGATCATGCGCGCGCTGCGGCTGCCGGCCATGTTCGCGGCCAGCTTCGTCGTCTCGGCGGCTGTCCTCTACGTTACGATCGTCGGTTTCTCGATCCTCCACGTGCCGATTTTTTTCGGGACGCTCGCCGGGGCGCTCGCCGTGGTTTCCATGATCGCAACTGGATTTTGCCTTCGGGGAAGGCAGGCCGTCGCGATGCCCGAAGCGACGGGATCGCTGGCGTTTTTCGGCGGGATGGGGCGATGGACCCCGCTCTATTTTTTGTTCTGGGCCATCCTGCTTTGGCGCCTCGCAACGCAGCCGCTCAATGGCGGTGACGTCAATTTCCGCTGGAGCTGGCTCGCCGAGCAAATGCTCCGGACCGGTTCGCTGGATTTTTATCCACCGCAGACCGCGGCGGATTTCGCCCACTATTTTTGGGTCGAAAGCATTCCCCCCGGGGCAGCCGGCCTGCATGCGTGGGCCTACGCCTGTGGATCAAGCATGCGGGAAACCTGGGCGTCGGCGGAAGTGCTCCTCCAGGTCCTGGCGCTCCACGAATTGATGTGGCGGCTCGCCTTCGCGTGGGGTGGACGGACGGCGGCTCGCACCGCGCTGATGATTGCCGCGGCCACCCCCATCCTGAGCTGGTCCGTCATCATGGGCCAGGAAACCGGGCTCACGGCGATCGCGGTGTGCGCACTTTGTTTCGCGCTCGTGCGTTGGAAGCAGGCGCCAGGCAACGGGTGGCTCGTGCTGGCCGCAGGCGCGGCGGTACTCGGCGCGAGCACGCGGGAATACGGGCTCGTCTTCCCGGTGCTGGGACTGGCGCTGCTTCGAGTGCTGCGTGCGCCCCGCAACGCCTGGCTGATGTTTGCCGCGATTGCTTTTCCGCTGGCGGCGGCTTGGCCCTTGCGCGTCTGCGCCCTCACCGGAAATCCATTTTACAGCCTCGATGCGCACGGCCTTTTCACGATCAACCGGATCTTTGTCGATTGGGCCGGAAGCATTTCATCCGCCTCGGGTGCGATTTTCACGACGGCCGGCGGGTGGTTGTCGTTGGGCCGCTACCTCCTGCTTTGCGCGCCGGCGGCTGTGCTTTGCTGGTTGCCCGTAATCGCTGGAATGGTCCGCGGCCGCGTCGCCGCGGTGGTTTGTTTCGTCGCGATCGCCCCCGTCGCCATGCTGTGGTTCGCGTCGGTGCCCTACACCGGCGGCGGATTATTTTATTCCCTGCGCGTGCTCAGCCCGGCCTTCGCGATCGGCGCCGTGTTTGGCGGCGTGACCGTGGCGGGCCTCGGTTTCAAATCTTCCCAAGTGTCGAGCGCGGTCCTGGCCATCGCCGTATTCACGGCGCTCCCCGTCACCCTGACGTTGCCGCACAACCCATTTCATCTCGCGCCCCACGAATGGCCCAATGCCGGACAGCGCTATAAGGTCGGCGGCAGCGCGCTGGATGCCGAGTTGGCGCAACATCTCAAGACGCTGCCCGACCACACTCGGATCCTGAGCGAGTGCGTCAGCCTGCCCCATTCGTTCCAGCGGGAGGACATTGCCGTCGTCCCGATGTGGAGCCCCGAAGTGGCCTGGCTCTTCGACGCGAGCCTTCCGCCGCAATTCGTCGCGCAGCAATGGAAAAATTCCGGGCTGCGTTATGTGGTCATGACCCGTTCGCCCGCACAACTCGCGTTGCTTTCCCGCCGCGCTGTCTGGGTAAAGCCGTTCTTTTCCGTCCAGCAGGTTTGGCGATCCGCGGGCTACATTATTTTTGAGGTCCACGCCGAGCCGGCGATCAAACCGTCGATCCGCTAGCCGCTGAATCTCCACCGAGGATCGTCGGGATCCGCGTTCCTTCGTGGTTAAAAATTCCATGCCTCAGATCCGTCCCGCCACGCCACGGTCCGTCGCGGCCGAGTTTTCTGCCCTTTACACGTATCAACGTTTGCCTATGTGTTGATACGTTGATGACACCCGACCGCTCCATCGCCGAACTCTTTGCACAGGGGCGTCCTTTGCGCTCGCTGGAGTTTTTCCCGCCGAAGGACGATTCAGGCGTGGAGGCGTTGCGCGCCACGGCGTCGGCGCTGAAACGGATCAATCCCGATTTCGTTTCCGTGACCTATGGCGCGGGTGGCAGCACGCGTGAACGGACCGCTCAGGTCAGCGATTTTCTGCGGCAGGATTTTGGCTTCACGGTGATGCCCCACTTGACGTGCGTCGGGCACTCCCGCGCCGACCTCGCGGAAATTGCGCACCGCATCCATGCCGGCGGGTTTCGGAATATCATGACGCTCCGCGGCGATCCGCCGAAAGGTGAGACAACTTTCACGCCGTACCAGGATGGCCTGCGCTATGCCAGCGACCTCGTGGCGCTGCTGAAATCCTGCCACGGGGATTTTTGCCTCGGGGTTGGAGGTTATCCGGAAAAGCACCCCGAGGCACCGGATGCCGACCTCGACCTGTCGAACCTGAAGCGCAAGGTCGACGCCGGCGCCGACTTCATCACGACCCAGCTCTTTTTCGACAACGCCGCATATTTCCGCTTCGTCGACCGGTGTCGGGCCGTTGGCATCACGGTGCCGATCGTGCCGGGAATCATGCCTGTGCTCTCGCTCAAGCAAATCCAGCGATTCACGACGATGTGCGGCGCCGCGCTGCCGCAAAAATTGATCACGCGCCTGGAAGCCGCGGCCGACAACGCCGATGTCGTGGAAACCGTGGGCATCGACTGGGCGCTGACCCAGATCCGTGAGCTCCTCGCGCATGGCGCGCCGGGTTACCACATCTACATCATGAACCGCGCCAAAGGCGCATTGACCCTCGCCGCCGGATTGGCGGCGTAGGGCGCGCCGTACGGAGTTCCTGAGGAACTGCCCGGTGTTGGGTATCTTGGATCTGTGTCCATCCGCAGATTCCGCGGGAAAACTTCGGCTCGGCCTAGGTGGAAACTCAGCCGCAACTTCGGAGCAGGCGGGCTGCCTGCGCTACGTCAACCACCCGCGAACACCGGCCGGAATCCCGCTTCCGTCAGGATTTTCGCGACCTGCTCCCGCTTGTCGCCCTGCAATTCGATCTGGCCGTCCTTCACCGTCCCCCCGCAACCGCAGGCGGCCCGCATCTTTTTCGCGAGCTGTTCCTTTTCCGGCAGGCCGATTCCAGTAAACCCCTTCACCACCGTCACCGTTTTCCCGCCACGATTGCCGGTTTCGCGCAGAATATCCACCCGGCCTCGATGGCGGATTTCGGGCACCGGAAGCCGGAGAGATTCAGAAGCGCCGGGAACGGAAGGCTTGGTTGGCAGGCCCGAGCCGCTTAAGGCCGCGAAAGGATTCTGCCCCAAGCCACCACCACCATCGGTTGAAATTTTTCCGGACGCGCTCATGGAGCCTTGGCTTCATTTCCGGTTTCCGATTTCCGCACTCCGCCTTTCCCCGGGCGTCCTCCGCACGCGCCCACTGGGATGTCGGTTTCGCCGCCCAAAAACATCACGGCCTTCGCATAACTCCGCTTTTCGAGAAAATGTTCGAGTTGCGGATGCAGGGAACCATCTGCCTGTCCTCTCGCCAGGAAATCATCCAAACGCTCCATCTCCAAGGCGATTATTTTGCCATCTGAACGCTTAATACCGTCCAGCAACGAGATAAGGGCAGCTTTGATTTGCGATTCCATGGATGCGAATGAAGAAACTAATCCCGCTGTTACCCACGTTAAGCTCGATTGCAATCCCCGTCAGAACCCCGACGCGAGCTTGAGTAAGCTCGTGACGCATGCTGATTGTTCGGCCAATCATACCTAATCGCCTGCTTACAGCATACAGCTTGGCCGTCGCTCTTTAAGCCGGCGCTTCACCCCTCCATGAATTCCCTCAACGTTCCCACCAACGCCAATTCCGCCGTCATCGAAGCGGCCTATGAAGCGTGGCAACAGAACCCCGACTCCGTCGACCCCACCTGGCGCGCCTTCTTTCAGGGATTCACTCTCGGGAGCAATGGCGGCTCCCCCACCGCGAGCGCCGCTGCCGCCGCCCCCATCATCGACAGCCTCAAGCAATCGCACGTCCACTACCTGATCAGCACCTACCGCGCTATCGGGCACATGGAAGCGCACCTCGATCCGCTCAGCGACCCTCCTCCGCCCCATCCCAAATTGTCGCTCGCCCAGTTCGATCTCGGCGAGGCCGACCTGGAAACCTCGTTCGACGTCGGCACTTATCTCGGCGGCGGACAGATGAAGCTCCAGGATGTCCTGATCGCCCTGCGCACCACCTACTGCGACCACATCGGCGTCGAGTACACGCACATCCAGGATGTCGACGTTCGCCGCTGGCTCCAGGATCGCATGGAGACCACGCGCAACCAGCCCAATTTCTCCCGCGGCGAAAAAATCCGCATCCTCCGCCGCGTCCACAAGGCCGAGCTCTTCGAGAAATTTCTCCACACCAAGTACGTCGGCCAAAAACGTTTCTCGCTCGAGGGCGGGGAAACCATGATCGCCGCCGTCGACGCCATCATCGAGCACTGCCCCCACGTCGCCGTTGAGGAAGTCGTCATGGGCATGGCCCACCGTGGACGCCTCAACATCCTCACCAGCGTGATGCGGAAGAACTTCGACCTCCTGTTCGAACAGTTCTCCGAAAATTATATTCCCGATGCCGTGGGCGGCGATGGCGACGTGAAGTACCATCTCGGCTACGAAGCGATCCTCGACACCGCCGCCGGCAAGAAGGTCGAAGTCCGCCTCGCGGCGAATCCCTCGCACCTCGAGATCGTCGACCCCGTCGTCGAAGGCAAAGCCCGCGCCCGCCAGCGCATCCGCGGCGACACCGAGCGCCGGCGCGTCCTTCCGCTCCTGATCCACGGCGACGCCGCTTTTGCCGGCCAGGGTGTCGTCGCCGAGACGATGAACTTTTCCCAGCTGCCCGGTTATCGCACGGGCGGAACGCTCCACTTCGTCGTCAACAACCAGATCGGTTTCACCACGGATCCCGAGGATGCGCGTTCGACCCGCTACTGCACCGACGTGGCCAAGATGATCGAGGCCCCGGTCTTCCATGTGAACGGCGACGATCCCGAGGCGGTCTGCATGATCGCCCAGCTCGCCCTCGATTTCCGCGAGCAGTGGCAGCGCGACGTCGTGATCGACATGTACTGCTACCGGAAGCACGGCCACAACGAGAGCGACGAGCCCGCGTTCACGCAGCCCCTGCTCTACCGCAAGATCGCCGCGCACCCGCAGGTTTCCGCGGTGCTCAGCCAAAAGCTCGTCGCCGAAGGCACGATCACCGAAGCCGAGTCCGACGCGATCAAGGCCGAGTACACCAATGCCCTCGAAGCCAATCTCGAAAAAGCCAAGGCCGCGGAAACGGCGAAATCCGCCAAGCGCGCCGCCGCGCTCGAAGCGAAAAAATTCGAAGGCTCCACCGCGGTCATCCAGCCGGATTACCATTTCAAGAAAGTCGACACCGGTGTCGCCCTGCCCGTCATCGAAAACATCGTGCGCGGCCTCACCAAGGTGCCCGCGGATTTCAAGCTGAACCCGAAGATCAAACGCTTCCTCGAGACGCGCGCCCAAGCCTTCAAGGAAGGCGGCCCGATCGACTGGGGTTTCGGTGAAGCTCTCGCTTTTGGCAGCCTCCTCGTGGAAGGGACGCCGGTTCGGCTGAGCGGACAGGACACCCAGCGTGGCACCTTTAGCCATCGCCACGCCGTGCTGCACGATGCCGAGACCCACGAAACCTACACACCGCTCCTCAACCTCGAGGAAAAACAGGCGCGCTTCTGCGTCTATAATTCACTCCTCTCGGAGGCGGCCGTCCTCGGATTCGACTACGGTTACTCCCTCGATTACCCCAGCATGCTCTGCATCTGGGAGGCTCAGTTCGGCGATTTCGTCAATGGCGCCCAAGTCGTGATCGACCAGTTCATCGCCAGCGGCGAATCGAAATGGCAGCGCGCCAGCGGCATCGTGCTCCTCCTGCCCCACGGCTACGAGGGACAGGGACCCGAGCATTCCTCCGCCCGACTCGAGCGTTTCCTGCAGGCGTGTGCCGAGGATAACATGCAGGTCGCGAATATCACGACCCCGGCAAATTTCTTCCATGCGCTGCGCCGGCAGATGAAGCGCAATTTCCTGAAGCCGCTCATCGTGATGTCGCCGAAATCGCTGCTCCGTCTTCCCGCGGCGACCTCGCGCCTCGAGGATTTTACCATCGGCTCCTTCCAGGAAATCATCGACGACCCCCGTTACGCCACGACCGGCACCGGCACACGCGCGCCCTTTGCCGCCCCGATCGCGGCGCCCACGCGCCTGATCCTCTGCTCTGGCAAGGTTTACTACGACCTCGTCGACTACCGGGAAAAAAACAGCGTCACGGACACTGCGATCGTTCGCCTCGAGCAGCTTTATCCGCTTCACACCCGCCGGCTCGCCGAGATTGCGAAAAAATATTCCGGCTGCCGCCTCGTCTGGTGCCAGGAAGAATCCCAGAACATGGGCGCATGGACTTATATCGCACCGTTGCTCGGCGACCTCTTCAAACTCGTGCCGATCTATGCCGGGCGCGACGCCTCATCGTCGCCCGCCGTCGGTTCCCTCGCCTTGCATAAGCACGAACTCGCGACCTTTCTCAAAGAAGCTTTCACCCTCTAAAACCCTTTTCTCATGGCTATCGAAGTTAAAATCCCGCCGATGGGCGAATCGATCAATTCCGGCGTACTCGCCAAGTGGCACGTCAAGGACGGCGACATGGTCAAAAAAGACCAGGCGCTCTTCGAACTTGAAACGGACAAGATCACGTCGGAAGGCACCGCCGAATCCGCCGGCAAAATTTCCCTGAAGGTCGAAGCCGGCGCCGAAGTCAAAATCGGCCAGGTCGTCGCCTCGATCGACACCGCCGCCTCCGCACCTGCGCCCGGCGCCGCCACACCTGCGGCCGCGCCCACCAAGGAAGCGGCACCCACACCCGCCGCTTCCCCCGCGAAGGATGTTTCATCCCCGGCCGTGCGACGTCTCGCCGCCGAAACCGGCGTCGACCCCGCCACCGTCGCCGGCACCGGCAAAGCCGGCCGCGTCACCAAGGGCGACATGCTCGCCGCCGAGCCGGCCACCACTCCAGCGGCGCCCTCCGCGCCGGCCAATCCGCCATCCGCCATCCGCAATCCGCAATCGGCCGCCCCGGCCACATCGTCCGCCGCCCGCCAGACGCGCCGCAAGATGTCGCCCCTGCGCCAGAAGATCGCCCAACGCCTCGTCTCCGCCCAGCACGAGGCTGCGATGCTCACGACGTTCAACGAAGTCGACATGTCCGGCGTCATGGCGTTGCGCGCCAAGTACCAGGATGACTTTGTGAAGAAGAACGGCGTGAAGCTCGGGTTCATGTCCTTCTTCGTCAAAGCCGTCGTGCACGCGCTCAAGGAAGTCCCGGCAATCAACGCCCAGATCGACGGCGATACGCTGGTCGAAAACAACTACTACGACATCGGCGTCGCCGTTTCCACCGACAGGGGCCTGATGGTCCCGGTCGTGAAAAACTGCGACACGCTCGGCATGGCCGACGTGGAAAAGCAGATTGCGCTCGCTGCCACCAAGGCGCGCGACGGCAAGATCACCCTCGCCGACCTCGAAGGCGGGGTGTTCACCATCACCAATGGCGGCACGTTTGGTTCGCTGCTCTCGACCCCGATCATCAATCCCCCGCAAAGCGCCATCCTCGGCATGCATTCGATCAACGAGCGCCCCATGGCGGTCAACGGCCAGGTCGTCATCCGCCCGATGATGTACATCGCGCTCAGCTACGACCACCGGGTGGTCGACGGCAAACAAGCCGTCACCTTCCTCGTGAAAGTGAAGCAGGCGATTGAGGACCCGACGCGCCTGATCCTAGGCATCTGATTTTTTGTGAAGGAGCGAGCGGCGGGTAGTGAGGAGCGGGCATTTCAATCCAGTCATCGCCCTCCCCCAGTGTCACTCGACGCCGCTATACCTTCTCGTCGATAGACGATTCTAGCTCTCGGACCTACTCGCTACTCATCACCCGTTCCTCGCTCCTCTCCCTTTTCCCATGGACTCCTTCGACCTCATCGTGATCGGCGCCGGCCCCGGCGGCTATGTGTGCGCATTTCGCGCCGCGCAACTCGGCCTCAAGGTCGCGCTGATCGACAAACGCGCCACACTCGGCGGCACCTGTCTCAACGTCGGTTGCATCCCGAGCAAGGCGCTGCTGCATTCGAGCGAGCACTACGCGTTCGCCAAGACGCATGCGGCGGCCCACGGCATCAAGGTCGGTTCAGTCGAGCTCGACCTCGCGACTTTCCTGAAACGCAAAGACGAGGTCGTCGCGAAGAACGTCGGCGGCCTCGCGATGCTCGCCAAGGCCCGCAAGGTCACCGTGATCACCGGCTCAGCCGCTTTCAAATCGGCGAGCGTCTTGACCGTCGCCGCGAGCACGGGCGCCGCGACCGAGATCACCGCCAAAAACATCGTCATCGCCACCGGTTCCGCGCCGGTCGAGCTGCCCTTCATGAAATTCGACGGGACCACGGTGGTTTCCAGCGACCAAGCCATCGCCTTCAGCGAAGTCCCGAAAAAGCTCGTGGTCGTCGGCGGCGGCGCGATCGGCTTGGAACTCGGCTCAGTCTGGTCGCGCCTGGGCAGCGAAGTAACGGTCGTGGAATTCCTGCCGAAGATCATCGCGACGTACGACGACGACATTGTGCGCAACTTCACTCGCATGCTCACGAAGCAGGGATTGAAGATTGAAACCGGGGCGAAGGTCACGGGCTTCGCCAGCGGCGTGCTCACCGCCGAGCGCGACGGCCAGAAACTCGAATTTCCGGCCGACAAGGTGCTGGTGGCCGTGGGCCGACGTCCTTTCACCGATGGACTTGGACTTGAGAAAGCCGGCGTACAGCTCGATGAAAAGAAACGCGTGAAGGTCGACGCGCATCTCAAGACATCAGTCGCCGGAATCTGGGCGATCGGCGACGCCATCGCCGGTCCGATGCTCGCGCACAAGGCTGAGGAAGACGGCGCCGCGGTCGCGGAATGGATCGTGGGCAAGGCCGGCCACGTGAATTGGGACCTCGTGCCTGCGATCGTCTACACCGAGCCCGAAGTCGCGAGCGTGGGCTTGGGTGAAGACGCCGCCAAGGCGGCCAATCGCGCCGTGAACATCGGCAAATTCAATTTTGCCGCCAACGGCCGCGCGATCGCCGCCGACACCACGGACGGCTACGTGAAGATCATCGCCGATGCGAAGACCGACCGGATCCTGGGCGCGCAAATTCTCGGGCACGGCGCGGGTGAGCTGATCAGTGAAGTCGTGACCCATATGGAATACGGCGGCAGCGCCGAGGACCTCGGCCGCACGATTCACGCCCATCCGACGATGAGTGAGGCGATCAAGGAAGCCGGCCTCGCCGTCAGCAAAAGCGCGATCCACGCCCTCTAAGTAGGGCGCGGTCTCCGACCCGCTTCTGAAAGCGAGCCCGTCCGCATAAACCGCCGCGAACGCCGCTGAGAGAGGTTTCCTTCGCGAGCGCAGCTCGCGGGTGGAACGCGTTGTCCCCAACGTGTTGTCGTCGACCCAGAGCCGGTCGAATGGGAGCGGCTCCGCCCGCATTTAAACGTCGTCGGAGCCAAACAAGCGCGTTGGGGACAACACGCTCCACCCTCGGCTCCGCCGAGACATTCTACTTTTGCGCCACCTAACTCTTCACCTTGACTGAAGGATGATTTGCCGCGGCGGCCTGCTGTTGTTCGCGCCACGGGTAGCGCCGTGGCACGGGGCGCGGACGTTCATACGCCGAACCCATCGCGATGTAGGCGCGGCGGAAATCCTCGGATTTATTTGGCGGTGTGTAATGCAGCGTCCGGCCCGAGTGGAATGTGGCGCCGCCCGCCGGAAGTTCGCAGGCGACGGCGCTCTTCAAATCGACCGCGCCCGGTTCAACCTCAAGACCCGGCGTCGTCGGGTCGCCGCCGATCGGGCGATGCGCCACGATGTCGAACTTGTGCGAACCCGGCACGAAAAACATGCAGCCGTTAACGGTCGTCGCCGGCTGCAGCGCCACCCATGCGCTGAGGCTCGAGTAATCCTTCGCCGGGTCCCAGTATGCCTCGTCCTGGTGCCACGGCGTCGCGGCCTCGTTGTGCGGCGGTTTGTTGATCGCGTGGTCGCCCACCATCTTCGTGGTCTCACCGTGCAACTGCTTCATCATCGCCTTCAGGTTCGCGACCATCTGCGTCGCCAGCAGCGCCGGGGCGTATTTCGCCGGCTGCAGGATCTGCGGGATCGCCTCTTTCTTCCCCGCCTTCTTCGCGCCGTTGATGTCGTAGAAATCCGCCTCCGTCTTGCTGCGGTCCTCGTTGAAGAGGCGATCGTAGATCGCGCGCACGGCGCCCACTTCCTCCGGCGGCATCACCGCGTCGACCGACACGTAGCCGTGCTCGTGGTAGAACGCGACCTGCTCGGGCGTCAGCAGTTTCGTCGGGGCCAGCGCAGCCGGCTCGCCATATTTCGGAACGGGCAAAGGGGTCGTTGCATTCATCGCTCGACAGGATAGCCGCCCCGTCGAACGGTGTCGTCCGACAATGTCCCGCAGTACAAAATCGAACATCCGTCCGACCGCCCGGGTTTTGACTTCCGCGCACGTGATGACGCCCGAGCAACAGGCGCGGCGCTGGGAGC
This sequence comes from Verrucomicrobiota bacterium, assembly GCA_028293545.1. GTDB lineage: Bacteria > Verrucomicrobiota > Verrucomicrobiia > Opitutales > Opitutaceae > Opi-474. Next base: position 80,068 of record JAQGOP010000011.1, on the reverse strand, counting down.
GCTACGAGCGGCAGATCGGAATCCCCGGCCTCGCCGAAATCGGCCGCTACCGTTACGCGAACGCCTACGAAGGCCTGCGGCTCCGCTCTCATCCCGCGGGACTCGAGATCTGTTTCCTCGCGCGCGGCCAGCAGACCTACCGGGTGAACAACGAAATCTACCGCCTGCGGGGCGGGGACCAGTACCTGGTTTTTCCCGGCGAGCCGCACGATTCCGCCGGCATGCCCGAGGAGAAAGGCGTGCTGTACTGGGTGTTCATCCGGTTGAAAGCCCCGCGACAGCCGCTGTTTTTTCTCGATCCCGCCGCGTCGCGCGCGCTGCGGCAAGCCTTGCTCACCCTGCCCTCCCGGCACTTTGCCGCAGAGCCCGGCACCCACGATCTGCTCGAGGAAATTTTCCACGCGATCGATCGCGCGAAATCGAAGCTCGACCGGATCGGCGCCGCCACCCTCGTGCTCCGCTATCTGTTCAGCACCCTGCGCGCGTCGCACCGCAACCAGCGGGCGACACCTTCACCGCGCATCCAGCGCGCGCTCACCCATATCGCGGAGAACACCGGCGAACTTCCCTCCGTCCCGCAACTGGCCCGGTTGGTGCGGCTCTCCCCGTCGCGATTCAAGGCGCGGTTTCGCGAGGAAGTCGGCCTTCCCCCGCGCGAACACGTGCTGCGTCACCGGCTCGCCCTCGCCCAAACGCGCTTGAGCCGCCCAGGCGCGACGGTCACCGCCGTCGCCCATGAGCTGGGTTTTTCCAGCTCACAATATTTCGCCACGGTGTTTCGGCGGTTCACCGGTTCGTCCCCCAGGATTTTCGCGCAACGCGAAACCCTGGGTTCCCAAACCGCCCCGGGCGAAATCAGCTCATCGGTTAAGCCAACCCGAGCCCGGAACAGTAAATAGGGTTTTCGCGCCGCGTGAAAACCTAGCGGGTTTCGTTCTCGATCGATACGACGCGACCGTTGCGAAACACGACTCGGAAGTGCTCATGCTCGCGACGCGAAGGATAGCCGAGATAGTAAGGGTAGAACGGGGAACCGCCGCCGTAGTAGTAGCGATGGTAGTACCCGCGATAGAGCAGCATGCCGTCGTCGCCCTCGTACGTCACGTAACTCCAGATTTCGCTCACGCCCTGGCTGTCGGTGCGCGTGCGGACGCGATCCGCGTCGCCCAGGGCGAGCTTCACCATCGACATGTCGAAGCCGATCGCGACCTTGCCGTCCTTGATCAGCTGTTGCTGCTCGGGCGTAAGCCGCGCGAAAACCTCGGGGTTGTCGTTGATGCGCGACTGCGGGGTGGAACACCCGGTGAGCAGGACGAAGCCGCCTGCGAGCATTAAAAACGAGAGAAGAGTTTTCATGATTTGGAGTGGGACGTGCTTGGATTTGGAAAGTTACTGCCCAGGACAGTTCCCACGGCGTGGACGATTAGTAGACAAGGGCGTGAACGCTGTGCCTTTTGCCTTCCTCCACCAAGGCAACATCCTGAAGCTCCACCTGGCGCATGAAAACTCTGATCCTTTGGGACATCGATGGCACCCTGACGCTCTCGGGCGGCGCGGGCATGAGCGCACTCGAAGCGGCGCTGAAACTGGAGTTCGGCGTCGAGCGCTCCCTCGCAGACATCGATTACGCTGGCCGGACCGATAGTTACATCATCCGCCAGATTCTCGGGAAAATTTCGCTGCCCGACGATGACGTCCACCTGAAGCGATTCCTCGAGGCTTACTTGAAGGAGTTGCCGGGAGCGCTGAAGAATCCGGGCACGCGGATTCTCCCCGGCGTTTCGGCGATTTTGACCGCGCTGTCGGGCCACGCCGACTACGCGCAGGCGCTGCTGACGGGAAACGTCGAACGGGGAGCGCGCATCAAACTCGGGCACCACGGGATCTCCCACTTTTTCGCATTCGGGGCGTTCGCCGACGACAGCCCCTCCCGCAACGACCTCGGGCCCGTCGCCCTGCGACGCGCGAAGGAAAAACACGGCATCGATTTCGCGCCGGGAAATATTTTCGTGATCGGTGACACGCCTCACGACATCGCCTGCGGCAAGGTCATTGGCGCCAAGACCATCGCCGTCGCCACCGGAAAGTACTCGGTGGAGGAATTGCGGGCGCACCATCCCACGATGGTGTTCGCCGATCTCAGTGACACGCTTGCCTTTCTCCGCTCGGTGGGAGCGGTGGAATAGAAGTCAGCGCCGCATCTCGATCGCGACGACGCGACCGGCGTTAAAGATCACGCGCATGAATTCGTCATCGCGGAAACCATTGTCGCCGACGACGACCCCGCCGCCGTAAGCACTGTGCCGGCTGGACGAACCCACGCCGAGCCCGATCGAAAATTTCGGGCCCCTATCAAAATAAATCCAGACTTCCGCCGTGCCTTGGGCCGTGGTGCGGGTCGCGGTCCGATCGGGCTGGCCCAACGCGACGGCAACCATTTCCTGGTTGAACCCCACTTCGATTTTCCCGGCGCGCACTTTTTCCTGCACGTCGGCCGGCCAGGTGTTGAAGGCCGACTGTTTTTTTTCGATGCGGGACGACGGCGAAGCACAACCGGCGACGAATCCGAGGGCGGTGGCGAACAGGAGAGATCGAAAGGGGAAAGCCATGGAGCGGAATTTGTTTGCTGGATGCGGACGATGAATCGGGAAATATGGACACTTCAACCTCGCCCCAGTTCACGCACCCGCCATGAAAAAGACTTTTACGATCGCCATCGGTTCGGACCACGCCGGCTTCACGTACAAGGAGGCGATCAAGGGAATGCTCCTCGCCGACGGTCACACGGTACGCGACATGGGAACGCACTCGCTCGAGCGGTGTGACTACCCCGACTTCTGTTTCCCCGTCGCCCGCGCGGTGGCGAGCCACGAAGTCGAGCGCGGCATTGTCCTGGGCGGCTCCGGCAACGGGGAAGCGATGGCGGCAAATCGGGTGCGGGGGGTTCGCTGCGGCGTCTGCTGGACCGAACAGGTCGCGATCTGGAATCGCGCGCACAACGACGCGAACTGCCTCTCGCTTGGCGAGCGGACCATCACGATCGAGGAAGCTTTCAAAATCGTGCGAACCTGGCTCGCCACCGAATTCGAGGGCGGCCGCCATATCCCGCGAATCCAGAAACTCGACAGCATGGCGTGAAAAGTAGCGCAGGCGGCCCGCCTGCTTCTGCCCGAGTAGCGGGTAGCGAGTAGCGAGCATACCCAAGCACCCCCTGAGGCGCAGAATAGGATGGTGGTGGATAGGATGTCCTGACCGCACCGGATCCGACTACTCGCTACCCGCTACTCGCTACCCGCTACGCGCTACTCGCTACTTCTAAATGCCCGTGCCAATTACGCCATTTTAATTTGACATCAAAACAATAGTCATTTTGATATCGAATCAATATGGGAACCCATTACCAAGGCACCAAGGGCGAAATCGATGCTCTCAACGCCTACATTAAGCTGATGCGCGCGGCCGAATCGGTCACGGCGCGCGCCCATACGGTGCTCCCTAAGAATCTCACGCTTTCGCAGTTTGGCGTCTTGGAAACCCTCCTCCACCGGGGCCCGTTGTTCCAAAGCGAACTTGCGGCAAAACTGCTCAAGAGCGGCGGAAACTTGACCTTAATCGTCGATAATCTCGAGAAAATGGGGTTAGTTCGACGTGAGCGCAGCGAAGAAGATCGCCGATTTGTCACCGTCTCGCTGACCGAAAAGGGCCAGGCCTTGATTGCGGATCTCTTCCCGAAAATTGCCGCCAGTCTGGCGCGCGAATTCTCCGCTCTCTCCTCTTCCGAGCAGTTCACCCTCGGCTGGCTCTGCAAGAAAGTTGGACTGCGCCCCATACCTCCCACGGCGGTTTGACAGGCTCTTTTTTTGTCCAATATTACTTCCAATTCAAATTACTTTCCCTCTTCCGACTTTCACAAAACACAAAGCACATCACACAAACCCACCATGAACCTGCTCGGCCTGCATCATATCACTGCGATGGCATCCGATCCGCGCGCTAACTTCGAATTCTACACGCGTGTCCTCGGCCTTCGCTTCATCAAGAAATCCGTCAACCAAGACGATCCCAGCACCTATCACCTCTACTATGGCGATTATGCCGGCTCGCCCGGGACGGCCCTGACCTTTTTCCCGTGGCCGAATCTCCGCCGTGGACGTCCCGGCAGCGGCCAGGCCTATGCGACGGGATTCTCCATTCCCGCCGCCGCGCTCGGATTTTGGCAGGAGCGCTTGGCCAAGCTGGACGTGAAGACCGAGCCCGTCATCACCCGCTTTGGTGACAAGGTCCTCACGACTTTCGATCCCGACGGCCTGCGCCTCGAACTGATCGCGACGTCCGAAGCGGATTCGCGCCAGCCCGCGCCGTCGAAAGACGTGCCGGCCGAGCATGGCATCCGCGGCTTCCACAGTTCGACGCTCGGATTGGTCGATGCGACCGCAACCGCAACGGTTCTGACGGACACGATGGGTTACCGCCTCGTGGCGCAGGAAGGCGCGCGGACCCGCTACACCGTCGGCCCGGGCGGTCCCGGCACCTACGTCGACCTTCTCACTGATCGCACCCTGCCGCGCGGGCTGAACGGCGCCGGGACCATCCATCACGTCGCGTTTCGCACGCCGACCGATGTCACCCAGGAAGCAGCTCATGCCGAAATCGCGCGCAGCGGCCTGCACATCAGCCCGATCATCGATCGCGCGTATTTCAAATCCATCTACTACCGCGAGCCCGCCGGAATCCTCTTCGAAATCGCGACGGATCAACCCGGCTTTGCGATCGACGAGCCCGTGGAAACCTTGGGCACCAAGCTCGGGCTTCCGCCCCATCTCGAATCTCACCGCACCGAAATCGAAGCCGCCCTTCCCCCGCTGGTCGTCGACCCATGAACCCAACCCATCACCACGTTTTCGAACCTGGCACGGATCCCGCCGCGCCACCCGTCCTGCTGCTCCACGGCACAGGTGGCGACGAATACGACCTGCTCCCGCTCGGTCGCAAACTCTCTCCCGGCTCCGCGTTGCTGAGCCCGAGGGGAAACGTGAGCGAGCACGGCGCAAATCGGTTTTTCGCGCGCCTGGCCGAAGGTGTTTTCGACCCGCGGGAAGTCAGCCAGCGGACGAATGAGCTGGCCGACTTCGTCGCCGCGACCGCGCGTCTTTACGAGATCGACCCGCGGCAGCTGATCGCGATCGGTTTCTCCAACGGCGCGAACGTCGCGGGTGCGATGCTCCAGCTTCGTCCCGAACTCTTCGCCGGCGCCGTCCTGCTCCGGGCGATGGTCGTGCTCGAACGCCCAGCCACGCCCGGTTCGCTCGAGGGCCGCCGTGTGCTGATCGCGAGCGGCAATCAGGACCCGATCATTCCGAACGAAAATGCCGCGCGGCTCGCGACGCTCTTGCGCGCAGGCGGCGCGGAAGTTGCAACCCACGTTTCCAATGCCGGGCACGGATTGACCGCCGGCGACCTGACCGTCGCGCAAAAATTCCTCGCTGCGCGTTAGACAGCGCCTTCCGGAACTGCATGTTCAGCTCCATGAGCATGCAATACCGGCGGGTCGGCACCTCGGGTCTCAAAGTCAGCGCGCTGTCGTACGGCGCCTGGGTCACTTTCGGCAAACAGGTCGGCGACCCCGTCGCGGCGAAACTGCTCCACACCGCCTACGATGCGGGGGTGAATTTCTTCGACAACGCCGAGACCTACGCCGACGGCCAGGCCGAACGCGTCATGGGCGCGATCCTGAAGGAATCGGGCTGGCCCCGGGACACCTTTCTCGTTTCGAGCAAAGTCTTCTTCGGCGCCGAGCGCGATGGACCGAACCAAGTCGGCTTGTCGCGCAAGCACGTGATCGAAGCCTGCCACGCCGCCCTGCAGCGCCTTCAGGTCGAATACCTCGACCTGTATTATTGTCATCGTCCCGACCCGGACACCCCGATCGAGGAGACCGCCCGGGCGATGCACGATCTTATCACGCAGGGCAAAGTGCTTTATTGGGGCACGAGCGAATGGAGCGCCGCGGAAATCAAACAGGCGTTCGAAACCTGCGCCAAACTCAACCTGCACCGCCCAGTCGTCGAACAGCCCCAGTACAATCTCTTCCACCGCACGCGCGTGGAAAAAGAATATGCGCCCCTCTACGCTGCGCCCGGCTTGGGCACGACCGTCTGGTCACCGCTGGCCAGCGGGCTGCTCACGGGCAAATACAATGACGGCGTCCCGTCCACCTCGCGGCTCAACACCCCCGGCATGGAGTGGCTGCGCGATCGCCTAGCGAACGACCCCACCTACCCGAGGAAAATGGCGGCGATCAAACAGCTGGCCGCGATCGCGTCCGAGCTCGGCACTTCCCTACCCCGGCTGGCCTTGGCTTGGTGCCTGAAAAATCCGCATGTCAGCAGCGTCATCCTCGGCGCCTCAAAACCCGAGCAGTTGAAGGAGAATTTTGGCGCGCTCGAAGTCGTGGACCAGCTCACGCCCGACGTGATGAAGCGGATCGAAGCGATCTCGAAGCCGATAGCCGATTAACGAAGCACTCGAAAAATCGAACACCGGATTTTAACCACGAATGGACACGAATGAACACGAATCCGGACACTGATCGCCGGATTTTACAGGAGGGAACGGAGAAATCTCACTGGACCTTTTGAGAAATCATAGCACCGAACTCGGTTGCTTCCCTAACCTCTCTGTAAAATCCGAGGATCGATTTCGGATTCGTGTTCATTCGTGTCCATTCGTGGTTAAAAATCCGAACTCCGCAGCCTTCGGCGCAATGCGGTTCGAGACTGCGAGGGAAAGTTCTTTGGTCGGTATGGTTTACCGACTCCGGATCTACTGCGAACAAAGTATTTCCAGCTGCTCGACGAATTTTTCTGAGGACGAATCTATCGCTTGCCCGCGACGTGCGGCCCAACCAACTTCGCTGCTTGGCCATGGCTCTTCCTAAACCTCCCGCCATCCTGGCGTCGCATGACATCCGTATTGCTGAGCTCGAGAAATCCCCGGTCGAAAGCTGGCTCCGTGTCTACGCTTGGATGCATTTGGCGCGTACGGCGGACAATCGAATCCTCGACCTTTTTCGACAAGGCCTGATCAAAGGTACGGTCACCGGCGGACAGGGCAACGAAGGCCTGATCGTTCCCCTCGCCCTCCTGGCGGACAAGTCGATCGACGTGGTGTCGTTCTCCCACCGCGGTTTCGGCGGCCATTTGGTGTGGGGCGATCACCTGTGCGATCATCTCAACCAGTACTTCGCCAATGCCGCGAGCCCGACCAAGGCGCGCGAGGGCAACATCCACCACGGCAACCCGAAGGAGCGGTCGCTGCCGATGATCTCGCACCTCGGCGCCATGCTTTCGAACGTCGCCGGCGCCACGGATTCCCAACGCCGCTTCGGCCGTCCCGCGGTGGGCCTGACTTTTTTTGGCGACGGCTCGTCCAGCACCGGCGACATCCATGAATCCCTGAACCTGGCTTCGCTCCTGTCGCTCCCGGTCGTGTTCGTGATCGAGAACAACCAATACGCGTATTCCACGCCGATGAGCGAACAGTTCGTCGAGGGCACCCAGCTCTGGAAACGCGCGGCGGGTTACGGCATGGAGGGTTTTTCCCTCGATGCGACCGACGTCGAAGGCGCCACGAGGGCTCTCGCCGCCGCGCTCGACAAGGTCCGCGCGACCTCGCGGCCGATCCTGATCGAAGCCCATACGCTCCGTTTGCGCGGACACGCCGCATACGACACCTGCGACTACATGAAGCCGGGCGAGAGCGACTCGTATTTCGTCCGCGATCCGCTGCCTAAATTTCGCGCGAAGCTCGCGGTGGCCGGACATTCCACGCGCCTCGATAAGATCGATGCCGAGGTCAATGCCTTCATCGAGGAATGCGTAACCGTGTGCCTGGCGATCCCGAAGCCAGATCCCGCGGGAATGGAAGCCGATCTTTTCGCGCCGACCGCCGCGCCGATGCCGTGGAAAGCCGAGCCCGCGGCTCCGCTCTCGCTCAATGTCGCGCAGGCGCTCAATGCCGCGCTGCGAAAAATCCTCACCGAGCGCCCCGAGTCGATTATCCTCGGCCAGGATATCGGCGTTTACGGCGGCGCCTTCAAAGTCACCGACAACCTGCTCGCCGAGTTTGGCCGGCCGCGCGTTTTCAACACCCCGTTAGCCGAAAGCGCTTGCACCGGTTACGCCATCGGGCTCGCGGTGAACGGCCATCGCCCGATCGAGGAATTCCAGTTCGCGGATTTTGCGACGGAAGCCGTGACGCAGATCACGCAAAACGCCGCGACCTACCATTTCCGTTCGGGCGCGGCGTGTCCTGTCGTGTTTCGTTTTCCGTGCGGCACGGTGCAACTGGGGTCGTTCCATTCGCAGGAACTCGAGTCGATGTTTCTTTCGATGCCGGGCATCAAGGGACTGTACCCAAGCACGCCACAGGATGCGTTCGATGCGATGCTAGCCGCCTACGAGGATGGAAACCCGGTCATCATTTTCGAGAACAAGGCGCTGTACCGCTGCAAGAAACAGCCCGTGAAGTGGAACCCGTCGTACCGCGACGTGTGGCACCCGCGACAGGTTCGCCAAGGCGACTACGCCACCTTCGTCACCTATGGGGAACTGGTGAACGCCGCCACCGAGGTCTGCGATTACCTTACGGGTGAATACGAGCATAGCTTCGACCTTTTCGACCTGCGCTGCCTTTCACCGCTGGACCTCACTTCGATCAAGGCGTCCGTCGCGCGCACCGGGCGGCTCGTTGTCGTCCACGAAGGACGCCGCACGCTGGGATTCGGCGCAGAACTCGTGGCGCGCCTCGTCGAGGAGCATTTCGCCACGATGAAAGCCCCGCCGCTGCGGATCGGCTCGCTCGATTTGCCGGTGCCCTTCGCGCTCGAGCTCGAAGATGCGTACCGTCCGACAAAGGAAAAACTCATCGAACAGCTGACCGCGTGGATGGCGTAGCGCCGGTTTCTCACCGGCTCATTTCGGTTCCGTCCAACCCCGACTCCGCGGTTAACGAATCGGCGGTTTGAGCCGCAGCACGACGCCGCGAAGCCAATTGTGGGTTGGTCTTCGGAATGCTCGCCCGGCGAGTTCGAAGCACAAACTTCCCTTTAAAAACATTCGAACTTACGAAATCCACGGTATCCACTCTCCGCGCCGTTCTGCCCGCCATGCCCCGCCCCCGTAAATCCCCCGGCCTCATTCCCCGTTCCGCGTGGGCCCGGATCCGCCTGCTGGCGCTCGATGTCGACGGCATCCTCACCGACGGCACCGTGCAGATTTGCTCCAACGGCACGGAGGCAAAATCGTTTTCCATCCTCGACGGCATGGGGATGAAACGCCTCGAGCTCGCCGGCATCGCCGTGGCTTGGATCAGCGGGCGTCCCTCGGCGGCCAGCACCGTGCGCGCGACGGAGCTGAAAATCCCGTATCTTATCCAGGGCCGCTCCGACAAACTTGCGGCCCTGCAGGAGCTCGCGGCCAAGCTTCAACTCACCGCGCAGGAATGCGCTTACATGGGCGACGACGACATCGATGCGCCCGCGATCGCTTGGGCCGCGATTGGTGTGAGCGTGCCCGATGCGATGCCGGCCGCGCTCAAGGTCGCGCGCTACGTCACGCGGCGCCAGGCCGGCCACGGAGCCGTGCGCGAAATCTGCGAGCACCTGCTGGCTTCGCGCCGCGGACCCGCGTCATGAAACGTTTCCTCATCGCGATCGGCTTGGTCGCATTTGCCGACGTCGCCATCCCGGCGAGCCCCGTGATTTCCGCGCCCGCGAAAAACTGGAGCATGATGCGGTTCACGAGGGAAAACTATCGGTTGATGACGCTCCGTGGCTCGGAAGCGCGCGTGCGCGACGAAAACCAGATCGACGTCGTGAACCTCAACCTCACCGGCTTCACCGGCGACGCCTCGAATCGCGTGGAAACAATTGTTTTGAGCACGGCGGCGACGTTTTTGCCGAAACAAAACCTCGCCCACGGCGACCAAGGCGTGCGCCTGATTCGTGACGACATGGAGGCCACGGGCATGCGCTGGACCTTCGACCACGTGGAGAAAAAGGTGTCGCTGCACGGCAGCGTCCACATTGTCATCAACGCCGAGCTGAAGAATATCCTGAAATGAAAACCGCCGCCGCCTTCCTCCTGCTCGCCTTGGCTGTGGTTTCGCCAGGCCGTGCTGAACTGCCGCCGGAGACGACTTCGCTTTCGTGCGACGATTTCGACATGCATAGCGTCGGGGATGAAACCAGCGGCGTGTGCAAGGGCGCGGTGGTCGTGACCGGCACCAACCTGAAGATCATCTGTGATCGCCTGGAGTTCACCGCCACCGGGGTCGGCGACAAATCATCGACCGTGCCGACGCTCAGGAAATTCAAGTACATGATCGCCACCGGCCATGTCGTAATCGTGCAGGGCGACCGCGAAGCCACCTGCGGTCGCGCAGAAGTTCTGCCGCAGGAAAACAAGATTGTGCTGACGGAAAGCCCCGTGCTCGTGGACAAAAGCACCGGTTGGACGAGCCAGGGCGAGAAGATCACGATGCTCCGCGGCGAGCGCCGCGTGATCGTCGACAAGTCCCGTGTCACCGGCCCCGCGTTGCGCGACCTCGGGGTGGACGCCGGCAAGCCGGCTTCGCCGGCCGCCGACCCCGCCAAACCCGTCCCGCCGAAATGAGCGCCCCGGCCGTGGCTGAGATCCGGACCGAGGGTTTGGTCAAGACGTTCGGCGCGCGCAACGTCGTCGACGGCATCAGCGTGCATTTTCGCGCCGGTGAAATTGTCGGCCTGCTCGGCCCGAACGGCGCCGGGAAAACCACGACGTTTTATATGATCGTCGGGCTCGTACCGGCATCGAAAGGCCGCGTGACGCTGGATGGCGTGGATATCACGAGCCAACGGATGCACGAGCGGGCGCGGGAGGGCATTGGTTACCTGCCGCAGGAGCCGTCGGTTTTCCGCAAACTCACGGTGGCGGAGAATCTCCTCGCGATCGCGGAGGTCACCGGCGTGCCGCGCCGCGAACGCGCCGCGTGCGTGAAGCAGCACCTGGACGAGCTGAGCCTTGGGCATGTCGCCCAGCAGAAGGCCTACACGCTTTCCGGCGGGGAACGCCGACGCCTGGAAATCGCGCGTGCGCTGGTGACGCAGCCGAAGTTCCTGCTGATGGACGAGCCGTTCGCCGCGATCGACCCGATCTCGGTGGCAGAGGTTCAGAAAATTATCCTCCAGCTGAAGTCGCGCGGGATCGGGGTGGTCGTGACTGATCACAACGTCCGCGAAACCCTGCGGATCGTCGACCGCGCGTACCTCATCCACAAAGGCAAGGTCCTCACGGAGGGCACGGGCAATTTCCTGATCAAAGACGAGCAAGCGCGGAAGTTCTACCTCGGCGAGGACTTCAACCTGTGACGTAGCGCAGGCGGCCCGCCTGCTCCGTGAACCGCCGGTAGCCTTGTTAGAACGCCCTTTCAGGGCTGAGATTCTCTCCAAAAAAACCCAGGGCGTTGCCCTGGGCTCTGGCTAGGATGCCCCGTTGGGGCGCAGAATTCGAAACACCCGCGCATAGCGCAGAACTCGAAACACCCGCGCGTAGCGAAGAACCTCGGCTCGGCGGATCTCGTCGACCCTCGCATCGCACCGAACCTCGCATCATCGGGTCATCAGGTCATCGCATCGTCGGGTCATCAGGTCATCGCATCGTCGGGTGGTCGGGTCGTCGGACCGACGCCCCAAAGGGGCACTCCAGCCAGAGCCCAGGGCAACGCCCTGGGTTTTGATTCAATAAATTTCCAGCCCTGAAGGGGCGGACCAATGAACATCACCAAACGCCACGCCCGCCGTTAGAACGCCCTTTCAGGGCTGCGGTTTTCTCCAAAAAAAACCCAGGGCGTTGCCCTGGGCTTCGGCTAGCATGCCCCGTTGGGGCGCAGAACTTGAAACGGCCGCGCGTAGCGAAGAACCTCGGCTCGTTGGGGCGCGGAACTCGAAACGGCCGCGCGTAGCGAACAATCCCGTGACCGAAGTAGCGCAGGCGGCTCGCCTGCTCCGAATTTTCCCGATTACCAACAAACTGGTTTTCTACTCGCTACCCGCTACCCGCTACTCACTACTTTTGCCCCAGCCCCCATGCAAAAAGCCATTCACGGCATCACCGTTGCGCACTTCTACGAGACCTATCGCCAGAAGCTGAAGCTGGAGGTCATCACGGGAGAGTCCGGACTGCACCGCCTGATCCGTGAGGGCACGATCAACCGGCCTTCCCTCGCGCTCACGGGCTTCTTCAAATATTTCGCCAATAAACGCATCCAGGTCCTCGGCGCCGCCGAGATGACCTACCTGAAGACCCTGTCGCAGCGCACGCAGATCGATATCCTGCAGGCGATGGTGAAGCGGCACATCCCGTGCCTTATCCTCACGCGCAATTTCAACGCCACGCACCCGATGCTCGCGGTCGCCGCGGAGATGAACCTACCCATCCTGCGCACGCCGATGATCACGATGAATTTCGTGAACCTCGCGACCCTCTGCATCGACAACGAATTCGCCCCGAGCGCCACCGAGCATGCCACGACGCTCGATATCAAGGGCGTCGGCGTGATGCTCCGCGGCACCAGCGGCGTCGGCAAAAGCGAATGCGCCCTGGCCCTGATCGAGCGGGGACACTCGCTGGTTTCGGACGATCTCACCGTCATCAAGCTCCTCGACGAGCGTGAGCTCATGGCCACATCGCGCCCGCTCAACCGCGGTTGGATGGAGTGTCGCGGGATCGGCATCATCAACGTCGCCGAGATGTTCGGCATCAAATCGATCCGCCTGGAAAAACGCATCGACATGGTGGTTTCGCTCCAGGAGTGGACGCCCGAGGTGGTTGAGGAACGCACGGGACTCGAGGAGCAATTTTATGAAGTGCTCGGCCTGAAAGTCCCGCACATCGAACTATTCGTCCGCCCGGGCCGCGACATCGCGCGCCTGGTGGAAGTGGCGGCCCTGACGCAGGCGTTGAAAAAAATGGGCCACGATCCCGCCAAGGATTTCAACGACCGGCTCATCTCGTTCATGTCACAGCAGGCCAATGCCAAGGCCGCTCCAATCAAGCCGATCGACCGCGAAGAGCGGCCGATGGCCCCATAACCGCAGCGCCATCTCTCGATCGGCCCCCGCCGAAGGCAGGCGGAGCGCGTTGTCCCCAACACGCGGTTTGGCTCCGTGACGTTTGAATGCGGACCGAGTCGCTTCCGTTCAACCGGCTCAGGGTCTGCGACCGCGCGTTGGGGACAACACGCGCCACCTTCGGCGACGGACAATCTCGACTCGCCACTTGCTACGATTCGGCTACTCGCTACTCCCCCTCTCATGCCCGACTCCACTCTTCGCACCGACGGCCGTCATCCCGCCCAACTCCGCCCGATTACTTTCGAGGCCGGCATCGCCCCCCACGCCACGGGCTCGGTCCTGGTTTCCTTCGGTTCCACCCGCGTGATCTGCGCCGCCATGATCGAACCCAAGGTGCCGGCCTGGATGCGGCAGCAGGGCGTCAAGGGCGGCTGGCTCACCGCGGAATACTCGATGCTGCCCTACTCGACCCTCGACCGAAAGGCCCGCGACATTTCCAAGGGAAAACTCGACGGGCGCACCGTTGAGATCCAGCGCCTCATCGGCCGTTCGCTGCGCGCTGTGGTCGACCTTCAGAAACTGGGGGACAACACCCTCTGGATCGACTGCGACGTCCTCCAAGCCGACGGCGGCACGCGCACGGCATCGATCACGGGCGCCTATCTCGCGACCCGCCTCGCCGTGCAGAAATTGATCGACGAAAAGAAGCTCGCCGAAAACCCGCTGGCCGACTCCGTGGCGGCCGTGAGCGTGGGAATGTTCGGCGGCCGCGAACTGCTCGATTTGAATTACCTCGAGGACAAGGATGCGGATGTGGACGCCAACGTGGTGATGACCGGCCGCGGGCAATTTGTGGAAGTCCAGAGCAGCGGCGAGGAATCGACCTTCTCGCCCGAGCAGTTCCAAAGCCTGCTCACGCTCGCGCAAAAAGGCCTGAAGGATCTCTCCGCCCTGCAGACAGCTTTCCTGACAAAATCACTGCTCGGCGGCAAATGGTAGGGCCGGGCCGCCGGCCCCGCTGCAAGCACAGCCCGCGATCCAGCGGTCTTTAACAAGGCACACCGTTGTTCGACGGGTGGACGTCCGATGCCTCGAAGTAATTCGTGTTCATTCGTGTCCATTCGTGGTTAAACCCGCAGGTCATGCCCCATGCCGAACAGCGCTTCCGTTGGACTTGGGATTTCGAATCTTCGCCCGAAGCACTGTGGCCCTTCGTTTCAAACACCGAGCGCTTTAACCGCGATTGCGGCTATCCTCCGGTCGTGGTTCTCCCCAGCACGTCGCAACATCGTCGCCTGCGCGCGATGGTGATGGGGATCGCGATCGAGTGGGAGGAACACGCGTTCGAATGGGAGCAACCGTGGCGCTACGCCGTCGACCGATTTTACTCGAGCGGCCCGGTCGCGCGCATGATCGCCCGCTGCGAACTCGCTCCCCGCGCCGACGGCGGCACCACGCTGACCTACGAGCTCATCATGACCCCGGCCAATTTGCTCGGCCGGCTCGCACTTCCGTTTTCCATCGGCAAGCAAGCGAAGGCCGCCACCGAGCGCGTCTACCGGCGCTACGATGAATTCGCCCGGCAAGGATTGCAGATCTCCCAGCTCGCGAAAAAACCGCGGCTCGCACCGGGCGCGGCCGATCGGCTCGCGGTCGTGCAGCGGTCGTTGGGCGCATCCGCCGGCCAACCGGCGGAGCTCGTCGGGCGGCTGGTGGATTTCCTGCGCGAGGCCGATGACCTGCCGGCCCAACGCATGCGGCCCTACGCGCTCGCGGATGCCTGGCACGCCGATCGGCGCGATACGTTGAAATTATTCCTGCACGCCACGCGGGCCGGCGTGCTGGATTTTCATTGGGACGTGCTCTGCCCCCATTGCCGCGGCGCGAAAGCTTCGGCCACGTCGCTGGGTACTTTGGACACCGCCGTTCACTGCGACACCTGCCACATCGATTTCACCGCCAACTTCGACCAGTCGGTGGAACTCACGTTTACCCCCAACGCCGCGATCCGGCCCGTCACCCGGCTGGATTACTGTGTCGGCGGGCCGCAAGTGACCCCGCATGTCGTCGCGCAGCAGATGATGCAGCCCGGGGAACGCCGCGCGTTCGTGCTCGCCATGAAACCCGGCCGCTATCGCGTGCGCACGCCCGGCGTGGCCGAGCTGAGCGCTTTTCGCGTCGAGCCTGGAAAGGCGGCCGCCGGCACGCTCGCGCTCGCCGCGACGGCCGATCCCGCGCCCGAACTTTCGCTCGCGCCCGGTGCATCGCTCACCTTGGTCAACTCGAGCGACGCCCCGCGCATGGCGATTGTGGAGCACGTGGAATGGAGCGACCAGTCAACCACGGCCGCGGAGGTCACGGCGCTGCAGCTTTTCCGCGACCTGTTCGCGCGCGAAATCCTGCGGCCTGGCGGGCAAGTGTCGGTGGGTTCGCTCACCGTGATTTTCACCGACCTGAAAAATTCCACGCAGCTCTACAAGGAGATTGGTGATGCACCGGCGTTCGGGCGCGTGCTCACTCATTTTGAAGTGCTGAAGGCGGTCATCGCCGGCGAAGGCGGCGCGATCGTGAAGACCATGGGCGACGCAGTCATGGCCGTGTTTCCCCAGCCTTCCGCGGGCTTGCGGGCGTTGGTGCGGGCCCAGCGCTATTTCGCGCAGCCCGAGGACTATCCTTTGCCCGACGGCATCGGCAAATCGCATGAGCCGTTCCCGCTCGCGTTGAAAGGCGGCCTCCATCACGGGCCCTGCATCGCGATCAACCAGAACGACCGGCTCGATTACTTCGGCACGACGGTGAACATCGCGGCGCGGCTCTGCGCGCTCGGCACGGGCGATGACCTCGTGATGTCCGACGTGGTGCGTCAGGACCCAGGCGTGATCGAACTGATGGCCGAACACTCGCTGCTGGGCAGCGGGAGCGAGATCGCGCAGCTCAAAGGGTTCGGCAATGAGGAATTCGAAGTCTGGCGTCTCACGGCCAAGGCCGAAATCACGCGCAGTCCTTTCTGGCGCGTCGGCACCGCGGAATCTTTCGCGCCTTTTCCGAAAAGGTAAGGCGGGCCCGCCCGGCGCCCCGGCAATTTTGTCCACAGCCGGCCCGGCGGTTGCCTGCTCGAAAAGCTACTTCTTGCCTTCGTCGGCCGCTTTTTTGACGTCGCCGAAATTTCCGCTCTCGCACGCGCGCACGAAGGCCTCGGTCACGCTCTTCAATTCTTCCCAGCGGGCGCGGATCTTTTTGGCCTCTTCCGGCGTGATGCGACTATCCGAGGCGGACGAAGCGATCGTCGCCAGCATGTCGGCGAATTCCTGCACGATGTCATTCGTGAGTGGGATGAGCTGGCCGGTGTGGGTGAGGTCGGCGGGGTTGCGAATGAAGAAACCCCCGGACTGTTCCGCGACCCATTGCGCGATGCGCGGGTCGTGCGTCGACTTGATCAGCTGGCCCACGCGATCGAGGGGGTTGTTGGCGCCGCTGCCCGAGTCGTCGGAGGGCGGTTCCGTCCACTTATAGATCAGGGAGAGTGACAGGCTGAGGTCCGACGCCACCTGCTTGGCGCTGGTTTTCTTGAAGACCTCCCGCAGAACCTCGTGCGATTGCATGGTCCGGGATGGTGCGCCGCCGGGATTTCGGTGCAACATTGTAAGTGATTTCGCGTGGTCGGACCGGTAGGGTGACTTCGCATGAGCAACCTCTTTCATCGATTGTCCAACGTCGAAGGCGCAGGTCGCGACGGACTGATCCAGGCCCAGCGCGAAGCCATCGTTGACCTGCTCTTCTTCTGCATGGCGGCCGACCGGAAAGCGGCGTTCAGGGCGGACACGCTGATCTCGAGGACGGTCGATAAATTCAGCTGGGACCCGAAGCTCCCGTATAAATCGTTTGCCGACCGGGCGCTCGCGAACGGCCGGGCCGCGGCGGTGACTCCCGAAGCTCGCGCTTACTTCCTGGCGAACGTCGCCCAGCGGCTGAAGACGGCCGAAGCCAAGGAACGCGCGCTGGCGCTCTGCCGCGGATTGCTTCCGGCTGAGGGGACCGTCCCGCCACTCGCGACGGATGTCCTGGCAGAAATCGAGCAGCACTTGAGATAGCGCGGCTGGTTCTGCTTACACGCAGGATTAGCGCGCATGCAAAGCGGGTCGCGCGCGTCGCCTCGCGTCGTTTTTTCGTGCGTACCCAAGCCGCCTTCTGGCTTACTGCGCATCTTCCCCATGAACATCCACGAGTATCAGGCCAAAACCTTGTTCGAAAAATTTGGCGTGCCGGTGCCCAAGGGCGCCACGGCGAAGTCAGCCGCGGAATTCGACGCGGCACTCGCAACGCTGCCAGAGGGCCCGGTCATGGTGAAATCGCAGATTCACGCGGGCGGCCGCGGCAAAGGCACGTTCACCGATGGATTCAAGGGGGGCGTGAAATTCTGCCCGACCAAGGCCGAGGCGAAGGAGAAAGCCGCCAAAATGCTCGGCAACACTCTCGTGACGATCCAAACCGGCCCGGCCGGCCGCAAGGTCCAGACGATCTATTTTACCCAGGCCAGCGACATCAAGAAAGAGTACTACCTCGCCATCCTTCTCGACCGCGCGACGTCGCGTCCCGTGATCGTCGCCTCCACGGAAGGCGGGGTCGAAATCGAGAAGGTGGCCCACGACACCCCGGAAAAGCTCCACAAGGTGTTTGTCGATCCGGCGTACGGCCTCGCTGATTTCCAGGTGCGCGAGCTGGTGTTCAAACTCGGGTTCACGGGCGCCGAAGCCAAGAACGCCGCGAAGCTGATTCGGAACCTCTACACGATGTATTGGGAAACCGATGCTGCGATGGTCGAGGTCAACCCGCTGATCACGACGCCCACGGGTGAAGTCCTGGCGCTCGACGCAAAAGTCTCCTTCGACGACAACGCGCTGTTCCGTCACCCCGAGATTGTCGCGCTGCGCGATCTCAACGAGGAAGACCCGAAGGAAATCGAGGCCTCGAAGGCCAACCTTTCCTACATCGCGCTCGACGGCAACATCGCCTGCCTCGTCAACGGCGCCGGGCTTGCGATGAGCACGATGGATATCATCAAGCATTTCGGCGGCAGCCCGGCGAACTTCCTCGACGTCGGAGGCGGCGCTTCGAAGGACCAAGTGGTCGCCGCGTTCAAGATCATCCTGGGCGACCCGAACGTGAAGGGAATCTTCGTCAATATTTTCGGCGGCATCATGGACTGCAACGTCATCGCCCTCGGCATCGTCGAGGCCGTGAAGGAAGTCGGCCTGAAGCTCCCGCTCGTCGTTCGCCTCGAAGGCAACAACGTCGCCGCCGGGAAAGCCACTTTGGCCAGTTCCGGCCTCGCCCTCGTGTCCGGCGACACGATGGCCGACGCCGCGCAGAAGATCGTCAAGCTCGTCGCCGCGTAATCCCACCCGCCCCTCGCCATGAGCATCCAGGTAAAAGAGTTCGCGTTCGTCTTTCACCCTGTGACCGACGTCGCTCGCGCCCGGAAGTTCTATGAGGCGTTCCTCGGCTTGAAGACCGGCATGGTGGTCGAGTTTCAACCGGGCCAGTGGTGGATCGAGTACGACGTCGCCGGGCAGGCCCTCGCGATTTCGAATGCGATGCCAGGCGGGACGCCGGTCAACGGGCTCACGTTGGAAGTCGCCGACTTGGACTCCGCGATCGCCGACGCCAAGCAGCACAACGTGCCGGTCGCGTTCGAAATCATGGAATTTCCGCCCTGCCGCATGTTCGGCATCAAGGATCCCGACGGCAACCAGATCGGCCTGCACCAGCGCAAAACCGGTCAATAACCCGGAAAATCGCCGCACCCCTTCGACGACTGTCTCACTTCACAAAATCGCGCTGGGCGCTGAAATTACCATCCGCGATCCGCAATCCGAAATCCGCAATTTAGTCATGTCCATCCTCATCACCCCCGAAACCAAGATCCTTGTCCAAGGCATCACCGGCGCCTTCGGCGCGAAGCATGCCCAGCTGTCGCTCGACTACGGCACGAAGGTCGTCGCCGGCGTCACCCCCGGAAAGGGCGGTCAGTTTTTCGAGCACAAGGGCGCAAAGATCCCGATCTTTGACACCGTGGCCGAAGCCGCGAAGAAAACGGGGGCGACCGTTTCCGTGATTTTTGTCCCGCCGCCGTTCGCGGCTGATGCCATCCTCGAATGCGTCGATGCCGGCCTCGAGCTCGCCGTGGCCATCACCGAGGGCATCCCGGTTCGCGACATGGTTCGCGTGAAGCGCACAATGTTGGGGTGCAAGACGCGCCTGGTCGGACCCAACTGTCCCGGCATCGTCACTCCTGGGACGGGCAAGGATTCAAACGGCGGCTGCCGCATCGGCATCGCTCCCGGTTACATTCACAAGAAGGGACACGTGGGCGTGGTCTCGCGCTCGGGCACCCTCACCTACGAGGCGGTCTTCCAACTCACTTCGAAAAATATCGGGCAGAGCACCTGCGTCGGAATCGGCGGCGATCCGGTCAATGGGACCTCGCACCTCGACGTGATCAAACTTTTCAATGCCGATCCCGAGACGCATGGCATCATCCTGATCGGTGAAATCGGCGGCAACGCCGAGGTCGAAGCCGCGCGCTGGATCAAGGAAAACTGCAAGAAGCCCGTCGCGGGCTTCATCGCCGGCGCCACCGCCCCGGCGGGTCGCCGCATGGGCCACGCCGGTGCAATCGTCGGCGGCGCCGAAGACACTGCGGCCGCCAAGATCGCCGTGTTCAAGGAATGCGGCATCGAAGTCGCCGCGACTCCCTCCGACATGGCCGATGCCCTCCTGCGCGCCGCCAAGGCCAAGGGCGTGACGCTATCCTGAGAAAGCGGTTGAGCGGCAGGTTAACTTGGCCGCGCTTGATTCGACCATCGTCGGGTCATCACTTTTCCCAGACCGCGCCAAGTTAGATTCTGCCTGGAGGACTTCAATTGCCCTTCACCGGGTACTCTCCACGATGCGCGGCAGATGAATGTTTCGGGCCGAGCTTACCGCACGATCTGGCCGGGCGATGATGGCTCGAGCGTGGAAATCATCGACCAAACGAAGCTGCCGCATGCATTCGCGACGGCCCGCCTCGCATCGCTCGACGAGGCCGCCCACGCCATCCGCGCGATGCTCGTGCGCGGCGCACCTTTGATCGGCGCCACGGCGGCGTGGGGCCTGTGGCTCGCGCTGCGGGCCGATGCGTCGGACGCAGGCTTGGCTCGCGCACACGTGACCCTGCTCGCAACGCGCCCCACGGCGGTAAACCTCCGCTGGGCGCTCGACCGCGTCCGGGCGCACCTCGCGCCGCTCGAAAGAGAACGCCGGGCCGACTCCGCCCGCCAGCTAGCGATAGAAATCTGCGACGAAGACGTCGCCCTCAATCATCGCCTCGCCGCCGCCGGCTTGCCCATTATCCGCGAACTCGCGTCCAGGAAGAAGCCTGGCGAGCCCGTGAATATCCTGACCCATTGCAACGCGGGCTGGCTCGCCGCGGTCGACGTGGGCCTCGCGACTGCGCCGATTTACGCGGCGCATGACGCGGGAATTCCCGTGCACGTCTGGGTCGACGAAACCCGTCCGCGCAACCAAGGCGCCAGCCTTACCGCGTGGGAACTGTTGAACCATGGCGTGCCTCACACGGTGGTCGTCGACAACGCCGGCGGCCACCTGATGCAGCGTGGCCAGGTTGACCTCGTGATTGTCGGCACCGATCGCACCACCGCAGCCGGCGATGTGTGCAACAAAATCGGGACTTACCTGAAAGCACTCGCGGCGCGCGATAATGGCGTGCCGTTTTACGCCGTGGTGCCGTCGCCCAGCATCGACTGGACGATCCGGGACGGCCGACGCGAAATTCCGATCGAGGAAAGATCAGCCTCCGAGGTCACTCACATTTCAGGACGGCGCGACGATGGCACCGTTGGGTTGGTCGCGTTGACTCCACTTGGAAGCCCAGCGGCAAACCCGGCCTTCGACGTGACTCCGGCACGATTGGTGACCGGCCTGATTACTGAACGCGGAATCGCCGGGGCCTCGGAGGGCGGGCTGCGCCGGCTTTTTCCGGAGCAGCGCTGACGATTTTTCGAGGCGAGAGCGATTGGCCCGAAATTTTTTCCAGCGCGACGCGGTCCGGTCAAGCGGCTGGAAACAAGTCAATTACGCCAACCGGTTTGAGGTGCTGACACAGTGTGTTGAAAAAAAAGCTGGACGGATAGCTTGGGACTTTCATGTTCCGCGTTGCATCAGGAACGAACTGGCCCTCCACAAGCCGGTTCTGCCAACCGGGCCGGGAGCGGCCACGGTGGATCGAGGGAAACCTCGGATGTGCGGAACCCGCAAGGGTGCCGAACCAAAAGCGCTCCCGAAGACGAAACCGACCTGATGCCCAGGTCGGTTTTTTGTTTTCAAACCCTGATGCGCGAACCTGCCAACCACAGATCCTCACGCATCATGTCCAACCTAACTAAACTCCCCGGTATCCGCGTCGATGCGGAGAACCCGAATCATCACCTGTGGGACAACCACGGGACCTGGTTCCTGCACTACACGGTGCATCCCACGCCTTTCACCAAGGAACGCATTCGCCGTTCGCTGGGCACGAAGGATCTCAAGATCGCTCGCGAACGCCGCGATACCTTTTTCGCGCACCTCACCTCGGAGGCCGTGAAAGCCGCCGCCGGCGTCAGGAAAGAAGCCGCGGCATGAGTTCTGGGATTCGCGTCATTCGTTTCGCGCGCGCCGAGCGCCAGCCCCACCCCGCCCTCCCGGGCGCGGTGGTGGTCACGCGCGTCCTGCTCGACGAGCAGGACGCCGCGACCGGTGTGATCGTGATGCGCGACGACACCTGGCACTACCTCCTGCCCGATGGCGCCGCGTCCGGCCTCACCAGTGTCGCTTCGCGCCAGGACCTCGAGTGGCAGGTGGCGCTGTATCATCTCGGGCCGCTGCCCGCGCCAAAATCGGAAGGCTCGGAACCGCCGCTCCAGCTGGCGATGTAGGGCGCGGTCTCCGACCCGCCGTTGGGAAAAGCACGAGAGAGGCCGCAAGCTTTCGGCCGGCGGGTCAGAGACCGCGCGCTACCCCGCTGCTGAAACCTTCGCCGGCAGCAACGCGGCATCGACCATGCCGTGGATGATTTTTTTGTCCGGCGGGCAAAACGTCGCGAGCGCACCCGATAACTTGGGCTGTTCGCCGACCATAAAATAATACGGGCAAAGCCGCAGCCGCCCATCGACTTCCCGGGCTTCATGCGGCGCCTCGCGTTCATAGACGCGATGACGGACGCGACGCGGTTTCTTGTACACCTGGAGCAAGTGCAGGTTGGTCGGCGCCAACTCCACCGCGCGCTGCACGCCTTCCTGCCACTCCTCGCGTGATGAATCGCTGCCGAGGATGACGCTCCGCGCGCCCCACGCCGTCTCGTGGTAGCCGGAAATTTTCAGGATCAGGTCGCGCTCCTTCTGGGTCGCATTCGCCAGCTCCCGCCAGTCGTGCAGCATGCGTCCCGCCGCCCTCGGCCCTTCAATCACCGCCCCGGGGGGCAACGGCGCGGGATCCATCACCCACGAAGGTGGAATCAATCCGCGCAGTAATTTCAAGGCGCGGCTGCTCAGCGTCTCCGCCCAGAAATCCTGCAGCAGGTGATGGTGAAACAGCGCGAGCGAAAGTTTTTCCTCCTGGAAAGGGCGCATCGGCGGCGTGATCACGACCTCGCCGCCGTGCCATGCCTCGAAGATGAACTTCGCCGTACGCACGTTCGCGAGGTCGAACAACTCGAAGAAACGGTAAATGACGTCGACCTTTTCCGGGTTGCCGTCGACATCGACGCAGAGCTGCGGACCGAGCGGAAAAAGTTCATCGGGCCCAACGCAGAACACGCGCCGACCCTGGACTTGGAGCTGGTGCGCCAGCCACATCATTTCCGGGCGGTAAGTCGCCGCCTCGTCACTCACCACAAGCGCGATGAAAGGATTGCGCGCATCGGGTTTGAGCGCGGCGAGCGCGGCATAGAAATTTGCGATCATCGCCTCGCCACCGAGGATGTCCTCGCTCGCGTACAAACGGTTCAGGAAAGCCGTGAGTCCGATTCCTCCCGGCACGGAATCGAGTTCGGTCAACGCGAAGCCGTCATCGGTCAGCAGCAGGTCCGGCCGGAGCACCGCGGGAAACGCGCCGCGATTCCGCGAATCGCGCGCATGGGCGATCAGCGCCGCGGGCTTCCCGCGATCGAGGTAATCCGCGACCCACGGCGTGAGCAGCGGTTTGTTGCGCAGCAGATTTTTTCCCGCCACCGAGCGCAGGTAAAGGGTTTCCAGCGCCTGGTGGAATTCGAAGCACGCGGCGCCGATCGCTTCCAGCTGCGCCACCTGATCGCCGGTGAGCGGCCATGCTTCCGGCGAAAGCCGCCAGGTCTTGTCCTCGAACAGCGTCTGCCCGGCAAAAGCGGAGCGAATCTGGTCGTAGGGCAAGTCAGGCATCGGCGGAAATGGCTGGAGGGCTGAACGACTGAAGGGCTGAACGGCCAAATTGCGAGCGAAGGGATCAAGTAACGGCGGCTGTTGTAAGCGCGGCCCTCCAGCCCCCGCCCTTCCTCACTCTTCCATCTGGATTTCCTTGTTCCGATGCCGCGGCGAGCCCGCGCGGAGCCAGGCGTTGATGAAGCGGTCGAGATCGCCGTCCAACACACCCTGCGTATCGCTCGTGCTCATGCCGGTGCGGAGGTCCTTCACCATCTGGTAAGGCTGGAGCACATAGCTGCGGATCTGGCTGCCCCAGCCGATTTCGCCTTTCTCCCCGTAGAAACGATCCATCTCGGCGCGTTGCTCGTCCTGCTTCTTTTCGTAGAGGCGCGCCTTCAGGACGTTCAGCGCGGCTGCCTTGTTCTTGATCTGCGAGCGCTCGTTTGGGCAGACCACCACGATGCCGCTCGGGATGTGCGTCAGGCGAACCGCGGAATCCGTGGTGTTGACGCCCTGCCCGCCCTTGCCGGAGGAACGATAAACATCGACGCGGATTTCGCCCTCGGGGATTTCGATTTCAATTTCGTCGGTGATTTCCGCGATCACATCGATCGCGCAGAACGAAGTGTGACGGCGCTTGTTCGAGTCGAACGGGCTGATGCGCACGAGCCGATGCACGCCGCGCTCGGCCTTCACGTAGCCGTAGGCGTTTTCGCCCTTGATCAAGATCGTCGCCTTGCTGATGCCCGCTTGGTCGCCGACTTGGACGTCCTGGACTTCCACCGTGAACCCGCGGCGTTCCGCCCAGCGATTGTACATGCGGAACAGGATATCGGCCCAATCGTTGGACTCGGTGCCGCCGGCGCCCGACTGGATGCCGAGGATGGCGTTGTTCCGGTCGAACGGCCCGGTTAAGAAGGAAGCGATTTCGATCAGGTCCAATTCGGTGACCATGGCGGCCACCGTCGTCTCGATTTCCTTCTCGTAGGACTCCCGTTCCGCGCCTTCGGCGGCTTCCACGAGCTCGGTCATCACGCCCACGTCCTCGACGCGTTTTTGGAACGCGACGACGGGCAGGACCGCCTTTTTCAGCGCGTTGAGCTTGGCGATGTGCTTTTGCGCCCGCTCGTTGCTATCCCAAAATCCCGGCGCGCCCATCTGGGCGTCCATCGCCTCTATTTCCCGTCGCTTTTGGTCGACGTCAAAGAAACCTCCACAAGTGCCCGGCGCGCTTGGTGATGTTCTCGATGTGATTGAAAGTCTCTGGTGCGATCATGGTGAACGGTCCATGGCCGCACGCGTGCGCCTTCGGCGCAAGCGGTAAATCCCGCGCCAGTCGCGAAGCCTGGTTGTCCCCGACGCGCGGGTTGGCTCCGCTCGCGTTCAATTGCCCCCGGCGCCGCTCAACGCGTTGGCCACGCGTTCCACCTATACATCGATCACTCCGCCGGCCTTCCGCTTTTTCCAGTCCCAGTACCACGCGATCCAGATACAGGCCTCGTAAAGGATGTAGAGCGGCACGGCCATCGCGACCTGCGTGATCACCTCCGGCGTGGTCAGCACGGCGCCGAGGATCAGCGACAACACCGCGACGTGTCGGCGGTACTTGGCGAGCTGGTGGTGAGTCACGAGGCCCAATTGGACGAGGAGCAGGACGACGATCGGAAATTGAAAACCCAGCCCCATGCCGAAAATAAATTTCGCCACGAAGCCGATGTACTCGTCAGCGCGCCAGTCGAAAGCCTCGAAGCCCAGCAACCGGGAATACTCAATTGAGGCGCGCAACGCGAGGGGCAGCAGGAGGAAATAAGTCATCGCCACGCCGGCAAAAAACAAAACCACGCTCCACCCGATCCAGCCGAAAAACAGTTTTCGTTCCTTGATGTTGAGCGCCGGCAGGAAAAATTGCCCCAGGAAATAAGCCCAAAACGGAGCCGATACGATGAGCGCGCCGTACAACGCCACGTGAAAGGCCACGAAAAATGCCTCCGCCGGGCCGAAGTTGTGCAGCTTCACCCGCATACTCGGGGTGCCATCCGGCGGCGCGGGCAGCAGTTTCAGCGTCGCAACCTGCTCCTTGCCCACCTGGGCGGCGCCGACTTGGAAAATAATCTGCGGGGCCTCGCCCGGCGGCAGGCCGTCGAACTGCTCCCGCGTCACCGGGTAAGGACCGAGCTTGGTGGCTCCAATCTGGAAACTCACCGTCGGCTGCGGCTTCTCGAACATGTCGATCTTCCGGAGCGGATATTCCAGGATCGCGATGATCTTGTCGGAAACCAGGAGGCAGACCACCAGCGCGACGCCGATGGCGATGGCCGATCGCATCAGGGCCGTGCGCAGGTCGTTGAGGTGAGCCCAGAATGATTTCTTCGGCGTCGCCGCTTCGTCTTCCGGGAGGAAATTTTCGCTGTCGTCCATGGCGTTCGGGTTCCTCAGGTGCGTAACGTCCCGGCGCTTTTTTCAGCGAGGAAATTCTCGTAGGTCCGGGCGATGCCCGCGCGCAGCGGCGTGCGCGCCGTCCACCCCAGCGAAACCAGCTTCGACACATCAAGGAGCTTTCGCGGCGTGCCGTCCGGCTTGGTTGCGTCCCACGTAATCTGGCCGCGAAACCCCACTACTTCGGCCACGGTTTCGGTCAGCTCCTTGATCGTCACGTCCACCCCTGTTCCGACATTGATCCAATCCGGCGGTTCGGGGACGCGGAGGAGGAAAGCGCAAGCATCCGCGAGATCGTCCACGTGCAGGAACTCGCGGCGCGGCGTGCCGGAGCCCCATGCCACGACTTCGTCGGCGCCACCGGCCTTCGCCTCATGAAATCTTCGGATCAACGCCGGCAGCACATGCGAGTTCAGGGGATGATAATTATCGCCCGGGCCATAGAGGTTCGTGGGCATCGCGGAATGAAACAGGGCTCCATGCTGCTGCCGATACGACTGCGCGAGTTTCAACCCGGCAATCTTTGCGAGGGCATACGCCTCGTTGGTCGCCTCGAGCGGACCGGTCAGCAAGGCGGCCTCCGGCATCGGTTGCGGGGCCAGTTTCGGATAAATGCACGAGCTGCCCAAAAATAAAAGCCGCTTCACCCCGTGCCGGTACGCGCCGTCGATCGTGGTCGCGGCGATGGCCAGGTTGATGCGGAGAAAATCCGCCGGGTAAACGCGGTTCGCCTGGATCCCGCCCACTTTTCCCGCGGCAACAATGACCGCATCCGGGCGCTCGGCGGCGTAGAACGCGTCGACTTCGGATTGCGCAGTGAGGTCAAGCTCGCGCCGGCCCCGCAACACCAAGCGCACATCCGGCTCCCGCGCAAAGCGCCGCACCAGCGCCGATCCCACCATGCCCTGCGATCCCGCGATGAACAGCTTCATGGGGCACTGGACAGTGCGGAAAGCCGGACAATGCGTGCCGCGTTGAAAGCCAGCACCCAGCGGACCACGCCGTGCACTTCGTGCCCTTTGTCCAACAACAGCTCCGCAAGGCAGGAACCATCCTGTCCCGTAACGCCGGTGATAAGAGCCTTCTTCATGAACGACCCACCGTAGGGTTGGCTTGGCATCGGGCAAGCCCACAGGGAGCCCGTCGGCTCCGCCCGGATTCGCCGCGCTGGATTGCCCTCACCCCGGGCTTCGTCAAGCGGTGAGCTTCCGCGTCGTTTCGACCAGTTGCGTCGCGAGCGTCTGCACCGTTTTGAAACACTTCGGGTCCTTCAGTTTGCCTTGGTCGTCGAAGGCCTCGTGGGCTTTCGACAGCATGCATTGCGCCGGGACGACGTGGCACCCGAGGTGCAGCAAAAGGTGACGCGCGTGCTGCATCGACCGCACGCCGCCGAGGATTCCCGGCGAGGCCGAGACGACGGCGGCCACCTTGCCGGGGAACGGGCTGTCGTCGGCGCGGGTGCACCAATCAAGGG
Source organism: Verrucomicrobiota bacterium (assembly GCA_028293545.1). Taxonomy (GTDB): domain Bacteria; phylum Verrucomicrobiota; class Verrucomicrobiia; order Opitutales; family Opitutaceae; genus Opi-474. Next base: position 52,608 of record JAQGOP010000011.1, on the reverse strand, counting down.
TGTTCTTCAGCAGGGGCGTGAACATCGAATTGTATTCCGGGGAGGCGATGAGGAGCCCTTGGTGTTCGATGATCAGGTTCACAAGTTTGGTCGCGTTTTCCGGCATGCCTTTGGCGTCCTCCAGGTCGCCGTGGTAAAGCGGCAGCTCGAAGTCATTCAAATCGAGCAGCGTGACCTCAGCCCCCGCGTCGCGCGTGGCTTGAACCGCGACTGCGAGCAGCTTCCGGTTGAGCGATTCCCGGCGCGCGCTGCCCGAGAAAGCCAGGATACGAATCGGATTGGCCATGACGGAGGAAGACGGATCGCAGCCGGTTCGGCAAGCGCCCTCGGTCTCGTCAAGATTTCGTGGACGAAGAGTATCAGTCTGAGGTCAGATTTCGATCAGCTGCTCACCGGCCTTGATTCTCAAACTTATCCCCGGAAGCCTCGTCGCTTCGGCCATTCCGTTCTCCAACATTTCAAGCACGTCACAACGGCGCGTCCATCTCTTCCGTCACCCGAGGGATTTCAGCAGACGCTCGAGCTCGGCGCGTTTGGCTTGCTGGTCGGCGAGTTGTTTGCGCGCGCCTTCCAGCACTGCGGGCGGCGCCTTGCTCACGAACGCCTGGTTCGCCAGCCGTGCTTCCGTGCCTGCCACATGCTTCGTCAACGCTTCCAGCTCCTTCGTCAGCCGAATTTTTTCCGCGCCCACGTCCACTGTGCTCGCGAGGTCGAGATAGAGCGTGCCGAGTGCCGTCACCGCCGCGGGCGCGCCTTCCACGCTCTCGCGCCGCACGAGTTCGGCGGCGCCGGCGAGGCGATTGGCCTTGGCGGCGTTGGCCGACAGGATCGACCAATCGCGATCGCTCGTGATCACCGAAAACTTCACATCGCGACGGCTCGCCAGGTTATGCTCGGCCTTTAGCGCGCGCGCCTGGGAAACAAACGCCTTCAGGTTCTGCACGGTCGCGATCTGTTCGTGATCGAGCGCAAGGCCGCGGCTCGCGTAGGACTTCGCCAACTCGTCGCCACCCTCCGCGCGGGAATCCTCGATGAACGCGCCCGGTTTCGCATAACCGAGCAGCTGCCAGAGCTCCTCCGTGATGAAGGGAATGAACGGATGCAACAGCAGCAGCGCCTGGCGCAGCACCAGATCCTGGATTGCTAGGCAGTTCGCCTTCGTGTCGGCGGCTTGGAGCTTCGCCTTCGAAACCTCCACGTACCAGTCGCAGAAATCGTTCCAGAAAAAACCGTAGAGCGCCTGCACCGCCGCGCTGAATTCGAATTCCGCCAAACAACGATCCACGTCGCGCGTCGTCGCGAGGAGCCGCTCCAGGATCGCGTGGTCGTCGGAGTCGAACTTCGGCGGATCGATCCGCGCCATCACCGCTCCGAGCGACGAGTTGTCGCCGGCCTCGCCGCTCATCTGCCGAAACCGCGAGGCGTTCCAGAGCTTGTTGCAGAAGTTCTTTCCGCTCTCGATGCGGTCCTCCTGGAAACGAATATCCTGCCCCTGCGGCGCGATCGAAATGATCCCGAAGCGCAGTCCGTCGGCGCCGTAGGCATCGATCAAGTCGAGCGGGTCCGGCGAATTGCCCAGCGACTTCGACATCTTACGCCCCTGCTGGTCGCGAATGATGCCGGTGAAGTAGACGTTCCGGAACGGGATGCGCGCCTCGATCTGTTTCGCCGTCAGCGGACCCGAGGCGGCAGGGGCGATTTCGGAGACCGAATGCCGGATGCCGGAAAGGGATTCCAGCGCGCCGGTGGCGCCTTGAGTGGGTTTCGAACCGATCCGGTTTCCGGCTTCCGCGCTCCCGTTTGGCACGAGTTCCAACCCCGCCATGATCATCCGCGCCACCCAGAAGAAAATAATATCGGGGCCCGTCACGAGCGTCGTCGTCGGGTAGAAATAATTGAAACCCGCCCGCTTCATTTCCTCGGCATCCGGCCAGCCCAGCGTCGCAAACGGCCACAGCCACGACGACGCCCAGGTATCGAGCACGTCATCTTCCTGCTCCCAATCCTGCGGGTCGGCCGGGCCGTTCACCGACACGTGCCAGTTCTGCGGCTCGCTGCGGTTTGCGCCCTTCCGGTACCAGACCGGGATGCGGTGTCCCCACCAGAGCTGCCGGCTGATGCACCAATCCTGGATATTCTCGAGCCAGTGCAGGTAAACCTTCGACCAGCGCTCGGGATAAAACTTGATGTGCCCATCGCGCACCGCGGCCTTCGCTTCCTCGATCTTGGGATAACGCAGCCACCATTGCTCCGTGAGGCGCGGCTCGATCGGGACATCGGCGCGCTCGGAATAACCGACATTGTTCGAATACGGCTCCTCCGCGACCAGGGCGCCATTGGCCTTCAGCATTTCCGCCGCTTTTTTCCGCGCGGCAAAGCGATCCATCCCCGCGAGCTCCGGGCCGGCCAGTTCGTTGAGCGAGCCATTCGGATTGAGCACATCGATCACGGGCAGCCGATGGCGCAGGCCGATCTCGTAATCGGTCTTGTCGTGCGCCGGCGTGATTTTCAATGCGCCGGAGCCAAATTCCTTGTCGACCGCCGAGTCCGCGACGATCGGCATCTCCGCCGCAGGCCCAATCGGGCGCCGCACAGTTTGGCCGATCAGGGCGGTGTAACGTGGATCGTCGGGATGCACCGCGATCGCGACGTCACCCGGGATCGTTTCGGGGCGGGTGGTTTTGACCTCGATGAAATTCCCCGGCGCGTTCGTCAGCTCGTAACGCACGCGGTAGATCAAGCCGTTGACCGGCTTCATGATCACTTCCTCGTCGGAGAGCGCGGTCTGCGTGCCCGGGCACCAATTGACCATCCGCTTGCCGCGATAGATGTAGCCGCGATTGAACAACTCGACGAACACCGCGATCACGCGCTGCGAGTAAGCCGGGTCCATCGTGAACGCGGTGCGATCCCAGTCGCATGACGCGCCCAGTCGGCGCAATTGCTCGAGGATGATCCCGCCCTTTTCCTGCCGCCAGGCCCAGACTTTCTCCACGAATTTTTCCCGGCCGTAATCATGCCGCGTCTGCTTCTGTTTACGGAGCTCCCGCTCCACCACGGTCTGGGTGGCAATGCCGGCGTGGTCGGTGCCCGGAAGCCACAAGGCGGATTTCCCTTCGAGGCGGGCGCGGCGGATCAGGATGTCCTGGATGGTGTTGTTGAGCACATGCCCCATCGTCAGCACGCCCGTGACGTTGGGCGGCGGGATCGCGATGCTATAAGGTTCGCGGGCGGCATCGACCCGGCCGGCAAAGCACTTCGCCTCCAGCCAGGCGGCATACCATTTCTTCTCAATGTCGCGCGATTCGTAGCTCTTGGTGATCTCAGGCATGATGCGTTTAAGTTCTGAAACCCCCGAGAAAACGTCCCGCACGAGGGCGAGGCAAGGAGAAGCTTAGACCGTCAGCCAAAGCCTTTCACCACCAATGAACACGAATAGACCCAAATCGAACCCACGACTCCGAAATTCAAGGCGTCGCCCGGTGCTGGATTCGGGCTCATTCGCGCCCAGGCGTGGATAAAAAGATCGGCCTTTCCTCCTTCCTTCCGCCTCCCTTTCCTGATCTAGCCACCTATGTCCGTTTCCCCGCCCAATGCCGCACGCGCCACGCTGAGTCTTGCCGCGGGCACGTCCGTCGGGGATCGACTCGCGGCGTGCAAGGCCTTCCTCCAGGCCGGTGATGCCGCCCTCCGCCAGCATCACGAGGCCGGCGGATCGGGGCTGGAAATCGCCCACGAGCGCGCCGCGCTGATCGATGCGATGCTGACCCAGCTTTTCGACCATTCCATCGCCAGCTTCCCGGCGACCGATGGAAAGACTCCGGCGACCGTCGCCTTGCTCGCCCTGGGCGGCTACGGACGCCGTGAACTCAGCCCCCTGAGCGACGTCGATATCATGTTTCTCTTCCCGGCAAAAACGAAGCCGGCCGTCGTCAAATCTCTCCTCGAGCATCTCTCGAAGGAAGTCCTCTACCCGCTTTGGGACAGCGGCCTCAAAGTCGGGCATTCCACGCGCAACGTCGACGAGGTGTTTGTCGAGGCCCGCAAGGATATCCAGACCCTCACCTCGATGCTCGAGTCGCGCCTGATCGCCGGCTCGACCGCGTTGTACGAGTCGTTCGCCCAAGCCTACCGCACGTTTGCGACCGCCGAGGATCCCAAGGGCTACATCGCCGCCCGCCTCGACGACCAGGCCCGTCGCCGCGAAAAATTTGGCGACACCGTTTTCATCCAGGAACCCGACGTGAAGAACGGCGTTGGCGGCCTGCGCGATTATCAAAACGCGGTCTGGATGGCGCGGGTGAAACTCGGGGTCGCCTCCATCGAGGAACTCGTCACCCAAGGCTATCTTCGCGAAGAGGAGGTCCGGGATTTTACGCGCGCCTACGACTGGCTGCTTCGCGTGCGCAACGAGCTTCATTTCCTCAGCCGCCGTCCCACCGACCTGCTCGACCTCGAGCTCCAGCCGCGCGTCGCGCAGAATCTCGGTTACGGCGAGGTCGACCTGCTCCCGCGCGTGGAGCATTTCATGCAGGATTACTATCGGGCGGCCCAGACCATTTTTCGCGTCTCGAAAATCGTGGAAAGCCGGCTTGCGCTCACCATCGGGCGCGACGCCCAGGGCGAACCCATCTCGCTGCGGCAGAGCCTGCTCGCTTCGCGGTTTCGGCGCAGCAAACGGCTCGACGGCTTCATCCTTCGCGGGCGCGAACTGGCGGCGGAGACCCCGACGGTTTTCCAGGACGATCCCGTGCGCCTCATCCGCGTTTTCCGGCATTGCCAGCAGCTCGGCTGCCAGCCGGATTTTCACCTGGCGACGCTCATTCGTGAATCCGCCCCGAAGCTCCTGACGCCGCAGGTTCGGCGTTCGAACGACGCGGTGGTGAGCTTCCGCGCGATCCTCTCCGCCACCGGCGCCGTGTTTCCCACGCTGTCACTGATGCACGAGCTGGGCGTGCTGGGGCTGTTCATCCCGGAGTTCGATGCGCTGACCTGCATGGTGCAGCACGAATATTATCACCGATACACCGCCGACGTTCATACGCTGAACGCCATCCGCCAGCTCGACCTGATCTTCACCAACGCCGAGCCGATCACGTTGAAGTACCGGGAGGCGCTCCACGAAACCGCCGACCCGGCGCTGCTTTATCTCACGCTGCTGCTGCACGATATCGGGAAGGCCGACGGCATCCAGGGCCATGCCGAGAGTGGCGTGAGGCTGGCGGGCCCGATCATGGAGCGCTTGGGAGTGTCGCCGGAAGGCCGGGAATTGGTCGCGTTCGTGATAAAAAATCATCTCGTGATGGCACGATTCTGGCAGAAGCGGGATGTAGATGATCCCCAGACTGCCGCTGCATTTGCCGAGCTCGTCGGAAACGCCGAGCAACTCCGCAACCTCTACGTCCACACTTTCTGCGACGCCCGGGGCACGGCGGTCAGCCTCTGGAACAGTTACAAGGACACCCTTCATACGAGTCTTTATCGCGCGACCTTGGAACGGTTGAGCCTTGGCGAGGGAGTCCTTGCCAGTTACGAAAAGAAAAAGCAAATGACCCAACAGGACCTTATTGCCCGCAAAATCCCCGGCATCAGCACCGACGAAATCGTCGCCCACTTCAGCCTGCTGCCCGAGCGTTATTTTATCCAGACCGACGCCGACGAGATCACGCTGCACATCCAGATGGTGAATCGGCTCCTGAAGAGCATCGCCAACGCCGACACGATCGGCTCGCTGAAGCCGATCATCGAGTGGAAGGACGATCTCAACCGTTCGCTGACGGTGGTGAACGTCGTGACGTGGGACCGGGCCGGCCTCTTTTATAAACTCGCGGGCGCGTTCAGCGTCGCCGGGCTTTCCATCCTCGGATCCAAGGTGATTTCCCGCTCGGACCACATCGCGATCGACACCTTCTATGTCGTCGAGCCCGACCGCGGCGTGGTGCAGAGTTCGAGTGCGCAGGAAATCTTTGCGCGCACGATCGAGGCCGCGCTGGTGGCGAACAAGGACCTGTACCCGGAAATCGTGGCGCAGGCGAAGCGGGTCGCGGCGACCAGGCCGTTCACGCCCGCGGGTGAGGCGCTGCACACCTCGTTTCCGCCGACGGTGGAAGTGTACCACGAGCTTTCGATGCAGCGCACGATCGTGGAAATCCAGGCGCGCGACCAGATCGGCCTGCTTTATCGCTTCGCAAAAACCATTTCCGACCACGGCTTCGACATCACCTTCGCCCGCATCGGAACGGAGCGCGGCGTCGCGATCGATACATTCTACATCGAGAGTTCCGAGCCCACGAAGCCGATCGACGAATCCCGCCTGCACGCCCTGCGCGACACCTTGGCCGACATCATCAAGCCCGCACCGGCAGCGGCGGCGGCGGGACGCTGAGAATTGCGGATTGCGGATACCGGAAACCGGATAGGTTTCGAACGCGGGGTCGATCGGTGTAATTCGGTGTCTAGTGGAGCGGTGGAGCAGTTACGTGTTGCGCGCGCTGGGGCTCGGTTAGGCTTCGGTGGGATGGATCGAGCTGAATTTAAAGCGCGCACTCGGGCCTATGCGCTTCGCGTGATCAAAGTGGTCGAGGCACTGCCGCCCGATAGCACCTCCCGAACCTTGGGAAACCAGCTGCTCCGATCAGGAACATCCGTGGCTGCGAACTACCGCGCATCCGTCCGTGCGAAGTCCCGCGCCGATTTCATTTCTAAAATGGGCACGGTCGAAGAAGAGTGCGATGAATCGCTCTTCTGGATGGAATTGCTGATCGACGCTGGACGACTCAAACCCGAGCAACTGGCCAGCCTACAGGCCGAAGGCGCTGAAATCTTAGCCATCACCGTCGCCTCCATCAAAACCGCCCGCCGTGGAAGCTAACCACTTCTGACCTTCCCGGTTTCCGCAATCTGCAATTGAAACGCCGAGGTCGGGGAAATCTTGGCAATCACCGTTGCCTGCATCAAAACCGCCCGGCGTGGAAGCTAGCTCGCCTCTGAATCTGAACTTTCCGGTTTCCGGTATCCGCAATCCGCAATCGGAACGTCCGCAATTGGCGGATTCCCGCGCCCTGCCCGCGCTCTACCGACTGACTTCCCTCGCCGGGCGCGCCGATGATCCACGTGCGGCCTTGCGCGAGGTGCTCGATGAATTCATCGCCACCTTCGGCGCCGACGCGGGGTCCATCGCACTCGTCAACCCGCACAGCGGCCGCCTCGAGATCGAAGTGGAACAGGGCCTGCCCGACACCGCCGGGAGTTTTGGCCTCAAACTCGGGCACGGCGTCACCGGTTGGTGCGTGCTCAACTCGAAGGCGCTGCTCGTGCCGGATGTCTCCGTCGAACCGCGCTACATCGCCGTGCGCCCCGCGGCCCGCGCCGAAATGGCGGCGCCAATGGGCGACGGCGAAACAATCATCGGCGTGATCGACTTGGAAAGCGACCGCACCGGGCATTTCACCCCCGCCGACCTGGTCCTGCTGGAACGGCTCACCCAGGAAGCCACCCAGATTGTCCAACAGCTCTGGCGAATGCAGGCCCTGCAAGCCAAGGCCCGGCAGCTCGAAACGCTCCTCACCACCGGCCAGAGCCTGGTGGCGAAACTGGAATCCCAGGAACTGCTCGACACGCTGGCGTGCGATGCGCGCCGGATGCTGCAAGCCAGCGCGTGCGCCTTGTACCTGCACGACCCGGTTCGCGACAGCCTGCGCTTCGGCGCCCTCGATGCGCCGTCCGCGCCGCCGCTGCCGATGGGTGACCTTCCCACCGGGATCTGCATCGGCGCCGCCGCGCTTCACACCCAGAAACAGGTGGAGTTCGCCGATGTGCGTTCCGTCGATTTTGACGGCATCGTCGACCTCCCGAAAGACGCCCCGCTGCATGCCGCCTTGCTCACCCCGCTGTTGTTCGAGGGCGAAGTGCTCGGCGTCCTCGCGGTCTTCACCGACCAGGCGCATCGCTTCGACAACGACGAAAAACGCGTCTGCTCCACGCTCGCCAGCCTCGGCGCCGTCGCGCTCCAGAACGCCCGGCTTTACGCCCGCGTTTTCAAAAGCGAGGAAACCCTGCGCAAACAGGAGCAGCTGACCACCCTCGGCCTGCTCGCGGCGGAAATCGCCCACGAAATCCGGAACCCCCTCACCGTGCTCAAGCTCCTCCATGGCGGGCTCGGGCTGGATTTCCCTCCCACCGATCCTCGGCGCACGGACGTCCGGGTGATCAGCGAAAAACTCGACCAGCTCGAATCGATCGTCACGCGCGTGCTCAATTTCGCCAAGGCGCCGTCGAGCCTTCATTCCCGCTGGGCGCTGGCCGACATCATCGGCGACACCTTGGTCCTGGTGCGCCCAAAGCTCTCGCAGGGAAAAATTCACCTGCTCTACGAGCCGACCTCGCAGCCCCTGGTGGTCGAGGCCAACAAGGGCCAGCTTCAGCAGGTCCTGCTGAACCTGCTGCTCAATGCCATGCAGGCCATGCCGGACGGAGGCGCCATCGCGCTGTCGGTGGGACTTGGGGATGACGCGCATGCGAGCATCGACGTCGCCGACACCGGCACGGGGATTCCGGAAGCGGTGCGCGGCCGCATTTTCGATTCATTTTTTTCCGGCCGCCCCGACGGCACCGGCCTCGGCCTCGCGATCGCGAAGCGGATTCTCCAGGCGCATCACGGCGACATCGCGCTTGTCTCCACCGGCCCCGGCGGCACCACGATGCGAATTTCGCTCCCGCTGGCGAAATCGTAACCGGTCGCCAAAGGCTCGACACATTTTCGCCCGCCCGCGAAGACTACCACCGAGCCCATGTCCAAGTCGCCCATTCCTCCCACTGATCCCCGCGCCGGCGAAACCGCGCGGCAAAAGCTCTCCTTCACGATCGCCCTGCTCCTGGTCAGCGGCAGCGCCATTCTCGCGCTCGTGATGCTGCGGCGTTTTCCGCTGCCAATCCGCGTGTTCATCCTCACCGGCGACGTGATCGTCATCGCCGCGCTCTGGATGGTGATGCGGCAGAAATTTTCCGGCAAGTAGGTGGAGCGGCTTGTCCCTAAGACGCTTCCGAAAAGATCGAGGAATCTGGTGCCCAACTCGGCGCTGCGTCGGAGGCGGATCGGAGACACCGCCCTACCTTCCGATCCCCGTCCGTTCCGGTTTCCGAAATCCGAAAAAATCACTCGTCGAGCTCGACGTTCCAGTAGGCCAGGTCGAGGAAGTCCTTCCACATTTCGCGATGCTGGTTGCCGAGGACGAGCGAGATCACCGGGCGCCATTTCGGGCGGACGGGCTTCCGGATCAGGCGCATGTGCGCCTCGTGCGGGAGGCGATTGGCCTTCTTCGAATTACACTTGATGCACGAGCAGACGATGTTCTCCCACGTCGTCTTCCCGCCGTAATCGCGGGGGATGACGTGGTCGAGGTTGAGCTGCTCGCGCGGGAGGACCTTCGCGCAATATTGGCAGGCATTCTTGTCGCGCTCGAAAACGTTGTTGCGCGTCAGCTTGAGCTCCTTGCACGGCAGCTTGTCGAAAAACGAAAGGAGGATCACGCGCGGCAGGCGGATCGTGAGGCTCGGCGTGTGGACGGTTTCGAGTTCCGCGATCGGCGGGTTGTTCGTCGAGAAATCGATCCAGTCCAGCATCGTGAACGTCCGAAAATCCTCGTCGTGGTGATGAACCACGTGCGCATGTCCCCGCGCGAGCAGCGCGAACGCGCGGCGCGCACCAATGACGTTCACCGCCTGCCATAGGCGGTTCAAAACCAGCACCGGTTGATCGAGCGCGGCTTCCATACGGGGCCAACGGGATAGCGTCGCGCCTGCTAAAGTGTCAAGCGGAGCGCACGGTGCGCGCGTTGGCCCATACGCGGAGCGAGGCTCCGCCTGCGTCTAAACGCCGGCGGAGTCAAAGGGTGCGCGCCAACGGAGGTCGTTCGGCCTTAGGTTTCCGGGCCCGCCATCGCGGGTTCCAGCGCGGTGCTCTTCATTTTGATGCCGGCCAGTTTTTGCAGGATCAACGGCGCGTGTTCGGCCGCGACGTCGACGAGCACATGGCGCTGGTGGATATCGATCGCCCCGACCACCGACGCCGGCAGCCGGGTGACGCCGGCAATTTTCCCCACGATGTCGGCGGGGGTAATCAAATCCTTTCGCCCCACGTTCAGGAAGATCGTGGCCATGCCCGCCTCGCGGCCCGTGCGGGCGGCGCGGTCGTATTTCGATTTTCGCGGACGATCGTCGTCGTCATCCATCGGGGCGGCATCTTCGTCCGCTGACTCGGCCTTCGGGGCCGGCGCCGGCGTTGCTGCCGCCGCGGGTTTCACCCACGCGGGAGCCGGCTTGACGTGCTTGGCGGCCGCAGGCGCAGGTGCGCTCGCGCTCGTCGAGGTGCCGAACTGCACTCCGCCTCCGGCCGCTTTGGGCGCTTTGGCCGGAGCCGTCGCCGCGCTTGCGCCCTGAAGCATATGGATCAACGCGGAGCAGATGTCGGTGCTCGCGTAACCCTGGTCGAGCAGGCGATCGATCATCAGGTCGTGCGGCTTGAATTTCTTGGCGTCGAGCGTGGTGCGGATTTTCTCGAAGAACACGTTCGTGCGCGCCTCCTCCACCTCGTCGAGCGACGGAATTTTCCCACGGCGGATATCGAGTTTCGCCCAACGCACCATGCTCTGGAGCTTATAAAGCTCCTGCCCTGACACGAAGGTGAAGGCCTGGCCCTTCCGGCCGGCGCGCCCGGTTCGTCCGATGCGATGCGTGTAATCTTCGGCGTCATTCGGCAGGTCGAAATTGAACACGACCTCGAGATCGTCGACGTCGAGCCCGCGCGCGGCGACGTCGGTCGCCACGAGGAACTCGAATCCACGCCGTCGGAACTTGTCCATCACACGGTCGCGCTGCGTCTGCGAAATATCCCCATGCAGCCGGTCGGTCTGGTAGCCGCGCGCGTGCAGGTGCTCGTCGAGGTCATCGACCATGATCTTCGTGCTGCAGAAAATAATGCCGTAACGGAAATCGTGGACGTCGATCAATCGCGTGAGCGCCTCGATCTTCGAACGCCGGTCCACTTCGAAGTAAGTCTGCTCGACCTGCGGGGCGTTCTGCGCGACCGACTCGATGCGGATCCACGCGGGATCCTTGGAGTAGCGACCGATCAGGTCCTGGATCGGCCGCGGAATGGTGGCCGAGAAGAACAGCAACTGGCGCGTTTCCGGGACCGACTTGAGGATCTTCTCGATGTCGTCGCGGAAACCCATGTCGAGCATGCGGTCGGTTTCGTCGAGGATGACGAGCTTCAGTTTGTCGAGCTTCAGCGTGCCGCGCTCCATGTGGTCCATCACGCGCCCGGGGGTGCCGATGACGACCTGCGCTCCCGCGGCGAGCGCGCGGAACTGCCGCTCGTAGCTTTGGCCGCCGTAAATCGGGACGCCCATGACGCCACGCTTGAAGAGCGCGAGCTTGCCCATTTCCTCCGCGACCTGGACCGCGAGTTCACGCGTGGGACAGAGGACAAGGACCTGAACGGCGCGAATCTTCGGATCGACGCGCTCGATCGCCGGGATGGCAAAGGCGGCGGTTTTACCCGACCCGGTTGAAGACTGGCCGACGACATCCTTGCCTCCTAAAATCGTCGGGATGACGGCGCTCTGAATCGGCGACGCCTCCTCGAACCCCATCTTGTCGACGGCCTTGAGAATTTCGTCGGACAACCCGAGCTCGGTGAATCGCAATTTTTCCATGCACCAGGGTGTCAGCGCCATCGCCAAATGCGGAGCATATTCTTTTGGCCGGACGGAAAGGCCCGAAACTAGGCGCAACCGCCGGACTAATTCGATCCCGGCGGGAGATAGTATAAGCGCACGTCGGGAATATGCAGGAAATCGCGATCGGTCGAAAGCAATGGAAAATTCTCATCCAACGCATGGGCGGCGACCCAATTGTCCGGATCCGATAACTTTATTCCTTTTGCCGCGAGATCGACGCGGACATGAGCGTAACGTTCGGCCGCGCGAAAAGTTGGGGGTAGCAATTCGAACGTGCCCAGAAATTCGGTGGCTTCCAAAAACGTCGCTTGGGAAACCTTTCCATTTACCTGTCCGAACAAAAACTCCCCAGCGACCTGGCAGCAGATCACGGGTGGGAAAAATCTCAGCGCGAGTTCTTCCGCTCGCCGATTCTTTCGTCGCAGCAGCTCCACTGCTCCTGTATCAACGAGGAGCATCTTCCGTCGGAAGTCCCGCTCGCATTGCGGAAAGATTCCTAAGCAGCCAGTCGCCCGCGCGATCCATTTCCGCGTTGGGTTTACACCTCCAAAACGGATAGGGACGCACCTTGGTTTTCTTCGCCGGCGTGCGAGCCCGGCTCTTGGAGATTTTTTTCGTCATGAAGGAATGAGAAACACGCATCTTCCCTGGGCAAATATTTTCCGACTATGCTTTGGTACAGGTAGATAACCTAGGCCTGGCCAGCCTGACGCGGGCCTCGGCGAAACCACCCACCACGGAATTTCGGATTGCGCAAAGCGTCTCCCGGAAATCCTGATAGCGCCGCGCCACCCTCTCACTTCGCTGCCATGAAAATCCGCTTTGCCATCGTCGGCTTCCAGCATCCCCACATTTGGGACTTGGTCACCCGCGCCTCCGCGCATCCTGAGATCGAAGTCGTCGCGTGCTGCGAGGAGGACGCGGCCACGCGCGAGGCGCTCGCGGCGAACGGCAAGGTGAAGATCACCCACACCGATTATCGTGCGATGCTGGCGACCGAGAAGATCGACGTCGTGGTCGTCGGAGAATGGTTCGTGAAGCGTGGCCGGGTGGTGATCGACGCCCTCGCGAGCGGCCGCCATGTGCTCGCTGACAAGCCGATGTGCACCACGCTCGCCGAGTACGGGGAAATTGTCCGGCTCGCGACCGCGCGGAAACTCACCGTCGGGATGATGCTGGATATGCGCGATTCGGGCATCTTCATCCAGGTGCGCGAACTCGTCCGCGCGGGTGAGATTGGCGAAATCCGCGCCGTCGCACTCGGCGGCCAGCATCCCCTCCTCCCCGGCGTCCGCGCCCAATGGTATCACGAGGCGGCCAAACATGGCGGCACGATCAACGACATCGGGGTTCACGCCATCGACCTCATGCCCTGGATCACCGGGCTCGATTACAAGCGCGTCGTCGCCGCCCGCGTCTGGCAGGCAGGTCCGCCCGCCGGCTCCGAATTTCTCAACGCCGGACAGTTCATGATGGAGCTCAGCAACGGCGCCGGACTCCTCGCCGACGTGTCGTACATTTCGCCCACCAGCCATGGGTACACGTTCCCCCTCTACTGGCGCCTCACGCTATGGGGCAGCGAGGGCGTGATCGAAACCGCGCTGAACGCGAAGGAGATCATGATTTATAAGGAAGGCACGAAATCGAGCCGCGCCCTGCCAGCGGGAGCGGCGGCCCCGGGCGGGTACCTCGAGTCCTTCCTGAAAGAATTGCGCGGCGAACCGGGCGCCGCCCTGACGGCCCCGGAGATTTTCCGCGCGAGTTTCGTCACCCTTAAGGCGCAGGAAGCCGCGGACCACGGTTTATCGAACGTGGCGGTCTGACACCGGACGCGGCGCCGAATTCAAACCGGAGCCACGCCTAGCGCACCTGCAGCGTCTCGCCGTCGAACACTAACCCGAGCGACGGGACTTCGACTGCTTTTCGCGTTCCCTCTTTTTTCACCCGGCCGGCGATCCACGCATCGTAACCCACGGCCCTCGCCGCGACCACGACCGCATCGGCGATCTTCGGATCGACGTACGCCGCGAAGCCCACGCCTTGGTTGAAGGTTGCGTACATCTCGCGCGGTGAGATCGGGCCGGCTTCCTCGAGAAATCGAAAAAGCGCCGGCGCGGTCCGCGGGGCGGCGATCTCATACACGAACGATTCCTCGAGCCGCATGAGCTTTCTCCAACCGTGGCCAGTGACGTGCGCGGCGTAGTTCAGCTTCAGGCCGCGACGCTGGCATTCGCGCACGAACGCCACGTAAATCACCGAAGGCGCAAGCAAGGCCTCGCCGAAGGAACGCGAATCGCCGTGGCCGATCGGGGTCTGGTAACCCTGCGGAAGTTTATCGGCGATCAGCCGGCACAGGCTCAGCCCGTTCGTTTGCACCCCGGAGCTCGCGAGGAAAACGATGCTGTCTCCTTCGCGCACATCGCCGACGATCCGCCGGCTCTTGGGGAAGATTTTCCCCACAGCCGAACCGGCAAGCACGATGGTGGACGCATTGACGATGCCGCGCAGCGTCGGTGTTTCGCCGCCGCCCCAGACTGCGCCCGCCTGCTGGCAGCCTTCGGCCCAGCCGTTTACGAGCGCTTCCATGCGCTGGCTGTCGGCAAACCACGCCGACTCCCCCACGGCCGCATGCATCGCCACCGAAATCGGCAGCGCCCCGCAGGTCGCCAAGTCGTTCACGATGGTCGCGACGGTATCGATCGCGATCTCGCGGTAGAAATTTTTTTCCGTCGCGGCATACACCGCGTCGGCGACCAGGTTCTTCGTCCCCAGTCCCTCTTCAACGTGGGCCAGGTAGTGGTCCGCCGCCTCCATCAGGTACGCGCTTTCGCCGCGGGTCGAAGCCGGTTCGGCATAGCCGTGTTCGCGCAGCAAACCCGCCGTCCCCTTGGCCGCGCGCTGGCACGCCCGCTTGAACGCATCAAGCTGGTCGTAATTCACGCCGGAGGATTCGTAGGAAAGGCTCATGCGGTTGCGGATTGTGGATTTCGAAATGCGAATTGCAGGAAGCCGAAAAATTCATGGCCCAGGGAAACGCGGTACATGTTGGAAATAGAGCCGGGAAAATGCTGGGTTCGCCAATCCGCAATCCGAAATCCGCGATCCGAAATTCTCAATACGCTCGTCCTTCGCTCTTCTCGTAATAATTCACGAAGGCCTGGTTCACGACGCGATAGCCGCCGGGCGTCGGATATTTGCCGGTGAAATACCAGTCGCCCGTGTGGTGCGGGACCGCGGCGTGCAGGTTTTCGATCGTCTGGAAAATGATCTCGATCTCTCCGGTCCACTCGATGCCTTTCGGCCGCACCCGCTCGACGATCTTCTTCGAGAGCTCCTCGGGCGTGAACGGTTCGTAGATCTTGCGGACGTGGTTCACCGTCCCGCCGCGCGCGACTTCATCGCGGCAAAGCTGGTAGACTTCCTCAAGGATCGCGGTCTGGCCGCGCTCCTTCAGCAGCTCGATCGCCGCCTCGAACGCGATGAACTTGCCCACTTCCGACATATCGATGCCGTAACAATCCGGGTAGCGGATCTGCGGGGCCGTCGAAACGATCACGATCTTCTTCGGGTTGAGCCGGGCGAGGATCCGCAGGATCGACTTTCGCAGCGTCGTGCCGCGCACGATCGAGTCGTCCACGCACACCAGGTTGTCCCCGGGATTCACCGACCCATACGTGATGTCGTAAACGTGGCTCGCGAGCTGGTTCCGGAGATTTTCCTGGCCGATGAACGTGCGGAGCTTGATGTCCTTGCTGACGACCTTCTCGCCGCGCGGCCAGTTGCGGAGGATCAATTCGTCAAGCAGCGCCTCTGTGAGCGTGCCCGTGGCCTGCGCCTTGAGGATCGCGGCTTTGACTTCGTCGCGGCGCCGGTTGCGCAGCGCCGACATCAACCCGTAATAGGCGACTTCCGCGGTGTTCGGCACAAACCCGAAAACCGTGTTCGCCCAGTCGTGCCCGATCGACTTGATGACCTGGTCAGCCAAGCCGGCGCCGAGCGCCTGGCGCTCCCGGTAAATGTCGATGTCATTGCCGCGGGAAAAATAAATCCGCTCGAACGAGCACGAGGTTCGCGGCAATGGCGCCGTGAAGGGATGCGCGGTGACCGTGCCGCTTTTCTTGATGACGACCGCGTGCCCGGGTTCCACTTCCTTCACCTGTTCCAAAGCGAGGTCGAACACCGTCATGAGCGGCGCGCGCTCGGAAGCGAAGGCGATGACTTCGTCGTTCTGAAAATAATACGCCGGGCGAATCCCGGAGGGGTCGCGCGCCACAAAGGCGTCGCCGTTTCCGATCAGGCCGGCGATCGCATAACCGCCGTCCCATTTTTTCGACGCCCGCGTGAGCACCCGCGTCAGGTCGAGCCCCTCGCTGATCCGCTTCGTCAGTTCCGCGCCGGACAGGTCGCGGGTGCGCAGGTAGCGGTAAATATCCTCGTGTTCCTCATCGAGGTAGAAGCCGATTTTCTCGAGGACGGCCTGCGTGTCGGAGGAAAAAATCGGGTGCTGGCCAATCGCGATGAGGCTGTCGTTCAGCTCCTGCGTGTTGGTCATGTTGAAGTTCCCGCACAGCGCGAGGTTGCGCGTCGGCCAGGAACTCCGACGAAAATACGGATGACACGCACTCACGCCGTATCCACCCGAGGTGCCATAACGGAGATGCCCGAGATAAAGTTCCGCGCCGAAATCGAAGTGCTGCTTGACCGTGTCCGCAAACTCCGGGTGCACCCGGCCTTCGGTCACGAGCTCCTCGTAACGAGCCAGCAGCGTCTTGAACACGCGATCCAGCGGATTCGGCTCCGTATTGCGCTCGCGGAACATGTACGGCTCGCCGGCCGGCATATCGAATTTCACACAGGCGACGCCCGCGCCGTCCTGCCCGCGATTGTGCTGCTTCTCCATGAGGAGAAAGAGCTTGGTGAAGCCCCACAGCGGCGAGCCGTATTTCTCCTGGTAGTAGGACAACGGCTTGAGCAGCCGGACCAGGGCGATGCCGCATTCGTGGCCAATATGTTCGCTCATTCGCGGACCTTGCTTTTTTTCGCCACCCACACCGCGTTTGTCTTCCGGGGTTCTTCGCCGGGAAGGCTGTCGATGAGTGTTAGGTGGAAACGGTTCCGCACGTGGTGGAAAGCGGGTGATTTCGCGGACGAACCCCGAATGGTCAACGGCTTTCTCCATCATAGACCCAAACCACCCCAAAACACAAAGCGCCGCGCGAAAAAAGCCATGCAGGAATCCCGATCCTTTGACCACGAATGGAAACGAGTGGCTCGAATCAGAACGAGGAAATTTTTGAACCGAGGTCGAAGGCAGAATCAAACAGGAATCGATTCGGATTTCTGATTCGGGTCCGCCCGTGTCCATTCGTGGTTAAAAAAATCCGCGGGCGCGCCTGGCGGGCGAGCGCAGGCTACTTGACCGGATTGGCGATGTTGGGTCACATCCGGGGACCAACCATGTTGATCCTTCGTGGCTCGCCCGCCCTCTCTCCCTTCCGCCTCCAGAAACTCCTTCAGGATTTCACGGCTGCCGGGTTGCCGGTCCGTGCCGTGGGCGCCGAGTTTGTCCACGTCGTCGAAACCGATGCTGACCTGGACCCATCCGAGCGAGCGATCCTCGACCAGCTTCTCCAGTATGGTCCGCGCCGCGCCCCCGCCGTCGCCGCGGACGGAATCCTGCAAATCGTCGCCCCGCGTCCTGGCACCATTTCGCCCTGGTCTTCCAAGGCCACGGATATCGCGCACATCTGCGGTCTCGCGAAGGTCAAGCGGATCGAGCGCGTCATCGCCTACACGATCGGGCTGGCACCCGATGGCGTCGGCGACAAGCGAACCGCGGCGGGGAGCAATCCACCGGAAGTGACTGCGGCCACTGCGCCCAGCTTACCGCCTGGCGCCCTTCGCCTGAAACTCAGTGCCCGCCTTCACGACCGGATGACCCAGGCGGTATTCGGCGATTTCGAATCGCTCGGCGCGCTTTTCCGTCACGAGACCCCGCGACCGATGGCGAGCGTGCCCGTGCTCGCCGAAGGTCGCGCCGCCCTCGTCGCCGCGAACCAATCGCTGGGCCTCGCGCTCGCGGACGATGAAATCGATTACCTCGTCCGGGCGTTCACCGCCTTGCGGCGCGACCCGAACGACATCGAGCTGATGATGTTCGCACAGGCAAACTCGGAGCACTGCCGGCATAAAATTTTCAACGCGACGTGGGACATCGATGGCGCCGCCTGCGATCTTTCGCTGTTCCAGATGATCCGGAACACGCACCAGTTGCA
The DNA here is from genome assembly GCA_028293545.1 of Verrucomicrobiota bacterium. GTDB lineage: Bacteria > Verrucomicrobiota > Verrucomicrobiia > Opitutales > Opitutaceae > Opi-474. The sequence goes on along the minus strand of JAQGOP010000011.1, from coordinate 34,595 downwards.
CAGCGACGGGATTCTTTCGGCTTACAAGGACAACTCCGCGGTGTTCGTCGGCACTCGTGGCGGACGTTTTTTCGTCGACCCGAAAAGCAACGAATACGCCGCGGTCGACGAAGAGATCCACGTGCTCTGCAAGGTCGAGACGCACAACCATCCCACGGCCATCTCGCCGTTTCCGGGTGCCGCGACGGGATCGGGCGGGGAAATCCGCGATGAAGGCGCCACGGGCCGCGGCTCCAAGCCAAAGGTCGGGCTCACCGGCTTCACGGTTTCAAATCTAAAGCTGCCCGGCGCGATCCAGCCTTGGGAAAAAGAGCACGGAAAACCCGGGCGCATCGTGAGCGCCTTGGACATCATGATCGAAGGCCCGCTCGGCGGTGCGGCGTTCAACAACGAGTTCGGCCGGCCCAACATCAACGGTTACTTCCGGACCTTTGAGCAGGAAGTTCCCGCGGCCGTCGAGTCCGCCTCCGCGGCGCGCGGCCAAACAGAAATCCGCGGTTACCATAAACCCATCATGCTCGCCGGCGGGCTCGGGAATATCCGCGCGGGCCACGTCAAGAAAGGCGCGATCAATCCCGGCGACCAGCTGATCGTGCTCGGCGGGCCGGCGATGCTCATCGGTTTGGGCGGCGGCGCGGCCAGTTCCATGGCCAGCGGGACGGGGAACGAGGATCTCGATTTCGCGAGCGTGCAGCGGGACAACGCGGAGATGGAGCGCCGGTGCCAGGAAGTGATCGACCGGTGTTGGGCGCTCGGCGAGCGGAACCCGATTTCATTTATCCACGACGTCGGCGCCGGGGGAATTTCCAACGCGCTTCCCGAACTGGTGAACGACGCCGGCCGCGGCGGGCGTTTCCAGCTGCGCGCCGTGCCCAACGACGAACCGGGCATGAGCCCGCTCGAGATCTGGTGCAACGAATCCCAGGAACGCTACGTGCTCGCCGTGCCCACCTCGCATCTCGCGACGTTCACCGCGCTCTGCGAACGCGAGCGCTGCCCGTTCGCCGTCGTCGGCGAGGCCACCGAAAAGAAGCAGCTCGTGCTCGAGGACGCTCATTTCAAGAACACGCCGATCGACCTCCCGCTCGACGTGCTGCTCGGCAAACCGCCGCGCATGCACCGCAGCGATCGGAAACTCGTGCGTCCGCTCGCGCCGCTGGACCTCGACGGCGTTTCGCTGGATGAAGCCGTTCGCCGCGTGCTCTCCCACCCCACCGTGGCGGACAAGACTTTCCTCATCTCCATCGGCGACCGCACGCTGGGCGGCTTGATTGCCCGCGACCAAATGGTTGGGCCGTGGCAGGTCCCCGTCGCCGACTGCGCCGTGACGGCGGCCGCGTACGATGTCTATACCGGCGAGGCCATGGCGATGGGTGAGCGTACGCCGGTCGCGCTCAACGATGCCGCCGCCTCGGCCCGGCTCGCGGTGGGCGAGTCGCTCACGAATCTCGCCGCCGCTCAAATCGGCGAACTCGGCAAAGTGAATCTCTCCGCGAACTGGATGGCCGCCCCGGCGATTCCCGGCGACGGCGCCGATTTGTACGCCGCGGTGCGCGCGGTCGGAATCGACCTTTGCCCCGCCCTCGGCATCACGATTCCCGTCGGCAAAGACTCGATGAGCATGAGCACGGCGTGGAAGGACGCCGCGTCCGGTGCGGACAAACGCGTCACCGCGCCGATCTCAGTCGTCATCTCGGCGTTTGCCGCAGTAAACGACGTCCGACTCACGCTCACGCCCCAGCTGCGCTACGACCCCGACACGGCGGCCGGCCCCGGCCAAAACATCGGCGAAACCCTGCTGCTGCTCATCGACCTCGGCCGCGGCAAAAATCGCCTGGGTGGCTCGATCCTCGGACAAGTGCTGTCACAGGCCGGCGCGAGTCCTCCCGACGTCGATCGCGCCGACGACCTCAAGGCTTTCTGGAATGCGATCCAGCAGCTCGGGCGCGAGCAAAAGCTGCTCGCCTACCACGATCGGGCCGACGGCGGATTGCTCGCGACCGTGGTCGAGATGGCCTTCGCGGGGCACACCGGCGTCGACCTCGAACTTCCGGCCCACTCCTCGGTCTTCGCGCAACTCTTCGCCGAAGAGCTGGGCGCCGTGATCCAGATTCGCGCGGACGATTTCGAGGCCGTCAACGCCGTGCTCCGCATGCATGGGCTCGACAGCGCGACATCACGCATCGGGACGCTGAACCGCGCCCATATCTTCCGGGTGATCCGCGGCGGCGAAGCCATCTTCGAGCAAAATCTCTTCGCGTTGCGCGCCATCTGGTCGGACGTCACGCGCCGGATCTCCGCGCTGCGCGACAATCCCACCTGCGCGGAGTCCGAGTTCCGGTTGAAGCTCGATCCCACCAATCCGGGCATCACGCCGACGATCACCTTCGATTGGCAACCCGGGGTGAAAAGCGGAAGCCACGATCGGAAAATCGCCCGGCCCGGCGCGAAACCGCGGATTGCGATCCTGCGCGAGCAGGGTGTGAACGGGCAGCTCGAGATGGCCGCGGCGTTCACGCGCGCGGGATTCGCGGCGGTGGATGTCCACATGACCGACATCCTCAGCGGGCGAATCTCCCTTGAGGATTTTCGTGGCCTGGCGGCCTGCGGCGGCTTCAGCTACGGCGACGTGCTTGGCGCGGGCGAAGGCTGGGCCAAGAGCATCCTGTTCAATGACCGGGCCCGGGCGGAGTTCGCGGCATTTTTCGCGCGCGAGGATGCGTTCGCGCTCGGCGTGTGCAACGGCTGCCAGATGATGAGCAACCTCCATTCGATCATCCCGGGCTCGAGCCACTGGCCGCGTTTTGTGCAGAACCAATCGGAGCGTTACGAAGGCCGGTTTGTGTCGGTTAAGATCGAACCCACGCCGAGCGTCCTGTTCGCCGGGATGGCGGGCTCGGTGATTCCCATCGCCGTGGCGCATGGCGAGGGTTACGCGGAATTCAAGGACGACGCCGCGCTCCGCGCGTGCAGCGACTCAGGCCTCGTCGTCGCCCGCTTCATCGACAACCAGCAGGCTCTCGCGCTGGCGAAATCGTCCGCCCAAGGCGGATCAAAACCCGCGCGGGTTTACACCGAAAAATATCCGCTCAACCCGAACGGTTCGCCCTTGGGCATGACTGCGCTCACGACGACGACCGGGCGCACGACCATCATGATGCCGCACCCGGAGCGCGTGTTCCGGTCCGCCTGCATGAGCTGGGCGCCCAAGACCTGGGGCGAAGACAGCCCGTGGATGAAGCTCTTCTACAACGCCCGCGCCTGGGTGGGATGAATTGTCGCGATCCGGAAAGTAGCGCAGGCGGCCCGCCTGCTCCGAAGATCGAACATCAGCGGCCGCCCAACAAGCCTGGCATCACGTTCTGCGCCGCGGGTTCTTCGGGCGCGACGTCCACGGCCTTGACCGCGATGGCCGGACGCCATTTCAGCCACTCGTCATCGGCTTCCTTGTAGAGCGGAAATTCAGTTCCGTCGGGTGCGACTTCGCCCGGAGCCTCCGGAGTCGCGAGCGAGATGGCGCCGGTGATGAATGACTGGAGCGATTTTTTCTGCGCGTTCGCGCCGCCGAACAAACTGAATTGAATCGGCACGCCCCCGGCGTTCCAGAACCGCGTGTTCGCCCGAATCAGCGGCACGTAGGCAAACTGGACCCGGATGCGAATTAGCACGCCGGTTGAGTCTTCCGCGAGGCGCGCGGTTTCGACCTCGCCCACTTTCACGTCGCGATAAAACACCGGCGCCTTCGGCTGCAGTCCGCCGACGCGATCGGCGCGCAACAGGAATGCGCGGCCATCCTCGGTGCGCTCGGGTGCGGGCGGCGCGTCGAGCCCGCGGAAGCGCGTCGCGGGCGGGCCCTCGCCGAGGCGCACATTCAGTCGCGCCCCGGTCAGGAGCGTTTCCAATCCGCTGACGCCGCCGAATCCGATTTCCGGCTGCACGATCCAGAATTGGGCGCCTTCGCGCGCGATCGCGGAGACGTTCTTATCGAGCTGCACGCGAACGATGACGCGATGGAGGTTTCGGTTGAGCCGCACTTCCTTCACTTCGCCGACGGCGATGCCCTTGTACTCGAGCTTGGTCTGGCGCGGCTCCAGGCCGGCGCCTTCCGTGAAGGAGATCGTGATTTCCTCGCCGTGCTTGCGCCACTCGCGATAGAGCATCCAGCCGGCGAGGATGGCCGCGACAATCGGCACGATCCACACCAGCGGGATCCGCGGAAACCTTGAAACCTTGGGGGTGGGTGCGGCCATGGTGCGTCAGGTTGTGCGCGGAGTTGCTGGGACATCCACCCACAGGAGTCGCGGGTCGAAGCGATGCGTCGCGAGCATGGTCAGGAGCACCACCGCGCCAAACGCCGCCACGCCCGGCCGCGGCTGCACTGAGGCAAGTTGGCCGAATTGCACGGCGCCGCAGAGAAAGGCGACAAGGAAGACGTCGAGCATCGACCATCGCCCGATGAAATCGACCGCCCCGTAAATCCGCGTGAGCAGCCGCGGGCGGCGACGGCGAAACTTTTCCCGGTTCGCGGCCAGCAGCAGCCACGCGAGCCCAAGCAGCTTGAGCAACGGCACCAGGAAACTCGCAGTGAACACAATGGCCGCCAGGCCGCCCAATCCCTGTTGCCAGAGCTGGACGACGCCGGAGAAAATCGTGGTGTCCGCGCTGTGCTGCCCGAGGATCCCGAGGTGCATCACCGGCAGCGTGTAGGCCGGCACGAGCATGACCACGGCCGCCACCGCGAGTGCGGCGGACTGCGTGGTCGAGGCCGACGCGCGTGGGGCCCAGATGTTCATGAGGTCGCCACCGCTGCCGCGCGGAATGGCCGGCGCTCGCGCGGCCGCAGTTTGAAGGAACGCCAAGCCATCAGGGTGAAAAGCGAAGACCCGCCGTAACAGTACAAACCCGGGCCGATCGTCACATTGACAACGCTGCCCAGTTTAAAAAACGCGACGAGGACTCCCAGGATCTGCACTTCGGGCATGGCCCAATATTCGACCTGGTGCGCCCAGTGACGCAGCCGCGGCAGCAGCGCGGGGGCCGGGTTCCGTTTTCCCAGCACGTACAAGGCCGCGAGCAACCCGAGCAGCCCGAACGGCGCGATGGTTCCCGCGATCAGGACCGCCGCGCCGAAGGGCGCGAAGCCATGCGTCCAGAAACCCAGGAACCCATCGGTCAGCAGCACCGTTCGTTCCTTGCCGAACTTCGAGAGCGTGACGAACGGGAGCAAGAGCGCCGGGACCGCCAGGACGAGGCCGGTGCACGCAAACACCAAGGGCGCCTGCGGACCGAGGTGCCCCGCTTCCGCGAGCAGGCTGCCGCAGCGCACGCACGACGCCCGCTGTCCCGGTTTCAAAAACGGAGCTGCGTGGGTCTGGCCGCAAAGCGGGCAAGTCACGAACGGTTCATCAGGTTGCATGCGCGGTTGCGCGAGAAAGTCCTCGCTGGAAAAAGGATCGCCTTCGAAAAGGCTTCTCCCTTGGAACGCGCCGAGGGGAGTTGGTTCGCCCGGAACAGGCGATTTTCAAAGGCAGGCCGGGCGGCGCCGACGGGTCTGGCCCGGACGGCGTTGTCGGCGCGCCCGGCGGTGAACTACGCTTTCAGCGCCGGATACGTGAACAGGAAAAAGTGGACTGTGTTCAGCGAGAAATGCGTGAGGATGCTCGCCTCGATGCGGCCGGTGCGCTGGTAGACCCAGCCATAGCCGACGCCAGCCACAGTCGCGAGGACGACATAGGTCAAACCGCCCGCCCCATGCGCGAGCCCGAACGCGAAAGCCGCGACACCCAGGGCCAGCCAGTTCCCTCCCTGCATGGTTTTCCAAGCTCGTTGTAGCTGCGCCTGGATGAAACCGCGAAACAACGCCTCCTCCGCGAGGCAGGTGAAGCAGAGGTTCACCCACATCCAGAGCCAGCTTTCGCGGGGAAACTTCGGGGCGAAACGCACGTACCCCGCCGCCAGCGACAGCCCCATGATCGCGACCAACAATCCCGCGGCCCAGGGCGCGGCGCCGACCAGCGTGGCTCGCCAGTCGGCCGCGCGCGCGCTGCGGCGATGGCACCATCCGAGCAGCAGGATGCCTGCGAGCGTCTTATCGAGGTTCAGATAGAGCGTGTACGGGATCGCATCCGGCGTGAAAGCCACTGCCGCGAGGACGCGCGGGTTCTGGAACCCGGGAAGCAAGTGCACCATCAACCCGGCGCCGAGCCCCAGAATCGCGACAGCCGCGACGGCGCGGTGCCAACCCGACAGAGTTGGACGAGAAAAAGCCCACGTCGCACCGCCGAATAAAAAAATCCACCCAACACCGAGCGGACGGACGATTCCGAAAGCCAGCGCCGCGACGACGGCAGCGGCCGCCAGGTACAGCCACGCGAAGCGTCGCCAGGCCGGGATGACGGACGCCTCGTCCCCGCTCAGCCACAACGCGATGATCGCCATGGTGAGCAGCGTGAAAGTGGGAATCACGTTTACGACCCTAGCCCGGCACGACGCAGAAGCGAGTCGCTGAAGTCCGCTGTCCTAAGAGCGGAGAAGTCGGTCCAGCCGCGGGGGCATAAAAAAACTGCGGCCCCGAAGGACCGCAGTTTCGAAGCGGACGGAAGATCAGGACGCTTTCACGCGCTGCAGACGCACGCGGACGCGCAGGCGCGAGAACGAAGCGAGGCCGATGAGGCCCAAGCCCAAAAGAAGCGCGGTCATGGCGCCGTCCGGGACCTGGCGCGCGCTCACCTCGGCCTCGAGATAAGCGTTTGTGAGCGTGAAAGAGCCGGTGAGCCGGTCGATCGTGTAATGGAGGCTGCCGGTGGAATCCAGTTCCAGCAGCAGGGTGCCATCAAGTTGGTTCAAGGGCCCGCCCAACGTCAGGAACCAGAAAAAACTGCCCTGCGTTACGGAATTGTCCGGGAGGGGACTCAGGAGCGAATCCGTGAAGTGAACGGTAAAGGACTCCGATCCGAGCAGGTCAAAAAAGGTGAATTCCGCCCACGCACTGTCCACCGTCATCGTCAGCGGATCATACCCCGTCAGGTCGAAACGGCCCGTGTAGGTCGTGGTGTCCAGGTCGCGGGTCTTGATGCCCGAGAAGATCACGTCGGCCGGGTTGTTGTCCGAAAGCGTGGTCGCGCGAGCACTCACGGCGACTGCCAAGGCGGCGAGGACAATGAAAAGGAGTTTTTTCATGAAGGGTTGTGCGAGGATGAGAGCAAGCGGCGTGCTAAGGTGGACCGGGAGTTTCGGACAGTTTTCAACCCTCTCGAACTCCGCCGGTTGCACGGCACAAATAAAGCGCGTGTATAATACTATCGGGGATTTCCCGGGGGAATTCGTAAGGGAAACTGACGTTCCCTCGTTCAGTTTACACCCTTGAAAATTCGCCGCTACAGTCCCGCGACTTCCGATGAAATAATCATTAGCGCCTTCGCCTGGGCCGCCCGCTTCCGGGCTTTTTCCACGCCGATCGCATCCAAGCCCAGCACGTTGGCCACCGCCAGGACGGTGCCAATGCCGCAGAAGGGATCGAAAATGATTTTGGCTTTCGCGTGATCGCGGGCGAAAACCACCGCATGGGCCGCGGCGCGGATGCCCATCGCGCGAACCCAGGTTTGGCGTCCGGCATCGAGGATCACGTCCGGGATCGGCAGCACCGCCGGGCATTTCATTTTGCGGGAGACCGCGATGAGGTGCGTGTAGCCCGGCCGGCCAAACGTGGCGGTGCCCGGCGGGCGCCGGCAAACGATCTTGTGAAACAGCACCCGCGCCCCCGCATCCTCCGCGGCGCGCACGACCATCGCGCCTTTATCGATCCATTCGCCGTCATGCTTGATGTCCGACTGGAAAAAGAGGGCTGCGCCTTCGTCGGGCACAGAGTCGACCACGAGCCGAACCGCCTCGAGAAACCACGTTCGCCAGACCGGCAAGGCCAGCCCGACTTCGGAGACGTCGGGCAGCGAAGTCACCGCACACGCCCCCACGATTTGCCCTCGCGCACGCATCCAGGGAATCGCATCCGCACAATGCACCTCACGTGCCGGCGTCGACGATGGTATCTCCGTCATGAGTCCACGCGGCTCAGATGTCATGCACGCGCGCGTCCCACGCCTGGATCGGCCGCGATTCGCCGCAGTGCGGGCAAAGCGTGGCGGCGTTGATCGTCGCGCAATGCGGGCACACTGCGGACGTCTCAAACATGTCGAACGGTTGCTGGCATTGCTGGCACCGCCAGAATGCCCCCAGCGGCGGGACGGTGCGGCAGACCGGGCAGGCGAAACCATCGCGACGCGGCAGGCGTTCAATTTTCCGAATGACTTGGGCGTATTTGAAACCCGCCCAGCAATTGCTGAGGAGAAACAAGATCATCATGCCCATCCATATGGACTGCGCCCTCACGGCCCAGACCGCCAAAGCAGCACCGCCAATCAGCCCCAGCACCGACGCGACCATCAGGCTCCTCGCCTTGCCCATGAAAAACCAAAGCAGCGAGCGCAGGATCTGGCCGCCATCGAGCGGGTAGATGGGAAGCAGATTAAAAATGAGGATGACGAGATTCGTATCCTGGAGCGCTCGAATGAACCGCGCCAAATCCGGTCGTCCCTCCGCCCAACCCGTGCCGTCCAGCGCGACTGCGGCACCCAGGAGGATTGGGATCAGGGCGACGTTGACGAGCGGCCCCGCGGCGATGCTCCACAGTGTGGCGCCGGGGCGCGCCGGTGGATTGACGTAAGCGACCCCGCCGAGCGGCCAGAGAATGATTTGGTGGGCATCTCCGCCGACGCTGCGACAGGCGAGCGCGTGGCCGAATTCGTGCAGCAGCACGATCGAAAACAACCCGAGGTACTCGAACAGCGCCCAGAACGGGGCCTCATACTGCGGGACACGTTGGGAAACCAGGTAGATTCCCGCGACGAACCAGAGCCAATGGAGATGAACGTCGATCCCCCAGAGGCGAAAAAGTCGGATTGAACCCTGCCGAGTTGGCAACATGCGTGGGAGCGTTCAGCGAGTCATCGAAAGTGCAACGTTCAGTTGGGTCAGCGTAGTGCCGGCCTGCGGCCCGCTTCGGCGAGCAATGCATGGGCGTGAGTTTTGGCCCACGGCGTCGAGCGCAGACCGAACGAGGCAGGCCGGATGCCCGCGCTACTTACGACCCGGTCAGTGTAATCTTCACCGCGCTCGCGCACTGACGCGCGCGGTCGCGGGCTTCGTCGATCGTTTCGCCGGTGGCGATCGCGACCGCCAGGCGCCGATGACCGCGACATTCCGGTTTCCCGAAGAGCCGGAGATGGGTCTCCGGGACGGCCAGCGCGGCCTCGAGCCCACTGAAGACGGGCACGCCCTCGCCTTCCCCGAGCAAGGCCACGCTGAAGGCCGGACGCAGCAGCCGAATCGGCGGCACCGGCAAGCCGAGGATCGCCCGCGCGTGCAACGCGAACTCCGACCACTGCTGGCTGCCAATCGTCACAAGGCCGGTGTCGTGCGGGCGCGGGCTCACTTCGCTGAAAATCACTTCCTCGCCGCGCACGAAACATTCGACGCCGAAAATCCCGAAGCCGCCCAGCGCGCCGACAACCTTTTTCGCGACGCGCTGCGCCTCCGCCCAAGTCTGCTCGGACATCGGGCACGGCTGCCAGCTTTCGCGATAGTCGCCGTCGATCTGGACGTGCCCGATCGGGGGACAGCATTGCACGCCGTTAACCGCCGAGACGGTGAGCACGGTGATTTCGTAATCGAAGCGGATGAATCCCTCCACGATGCATCGGCCGGATCCGGCGCGCGCGCCTTCCTGCGAATAGCGCCAGGCTTTCGGGAGTTCGGCGGCGGTCTTGACGAGGCTCTGGCCGTGCCCGCTGGACGACATCAACGGCTTCAGGACGCACGGAAAACCCAGCGCAGTCGCCGCGGACAACGCCTCGGCTTCAGTCCCCACGAATCGGTACGGCGACGTCGGGAGTTGGAGTTCCTCGGCCGCGAGCCGCCGAATGCCTTCGCGATTCATCGTGAGCCTGGCGGCGCGCGCGGTGGGGATCACGCGTTGTCCCGCCTGTTCCAATTCAACCAGCACGTCCGTCGCGATCGCCTCGATCTCGGGCACGATCAAATCCGGCTGCTCGCGTGCGATCACGCGGCGCAGCGAAAGGGCGTCGAGCATCGGGAACACATAGCTGCGGTGCGCCACCTGCATCGCGGGCGCATTCTGGTAACGGTCGCAGGCAATCACCTCGCACCCGAGCCGCTGGAGTTCGATCGCGACCTCCTTGCCCAGTTCGCCCGATCCCAGGAAAAGGACGCGAGTCGCGCCCGCTGTGAGCGGAGTGCCGAGGGTGCCGGGTGTAAGCATGTCGGCGATGTTCGACGGGCCGGGATGGTTGGCAAACGAAAGTAGCGCGCGCGGGACCGGCGTCGCGAAAAAGCGAGCATGCGCGGGCAAAGGCCTCGGTCGTTCGCTACTCGCTACTTCACGAAGCAGGCGGGCGCCTGCGCTACTTGCGACGGCGACGGAACCGGAGTGCGAGCAAACCCGCGCCGCTCAGCAACAGGGCCCAGGTCGATGGCTCAGGCACCATGGTATAATTCGAAAGCACCACGTTGGTCGCACCGAATGGGCTGCCGACTCCGTAATTCACGGTGAACCGTGCGAGCCCATCGGCCGAGTAAAGCTGGCCTCCGTTCACGATGTTGCCGAAGGAGCCCGCGAGGTTGGTCGAACTGAGCACCGTAAATGTCATTCCGTTTGTCACCGTGGACTCAAACGAACCCCGGAAATAAATCACCAAGTCCCCGCCCAGCGTGGTCGTACCGCTGACGGCGAGCTGGTCGTAGCCGCTGCCGACCGTCGTCCCGCCGAGGCCAAATGCCGAACGGGAGACCCCGAGCAGCGTGAGGTTGGCGGTGACGTTCAACACCCCCGAACTCAACGCGCTGCCTGGAGCGAAATCGCCGCTCATTGCGATCGACGGCGCCGTCAAGGTCCCCGATCCGTCAACCAGTGAGCCATCGTCAAAGACCAGCGCGCTGCCGGAGCTGAGCGTGCTGCCCGCGCCGAGCGTGACGTGGCCGGTCGAACTCGTGAACGTGCTGTTCAGCGTGAGGCTTCCGCCCTGCAGCGCCAGGTAACCGTTGTTCGTGAACGGCACCTGCATCGTGCTCGCGCCGGAAACCTTGTTATAAACACCCGTGACGCCGTTGACATAGGCCGTGCCGCCCGCACCGCCGTAGGCATTGTTGATTTGGTTCGAGGAGGCGTCGTTCCAAACCCCGTTATTCGTGATCCTGCCGCCGTTGCCCGAGCGGAGATCGCCGGCGACCCAAGTGACGGTGCCGTTGTTGACGATCGTATGGCTGCTGAAGTTGTGGTCGCTGCCGGACGTAATGATGAAAGCCGCGGCGCTGTCGGCGGTGGTCGTGTACGCGGTGTTCAGGTCCGTCGCCACCCAGCTCAGCGAGCCGGTGAACGTTTGCGAGCCGAGGAGCACGCCGCCGTTCAACAGAAAGTTCTGGACGTTGACCGTCCCGATGGCCGACAGGGCGCCGGAGTTCAACTGGGCGAGACCGGAACCGGTGCTGACGAGCGACGAACCGGTGTTCAGCAAGCCACCGTCGAGCGTCAACGTGCCGGCGCTGACGTTGATGATGCCGTTGTTGACCAACACGCCGTTCGCGAGGATCGAGGTGCCGCCCGTTTTGTTATAGGTGCCGTTGTTCGCGAAGGTCGTGCCGCCGGATCCGCCGAACGCATTGTTGACCTGGTAACTCGCCGAGTCATTCCAAGTCCCGTTATTCGTAATGCTGCCGCCGCTGCCGGAGCGCAGGTTGCCAGCGGTCCAAGTGACCGTGCCGTTGTTGACGATCGTGTGGCTGTTGAAATCGTGATCGTTGCCGCTGCTGATCGTGAACGCGCCCGTGTTTGTAATCGTCGTGGAGCCGGTGTTGCCGAGCGTGGTGGCCACCCAGTTCAGGCTGCCATCGAAAGCCTGCGTGCCACTCAGCGAGCCGCCGGTCAAAAGGAAATTCTGCACGTGGAGCGTGCCGTTGCCGACCAGGTTGCTCGAAACCAGCTGGACCGTGCCGGTGCCGGAACTCCCGATCGTGGATCCGTTGTTCAGGATACCGCCGTCGAGGTTGAGCGTGCCGTTCGAGACACTGATGGTCCCATTGTTGACGAGGACGGAACCGGCGAGCGTGGTCGTGCCGGCGGTCTTGTTGTAGGTGCCGTTGTTGGTGAAAGTCGTGCCGCCGGATCCGCCGAATGCGTTGTTGATCTGAAAGCCGTTGCTCGAGTCGTTCCACACGGAGTTATTCGTGAACGAGCCGCCGTTGCCGGAGCGGATATTCCCCGCGGTCCATGCGACGGTGCCGTTGTTCACAAGGGTCCGCCCATTGTAATCGTGATCGTTGCCGGTCAGGATCGAGAGCGTGGATCCACTCCCGAACGTGGACGTGCCGGACCCGCTGAACGCACTCGCCAGCCAGCTGAGCGTGCCTTGGAAAGTCTGCGTGCCGGCGACCACGCCGCCACTGAGCAGGAAATTCTGGACGAAAAGCGTGCCCGAGCCCGTCAACGTCCCACTCGTCAACTGCACCACCCCTGAACCCGAACTTCCGATCGTGGAGTTATCGTTGAGGGTGCCGCCAACGAGGTTGAGGGTGCCGCCGGTGACGCTGATGACGCCGTCATTGACGAGGACGCCGGCCAAGGTCGAGACGCCCGAGATTTTGTGATAGGTGCCGTCGGAAGCATTTTGAAACGTGGTGCCGCCCGTGCCGCCAAAGGCATTGTTCACCTGATAGGTGTCCGCGGTGTCATTCCAGGTGCCGTGATTGGTGATGATGCCGCCGGAACCGGAGCGAATGTTCCCGGCCTGCCAGTTCACCGTGCCGCTGTTCACCACGGTGTGGCTCTGCAAATCGTGATCCGCCCCGCTCGACACGTTGAGCGTCGCGCCGGCGCCGACCTGGGACGTGCCCACCCCATTGAAATTGCTGGAGATCCAATTGGTCGTTCCGAGGAAAACGATGCCGTCGCCGATCGTGCCGCCGGTCAGCAATAGATTCGTCGCGGTGAAATTTCCCCCGCCGGCGCCGGTGAATAATCCTCCCGTCAACTGCACCACGCCGGTCCCGCTGCTCCCGATCGTCGAGCCATTATAAAAGGTGCCGCCTGCATCGATGTTCAGCGTGCCGCCGGTCACCGAGACCGCGCCGTAGTTGATGAAGCCCACTTCGAAGCTACTCGTGCCGGAAGTCTTGGTGTAGGTGCCGTCCGCGGCATTGATAAACGTCGTCCCACCGGTACCGCCGAAAGCATTATTGATCTGGTCGCCGTTGGCCGTATCGACCCAGAGGCCGTGGTTGGTGATTACCCCGCCATTGCCCGAGCGCAGGTTGCCGTTGGTCCAATTGATCGTGCCGTAATTCACGAGCGCGTGCGCGTTGAGATCCTTGTCGGCGCCCGTCGTGATCGTGAGCGAAGTGCCGGACGCCAGCGTCGTCGTGAACGCGCCGTTCATATTCCCATCCTGCCAATTGATCGTGCTGCCCGTGAGCGTGTGGTTGCCGGAAAACGTTCCCGCCAGCAGCAGGAAATTCGTGAGGGTCACGTTGCCCGTCATCGTAAGCGTCCCACCGGTGAGCTTGAGGATGCCGGAACCGGAACTGCCGGCGACCGAGCCGTTCGAAAACGTCCCGCCCTGCGCGAGGTTCAGCGTGCCGCCGCTCACGTTGATCGTGCCCTGGTTGGTGAACCCGATGTTGAACGTGGTCAGGCCGGAGGTCTTGTTATAGGATCCGCCGACGGCGTTGTTGAACACCGTGCCGCCGCTGCCGCCGAACGCGTTGTTGATCTGGGAACTGTTGGCCGAGTCGTTCCACGTCGCATTGTTGACAAAGCCACCGCCGTTGCCGCCTCGAATATCGCCGTTCACCCAAAGGACCGTGCCATTGTTGACCGCCAGGCGCCCGTTGAGGTCGTGGTCGTTGCCGGTGTGGATATCGAGCGTGTCAGCGGAGTTGATCGTCAACGTCCCACTCGGCGAAATCGAGCCGGTGACTATATCGCCGGAATTCCATGTATAAACTACTGCGCGCGCTTCGCGGACCGACATTACGCCCAGCAAAAGGGTCAACGCCGCAACTAGGGCGGTCCGCAATAGGGGCTTCACAAACCCTGAGTGAAAGTACCTAGGTCGCGTAGTCGAATTATTTTAATGCGTACGCCACCGTGCAATTTGCCCACGGGACACTCAGGCGAAATATTTTTCAGCTTCAACGAGCGTCTCGCACGTGATGATCCGCACTTCGCCGCGATAGTGGATGAGAGAAAGGATATTGAAACCGATGTCCTTGCTGGGATCCGGGATGACGCGGACCACCGTGCCGATCCCGCAGGCCTTGCAGCGATCCATGATTTCCGTGAGGTGCGGGACGCACTCGAGCTCCATCATATCCAATCCGCTGAGGTCAACCAGCACGCTGAACCCGGGACGCATCTGGCCCAGGAAGCCGTCGAAGACCGCAAGGCTATCCACGAAATGCGCGGCGGTGACGGTTCCCACGTAGCGCATCCGCGCAAAATTGCGAACAGGGTCAGCTTCGATGTTGAGCACGGAAAGGACAGTCACGGGCGTTACGAACGCGCATGACGCGGCCAGCCGGGGAAAGTTTCGCGCATCGGCGAATCAGCTGAATTCCTCCCGCCCGGGCCGCGGTAAACCATTTTTTGCGTCAGGCCGAATCCTTCTTGGCCGCGGCTTTCGCGGCGTAGAACGGGAGGAGTTGCTTGAGGTGGCCCTGGACAATGGCCGCGACGGTTTCGGGCGGCACCGCGCCTTGGTGGAGTTCGAAAACCGCGACGAGCAAGGCGAGCTCGATATCAACCTTGCGCGGCGTGACGGCTTTCATCTCCACGAGCAACTGCAGCGCTTTTTTCTCGGCGCGTTTATAATCCTCAAAATTCTGCTCCGTCGGGGTGGCCATGGCTAAGAGGTTCGTCATAGCCGGCGCGGGTCAAGCGCTGAAGTGCCGATCCGGTTTCCGCGGAAAGCCTTCGACCCCGCCCGAGTGGAGAGGTGGCTGCAGCGGCCGAATAACTGCCTTCATGTTCGCTGCTTTCTCCCCGGAGCGGGCGGGCCGCCTGCGCTACTCCGGACGTGTCGGCATCTCGAGCGGGATGATCGCGTGGCGCCGCAGTTCCACGCCGCGAAGAAACGTGACGATCGCCCGCTCACCGATTCGATCTGCCGTCAGCAATTTGTGCAGCGTGTCGATCGCGGGCGTCGGGACGCCATCCAGCGCCAGCACGATGTCGCCTTCCAGTAAACCCGAGCGCGCCGCCGGACTGCCCGGGTCCATCCCCGCCACCAGCACGCCCGTTTCCTGCGCGATGTGGTGATAGCGCGCGACCTTGCGGATCAACGGGACATTTTGGCCGGCGAGGCCAATGAAGCTCCGGCGAATCCGGCCGTCCTTGATCAGCCACGCCACGACCCAGCGCGCGGTGTTGCTCGCGATCGCGAAACAAATTCCCTGTGCCGGGCGGATGATCGCGGTGTTGACCCCGATCACTTCGCCGCGGGTGTTCACGAGCGGCCCGCCGGAGTTTCCCGGGTTCAACGCGGCATCGGTCTGGATGACATTGTCGATGAGGCGTCCCGAGGCGCCGCGCAGCGAACGCCCGAGCCCGCTGACAATCCCGGCGGTCACCGTCTGCTGGAATCCCATGGGCGACCCGATCGCGATGGCAATCTGGCCCGGCCGCACCGCGTCGCTGTCTGCGAGCGCGAGATGCGCAAGTTCGTCCGTACTCACCCGCAAGACCGCGAGGTCGGTGTCAGGATCGTCGCCAATGAGATCGGCCGACAGCTTGCGGCCGTCCGCGAGAAAAACCTTCAATGCCCGCGCGCCGTGGACAACGTGGCTGTTCGTGAGCACGTAGCCGTCGGGCGAAATGAAGAAGCCGGAGCCGGAGCCACCCGGGGCGGAATTGCCCTGCACTTCAATGTGGACGACGGCCGGGTGCGCCGCGGCCACGGCGCTGGAAACCGATTGGGAGTACGTGTCGAGCAACGACGCGTCGGAGGGCGGAGCCGAGACTGGAGTAAACTGGAATTCCATCTTGCTCGCAACGAGCGTAGGATTTCCCGCAAAGCAAACAGCGTGGAACGCGGTGGACGATGCGTCCCGTTCGACTCCGACAATGATAAATCGCGGACGGTGCCGCTCAGCGTGTTAGGGACAACCCGCTCCGCCTTCACGCGCGCCGGCGACGCAGGCGGGCGGCGACGAGCATCGCGAGACCGGCACCGACCAGCACATAAGTGCTCGGCTCGGGCACGGGCATGAAATCCAAATTGATCGTGTTCGCGAGGTACGAAACCGTGAACTGGTAGTCCTGCAGGCCCAACGTGGCGATGAACGAGGATCCTGTGCTCGGCAGGCCGGCGAAGTAACCGTTGAATACATTCGAGCCCCCGCTGATCGACATGATGCTGTAGGTCGTCCCCGGGGTCGGCGCCGTCAACAACGACACGCTGAGCGTCAACAGGCCCGCGCCGATATCGACGTTCGACGTGGGCCCGAGGAAAAGCGCCTTGTCCGCGGTCGCGCCGCTGATCTCGATCCCGAAAACCGAGGCCCCGGTCACGGCGAAATTACCGCTGTTGAACGTCAGGGTGCCCACGGAATTTCCCGGCGTCAGCATGCCGCCGGCAATCGTCACGTCGCCGAGCACCGAGCCCGAGCCCTTGAGCGTGCCTGTGCTGCCGTTGGTCAGGTTACCGCTCGTGACAAGCGTGCCGCTTTGGACGTTCATCACTCCCAGGTTATTGAGCGGGACCTGAAGGTAGGTGGTCGCGCCATTGACGGTGATCGTGCCGCTCGCGGTGTTGTCGAAGGTGTAGCCTGCGCTCGCGTAGCCGAGGTAGTTCGTTCCCGTCGTAAGGTTGATCGTGCCGGAGTTCGTGAACGAGCGCGCATAGAGCGACCCGCCGCCGAGCGTCTGGTTGATGGTCCCCAGGTTGACGATCGTGGTCCCAGAGTTGCCATCCGAATAAATATTCGCGGTCCCGGTGATCGTCGTCGTGGGATCGATAGTGAGCGAATTGTTCACCCCGGAAACATAGAGGTAGGCGCCCGAGCCGAGGGAAATCGACTTCCCGACGAGCGAGCCCACCTGCTCCCAGTAAATCCCGGCCGAAGTGTTAAGCGTGGCGTTGGCGCCGGTGAAGTTGGTGCCGTTCCTGAACTCCGCGTAAGCGCCGGCGTTGGCGCTGATGTCGCCGGAAAGCGCGACGTTGCTCAAGACTCCGCCGCTGGAAGTGAAAGCCAAGGCGCCGGGGGCCACCGTTCCATTGTTAACGGTGCCGCCATACAGCTCGAAGTTGCCCCCGATGATCGTGTTGAGCGTCGCGGCCGTATTATCGAGCACGCCATTCAGCAGCGCCCGCCCGCCGCTCGCGATCTGGACGCTGCCGAGATTCGCCGTGGTGTTGTCACCGTAAAAAAGAAGCTGCGCGGAATTTTGCGCGGACAGCGTGCCGTTGTTGTCAAAGTTGCCGTAGATATAAACGGAGGTGCTGCTGCCGTCCGCAATGATCGAGCCGGTGTTGACCGTGCTGTAGCCTGCCGAAACCGAACCCACAGTAAGCATGCCGGTGGTCGAAGTGATCGTGCCGGAGTTGGTCAGCGTCGGGGCGGAGAGCGTGCCGTTGCCGAGCGTGTGGTTGATCGCGCCCTGGAGATTCAGCACGATCCCGGTGCTGCCGTCGGAATAAATGCTCGCGTCGCCGTTCACCGTCGTCGTGTTCGCCAGGGTGAGCGCGTTGTTCACTCCCGTCAGGTAGATATAGGAGTTGCTGCCGAGGTTGAGATTTTTTCCCGCCAACGTGCCCACCTGCTGCCAGTAGATGCCCGCCGAGCTCGTGAGGTTGAGGTTGGCGCCCGAGAAACTGGTGCCATTCGCGAGGCGCACGTACGCGCTCGGCGCCAACAGGCTTAAATCGCCCAGGAGTGAAACGCCATCAAGCGTGCCGGCGCTCGTGGTGAAATTCACCGCGCCGGCAGCAATCGTCCCGCCAACGATCGTGCCGCCCAGCAAATCGTACGAGCCGCCGGTGGGAGCCGTGATCGTGGCCGCAGTGTTGTCGACAAGGCCGTTGAGCTGAACCGCTCCCCCGGAACTGATTGTGATGCTGCCGAGGTTGGCCGTCGTCGTGTTCCCGTCGAAGCGCAATATGCCCGAATTCTGCGCGGTGAGCGTGCCGTTGTTGTCGAAATTTCCCCGGATATAAACATACGTGCCGGCGCCATCGGACGTCACGCTGCCCGTATTCGTCGCATTGTAGACAGCGTTGGGATAGCCCAGGTAGAGCGTTCCGGCCGAGGCCAGGATCGAGCCCGCGTTGGTGAAATTTACGGCGTAAATCGAACCGCTGCTGCCGTTGTAGGTGATTGCGCCCTGGTTCGTGATCGCGGTCCCGGTGCTGCCATCGGAGTAGATTGAAACTGCGCCGGTGGCGGTGGACCCGGGGCCAAGCGTCAGCGTATTGTTGATGCCGTTGACATAAATATAGGAGTTGGCCCCAAACGTGAGCGCCTTGCCCGTGAGCGTGCCGACCTGCTGCCAATAGAGCGCGGTGCTCGCGCCTAAATTCGCATTCGTCCCGGTGAAGTTGGTTCCATTCTTCAAGTAGAAGTAGGAGTTCACCGTCGGA
Source organism: Verrucomicrobiota bacterium (assembly GCA_028293545.1). Classification (GTDB taxonomy): domain Bacteria; phylum Verrucomicrobiota; class Verrucomicrobiia; order Opitutales; family Opitutaceae; genus Opi-474. The sequence continues at coordinate 15,894 of JAQGOP010000011.1, read as the reverse complement.
AGATCGAGGTCACCGAGGATCGAAACATTGTCCAGGGTTCCCGCCGAGGTGGTAAAATGAAGCGCACTCGGCGATACCGTGCCGCCGATGATCGTGCCACCATAGAGTTCGAAAACGCCGCCCGTGGGCGCGGGCAGTGACGCCGAAGCGTTATTGATCGTGCCATTGAGCAAAGCACGGCCGCCCGACGCTAGGACAACGCTGCCCAGATTTGCGGACGTGTTATTGCCGTCGAAGATAAGCTGGCCCGAATTCTGCGCGGTGAGTGTGCCATTGTTGTCGAAATCCCCTCGGATATAAACGGTCGTGGAAGAGCCATCCGAAGTCACCGACCCCGTGTTCGTCGCTGCATAGGGCACGCTCGGATAGCCCAGGTAGAGCACTCCCCCTGTTGCCATCACCGTGCCGGAGTTCGTGAAATTGGCGGCGTAGATTGAACCCGAACCCGAGGTAAACGCGATCGCCCCTTGGTTGGTAAAAGCCGTGCCGACACTCCCGTCCGAATAAATCGAAACCGAGCCCGTCGCGGTGGAACCCGAGGCCAGGGTCAGGGTATTGTTGACCCCGTTGATATAGAGATAGGCGTTCGAGGCGAAGGTGAGCGCTTTTCCGCTCAGGGTTCCCACTTGCTGCCAATAGAGCGAGCTCGACGTCCCGAAGTTCACGTTCGCGCCCGTGAAACCCGTGCCGCTCCTGAAATAAACGTACGAACCGGTGGTCGGTAAATTCAAATCCCCGGTAATGGAAACACCGTCGAGGTATCCGCTCGAGGTCGTGAATAGCAGCGCCGACGACGGAACCGTGCCACCGGTGATCGTGCCGCCGTAGAGTTCGAAGGTTCCTCCCGAGACTGAGGGCAAGGTGCTCGAGGTGTTGTCGATGACACCGTTCAGCAGCGCCCGCCCCGATCCAGTGATCACGACGTTGCCCAAATTCGCCGAGGTGTTCGCCCCGTCAAATATCAGGACGCCGGAATTCTGGGCCGTCAGCGTGCCGTTGTTATCGAACGGCCCGCGGATATAAACCGTCGTGCTCGAACCGTCGGCGGTGATCGTCCCGGTATTCGTCGAAACATAACTCGCGCTCGGGTATCCGAGGTAGAGCAAGCCATTGGTTGCGGTGATTGAACCGGAGTTCGTGAAGCTGGTCGCGTAGATATTACCCGAACCGAAGGTATGGGTGATTGAACCTTGGTTCGTGATCGCGGTACCGGTGCTGCCGTCGCTGTAAATTTGGATCTGGCCCGTCGCGGTCGTCCCCGCCCCCAAGGTCAGGGTGTTATTCACGCCGGAAACATAGATCAGGGAATTTCCCGCGAAGGTGAGCGCCTTGTTGGAAAGCGCGGTGGCCTGCTGCCAATAGAGGTAGGCCGAGCTCGCGAGGTTCAAATTGGTCCCGGTAAAGGTCGCGGCATTCTTGAAGGTAACGGACGCACTGGTCGTCACGAGATTGAGATCGCCGACCAGCGTCGCACCATCGAGGAAGCCGCCGTTCGTCGTAAACTGGAGCGCGTTATTATTGATCGTACCGCCGGTCACCGTGCCGCCGTAGAGCTGGAACGCGCCACCGGTCGGGGCCGCCAAGGTCGCCGATGAGTTGTTAATCGACCCGACGATCAGGGCCTGCGCACCGTTGGAAAGCTGGATCGTCCCAAGGTTCGCGGTGGTAAACCCCGTGCCTTGGAAAACGATGGACGCACCATTGTCGCCGGTGACCAGGCCCAGGTTGTTCATCGTGTAGAAAATCAGGTTATTGTTAAACCCGGTGGCGCTGATCGTCCCGTTGTTGGTCACGGTCGTGCCTTGGAAAGTGAGATAGCCTCCGCCGGACACCGTGATCAGGCCGCCGGCTGCGTTGGTGAAGGTCGGCATGTTGATCGAGCCGCCGCTTGTCGTCTGGTTGATCGTGCCCTGGTTGATGAAGGCCGCACCCCCGACCCCGAAAAAATTAAGCAGCGTTCCCGTCATCGAGCTGCCGGCGCCGAAAGTGAGAGACTGGCCGGTCAGGACCTGGATGTTCACGTTGGTTCCCAACGTGATCGTCTTTCCGGTCAACGCGCCGACCTGGTTCCAATTGAACGTTGAAGTACTGGAAAACGTCGCATTCGCCCCGGAGAAACTCGCGCCCGGGTCAAACGTCGCCGTCAAGCCGGGATCGATGATGATATCCCCGACAATCGGGGAGGATTGCGTGCCCGAAATATGAGTCTGTGCCTGCAGCGCACTGCCGCCCACCGCCAACGCCGCGAGACCTGCGCAAAAAATACGGCGGACAAGGGACAAACGGTGCGAGGTCATGGACGGGCGGGGTGAACGAAAGCAAGCACGGAACCATCGGAGGGGGAAGGAGGAAAAAGCCGACGGGTTCACTTGGTACGTCTGAAACCGGGCCTTGGATTCAATCCGGCGCCTGTCCCGATCGAGCACCGGTTTCCGACCGGCTCATCCGATCCGGACCAGAACCTGCCACCCATAAATGGATCGCGGTCGGCCGCGGTCGAATTCGAATGTTCGTAGACGGGCCCGAATGAGCCGGTCAGAGACCCGGCGCTACTCTGGTTTCGTCTTATTCCGCGGGTGAAACTTCGCGTGGTGGTCGAGCAGTCGTTTTGATTCAACCGCCGTGTAAATCTGCGTCGTCGAGATGCTCGCGTGCCCCAGCATCTCCTGGATCGCGCGCAGATCCGCGCCGCCGGTCAACAGGTGCGTGGCGAAGGAATGGCGCAGGCCGTGCGGTTTCACATTCTTCGTGATCCCGGCGCGCTGCGCGTTTTTCTTCACGATCATCCACAACGCAACCCGCGAGAGCGCGGTGCCGCGCGGGTTCAGGAAAATCTGGCTGCCGGTCTTCTTCTTCACCAAATGCGGGCGTCCCGACGCGAAGTAAGTGGCCAGCGCCTCGGCCGCTTTCGCACCGACCGGGACCACGCGCTCCTTCGATCCCTTGCCGAAGACGCGGAGAAATCCCTGCTCGAGGTTCACCTGCTGCAGCGTGAGCCCGGCCAATTCCGAAACCCGCAGGCCGCTTGAATAAAATAATTCCAGCAGCGCCCGGTCTCGCAGTGAACGCGCGTCGCCGCCCGCCGGCGCGGCGAGCAGGCGCTCGATCTCTGCGGGTGTGAGCGTGCCGGGAATGCGCCGCACCAGCTTGGGCCCCGTGAGCAGGTCGGTGAAATCCTTGTCGCAGATTTTTTCGCGAGCCAGGAAGCGCGCGAGCCCGCGGAGCGCCGTGAGCTTGCGCGCGAGGCTCGCCGGGGCGCAGGCGCGCTTGCTCAGCGAATGGATCCATTCCGCGGCCTGCTCGCGATCGACGTGCCGCCAGTCCGCCACGCCACGCCTGGCCAGGAAGGCCGCGGCCTGGTCGAGGTCGCTGCGATAACTGGTGAGCGTGTTTTTCGCCAACGCGCGCTCGAGCGCGAGGAAGGCAAGGAACGCGTCCGTGTCGTGGGCGAAGGCGGGCGCGGCTTGGCTGTGGTCAACCCGCATGGCGCGAAAAAAAATCCCCGGGCCGGCCGGTGCTCGACTCAGAACCGGCGACGCGGGGGCGGCGGACGGTAGGTGCTGTTCTGTTCTTTCACGCGAAACGTGATGCGCGCCTTCTCCAGGTCATAGGGGCTCATCTCCATTTTCACGGTATCGCCCGCGGCGATCTTGATGAAATTTTTCCGCAGCTTCCCGGAAATATGCGCGAGCACCACGTGCCCGTTCGCCAGTTGGACCTTGAACATCGTGCCGGGTAGCACGGTAACCACCTTGCCCTCCACTTCGATCGAGTTGCTGTCAGCCATGGGCGAGGGTGCGGGTCGTGGGTTGCGTCATAGGTCGTGCGGCGAAATAAAAGTCCCTTGTAAGGCGGAAACCCCCCTCGTAAGCAAGGCTTTCCCTCGGACCCAACCGACGGAGCCCGCTCCATGGCTGATCTTCCCACGCCCCTTCCCTGCCCTTTCGAAAAACGTTTCCCGTCCCAGCTCCAGCGCGACGATGCGTTTTACATGAGCCTCGCCTACAACCAGGCGATCGACGCCTGGCGGCGGGACGAAGTCCCGATCGGCGCCGTGATCGAGCTCAACGGCGAAATCATCGGCTCGGCGCACAACACCGTCGAATCCGCCCATGATCCCACCGCACATGCCGAGATCCTCGCGATCACCCAGGCCGCCGCGAAACTCGGCAACTGGCGTCTCGAAGGCGCCACGCTGTACGTCACCAAGGAACCCTGCCCGATGTGTTCCGGCGCCACGCTGATGTCGCGGCTCAAACGCGTATGTTACGCCGTGCCGGACCCCAAGATGGGCTGCCTCGGCGGCGCGACTGACCTGAACGCCCTGCCGCGCGTAAACCATCACCTCGAGCTCACCGTCGGCGGCGTCTTGGAAACCGAATGTCGCGATTTGCTGCAGGCGTTTTTCCGCCTGAAGCGAACAGACCCGTAACGCCGGTCTCCGCACGGCTCCGTTGGAGTCCAACTCGAAACCCACGCCGGAAGAATTTAAACACGTAACGAGCCGCTCGGAAACCGGCGCCACCTTCCGAGTCTTCCTATGCGGTTTCCGGTCTCCGCAATCCGAAATCCGCAATTGTATGCTTTCCCAAACTGCCCTCGGCAGTTGACGACACGCCGCACCTTTTGCACCTTCGCCTTCCCTCGTTTTCGGACGAACTCCTTCCAACCCTCAATCAATACCAACATGGCTTACACGCTGCCCGCCCTCCCCTACGCCTTTGACGCCCTCGTCCCGCACATCGATGCGAAGACGATGGAAATCCACCACGGCAAGCACCACCAGGCTTACATCACGAACGCCAACAATCTCCTCAAGGATCATGCCGATCTCGCCGCGCTGGACGTGAATGTCCTCATCGCCGACCTCAGCAAGGTTCCCGAAGCGATCCGCGGTGGCGTGCGCAACAACGCCGGCGGCCATTCGAACCACTCTTTCTTCTGGACCATCATGGGTCCCGGCAAAGGCGGAGCCCCGAAGGGCAAGCTCGCCGACGCGATCAATTCGACTTTCGGCAGCTTCGATAAATTCAAGGAAGAGTTCGCCAAGGCTGGCGCCACGCGCTTCGGCTCAGGCTGGGCTTGGCTGTATGTCGGCGCGGACAAGAAACTCGCCGTCGGTTCCACCGCGAACCAGGACAGCCCGCTGATGGGCAAGGCCGTCGCCGGCATCGAAGGCAAGCCGGTCCTCGGCCTCGATGTCTGGGAACACGCCTACTATCTCAATTACCAGAATCGCCGCCCCGACTATATTGGCGCCTTCTGGAACGTCGCCAACTGGGACGCCGCCGAAGCGAATTTCACCTCCGCGACCAAGTAAGTCGCCGAAACGTTTTTCAAAAAAGCCGCGCTCACAAGGCGCGGCTTTTTGGTGGAACGCGTTGTCCCTAACGCGTTGTCGAAGACCCTGAGCCTGTCGAATGGGAGCGGCTCCGAATGCGTTTAAACGCCGACGGAGCCAAACAGCGCCTTGGGGACAAGTCGCTCCACCCGCGGACTTCGTCCGCTGCGGCTTCCAGTCCGTCACGCCCGGCTCCTTACGGCGACCAGACACTCGCCTTCATCGCCGTGCCGAAGCTCTTCGGACTGATTCGCACGCTCTTGCCCGTCTCGGTGTCCAAAATGCTGAGCACGCTTTGCTGACGATCCCGCGCGGTGTAAACAATGTGGCGCCCATCCGGCAGCCAGCTCGGTTCCACGCCGTCAAATACCGCCTTGGAAGCGACCGTGATCGTGCGGGTTGAAAGATCCAACACCGCGATCTGGTAGCCACCTGCCCTCACCGTCAGCGCAATCTTGTTCGGATTCTGGCGCGACCAATCCGGCTCGGCGCAATATCCGAAGCCCGAGGAAACGCGCGAGGCCGATCCTCCGGCCGTCGACATCATGTAAAGCTGCGGGCCCGGCTCCATCGTGAAAACCAAACGCGAGCCGTCCGGCGAGAAACACGGCGACGATTTGACCGAATCCGAACGCGTCTTCCGCGACACCTGCCGCCCCTGCGCGTTGCTGATATAAATTTCCGGCGTGCCTTCGCCGCTCAATACCATCGCCACCTGCCCACCGTTTGGGCTGTAGCGCGCGCCGCTGTTCGTGCCCTTGAAGCTCACGAACGTCGTGCGTTGGTAGGTGTTCAGGTCGATCTGGAAAATGTCGGGAAACCCGGACTTGAAGAAACTGGTGTAGAGAAGTTTCGAGCCGTCGGGCGACCAGCGTGGCGTCATGGCGAAAGCCCGGTCATGCGTCACCTGCGTGACCTTCCGGAAAAACAAATCGCTCGTGAAGATCTCATTCTTCCCGCCGCCGTCGCCGACGAATGCGAGCCGGGCGGTGAAGAATCCCTTCAGGCCGAGGCCGTTCGTTTTTTCCACCGCAATGTCCGCCGCGCGCAGCAGCGCTTCGGATTCGTTGCGACCCGATGCGATGTCGGAGGAAAACGCGGTGCCCGCCGAACCCTTCGCGATGTCCACGCGCACCTGCGTCGCGCTCACGAGTGTGAACTTGATGTCGTAGGCAAACAGGCTCGGGGTGAGGCGGTACCGGCCATGGACGCCGAACGCTTTCTGCGCGAGGTCGTTGAGCGCCGGGGTGCTGCTCGAGACGCGCACGGGAATCGTTTTGTTTTCAGCAATGAAGTTGACCTCACCGATGTCGCGCGTGCCCTCGCCGAAAATCGGCGCGGCGACCACGAGTGCCAGCAGGAAAATACGCAGGAAATTTTGCATGGGAGAAAGTATGACTTAAAGGTGCGAGAGCTTCGGGCATTTCTATTTACACCCCGACCGCGCATAACAACTTTATTTCCCTTCCGCTCGAAATTTTATCAACCGTGACTTCCGACGACATCAAAGAACAGCTCAAGCAAGTGAAGTATCCCGGCTTCAGCCGCGACATCGTCTCGTTCGGATTAGTCCGCAGCGCCGCGTTCGTCGACGGCACCGCCAAGGTCTCGCTCGCGATCACCACCAGCGATCCCAAGATCCCGCTCTACGTCAAAACCGAGGTCGATAAATGCCTTCGCGCCATGCCGGGTGTGAAGGAAACCATCATCGACATCGCCGTCAGTGCCGCGAAGACCCCCGCCGCCGGCGGAAATCTCGGCGGCAACGCCGCCGCCCCGAAAGGCATCGCCCACTCGGTCGCGATCGCCTCCGGCAAAGGCGGCGTCGGCAAAAGCACGTTCGCCGTCAACCTGGCCTGCGCACTCGCCCAAATCTTGACCAAGCGCGAACGTCCCGGCCGGGTCGGGCTTATGGACTGCGATATCTACGGCCCCAGTGTGCCGCTGATGATGGGCCTGCAGGGCCGCCCGGAAGTCGACGGCGATTTCCTCGTCCCGATGGAACGCCACGGCGTGAAGGTGATGAGCATGGGTTTCCTCGTCGACGAGAACACGCCGGTGGTCTGGCGCGGCCCGATGATCATGAAGACGATTCAGCAATTCGTCCAAAATGTGAAATGGGGCGAACTCGACGTGCTGCTCGTGGACCTGCCGCCTGGCACCGGTGACGCCCAGCTTTCCCTCGTCCAGACACTTCCGCTCGACGGCGCCATTCTCGTCACCACGCCGCAGGCCGCCGCGACCAACATCGCGCGCAAAGGCGGGCTGATGTTCCAGAAGGTCAATGTCCCGCTGCTGGGCGTCGCCGAAAACATGAGTTGGTTCGTCGATTCCGCCGGCCAGAAGCACGCGCTCTTCGGCACGGGCGGCGGCATCGTCACTGCTGAAAAACTCGGCACCACGCTCCTGGGCCAGGTGCCACTGCTCTCGGAAATTCGCGAAGGCGGCGATAGCGGGATGCCGGTCGTGGTGAAATCTCCCGAAAGTCCCGCGGCCGAAACCTTCCGGGCGATTGCCCACACCTTGCTTGACCGCCTGACCAAACCGCGCGTGCTTCCTGCGTGACAATTTGGGAAAATTGCAGGCATTGACACCACTCGCCGCCTCGCTCTGATCGTTTTCCGCCTCGAACCGCTGCATGACTTCCAGTGCCCAAGAACCCGCAACCACGCGGGAATTCGTCAAACAATCCAGCCTCTACCAGGAATTCCTGGCAGAGCGGGAGGAAATCCTGAAGCACAAATGGCTGGAGTCGGAGCGGCTTGGCTACGATATCGGTTTCGAGCGCGCGCTTCTCGACTGGATCCGCAAGCATCGCGAGAGCTGGCGTGCCGCGCGCCGACAGCAGGTGGCTGCCAATAGCGCCGCCCCGATGTCCGAAGCGAAGAAGTAGGCCCGCATGAAGCGGGTCTTGTTTTTTTCACCCTACGTCGCCCTCACCGCGTGCCACGTGGCGTCGCACTGGATGGATGACGGCCACGTGGTCGGCAACATCTGGGCCGTCGCTTTTGTCGCGTGCTTCCTCTGCGTGCCGATCCTGTCGCGGAAGAAATTGTGGCTCGGCTACGTCGCGTTGTTTTACCCGATCATCCTGATCGGCCTCCACGTCGCCTTTGATTGGGGCCCGCTCAGCATCGGGACGTAGCGCAGGCCAAATTCCGGATGGCGGAAAATCGATCCACCGGAGGCCTGCCGCCGAACGCCTAATCTAACCCTGCGGCTCAACGAATAGCGGCAAGCGTGTTTTGTCCGACCGATCCGCAATCCGAAATCCGCGATCCGAAATTGGCAGGCCCTTGGCCCACAAAAAAAGCCGGTCCAAACGGACCGGCTGAAGGATTGGCGGCAAACGAGACCTTACTTGATCTCTTTGTGCAGCGTGTGGCGCTTGAGGAAGGGGTTGTACTTCTTCTTCTCGATGCGCTCGGTAACGGTCTTTTTATTCCGCTTCGTGAGATAGCGGGAGACGGGTTTGCCCTCTTTTTTGGCTTCGGTGCATTCCAGGGTGACAACTTCGTTCATGATTTTTAAATGGTTGAGGGGTCTAAAGACAGCCCAGCGCTCCTCTCTGCAACTCCAAACTGCGGGGAGATGCCCGAGTTGAATGGGGAAAATTGAAGGTTGAAAGCCCCGGACCGGCTTTTCCCGCCCACTTTCAACTCCCCTCTTTCACCTCTTCCCCAGCAACCGTCCGTGCGGGCTCAGCGCCGTTTTTCCGTCAGCGGCAGCATCACCCCGCGCCGAAACAGCGTTACCTGGCCCGTGCTCGACGACACTACGATCGCTATGCAATTGGCCGCCACGCTGATAGCCGCAGCGGCTGCATGACGGCTGCCCAACCCGCTCGGCAACGCATGATCGCTGTCCGTCGCCTGGATCAGGCTGCCGGCGGAGGCCACGACACCGTCCCCGCGGATCACAAACGCCCCGTCGATCGAGGAAAATTCCTTCACCGTTTCATCCATGAAAGGATTCAAGATGTTTCGGTCCTCTTCCTTGTACCCAAAGAACGGATTGAGCACGAGCGGCTTGGTGAACGATTCCACCTTGTCGATGTCCCCGACCACAAAGAGGCATCCCACCGAGCGTCCTTCGCGACCTTCCACCGCCAACTCCGTCGCCACCGCGATCACCCGCTCCAGCACCTCCGGCTTCACATCCTCGGGCAGGAGGTCCGCCGTCTGGCCGGTCAGCAGGGTTTGGAACTCCCGCTCCACGTCGACGACCACGAGCGTATCGAACTGGTTGCTGCCCGTGGTGCCGCCGACGCAACAGATGCGATCGGTGAAAACGATGATCCCGCGCGTCAGCGCCACCAGCATCGCGCTCCGCAACTGGGCGAGACGATGGCTCGAAAACGACCGGACCTGGATGGTTTCCGCGAAGGAATTATGATCCTCGGTCGGCTCGATCGGGTTTCGCGTGACGAGGATCGTCTTCAACTTCGAGCGCACCGTGCCCGATTCGATGCCGCCGACAAACGTGTCGCCAAAAACCATGATCGCCCCGCAATCCGCTCCGCGCGCCACGCGTTCCGCTTCGCGAAACATCAGCCGATTGACGCGATTCTGCTGGGTCTGCACCGGCCGGATGCCGCCGAAACCACCGATGAGCCGTTCGTGCAGCGCGTCGAGGTCGGGCGCGTTGACGAGTTTGTCGACCAGCTCGGGTTCCTTCACCTGCTGCGCAATCGACGCGAGTACCTGCAGGTAATCGCGCGCATTTTCCCCGGCGATCAGCATCACGATGAGGTGCACGCGTTCATCGCCAACCGCGCCGTCGTGGCGAACGCCCACGCGGCTGCGCCCGATCGCGAGCACGTAACGGCGCCGCATCTTCACGCGCACGTGCGGGAGCGCGACACCGAGGCCGAGGTAGGTCGTCATCGTGCTCTCGCGTGCCAGCAGGCCCTTGAGCAGCGCCTCCGGCTTCAGGTCGGGAAAGCGTTCGACGGAAACGGCGAGCAGTTCCTGGAGCGCTCCCTCGAGGTCCAAGCTCCGCAGGTCGATGATCCGACTGCGGGAAATGATACGATCGAGCCGCATGCGAGGGGGGTTTCTTGGCGGCAACCGGGGCGGTTCAGCCCGGGATTATTTTTCCCACTCGAGCGCGCCCTTCTTCATTTCGTAAACCAAGCCGAGCACGAGCACGCCAATGAAAAACATGATGGGGCCGACAATCGGAATGCCCTGCGCGAGAAATTCCCGGTAGATAAACGTCCACGGCACCAGGATCACGATCTCGAGGTCGAACAACATGAACAGCAGCGCGGTAAGGAAAAATTTCACCGAGAACCGCGTATGCACCACGCCCTCGGCTGGGACGCCGCACTCGTAGGCTGAGTCCTTGATCTTGCCGCCCTTCGCGCGCTGCCCCAATAAATGACTCGCCCCGATGATCACCGCCGTGATGCCGCCGGCCAGCAGCGCTTGGATCAGGAATGGGAGATACGCAGCGGAAGTCATGTCGTCGCTTGAATTGGGCGGAGCGGAGCGGCGCTGACAAGCGGTTTATTGCACGACCGGGATGAATCTCGCGGACGAGATGTGCGTCGAGCCCACGCCCAGCGTCTCGGCAAACTCCAGCGTCCGGATTTCCTCCGAGATCGGCTCGAAGCCCGATTGTTTCCGCAGGCCGTTGATCCGGCTGCGCATCAACGCGTCGAGCATCACGGGGTCCGTGCTCAGCCATAGCAGCGGCTCGGACGCGGAATAGAGTGAATTGAAATAAGGCCCGCCGATGAATTGGTAGTGCTCGAGGCTCACGAGCGTGAACATCCACGTCTGCCGCAATTCGGGGATCGCACTCATCTCCGCCACCGCCGCCGGGGCGTTCGCGGGCGAGCGGAAGAAACGGCCGGTGTTCGACGCGTTCCAGAGCGTCGCGTTCACGAGCGCTCCGTTCACGCCGAGCATCGGATGGTCCGTATAAACCGGGAGGTTGATCCAGAAATCCGCATCCAGGAACAGCGGCGTGGCGAGGAAGCTCTTGCGGTCCTCGTCCTTCGTCGAGTTGTTCGGGAAATCCTTGGTCTGCTGCTCCGCGAGGATCGGGTCGAAACGCTGCGGGAGCGGGCTGTCGTAAAACCAGACGGGGTCATAGAACTTGCCCGACTCGAGCACAAACACCGGGTGGCCCTTGAACGGAGTCTCGCCCGTCACCAGCGAAGGCAGGTAACCCGTCATCCGCAGCCGCAGCTGGTTCAGCCCGACGAGGAAAATGTTCTTCTTTTCGAAGCCCCGCTTTTCCAAGGCCGCGATCACGGCTTTTACCAATGGCACCGGCGTCGCCATGCCCGGGCCCGAATCGGTGTAGATTTTCAACCCGGCTTTTTTCTTCACGCCCGGCACCAGTTTCTTGCCGGAGGTCGCCTCAAACCGCGCAATCAGCGCCTCGACGTCGTGATTGTAGGTCTCGTCATCGAACGCCGTCAGCTGCGCCTGCAGCACCGGCTCGTTCGAAGGCGTGCGCGGCACGGCCACTTCGGCCCCGCGCAAGGCGGAGGCGGCGAAAATCGCACCCAGGAGCAGCGTCAAAAAAGGAAAGCGCATGTGTTATATGTCGCCCAAAACCCGGTAATGTTTCCTCGGCGAGCCGCGAAACTTGACAGCCTCCCCGGTGGGTTGAAAGTGCATTCTTCTCGCGCCACCGTCGACGCTGCCCATGCCCGCCATCAAGCCCACCTGCGTCCGCGATCTCAAGTTGCGCGTGAACCTCGCCGACGTCGTGTCGCGCGTGGTGACCTTGAAAAAAGCCGGCGCGGGCCGGCTCAAGGGCCTCTGCCCGTTTCACAACGAGAAAACCCCGTCGTTCAACGTCGACGCCGACAAGGGGTTCTACAAATGCTTCGGATGCGGCAAGGCCGGCGACATCATTTCCTTCGTTCGCGAAACCGAACAACTCGGTTTTACCGAGGCCGTCGAGGCGCTCGGCCAGCGCTTCAACATCGTGATCGAATACGAGGAAGGCTCCGGCGGGCCAAGCCGCGAGGAGCGCTCGCTGCGGCAGGAAATTTTCGAGATCCACGAACTCGCAGCCGAGCATTTCCACCAAGCCTTCAAGGCCGCGACCCCCGCCGGCGATTTCATCCGCGCATACTGGACGACCCAGCGACGCTTCACCCTGGAGCTGGCCGACGAATTCAAAATCGGCGTCGCCGCCACCGCCGACGAAGGCCTGGGCGCGCTGCTGCTGAAACGGAAATTTTCCGAGGAGGCGATTCGCCAGTGCGGGCTCTTTTTTGTCCGCGACGGCGCCATGATCACGCTCGGTTCGCTCAAGCCGCGTTTTCGCGGGCGACTGATGATTCCGATCCGCGACCACCAGGCCCGCATCGTCGCGTTCACGGCCCGCCAGACGGAGCTCACGCCCGAGGACGATCCCGCGCGCGAGGCCAAGTACGTGAACTCGCCGGAGACGCCGATTTTCACGAAGGGCAACCTGCTCTTCAACCTCGACCGCGCCCGCACCGCGGTCGGCGAGGGCCGCCCGTTCGTGATGGTCGAGGGCCAGCTCGACGCGCTGCGTTGCTGGAGCGTCGGCCTGAAATCGGCGATCGCACCGCAGGGCACCTCGATCACCGAGCAACAACTGGTGTTGCTGCGGCGGTATCACACGCAGGTGGAATGTTTCCTCGACGGCGACAGCGCGGGCCAAAAAGCCGCGATGCGCTTCCTGCCCATGGCGTTGAAAGCCGGGCTCGAGGTGAGATTCCTCGTCCTCGCCAAAGGCGACGATCCCGACTCGCTCTTTCGCGAACGCGGGCTCGCCGCATACGAAGAGGTCCGCCACGGCGCGCTGTCCGCGATGGGTTTCGCGTGCCGTTCGCTCCTGCCGGATCCCGCGGCCGCGTCCGCGGAAACGAAATCGCGCGCCGGCCAGTCAGTGCTCGAGCTCATCGCCGCAGCCGAAGGCGAAGTCGCGCGCTCGGAGTTCATCGCCGAAGCCGCCGGGCACCTTCGCCTCGCGGCGGGCGCGCTGCAGCGCGATTTCCAGACGTTGCTTTCCAAGCAGGCGCGACAGTCCGCCGGACGCCCGGCCCACGCCGCGGCGGCGCCTGCGCCCCAGCCGCCGTCGCCGGCGGGAAAAACGCCCGAGCACGATTTATTGATGCTGTGCCTCCACTTTGAATCGCTCGGCAAGGTGCTCGCCTCCGCGCTCCCGCACGACTGGATCGACATCGCGCATCCCGCCGGCGTCTTGCTCAACCGCTTCCTCGGTGAATTCGAGCACGACACGTGGCCGGGCCGGGGGCATCTCGAGGACCTGCTCGAAACTCCTGAGGAGAAGACGCTTGCCGCTTCGCTGCTCTTCGACCGCCCGGCGATTGACGATCCCGTGAAAGTGGCCAATGAAGGCCTGCGGAACCTGTGCCTGCGGGCGCTCGAGCCGCGGCTGAGGCAAATAGAACTTGCTTTAGCCAACCACGGTGCGGACAGTAATTCTGACCCAATTTCACTCTTAAAAGAACGTTCAGAAATACAACGCCAGCTCCGCCAACCGCTACAATTGCCCGTAGCGGTTTAGCCTTTAGTAGAGACCATTTCCATTTCTATGCCTCGCAAAGCCAAGTCCGCATCCGCCGATACCCACTCCGAAGCTGTCGAGGCCGTCCTCGCCAAGAACCAGAGCCCCGCTGTTGAAGGCGCGCCGGGCGAGAACATCCCCGCCGGCGGCATCAACGACAAGATCCGCCATTTGATCCGGCTCTCGAAGGAGCAAGGCTACCTCACGTTCGACGACATCAACGAAGCGCTGCCCGAGTCCGTCGAGAACCAGGAGGAGATCGATAACGTCCTTTCCATCCTCCAGAATCTCGAGATCGAGATCCTCGAGCCCGACCAGGTCGACGACTACAAGCAGCGCATGGAAGAGGCGGAGGAGGAGGAGAGCCGCTCCTCGCAGCACGACATCCTCGACGACCCGGTTCGCATGTACCTCAAGCAGATGGGCCAGGTCCCGCTGCTGACCCGCGAGCAGGAAGTGGAAATTTCCAAGCGGATCGAGAACGCCGAGCTCAAGGCGCAGACCGCGCTCTTCGAAGCCGCCGTCGTCGGCAGCTACATCGGCACGCTCGGCGCCAAGCTCCTCAACCGTGAGGAACGTTTCGACCGCATCGTCATCGACAAGAAAATCGACAGCCGCGAGGCCTACTTCAAGGGCCTGCCGAAACTCGTCGAAAACACCCAGAAATCCGAGAAGGCCGTCGCGGAATCGTGGCAGGAATACCTCAAGGCGAAGTCCGATGCCGAGCGGAAGAAAATCCTCACCAAGCACCGCAAGCGCGAGAACGTGCTGCGCGCGAACTTCGGGAAGTTTTTCTTCAAGCTGAAGGTTTACGAGGAATACCTCGAGCAGCTCCGCCCGATCCTCGAAGAGGTCGAGACGCTGCAAGCCCAGGTCGACCGCGCCAAGCACCCGAAGACCAAGAAGGACGCCGCGCTCGACGTCCGCGCCATCAATCACCGGCTCAAGCAGATTGAAGCCAGCCATCGCATCGCCCCCGCCCCGCTCCTCGCCGTCGTGGCGCAGACGCGCGTGCACGTCCGCGAAGCGCACCAGGCGAAAACCGAGATGGTCGAGGCCAACCTGCGCCTCGTGATCTCGATCGCGAAAAAATACACCAACCGCGGCCTTTCCTTCCTCGACCTGATCCAGGAGGGCAACATGGGCCTCATGAAGGCGGTCGAGAAATTCGAATACCGCCGCGGCTACAAGTTCTCGACCTACGCGACGTGGTGGATCCGCCAGGCCATCACCCGCTCGATCGCCGACCAGGCCCGCACCATCCGCATCCCGGTCCACATGATCGAGACGCTGAACAAGGTGATGCAGGTCCAGAAACAGCTCCTCCAGGAATTCGGCCACGAGCCGACGCCGGAGGAAGTCGCGGACGAGATGAACCTGCCCGTCGAACGCGTGCAGCAGATCATGAAGATGGCGCAGCAGCCGATCTCGCTGCAGTCACCGGTCGGCGACGGCGACGACACCAGCTTCGGCGATTTCATCGAGGACAAGTCGGCGGAAAATCCGTACGACATGACCGCGTTTTCGCTCCTGCGCGAAAAAATCATCGACGTCCTCGATTCGCTCACCGAGCGCGAGCGCCGCGTGCTCTCCCTCCGCTTCGGCCTGGTCGACGGTTACAGCCGCACCCTCGAGGAGGTCGGCAAGCAGTTCAAGGTCACCCGCGAGCGCATCCGCCAGATCGAGGCCAAGGCGCTCCGCAAGATGCGCCACCCGACGCGCATCCGCCAGCTGCACGGCTTCTTCGATGCCGAGCAGATCGACAACCCGCAGAACCTGCTCAAGAAGCCGCCGATGATTCCGCCGCAGTTCATCAAGCAGGGCGGCCCCCTCGGCAAGGCCCTGTTCCCGCAGGACTGAGACCGCTTTGGTCCTTTACTCGTCTTCCGCCCAAACTAACGTCCCGCCCATGTCCTCCCTCCTGCTCGCCGGTATTTTCGGCCTCGGCGCTCCCGAGCTGATCATCATTCTGGTCATCATCATGCTGCTCTTCGGCGGCGCCAAGCTCCCCGCGCTCGCGAAGGGCC
>JAQGOP010000033.1 GCA_028293545.1 Verrucomicrobiota bacterium | reverse complement strand
GGGCCGCACGCAGCCGCCCGGGACTCCGATCGCAATGCTCGAGCCGTGGCTTTCCGCTCGCCGCAATCGTCCCATCGTGAGGCTCGGCGCGCCGCTGCGCGGTGTGAGGGCCGACGACGCGCGCACGCCCAAGGCGCGCGAACTGTTCCACCACGCGCGCCGCGCCAAGGATGCCACCGAGGTCGAACTCCTGCGCCGCGCCGCCTCGGCGACCGCCGCGGGTTACAAGAAAATCCCCGCCCTGCTCAGGCCCGGCGTCACGGAACGCGCGATCCAGGTCGAACTCGAAGCGGAATTTTTTCGCCACGGCGGCACGCGCACCGGCTACGGCAGCATCGTCGGCACCGGGCCGAACTCCGCGATCCTGCACTTCGAGCCCGGCGCGCGCGCCGCCCGCGCCGGTGACTTCCTCCTGATCGATGCCGGTGCCGAGGTCGACCGTTACGTCTGCGATGTCACCCGCACCTTCGTGGTCGGCCAGGCGACCGCGTTCCAGCGCGACCTCTATCAAATTGTCCTCAGCGCCGAGGAGCGCGCTCTCGCTCGCTGCGTGCGCGGCGCGGAGTGGCGCGACCTGCACTTGCGCGCGGCCATCGAAATGACGGAAGGGCTCGTCAACATGGGCATCATGCGCGGGCGCGCCGATTCCCTTGTCGAACAGGAGGCGCACACGCTCTTTTTTCCCCACGGCCTTGGCCACATGGTCGGCCTCGGCGTGCGCGATGGCAGCGGGCAGCTGCCCGGACGCCCGAAATCGCCGCGCGCGAGCCTGGCGACCCTGCGATTGGACCTGCCGCTCGAACCGGGCTACGTCGTCACGGTCGAACCCGGCCTTTATTTCATCCCCGCCCTGCTCAACGATCCCAAGCGCCGCGAACGTTTTCGCGACTGCGTGAACTGGTCCCTGGCCGAGCAGCACCTTCAGGTCGGCGGGGTTCGGATCGAGGACAATGTCCTCGTCACCGCCGGCGCACCGGAAAACCTGACGGCCGCGATACCTAAAACCTTGTAGCCGGAAATGCGCGCCGAATGCGGGCGGCAAAAATTTCCATGGACAACCTTCCCGTTCCCGCTCTCCTTTTTCCCCATGGAACCGTCCAAGGAAAAGTTCACTTCCCCCGGCAGCCTGATCGTCGACGCCATCCTGGTGATCAGCTTTTTCGTGTTCATGTTCAGCGTCCTCAAGGGACACGTGACCTCGAACGACCCCACCATGATCACGATCTGGGGATTGATCGCCGCCTCCTGCGTGACGGGCGTTTTCTGGCTGGCCCTGCAGATGTTCCGGGTCGTCCTCCGCGCCCACCGGGCCGCGTTGAAAAACAAGGGTTAAGGTTTCGCGGGCGGAACGCGTTGTGCCCAACGCAGTGAGCGCGCCAGCCCGCATCTGGACACCGACGGAGCCGAACACCGCGTTTCACCCGCGCGTTTCGAAGAATTGGCGGATTCGTCACGGCTGAACGATTGACAGCCCCATTCGTGGAGCTATCCCGTTTCCCTCCGCGCGCCCACGCGCCCGTTCGGTTTTTAACTCTGAAAACACCTACCATGGCCGTTAAATCCAAAGTGAAAAAGTCTGCCCCCAAAGCTAAGTCCCCCGCCAAGAAACCCGCCGCCAAGGCGCACAAATACGTTTATTCGTGGGGCGCCGGCAAGGCCGACGGCCACGGCGGCATGAAACCGTTGCTCGGCGGCAAGGGCGCCAACCTCGCCGAAATGACGCGCATCAGCCTGCCCGTTCCCCCCGGCTTCACCGTCACCACCGAAGTCTGCACCTATTTCTACGCCAACAAGCGCACCTACCCCGTTTCGCTCCAGGCCCAGATGGAGGCCGGCGTCGCGAACATGGAAAAGATCATGGGCACGAAGTTCGGCGCCACCGACGGCACCCCGCTCCTCGTCGCCGTCCGCTCGGGTGCGCGCGACTCGATGCCGGGCATGATGGACACCATCCTCAACCTCGGGCTCAACGACCAGACCGTCGTCGCCCTCGAGCAGACCACCAAGAATTCCCGTTTCGCGTGGGATTGTTACCGCCGTTTCATCCAGATGTACGGCGACGTCGTCATGGGCGTCCAGAAACGCGAGGGCGAGGATCACGAGCCGTTCGAAACCGTCATCCACACTTTCAAGCACGAGAAGTACCACAACGACCTCGAGGACTCGAAGCTCACCGCCGAGGACCAGCAGGAACTCGTCGTCCGTTTCAAGGCGCTCGTGAAGGAGCGCACCGGCAAGGCCTTCCCGAACGATCCGTGGGACCAGCTGCGGGGCGCCGCCGGCGCGGTCTTCGGTTCCTGGATGAACGACCGCGCGATCGTGTATCGCCGCAAGTACAACATCCCGACCGAGTGGGGCACCGCGGTTAACGTGCAGGCCATGGTGTTCGGCAACACCGGCGACACTTCCGGGTCCGGCGTCGCGTTCACCCGCAACCCGGCCAACGGCACCAACGAATTCTACGGCGAATTCCTCATCAACGCCCAAGGCGAGGATGTCGTCGCCGGCGTCCGCACCCCCGAGCCGGTCCTCAAGCTCAAGGATCAGATGCCGAAATCGTACGCCGAGCTCCTCCGCGTGCGCGCGACGCTCGAGAAGCATTTCAAGGACGTCCAGGACATCGAGTTCACGATCCAGGAAGGAAAGCTGTTCATGCTCCAGACGCGCAACGGCAAGCGCACCGCCGCCGCCGCGCTGAAGTTCTCCATGGATATGGTGAAGGAACGGCTCATCGACTGGAAAACCGCGATCACGCGCAATCCCGCCGACCAGCTCGAGCAGTTGCTCGCGCCGATCTTCGACGTCAGCGAAGTCAAAAAGGCCACCGTCATCGCCAGCGGCCTTCCCGCGGGTCCCGGCGCCGCCACCGGCAAGATTTATTTCAACGCCGACCGCGCCGTCCAAGCCGCCGACAAGGGCGAGAAGGTCCTCCTGGTCCGGGTCGAAACTTCCCCGGAAGATCTTCGCGGCATGATCGCCGCCGAAGGCATCCTCACCGCCCGCGGCGGGGTTTCCTCGCACGCGGCGCTGGTCGCCCGGCAGATGGGCAAGGTCTGCGTCTGCGGCGCGGCGGCCCTCCAGGTCGATTACGACAAGAAGACCGTCACCGTCTCCGGCCAGACCTTCGGCGAAGGTGATTTCCTCTCGATCGATGGCACGTCCGGCACCGTTTACGCCGGGCAGATTCCCACCGCTCCTTCGGAAATCATCGCCGGCCTCGTCCATCACGACGCCGCGGCGATGAAAACCGAGAAGTTCAAGGGCTTCACCCAGCTCATGAAATGGTGCGCCCAAGCGACCAAGCTCTCGGTCCGCACCAACGCCGACACTCCCGAGCAGACCCGCATCGCCATGGCCTTTGGCGCCGTCGGCATCGGCCTGACCCGCACGGAACACATGTTCTTCGAGGGCGACCGCATCGACGCCATGCGCGAGATGATCCTCGCCGACTCGCTCGCCGGCCGCGAAGCCGCCCTCGCCAAGCTCCTGCCCTACCAGCGCGAGGATTTCCTCGGGATCTTCAAGGCCTTGAAAGGCTTCCCCGCGACGATCCGCTTCCTCGATCCTCCGCTGCACGAATTCCTGCCCAACACGAAGGATTCGCAGGCGGACCTCGCGAAGAAACTCGGTATCGACGCCAGCAAGATCGAGCACCGCGTGCACGAACTCCACGAGTTCAACCCCATGCTCGGTTTCCGCGGCTGCCGCCTCGGCATCAAGTATCCCGAGATCACCGCCATGCAGGCCCGCGCCGTGTTCGAAGCGGCCGCCGACGCCAACAAGGCCGGTTTCAAGGCGAAGCCGGAAATCATGATCCCGCTCGTTGGCTTCAAAAAGGAACTCGATCTCCAGGTCGAGCTGGTGCACTCCGTCGCCAAGGCCGTCATGGCCGAGCGCAAAACGAAGATCGCCTATTCCGTCGGCACCATGATCGAGATCCCGCGCGGCGCCCTCACCGCCGACGAAATCGCGCAGACCGCCGAGTTCTTCAGCTTCGGAACGAACGATCTCACGCAGACCTGCCTCGGCATGTCGCGCGACGATTCCGGTTCCTTCCTCGGCGCCTACCAGGAGACGGAAATCTTCAAGAAAAACCCGTTCGCCTCCATCGACCAGACCGGCGTGGGCCAACTCATGCAGATCGCGATTACCAAAGGCCGCGCCACACGTCCCGACATCAAGCTCGGCATCTGCGGTGAGCACGGCGGCGATCCCGACTCCGTGAAGTTCTGCCACAAGCTCGGCCTCAACTATGTGTCGTGCTCGCCCTATCGCGTGCCCGTCGCCCGTCTCGCCGCCGCACAGGCCGCGATCGCGGACGCCGCTGCTGCTGCGGGCGCCAAGCGGTAGGCTTGACGGTGTAGGCTCAATCATCCGGCCCCGGACCTCACGGTCCGGGGCTTTTTTGTGGCACAGTCTTCGACTGAATCGCGCTTAATTTTTTAACCGCGAATGGACGCGAATAAACGCGAACCCCGAGCCGGAATTTTAAGCAGGGGGTAGAGCGCGTTGCCAACGCGCTGAATGAATCAGCCCGCCATTAAACGTGGACAGAGCCAAACAGCGCGTTGGGGACAACACGCTCCACCGGCTCGAAACCCAGCGCGGCTCCGAAGCAGGCGGGAGCCTGTACTCTTTTTATCACACGGATAATCAGGAGTTGATTTCAGCCTAAACCAATCTTGTCCTACTAATATTATGACGTCTTACTTTTCTCAATTGACTTACTTTTGCCTCAATGTGCGCTCTCTCATCATGAAGTCGCTCAAACTCGAAACTGTGCAGTTTACGACGAAGGGCCAAGTCGTGATCCCCGCCCGAGTGCGTCGTGAATTCCAGATCGAGGAAGGCACCCGGGCCGCAGTGATTGTCACCGCCGAAGGCATCCTCCTGCGTCCGATCACGCGTGCCTACCTCAAAGGCTTGCGCGGATCCCTCGCAGGCACCGGCGCGATGAAAGCACTGATGGCCGACCGCGCGGCGGAGCGCGCCCGCTGAGATGGCCCACCTGGTGCTAGACAGCTGGGCGCTGATGGCGTTTTTCGGGAACGAACCCGCCGCCGACGCGGTTGAACAACTGCTCGACGAGGCGGGACGCGGCAAACACCAGCTCTTCATGACGTCGGTCAACTGGGCCGAGCTGTACTACAGCACGATGCGCGGCACGTCGCAGGACGTGGCGGAACATCACGCCGAAGTCGTGGCGGGCTTGCCGATCGACATCGTGGGCATCGGTGACGACCTGAAGCTCGCGCGCGACGCCGCTATTTTGAAAGCGAGCCACCGCCTCAGCCTTGCCGACGCCTTCGCTGCCGCATTGGCGCAGGAGAAAAAGGGCGAACTCGTCACCGGCGACCCGGAGTTCAAGGCGCTCGCGAAAAAAATCCGCATCCGCTGGCTGGGAAAGTAGCGCAGGCGGCCCGCCTGCTCCGAAGATCGCCTCCCAAATCCATTTGAACCGAAGGTTCGTGGAATTGCGGATCCGTTCCGCGCCCGGAATTTCGAGGCTGGACAACGCCAAGGTCGCGCGTTCTCTTCGCGGCTCACCTCATGACCCTCAGTCGCTCGACGATCCTCGCAGTCTCCTCCTCCGGCCTTTCCGCCGCCGTGGTCGTTACACGCGCGCCGCGAGGGATCTGAAGGTTGACCCAACTTTCGCCCCTCCGGTGCCTGTCACCGGAGGGGCTTTTTTTTGCACCCCGGCGATGGGCCCAGGCAGTGGGCGGTAAAAAAACCGCATCATGCACCACATCGACCTCACCCGTCTGCCCGAGCTGCTCCTCCAGCGCGGGATTTATCCACTGAATGACGAGCCGATTCGTCGGCCGTCCGCCGCCCGTCCCGCGCTGCCCCATTGGAGTGCGGCGCAACCGGAGGCCAGGCCCGCCGATACCAATCACGATTTCCTCGTGGTCGGGATCATGCCGGGCTGACCCCGCCCGATTTCTCGGTCACACCGGCGGCGGGTTGCGCTCAAACTGGGCTTGGTGCCAGTATGGATAAGCGCGCGGGGTTTCGCTCGCCGCGTCGAGCTTCGCGATTTGCTCCTTCGTGAGGTTCCAACCGACCGCGCCCAGGTTCTGCCGCAGCTGTTCTTCGTTGCGCGCGCCGATGATCACATTCGCCACGGTCGGACGCTGCAGCAACCAGTTGATCGCGATTTGGGGAATGCTTTTCCCGGTTTCCTTCGCGACCGCGTCGAGCGCATCGACGACTTTATAAAGATGCTCGTCGGACGGCTGCGGACCGCCCTCGCTCGAAAGTTTGCTGTTCAGCCGGCTGGTGGCGGGCAGCGGCTGTCCGCGGCGCAGTTTCCCGGTGAGCCTTCCCCAGCCCAGCGGGCTCCAGACCACCGCGCCCACGCCCTGGTCGAGCGCAAGCGGCATCAGCTCCCATTCGTAATCGCGGCCGATGAGCGAGTAATAGGCTTGGTGGGCCACGTGCCGCGACCAGCCATAGCGCTCGGAAACCGCGAGCGACTTCATCAAATGCCACCCCGAAAAATTCGAGCAGCCGATGTAGCGGATTTTTCCGGCGCGCACCAAATTATCGAGCGTCGACAGCGTCTCCTCGACCGGCGTTTGTGCGTCAAAGCCGTGCAGCTGATAAAGGTCGATGTAGTCGGTGCCCAGCCGCCGAAGGCTCGCATCGACGGCGCGGGTCAGGTGAAAACGCGACGAGCCCAACGCATTGGGATTTTCTCCGCCGCCGAACGTGCCCTTCGTGGAGAGGATGACCTGGTCGCGACGCCCCTTGATGGCTTGGCCAAGAATTTCCTCGGCGCGCCCGTTTGAATAAACGTCGGCCGAATCAAACATCGTGAGCCCCGCCTCGAGGCAGATATCGACGAGTCGCGTGGCTTCCGCGACGCCATTCGTGCCCCAGGCTTTGAAGAATTCATTCGTCCCGCCAAAAGTCCCGGTGCCCAAGCTCAGCACCGGCACCTTGAAACCCGAGTGCCCCAATTTTCTGAATTCCATGGCGACAAGCTGTAAACGCGAAGCACGAAACGGCAACCGGATGCCGTGAATTCCTCACGCACGCCGGAGCGCCCGGCGCACCAGCACCCAGCCAACAAAACCGTTAGCGGCCATGAGGAGCGTCAGCGGTTTCGCCGTGCCGTTGTGGAACAGGCTCACCAGTCCTCCCGCGAGGCAGCCGAGCCCATAATGGAAAGTTCCAAGCAGGGCCGATGCACTCCCCGCGTTCGTGGTGAACGGAGCCATCGTCAGCGCGGAGAGGTTCGGGAAAACCACGCCCATCGTCGACAGCAGCACAAACATCAGCATCGAGAGAACCGGCAAGCCGCCCCAGCCGGTCAACCCGTGAACCAGGAGCAGCAGGGACGCGCCCGCGGTCACATTGTACACGCCCTTCAGGATTTGGGCGGATGAGTAGGACTTCAGCAGCCGCCGGTTTAACTGCGAACCTGCGATCAAGCCGAACGCATTCGCGCTGAACAAAAACCCGAAGCGCGCCGGCGTGACCCCGTAAACTCCCATGATCACTGCGCCGATCCCGGTGATGTACGTGAACAGGAGTCCCGTCACGAATCCCCCGGCGAGCGTAAAGGCCATGAACCGCCCGTCCCGCATGAGCTGCCAGTAGCCAATGAACACCTCCGTGAACCCACCCGTGGAGCGCCGCGAGGGCGGCAGCGATTCCGGAAGCCAGGCGATGACCGCGAACGTGCACGCCAGTCCAAACAGGGCAAAGATCACGAACACGCCGCGCCAGCCGGTGAAGAGCAGGATCTGGCTTCCCATGATCGGCGCAAAAATCGGCGCGGCTCCCATCACGAGCATGAGCGTCGAGAAAACATGCGCCGATTCCTTCGCGTCAAACCAGTCGCGAACCATCGCGCGCGTGATCACCGATCCCGCCGCGCCGCCGAGCGCCATCAGCAGGCGGCCCAGCAGGAGCATCCCGATCGAATTCGAAAACGCGCAGCCGACGGCCGCCAAGGCGTAGAGAATTCCCCCGAAGAGCAAGGGCCCGCGGCGTCCCCAGCGATCCGACAGCGGTCCATACAACGCCTGGCCGACGCCCATGCCCGCGAGAAAAAGTGACACCGTCAGCTCCACCTTGCCCATTTCCGCGTGCAGGTCCCGCGCGATGCTCGGAAAGGCTGGCAGGTACATGTCGATCGCCAGCGGCGCGAAGGCGGTCACGGCTCCCATGATGAAAATCACGCGCTTCGGATGCGCGCGCACCACGACGGGTGCGGAGGGATCGGCATGGACAGGAACAGCGGAACTCATGGGAAAAGCGGCCCATGAAGGAGCAGGCTTCGCGAAAAGCGAGGATGCTCAGCAGAAAAGTAGGGAGCGGGTTGCGACCCATCTCCGGGAGAGAAATTACGAGAAACGACCGACCATTTGCGCACGGAAGGAATTATCCGCGACGAACGGCACGCGTGCACAATCGTGCCATTGTCCCTCGTAATTCGTGAACTTCGGAGGCGAGCCCAAGGCCGCACCCTGTCTCAGAGCTTCCCCTCGAGCAGACACGTCCGCACCCGGCCCATGCCCTTGCAGGCGATGACCCCGCGGTCGACCAAGCGGAACTTCTGGCGCAGCCGATCGCCCATCTCGGCGGAGAGATGGATTCGATTCGGCAAACCCGAGGATTGGAGGCGGCTCGCGAGATTCACCGTCGCGCCCCACAGATCGTAGGCGAATTTCTGGTGGCCGATCACTCCCGCGACCACCGGCCCGGTGTGCATCCCGATGCGCAGCCGGAGCTGCATCCCGCGTGCCTGGTTGAATTCCGCCATCGCGTTGAGCATCTCCAGCGCCATTTCCGCCATGACCGAGGGATGATCCGCGCGGATCTCAGGCAATCCACCGACGACGAGGTAACAGTCGCCGATCGTCTTGATTTTTTCCAGGCCGAGACGACCGGCAATCCGGTCGTAGCGCGAAAAAAGATCGTTGAGCAGCTCGACCAGCTCCACCGCTTCGGTGTGCTTTACCAACGTCGTGAAACCGACGAGGTCGGCGAACAGCACCGACACATCCGCGTAACGCTCCGCGATCGTGTGCTCGCCCTGCTTGAGCCGCCCGGCAATCGACGCCGGCAGGATGTTGAGCAACAGGCGTTCCGATTTTTCCTGCTCCACCGCGAGCAGCTTCTTTTCCTGGTCGAGCTCGATCAAGCGGAGCTGCTCGAGGTCGCGCAGGCGCTTGCGCTCCAGCGAGGCGGCGATGCGCGCGCGCAGGATGACTGAATTCACCGGCTTCGGCAGGAAATCCTCCGCGCCGAGGTCGATGCAGCGCACCACCGATTCCAAGTCGTCGAGCCCCGAGGCGACGATCACCGGCACGTGGCGCAGGACCGGGTCGCGTTTCAAGGCCGCGAGGACGCCGTACCCGTCGAGGTTCGGCATTTCGATGTCGAGCACCAGCAGGTCAAATTCGCCCTTCTGCATCAGCGCGAGCGCGTCGCGGCCGTCGACCGCTTCGCGCACGTCGCGGTAACCCAGCGATCGCAGCATCAGCACGACGATTCCGCGCACCGCCTCCGAATCGTCGGCCACGAGGATGGTCGACCTCATGCCCGCGGTGTCGAACTCCGCGATCTTCAGCTGGCTCTGCTGCTCAGGTGAAAGCGCCGCGGTCTTGACGCGGCGCAGCAGCTGGAACGTACGGATATCTTCGTTTTGGATCGCGGAATTCATTTCAGGCAACGCGACTCAAGCGTCCCCGGGGGAATGCCGAACAACGGTGTGGACCTTGGATCGGCACGCGCGGGGAAAAATGAAGCGGAAGATTAAACCTCTTGGGCACGCCATCCTTGCCTGGTTAAGCGACCGAAAGCGCCGAAGCTTAAGCGGAAAGCGCGCATTCGCAGAGATCGGGATGAGTAACCATGAGTGTTCAAGCGTGGTTGGACATCAGATGAACGAGTGGGTTCGGTGCAAGCTCGCAGCTGAAATCCAACCGGCCGCCCGGGCTGCGCCCCGCGTAAATCCGCCTCGCATCGCGGCAGGTTTCGCACCACGTTGCCGGGCGAATTTCCGCCCCATGCTTGCCACGATCCCCCTTTTTTCCTCCGGCCATGAACTCGACACCTCGCCCGAGGCGTTTGGGTTTGTCCGCAGTTCGGCCGACGCGATGGACGACGCCGCCGAACTCACGCGTCGCATCGACGAGGACGGTTACCTCTACATCCCGGGCTTCTTCCCTCCCGAATTGATCCTGGCCGCGCGCGCTTCCATCACGGATCGCCTCGCGCAGGAGGGATCGCTCGATCCATCGCGTCCGTCGATCGAGGCTGTCAGCAATCCTGCGAAACAATATTCCTACCGCGGCGATCTCGCGCGAAAAAATGCGGCGATCGAACGCGTGGTGTACGGCCCGGAGCTGCTGGGATTCTACGCGAATCTTTTCGGCGAGGCGGTCCGCCACTTCGACCACACCTGGTTCCGCGCCGTCAGCCGCGGCATGGGCACGACGCCGCACTGCGACCTGGTCTACATGGGCCGCGGTACTCACCAGCTCCTCACGTGCTGGATTCCTTACGGCGACATCCCGCTTGAAATGGGCGGCGTGATGCTCCTGGAGGGATCCCATCGCCAATCGGAGCGGCTGAAAAATTACCTGGAAGTCGACGTCGATTCCTTCTGCGAAAATCGCCCGAAGGAAGTGGAGAAGGTGAAGGTCAAGAGCGGCTGGAGCCATCCGGGGCATCTCAGCAAAAATCCTGCGTCGCTCCGCCAGAAACTCGGCGGACGGTGGCTGACCGCCCCGGAATGGAAAGCGGGAGACTTCGTCACGTTCGGCATGAAGCTCGTCCATGGCGGCTTGGATAACCAGACGGACCGTTTTCGTTTTTCGTCGGACACGCGTTATCAGCGCGCCAGCCAGCCGATCGACGAGCGCTGGATCGGCGAGAATCCGCCGGCCAATACGGTCGCCGGGAAACGCGGCCGGGTCTGTTAGCTCTGGTCGGGCGGGACCGCCCTGCTTTTATGACGCGCACCAACGCGTGAATGCGCGGTCCATCGCCCGATGAAAGCTGCGAGCCACGCCCATGCGGGACACGCGAAATCCACGCACTTGGCGGATTACCTGCCGTTGCTCGTGCTGCTGGCCGTCACCGCGCTGGCTGCGACGGCAAAGAATCGCACGTACGGTGGCGGCTTCGTCGGCGAAGCATGGATGCATGACTTCATGGGATTTTTCCTCGTGGTTTTCGCGATGCTCAAGCTCTTCGACCTCCCGCAGTTCGCCGATGGATTCCAGATGTACGACCTTCTCGCGAAACCCGCGCGGCCTTACGCTTTCGCGTATCCTTTCATCGAGCTCGCGCTGGGGCTGGCGTACATGGCGGACTGGCGACCCGGCGCCGTTTATCCCGCGACCGTGCTGGTAATGGGCTTCGGCGCCCTCGGCGTGATCAACGCGCTCCGGAGAGGCCTCGATCTCTACTGCGCGTGCATGGGCAACATCCTGAAAGTCCCGCTCTCGACCGTCGCCTTGGGCGAAGACCTCGGCATGGCCGCCATGGCCGCAGTCATGTGGGCGAGGCTCTAGCCGAGCGATTCATCGAACCTTCGGATTTTGAACAGAAGGCAACCAAGGTAACGAAGCGGTTCTGGTTGGCGAAACCGATCGTGCCTTTGACGGTGTGGGACCGGAATCTCGAAACCTATTTCGTGAAGGGCTACGAACGATTCTGCCGACCAGCAACCTCTTCGTTTCCTTCGTTGCCTTCTGTTCAAATTCCGACGTCGGATGCTGGCTAAGCGGGTGAATGCCCCGGGATCGCGCCTCGCATTTTCCCAATCGGCAGCACGCCGAACGCGGCGACGACGCACAGCGCCCCGGCGCTCATGAACGCCAGCGAGTAGGCGCCCGAACTCGTGCGCAGCCACCCCGCGCCAAACGCCGCGCACGCCGCGCCGAGCTGGTGTGCTGCGACCACCCAGCCAAACACGATGCTCGCGCGCTCACGGCCAAACGCCTCCACGCATAGCCGCACCGTCGGCGGCACCGTCGCGATCCAGTCCAAGCCATAAAAAACCGCGAACAGCAGCAACCACCCGCCCTGGCCCAACAACGCCGCCGGCAGGAAGAGCAGCGAAAGCCGCGCAATCCGTAATACGTGAACAGCAGGTAGCGGCAGTTGTAGCGATCCGACAGCCACCCCGATGCCGTTGTCCCCACCAGGTCAAACAAGCCCATCATCGCGAGCAGGCTGGCCGACCGCACCTCCGGGATGCCGCAATCGATCGCCGCTGAAACAAGATGAGTCCCGATCAGGCCGTTGGTGCTCGCGCCACACACGAAAAAGGAACCCGCCAGCAGCCAGAAGTCGCGCGCTTTCGCCGCCTCGGATAAAACCCTGAGCGCCGTCCAAGCCGGATTTTCCCCCGTCGGCGGCGGCGCGGCGTCGCCGGAATTTTCCTTTTCGCCATACGCGCGTTCACCGACGTCCGCGGGACGGTCGCGCATGAAATACCAAATCACCGGGAGCGTCAGGGCCGCCGCGCCGGCGACGACGATCGGGGCTCCCCGCCAGCCGTGCTTTGTCACGATCGAGGCAAACCAAGGCAGGAAGACAAGCTGCCCCGTCGCCGCGCTCGCCGTGAGCAGTCCCATCACGAGCCCGCGGCGTTCCGAAAACCAGCGGTTTGCCACCGCCGCACCCAACACCGTCGCCGCCATGCCCGAACCCACCCCGACCACCACGCCCCACAGCACGATGAAATGCCAGTACTCGGTTGCGCGCGTCGACAGTCCATAACCCGCCCCGATCAAACCCATCGCCAGCAGCATCGTGCGCCGCAATCCCAGGCTCTGGTAAAGCGCCGCGGCAAACGGTCCGATCAGGCCATACAGGAAAATATTGATCGCGATCACCAGCGACACCGAGGCGCGGCTCCATTGGAACTCATTCCCCAGCGGCGCGATCATCACCCCCGGTGCCGCGCGACCACCGGCGGCGGCCATGAGAGTCAGGAATGTAACGCCCGCCACAATCCAGGCGTAATGAAAACGTCGGCCCGCGCGGGAAGGAGAAGAGGACATCAAGAGAAGCCGTTACGATGCGTCCTCGCCCCTTCCGCGCAAGCGGCGCTTGGAAACGTGCCGATGCGGTTCCCCATCCGGCATTTTGCATGGATGATTGTCACGGGAATCCCGCAAATTTTTCCTGCCGCTAGAAACCTTCCCGTGGTGGAACTCGCGCCGCGGTGGCACGAGCCCTGAAGACAGTGCGGCCCGCTGATTTTCAGGCTTACGCCGCAGTCACGCGTGGATTTCAACCGCTCCGAGCGGGAACTTTCCGCTTCCGCCCGGTCGAAGCTTCCGCGCGATTAGCACAGAGAATTTTTGCCCATGAAGCTCAATTCCCTCGATGACCTGTTCCGTAATGAGTTGCGGCTGCTCTACGATGCCGAACGTCAGTCGATGCGGGCGCTTCCCCTCGTCGCGCAGCATGCGACGAATCCCGAGCTCAAGGCGGTCTTTGAATCCCACGTCGAGCAGACGCGCGTGCACGTCGCGCGCCTCGAGCGGATATTCGAGGACTTGGGCGAACCCGCGCGCGGCCGAAATTGTCATGCCCTCGGCGGCCTGATCGCCGAGGTGGAAGAGTGGTTCGCGCATGAGAGCGATCCCGCGATTCGCGACGCGGGCCTCGTGGGGAAAGTCCAGCGGATCGAGCACTACGAGATCGCCGCCTACACGTCCGCCCGCACCTACGCGCGGCTGCTGGGCCAGAACGACATTGAGGAAATTCTCCAGGCGACGCTCCACGAGGAAGCCGTGGCCGACGTGCGCCTGGGCGAACTGAGCCATCATTTGAACGTCGAGGCTCACTTGGTGGATCAGCGGTGAAGTAGCGGTGTGCCGCCCGCCTGCTTCGGCGGAAGTAGCGAGTAGCGAGTAGCGGGTAGCGAGCATGCCTGGGTGCGGGGGAGTCGTGCACCGTTACCGTAGGGGTGGTCCGCACAGGGGGGGTCCGGTTTCAGGACATCCTACTCACAACTGTTTCAGGACATCGTATCCAGGCAGGTCGCTAAGCATGGGAGCTTTGAAGAGAAGCCCGCATGCCGTGGAGAACCCATACAATGACTGATCAACGAAAAGAGTTTGTCCGCAAAGCGCTCGCACCGGGCGCGAACCTGAGTGCGCTGTGCCGGGAGTATAACGTGACGCGCAAGACCGGGCGGATGTGGCGGGAGCGCGCGCGCTCAGACGGCCTCAACGGCGTGCGCGAGCACAGCCGTCGGCCGCATCGCTCGCCGAGCCAGTTAAGCGAGGCGCAAGTGTGCAAGCTGGTCCGGCTGAAGCAGGCTTGGCCGACCTGGGGACCGAAGAAGCTCAGTCAACTGTACCGGGAAACCCAGGGGACCGAGCTGGCGGTCTCGACGTGCCACCGCGTGCTCAAGGCGGCGGTGCTTGGGTCTACTCGCTACCCGCTACGCGCTACTCGCTACTTCCGCGAAGCAGGCGGGCCGCCTGCGCTACTTTGCCGAAATGATTTGAGCGGCCTGCGGCGGCGTATACGGCTCGGCGACCTGCATGAGCTTGCCCGCTACCCCACGCGAAGCGACCCGCCTCCGCGATCTCACCCCGCTTCAGTGGAAATCCGGCGCGGCAGCCTGGCTGGGCTGGCTTTTCGACGGGCTCGAGCTGCACCTCTATACGCTCGTGGCCTTGCCGCTGGTCGTCCAACTGCTCGGCGTTGCAAGCGCGTCGGATCCGGCCGTGAAGGAAAAGAGCGCGTACATCCAAGCCGCTTTCCTCGTCGGCTGGGCGCTCGGCGGCGCATTTTTCGGCCGCATCGGCGACAAGATCGGCCGCAGCCGCGCGCTGGCGCTGACGATCCTCACTTACGCGCTGTGCACCGGCCTCTGTGCGTTCGCCCAAACGTGGTGGCAGCTGATGCTGTTCCGTTTCGTCGCCGCCCTCGGCATCGGCGGTGAATGGGCGGTCGGCGCCTCGCTCCTGACGGAAACCTGGCCGAAGGCCTGGCGTCCTTGGATGGCTGCAGTCCTTCAGACGGGCGTAAACCTCGGGATCCTTTTCGCCGCGGTCATCGTCGGCGTGTTCACGCTGCTGCCCCACCCGCCCTCGGAGCGCATGGTTTTCCTGGTCGGAGTCGTGCCCGCGCTGCTGGTATTCTGGATCCGTCGCCACGTGCCCGAACCTGCGGCGTGGAAGCAGGCGCAATCGGCGACCGCGGTCAAACCGGGCATCCGGGATTTGTTTCGCGGCGAAATCGCGCGCACGACGTGGTGCACGATGGCCGTGTGCGCGCTCGGGCTGTCGGCATGGTGGCTGTTCGCGTTCTGGCATCCGCAGCACCTGCGGCGGTTGCTGGCGGCGGAGGGCGCGGCGCCGGGCGATATCACGCGACGGGTTTCGGCGGCGTTTTTCGCGGTGAACGCCCTCGCCATCGCGGGCAACTTCGCCGCCGGGGCGCTGGCCCGCTGGTGGGGCAACCGCCGCGCGATCGTCGCGATGATGCTCGGACTCTTCGCCAGCATGGCCGGCGCGTTCATGGTGCCACGTGGATTCGGCGAACTCGTCTGGTTCTGGGTGCCGCTGACCGGGTTTTTCTCCGGGGTGTTCGGGCTCTTCACCATGTACCTGCCGCCGCTTTTTCCCACGCTGCTGCGGACCACCGGCGCCGGTTTCTGCTACAACGTGGGCCGGCTCGCCGCGGCCGTCGCGTCGCTCACTTTTGGCTGGCTCGCGCCCGTCGGCGATTTCCGCGTGGCGTTGCTGGCGTCGAGCGCCCTGGCCCTTGGCGCCGCGGTGTGGTCGTGGTGGTTGCCGGAACGGACGTATGAGGGGGAAAGGATTCAAACTTCCTCATCCAAGCTCCCATGAAACTGCCGGGTTCCAGCGCTCGAACGCGCTGAACGACTCGGACCGTATTTAAATGTAGAAAGAGTCGAACAGCGCCTTGCGGAGAAGTCGCTCCACCTTCGATCGGCCTCGAAGTTTATTGGAGCTTCAATACCGCGCGTGCTTCAGGATAAAATCCACGATCGGAGTCGGATCCTCGAGGCTGTGCGGGTGATGTTTTCCGCCGGGCTTGATCACGACCTCGATCGTGCCGCCGGCCGCGCGATACTTCTTCACGAGCTGAGCGAGGTTGTCCTCGTACGACACGATTTCGTCGGCGTCGCCGCTCACCGCGAAAATGGGAATGTCCGCGCGCACCACCGGCGCAATCCGGTCGAGCGGGCTGACCTTCGCCGTCGCGGCTTGCGCGGAGGTCAGCCCGTAGCTGTCCAAACATTCCTGCCACAGCCGGCTTGTCGGTCCGGGCCAGCTCTTGATGTCGAGCGCCGGCGCATCGAGGTAGAGCGCCGCCACTCGATCCGGGTGGCCGGCCGCGAAATTAAAGGCATAGAGACCTCCGCGGCTGAATCCTTCGATGACCATGCGCTTCGCGAGCCCGAATCCGCTCGTCACGCGCTGGTAATACGAGTCGAACAATTTCATCGCCGGCGGCGCCCCATATAGATCGGAGGCGTTCATATAGCCGAGCGCCCAGCCGCGTTTCAGCAATTCCAGCGAGGCTTGCGGGGCGTGCTTGTCGCCAAACCATTCCGCGCGCCACACCCAGGGTTTCCCCGGCGCAGGGGCCGCCGGCAAAACGATCAGCGCCGGCCGGCCATCGACCACGAAATCCAGGCGACGATACCCGTGCCACTCCGATTCAGTGATGCCGGGGTTCATCGCGCGCAGGGGAGAGCCCACGAAAAACGCAGCCACTACGAACAGGATCGCAGGCAGGTGGAACGGTCGGTTTGAGGTCGGGGAGGTCATGAGTTTTTTAACCGCGAATGGACGCGAATTCTGAGACTTAGATCTGGAACGGACTACTCGCTCACACTCGTAGTAACCTGGTTTTGATTCGCGTCCATTCGCGGTTAAAAAGGCTTCGAGCGGTTTGCTGCGTCACGGATACATGGGCGTGCCTTTGTCCTTGGGTGCGACCGGCACGTCGGCGAGGAAAGCATCCGCGGGGGCGGCGGGAATCGCGATGGGCTTGGCGATCGTGGCGGCAACGGCGTCGCGGGCTTTCACCTTAAACACGAAATCGTCGCCGTCTTTTCTCAACACCTGCCGGTTCCACTGCGGCTCGCGTCCGCCGAAATTATCGCGGATGCGAAGCTCGCCGTCGCGCGCGGCGATCACCTGGAGCCAGGTCGTCGCGTTGTTTTCCCGCACGGCCGACACCCGGTGCCCGCCCTCCGCGATGAGGTTTGCGAACGCGGCCTCGTGCCAGCGCCACGGCATCGCGGGGAAAATCCGGATCGTCCCTTCCCCGCTTGAGCCCGGATGCGCGTTCCAGCTTTGGAGCAGCATCTCATGCACCGCCGCGCAGGCGAGGAAGTTTCCCTCGAGCGTGAAGGGCCGGTAATCCATCACGGAGAACCCCGTCTTCGTCTGGTCGCCGTTGGCGTGGAATCCATTGCGCAGGATGAACGCGTGCAGGTACGCCTTCAGATGCCACAGCGCCGGCTCCGGCTCGCCGATGCGCGCGCGCAGGGCTGCCATCCAAGTGTAGCTGTAACCGCACCATTCCACCACGCCGAGACGGTCGATCTCATGCACGCTCGCGCGGATGACCGTGCGGTCCTCCGCGGTGCCTTCGATGTTGAGCGTGTTGAAAGGATAAATGCTCATCACGGTCGCGAGGTGCCGATGACTGAACACCAGGTCCTCGTCGGATGAGATCTTGAGCTGGTGGCGTTCGTTGACGTGCAGCGGCCCGAGGCCCGCGGCGAGCTGGCCCCACTCCTTCGCGGCGGCCTTGTCCCCGATCGCGGCCGCCATTTCCTCGTTGCCGAGAAAGAGCATCCGCAGACACGCGACATCGTAATTCGAATTGGGTTTCACCCACGCGCGCATCGAATTGTTCCAGGCCTCCGGCGACGCCGACAAGGGCAGGACGAGCACGCCGTTCGCGTCGCGGCGCAGCATCGAGCGCAGCGCCAACCCGATTTCGCGGCACCAGGGATAAGCTTCCTCGCGGAGGAATTTCTCATCCCGCGTATAACGCCAGTGCAGGTAAAACAAATGCCCGACCCATGCCCCGTGGACCGGCGCGAGGCTGTACTGCGCCCAACCGCCCAGCGGTTGCCCGGCCAACGTCATCACCGCCGGAACGGCCGCGCCCGGCTGTTGGAGGAATTCCCCGGCAAATTTCCTGAACGCCGGGAGCCGGTCGTTCATGAAATCGAGAAACACCCGGCCCTCTTCAAACCGTCCCGATGCCTGATATCCCATGTACGTCATCTGGGTGTTCAGGTCGTGGTGATAATCGCCCTTCCACGGAGGCAGTTCACCGGCGTCCGCCGTCCACACGCCTTGGAGCGGAATGGGCGGCGCGCCTTTCCGCGACGCCGCGCCATAAAAATACTGCACGAGCTGGTAGTGCCTGAGCACTTGCTCATCGGGCACGGTCACAGAGGACTTCGCCCAAAAATCGTGCCACCACGCCACATGCGGTTGACGCCGCACTTCGAAACCGGCGGCCAGCGCGGCTTCCACGCGCGCCTTCGCCACCGCGACGACGTCCGCGCCGTCGACCGGGGAAAAGGTCACGGTCGTCGCGATCCACGTTTCATTTTCCATCCGCCGGGTGCCGGCGTACACACAGGTGAGGTGGTTCTCCGCCGTGGCCTGCGTGAACCACTGCGCGCTGTCGCCCTGCCCGCGGACGGGATCGGGATAGCCGAGTTTCTTGACCGACTCCGGCGCGAGCAAACGCAGCGCGCGCGGCGCGGCGCCGGGAATCCTGGCCATCGCGACGGGTTCGACGGCGCTGAAAAATGCCTCGATCGCACCCGCCTTCGCACCTAGTTCCGCCCGGCCGGTCGCGGTTTTCATCTCGAGCTCGAAGCTCGTCACGCTTTGCCCCTCCGCGAGATCCACCTCGATGCGACCCGCCGGGATTTTCGTCGGGTGGTCGGTGAAATAAGCGCCGTCGACGATCTTGCTGATGGCGTCGTTGTCCTTCGCGGCGACGAGTTTTTCCAGTTTCGCGTAGGTCAACCCGGCGAGCGGGTTGCCGGCCGCCGGCCGCTCATCCCACAGGTCACCACGATCGAGCGAGAGGCGGATCGTCCCGCCTTCGCCCCAGAGCAAACCACCCAGGAGGCCGTTCCCCAGGGGGATGGCTTCGTCCCACGTTTTGATCGGGGCGGCGAGGGTGAGCTTCATGGCGTCGTCACGCAGCGAGCCGCGAGCCCGGGATCCCGCCAGCACCATTGCGGCGACGAGCATCACCGATAGGGGGAATTTTTTCATAGGAAAACAACGCCGGTTGGTTAAAGCGCGGCCCATTCGGAACGGAAAGCGTTTTTGTCGGGAGCGCCGGACTCCATTTCGCGGCCCCGGCCGATGGAAGGAGACGCGCGGGGGCGGAAAACACCGTGGGATTTTGCTTCATTTGCGCCGATGATTATCCTGCGGGACATTCGGAGGGGTTGACGGCCTCACGAACAAACACCATGAACGGACCGCGATTGAAACATGAATTTACCAGCTGAATTAGTCTCTCTTCTCCAAGATGAGGCCTACACCGTGCTTTGCACGGAATCGCTGGTGGAGGCCCTGGCGAACCTGAATCGCGAGAAGGAGGAAATCCTCACGACGCGTCCTCCATTCGGGATGCTGGCGAGCAGCCAGACGCGGCAGATCTTTCAGACGTCGCTCCGCGCGGCGCTCGACAACGAGGTCGGCCTGCGGAACCGGTTGGACCAGCTCGGGCAGATCGACCTCTGGCTGAAGGCCGAAATCGAGCGCACGCTCACGGTTTATCTCCCGGCGATCAGCTCGGATTACCGCACGTGCCACGACGCCGCGGCCGTCGTGGGAAAGTGGGAGGAAGCCATCACGGCGCTCCACGACCTCGCCCTCGGCCTGGCGCGCGATGCCCGCGGGGTCGCCGCCGCGATCAATCCCGTGCCGGTACCCAATCTTCCGCCACCGACCCCGATCGTGATGGAGCAGTCGCGCCAACGCGCGCTCGGCAACCTGCGGATCACGGTCGCCGCGATCCAAGGCGGCATCGCCCAGGTCATGGAAGTGCGCACGGAGTTCACCCAGCTTTGCGACGCCCAAGCCGACGGCCTGCAGCTCCCGCTGCCGCCGGACTTTCGCAATCTCGGCTGGGTTGACCGGCTCGCCACCCTCGCCGGCCCACAGACCACCGCCGAGGCGGTTCGCTGCGAAGCGGAAGCGCGCGGCTTCTGTTCCGAC
The DNA here is from genome assembly GCA_028293545.1 of Verrucomicrobiota bacterium. Taxonomy (GTDB): domain Bacteria; phylum Verrucomicrobiota; class Verrucomicrobiia; order Opitutales; family Opitutaceae; genus Opi-474. The sequence goes on along the minus strand of JAQGOP010000033.1, from coordinate 34,885 downwards.
GGCGTGAAAAATCTGCTCCGCCAGGCTGCCGAAGTTCGCGACGCGTGTTTCGACGCGGGCAAGGCGATCCTGGCGACGTACTGGCGGCAATTCCGCGCGCACGCGCAGTCTCATTATGTGAAGGAGCGCGATGTCGATGAAGTCATCGCCGAACTCGTCCAGCACCGCGCCGCGTCTGAGGCCGCCATTCGCCAGGCCACCTTCGAGGCTGCGAAGGTGGCTTCGATGCGATGACGCGCCGCACCGGCCGGATGGGATCGTCTGCAGATATCGCCGTCGGCGAGCCCGGTGTTTTCGACAGGTTAAAGGTTGACGGTCCTAACTCCTCCTTGCACTCCGATTTCATCCGTTCGCTCCTCTTTCTCCTTATGACCCTCCAAGCCGCCGCTGCCGATCCGCTTGCCTACATTGGGACTTACACTCGCACGACGAGCCGCGGAATTTATTCGGTGCGGATCGATCCCAAGACGGGTGCGCTTACCGTGCCGGTCCTGGCCGCGGAAACTTCCAGCCCGTCGTTCCTAACGCTCACGCCCGATCGAAAAATTCTCTACGCCGTCAGCGAAACCAACGCGATGGCCGTCCCGTTTGCGACGGACTTGGAGCACGGAACACTGCGCGCGCTTCACACGCCGCAGCCGTCAGGCGGCGTGGCACCCTGCCACCTCGCCGTCGATCCCACGCAGCGGACCTTGCTCGTCGCCAATTATCATACCGGCATCGTGGCGGCGATCCCGCTGCTCGCCGACGCCACGCTGGGCCCGCCGCATGTGATTCCCCATTCCGGGCACAGCGTGGACCCCGTGCGGCAAACCACGCCGCACGTCCACTCGGTCACGATCTCTCCCGACGGGCGGTTCGTCATTGTCTGCGATCTCGGGCTCGACCGGATTTTCACTTATCGCCTCGATGCGGAACACGCGCAATTGACGCCCGCCGAGCCGGCCTACGTGACGACCGCGCCGGGATCGGGGCCGCGGCATTTCGCATTCGGGGCCGACGGCAAGCACGCCTACGTCGTGACAGAAATGGCGAACAGCGTGACAACCTTTGACTACAACCCGGCGAACGGCGGCCTGACGCCGGTGCAAACGCTCTCGACGCTGCCGCCGGATTTTAAAGGCAGCTCAAGTGGCGCGGAGATCCGGGTGCATCCGAATGGGAAGTTCGTTTATGCGTCGAACCGCGGGCACGACAGCATCGCGGTGTTTGCGATCGAGCCGGCGACGGGGCGGTTGACGCTCGTCGAAATCACCCCCTGCGGCGGAAAAAATCCGCGCAACTTCGCCCTTTCGCCGAATGGAAAATGGCTGCTTTGCGCGAATCAAAACTCGGATTCGCTGACAGTGCTTCGCGTGGATGACCAATCGGGGAAGCTGACCTTGACGAGCGCGCACGCGAGCGTGCCGCTCCCGGTGTGCGTGCTGTTCGCCAAGTAGCGCGCGAGAATGACTCCGGCCTTATCTAAATACTGGCGGAGCCAAATGGCGCGCGGGGGATAACGCTCTCCACTTTTTCGAGCACCGAAGCAGGCGGGCCGCCTGCGCTACTTCAGACCGAGGCGACTTCAGGCCGAAGCGGGGAGCGACGCGGGCGGGACTGGCGGGACCTTTTTCTCGACCACGGTGGCGCCGAGGGCCGGCGGGGGGGCGAAGGCCGTTTCGAGGCTCGCCAGCAGTTCTTTCATCGTAAACGGCTTCGGCAGCAGGGCGTGAGCCCCGCTCCGACGCGCGATCTGGAGATAGCTGTCGCTGGAAATTCTTCCACCACCCGAGGCGGCAATGATCCGCACCGAGGGATGCTTGCGCCGCATGTCCGCCATCACTTCGAGCCCGTCGCGATCCGGCATCAACATGTCGGTGATGATTACTTCGATGCCCCGCTCATCAATCAGCCGCGACGCCTGGCGCCCATCCGTGATGCACGCCACCTCATGCCCAACGCGTTCCAGCAGAAGCTTCGTCATTTCGCCAATGTCGGGTTCGTCATCGATCACAAGGATCTTGCGCGAGGTGGTCATGGATTGGGAGAAGGCGAAGCTGCCGAATTGGTTAAAAGTCTCAAGTCAGGAGCCATGAAACGACGGTAATCGTTGCGGGGACTCCTTGGATTTGACGCTCCTTTAACGTCACGCACCCGGACAGGCTCAAGGGGTATTTTTACCCCCTCCGCGTAGGGCGCGATCTCCGACCCGCCTCTGGAGGGCGGCCGGTGGGCGAAAGATTGTGAGCTTTAAGCTGGAGAAAGGCCGGCTCAAAGCCCGGGCCTCAGAGCGAATTCAGCCCAGGGGCTAAAGTTTACCGTCTACCGTGTTTCCGAGAGGCGCGCCGTCCGTGAAATATCATTTTGGCCCAATCGGCGCGCTTGCGGGACCGCGTTGGAGCCCTTCACTGCCTTCACTCATGGCCAATCTCGATCTCGACTCCCCCTACTCCATCAGCGCCGAACAAATCGAGCAGTTCCGTCGCGACGGCTTTATCAAGCTGAAAAACGTCCTCTCGCCTGAGGTCATCCAGCACTACGGGCCGATCATCACGTCCGAAGTTTATCGCTTGAATACGATGCACCTGCCGATCGAGCAGCGCGACACGTACAACAAGGCCTTTCTCCAAGTCGGTAATATCTGGACGAAGAATGAGACGGTGAAGGAGTTCTGCTGGGGCCAGCGGATCGCGCGCATGGCCGCCGACCTGCTCGGCGTGAACGGCGTGCGGATGTATCACGACCAGGCGCTGTACAAGGAATCCGGCGGCGGCGTCACGCCCTGGCATGCCGACCAATATTACTGGCCGTTGAGCAATTCCAACACGGTGACGGCGTGGATCCCTTTGCAAGCCGTGCCGGCGGATATGGGGCCGCTCGCGTTCGCGAGGGGCAGCCACAAGTTCGAGGCCGGGCGCGAACTCGCAATCAGCGACGAAAGCGAGGAACGGATCGGGCGTTCGATGAAAGAGCAGAACTACCCTCTCGAGGAATCACCGTTCGACCTCGGCGAGGTGAGCTTTCACTACGGCTGGACGTTCCATCGCGCGGGCCGGAATGTTTCGAGCAAGCCGCGCGCGGTGATGACCATCATCTATATGGATGAGGACATGCGCCTGATCGCCCCGCACACGAAGTCGCGGGAAGGTGACCGCGCCGCCTTCGCAGGCGATGTCGAAGTGGGCGGCCTGATGAACGGGAAAATGACCCCGGTCATTTTCCATCGCTCATAGTTTCAGCGGGTGGAACGCGTTGTCGTAGACGCTGACTTTGTCGAACGGGAGCGACTCCGACTGCGTTTAAATACAGCCGTAGCGAAACCCGTTCGACGGGCCCAGGTCTTCGACAGCGCCTTGCCGAGAAGACGCTCGACCCTCGGCTTCGCCGAACCACCGCGAGCTTCGCTCGTCGGTTGACCACCCTCCCTCTCAGTGCCACGTTGCGCACCCCTGATGTCCGATTTTCTCAACGAAACACCTTCCACCGAATCCAAACGCTGCGATCGCGCTTTCCTGGTCGGAGTCCAGACCGCTCGCATGCCAGCCGGGGAAGCCGCTGAGCTCCTCGTCGAACTCAAGGAGCTCGTGGAAAATCTCCACATCGGCGTCGTTGGCCAGGAGCTCGTCAACCTTCGCAAGCCCACGCCCGCCACGCTCCTCGGCAGCGGCAAGACCGAGGAAATCATCGCGACCGCCAAGGCGCTGGGCGCGGACCTCATCGTATTCGACGATACGCTTTCGCCGGCGCAGCAGCGGAACTGGGAGAAAATTTCGGAGATCGCCGTGATCGATCGCGAGGAAGTGATCCTCGATATTTTCGCGGAGCGGGCGCAGACGCGCGAAGCGGTGCTGCAGGTCGCGTTGGCGCGCATGCAGTATTCGCTGCCGCGATTGACGCGGGCCTGGACCCATCTTTCGCGTCAGCGCGGCAAGGGCGGCATGGGTGGCGAAGGCGAAACGCAGCTCGAGCAGGATCGCCGGCTCGTGAACGACCGCATTGTTCGCCTCAAAAGCGACCTGATGGAAGTCCAGAAGCAGCGCGGCGTCCAGAGGCACAAGCGCCAGCGCGTGCCGGTCCCGACGGCGTCGATCGTCGGCTACACCAACGCCGGGAAATCCTCGCTGCTCAATCGCCTCACCGGCGCGCATGTGCTCGCGGAAGACAAGCTCTTCGCGACCCTCGATCCGACGACGCGCCAACTGCTGCTCCGCGGAAACCAAAAACTCCTCGTGACCGACACCGTGGGTTTCATCCGCCGCCTGCCGCACGGGTTGGTCGAAGCGTTCAAGGCGACGCTGGAGGAAACCATTGTCGCCGACTTCCTGATCCACGTCATCGACGTGACAAACCCGAATTTCGACAAGCATCATGCGACGACGCTGGGCGTGTTGGCTGAGCTCGGCGCAGCGGACAAGACCATGCTCACGGTCTTCAACAAGGTCGATGTCGCCAGCGCGGAAGACCTGCAACGGGCGCATCAACTGGTGCCCGATGCGCTTTACCTCAGCGCGCATACGGGAAAAGGAATCGCCCAGCTCGAGACCCGCCTGATCGAGTTGATCGCGGACGCGTTTGAAACTTCGATTCTGCTGGTGCCGCACGATCGGTATGACGTCGTCGCCCGCCTGCACACGCTCGGCCACATCCAGGAGCAGGAGCACCGTGAGGACGGGATTTTCATCCGCGGGCGCTTCCCGCCCTCGCAGGGCGGATTCTTCGCGCCGTTCGTCCAGGAAAAATAGCGCGCCGCTTCACCGCCCTCGTTCTAAAGCTGGAACGCGTTGCCAACGCGTTTTCGTTCCGTCGACGTTTTCAAATCGGTGGCAGTGGACCGCGCGCAGGGGATAACTCGCTCCGGCGCTTCTTCGCGCCGCGGGGTGAGATCTCCAGCGCACCCCGCGTGAGCGGATGCCTGGGTCGCCTTTTGCCTTTCAAGTTGTCACACAACTTCCGATGCAACCCCTCATTCAAATTTCCCTCGACCTCACCGACTTGGACGAAGCGCTGCGGACCGCGGCGCTCGCCCGGCGCGCGGGCGTCGACTGGCTTGAAGCCGGCACGCCGCTCCTGCTCGCCGAGGGACTCCGCGGCGTGCGGGCGCTGCGCGAAAATTTCCCGGGCGTGCCGATCATCGCAGACCTCAAGACCATGGACGGCGGTTACCTCGAAGCGCAGATGATGGCCAAGGCGGGCGCGACGCATGTCGTCGTGATGGCGCGCGCGCATCCCGAAACGATCAAGTGCGTCGTGCAGGCGGGGCGCGATCACGGCGTCAAGGTCATGGGCGACAACCTCGGCTGCCCGGACATGGTGGCGGGGGCGCGCCAGCTGGAAGACCTCGGCTGCGACTTCGTGATCCATCACATTGGCTATGATGAACGCCGCGGCATCGCGGCGGCCGGCCGGCGGATGCCCAGCCCGTTGGATCAATTGCAGGCCGTGGTCGCCGCCGTGTCGGTGCCAGTCCAGGCGGTCGGCGGTCTGACCGTCGAACAGGCGATCCGGACCCCGGAGTACGGCGCGCCGCTGGTCGTGATCGGGGCGCCGCTGGCGGTGGATGCCGATTCGTTCAAGACGGCGTCAGGCGATCTCGAAGCCATGCTCCGCCAGATTTGCGAACGCGTGCACGCTTACGGCGACGTGGCGGTGACACGCGAAAAAAAGTAGCGCAGGCGGCCCGCCTGCTCAGAGAATCGCCCTTCGAACCAGCGCGCCGGAACACCCCACTTCCGCTTTCCAAAAAGCCGCGCCCGACCCTTCTACCATGCGATTAAAGAATAAAGTCATCATCGTCACGGGCAGCACGACCGGGATCGGGCGGGCGATTGCCCAGCGCTGCGTCGCGGAAGGCGCGCGCGTGCTGGTCCACGGTCGGAACGAAAAGGAAGGAAAGGCCGTGGTCTTCGCACTCGGTGCGAACGCCGCGCTGCACCTTGACGACCTGGCCGATCCGCAAAGCGCCCGCCGGATCGCCGACGCCGCCATGGCCGCCTTCGGTCGCATCGACTGTGTCGTGAACAACGCCGCCATCGTTCCTCGCACGACAATCCACACCGCCACCGTCGACGCCTTCGACCACACCATGGCCGTCAACGTCCGCACGCCCCTCTTCCTCATCCAGGCGGCCTTCGCCCAACTCAAGGCTAACCACGGCTCGGTGCTGAATATCGGCTCGATCAACGCGCACAGCGGTGAGCCGACCTTCCTTCACTACGCCGTCTCGAAAGGCGCGCTCCAGACCCTGTCGCGCAACCTCGCGAACGCACACGGCACGGATTTGGTGCGCTTCACCCACTTCAATGTCGGTTGGGTTTTGACGGACAACGAATACGAGAAGCAAATCTCCGAGGGCCAGCCGCGCGACTGGCCGGATAAAATTCCCGCGTCCTACGCGCCTTCAGGAAAACTGATCGCCCCGGAAACGATCGCCGCCGCGGCGGTGTACTGGCTCTCCGACGAATCCAAGCCGATCACCGGTACCGTCCTCGAACTGGAGCAGTTCTCCGTCTATGGACGAAATCCCGCGAAAACCTGAGGGACGGGAGCCCCAAGCGATGCGTCGCGTTAAGCTGAATTGCCCCGCCACGTAGGGCGCGGTCTCTGACCCGCCTCCGGGGATCGACGTAGCGCCACGTCTCCGACCGGCTCGTTGTGCGTTTCAATCACTACGTCGCAGGTTTGTAGTTGGATCCGAACGAGCCAGTCGAAGACGTGGCGCTACGCTTCCCGGAGGCGGGTCAAAGACCGCGCCCTACTTGACCATGGCCTGGAAAATTTGGATTGCGCGGCGTCGCTTCGCGCCTACTGAGGAGATGCCTAGCGCGAACTCGATCGCGACCGGGCGCTTCACACACATGACAATCGGATACCGAGGCTTGATCGCGCTGCGACAGGCACCCTGGTCAGGGTCCTCCCGCTGCGGGGTTTCCTTTGCCGGAAAACCGCGGAGGCGACGTGAACCTCACCGCTAAGCCAAGTTCGCCGCCCCAGCGGTCCCACTTTTCCGTCCACAGCTTCGCCGCCGCCAAGGCCGCCGGCGAAAAAATCGTGATGGCCACCGCCTACGATGCGTGGACGGCGCGGCTGCTCGCCGAATTGCCCGTCGACTGCCTGCTCGTGGGCGACAGCGCAATGATGGTGATGCATGGCGAACCCAACACGCTCGGCGCCACCATCGAACTCATGGCGCTGCACACGCGTGCCGTGGCCCGCGGCGCACCGGATCGCTTCATCGTCGCCGACATGCCCTTCCTCGCGATGCGTCGCGGCGAAGCGCACGCCGTCGACTGCGCCGCGCAACTCCTCCGTGCCGGCGCGCATGCCGTCAAGGTCGAGGGCGTGCGCGGCCACTCCGAAATCATCCGGCATCTCGTCGAATCCGGCATCCCGGTCATGGGCCACGTCGGGCTCACGCCGCAGTCCGTGCATGCGCTCGGCGGCTTTCGCGTGCAGGGTCGCGACCCGGGCGCGGCGGAGCGCGTGCGCGGCGATGCGGATCTGACCGAGGCGGCCGGGTGCTTCGCCATGGTCCTCGAATGCATTCCGGCGATGCTGGCGCGCGAACTCACGCGTCAGCTGGAAATCCCCACGATCGGCATCGGGGCCGGTCGCGGCTGCGACGGACAAGTGCTCGTGTTGCATGACCTGCTCGGCCTCACGCCGGATTTCCAGCCGCGGTTTGCGCGGCGGTTTGTGGACGGCGCCGCGCTGGTGCGGCGCGGCGTGGCGCGGTACTCGGCTGCGGTGAAGAGCGGTCGGTTTCCCAAGGCGAAGGAGGCGTTTTGAAATGACCCGCGTGTTCGAACGGCTGGCAGAATGGCGCACCGCGCGCGCCGAGCTCGACACCCGCGGCCTCCGCGTGGGTTTCGTGCCGACGATGGGTGCGTTGCACGCGGGCCATCGCGCGCTGCTCGAGCAGGCGAAGCGCGAGAACGACCGGGTGGTGCTCAGCATCTTCGTCAACCCGACCCAGTTCAACGACCCGGATGATTTGGCGCGATATCCGCGCCCGGTCGCGGCGGACCTCGCGCTCGCGGATGGGCTGGCGGACGACGTGCTGCTGCCGCCCGCGGAAGAAATTTATCCCGACGATTATCGGTACCGCGTGACGGAGTACACGCTGAGCACGCGTTGGGAAGGCGCGCATCGGCCCGGTCATTTTGAAGGTGTCCTCACGGTCGTGCTGAAGCTGCTGAACGCGGTCCGCCCGCACCGCGCGTATTTCGGGGAGAAGGATTGGCAGCAGCTCGAGTTGATCCGCGGGATGGCCGGAGCGCTGCTGCTCCCGGTGGAAATCGTGGGCTGCGCGACGGTGCGCGACGTCGACGGCTTGGCGCTGAGTTCGCGCAATGTCCGCCTGTCGCCGACGGCGCGCAAACGCGCGGCGGCATTTCCCCGAATCCTCGCGGGCTCGCCCGATCCGGCGACCGCGGTCGCCCGGTTGAAGGCGGAGGGCTTCGAGGTGGATTACGTCGACGACCACGCCGGGATTCGCCTCGGGGCCGTGCGCATCGACGGGGTGCGGTTGATCGACAATATCCAACTCGCCCGCGACCCACTCAATCCGCGCGCGGCGGCCGCAGGCCTTCCCTCTCCATCATGAAACCGGCGTCGCGCATTGTATTCGTGCTCACGGGTTCGATCGCAGGCTACAAGGCCTGCGAGGCGATTTCGCGACTGGTGCAGCGCGGGCATGAAGTGCGTGTGGTGGCGACCGAGTCGGCGCTCCGCTTCGTGGGGGCAGCCACGCTGGAGGGGCTGACCGGGCGCCCGGTGCTATCCGATCTTTTCGCGCGCGGCGCGGCGCTCGATCACATCGAGCTCACGCGCTGGGCCGACCTCGTGGTGATTTGTCCCGCCACGGCGAACACGCTGAATCGGTTGGCGGCAGGATTGGCGGACGATCTGCTCGGGGCGTCGTTTCTCGCGCACGATCGTTCGAAACCCTGGCTGGTCGCGCCTGCGATGAACCCGGCGATGTGGGGGCATCCGGCGACCAAAGCGGCGGTCGCGACGCTCCAGGGCTGGGGCGTGGAATTCATCCCGATCGGCGCGGGCCGCACCGCCTGCGGCGAATCCGGCGAAGGCCGGCTCGCCGACCCGGTGGATATCCTGAGGCACATCGAAGCGCGGCTGGCCCGGCCCGCGAACCGGCAGCGAATCCTGGTCACGAGCGGCGCCACCGCCGAGCCAATCGACGCGATGCGCGTGCTTTCGAACATCAGCACCGGGCAAACCGGCGCGGGACTTGCGAGCTACTTGGCGAACGCCGGGCATGACGTGGTCCTGCTGCGCGCCCGCGGCTCCGCGACGGCGGAGGCGCCGTGCCGCGAGGAGACGTTCTTCACGTTCGGCGAACTCGCGTCGGCGCTCGAACGCTTGCTCGTAGAGGAGAATTTCGACGCGGTGATCCACGCCGCGGCGGTGTCGGATTTTGCGGTGGAGTCGGTCGAAGTGAACGGCGTGGCGCAGGATCTGCGGCGCGCCAAGCTCGATTCGCGCGGCACGCCGGTGCTGCGTCTCAGGCAGAATCCTAAACTGGTCGAACGCCTGCGCGCGCTGAGCCGCAATCCGGCGGTGCTGCTCGTGGCTTTCAAACTCACTCGCGAAGCGGCGCCGCCGGCCGTCGCTACGGCGGTATCGGACCTGTTTGCCCGCTCGGGCGCAGACCTCGTCGTGCACAACGACCTGGCGGCGCGCGTCGACGCGGAGATTTTTCCCGCGGATATTTTTCACCGCGACGGCCAGCCGGCGGAGCATTGCGCGACGCGCGGCGAACTGGCGGCGGCGCTCGAGCGGCGATTCTCGCGCGAGGCGTCGCCGGAATTTTCTTCAACCCCTTCCACCCATGCTCCTCTGCCTTGATATCGGCAACACCCAGATCCACGGCGGCGTCTTCGATGGCGACGAAATGCGCTGCCAGTTTAGGAAATCCACGAGTCCGCTGGGCACGACCGACGAGCTCGGGATTTTTTTCACGACGGTGCTGCGCGAAAACGGCGTCGATCCGCGGGGCGTGACCGCCGTCGCGATCTGCTCGGTCGTGCCCGCGGCGCTCTACAGCCTGCGCGGCGCGGCGGAAAAATATTTCCACTGTGAGCCGTTCGTGCTCCAGGCCGGGGTGAAAACGGGGTTGAAGGTGCGCTATCGAAACCCGGCGGAGGTCGGCGCCGACCGGATCGCCGGCGCCATCGCCGCGGTGCAACGGCATCCCGGGCGCGGCCTGATCGTGGTGGACTGCGGGACAGCCACGACCTTCGACGTGGTCACGGCGGTGGGAGATTATCTCGGCGGCGTGATCCTGCCGGGCGTGGGAGTGTCGGCGGAGGCCCTGGCCAGCCACACGGCGAAATTGCCGCGCGTCGAGATCGCGCGGCCCGCCGTGGCGCTCGGGCGCACGACGACGGAGAGCATCCAGTCCGGGTTATTTTTCGGCCACGTCGGGGCGATCCAGCACGTGGTGACGAAGTTGAAGCTCGAGGCCTTTCTCGATGCGACTCCGTGCATCGTCGGCACGGGCGGTTTCGCAAGGATGTTTGAACAGGAGGCCTTGTTCGACGAGATCGTGCCGGAGTTAGTGCTATGGGGCCTGAAGCACGCCGCCGCGCTGAACGCGAGCGAGCGATCATCGTAGCGCAGGCGGCCCGCCTGCTCCGAAGATCGAATCCCCGATTCACGTCCATTCGCGTCAAAGAAAACAGGATCAGCGCAATCAAAGCGCCCAGTGTCGCAGCGCCGAATTCGTGAGACGTTTTCGGCGGTAATGTATTCCCCGCCCCAACGGGGCCACCTAGCCAGAGCCCAGGGCAACGCCCTGGGTTTTTATCGAACAAACCAAGAGCCCTGAAAGGGCGCCCTAACGGTCGGGAAGAGTTTTATGTGGGTTTCATTTGGGCCGCCCCTTCAGGGCTCAGATTTTTTCGAATCAAATTCCCAGGGCGTTGCCCTGGGCTCTGGCTAGATTGCCCCGTTGGGGCGTCGATTCCCCCTGAGCCGAGGTCTCGGCTACGCGTGACCCGTTCGAGGTAGCGCAGGCGGCCCGCCTGCTCCGAAGATCGAATCCAATTCGCGTCCATTCGCGTCAAAGAAAACAGGATCAGCACAATCAAAGCGGCCAGTGTCGCAGACCCGAATTCGTGAGGCCTTTTCGGCAGTCACCTATTCCACGCCCCAACGGGGCCACCCAGCCAGAGCCCAGGGCAACGCCCTGGGTTTTTTATCGAGAAAATCAGGAGCCCTGAAGGGGCGCCCCAACCGTGGGGGGCGGTTTTATGTTTTCATTTAAGCCGCCCCTTCAGGGCTCGATTTTTTTCGAATCAAATTCCCAGGGCGTTGCCCTGGGCTCTGGCTAGAGTGCCCCGTTGGGGCGTCGATCCCGAGCCGAGGTCTTGGCCCCGTTGGGGCGTAGATCGCCCTGAGCCGCGGTCTTGGCTACGCGCGACCGGTTCGAGGTAGCGCAGGCGGCCTGCTCCGCGTTCTACCTTGGCTCGCGCATTGACGGCGGGACGAATCACGGGCCACTTCGTCAGCACCATGAAATCGGAAAGCAAGGCCTCCACTGAAAATCTTTCCTCGCGCCGGACTTTCCTCGGACAGACGGGCGTCCTGGCGGGCGCGGCTCTCCTGCCCGCGACCTTGCGCGGCGAAAAAAAGGACGAAGCCGCGCCGCCAAAACCTACCGCGACGGAGCCAACGGCCACCGCTCCGTACCTGACCAGCGTGGTCACGCTCAAGCCGACCGGGTGGAATCTCAACGCCCGCCGATTCGTCGACGCGCCGACCTGGGCGTGGGAGCCGTTCCCCGGCGCCGCCGGTTATGTAGTCATGGTGGCGGCGGCCAACGACCGCAAGGCGCGCACGATCAAACTCACCGAACCCCGCTACGACATGGGCGGCGACTGGGCACAGCTCCCGTATGGGCGGATCGATTTGCTGGCGTGGGCCGTCGATCGCGACGGCAAGGCCTTGTGCGCGGCGTGGCCCAATGCGAGTGGCGGAAGGCGTTTCTATAAATCGCAGGACTTCGACGGCAAAAAACAAGCGCCGCTCGATTGGAAAAAATCCGTCGAACGCGCGATGGCTTATCTGTTGGCTCCGGCGCGCGACCAGGTTCACGCCTTCGAGGGCGACATGCCCCGGCTCGCGTGGAGTTCCAGCGAGGAGAGCATCACGGGTCAGCGCCGACTCTTCGCCTTCCCCTGCCTGCACTACCCGGCGTACATCCGCGCCTATCACGCCTTCGCGGCGGAATTTCCGCATCACCCGCTGGCGCCGGAAGCGATTCGCCAAGCGGGTCAGTATGCGGACTGGTTGCTCGAACATCGGCAGCCGGCCACCTGGCGCTGCGGACTGATGCCGTACTCCACGATTTCCAGCGGCGAATTCCACGGCTTGAACGAAGGCCGGAACATCATGCTGTTCCGCTCGGCGCGCGTGGGCGACGCCATGATCCTGATGTATCGACAGACCGGCAAAAGGAAGTACCTGGATTACGCCCACCACATCGCGGGCGTCCTGATCGACATGCAGAATCCCGACGGCTCGTGGCCGCTGCGGATCGATCCCGAGACGGGTGCGATCGTGGAAAATTATACCTCAGCGGCGATCGTGCCGGCGAAATTCCTCGGCGCCCTCGAGCAACTCGAGCCCAACCCGAAGTACGCGGCAGCACGGCTGAAGGCCGTGCAGTGGGTGCTGGCCAACCCAGTGCGCGACAATCGCTGGGAGAGTCCTTACGAGGACGTGGTCAATTCGCCGCCGTTCATGAACCTGCAGAATTGGGATATCAACGAGACGATCTGTTACCTCGCGCACTATCATCGGAACGATCCCGCCATGCTGCCGGTGGCGGAAAAGATCCATCGTTTCATCGAGGACCAGTTTGTCATTTGGAACTCCGACGACCAAGCCATCGTGGAACAGCAGGTGCCTGCACCCGTGGTGCTGGAGCAGTACGCGTGTTATCGGCCGATGGAGTGTCACACCGCGACGTGGGTGCGCACGCTGATCGCGATGCATCGTTATACGGGGAACGAGGTGTACCTGCAGAAGGCGATCAACGGCGCCAACGCCATCCTGGGTGGCCAGCAGGAAACGGGCGCGTATTCGACGTGGGGATTCGACCAGCGATTTGGGCGTCCATCGCTCACGCTCGACTGGCCCGGCTGCAACGCGATGGCCGTCGACGGCTTGATCACGTTGGACCGTTACCTGCGGGCATTGCCTCGCTCGCAAGCGGAAGAACAGCCGCTGTGAGCGCAGGCGGGCGACGCGCGGCGGCTCTAAACAGACCGCGCCTTTGAAAGGGGACAGTTGAAGGTTGAAAGCCACGCCATCGACGAAACCTAACGGTTTCGTGGACGCGTCCGTCGGTTTAACGTTCGCGCTTAGACGCTGATTAGGTGTTTTCGTGATTCTCGTCTCGCTCGATGGGAGATGGGTGACGAGGATGGCGCCAGCCCCGGCCCATGCCCTCCGCTGATCCCCGAACGTGGCCTGAATCTCTCGACGCACTCGTTGCAGCGGCGCCGCACCACACCTTGCTGCTGGAAAATGACTCGGTCCGCGTTCTCGACGCGCGCATTCTGCCAGGGGAACGCACTGCATTGCACACTCACAGGTGGCCCAGCGTTCACCACATTGTCGCGATGAGCGCATTCATTCGTCGTGACGAGAACGACAACGTAATCCTCGACACGCGCACCCTGCCGGCAGCGACCTTCGCCTCAGGCATCGCCTGGAGCGGTCCGCTGGGTCCACATACCTTGGAGAATGTCGGATCGGTCGAGCTCCACGTGATCAGCGTCGAAGTAAAGAACACCTAACCGTCTTTCCCCGCTTTCGGTGGGCTCTCGGTTACCCACATTTCTCTGTGCCGGGGTGTCGGCGGCTCAGAACCGTCGGCCAGTAGTGAGACTTTCCCGTCGTCAGTTTTGATACTCAACGTCGAGCCGGCTTCGCGCGGGCCGCTTCTTCCTGGAGCAAACGCGCGAAATGCTCGGCATGCGGGTTGGGCCGCACTGCCGGCAAGCCCACCTTGACGGAAACATCCGGGAGCGCGGGGGAAAACGGCCGCGTGACCAATGTGCGCGGCATCATGCTCGCGATTCCGTCGGCCAGAATCGCCGCGGCGTGATGCGCTTCCAGCGCCGCAAACAGCGTGGACACCCCGTCATTTTCCAAGGCGATAAAGCGCGGCACGACGCCGTGGGGTTTCAGGAGCGCCCGCACGTAGCGCACGTAGTCGGGAAAATTTTCCCGCGCGAGGCCGATCAAGGGGAGATCGCGCAGCCGCGCCGGCGCGATCTTTTTCAACCGGGCGAGCGGGTGGGTTGCGGGCATGACGAGCACGGGCGAAACCCGGCGCAATTCGGCCCACTGAAATCCCGGCACCGCGGTCGCGGAGGAAGGCTCCGGGCTGATGAGCAGATCGAGCCGGCCGGCATTCGCGAGTTCGCTCATCTCCCGTGAAGACAGGTCCGCGAGTTCGATCCGCACGCCCGGCGTCGCCGCTTGGAATTTTTCCAACGCCCCCGGCATGAGGCCCGCGGTGACGGACGGCGCGTAGCCGACGCGGAGCACTTCGTTGCGGCATTCGCCGCGCACCCGCTGGACGGCCTTGTCGGCACGCGCAAGCAGGTCGCGCGCCTCTTCGTAAAACGCCTCGCCGACATCGGTCAGCGTCACGGCGTTTTTGCCTCGGTCGAGCAGCCGCACGCCCAGTTCGTCCTCGAGATCCTTCACCTGCCGGCTGAGCGCCGGCTGAGTGAGATGCAGGCTCTGCGCCGCGCGGTTGAAGGAACCATGCGCCGCGACGGCGGCAAAATAACGAAGATGGCGCAGCTCCATGCCTGAAATCCAACGATTACTAAAAGTATGAGCGAGGCAAAAAACACGGCATTGGGCGTCCGCGCGAAGTTCAGGTATTCTGAGCGCATCAACCGCCGCAAAAATGAAAGCCACCACCACCACCTCTTCCCTCCCTGCCGCCGTGACGGGTTATGTTGAAGCCGCCAACCGGTTCGAGGCCGCCGAGGCCGCCGAGCACTTCACCGCCGATGCCACCGTCCACGATGAGAATCATGATTATGTCGGCCGCGACGCGATCCGGGCATGGATCGCGGAGACGAGCCGCAAGTACCGCCCGGGGTTCACCGTGATGCGTTCCTCGGTGACCGGCGACGCCGTAAACCTGGCGGTGGCGGTGTCCGGGCAGTTTCCCGGCAGTCCCGTGACGCTCGACTACGACCTTCGGCTCCGTGACGGAAAAATTTCAACGCTCGAAATAACATGATCACGCTCACCTTCATCCTCATCGGCCTCATCGCTGTCACCAGCTTGGACAGCGCGGACTCCAGTCACCGCGAATAATTCCTGCCTTCAACCCATCCCGCTATGAAAACACTCGTCCTCATCTCACGGCTCCTCCTGGGGCTTATCTTCACCGTCTTTGGCCTAAATGGATTCCTGCACTTCATTCCGGCGCCGATGCCCACCGGGATCGCCGGACAATATGTGGGCGCGCTGTTCGTCTCCCACTACCTCGCCGCAGTCTTCGCGCTGGAGCTTGTCGCCGGCCTGCTCCTGCTCGCGAATCGGTTTGTCCGGGCGGCGCTGACGATTCTCGCGCCAATCCTGGTTAACATCGTCCTCTTTCACACGTGCATGGCGCCCGCAGGTTTCGCCCCGGCGGTGATCGCCGTCGCGCTCTGGTCGGTGCTGTTCTATCGCGAACGCGCTGCGTTCTTGCCGCTGCTGGCGGCCAAGGGCACGGCAGCATCCAAGCTGTGACGTGCCGATAACCGTCGAAAACCAAGGAGGAAATTTTATGCTTAAAATCGCCATCATCATCGGAAGCACCCGGCCCAATCGCAACGGCGAGGCCGTCGCCCAATGGGCCTGCCAGATCGCGTCCAAACGCACCGACGCCCAGTTCGAACTCGTGGACATCCGGGACTTCAACCTGCCGCTTCTGGACGAACCCATGCCTCCCATGATGGGCCAGTATTCCAAGGAGCACACGAAGCGCTGGTCGGCAAAAATCGCCGGCTTCGACGCTTATGTTTTCGTGACGCCGGAATACAATCACGCGACCTCCGGCGCGCTTAAGAACGCGATCGATTTCCTTTACCACGAGTGGGTGAACAAAGCGGCCGGCTTCATTGGTTACGGCGGGGTCGGCGGGACTCGCGCGATCGAAAACTTGCGCTTGATCATGGCCGAGTTGCAGGTCGCCACCGTGCGCGCACAGGTCGGTCTTTCACTGGTGACCGATTTCGAAAACTATAGCGTATTCAAACCGGCCGCGCAGCACGAGAAATTGGTCAATCTCATGCTGGACCAAGTCATCGCTTGGGGTGGCGCGCTGAAACCCTTGCGGGCAGGCATCTCAAAATAAGCGAAATATTCCACGCGTGCCCGCATGCCGAGCCCTCTGGCGCGGTCGGAGTGGCCCACCGGGCCGGGCGTGACGACGCCTGATCGATCCGGACTGCGGCTGAGCCGCGCCAGCGGATATTCCCGGCTCCAGTCCCATGCAGAACGCCGGGGACATCCGGAACCTCGCGCCGTTGTAGGGCACTATATCTTGAGCCGTGGATTTCCGCGACTCGGCCTTGGCCGCACGTTTTATGTCCGTTGAACCGCGAACCCAAATGGCGACCGATAAAATTTTCTCCCCTGGGCGCCGGGTGTTCGTCAAGCGCGGCGCGCTCATGTTGGCCGTCGCCGGTGTGGCCGGGATTCCGGTGCTGGCGGCCGAAGAGGACGTCGAGGAGGTCGCCCCGCCTGAGGACCTGATGCGTGAACATGGAGTCTTGAAACGCGTGCTCCTGATCTATCGCGAAGCGATTCGCCGTCTCGAGAACGGGATGGAGTTACCTCCTGCGGTCCTCGCGCGTTCGGCCGCGATCATCCGGGACTTCATCGAGGACTATCATGAAAAACTGGAAGAGGATCACCTCTTCCCTCGCTTCCGCCAGGCCGGCGTCGAAGTAGACCTGGTCAATGTGTTGGTGCAACAGCACGCTGGAGGTCGGCGCCTGACCGACCAGACCCTCGCGCTTTGCAAGCGTGACATGGCTTTTCACGAGGCCGGATCGCGGCGTGCCGTCATCGACTCCCTTCAGCAATTTATCCGCATGTACGAGCCCCACGAGGCGCGCGAAGATACGGTATTATTCCCGGCGCTGCGGAAAATCGTCAGCAAACACGAATTTGCCGCCCTTGGAGAGCAGTTTGAAAAGAAGGAGCACGACTTGTTTGGGCAGGACGGCTTTGAGAAGTTCGTGGAAGAGGTGGCGACGCTGGAAAAGACGTTGGGTATTTATGACCTCGGTCAATTTACTCCAAAAACCTAATCGCCGTGGCGGAAATGCCGAGTCCCTCCCCTTTCCCATCGGCCTTTTTTCTCGGGCATAGAATCCATCGGGTGAATCTAATTTATGAAATCTGAATCATCATCAAAACCCGGGCCGCACCAGAAACGGATGGCCAAGCGACTCGCGGAGCTGATCAAGCATGCGCGGGCGGATATCAAAAAAGTGAATGAACCTCGGTTCCAAGCCCTGCTGGAGACCGCCGCCGAGGTGCTGATTGGGCTCAAAACCGCGTTCGAGCATTACGGAAAAAAAGAAGAGCCAGCTTGGCGTGACCGTCGTTCGCCGCGGTCGTCGTAACACGGGTGTTCTTGATTGGATTTCCCGTGCTGAAATGGGCCGTGGAAAGCTGGAAAGACAGGTCTTCGATACCGAGAGACAATCGAACCACGCAGTCCGCGCGAGGGGGACCGTGATCCCATCGCCGAGCCAGCGGCCGGCTGAATCTACGAATCCGGATACGGATTTTGTTCCCGTTCGGAAATCGATCCGCGACGAGATTCAATCACCGGGATTGAGACGCCGGATATTTCCTCGTCCCAACAAACCTGTCTGCCGACCTCGAGTCGTCCGCTACTTTTGGTGAACCAGAATTTTGTCGTGATCTCGGGTTGACGAAAACCTCGAACACTTTGGCGGGAAGTTTGCGAATATTCCCGAAAGACATCAGCCACCCACCGTGGGAATGGGCGGAATGCTTTTTCAACGTACAACGCGGGACGAAAATGCCGCGCGGAGGCCATTTCGCCGCGATGGAAGAACCCGAGTTACTTGCGCAGGATTTGCGGGAATTCTTTCGCGGCTATCGCGGGCGGGCATAAGGGGCGCGGCGTCAGGCGAAATGAAACTTCAACAATCCCCAACACCGTGCGATAAGTCTTCGCCGTGAAGCCTGGCATATTGCGGCGAACTTATTTCCTTCGCGCCTGTCGTGGTCGAATCGATTTATGAACAAACCGATCCCTAAAAATACGATCTGCCTTTGGTACAATAAGGACGCCCTGGATGCGGCGCGTTTTTATGCGGCGACATTCCCTGATAGCGAAGTGACCGCCGTGCGCCACGCACCGGGCGACTATCCGTCGGGTAAGGCGGGCGATGTTCTCACGGTCGAATTCACCGTCCTCGGCATTCCCTGTTTCGGCCTCAATGGCGGGCCGGATTTCACGCACAGCGAGGCCTTTTCCTTCCAGGTCGCGACCGACACGCAGGAGGAAACCGACCGTTACTGGAACGCGATCGTTGGCAACGGTGGCGAGGAGAGCGCCTGCGGCTGGTGCAAGGATCGCTGGGGATTGTCCTGGCAGATCACTCCCCGCGCGCTCACCAGTGCGATGGCCGCCGGTGGCGCGGAGGCGAAACGCGCCTTTGAAGCGATGATGGAAATGAAGAAGATCGATGTCGCGAAAATCGAAGCGGCGCGTCGTGGGTGAGCCCGCAAGAGGAATGAGTGACAGACATTAAAACCGTCCTTGGTGATGGCCGCCACACGGCCATTTTTCGTGTCCTTAGTCAGAGTGCCTGCCCGGCACCGTTAGAGAATCGAACCGACTATTCGTGCACGGGGCGAATTCGCCTGAATCGTCCGATGGCATTTCTTCGGTTATCCGAATCTCCATCCCGTTCACCGTCATGGCTTGAGGCTGTCACCATTCCGGATTCGAATGCTGCGCTATCGTCTCGCATGCCCCTGCATCGAAAAAAGATTTTCCACATCCCGGCTCCGACTCCCACCACGATCTACGTGCGACCGGGCTACAATCGCGTGCTGGCCGAGCAGTTTGAGGCGCTCAAGCGCAAGCGCGTTGATTTGGTGAAGGACAAGGTCGAGGCGCACAGCCAAGGCGATCTCCGCGAGAACTTCGGGTTCAAGGCGGCCAAGGAGGCCATTCGCGCCGTGGATCGTAAGATGACGGCGCTCGATCGTTTTGTCGCCCGCAATAGTTTCATCGAAGTCGATCCCGTTACGTGGCTCACCAAACCGACGCACACACTGCTATTGGGGCACGTGGCAACGATCGAGAAGCAGGACGTGGCGACGAACCGAAAGCACCGGTTCATGTTTCTCGTGACCACACATGGCGAGACCGCCAGCGACCCAGAGTCGGGGATCGAATGTTTACCGCACAACTCTCCCCTGGCCGCCGCGGTGCTGGGCCTGTCGGTCGATGCTCCAACCAAAGTCCCGCTTCCCGCGGGCGAAGCCATCATGACCGTCCGCACGATCCGCAACCCGACCCAGGCGGAACTCGACCGCCTGCTCACCGCCATCAAGCCGCCCGAAATCGAAGACGATTAAGAACAGCTACGGCATCGAGGACCTTGGCACAGCGTTGCGCTATCCAGGGTAGACGTTACCAGCCTTGAAGCGGGTCAACGTTGCCAATCAACCCCATCGGCGGTGCCCTTCTGCAATGCGACCCCTTCGGTATTCCATCAACGTCACATTGGACGGGTGCTGCGATCATCGTGCAATTCCCGCAGACGAAGACCTACATCGTCACGCGGCGGAAAACATCGACCGGGCCGATGCCCTCCTCTTCGGCCGGGTGACTTACGAAATGATGGAGGCCGCGTTTCGGCCGCCGGCGCGGACGGGAGCGAGGCCTGATTGGATGGATCCCTTCGCCCGGGCGATCGACGCGGCCAAGAAGTACGTCGTGTCGAGCACCTTGGACCGGGCCGATTGGAACGCGGAGCTAGTGCGCACGGACCTGGGGACGGCCGTTCAGCAGCTTAAGCGTGAGTCTGGCAAAGGACTGTTCGTGGGCGGCGTAAAGCTCCCGCTCGCGTTGGCGGAGCTGGGATTGATCGATGAGTACGAGTTCGTGGTGCACCCCATGGTAGCGGGTCACGGGCCGACGTTATTCGCGGGGCTATCGAAGCGGATGGACTTGAAGCTCGTGAGCCGGCTGGAGCTCGCTTCGGGGGCCGTGGCGATGCGGTATGAACCGCGAAGGTGATTAACCCAAGTTCGCGCGCTCGAGGCCTGCCTCCAAAATCGAAAACCACAAAATCTATGAGCACTCTCACGCAGACATGGTCGCACAAGCCTCTCGTCCGATCGTCGTCCCGCCGCCCGATGAAAACCGATTAGTGCCCGCCGAAGGAGCAGCAACCGGAATTCGGGACAGACCCTAAAAATCTACATTTACTACATGTACAAAATTTCCAGCATCCGCGTGAACCGCTGACTCACCAGCTCCGGAACAACGCCCGCTGCTCCGGCGTGTACCGTGCGAGGGTCCCCGCCAGGATGCTCTGCTCCTCGTCCATCGTGGCGATATTCTGCGACTTCATCCAGAACGGGCCATAGCCCACATGGAGTGTCTTGCGCGTCCGGCCCGAGCGAATCGACCGGCCGCCGTGACGCAGGTTCTCGGTGAAGAGGATCGCGTCACCCGCCTTGACCGGCAACGACAGCATGCCGGGCTCGGCATCGGCGTCGGTTGTGCCGTAGGGCGAAACGAGGCTGCTCTTGTGCGTCGCGGGCACGACGCAGAACGGACCGTCCTCCGGACTCACGTCGTGCGTAAAATAGATCATGCGCACCATCATGCAGTCGATGCCCTTGGCATTGTAGCTGTAGCGGTACTTGCCAGTGATCGGTCCGCCCATGTGCGTCCCGCTCTGGTTGCCCTTATAACGGATGCGCACCTCCGAGTTGTTGATCGTCGGCCGCTCCTGCACGATGCCGCCAATGTAGTCCATGGTCTGCGGGTGGTTGACGAGGAAATCAAAGGCCGGGTCGGCATTGAAGAAATCCTCGATGATCAACGTCGAGCCCTCTTTGCGTTCTCCGGAAACAAAATAGCCTTTTTCGGCGTTCGCGTGATATTCCGGTCCCCACGCGCTCTTCTTGCGCGGCGGCTCGGCGACGCGAGCCAAGGCGTGCGCTTCCAGCTCGTCGATCGCGCGGGCCAGGCGCGTCACCTCATCCGCTCCCAGCAGGGCGGGAAGAACCAGGTAACCCAGGCGGTCGAATTCGTATTTCTCGATGTCGTTCATGGTTTTTCCTTCGTGAGAATCTCGAGCATCCGCGTGAACAGCTGGTTTATTTTCGCGTGTCTTTCAGGAGCTCCTTGAGCTTTACGAAATCACTCTCCGTGTCCGCGAGCCCATTCGCATAGTTGTCGATCAGGGCGAGGCTAAGTTAGTAATGCGTGAACAGTTGAGGTAAGTGCGCTAATCTCAATGCGTCACAGTAGGTGCGAAGCACGCAAACCTCGGGCCGGGCCACAAATATTATCATCGACTGCCTCGATCCCACTTCCGACAAATAAATTTTCCAGTTCATCGACGAGGTCCCTCAGTGTTTCAGTCGCGAAAACACCCGACGCCAGAAGGGTCAACGCGGCGAGAGCCGTAAAAAGGATTTTCACGATTTCAAGAAGTCTTCGTTCGATTTTCGCAACGGGTTTCAACGGATTGAACTTTTCCTCGGCGAAGCGAACGGGTGACATTCTCCAGGAGGACCAGCACTACGCCAAGGAAGAGCACCGGACCCCGCCAAGATAAACTGACTTGGCCCCGGGACAAGAAGGCGGCGACGAATCCGACCCAAAGTCCGATCACGATGGAATAGCCGAGGTCCTCCACGAAGAGGCCCAAAATTTCCCGGAGGATGCCGATCAAGATTTTCATCGGGAAACGACGTTCCGGCGGCCGAGCCACCGCACGCCGAGGCGCGAAACGCCGAACAGCACGACGAACATCAGGAGCAACGCCCAGTCAGCCCCCGGCCACGGAAAGGAAAGCCCCTCCCCAATCCAGAAGACCCCGAAGCACGTGAGAATCAGCCCCACCGTGAACTTCAAGGTGTTTTCCGGGACTTGGGAAAGCGGCGCGCGCAGGGCCACGCCCAGGATGATCACGCCGAGCCCCGCCGCCGCCGCGCCGATCGCCGCCGGCAGCAACGTGGCGCTGGTCGAGCCGACCGCGATGACGATGAACACCACCTCGAGTCCCTCGATGATCGTCGCCTTGAA
This sequence comes from Verrucomicrobiota bacterium, assembly GCA_028293545.1. Lineage (GTDB taxonomy): Bacteria > Verrucomicrobiota > Verrucomicrobiia > Opitutales > Opitutaceae > Opi-474. The sequence continues at coordinate 12,540 of JAQGOP010000033.1, read as the reverse complement.
ACTCGTCAGGAAACCAAGTTTGTCGAAAGCTGGCCGGGTTTGCCCTTGCGACTGCAGTCTCCCCGTTTCCCGCGCATAGGCCGCTTCCTCATCGTGCAGGCCGATGATGCCCGCCGAGCGCAGAATCGCTTTGCGCAGCCAGCGCATGCCGAAGAGCAGGAGAAGGATTCCAACCACCAGCTGCAGCGACTGGAGCGGGATGGCCTTCAGCGCCGAACCAAAGCACGCCACGAGCAAAGCCAGCAGAATCACGCCAGCGGCCGCGCCCAAAAGCGATGAGCGCCAGCCGCGGGTCAGGCCCACGGCGAGGACGATCGTCAGCGCCTCGACGAATTCGACGAGGGCCGCGAGAAACGAGGCCAGGACGGTCGGAGCATAATGGGCCCAGAGATGCATCGGTGTTTTCTTTCCTCCGACGATATCACCGCAGCGAGCGGCGCGCTATTGGACTTTGGCCCTACTCCGCTTCTGCCACGGATCTCGCGGGCTTTCGCACTCACCGGGACCAAGGTCCGATATTTTTTTACGCGAGTTGGCTTATCGTAGCGGCCGTCGGATCACCCGATGCCACTATGAAAACCAAAATTATTTCAACGTTCATGATCGTCTCCGCGGTTATGACTCTCGCTCGCGGCCAAACTACGCCGTCCGCGAACCACCCAACCCAGACCACGCTGCAAAGCGAAATCACGGCCGAGCTGCAGGCCGATGCGAAGAACCTCAACCATGCGAGCACCTTCTCGCCGATCCTGCGCGACCCGATCACGTCCGCGCTTTTTCCAGTCCAAGCCCCGCGATTCAATGACCCGTTCCCAACCGCGATCACCGCACCCGATTCGAGTTTTCTCACGACGGGCACCCTCTATCATCAGCTCGCCCGGAAAACCCCCACCAACCTTTCGCTGCAATTATCCAATGGTCCGCAAGGTTTCGGTTTCGTCCATTCGGGCCTCACCTTCCTCCGGTGATGGGCCACGGGGCGAACCCGAATAGGACAAGGTCCAATTGGAGCGAGCACCGCGCAGTAGTAGATTCACGATGTGAATCCTAGAACACTCTTCCTCCTCGCGATGCCGTGTCTTGCGCTCGCGACCACACCGCACGCACGCAGCAGCTTCAACGTTCCCGAGCTATTCCGAACCGGGCGACACTATGCAGCCTGTCGTCGTCGTCGCTCCGCGCATCACCGCGCGCGATCTCCAAATAAAAGTGGCGGAAAAACTCGACGTCCGACCACTGCGGTATTCGGCCGGCGCGCCGTCTCCAGGGGGAATTCGCCGCCCTCCAACGGGATTTCAGCTGGATGGCCGCGCCGGCTGCCAACCCAGCCTCCTCGCAATGACAGGACTGGATAGACCGGAACGCGGTTAGAGGTCATGCGAGTGAGCACCCAGCCTGCACTTCGAACTTTCTCAGGCGGCCTTGGGATTTCCCACGCGCAGGAGCCGCAGCAATCCAGGCAGCACGATCAGCACGAGCGGCATCTGCACGATCAGGCCGGAGATGATGGCGATCGCGAGCGGTTGCAGCATGGCTGATCCCTGTCCGATGCCGAAGGCGAGCGGCGCCAGCGCGAGAATTGCCGCGAAGGTCGTCATCGCGATAGGCCGCATGCGATTGATGCCCGCACTCACGTAACGGTTGTCGCCCTCCTCGCCTTCCGTCCCATCACGAAATTCGGAAAAGTAGAAAATGGCCACTTCCGTCACGATGCCGACGATCATCGTCATGCCCATGTTCGACGTGATATTGAACTCCGTCCCCGTGAGCCAAAGCCCCACGTAAACGCACGGCACCGCGAGCAGCGGCATCGCCAGCAGCGCGAACGCGACCTTGAAGCTTTCGTACAGGAAGAGGAGAAGCAGAAACACCAGCACGACCGCCGCGAGCAGGACGACCGTGAGCCCGCGAAACGCGATCTGCTGCTGTTGGTACAATCCGCCCAGCTGGTAGGTCACGCCCGCCGGCAGAAATCCGGGCTTCGCGAGCACCGTGCTTTGAATCTCCGCCACCGTGGACCCGAGATCGCGGCCGCTGAGCCGGCCCGTCACGCCCACCATGCGTTTCAAATTCTCGCGCGCAATTTCCGGCTGGCCGATGGCGGGAATCAGCTGCGCCACCCGCTTCAAGGGAAAGAGATGGCCGTCCGGCGCCCGCAGGCGCAAGTCCCCGATCACGTCGATGTTCGCTCGCGTATCTTTCGGCAACCACACGCGCACGCCAACCAGCTTGGGTCCCTGTTGGATGCTGGTCGTCACGGAACCGGAGAGCGCCGCGTTCAGGGCGGTGGTGATCGCATCCGGATCCACGCCTTCCAGCGCGGCCTGGACGCGGTCGATCTCGATTTGGAGCGCGTCGCCGGCGAGCACGATGCCGCTTTTCACCCCGACCACCCCGTTTACTTTTTCGATCGCGAGCTGAACTTTTTTTGCCGCCTGCTCGAGGATCGTCTGATTCTCGCAGAATAATTTGATCTCGATCGGCTGAGGGACCGACGTGAGGTCGCCGATCAGGTCTTCCATCAACTGCGCGGTTTCGATCTGCAGGCCGGGCACGGTTTCCTGGACCCGGTTGCGCACTTCGTTCATCACCTCGTCGATTACGCGCCGCGGCGGTGGCTTGAGGCGAATGAAGAAATCCCCGGAGTTGGCTTCCGAAAGTCCACCGCCCAGTCCCGTTCCGGTGCGGCGTGAGTAGGTGTCCACTTCCGGGATGGACTGGATGATTTTTTCAACCTGGCCGAGAAGCCGGTTGGTTTCGGCCAACGAAGTCCCCGGCGCGCTGCGATAATCCAGGATGAATCCGCCCTCGTCCATCAGCGGCATGAATCCCGATTGGACCTGTTTGCTGGCAAAATATCCGAGAGCCAGGATCGGGACGATGCCCAACACCACAAGCCAGGCATGCCGGAGCAGCCAGTGCACGCAGCGCGAGTAACCACGGTGGATGCGCTCCATCAATCCGCCCACTTTCTCAAGCCGTTCGGCGTCACCCCGCTTCAGCAACCGTGAAGCCAGGATGGGGAGCACCATCAGTGCGATAAGATATGAGATCAACAAACTCGACGCCATCGTCAGCGACAGCGCCTTGAAGAAGGCGCCGGTGACTCCGCTCAGAAATGCGAGCGGCAGGAAGATCACAATCGTCGCCGCCGAAGAGCCGGTCAGCGGGCCCGCGACTTCCCGGCTGGCCTGCAGGATTCGCTCGCGTTCCGTGCCTTGGCCGGAGCCCAACCGTCGCATGATGTGTTCCACCACCACAATGGCGTCGTCGATAATCAGGCCGACCGCCGCCGCCATGCCGCCCAGCGTCATGATGTTGAGGCTCATGTGGAGGACATTCAGCAGCACCATGGTGGCGCCGAGCGCCGCCGGGACCGCGAGCGTCGCGATGAGCGTGATCTTCCAGTTGCGCAGGAATAAAAACAGGATGACCGCGGCGAGCCCGACGCCGACCAGCACCGCGTCGCGCGTGCTGTTCTCGGACGACATGATCAGCTCGCTCTGGTCGTACCAGCTCTTGATCTGGACATCGGCCGGAAGCCGCGCCTTCTCCTGCGCCAGCAGCGCCTTCACGTCGGTCGAGATCTGCACGGTGTTGCCGTTGGGCTGTTGATAAACTTGGAACAGCACTGCCTTCTTGCCGTCGGCCGTCACCGCGATCCACTGCGGCTGGGTCGAACGCTCGATCTTCGCGAGGTCGCCCAACAGCACGACACCGTTCGGGCCGGCGCGCACGACCGCCGTGGCAATCTGATTCAAGTCGGCGAAGCGCGTATCCGAAACGCTCAGGTAAAGTTTGTCGTGATCCTCGATCCGCCCCACCGCCACGAGGACATTCGCCGCCGACACGGCTTTCGCGATGTCACCCAGGGTCAGGTTGAGGGCCTGCAGTTTAGCCGGATCGACCGTGACGCGGAATTCCTCGATGTCGCCGCCTTGGACCGCGACGGACGCGGTGCCGGTCACCGTCGAGAGCAACGGCCGCAGCTGATAATAGGCAATGTCGCGCAGCTCCGTGAGCGAACGCGTGGGCGACGTGAGGCTGAACCCGATCACGGGAAAGACCGTCGGGCTCATGCGCTGCGCATTGAAGGTGGTCCCGGTCGGGAGCGTCGGCAGGATGTTGTTGATGGCCGACTGGACCTGGAGCAGCGCCGAAACCGTGTCGGTGCCCCACGCGAAATTGACGGAGAGTTCCGCGCTGCCGCGGCTGGTGGTCGAGCGAATGCCCTGAATGCCGGGAAGCGCGCGAACGGCGTCCTCCAGCTTGTAGGTGACCTCGATGAGCATTTGCTCCGCAGGTCGGTCGCCCGAATCCACGTTCACACGGATGCGGGGAAAATCCACCTGCGGGAAAAGCGCCACCGGCAGGTTGAATGTGCTGACGATCCCGGCGACCACGAGGGTCGCGATCAGGAAGATGATCGAGCGGGCGTGTTGCTGGATCCAGTTCATGGGGTTCAGGGTTGGGCGGCGACCGTAACCGCCATGCCGTCGCTCAACTCGTGATTGCCGACCACCACGATTTGCTGGCCGGCCTGGAGGCTCGCGCCGACGACTTGGACTTGCTGGTTGGTCTGCAGGCCGAGTTGCACCGCATGCCGCACGGCGTGGCCACTGCTGACCGTATAGAGGACATTCGCATTTCCCTCCGGCAGCACGGCCGCGCGCGGGACGACCAGCCCTACGGTCGAGGCGAGGCCGAATTCACCCCGGAGATAATCGTCGAGCAGGAGCGGGGCGCCCGGGGGAGGCGTAACATAGACATCGACGAGTTGGGTATCGGGACTGATCCGGTGCGTGACGACGCGGATCGTGCCTTCGATCGCCGCCGATTGCGGCCCGGCGATGCGGTACAGCTTCACTGCGTCGCCCGCCTTGAGGGAAGTTTCGTCGCCCGGTTCGACGCCGAACTTCACTTCGATCTGGTCGTGAGGAATGAGTTCGAGTAGCGGCAGACCCGCGGGCACGAATTGCCCTTCCTGCACGAGGACTTTGCCCACGATGGCGGAGAGCGTGGAAACCGCGTGCGCCTGGGCTGCGATGCCGGAGAGGTTTTCCCAGTTGAGCCGCGCGGTATCGGCGGCCATCCGCGCCTGTGAAAGCTCGAGGTTGGTCGCGAGGTTCAGGTCGAAACGCTGCCCCGTCTGCTGCAGTTCAGTTTTAGCGGTGTCGAGCGCGGCCTTGGCCTGCCCGATCTTTAAGCTGGTGGCCGGGCTGGGGCCGACTTCCAGCGTGGGCTGGCCGTTCGCGACGGATTCGCCAGGCGCAACGAGCACGTGACGCACGACGCATTCGAACGGCAGCGACAGCGTGATCGATTGGCCGGGCCGTGCGACGACGTTGCCATAGGAAATCGCGGTCGTCGTGATGCGCGACGATGCGATCGGCGCGACCGTGACCTGCGCGTTCGTCGTTGTCGCGGCCGGCGCTGCGGCGGCGGGCGGCGCCGCGCGGTGCAGCCACCAAGAGCCGAGGGCAAGCGCCGCGAGCAGCAAGCCGCCGCCGGTCCAGCCCATCGCGCGGCGGTGTTTCAATGGATCGGATAGTTTCGAGTGAGCGTTCATAAAGGGGTTGTCTCGGTGGGTAGATAGCGGCCCGCGGCCAGCTCGAGGGCCACTCGGCTGGTGACGAGCTGGGTCTTCAATTTTAGGACATCGAGCCGCCGCAGGCTCAGGTTGCCTTGCGCCGAATAGAAGCTGAAGGCGTCGAGATTGTGGGCGTCGGCTGCGAGGCGATAGGTGTCCACCTGGCGTTGCAGCACGACCACCGCGGCCTCGGCGGCCGCGATCTGCGCGTTGAGCGCGCGAATGTCCGCGAGCTGTCGGGCGACCTGGCTGTGCGCCGCAAAGACTCGGCTCACATATTCGTCGAACAGCCGCTGCCGCGTCGCCTTGTCACTCGCAATCGCGCCTTGGTTCCGGTCGACGATCGGCAGGTCGAATGCGATCGTCGGTCCCATCGCGCGCACCCGGGAATTGTCCTGCGATGTGCTGACGCCGAGGGAAAGCTTGGGAAATTGCCCGAGCACCGAGGCGCGCAGCGTCGCCTCCTGGCTCTCGTAGCCGCGTTTCAATGCCAGGAGATCGAGTCGCCGCGACTCAAGGGTGGCGTCGAGTTCCGCGGCGGACGGCGGGTCGATCTGCGAGGGAAGCGCGCTGTCGCGGAGGCGCAGGGACGTCGCGGGCGGCAAGCCGATCGTTTCATTGAGAATCAGCCGATCACTCGCGACCGCCTGTTCCAACTGGAGCCGGGTCGCGTGCGCGCTCTGGCCGGCGGCGTCCGCCGTCGCCAGCTCGACCACCGTTTGATCGTGCGTGGCGACGGCTTTCCGCACCAGCGCGAGATTTTCCGCGAGCCGCTGGTCGTTTTCCACGGCGAGCGCCAATTGGGCTTCGTCCGCCGATAGCTGATACACTGCGACCTTCGCGGCTTCCGCCGCCTGCCATTCCTGCCACGCGACATCGAGGTCGATGGCTTCGACGTTCGCCTTCGCCGCCGTCCGTTTTGCTCCGCGCTGGATGAGCGCCTGCACGTCCATCGCGAGGCCGGCTCCGAAAGCCGTGAACGACGAGCCCGGCCCGCCGCCGCTCACCACTGGCGCGACGTTGGCCGACAGCTGCGGATTCGGCAGGATGCCGGCTTGAAGCAGCTGCGCGGCGGCGAGGCCGCGTTGGTCGCGTACGGCGCGAAGCGCCGGATTGAGGAGGACAGTGAGGACCGCGACCCCGTCGGGCGAAATTCCCTGATCTGGATCCAGTTCGATCGGGCGCAATAACGGGTGATGAATCTCGTTCGCCTGCGTGCGAAGTGCGGCCCAATCCGGCGCCAGCGAAGGCTGCGCCACGGCTGCGTGCGTCAACGGCTGCGGCCGATAGTGCGCGCATCCCGCCAGCAGGACCATCAGCGAAAGCTTAATTCCACGCGAACATCCGCGGCGGACGTCGCGAGCGCGGGGAGAGCAAGCGGTGGCAGGAAGCTGAATCATGATTGGAAACCGCAGTGCGGGAGTTCGCTCGACTCCCCGGCCTCGAGTCCATCCGGCGTGGCTATCAAAGCCTGCGCTCGCAGTTGCTCGCGCGCGCGGGAAATTCGGCTCTTCACGGTCCCCAGCGAAAGGTTGAGGGTCTTCGCGATCTCTTCGTACGAGAGATCCTGGACGGTCTTCAGCTCGAGGGTCTCACGGAGGTGCGGGGACAGCCCCTTCATCCCGGTCGCGATTTGTTCGAGGAAATCCTGGGAAACGGCGGCGGCGTAGGGAGAGTCGTCCTCCGCGGGGATCACGTCGTTGAAAGTGATCGTGCCCTCAAATCCCACGGGAGCGTCAAGCGAAACCATCTGGTGCCGCTTGCGGCGCCACCAGTACCAATAGCGATTGCGGGTGAGGTTGGTGGTGATCGTGAAGAGCCACGTCGCGAAACTTGAGTGGCCGCGAAAACCGACGAGGCCGCGAAGCGCGCTGACGAACGCATCCTGCGTCGCTTCCTCCGCGTCATGGTGATTGCCCATCTGCCGGTGGGCGATGGCGTAGACGCGCGCACGGTAGTGCGTCACGATTTCGGCGAAGGCGGAGTCATCTCCATCCTTGATACGGGCAACGAGCATCCGGTCGCGGGAGGCATCCGAGTTCGCTCGGAACGACAACGGGGCGCCCAGCGGCGCAATGGTTCCGCCGCTGGGTTTGTGATTTGGTTTCATGGCCGGGGATTAGCGGGAAACGGGACCGTTCACGTGGCCGCCTGGTTGACCGCGACGACCTTGCCGTTCTTGAACGTGACGCGAATCACATCAGCGCTGCGCGTGGTGCTGAGCGCCAGCGGCACCTGCTGATGATAGAACGCGTAAGCGCCGCCAAACTGGGGCTCGTAGTAACGATGCCAGCCGACCCAGCCGGTGCCGGCGTAATTCTGCCAATAGCTTTTGTAGATCCAAACGGTCTCAGGACCGTTCGCCGTGGTGATGTTCCGGGTGGCATCGGGCTTGTCGAGGGCGATGAAGACCATGTCTTGGGAATCGCCAACCGTGACCTTTCCCTTTTCGAGCCGCTGCTGGGTTTGCGCCGGCAGGGCATTAAAGGCCGCGGACTTTGCCTGGGCGCGCGAGTTGAACGTGCTGCAGCCGGTGAAACCGGCGGCACACAGGATGACAAGAGACGTAATGAGCGTTTTCATTTCGTCCCCAGCTTACGTGCGCGAACGCCCGAATTCTATTGGACCATGGTCCACCGTACAAAGGCCCAGGCGCGGCGCTTGGGAATTGCGGATTTCGGATTTCGGATTGCGGAGAGACCAAACCCGGAGCGGCTCGTGGGATCCGGTGCCAAACCTCAGGCGCGGTGCCTGGGGATTGCCGATGGGTGAAGGAGAACCGGCACTACCGGCACTGCAGATCGCCGCGGACATCCTGGAGGAACGGCTGCGCGTGCAGTTGCGCGAGCAACTGGGGGTCACCTATTCGCCGTCCGTCAATTTGGGCCGTCAGCCCAATGTCTTTCAGGCCATAGTCGCAAACCTCAGCCTGCCACCGTCGCGGGCGCAGGAAATCACGGAACTCACGATCGCCACGGCCAACCATTTGGCGACCGCGGGAGTTACGGTGGAGGAGTTCGAACGTTTCCGAAAAATCTGGCGCACGCGCACGGAGATCCCGGCCGCGGAGAATGACAACGCATGGTGGGTCAACCGGCTCTCGCGTGCGCAAGCCGACCCGACCACACTCGCCCGCCTGCGCGAACGTCACCAAGTCTTTGTCAACCTCACCCACGATTCGGTCAATCGAGCCGCCGAGGAGTTCTTAGTTTCCGCCCGCGCCAACTATGTGATTACGCTGCCGAGGAACAAGTGACCGCGGGGACAGATCGGTAATACAGCGTTCCATCGCGATCCGAATCGTTTTCCAATTCGACAATGCGCCTTTGATCTGGGGAGGGGTGCGACACCAAATCTCGCTAGCACGGGTTACAACTTGGTCAAGCAACCGCCAGCAACCCGCGGCTATAAATTCACATTAATCATTAAGCGCAGTGCACGCGCCGAGAATGTCGGCGTCATCTAGCATGCCTGTGCTCGATATTAGTTGGTGCAGGACCCATCGGGAAATTTGAATTGAACAGAAGGTAACGAAGGCAACAAAAGGGTTCAGTTCGTCTGAGCCCAGGTTTCCATGGCTCCTGATTTTAAGTCGGTGCCCGGACACTCGTTCCATTAAACCCGGATCTCTTCGTTACCCTCTGTTCAATTTAATCCGTTCGCTCGCGCTCGTCTGCGGCGGCTAGTCGTGGCGTAGCGCGATGAGTGGTTCGATCTTTGCGGCACGGCGAGCGGGAATCAGACACGCGGCCAAGCTCGTAAGTGAGAGAATAACGGCGATCGCGAGAAGCGTCATGGGGTCATGCGCGCTCGTACCGTAGAGGAACGCTCCGAGGATTTGCGTGGACACGAAGGCTGCGGCAAGACCGACCGCGATTCCGATCCCCACCACCCGCATTCCGCCGTAGAGCACGAGTTCAAGCACATCGCGCGGCAACGCGCCGAGCGCCATGCGGATGCCGATTTCCCTCGTGCGTTGCGCCGCGGCATAAGCGGTCACGCCGTAAATGCCGAGCGTCGCGAGCACCAGCGCGACGCCGGAAAATAAGCCCATCAGCGTGATATTGAACCGCTGACGATTCCAATTGCCCGTGAGCGTTTGCTCCAAGGATTGCATCGGGCCCGGCGTGATCGCGGGATCAATCGACGCGAGCGCGTCCCTCACCGATTGAGAAAGCGCCGGCGAATTGTGCGCGACCTTGAGCAGGAGATAGAGTGTCTGCGACGTATTGCGCTCGATCGGGCGATAAAGCTGGGGGGTCACATCCCTGAGTGGGTTGCGCACATCGCCGACCACGCCGATGATCTCGCTCCACGTCGTGTCGCCGAGCAGCAAGATCTGCCGGCCCACCGGATTCTGGCCGGGAAAATATTTCCGCGCGATTTCCTGGTTGATGAGCACCACCGACGTCGCACCGATGCCATCTCTCGCCGTCAGATCCCGGCCGGAGATTAGGGGAATGCCCAGCGCGCGAAAGTAGTCGGCCGTGACCGCAAAAATATCCGTCGACGGCGCTGTGTCCGCCAAGGCTGGACGGGATTGTCCCTCGATAATGAATCCGTCGGACGAAGCCCTGCCCGGAGCCACTGCATTGCCGAAGGCTGCCGACATCACTCCCGGCAGCCCTTGGATGCGTTCGAGCGCGCCGCGCGAAAATGCCGCGATCTTATCCGGCGTGCCGTAGGAGCGGCGCGAGTCGAGCTGGGTCGTCACGACGTACACCGGATCCGTCGTCAGGCCGCGATCGAATTGCTGCAGCGCCTGCAGCGATCGCACCATCAAGCCCGTTCCAACGAGCAGAACAAAGGCGCTGGCGATTTGAAGCACCACGAACGCGCTGCGCACGCGTTGGCGCCGACCGCCGCTGGATAGATAGCCGCCGTCATTCAAGGCATCGGTCAAATTGCCACTCGTCGCCTGCCACGCTGGCACCAAGCCGATCCCTGCGCTGGTGACGACCATCAGTCCAAGACTCGTCGCGAGCACCCAGCCATCAATCACGACGCGATCGGACCGTGGCAGCGTCGATGCGGCGGCGAGCGGACCGACGAGACTCCACGCCAGGAGCACCCCGAGGGTTCCGCCGATCGCGGAAAGCAAAAGCGACTCGGCGAGAAGTTGGCGGATCAATCGTCCACGCCGAGCCCCGAGCGCGAGCCGCACCGCGATCTCGCGTCGACGGGCACTGGCGCGAATGAGGAGCAGGTTGGCGACATTCACACACGCGATGAGCAGCAACAACCCCGCTGCGCCCACGAGCGGCCAAACGAATTGGCCGCCAACGCGGGTCAACATGTTCACCAGTCCTTCGACGCGGACGCCGCGATCCTTATATAGATCCGGATGCGCCGCGGCGACGCGCGCAGCTATCACATCGAGTTCAGCCTGGGCTTGGGCGATCGTGGCGCCCGGCTTGAGTCGGCCGCGCACAGCCAGCTTATGCGTCGTGAAGTCTTCGGTCTGCGTCGCAAGGTCCCATGGCAGGAGAACGTTGTCGTAGTTATTGATCGGATCGGTGACGACGCCAACGACGGTGTAGGGCTTTTCGTTAAGATGGATAATTTGACCGATGACGTCCGTGCGTCCGCCGAAACGGTTTTGCCACATCTTGCGGTTCAGGATCGCGACATCGCCCTTGCCGCTCAGGAATTCCTCGCGGGAAAATTCCCGCCCGAGTTCAGGCCGCACGCGGAGCATTCGCAGGTAATTCAGCGAGAGGTAGGACGCCTCGACTGGGACTCGCCGGTCACCTTCGGTCAGTTGCATCTTTCCGGCCCAGTATGCACCGGCTAGCTCCGCGAAGACGGAGGACTGCGTCTGCCAAGCGAGCAGGCTGCCGGGTGACACGGCTGCTCTTTGAACTTTTGGTGATGTTTCCGAAATCCAGACGAGCTGTTCGGCTTCGTCGTAATCTATGGGATGCCGAAGATATTTGTCGGCGACGCTGTAGATCGCGGTGCACGCGCCGATCCCGAGCGCGATCGTGACGATGCACGTGATGGCGAAACTGGGAGCCTTGATCAACTGGCGAAGGCCGAACCGCAGGTCCTGGCCGAATGACTCAAGCCCCGCGGTGAGCCGCAGCTGACGATCCGAAGAAGGAGTGTCATTCATGCAGTTAAGGCGACTTCGTTTTCGCATCAGCATGCTAACCAGTCAACGTTCGGCGCGAAGACTGGGTTCGAATCCGAACTTAGTAGGTGCCTGCGCAATAGGCCACGATGTACTGCGTCAGTCTCAGCGAGCGACCGCGGTTCGAACACGAGAGAGATGAAAACGGGGCCAGCCTTTGGGGTTTGTGCTCGACCTGTGCTGACTTCAGTCAATCGCGGGAGCGGGCGAGCTGTTGGAGGCCGGCGTGTTGCCCGAGAACGAGGGCTTCCTTCTTGGCGCGCGACCAGCGTTTAAGTTGAAACTCGCGTTGAATGGCAGTCTTCAGATCAAAGGGACCTTCAACGTACACTAACCTCGCGACTCGTTTGTCGCTGGTGAATTTGGCGCCGCGACCTGAGCGATGAAGGCAAATTCCGCGGCTGACGTCTTTAGCGCTGCCGATATAGTAGGCACCGGTGAGTGAGGCTAGAATGTAGACGAAGACGGCGTTGGGGATGGGCGCTGGTGGTTGGATCTCTGGAAATGCGACGTGTTCATGGACCGACGCTCAGGGATACGTTCAGCGCGGCAAGAGGGTACGCGGTCACATGGAATAAAGGCGCTGTTTAGCTGGGACCGCCCCGAACGCTGAGAGCCAATGAGCTGTGGTGCCGTTAGTCGAAAGCCCGTTGGATCGGCAAGCTCACCACAAGTCGACGCGCTGCGCTTGCTCAGGGCATTCGCCGCGACCTTCGCGATGGCTTGCCATGAGCAAGGACGAGCATCGCGAAGGCCGCGTCGAATGGCTGCCCGACATGGATTCGAACCATGACTAGGCGAGTCAAAGTCGCCTGTG
>JAQGOP010000026.1 GCA_028293545.1 Verrucomicrobiota bacterium | reverse complement strand
TACCTTCGTTGCCTTCTGTTCAAATCTTCCGGTTCGCGGGGCTCTCTCCCGGAGCAGGCGGGCCGCCTGCGCTACTACCGGCACGCCGACAGCGGCCATGACTGGCTGAAGCTGCGCTCAACCTTCACGCGCTGCTCTATTCCCCCCGTTAGCCTCGCATCCAGCAACAGGGTGATCGGCACCGGCGTTTCCAACGTGTACCGCAGTCCCGATCCATCCTTCGTCCATGAAATGCTGATGGCCTCGTCGCGACCGGCGATCGGGACGGTCCCGGAAACATGGGCCAGCGAACCGGTGTGCAATGACACCCTCCAGGTCATTTCCTCGCAGTCGCGCCGCGGGGTGAGCCCGAGGAGATAACGCGAGAGCTGCCACGTCGGGCAACCCGCCCACTGGTGACAGTGGCTCCAGCGCGGATCAAACACCTCGAGCCACGTGGTGCGGTGATCCCCGAGCGACCAGCCCCAGCAGGTGCGGTACTGCGCAAGCACGAAGTCCATGTCGCCGTTTTCGATCAGGTCCGGCAGCGCGAAATGCCCGAAGTAAGGGGTGATCAGCTGGGGATTGTTGGCCGCCGGGTCGCTCAGCCGCGGCGCGGCGGGATTGTTCGGAAAGCAGCTCAGCATATGCGCCTTAAGGAAGGCGCGGCCGGCGACCGCGAGTTCGCCCTCGAAAAATCCCGCGCGCAACCCGAGCGCCGCGCGATGATAGCCGATGCGAGTCCACGCATCGCCGCCGGCTTCCAGCTCCGTGGAAAAATATCCCGCGATGATGGCCTTCAACTCCTCCGCGAGGGTGCGGTATTTCAGCGAGTACTCATCGAAGGAGCCGAACCAGCGGTCCATGTCGCGAAGGGCGATGAGATAGTGAAGATTCACTCCCATGTCGCTCGGGCCGGGATTGCGCACATAACCCCAGTCAACGAAGCCCCAGCCGATGCTGTCCTTCAGCCCGTCGCGGGTCATCTGTTGCTGGAACGCCGTGATATTTCGTTTCGCGTACGGCAGCATTTCTTGAAGCAGCGACCGGTCGCCCGTCACGGCCCAGTAGTTCAGGCACGCGGAAATCCATTGTGCAGCATAGGTGGTGAGATACGCGGCGCCACCCGGGCAGAGGCCCGCGACCAGCCCGTCCTCGCGGGCGCATTGCGCGGAATGAACCAGGCTGCGACGGCACAGTCGAAGGTCGGAAAACCCGGCGGCGACGATGCCCATTCCCACGGTGACCACGTCGCCCGCCCATTGTCCGCGTTCCCGCGTCGGGTTGTCCGTGATGCCATCCTCCGCGCAGGCGCGGTGCGTTTCGATCCCCACCGACCAGATCCGGTTGAGCAGGGTGTCATCCGTGCGCAGCGACCCGATCGCTTCGTCGTAATAGGCGCGTTCCACGACGGATTCGCGGAGGAATTCAACGCGGTCATTCGTCGCGAAAACGTGCACCTCGAGGAAACGCCCGCCCCGCGGCGCAAGCGGCGTGAACTCCTGGCGTCCGCCGCGCGCGACATAATGGTCGAGATTGCAGGAGTCGCCGCCCGACAAAGTGATCCACGGCGAAACGCGCCCTTGGACGAGCGACTCGCAGTACGCGAACTCGACGACGGTGCCGGCGGGGACCTCGAGCTCAAAGCTTGGACGCATCAGCCGAACGCGGCCCAAGTCATAGCGGCGCCAGGTTCCCTGCGGGGGAAGGATCGCCGGCGCGAGGTCGCGCAGGAAAAAACGCGCGGGAATGTCGTCGCGCTCGTAGCCGAAGTTTTCCGTGAACGCGCCGGCGGCGATGGGTTTCAACCCGTGTTCGATCGCGCGCGGATTCTTGGCCGTGTAAGGTTTCAGCTGGCCGAGATGACGCGTGACGGTGACGGCGTCGCTCCAGGCCGACGCATCGAAATCCGCCGCGAGCCACGCCGGCAGTTGCCGCGTGTCGCACCATTCGATGAAAGCAAGCTGGGGGTTGAGCCGGCGCACATGCGGCGCGTACGCGGTGAGCCGGGTGCATTTCCACCGCAGCGGAATTTCCCCGCCCGGCGTGCGGGCGGCGATCGCGAGGAACGGATCGATTCCCTCCAGCATGCGCGTGGAGATGCCCACGCTGTTGACCAAAAATCCCAGGGCGTGATGGCCGGCGGACAGATCCTTGAAAAAGCTCTGGTACTCGGGAAACGCGCCGGGAAATCGCGCCGGTCCCTCGCAGAAAGCACTGCCATCCACTGAGCCCACGAACCAACTGGCGCCGAGCACGCTAAACTCAACGGGACCGGCCATCGCGAGATCGAACTCGGCCCGGAAAGCGACGTAGCAATCCTTCTCGTCCACCGGAAGTTCGGGATGCCAGAGAAACGAAAGCTGGCGGGCAACCGACGCGGGGGAAAGGGGCATGGAGGGCAAGCGCTGGATGCAGCCACCAAGCGTCCCGCGTTTCCAGATGAATTCGAAGGGTGGGGCGCGGGTGCGGGGCGCGGCGATAACGCGCTCCACGGACGGGCCTGTCGGCGCGCAGGGCGGTCAAACCCTGCGCCGCCCGCTTGCGCGGGGAATATTTCCGTTCAACTTGGCTCTCACCGGCATGAAACGCCTCGCTTTGCTTCTCAGCCTTTTTGGTCTTTCGCTTTCCCCTATGACTGCAGACACCACTTCTTCTCCTGCCAAAACGGAATCCATCGTCCTCGGTGGTGGCTGCTTTTGGTGCACCGAAGCCGCTTACAAGCTTCTCCCCGGCGTGCTTCACGTCACGAGTGGTTATGCCGGAGGTCGGGAGGCGAATCCCACCTACGAGCAGGTAAGCGACCACGCCACGGGTCATGCGGAGGTGATCAAGATCGATTACGATCCGTCGAAGGTTTCGCTCGCCGAGCTGTTCGATTATTTCTGGGCGGTGCACAACCCGACGCAGGTGGGCGGGCAGGGCAACGATGAAGGGCCGCAATATCGGTCGGTCATCCTCTATTCCACGCCGGAGCAGAAAGTCGCCGCGCAGAATTCGATGAACGCCGCGCAGAAAACCTTCCGCGACCCAATCATCACGGAGATCGAGCCGCTCACGAAGTTCTGGCCGGCCGAGGGTTATCACCAGGATTATTTCGCGAAGAATCCAACCGAGGGTTACTGCCGCTACGTGATCGCGCCGAAGGTGCAGAAGCTGAAGTCGCACCTGCCGGCGGAGAAGGCAAAATAAGGCGGCCCAGCCGCGGTTGCGACTTCTCCGGAAGGCGCTGTCGGAAACCCTGAGCCGGTCGAACGGGTTTGGCTTCATCCGTGTTTGGAGGCGGACGGAACGGCTTGGCGAGTTGAGGGCAACGCGTTCCACCCGCGCCCCGTCCCTTTACAACGCCGCATTCACGGCAATGGTGTGGGCTATGCCTGAAACCACCCCGCCCAACCTGGCTGAATCCGGGCTCGAGGTGCGCACGCATTTCGTGCGCGACCGCAATGTGCTGATCGCCCGCGCGGATTTCAGCGAATTGTTCGTCGACTATTACCTCCATCTCGGAGCCCAGCAGATCAAACCGCGGCCGGAGCACGATGCGATGTTCAAGCGCGCGCTCGTGGCGTTCGTGCTGCACGGAGCGTCGCGCCCGTGGGACGAGCTGACCGCTTGGACCATCAATTTCCAGGACCCGAAGGTGAATCTGTTCCTCACCGGTGACAACGAAACCGGCGCGGTGACGGGCCGCATTTTCGACGAGAACGTGAAGGAGCTGCCGGAGAATCTTTTCTTCGCCGATGTCGTCCGCGGCGGCCAACCGAAACGCCGGAGCACGATCACCTTTGCCGGCAGCGACCCGATGGTGGCCGTGGAGAATTTCTATGCGCAGAGCGAGCAGCGGCTCGGGCGCTTTTTCCAGGTCGGCGAGGAGGAGTTCGCCCTCGTGGTCGAACACCCGGACTGTGACCTCGCGTGGCTGCGGAGCCTGACAACGGACCAGGTCCGGAAAATCGATGAAACCGAGAAGCTCGCGCTGATGGAACGCCGCGTCGTGCGCTGGCACTGTGGTTGTAACCAGGCGCGAATGATGGAGGTATTGGCGCCGACGATGCGCCAGGACCCCAACGAACTGTTCGGTGACGAGCCCAAGCTCGAGATCCGCTGCCCGCGATGCGGCGCGCGCCACGCCATCACGCGCGAGTCGATGGAGGCGTTCGTCGCCGATACGACCTGACCCGCGGCGATGCGCGAGGTGCTGCATAATATCTGGAACGGCCTGGCGACGGCCGGGCCGCTCGACCAGCTGAACCTCGTGCTCGGCGTGGTCGGCGTGTGGCTGATGATCCGGCGCAGCCTGTGGGCTTTTCCCGTCGGGCTCGCCGCCGTGTCGGTGCAGGGCGTCCTGTTTTACCAGGCGCATTTCCCGGCGGACGCCGCGCTGCAGGTTTTTTATTTCGCGACCCTCGCGTGGGGCTGGCACCGGTGGCTGCGGGACCGCGACACCAAGCCGGAGTTGCCGGTCACCAAATTGTCGGCCGCGGGCTGGGCGGTGATGCTTGCCTCGGCGATTATCGTAACGGTGGCCTGGGCCTCGGCCATCGGCCCCTGGATGCACGCCGCGATGCCTTGGAGGGATGCGTTCATTGCCGCGTTCAGCGTGGCTGCGCAGGTCCTCCAGGTGCGGCGCAACATCGAGAACTGGCCACTCTGGGTATTGGTGAACGTAGTTGCGGTCATTTCCTATTGGAGCGCCGAGCTGGCTTACACGTCCTTCCTCTACGCGATTTACCTCGGGCTGGCGCTGGTCGGTTGGCGGCAGTGGCGTCGTGCGATGAAAGTCGCTCCGGTGAATCCTCCCTCGGCGGATGAAGGTGTCCGGCCATGATCCTGCCTGTTAAACGCGTCGTGGTCTTCGGCACCGAGTCGACGGGCAAGACCACGCTCACCGAACTCTTGGCGTCGCGTTTCGGCGAACCGTGGGCGCCCGAATTTGTGCGCGAGTTCTGGGAGCTGAAAGCCGGCAAGATCACGCCGCAGGACCTGGGCACGATCGCGCTGGGCCAGATGGCGAACGAGGACCATGCGTTGGCGCGCGCGAAGCAGGTGGCGTTTTTCGACACCGATCTCCTGACCTGCACGTTGTGGGACGACGTGCTATTCCCCGGCGAGTGCCCGATGTGGGTGCGGGAGGAGGCTGAGCGCCGCGCGCGGGACGTGAGCCTTTGGCTGCTCTGCGACACCGACGTGCCGTTTGCGCCTGATCCGCAGCGTTCGTTTCCCGACGCGGCGGGCCGTGCGAAAGGCCGCCAGTTATGGCGCGACGCCGTCGAGAAACGGCAACTGCCCTTTGTCGAGATTCGCGGGACTTGGGCGGAGCGGGAAAAATCCGCGATCGTGGCGGTGGAGCGGATGTTGCGCGCAGGTTTGATCGCGTAGCGTCGGTGTTCGACCGGCTCGCTGATCGGCGAAGGTGGTGCGACTTCTTCGCCAGGCGCTGATTCTCTTCGTCTACACGCTGATCCCTCTCGGCGGAGGCGAGCTCGCGTTGCATTCGCCCTTGCGGCGTCGCGGGCTGCGCTACACTGGGGCCATGCAGGCAGCCGCACTTGACCAGGATTATCTCGACCGCTTCGGCGGCGTCGGCCGACTGTTTGGCCGGGCCGGATTGGATCGCCTTCGTGCCGCCCATGTGTGCGTCGTCGGGGTGGGCGGCGTGGGCTCGTGGACGGTGGAAGGACTCGCGCGCAGCGGGGTCGGGGCGTTGACGCTGGTGGATCTCGATGACGTATGCGTGACCAACGTTAACCGGCAACTCCCCGCCCTCGACGGACAGATCGGTCGGCCCAAAGTCACGGTGCTGGCGGAGCGCGTGCGGGCGATCAATCCGGCTTGCTGCGTCACTGTCCTCCACGAATTTTTCACGAAGGAGTCAGCCGACCGCCTCCTCTCGGCGCCCTTCGACTACGTGGTCGATGCGATCGACCGGATGTCGAACAAGGCCCTGTTGATCGGCGAGTCTCGCGCGCTCGGTCGAAAAGTCCTGACGGTGGGCGCTGCCGGTGGAAAGCGGGACGCGACGCGAATCCAGGTCGGGGACTTGGGCGACGCATTTGGCGATGAGCTGCTGCGCCAGGTGAGGAAGAAGCTGCGTCGCGACCACGGTTTCGATTCGGGCACGACGAAAGGGAAGATGAATTTTGGCGTCCGGTGCGTCTGGTCGAGCGAAGCCCAAATCTTCCCGTGGGCGGATGGCACGTGCCGGGCGGCGCCGGAAGAGGGCAGCAACCTGGCGATGGATTGTGAAAGCGGCTATGGTGCGGCGGTGTTTGTCACCGGTGCATTCGGCCTGGTCGCGGCCGGCGAAGTGGTGAAGGAAATTGCCGGCGACCTCACGGTCACGGCCCATCCTTGAAGAGCCGCAGGAAATTTTCCTCGAGCCGGTTCGCGAGGGTTTTGAGGTCGGTCCCGCGCAATTCGGCCAATCCCGCGTAGGTGACGCCAAGGTTCGCAGGATGGTTCGCGAGCGCGGCGGTCTCGGTGGCAAACGGCGGAAATTTCTCCAGGTTCGCGGGCAATCGCATCGCGGGCGCGTCGGTTTCGGCGAGCAGGCGATCCAACGGCACCGCGGCGAAAACTTCCCGCAGCCGTTCCTTTCGCGGTTCGAGAAAACCGCCGTTGAACGAAAAATATGCGCCCAACTGCGCGAAGCCGGGGATCATCTCCACGGGGCCGCTGTAGGCATGAAGCAGGAAGCCACGGCTCGGAAGCTGCGCGTCCTGGAGCGTCTCGAGCATCAGGCCGAAGGCATCGAGGCAATGGATCGAGGCGGGTAAATTCCGTTCGGCGGCGACGGCGAGCTGCCAGCGAAAAACCTCGAGCTGCTCTGCGGTCGGGGCGCGGCGCAAACCCTGGAGGCGAGGATCGTCGGGCCGCGCGCGATCGAGGATCCAACGATCCAGGCCGATCTCGCCGACGATGGCGCGGGGATCGGCATCGAGCTGACCGAGGAAGTTTTCCTGCCACGCGGGAGTGCGGTTCCCGACGTCCCACGGATGCAGGCCATAACTGGGGAGGACGATCGCGTGCTCACGCGCGAGCTGGGCGACCTCAGGCCAGTCGGCTTCCGAGGTGCCGTTCACCACGGCGCGTTTCACCTGGGCCGTTTCCATGTCCGCGAAAATTTGTCTGCGGTGTGGCGCGAGCCATTCGTCGTGCAGGTGGTTGTGGGCGTCGTACAGGTTCATGCCAGGGTCGTGCGCGCGGCAAAGGCGCGGATCGCGGTGAGCACGCTGCCCAATCCGTTTTGGCGGGTGGGCGAGAGGTTGCGAATCAGGCCGAGCGCCGCGAGCGGGTCGGCGTTGCTCGCGGTAATTTCCGCCGGCGTGGCGCCGTTGAAGAACTCGCAGAGGAAAGCGACCAGGCCTTTCACCAACGGCCCATCGGCGTCGCAGCGAAAATAACAGCGCCCGTCCCGGAGTTCGCCGACCAGCCACACCGCCGACACGCAGCCCGGAACGCGGTTTTCATTGCGCCGATCCGCTTCAGGGAAGGGCGCGGCGCGGCGGGAGCGACCGACGACATCGGCCAGGCGCTCATGCGCATCGGGGATAAGCGCGAGTTCCTCGGCGAGCAGCCGTTGTTTTTCGACGAGGGTCACGAACTGAAGGTGGCCCGATGCCGGTGGAGTTTCAACTCCGCGAACTTGCCTTGGGACAAGGGAAACGCACGGTGGAAATCGCGATGAAACTCGATGCGATCCAATCGGCAGCTGCGGAGCAATTCGACCGGCAGAGCCAGCACTATGGCAAGGGGCACGTCCTTGAAAACACGAGGGACGTCGAAGACGCCCTGCGTTTCATCCCGCTGCAGCCCGGCTGGCGGGCCCTCGACGTGGCCACGGGCGGCGGCCACACGGGCCTCCTGCTCGCGGCGCGCGGCTGTGCGGTGACACTCGGCGACGTTTCGGCGAACATGCTCGAGCGGGCCGCCCGGCTCGCGAGCGAGCGCGGGCTGGGCGTGGCGACCAGGCAATTTCCCGCGGAGGAGATTCCGTTTGGCGCGGGCGAGTTCGACCTGGTGAGCTGCCGCGTGGCTCCGCACCACTTCAGCGGCCCGGAAAAATTCGTGCGCGAAGCCGCGCGCGTGTTGCGCCCGGGAGGATATTTCCTGCTGATTGACGGCACGATCGAGGACCACCACCCGGAGGCGGAAGCGTGGCTGCACGACGTCGAGAAGTGGCGCGACCCGAGCCACAACCGCCTGCGCACGCCGAACACCTGGCGCGATTGGTGCCTCGCGGCAGGATTGGAAATCGTGCATCGTGAGGTGCAGGTTTTCCAACAACCGGATCTCGAATGGTATTTCAACGCCGCCGCGACCCCGGAGGAAAATCGCGCGAAAGTGCGTGAAGCCATCCGCTCCGCAACGCCGACCGTGCGCCAGTTCATGCGACTGGAGGAAACCGACGGGAAAATTTCCTGGTGGTGGCAGCGGCTTGTGCTCGCGGCGCGGAAGGCGATTTAGCGCAGCAAGACTGCGCCGCTATTTCCCGACGCGCGTGCACCACTTGCCGGGCCCGCGGAACGAACCTTGGAAATACGCGTTGCCGTCGAGGTGGTTGGTAACGACGCAATCCTTGTCGCCTTCCCCGTCAGCACCACGCAAGAGGATGCCGCCCTCATCCTGGTCGGGATTGCGCTCCCAGCGTCCGCGGCCGTCATGATGGACTACGGTGTTTCGCAGGTCATACGTGCCATCGGCCTTGATGACCAGGCCGCCGGCATCCTGCCCGGCTCCGCTGTTGTTCTGGTAAGTCTCCGTGACTTTCGCACCGGAGACCTTGCGGTCGACCAGGTTTTGAAACGAGTCGCCGGTCAGTCGCCAGGTGCCCACGAAGAAGTTGAGGTCCTCCGCCTGGAAAGGCTCCTTCGCGCCGACCGCGCGCATCTTTGACAGGCCGACCCAGCTGCGCAGCGACAGCCCGGAGTCGGGCCCGATCTTCACGAAGTACCGCGGACCGTCCACTTCCAGCACGGTGAGATCGATCCACGAACCGCGGCGCGGCTTGGCGGTGACGAGGTCGCCGGGCTGGATTTCCGCGGCGGTGGCCGGCCGGCGTTGCTGGAACGGACGCTCGGGCGCGTAGGCCGTGGTGCTGCCGGCGGGGCGAAGCTTGTCCGGCGTGACCCAGCGCTCGGTGACGCTGCCGGGTTTGTCGGCGAAAATTTCGTATCGTTCACCGATGCGCCGCGCGACCCGGCCGGGGTTCCAGCGTCCGTCGTAATACTCGATCGGCGTGCCCAACGCGATCGGTCCGCCGGAAGGATCGGGCAGCGTGCCGCGAAACGATTCCGCGTAGGTTTGCGGGCCGCCGGGAGGACGGATCAAATTCAGCGTGAAGAAATCGTCGTAGGTGTCGGCGTCGGAATCCGAGCGGTAGTGAACGAAATAAGTGAGGCCATCGACATAGAGCACCGTGCCCGGCACCCAGCCGCCGCCCCACGGGATTTCGACCCGGTCGCCGACGCCGAGCGGGCCAGAGCGCGTGGTTTTGGGGGCGGCAATTGTGGATACGGCCGGCTGAACCGGTTCGGCGGCGCGCGGGGCCGACTCCATGGCGGTGGGCAGGGCGGGGATGGGCGGCAGCGAATTCGCGAGCTTCACGCTGTAGAAAAAATTCGCGGCATCCTGGCCGTACTGCTGGTACATCTCCTCGCTGGAAGTTTGAAACGCGATGAGGTCGAACCGATCGCCCGAATGCGCCGCGAGAAACCAATGGTAGGTGTGAAATTCCGGGGCCACGGCCACGACGATGCGCTGCCGCACGTCGAAACCTTCCGCGGACTTGCTCGCCTGCACCCCGCCGTCGCGCTCGATCTTGCTCGAGCGGAGCGCGCCGAGGCTGCTGTTGATCGCACGATCGAAGGCGGCGTCAAAATCGCCCTGGAGTTTTCCGCCGGTGAAAACTGTGAGGGTGGAGAAGTCGGGCAGCGGGAGCTTGGCCGAATACACGCGACGATCGCCGAGATCCGTCATCGTCCAACGTGAGGCGTCGGGACTCTTATAGAGCACATTGCCGAACCGCGAATCGGGCGTGGGCTTCGGCGGTGCGGCCTCCTGGGCACGGCTCGAGGCCAGCGGTGCGAAGATTACGAGGGCGGCGAAGAAGCGGGGAAATCTCATGGGCGGGGTGATTTACGAGGTCCAAGGCACGAAGTCGGATTGGAGCGTCTCGAAAAGAAGCCGGGGGTGCGACCTTCCTGATTCGAAATCGACGGGCGCCGACGCCGGGAACCAAACTGATATCGTGCGAAGACGACCCCGACCGCGCGGAGCTAGGCGGAGGGCGTCAGCCGAATCTCGGAAAACTGCATGCCGCCGTCGGAAAACAGCGTTTTGTTTTTCTTCGAGAGTTTCATGCGATCCGCGCGAAGGCGAAGCGTGTAGGTCCCAGCACGATCCAGCGTGAGCTGCCCAAAACGCGTGCCGATCTGGGGATAATAAACTGAGCGCAGTCCCGGGATCAGCCCGTCGCGTCGCGTGACGCGGCGGAGCGACTGGCCGTCGGCTTCGACGCGGAGTGTGTGCCCGCCGCTCCATGGCTCGAGGTGCTGGTGCGTCGTGACGACGGTGACGTCGAAGGCGCCCGGATTGGTCACCGTGAATTTCCATTCAAGGTAGTCGTCGTGGTTGCGCCAGTTTTCCGTGAGGCCATTCCCGCCGATCCGCATGGCGGGTTTTTTCGCGCGCGTGCCGACGCCGGCCATCGGCCCGATAAAAGTGAGGGTGCGATCCGGCTGCTGGAGCGTGAGTGGCTCGACCTCGGGACTTGCGGCGAGTTTCACTGCGATGACCGTGACGGGTTTCACGAATCGCGCGCCGGTGAAATCGATCGCCAGCACCGGGATCGAGGTCGCGTCGAGGTTGGTTTGGCGAAACGGAAAGGTTTTCCCCGGCTCGCTCAGCGCCGCGATGGAAACTACGCGGGTGCGCAATCCGTGAAGGCGGAACAGGCGCGTCGGTTTTTCGAAGAAGTGGAAAAACAGCGTGCGGCCTTTCGTGGTGATGCGGCCCCAGGGAAATTCGTAGCCGAACGGGCTCGGTGACGCGCCTTTGACGGCGACGCCGTTGACCTTGAGCCAGGCGCCGACCGCGCGGAGGCGCGAAACGCTGGGAGCAGGGACCACGCCGTCGGCGTCGGGCCCGATGTTCAGCAGGTAATTCGAGCCTTTGCTGGTGAGGTCGACGAGCGTGGTGATGAGGTTCGTCGCGGATTTCCACTCGTGGTCGTGCTTTTTGAAACCCCAGGTGTGATTCAGCGTGGCGCAGGTTTCCCAGTCGCCCTTCAAGCGGCCGGGCGGAAGAAAATTGTCGCGCGGGAGGCTGTAGTCGCCGAGCCCGTGGCCGATGCGGCCGGACACGAGGCAGTGGGGCTGGAGACGTTTGACGTGGCGGCGGATCGTCGCGCTCTGCGCGCGGGAAAGCGTCAACGGAGTGTCGAACCAGATCATGCCGACCGGCCCGTAATTCGTGAGCAGTTCCGTCAGTTGCGGCAGGACTTTTTCGCGCAGGTAGCGGTCCGGATTTTTTTTATCCTTGGGATAATCCCAGTCGTTCCACGCCCCATCGGGATGGTGCCAGTCGAGATCCTGCGAATAATAAAAGCACAGCCGGAGGCCCTGGCGGCGGCACTCTTTCGCGAGGTCGACCATCGGGTCGTGGCGCCACGGCGTCGCGTCGACGACATTGTAGGGGCTCACCTTCGAGCGATACATCGCAAAGCCCTCGTGGTGCTTCGCGGTGATGACGATGTAGCCCATGCCCGCCTCCTTCGCGAGGCGGACAATCGCGGCGGGATTCCAATGGTGGGGGTGAAATTGCGCGGCGAGCCGGGAGTAAGTCGCGACCGGGATTTTTTCCCGAAACATCATCCACTCGCCGATGTAAGGCACGCGCTTGCCTTGCCAGACGCCCGCGGGAATCGCGTAGAGGCCCCAGTGGATAAAGAGTCCGAACCGGGCTTCGCGCCACCAGGCAAGATCGTCATGGCCGGATTTCGACGGACGAATGGAGCGGACGGGGGCGGAGATATCGACGGCGCGCATGGCTGAGTAAAAGCACGCAACGGTCGTTCGAATCCAGCAATAGATTTTTCCCGAATGTTCAAGGTGCGGAAAGTAGCGCAGGCGGCCCGCCTGCTTCTGCGAAGTAGCGAGTAGCGCGTAGTGAGTAGCGAGTAGCCGGATCCGGACCCCCTGGGAGTCGTGCACCGTTATCGTAGGGGTGGTCCGACTACTCGCTACTCGCTACTTCGGGCCGGAGCAGGCGGGCCGCCTGCGCTACTTCAAGCGAGCAGCGGCGGCATAGGGCAGTCGAGCGCGGCGGCGATGGCGCGGATCAATTCGGCTTCGGCGATCAGGATCGCGCCATCGGCGCCCACCACATAGGCGCCGGCGAAGAGCGTGCGCTGCTTGATCGGGCCACTCGCGGTGGAAAGCTTGTCGAGCGCGGCGTCGAGCTGCGCGAAATCGGAGGCGTCGGGCGAGAGCAGCTGGAGCTTCCCGGCGACGAGTTTCAGCTGGTCGGCCCCGGCCGCGAATGCGGCTTCCGCCCCGAGGCCGGAATTGCTGGCGGTGTGAGCGAGCGCGGAAAGCACCACGCTGATCTCGTGGGCGACGGCGTTGAACGAATAAATCTGCGGCACCCCGGTCTGCGGCGCGCGGCCGAGCGCGAGGGAACGCGTCAGGATTTTCTGGAGGGCGAATTCGAACGTGGACAGGCGGCCGTCGGCGTGGACCAGCTCATCGAGGGTTTCGAGGAATGGCGCCAAGGCCGAAGGCTGGAGGTTGCGCAGCGCGGGTATGGCCAGCTGGAGGAGGGGCAGCTTGTGCTCGGGTCCCAGGGAACGCAGCGACGGCTCGAGTTCTTCGAGCGCCCGCAAGGCTTCGCTGCCGGAGCGACTGCCCACCATGGCACGCTGGTGCGCGCGGACGGTTTCGTCGTCGTCGAGCAGCAAGCCGAAGAGGAGGAGCGTCGATTCGAACGGTGATCGCGCGGCGGTCCGCAGCCGCGGCGGCACGTTGGCGAGCAGCGCATCGGCGTTGGCGATCGTTTCCGGCGACAGGGTGCCGATGCTCGCGACCATCGAGGCGGGCGTGGGGAGGTGCGCGGGAATTTTCGCGGGGCGCACCGCGCCGGGAGCGAAGCCGGCGGCGGAGAAAGGCGCATGGGCGACATCGACGACTTCCGGCGGGTCGAACATTTTCCCATCGAAGCGCGGCTCGATCGCCCGAATGCGTTCGTCGAGCGGCGGATGCGTGGCCCAGAGGCCGCCGAAATTGGATTGGAAGCCTTGGGCAAAAAAGAAATGGCCGATCGCGGCGCTCTTGTTGGAGGCCAGCGAGGAACCGAGGGCGAAGCCGCCGATCTTTTTCAACGCGCCGGTCAGGCCTTCGGGATTGCGGGTGAATTGGACGGCCGAGGCGTCGGCCAGGAATTCGCGCTGGCGCGAGACGGCAGCCTGGATGAGGCGGCCGAAAAAATACCCGACATACCCGATCAGGAGCATCGCGATGCCGGCGCCGAAGACCGCCAGGATGGCGCCGCCGGAATTCTTATCCGAGCGAACCCGTCCGCGCGAGGCGGCCCAGATGATCCCGCGGCCGGCCAGCCCAATCACCAGGATGCCGAACACGAGTGCGCTCAGCTTGAGGTTGAGGCGCATGTCGCCGTTCAGGATGTGGCTGAACTCGTGGCCGATCACGCCCTGGAGTTCCTCGCGGTTGAGTTTCTCGATCGTGCCCCGCGTGACAGCGACGACGGCGTCGTTGGTCGTCAGGCCCGCGGCGAACGCATTGATGGCGGGCTCGGCTTCGAGGATGTACACCGTCGGCATGGTGATGCCGGAGGCGATCGCCATTTCCTCCACGACGTTGAGCAGGCGGCGTTCCTTCAGGTCGATCGTGTGCGGGTCCACCCGCCGGCCGCCGACGCTTTCCGCCACCGCGGAACCGCCGCCGGAAAACTCGTGCCACTTATAGAGGGACGCGAGCCCGACGATGCCGAGCGTGCCGAGGGTGACGACGATGAAGATTTTCGGCTGCCACAGGGCGCGGGGTGCGCCGGCCGCGGGCGAATCCTCGACGTAACGGCGATGCCGGCCTTGCTGGTTCGAAACCTGGCCAAAGAGAAAAATCGCCGAGAAATACCCGGCGGCGATGGTGCCGCCGACGGCGAAAGCGAACAGGATCACCAATCGGGACGTGCGTTTTTTAGCGCGGGCTTGGGCTTCGAAAAAATCCATGGGGAGGGGGCGGCAGGCTGGAGGCTTTTAAGCCCTGGGCTTTTTCATGCGGAGCAGGCTAGTGAAGCCCGGCCCAAAGCCTAGCGCGTAACGCCTAGGGCTCCGAGGCATTGGGCGCGACCTGCACCGCGGTGCCGTAGCACAACACTTCGGTCACGCCGGGCGAGAGTTCGGTGGCGTCGTAACGCAGGCCGACGATGGCATTGGCGCCGAGAGCGGTCGCGTGCTGGCAAAGGCGCTCATAGGCATCCTGGCGCGCGCGTTCGCAGAGCTCGGTGTAGATCGTGATGTCGCCGCCGAAAAGTGTCTGCAGGCTGGCGCCGAAGTTGCCGACCACGGAGCGCGAGCGGACGACGAGGCCGCGAACAGTGCCGAGTTCCTTGGTGATGCGAAAGCCCGCGAGCGTGAAGGCGGTGGTGTTGTGCATGGCAGAAGGGCGCGAGGCGATAGGCTGCAAGCGTGGACGACCGCTTACAGCTTGATGCCGTCAACCCAGGCTTTCAGGCGAACTGCACTTTCGGCGCGTTGCGCTCGGTGGGGTCGTCGATCTTGAAAAGTTCAGCGGGCAGGAAACCGAACATGCCGGCGAAAATCACGTTGGGGAAAGTTTCGCGCCTCGTGTTATACGTCATGACGCTGTCGTTGTACGCCTGGCGCGCGAAGGAAACCTTGTTCTCGGTCGCGGTGAGCTCCTCGGTGAGCTGCATCATATTCTGGTTGGCCTTCAGGTCGGGGTATTGCTCGGAGACGACCATGAGGCGGCTGAGGGCACCGGTGAGTCCGCTTTCGGCGGAGAGGAGGCTCTTGACCGCGTTGCCATCGGCGGGATTGGCGGCGGCGGACTGCGAGGCGGCGAGGGCGATATTGCGGGCCTTGATCACGGCTTCGAGCGTGCTGCTCTCGTGCTTCATATAGCCCTTGGCGGTCTCGACGAGGTTGGGGATCAGGTCGTAGCGGCGCTTGAGCTGAACATCGATCTGCGCGAACGCGTTCTTGAAACGATTGCGCAGGGCGACGAGCGAATTGTAGATGCCGGCCACCCAAAGGCCGAGAACGACGACGATGGCCAGGAGGACGACGAGGACGATGAGGACAGGTGTCATGTTAGGAGGAGAGAACTGGAATGCGGGGCGACGCGGAGTGTGCCGGGCGTATTCACGCGCGCCAGACGGAACTTATTACAACGCGGTTGATTGTTTCCATGGGGAGAGCAAGTTAGGCCCACTTCTCGCATGCGCTTTCGTTTCGCTGTCGTTTTCCTCGCCACGTTTGTCGGGATGGCTCGTGCGCAACCGCCGTTGAACCCGGTCACGCCTTTGGTCCGCAACGAGCTTTCGCCGACGCCGGGCCAGAACGCGCTGACGCTCGCGGCGGCGGATCGCGCGCAGGAGCTAGGATTTCCCGCGATCGCCGCGGGGTTGTATCGAAACCTGCTCGGCGGATCCGGCGGCGATCGAAGCCGCGTGACGCTCGGGTTGGCGACCGCGCTGCTCGACGAGGGTCTGCCCGCCCAAGCGGAGGCGGCGTTGCAGGCTTTCCCCGGACCGCGCGGCGCGGCGTGGCACCTGCGTGCGGCGCTGGCGGCGGCGCAGCAGCAGAAAATCCCGGCGGCCCGCGCCGAGGTCGCGGCGATCAAGGCCGACGAAATCAGCGCCACCGACCGCGCATGGCATCTATATATACAGGGACAACTGGCCGAAACCGGGAACGACCTGAACCGCGCGAGGGAATTTTACCAACAGGCAGAGGGCGCCGCGCCGAACAATTTAGCGCGCGCTCGCTTCGTGCTTGCGCGGGAGCAGGCGCGGTTGCGCCTCGGGCCGGTGACGGAGGCGGAGGCGGAGGTGCAGCGCAAGAACCTGGAGCAGTTCCAAGGCCGGCGCATCGGCTACAACATCGCACGAACGTACGCCGCGATGCTCGACGCGCTGGGCCACAAGGCGGAAGCGGTGGCGCTGCTCCAGCGCCAGCTGGTCAGTTTCCCTTTCGAGGAACGCGACGAGCTGGACACGACGCGGCTGGTGATGGGCCTGATCGCGGGTGCCGCGGAAGGCCCGGGACGAAACGCGCTGGGCGAGCTGCTGCGCGACGGCTCGGATCGCGACAAGCAGCGGATTGCGCTGCAGCTGCTGGCGCGCGCATCGACGCGCGATCCCGCGCGCGCGGATTTCCGCCGGCGCCTCGATGGATTGATTGGTTTGTCCTCAGCGCATCCCATCCGCGAGGACCTGTTGCTGTTCCGGGCGGTGCAATCGCTGGCGGACAAGAATTACGCGCAGGCTGAAAGCGACGCGCGGACCTTGCTGCAGGAATTTCCCGGGTCGCCACTCAAGGCCCATGCGTTCGGGATGCTGACGTCGTCCGCATGGGAGCAGGCACGTTTCCGCACCGCGGCGGATAATGCCGTGAAGGCCCGCGGGGAATTGTCGCCGGGCCCGACGCATGCGCAGCTGGGTGTGCTGGTGGCGGAGGCTTGGTTTCGCGCGGGAGATTTCCGGAGTGCGGCCGATGCTTATGTCGCGACGCTCGCCGAGCCGCCGGCCGGCGTGCCGAAAGGCGACCTGATGTTTCAACGCGTGCTGGCGGAAATCGACGCGGGTTCGCTGGACACGGCGCAAGCGGTGTTGGACGAACTCGCAAAGGATCCGGCCTTCGACCCGGTCAACCTGTGGCAGGCGGAATGGAACCTGGCGCGGGCGCTGCAGGTGCAGAAACAGACGCCGGCGGCGTATGCGCGCGTCAACCGGCTGATGACCGCCAAGCCGTTGCCGCGCCAGCTGTCGCCGGAACTGCGCGCGCGGATGGCCTGGCTGCAGGCGCGGCTGTCGCACGATGTCGGCCAGGACGAGCAGACCCTGAAGCTGATCGACGCCTTGCCGGCGGCGATGGAAGGGATTTCGCCGGAGCTGAAGAAGGAGATCCAAAGCACCACCGCGCTGTTGAAGGGTGAGGCAGATTTTGCGCTGGGCCACGATGACACGGCTTTGGAAACGTTTAATAAACTACGCGCGGACTTCCCTGGTTCAGACGCCGCGGTCTATTCGTATTTCGACGAAGCGAAACAATATGTGAAGCAGGACAAGACGGTGAAGGCGCAGCAGTTGCTGACCCGGCTGGCCGACGAATTCCCGAACAACACGTATGCGCCGTATGCGCTCTACCAAGCGGCGCTGCAGGCGGAGCGTCGCGGGCAGGAAGCGAACTTCGCGGAGGCGAACCACCTGATCGAGGACCTCGTCAAAAAATACCCGCGCAGCGACCTAGTTTTTTATGCGCGGCTGAAGCAGGGCGACCTACTGCGGAAACTGAATCAGTTCCAGCAGGCGCAGCAGGTGTATGAGTCGCTGGTCAACAATTACGCGCAGCACAAGGACGTGATCCTCGCGCAACTCGCGCTCGCGGAGTGTCACCACGCCCAGGCCGCCGGCGATCCCGCGCACGCGGAGAGCGCGATGGTCTTGTTCGAGCACCTGCGGGACCGCATCGACGCGCCGGTCGACGTGCGCGTGGAGGCGGGTTTCAACCTCGGGTACCTATATATGCAGCGCAGCCTGCAGGCGCACGAGCGCGGCGACCCGGTACGCGAGCAGGAGAATGTGGCTCGCGCGCAGGAGGTTTGGTGGAAGGACGTGGTCAACGAATTCCTCCTGAAGGATCCGCGGCAGGCGGCGCAGCTGGGGGCGAAGGGTCCTTTCTGGATGGCAAAGACGCTGCTCGAACTCGGCGATTTGTTTGAGCGCCAGGAAAAATTGGAGCAGGCGAAGGAAGCGTGGCTGCTCATCATCAAGACCCAGCTGCCGGGCGCGGACCTGGCGCGGGCGCGGCTCGCGCGCTTCGATTTGCCCGAGGCGAAAGTGGCGCCGCCGCACACACCTTGAGGGTTTCGGATTTACCCCCAAGGTTCAACCTCCTCTAACTAACCGCGCATGCCCGCCTTCGATCTCAACCTCAGCCTCTTCGCGAAAGGGGGCCCGATGATGTGGGTGCTGCTCGCGCTCGGCCTGCTCGGCCTGATGCTGTTCATCGAGCGCACGCTCTATCTGCACCGCGGGCAGATCCGTTCGACGGCATTTATCAGCGGGATCAAGAACATCCTGGCGAAGCGTCGCATCGTCGAGGCGTTGACGGTCTGCGAGGAAACCCCGGGGCCGGTGGCCGCGGTGGTGAAGGCGGCGCTGCTGCATGCGGACGATACGGCGGATGCGATGCGCTTCCATGTGCAGGAGGCGGCGGTCGTGGAACTGCCGGCGCTGGAGCGTCGATTGGCGAGCATCGCGGCGATCGCGCAGGTGGCGCCGTTGGTCGGCTTGCTGGGCACGGTGCTGGGGATGATGGAGACGTTCCTCGCGTTCGAAAAAAGCGGGAATTACGCGCTGGCCAGCGCGCTCTCGAGCGGGATGTGGCACGCGTTGCTGAGCGTGGCGGGCGGCCTGATGCTCGCGATCCCGGCGCACCTGGCGCATCATTTCCTCAGCGGCCGAGTGCGGGCGATCGTGCGCGACGTCGAGTGGGCCGGGAATGAAATCATGAAGTACCTGCTCACGGACTATCGCGGCGCCGGGCCGGTGAACGGCCCGACGGGCGTGACCTTGGTGGAGGAAATAAAATGATCACGCGCCCGCTGGACTTGGCTTCGAAGCTGCGGCCGGAGCCCCGGAACTTTGACGCGATCTTTTTTGTGAACGGCGGGCTGCTCGTGCTGTTTTTCCTTTTTTTCGGCTCGCGATTCGTGCTCTCGCCGGGGCTCGGGGTCGATTTCCGCCTGCCGCGAATCCAAGGCGCGAGCTCGGTGGCGACGACGAGCACGATCAGCGTGAAGAGCTCGGGGCAGATTTTCGCCGACGGCCTGTTGACCATGGACCAATTGCGCGAGTGGCTGAAGGGCGAGGCGCGGAAAACAAAGAACCCGTCGCTCCTCGTGCGGATGAGCGCGGACGTCCAGATTTCGGTGCAGAACGACATCGCGAGCGCGGCGCGCGCCGCGGGTTTCGACCAGGTCATCATCGCGGCGGAGGAAGTCCCGACCGACGGCACGCGCGGCCGCTGACATGGCGCCAATCGCGGAAAGCCAGCTGCGGTGGATCCTGTCGGGCCTGATCGCGCTTGGGATCATGGTCGCGATTTCGCTCCTGTTTTGGAAGCCGAGTGATTTTCGACCGGTCGCGGTCGCGCCGGCGGAGAAAAAACCTGTGGGGCAGGTGAAGCTGGTGAACTTGGGAAAAAACGAAGCGGCGCTGACGGACCCGACCGTGCTGTTTTTGCCGACGGAGTGGAATGCGGGGCAAAACGCGTTGCCCGAGAGTGCGGACCAGCAGCCGGGAACGGCGTTCGCAGGTTATGCGGCGAAGTTGAAATTTGCGGAATCTGAGTTGGCGCTCACCTTCCCCGCAGACGTGCAGGTGCCGAGCGGGGCGGCTGAAGCGCTCGAGTCGGGCAAGCCGGGGCAGATTTTCCTGGGACTGGGTGGGGGAGAACGGCCGGTGACCCAACTTACTCCCCGGAAGGCGTTTGTTGAAGTGAGCTTGGCCGAGGATGGGCAACGGGTGTTGGCGCAGGCGCTGGCGGATGCGAATCCGCCGAGCGGCACGGCTTGGCAGCCGATGGAATTCCTGGTCGCGGTGGATGCGATGGGTTTGGTCGGGTCGCCGGTGGTGACGGAAAGTTCGCGGGTTTCGGCGGTCGACGGATATTTTCAAACTTACCTCGCCAAGACGCTGCGAATCGGTGAGAGACTGGCTCCAGGATTTTATCGGATTTGCGTGGGGCCTTAGATTTTCGGGGAAAAGAGCAAGTTTGCTGTTGACGGGCAATTTTTCGGCCAGCACTTTCTACCCTCTTTTTCGTTTTTTGACCCTTCCTAGGACTGCCCAGATAGCTCAGTTGGTAGAGCACGTCCTTGGTAAGGACGAGGTCACCGGTTCAAATCCGGTTCTGGGCTCCAGGTCAGGTCAAATACTCAGTCTAAACCGCTAAATTCAAACTCCACATGGCTAAAGGTACATTCGAACGCAAAAAACCGCACGTGAACGTCGGCACAATCGGCCACGTTGACCACGGTAAAACCACCACGACGACCGCGATCCTCGCTGTCCAGGCTCGCAAGGGCCTTGCCGAGGTTAAATCCTACGCGGACATCGCGAAGGGCGGCACGGTGCGTGATGCCTCCAAGATCGTCACGATCTCGGTTGCCCACGTTGAATACGAGACCGTGAAGCGTCACTATGCGCACGTCGACTGCCCCGGCCACGCTGATTTCGTCAAGAACATGATCACCGGCGCCGCCCAGATGGACGGTGCAATCCTCGTGGTTTCCGCCGCTGACGGCCCGATGCCCCAGACCCGTGAGCACATCCTCCTCGCCCGCCAGGTTGGCGTGCCGAAGATCGTGGTGTTCCTCAACAAGGTCGACCTCATCGACGACCCGGAGCTCCTCGACCTCGTCGAGATGGAAATCCGCGAGCTCCTCACGAAGTACCAGTTCGATGGCGACAAGGCCACGATCGTCCGCGGTTCCGCCACGGCGGCCCTCGACGGCAAGCCGGAAGGCGATGCCGCCATCACGGCCCTCATGGACGCGATCGACAACGACATCCCGGAGCCGGCGCGCGAGATGGACAAGCCTTTCCTCATGTCCGTTGAAGACGTTTTCTCGATCACCGGCCGCGGCACTGTCGCGACGGGTCGTATCGAGCGTGGCGTCGTCAAGGTGAACGACACCGTCGAGATCGTCGGCCTCAAGGACACGTCCTCGACCGTCGTGACCGGCATCGAAATGTTCCGCAAGCTGCTCGATAGCGGCCAAGCCGGTGACAACGTCGGCATCCTCCTCCGCGGTATCGAAAAAGAAGGCATCGAGCGCGGCCAAGTGCTCGCGGCCCCGAAGTCGATCACCCCGCACAAGAAGGCCAACGCCGAGATCTACGTCCTCTCGAAGGACGAAGGTGGCCGCCACACGCCGTTCTTCAACGGATACCGCCCGCAGTTCTATTTCCGCACGACCGATGTGACCGGTATCGTCAACCTGCCCAAGGGCGTGGAGATGATCATGCCTGGTGACAATATCGCCGTCGAAATCGACCTGATCGTTCCGATCGCCATGGAGAAGACCCAGAAGTTCGCTATCCGTGAAGGTGGCCGCACCATCGGTGCCGGTCGTATCACCGAGATCATCGAATAAGTCTCCATCAACCGTTTAACTCGACATCGCCGAGGTCCCGTTTGGGGCCTCGGCTGTGTCGTCTAAGAAAGCCCATTACAGGCGTGTAGCTCAATTGGTAGAGTAGCGGTCTCCAAAACCGTTGGTTGGGGGTTCGATTCCCTCCGCGCCTGCCAAGTTTCCGTCCATGAAAAACCCGTTCAGCAGCACCCGCATCTTCCTCGGTGAAATGGTTGGCGAGCTCCAGAAAGCCACCTGGCCGACGCGCTCCGAGCTGCGCGATTCCACCGTCGTGGTCATCGTGGCCGCGATTATCCTCGGCGTTTTCACGGCGATCAGCGATTTCTCCCTTTTCCAATTCGTGGACCTCTTCACCCGGATGGTCAGCTAACACCCCGCCATGTCCACCTCCACCATTCCCACCAGCGCCCAATGGTTCGCCCTGCACACCCTCTCGGGTCAGGAGAACAAGGTTAAGAACTACATCGAGAAGTTCAAAAAAGCCGAGGAACTGGACGACGCCATTTTTGAAGTCCTGCTCCCGACTGAAGTCGTGTCGGAAGTGAAGAACGGCAAGAAGAGCACCAAGGTGCGCAAGCTCTACCCGGGCTATGTGTTCATCCAGATGTGCCTCTACGGCGAGGACAAGAAGCTCATCAACAAACCCTGGTACTTCGTGAAGGAAGTGTCGGGCGTGATCGGCTTTGTCGGCGGCGATGCACCCGCCGCGTTGCGCCAATCCGAGATCGACGAAATTCGTTCCCGGATCGAGGCGGCGAACGGCAAGGAAGTGCCGAAGGTCCAGTACACCGTCGGTGAGGAAGTTAAGATCAACGACGGCGCTTTCGCCAGCCTCACGGGCCGGATCGACGAAATCGATCCCGACCGCGGCAAGCTCAAGGTTTCCGTTTCCATTTTCGGCCGCTTCACCCCGGTCGAGCTCGAATACTGGCAAGTCCAGCGCGTCACCGAATAAACGGTGCGATTTACGATAGGCGCTTCCGGGTCGGAAGCCGCCCGTCTAAACCAACCGCTCGCTTTAATCACTGCTCATCACGACGTCACCCAATCGTCCCTCGTAAATCGTAAATCGTAATTTTTTATGGCTAAGAAGATCCAAGGTTACATCCGCCTCCAGCTTCCTGCCGGCGCCGCGAATCCCGCGCCCCCGGTCGGTCCCGCGCTCGGCGCGCAGGGCGTCAACATCATGGCGTTCTGCAAAGAATTTAACGCCAAGACCAAGGACCAGAACGGCATGATCCTGCCGGTCGTCATCACGGTCTTCTCGGACAAGAGCTTCACCTTCATCCTCAAGTCGCCCCCGGCGTCGATCCTCCTCAAGAAGGCTGCCAACATCGCCAGCGGCTCCGCCCGTCCGAACCAGGACAAGGTCGGCAAGGTCACGAAGAAGCAGCTCCTCGAGATCTACAACCTGAAGAAGGCCGACCTCAACGCCCGCACTCCCGAGGCCGGCATCAAGGTCATCGCCGGCACCGCCCGCAACATGGGCATCGACGTCATCGACTGATTTTAGTCCGCAACCAAAACCAACTCGCCGCGGGAGTTCCCACCGGAACGTTCGCACCGCAAGGAGTCATCAATGCCTAAAGCACACAGCAAACGCTACAACAGCGCCGTCAAGGTCGCTGATCTCACCAAGGATTATCCACTGGCGGAAGCCGTTGATATCATTGCCAAATTCCCAAAGGCCAAGTTCGACGAGACCGTCGAGCTCGCATTCCGCCTCGGGGTCGACGCCACCGCTGGCGAGCAAATGGTGCGCGGCACCACGCCGCTCCCGAATGGCTCCGGCAAGAAGGTCCGGGTGCTCGTCTTCACCGACGATCCCGCGAAGGCCATTGCCGCTGGCGCCGACCATGCGGGCCTGCAGGACATGATGGCGAAGATCAACGAAGGCTGGCTCGACTTCGACGTCGCCATCGCGACGACCGAAGCCATGAAGACCGTGCGCACGATCGCCCGCGTCCTCGGACCGAAGGGCCTCATGCCCAATCCGAAGTCCGGCACCGTGACCGACGACATTCCCGCTGGCATCAAGGCCGTCAAGGCCGGCCGCGTTGAATTCAAAATGGACAAGGCCGCCAACATCGGCGTCGGCGTCGGCAAACGCTCTTTCACCAACGCCCAGATCCTGGAGAACGCCCTCGCCGTCATCGACGCCGTGGGCAAGGCCAAGCCGGCCACGTTCAAGGGCAGCAACTACATCAAGACGGTCGCGATCTCCTCGAGCATGAGCCCGGGCGTGCACCTCTCGACGTCCGTGTTCAGCCAATATTAAAAGGAGTTCCAACCATGAGAGCCGAAAAAAATTACCTGATCGCTGAGGTTGAGACCCACCTCAAGAAGTCTGACTACGTCATTCTCGCGAATTTCTCGAAGGTGACTGTGGCCGACGTCGCCGAGCTGCGGAAGCGCCTCGACGTCGAGAAGGCCGAGTTCCACGTCGTCAAGAACAGCTCCCTGCGCGTCGCCGCCAAGGCCCTGGGCCTGCCCGAGTTCGAAGGCTCCCTGATCGGCCCGACGGCCGTCGTCGTGGGTGGCAAGAACTCCGCTGGCGTCGCCAAGATCCTGAAGAAGTTCTTCGAGGAAAAGCAGAAGCTCGAAGTCAAGGTGGGCGTGATGGACAAGAAGATCATCACGGCCGCCGATCTCGCGAAGATCGCCGACCTCCCTTCGTTCGAAGCGCTGCGCTCGCAGTTGCTCGGGCTGTTCTCGCAGAACGCCGCTGCGTTCGTCCGCGTCCTCGATGCCAGGGTCAAGAAGGAGCAGCCTGCTGCTCCGGCCGCGACCGATGCTCCTGCCGCCGACGCTCCTGCCGCTCCCGCGGCTTAATCCTCACCTTCAACCAAATCCTTTTTCCGGCGTGCGCGGGATTCCGCGTCGCGCCGGGAGCAACCCAATCCATTGGAGTAGGCTAGGGGATACGTCTCTTAAACGCGTTTCACCTTTCGAAACCGCTAGTCCGCGCCAGGAAAAGTCACCATGAGCAACATCACCAAAGACCAAGTCATCGAATGGCTCTCGAGCCAGACGGTTCTCGACCTCGCCGCCCTCGTCAAAGATCTCGAAGGCAAGTGGGGCGTGTCCGCCGCCGCTGCCGTCGCCGCCGCTCCCGCGGGAGCTGCTGCCGCTCCTGTGGCCGAAGCGCAGACCGAGTTCACCGTCGTCCTCAAGGAAGCCGGCGCGAACAAGATCGGCGTCATCAAGGAAGTCCGCGCCATCACCGGCCTGGGCCTCAAGGAAGCCAAGGACCTCGTCGAGGCCGCTCCGAAGCCGGTCAAGGAGAACGCTCCGAAGGCCGAAGCCGAGGAAATCAAGAAGAAGCTCGAGGCCGCCGGCGCCAAGGTCGAACTCAAGTAAGACCGCTTGGCGTTTTCGCTCGAAAACCTTCCGTCCAATTCAGGACAGGCCGGGAACATCCCCGGCCTGTCCTTTGCCTTTTCCGTATTTGTTCTTTCGTTGGTTCTCCGCGCCGCGCCCTGAGCGCTGCGCCTTGTCCCTTTCCGTCCCTTAACCCTCACCGGGAACTCTCATGGCCGACCGCACACATTCTGAACGCATCAACTTCGGCAAACTCCGCGAAGTACTTCAGCCGCCGAATCTCATCGAGATTCAGATCACGTCCTACCTCGACTTCCTGCAGAAGGGGACGCCCGAGAAGCAGCGCAAGCCGCAGGGCCTCGAGGCCGTTTTCCGTGAGGTGTTCCCGATCCAGTCCTACGACGAGCGCCTGACGCTCGAGTACGTCTCCTACACGCTGGGCGAGCCCAAGAACAACGAGCTCGAGTGCCTCCGCGAAGGTATCACCTACTCCGTGCCGCTCTACGTGAAGCTCCGCCTCCGCGAGGAAGACTTCATCAAGGACGAGGAAATCTACATGGGCGAAATCCCGATGGTGACCGAGCGCGGCTCCTTCATCGTCAACGGCGCCGAGCGCGTCGTCGTTTCCCAGCTCCACCGTTCCCCCGGCATCGCGTTCGAAGTCGCCCCGCACCCGAACGGCAAGCTGCTCCATTCCTTCCGCATCATTCCCGACCGCGGCACCTGGCTCGAAGTCCAGTTCGACAACAACGACCTGCTCTACGTTTACCTCGACCGCCGTCGCCGTCGCCGGAAATTCCTCATCACGACGCTGCTCCGCGCCGTCGGCTATTCGAGCGATCTCGACCTCCTGAACCTGTTCTACGACATCAAGGACCTGAAGGTCGCGAAGGCCCTCGACCTCGAGAACGTTTCGTCCCTCGTCCTCGTCGAGGACGCGATCGATGCCCAGAAGGGCGTCGTCCTCGCTCGCGCGTTTGAACCGCTCACCAAGGCGATCGTCCGCACCTTCGAGAAGCACGACATCACTTCCATCCGCGTGATCGACACCGCGGTCGACGAAGGCGCCATCATCCGCGCCCTCAAGAAAGACCCGACCCGCAACGAGGAGGAAGCGCTCAAGGAAATCTACAAGCGCCTCCGTCCCGGCGAGCCGCCGACCACCGCGAATGCGAAAGCCCTGCTCAAGCGCCTCTTCTTTGACCCGAAGCGCTATGACCTTGGCCGCGTCGGTCGCTACAAGATCAACCAGAAGCTCGGCCTCAAGGCCGAGATCGAACAGCGCATCCTCGAGAGCGCCGACGTCGTGGCCGCCACGAAGTACCTCGTTCGCCTGAAAAAGGGCGAAGGCGTCGTCGACGATATCGATCACCTCGGTTCCCGCCGCGTCCGCACCGTCGGCGAATTGCTCGCCAATCAATGCCGCGTCGGCCTCAGCCGCACGGAGCGCCTCGTGCGCGAGCGCATGACGATGTACGACCAGAGCGTCGACTCGATCACGCCGCAGAAGCTCATCAACCCGAAGGCGCTGACGACCGTCATCCGCGATTTCTTCGCCCGCAGCCAGCTGTCGCAGTTCATGGACCAGATCAACCCGCTCGCCGAGGTCACGCACAAGCGCCGCCTCTCCGCGCTCGGGCCGGGAGGTCTCAATCGCGAGCGTGCCGGCTTCGAAGTCCGCGACGTTCACCCGTCGCACTACGGCCGCATCTGCCCGATTGAAACGCCCGAGGGTCCGAACATCG
This sequence comes from Verrucomicrobiota bacterium, assembly GCA_028293545.1. Lineage (GTDB taxonomy): Bacteria > Verrucomicrobiota > Verrucomicrobiia > Opitutales > Opitutaceae > Opi-474. The sequence continues at coordinate 9,309 of JAQGOP010000026.1, read as the reverse complement.
GCCTCATCAATTCGCTCTCGACCTACGCCCGCGTCAACGAATTCGGCTTCATCGAAACGCCGTATCGCTTGGTCAAGGACGGCAAGGTCACCGACAAGATCGAGTACCTCACCGCCGACCAGGAAGAGGCCAAGGTCATCGCCCAGGCCAACGCCGAAATCGACGACAAGAACCATTTCGTTGGCAAGGTCACCGTCCGCCAGGACGGCAACTTCCTCGAGGTCCCTGCGGCCGAGGTCCACCTGATGGATGTCTCGCCGAAGCAGGTCATCTCGATCGCCGCCGGCATGATTCCGTTCCTCGAGCACGACGATGCGAATCGCGCGCTCATGGGCGCGAACATGCAGCGCCAAGGCGTGCCCCTCCTCCAGGCTGAGTCGCCGTTTGTCGGCACCGGCATTGAAGAGCGCGTGGCCCGCGACTCGAAGATCGTCGTCGTTGCCGATGAGGCCGGCGTCGTCGCTTCCGTCGATGCCAAGCGCATCATCGTGACGAAGGACGGCGAGCTGCCGCGCGCGATCAAGCACGATCCGAAGAACCACGTTTACGTCTACGAGCTCCGGAAGTTCATGCGCTCCAATGCGGGCACCTGTTTCAACCAGAAGCCGATCGTCAAGCAGGGCCAGAAGATCAAGGCCGGCCAGATCATCGCCGACGGTCCTTCCACCGACCAGGGCGAAATGGCCCTCGGCCGCAACGTGCTCGTCGCGTTCATGCCTTGGAACGGTTACAACTTCGAAGACGCGATCCTGATCTCCGAGAAGGTGCTCCGTGAGGACATCTTCACCTCGATCCACATCCAGGAATTCGAGGTCACCGCGCGCGACACCAAGCTCGGGCCAGAAGAAATCACCCGGGATATCCCGAACGTGGGCGAAGAGGCCCTCAAGAACCTCGACCACAACGGCGTCATCCGCATCGGTGCGGAAGTGAAGCCCGGCGATATCCTCGTCGGCAAAATCACCCCGAAGTCCGAAACCGAGCTCGCGCCCGAGGAAAAGCTCCTCCGCGCCATCTTCGGCGAAAAGGCTGCGGACGTTAAGGACACCTCGCTCGTCGTCCCGTCAGGTGCCGCTGGCATCATCATGGACGTGAAGGTTTCGAGCCGCGTCGACTTCGAGAAGGAGCGCCTCTCGCCCTCCGACCGCCGTCGCCAGGCCAAGCAGATCCAGGAAGAGTACAAGACGCAGATGGACAAGCTCCGCGAGGGGCTGACCGAGGCGCTCTCGAACATCCTGCTCGGTGAAAAAATTCCGCTCGACGTCATCAACGGCGAATCCGGCGAAATCATCATCCCGGCCAATCGCAAGATCACCAAGACGCTTCTCCGCAAGCTCGCCGCCGTCTCCAAGCACGTCCAGATCGACCCGTCCCCGGTTCGCATCAAGATCATGGAGATCATCGGCTCGTACCAGACGAAATTCGATGAGCTCGAGGGCGACCGTGAGCGCAAGATCTCGTCGATCGAAGCCGGTGAAGACAACGGCGACGGTTCCATCAAGCAGGTCAAGGTCTACATCGCCACGAAGCAAAAGCTCGAGGTCGGTGACAAGATGGCTGGCCGTCACGGCAACAAGGGCGTGGTCGCGAAGATCGTGCCCGAGGAAGACATGCCGTTCCTGCCCGATGGCAACCCGATCGAAATCTGCCTTAACCCGCTGGGCGTGCCTTCGCGCATGAACATCGGGCAGGTGCTCGAAACCCACTTGGGCTGGGCGTGCAAAAAGCTCGGCATCAAGATCGCCACGCCGGTGTTCGACGGCATTCCGGAAAAGAAAATCCGCGAATACCTCAAGGACGCCAAGCTCCCGCCCTCGGGCAAGAGCATGCTCCACGACGGACGCACCGGCGAGAAACTCGATCAGGAAGTGGTCGTGGGCTACATCTACATGATGAAGCTGAACCATCTCGTGTCGCACAAGATTCACGCGCGCGCGGTCGGTCCGTACTCGCTCGTCACGCAGCAACCGCTGGGCGGCAAAGCCCAGTACGGCGGCCAGCGCTTCGGCGAAATGGAAGTGTGGGCGTTGGAGGCCTATGGCGCCGCGCACACGCTGCAGGAACTGCTCACCGTCAAATCCGACGACGTGCAGGGCCGCACCAAGATCTACGAGTCGCTCGTCAAGGGCGACAACACGCTGCAGGCCGGTACGCCGGAATCCTTCAACGTGTTGATCAAGGAAATCCAATCCCTCGGCTTGGACATCAAGCTCAACAAACGCGACTCCCTCGGCTTCGGCACCTGAGCCGCCCGAGTTTCGTTCCCCGCCTTTAACGTACCTGGTAGAATTTAAAACTAATGAGCATTCAACCTGCAGAGACCGCCGCCTCGTCCACTCGTGATGAGGCGCGCACCGCCCTCGGGATCGAGGAGAGCGCGTTCGATTGCGTGTCCATCACCGTCGCTTCCCCCGAGACCATCCGCAAATGGTCGAAGGGTGAGGTCAAGAATCCGGAAACGATCAACTACCGCACCTTCAAGCCCGAGCCGGGCGGCCTGTTCTGCCAAAAGATCTTCGGGCCCGTCCGTGACTACGAGTGCGCCTGCGGAAAGTACAAGCGCATCAAGTACAAGGATGTCGTCTGCGATCGTTGCGGCGTGGAAGTGACCATCGCCCGAGTCCGTCGCGAGCGCATGGGCCACATCGAACTCGCCGTGCCGGTTTCGCACATCTGGTTCCTGAAGAGCATGCCGAGCCGTCTCGGTCTCCTCCTCGACATGACCGCCCGTTCGCTCGAGCGCGTCATCTACTACGAGAATTTCATGGTCATCGACCCGGGCAAGACCCCGCTCGAGCCGCACCAGCTCCTCACCGACACCGAGTATCGCCAGGCGATCGACGAGTACGGTGACGATTCCTTCGTCGCCAAGATGGGCGCCGAGGCCGTCCGTGACGCCCTCACGAAGACCGACATGGAAGCCACCGTCGTCGAGCTCCAGGAGCAGATGCGCGCGACCAAGTCGAAGCAGATCAAGAAGAAGCTCTCGAAGCGCCTGAAGGTCATCCAAGGCTTTATCCATTCCCGCTCCCGCCCGGAGTGGATGGTCCTTGAAGTCCTCCCTGTGATCCCGCCGGACCTGCGTCCGCTGGTTCCCCTCGAGGGCGGCCGTTTCGCGACCTCCGATCTCAACGATCTCTATCGCCGCGTCATCAACCGCAATAACCGGTTGAAGAACCTGATGCAGCTGAAGACGCCCGACGTCATCATTCACAACGAAAAGCGCATGCTGCAGGAGGCCGTTGACGCTCTCTTCGATAACGGTCGCCACGGCCGCCCCGTCACGGGCGCCGGCAACCGTCCCTTGAAGTCGCTCTCCGACATGCTCAAGGGCAAGCAAGGCCGTTTCCGCCAGAACTTGCTCGGCAAGCGCGTCGATTACTCCGGCCGTTCGGTCATCGTCATCGGTCCTGAGCTCAAGCTCAACCAATGCGGCCTGCCGAAGAAGATGGCGCTGGTGCTCTTCGAACCGTTCATCATCCGCCGCCTCAAGGAACTCGGCTTCGTGCACACCGTCCGCGGTGCCCGCAAGATGATCGAGAAGAAGTCCCCGGAAGTCTGGGACATCCTTGAGGAAGTGACGAAGGGCCACCCGGTGCTGCTCAATCGCGCGCCGACGCTCCACCGTCTCTCCATCCAGGCGTTTGAACCCGTCCTCATCGAGGGCGAGGCCATCCGCGTTCACCCGCTCGTCTGTACCGCTTACAATGCGGACTTCGACGGTGACCAGATGGCGGTGCACGTGCCGCTGTCCCTCGAGGCGATCATGGAGTGCAAGCTCCTCATGATGGCGACGTCGAACATCTTCTCGCCCTCCTCGGGCAAGCCGATCCTCACGCCCTCGCAGGACATCGTCCTCGGTGCCTACTACCTGACCATCGAGCCGCGCACGAAACCCACCAAGGCGCAGCGCGTCCCGGTGGTGGCCGACCTCCATGAAGTCCTCTTCGCCGTCGCCGATGGCGCGTTGAAGAAACACGACTGGGTCGACGTCCCGAATCCTGACTTCGGTCGCGAGACCGTGTTTGGCCGCAGCGACAAGAAAAACCTCCGCACCACCGTCGGCCGCGTGATCTTCAACCAGATCTGGCCGAAGGAACTCGGCTTCGTGAACTTCCCCGTGCCGAAGGCGAAGCTCGGTGACCTCATCCTCAACACCTACAAGGTCGCGGGCCAGCTCATCACCATCGAGACCCTCGACAAGCTCAAGGAACTCGGATTCCAGACCGCCATGCAGGCGGGCATCTCGATCGGTATCGATGACATGATCATCCCCGAGTCGAAGAAGGACATCGTCGCCGACTCGCGCAAAAAGATCACCGAGGTCGAAGCCCAGTTCAACAAGGGCATCATCACCGACGGCGAGCGCTACAACAAGGTCGTCGACATCTGGACCGGTGCCACGGACAAGATCGCCAAGGAAGTGTTTGCGAAGTTGGAAAACAACGACGGCAAGCCCGAGGTGAATCCCGTGTACATCATGATGGATTCCGGTGCGCGTGGTAACAAGCAGCAGGTCCGCCAGCTGTGCGGCACCCGCGGCCTGATGGCCAAGCCCTCCGGCGAAATCATCGAGCGCCCGATCCTGTCGTCCTTCCGCGAAGGCCTCACCGTCCTCGAATACTTCATCTCCACCCACGGCGCCCGCAAGGGTCTCGCCGACACCGCCCTCAAGACGGCTGACGCCGGCTATCTCACCCGCAAGCTCTGCGACGTGGCGATGGACGTCATCATCGCCGAGGATGATTGCGGCTCGCGCGACGGCGTGTGGAAGAAGGCGATCTTTGAAGGTGACGACGAAATCGTCGGCCTCAAGGAACGCCTCATCGGCCGCTTCTCCAGCGACGATGTCATCAACCCGATCAATCCGTCCGAAATCCTGGTGGGCTCAGGCGAGCTCATCACGGAAGAAATGGCCGCGAGGATCGACGAGATGGGCATCGAGCGCGTGAAGGTCATGTCGCCGCTCACCTCGACCAGCCAGAACGGCATCGACGCAAAATCCTACGGCATCAATCCCGCCACGAGCCGGGTCGCGAAGATCGGTGACTCGGTCGGCATCATCGCCGCCCAGTCCATCGGCGAACCCGGCACGCAGCTCACCATGCGCACGTTCCACATCGGTGGCGTCGCGAGCGGCGGATTCAAGACCCCGGAAATTCGCGTCCGCACCAGCGGCACCATCAAGTACCGCGGTCTCCGCCTCGTGGAAACGGCCGACGGTGCGAACATCGTCCTCAACAAGACCGGCACCATCCAGATCATCGATTCCGATGACAAGGAGCTCGAGTCCTACAACATCGTGGTCGGTTCCTTCCTTCACGTCGGCGACGGCGCGAAGATCGAGAAGGGCGCCGTCCTCGCGCAGTGGGATCCTTACAACATTCCCGTGCTCTCCGAAAAGGGCGGCACGATCGTGTTCAAGGACATGATCCCCGGTGTCACCGTGAAGCGCGAACTCGACGAATCGTCGGGCCGCATCGCCACGGTCGTCATCGAGCACAAGGAGGATCTCAATCCGCAGGTCGAAATCCGTGACGCCAAGAACAAGCCGCTCGCGGCTTATTCGATTCCCGTCGGCGCCCAGATCGCCGTCAGCGAAGGCGACACGATCGCCCCTGGTGCACTGCTCGCCAAGACCCCGCGTCAGGCGTCCAAGACCAAGGATATCACCGGTGGTCTCCCTCGCGTCGCCGAGCTCTTCGAAGCTCGTCGCCCGAAGGAAGCCGCGGAAATGTCCCGCATCGATGGTATCGTCGGCTTCGAAGGCACCGTCCGCGGCAAGCGCAAGCTCGTCGTGAAAAACGAGGAAACCTCGCAGGAAGAGGAACATCTCATCGCGACCGGTCGCCACATCATCGTCCAGCCGGGCGATGTGGTGCACAAGGGCCAGCACTTGACCGAAGGCGCCGCCGACCCGCACGAGATCCTCGAAATCCTCGGGCCGTCCGCGCTGTACGATTTCCTCATCTCACAGGTGCAGGAAGTCTACCGTCTGCAAGGCGTGACGATTAACGACAAGCACATCGAGATCATCATCCGCCAAATGCTCCGCAAGGTCCGCATCACCGATCCGGGTGACACGGAAAACTTCTGGGGCGAGCAGGTGGACCGCTCGGCGTTCCTCGCTGAAAACAAGCGCATCGAAGAAGCCGGCGGCAAACCCGCCGAGGCTGAGCCGATCCTGCTTGGCATCACGAAGGCCTCGCTCGAGACGGAAAGCTTCCTCGCGGCGGCTTCCTTCCAAGAGACGACCCGCGTCCTCACCGACGCCTCGACTCTCGGCAAGGTCGACATGCTGAAGGGCTTCAAGGAAAACGTCATCATGGGCCACATGATTCCGGCGGGCACGGGCATGCCGGGTTATGCCCGCCTCAAGATCACGCTGCCGTTCGGCGCCGAACTTCCGGTCGAGGAAGAGAAGGCCACCGAAGCGAGCTGATCGCGTCACGTTGCTAAAAATTCAAAACCGCCGCCCAATCCGGGCGGCGGTTTTTTTATGCCTCTTCGAAGCTCGAACGCCGCCGGAGGCGCAGGCCTTAAATCCGCGACTGCTGGGACAGAAACCGGCGCCCGTTGGCGGAGGCTGCGTCACACCGAGGGAAAATCGGATGTCCCCGTTGCTACCATTCCACGGTTTCGCCCTTGTAGTTCACGAAACGCATGCCGGGTTTGCCAGCTTCGGCGTCGATCACCTTGACCATCCCGCGAACGCTTGTTTCGACATCGAGCGGCGCGCGATCGCTCCCCATCTCGGTGCGGACCCAGCCGGGATGCATCGCGAGCAACGTGCGCGGCTTCGTTTGCCGCGATGCGAAGCTTCGCATCAAGGTGTTGAGCGCGGCCTTGCTCGCCCGGTAAACCTCCGCGCCGCCGGTGGTGTTGCGAGTGATGCTGCCCATGGCCGATGACATCACCACGATGGCGCCGCTTTCCGGGACGAGTCCTGAGAATTCCTCGACGATTCGCATCGGGCTGAGCGCGTTCGTGACCATGACCCAGTTGAAATCCTGCTCCGAAATTTCCCCGATTTTCTCATCGTGACGGCTCATCACCCCGGCGTTCACCACGAGAACGTCGATCTGGCGGCCAGCGAGGCGCTCGCGGAGCGCGGCAATCTGCGCGGGCAGGGTGGTGTCGAGCGTTTCGATTTCGAGCTTGGACAGCAGCTCGCTTCCGGCACAGGCGATAAGTCGCTCCCGGTCCAATCGCACTGTGGCGATCACTCTCCAGCCGCGAGCGAGGTATTCCCTGGCCAATCCGAGGCCCAAGCCGCGGGAGGCGCCGACAATCAAAATGGTTTTCTCAGGAGAAGGGGACGATTTCATGGATTTGAGGGCGAAACGCCGGCGAAGATTTTGCCGAATCGTGGATTTGTCGACGCGTTCCTCCCGTGGGGAGAGGATGCCGGCCGATTTCGTCAGCTAATTCGATGGAACGGCGCTATTGTTCTTGAGTTTGGCGGGGCGCGCCTGATTTTCGCCCTCCCATTTCCTTCAGAGCTCGGCAGACGTTACGGTAGGTCGAGCAGTTTCACTCGCGAACCGGGGCGAATCCCGGATTTCGCGAAAACCTTCTCCTTTTCGCCAAAAAGTTCTTGCCGAGCTTTTGGCGCTTGGTAGCGTTTTCCTCTTTTCCCTAATTTTCACTCTACAAACTTCTCATGCCGACCATCAACCAGCTCGTACGAAAAGGCCGCCGCAAGGTGCGCACCAAGTCGAAATCCCCGGCTTTGGGTGGTAACCCGTTTCGTCGTGGCGTCTGCGTGCAGGTCATGACCCGCACCCCGAAGAAGCCCAACTCCGCTATTCGTAAGGTCGCCAAGGTGCGCCTGACCAACGGCAATGAAGTTATTTCCTACATCCCTGACGAAGGTCACAACCTCCAGGAGCACTCCATCGTGCTCGTGCGCGGTGGCCGCGTGAAGGATCTCCCCGGCGTCCGTTACCACATTGTCCGTGGTACCCTCGACGCCACCGGCGTCGAGAAGCGTCGCCGCAGCCGCTCCAAGTACGGCGTCAAACGCCCGAAGGCTGCCAAGTAAACCCTTTCATCCAGGAACCCTCACGTCATGTCACGCCGCCACAGAGCAGATAAACGCCAAGTCGTTCCCGATGCGCGCTACAAGAGCCCGCTCGTTGCCCACCTCGTCAATGTCATCATGCAGGACGGCAAGAAGAACCTTGCCCAGCGCATCGTCTACGGTGCGTTCGAGAAGGTCTCGGAAAAGCTCGAAAAGGGCGACCCGGTTGACCTCCTCCTCGGCGCGCTCGAGAACGCCCGCCCCCGCCTTGAAGTGAAGAGCCGCCGCGTCGGTGGCGCCACTTACCAAGTGCCGATCGAAATTTCGTTCGAACGCCAGGAGAGCCTTGCGCTCCGCTGGATCGTCGCCGCGGCGACGGCCCGCAAGGGTATGCCGATGCGCGATGCGCTCGCGGCAGAAATCGTCGACGCCTACAACAACACGGGCGGCGTCGTGAAGAAGAAGGAAGACACCCACAAGATGGCCCAGGCGAATCGCGCCTTCGCCCACCTCCGCTGGTAAGGATCCGATATCATGTCCGCTGCTCCCGTCATCACTGTCGTTACCGACAAGTCCAAGATTTCCCCGGCCAACGCCAAGGATCGTCCGTTTCCCCTCGAGTGGACACGCAACATCGGCATTGCCGCGCATATTGACGCGGGCAAGACGACGACAACCGAGCGCATTCTTTTCTACTCTGGCGCCGTCCACAAGATGGGCGAAGTCCACGAGGGCACCACGGTGACCGATTGGATGGAGCAGGAACGCGAGCGCGGTATCACGATCACCGCCGCCGCTATTTCCTGTGCGTGGAATGCCTCTTGGGGTCCTTGGAAGGGAATCAAGCAGCGCATCAATATCATCGATACTCCCGGGCACGTGGATTTCACGGCCGAGGTCGAGCGTTCGCTCCGCGTGCTCGATGGCGCCGTCGCTGTGTTTGACGCCGTCGCCGGTGTGCAGCCGCAGTCTGAAACGGTCTGGCGTCAGGCCAACAAGTACAAGGTGCCGCGGATCGCGTTCATCAATAAGATGGACCGCGTTGGTGCGAATTTCTTCCACTGCATCGACGACATCCGCAACAAGCTCAAGGCCAACGCGCACGCGTTGTTCCTCCCGATCGGCGCCGAGGAAAACTTCACGGGCCTCATCGACCTCGTGCAGATGGTCGCCTACATTTTTCCCGCCGAGGACAAGGATCTCGGACTGAGTCCGGTCACCAGCGAAATTCCTGAGAAGATGAAGGCTCAGGCGAAGGAATATCACGACAAGCTGATCGAGGCCGT
>JAQGOP010000037.1 GCA_028293545.1 Verrucomicrobiota bacterium | reverse complement strand
ACATCGGATTTTGAACAGAGGTCTGCTTTTCGTGTGTTTCGTGTATTTCGTGGTGCCTACCTCCGGATGCTGGCGGTGAGTTCGAGCGAGCGCTTCCTGGCGGCGTGGTCAAAGAGGGCGCCGGTCACCATCAGCTCGTTCACTTTTGTGCGCTCGAGGAAGGCTTCGATCCCGCGCTTCACCGTCGCGGCCGATCCAACCACAGCTTCTCGAAAGGCCTGGCCGATCATCGATTGCTCCAATGCCGAGCTCATGGTGTCCAGGTCCTGGATCGGCGGCGGGAGCAGTCCTGGCGTGCCGCGACGCAGTTTGAGAAAAGCCTGCTGCTGCGACGTGAAAAGAAAGCGGGCCTCTTCATCAGTGGGCGCTGCGACCACCTGGATCGCCGCCATCGCATAGGGAGCCGGCCATTTTTCCGAAGGCGAGTACTCGCGACGATAAACATCGAGGGCCTCCATCAATTGGTCCGGCGCGAAATGCGACGCGAACGCGAAGGGCAACCCCAGCGCCGCCGCGACCTGCGCGCTGAACAGGCTCGAGCCCAGGAGCCAGATCGGCACCTCGAGGCCCGCGCCGGGGACGGCTTGCACCGCTTGGTTCGGGACGGCCGCGCGGAAATACGATTGGAGCTCCATCACGTCCTGCGGGAAGGTGTCGGCGGAATTCGCATTGCCGCGGCGCAGCGCACGCGCCGTCACCTGGTCCGTGCCCGGCGCGCGGCCGAGGCCGAGGTCGATGCGGCCGGGAAACAACGATGCGAGCGTGCCGAACTGTTCGGCAATCACGAGTGGAGCGTGGTTCGGCAGCATGATTCCACCCGACCCGACACGGATGGTGGAGGTCCCGGCTGCGACGTGGCCGATGACCACCGCCGTCGCCGCGCTGGCGATGCCAGTCATGTTGTGGTGTTCGGCGAGCCAGTATCTTTGGTAACCAAGTTTTTCCGCATGCTGCGCCAAGTCGCGCGAACGATGGAGCGCGTCGGCGGGAGTGCCTCCCTGGACAACGGGCGAGAGGTCGAGAATCGAGAACGGAACCATCCCGAATGCTGTGCAGGGTCCCAAATTTTGCCAGTCGCAGAAGTAGCGCAGGCGGCCCGCGCGCTCCGGGACTGCGGCTCGGTTGGAACGCAGCGCCACGTCTTCGACCGGCTCGTTTGGATCGGCCTAGAAACGTCCAGTCCCTTGGATTCTTCCACCGCTTGATTCCGAATCCGGGCCAATCCGGGAAAGCGGGTCGAAGACCGCGCGCTACGCCGGACTATCACTCCGCTTTCTCCAACGCTCGGCTTCGCACGCCGGGGATCCGCGGGCGAGGTCGCGGCAGACCTGGGGACGCGCTTCGTAAACCGTGCAGAAAAATTCGGGCGGTCGCCCGGCGGGCTGGCGGATTTCGAGCGCGGCGCAGTGCCCGTCCTTCATTTTCATGAAGGCGCGGTTTCCGACGAACTGCGCGAGGCGCTCCGCCGCTTCGCCGAGCCGCGACCAATCATCGCCGGTGACGCGGACATAATTTTCCCCGGCAGAAAAACAACACGCACCGCAGCGTAGGCAGTCGGTCGGAGGAACGCGCGCTTCGTCGCGTCGGAGATCGAGGTTCGAAGATCGCAGTTCGGGGGTGGCCATCCGCGGGTGGAACGCGTTGTTTACCCTGAACCTGTCGCCTGGGTCCCCAACACGTTGAACCGCTCCATCGGGATCAAATCGGGGACGGAGTCAAACAGAGCGTAGCGCCACGTTTCTCGCCGAGGCGGGCCAGAGACCGCGCCCCACGGTGGATGCGTTCGCTTGCGCGCTACGGTCCGGTCGCTCCTAATCCGCGCGTGCTCAAAGTATCCCGCCCCACCCTCGTCCGGCGCTGGCGCTGGCTCGTACCGGTGGCGTTGCTGGTGCTCGGTTTTCATTTTTCCCCACTCGGGCCGGCGCTGAACCACGCGTTCTTCGACGGCGTGAGCCGCCATCCTTTCCATGCGAAACCGCCGCCACCGGGCTCGGCCCTGGTGATGATGGACGACGACATGATGAAGGAGCTCAGCGACAAAGGCTTTGGCTTCACGTGGCCTCCGCCGCGCACGACCTTCGCCGCGCTGATCGTGGGCCTGCAGCGAGCCGGCGCCTCCCATATCGTGATGGATTTCACGTTCATCGATCACTCCGCCGCCGCTGAACAAGATGCTTTTCTGGGCAACCTTTCCGCCATCATGCCCGAGGTTGTCCTCGCCCGCACCACGAAGCAGTGGCCGGCCTTTTGGGACGAGACGTTTGTGAAGGAGCACCCGGCGTTTTTCCAAATTCCGCGCACGGGCGTCGCCACCATGGACGCTCAGTCCGACGGGGTCATTCGGCATTATACGGCCGAGGCCTCGCTCGCCGCGGCCGCGCTGCCGCCTTCGGATTCGAGCGGGGGACTCCTGCGTTGGCACGGTGGACTCGAACAAATTCGGGCGAATGGCTCCCGTGTCCCCGTGGTGTCGGCCGGGCGTTATATCGTCTCCGGCCTGCATATCATCGACCGGCTGGCCGAAGCCGTGCCCGACGCAAATCCCGCCGCCCTAACCCAGGCCTTGGCCAAGGAGCCACTCCTGACCGGTCCCGGGTTCGATGAGCTGCGGGGACGAACCGTCTTTGTGGGCGCGAGTGCGAGTGGCACTTTTGACCAAAAACCGTTCCCGATCGGCAACCTCGAGCCGGGGGTGATCGTGCACTGGACCGCTTGGACGAACCTCGTCGAAAACGATTTTATCACCCCGATTTCCTCATGGTACTCTCTCGCCGTCGCGGTGCTCGTGGTGGCGATCCTCGCGCTCTTCGGCGTCCAGAAAACCGGGATCCTCGGCCCGATCCTGTTTTCCGCCGGTGCCTCGATCATCCTCATCGGCGGTGCCTATATTGGGATTTCGCTGGGATGGTATTTTCAGCCCTCGACTCCGGTCGTGGCGGCGATCCTCGCCTTGATCGGCGTGGTGGCGGAAACGTTCTGGGACGAACGGCGGCGGCGTGAAGAGGTGCAGACGATGTTCGGCAGCTACGTTGCGCCGGAGGTCGTCGAGATGCTCGTCCGCGATCCCAACGCCATCCGGCTCGGCGGCGAGCGCCGCGAGGCCTCGGTTTTTTTCTGCGACCTCGCCGGTTTCACCGACCTGTCGGAACAGGTGACGCCAGGCGAACTGCTCGAGCTCATCAACGGCTACCTCCAGGAAACGAGTGACTGTCTGATGGAGCACGGGGCCTATATCGACAAATATATCGGCGACGCCGTCATGGCCATTTTCGGCGCCCCGTTGCACCAGCCCGGCCACGCGCTCGCCGCATGCCGTGCCGCCTTGGCCGCGATGCGGATCCTCGAGGAGCGCAACAAAAAGCTCCTCGTCACCCACGGCCGCACCCTCGGCATGCGCATCGGCATCAACACGGGCGACATGATCATGGGGAACCTGGGGTCCGAGCGGAAAAAAAATTACACCGTGCTCGGCGACACGGTTAACCTCGCGTCGCGGCTCGAGGGCGCGAACAAGGAATTCGGGACGGGCATCCTGCTCGGCGAAACCACCTCGAAACTCGTGCGTGATCACCTCGTGATCCGCCCGCTGACCGGCCTCAAGGTGAAGGGCAAAAACACGGCCGTGAACGTGTGCGAACTCGTCGGCGAAATCGCCGACCTTACGCCCGAAAAGAAAAACTTCCTCGCCGTCTATGGCGAAGCCCATTCACTCTATACCCATCGGAACTTTGCGGAGGCAGCCAGCGCCTTCGAGCGTGCCGCCGCTTTGGAACCCCACGATAGCATGACGCAAGATCTCTTGGAAGATGCCCGGCGATTTGCCGCCGCGCCCCCGCCCCCGGGATGGTACCCGACCCTTTCCCTCAAAACCAAATGAACACCAAACTCTGTGCCGGATTAGTCGCCCTGTGTGCGGGCGTCCCGGCCTTGCCCGCTGCCTTTACCGCGGGCGCCGTGGCCTACACGAAGCGCGTGGAAACCGTGCTGTTGTCGGAACCCAAGATGCTCGCCTCACCCGTCACGCGACTGGCGTACGCGAAGAAACTCAAGGTCGAGTCCGTCCAGGGCGCTTGGGTGAAAGTCAGCGAAGGCAAGAACTCCGGCTGGATCTTCGGCGGCAATCTCTCCGACGAAAAACCCTCGGAAGCCAAGGGGCTCGACGGCTTGTCCCTCGGCGCCAGCAAGACCAGCGCAACCGCCGCCGCGCGTCCTCTCACCGAGGCCGGCGAAGCGTACGCCAAGCGCCAGAATCTCGGCAACGCTTCCGGTGACATCGAGTGGATGACGCAGCAGTGCCACGACCTCTCCGACCAGGAACTCGAACGCTTCCTCGAGGAGCAGAAGAAGGGGGAATACCAATGAGAGCCCCACTCTCGCTCCTGCTGGCCGCGGTGTTCGCGGCCAGCGCCCACGCGCAGTTCGACTTCGGCAAACTCACCAAGGGCCTCGATACGATCAAGGATGTCGGCAAGGTCGCCAAAGGCGCCGCCGGCATCGGGCCCGAGGAGGAGAAGGTCATCGGTGATTCCGTCGCCCTCGAGATCGTCGGCAAATACGGCGGCCTGGTGCGGGACGAGGACATGATGAAACGCGTAAACCTCGTCGGCCGGACGCTCGCGCGTTACTCGAGCCGCCCGGAACTCGACTGGCGCTTTGGCATCCTCGAATCCGACACCGTGAACGCCTTTTCCGCCCCGTCCGGCTATGTGTTCATCACGCGGGCGCTCTACGAAATGGCGGAGAGCGACGATGCCCTCGCGGCGGTCCTCGGCCACGAGATCGCCCACATCACGCGAAAGCACGCGCTCAACATCGTGGCTCGCGGCGAATTCCTCGCCGGCGCCACCAGCATCGCCGCACGGCAGAGCACCGACGTTCGCCAGATCAACACCGCGCTCGCGCAGTTCGACCTGGGCGTGGAAAAAATCACCAAGACCTTGTTCGAAAACGGCTTCGATCCCCAGACCGAGTACGAAGCGGACCGGGTCGGGCGCGACCTGGCGCTGACGACGGGTTATGCTCCCGGGGGATTGCGGATGGTGCTCAACCAACTCGCGCAAAAAGGTGGGAAATCGAAGAAGATCTTCTCGACCCATCCGCCCTTGGCGGAGCGGATCAAGCGCCTGCCCGACGAGCCCGTCGCGGTCAAATAACCCTGCGTGCCAGCCCAGCCCGACACCATGGTGAAGGCCAAGATCGTCGTTGGGCTCGCGCTCATTTTCGGCGCGCTGCAATTCGTCCGTCCGGCTAAAAACATTTCGTCGAGCCCCCTGTTCACCGGCAAGGCCGACATCACGGTGGTGTACCCGGCGTCGCCCGACGTGCGGAAGATTTTGGCGGAATCGTGCTACGACTGCCACTCCAACCACACGCGCTATCCCTGGTATGCCGAGGTCCAACCGGCGGCCTGGTGGCTGGCGAGCCATGTTTCCGGCGGGAAGAAGAACCTGAATTTTTCGGAATTCGGCAGCTACAGTCCCAAGCGCCAGATGAACAAACTCGAAGCGATCTGCGACGAGGTCCGCGACGATACCATGCCGCTGAAATCTTATCTCTGGGTGCATCGTTCCGCGCGCCTTTCCCCCGCGCAGGCCAACGCCCTCTGCCGCTGGGCCGAAGGCGCCGAAGACCAGATCGCCGCGAAGTAGGTGGAGTGTGTTGTCCCAACGCGCTGTTTGAAACCCTGAGTCGGTCGAACGGGTTGGGCTCCGTCGACGTTTCCGCGGACGGAGCCACTCCAAGCATTCAATCACACGGATCGCGGCGCCGGCTTGAACGGGGTTTGTCGACGAGGAACGGCATGAAGTGTCCGCCCGCCCACATTCCGACCACCTGGGTCGATTCACGCTGAGGCAGTTTTTCCAACGGACGCGGAGGATCCAGTCCGATAATGGCCGGGCGTTGGAAAACCCGCGTCAAACGCAGCGGCTTGGGCACAAAGCGGAGGAAGGGAAATGTTTTCATGAGGAATGACATGGTGGGTTTGGGTTTTTTTGGAGCTGGGATGTTGGAGGCGGGAGCATCGCCCCCCGCCCAGGCTCAACGCCGGACGAGGAACGACTGCCACAGCGCGAGCACGACGAAGTCGGCGCGCAGTTTTTTCTCGCCGGCCTCGCGCACCTGGCGGGCGCGTTCGCGCGAGACGCCGAGTTCCTCCGCGATGTCGTCGAGCGTGGCGTCCTCGAGGTAATAACGGCGCAGCGCCAGCGCCTGGTTGGGCGCGAGGCGCGTCAGCGCCGCGCGGACGGAGATGGCCGCGTCGTCGTTCGCCGCCGATTCCGCCGGACAAGGCGCCCCGCGGTCGCGAAGCTCCACGCCAGCGCCGTCGATGGAACAGGTTTCAGTGATCGCAACGCGCCCGGCTTCGCGCACCGCGCCAATGGTGAGACCAGTCGCGGCGGCGACTTCAAAGTCGGCGGGTTCGCGGCCGAGTTCGCCGGTGAGGTCGTTGGTGGCGCGATTGACGAGGTTGACGCGCGCGCGGGTGCGTCGCGAAAGCGGATCGAGGCGGCGCAATTCGTCGAACACGGCTCCGCGGACACGCGCATAGCAGTAGGCCCGCGCTTCGTTCGCCGGGCCGCCATAACGCAGCAGCGCCTCGACGAGCGCGACCTTCCCCGCGCTCGCGAGATCCTCGCGGGAGATGTGCAAGGGCAGCCGGCGTCCAACGTGTTGAAGCACCGATTCCACGACGGAAAGCGTGTCGGTCAACTGGCAGAGAGGTGGTGAGGAGGTCATGGGAAAACTTCATTTTTCGAGCGGTTTCCGGAAGCGGCCTCAGGGAGAAAACAAAAAACCCACTTCCGGGCGGAAGTGGGTCGGGGCTGGGATGGATTTAGGGTTTATCCAGTCAGCAGGCACCACTTCCAAAGGCCAGATTCCAGGCCGTGAAGACGGACGGAATCATGGCGAGATGATCGACGCGCACAGCTACGCCACGTCGTGCCGCGCTTGCGCGGACGTATTTGGGCGTGGGGTGGATCATCATCGGGGAGGAGTGGACACAGGTTGATACGGCCCATCGCAGCGGGAAATCAAGACCCGGATGGAAAAAAGTAGCGCCAGTTTCCGACCGGCTCCGTCGCACGTTTCAATCACTGCGTCGCCGCTTCAGGGCTCGGGATGCCCCGGGCCCTGGCTGGTGGTGCCATGCTGGGACGTCGAGTGAGCCGGTCGGACCGGCGCTACGTAGTTCCTACCTGCTTTTGGCTAGGGACGGATGAAACGCGGGGAGCCCGGTCCCGTCTCACCGGGACTCACACTCGAATCCGCCATGAAAAATGATCCTACATTCAAGTTAACCGCCGCCATCATTTTGGCCGGCGTCGCCGTCGCCATCGTCTCTTCGATCTCGAACCTCACCGAGCCGAACGCCCGCACCCAGACCGCGGGCGTTTCCCACGTTTCTTCGCCGGTGGCGCATGTCGCCAGGGTGCATTCGTGACGGGTCTCCGACCGGCGGCCTGGCCGCGTCATTGGAGCCAGCCGAAGACCGCGCCTATCCTTTGAGGGCGCCGGCGGAGACGCCTTTCACAATCTGCCGTTGCAGCAGTAAATACAGCGCCAGGATCGGCAGCGTCACGAGCACCAGCCCGGCAAAGAGCATGCCGTAGTCGGTGTGGAACTGCGCGGTGATCGACAGGTTCGCGAGCCCGAGCGGCAGCGTCCGCGCGGCATGCGTGGTGTCGCCGCCCGTCAGCATGAAGGCGAAAAAATATTCCTTCCACACGCCGATGAACTGGAAAATCGCCACGGTCATCAGCCCCGGCTTCGCGAGCGGCAGCAGCACGCGCCAGAACGCCGCGAACTCTCCGCAGCCGTCGATCACCGCCGCCTCGTAAAGCGAACGCGGCAGCGAGCGAAAAAATCCCGCGAGGATGAAAATCGCGAAGGGCAGCCCGTTCGCCGTGTACACGAGGATCAAGCCGAGCTTCGAGTTCAGCAGGCCCACCGCGCGCATTTCAAAAAACATCGGGATCACCGCGAGCTGCGCGGGAATCATGAGGCCCGCCAGGAACAGCCAGAAGACCGCCCGGCCCGCCGGATGATAGAAACGCGCCAGCGCGTAGGCCGCCATCGCCCCGAGGCCCACGATGAGCGTCACCGAGGCCGCGGTCACCAGCACGCTGTTGGCGAAGTAGTCGCCGAAACGCGCCTCATGCCAGGCCTGCGTGTAATTTTCCGTGTGCAGCTCCCCCGCCGCCGGCAGGGCGAAGGCGTCGCGGAAAATCTCCGCATCGGCCTTGAGGGACGAGTACGCGATCCAGACCATCGGGAATATCACCCACACCGCGTAGCCGAGCAGCGCGGTGAAGATGAGCGCCCGCGAAAATTTTCCGTCCGTGGTCGTCATCACGTTTCCACCGCTTCCCGCCGGAGGATGCGCATCACCGCGGCGCTCGTCGCCAGCACGAGCACAAACAACACCACCGCGATCGCCGTCGCGCGCCCGATGGCGAACTCCCGGAACATCGTCGCGACCAGCAGCGTGCCGAGCGTGTGCGCCGTCGTGCTCGGATCCTGCGACGTCAGCAGCCAGATCATTTCGAACGCGTTGAGGCCGGCGATGACGATGAACACCGCGCTGATCACCAGGACCTCCCAGATCATCGGCAGCGTGATCAGGAAAAACTGCCGCGCGCGCGAGGCCCCGTCGAGATCCGCCGCCTCATAGAGCTGCGCGTCGATGCCTTCCATCGCGGCGAGGTAGAGGATCAGGTTGAACCCGCACGCCATCCACAGGTAGATCGGGATCAGCGCCCAGTAGAGATGGCTCTGCGCGAGCCAGGGATAGCCGTCGAACGACTGGAGCCAGTCGTTGTTCACCCATCGGCCGAGCCCGACGAGCGAGGCGTTGACCAAGCCGCCGTGTGGTTCGTACGCGCCCAGCCAGAGCAGCGTCGCGGCCACGCCGCCGAGCAGGTTGGGAAAGAGGAACACCGCGCGGAAAAAATGCGCGCCGCGCACCCCGCGATGAATCAGCGCGGCCAGCACGAGCGAGAGCGGCACCACCACGAGCGCGGGCACGACCATCAGGAAGGCGTTGTTCGCGAGGGCCGACCAGAAGACGTCGCTCTCGAACATCAGCCACTTGAAATTATAGAGGCCCGCCCACTGGCGGGCGTTGATTCCATCCCAGCGCGTGAACGCCCAGAGCAACGCCGCCATCCCCGGCGCGAGCACCAACGCCGCGTAGAGGAAAAACGCCGGGCCCACGAAGCCCACCGCCATCGCCGCCCGCAACCGGCCGAAGGCCCCGGCATCGGTCGCGGCATCGACCCGGCGCGCAAGCCGATTTTTTCGCGCGCGCCACGCGGAGAACCCAAAACCCGCGGCCCCGAGCACCAGCGCCGCGAGCAACAGCGTGCCCTTCACCGGGTGCTTGTAATTGACCCAGCCCGGGCGCAAGGCGCGCTGCCGGTCGCCTTCGGCCGCCGCCTCGAGCCGTTCCGCGAACTGCCTGGGCGTGATTTCCCCGCGCATGAGGCGCAGGCGGGAATCGGTCAACGCCTGCCGGATCGCCGGCGGCTGCGAAAGATCGGCCGCCGTGTTGATCGCGGAAGCGCTCGTTTCGATCAGCGCCGCGGTGTCGCGCATCTTTTCCGAAAACGCCTCCCGCGGAACCCCGCGCACCGCCACGGGGGAATCCACCGTGCGCACCCACGCCTCGGCCCTCTGGCGCGAAGTCAGGAAACGCAGGAAATCGATCGTCGCGCGCTCGCGCACCGGGTCGCCCGTCGCGAAGACGAAAAAATAATCCGTGCCGACCTGGAGCAGCGTCGGGTCGCCGACGCCGTCGGCGTACACCGGCAATCTCATCGCGCCCAGTTCAAAGCCCTCCGGAAATTTTCCCTTCATTTCACTCACCATCCACGATCCCGAGATGTTCATCGCCGCGCGGCCCTCGAGCAGCTCCCGTTGCGCGGAGGTGTGCGTCATCCCCTGCCAGCCGGGAGAAAAATACTGCGCCAGCTGCTGCCAGGTTCGCACCGCGCGGATGAAGCGGGGATCCAGGTGCACCCCCGGCTCCGAGTTCCGATATGCCGGCCACGCCGAGGCGCCCGCCAGGCTGCACCAGGCGGCGCGCAGGAAACAATCGGTGTAGCGCAGGTAGACCCCGGGGACCGCGAGCGGGGCGCGGCCGAGGCGCCTGATTCGCTCGCAGAGCGCGAAATATTCCTCCCACGTCCGCGCCTCGGCTAGGTGGTGCTCGCGGAAAAATTTCTTATCATAAAAAATCGTCCAGCACGCGTAGCTGAAGGGCACGCCGTAGGTGCCTTCGGGCAGTTGCCACGCCTCGAGCGCGCCGGGCAGGAATGACCTCTCCCACGAATTGTCGCCCTCCCAGTTTTTCTGCCGCGCCAAGTCGGGGCCGAGGTTGCGCAGGCGGCCGGCCTTGATCAGCTGCGGCCACTGGATGTCCGCGACCGAGGCCGCATCGGGGACGTTGCCGTCGATCAGCCGGATGCGGAGTTGGTCGGCGATGCGCGGGTCGCCGTAAAGCTGGATGCGCACGTCCGGGCGCTCCTTTTCGAACCGCCGGGCGGTTTCCTCGTAAAACGCGATGCCGTAGCCGCCGGCGAAGACAGGGATGTCCAACGTCGTCACGGCGCCGACGCGCAGCGCGGCCAGTGCGGCAATCGCGAAACCCGGCAGCCAGCGGACGTGGCGGGCTCGCGTCATTTTTCCACGACGAGCGGAAAGCCGTGGCGTTTCAAGGCGCGATGCAGCGCGGCAATGTGGGCGTGGTCGCGGGTTTCGACCGTGCACACGGCATGGACCGCCGACACATCGGGCCCGCTGAAGGCGCGGTCGTGCGCGATGTCCTTGATGCTCGCACCGGCGTCGGCGATCACCCGGCAGAGCACGGCGAGCCCGCCGGGGCGATCACTGATCTTCGCGGTGAAACGCGTGAGGCGCCCGTCGTGCACCAGGCCTTTCTCGATCACGCGGCTCAGGATCGCCGGATCGATGTTTCCGCCACAGACGACGAGCACGACCTTCTTCCCGCGCAGCCGGTGCATTTGGCCCGACATCATCGCCGCGAGCGGGGTCGCCGCGGCGCCCTCGACGACAGTCTTTTCGAGTTCCAGCATCCGGAGGATCGCGAGCGAGATCCAATCCTCGGTCACGCTGACGACCTGGTCGACGTGCCGGCGCGCAAGGGCAAACGCATTGGAGCCGACGGTAAGCGTCGCCAGGCCGTCGGCCAGCGTCGGGCGGCGTGCCACTGTCACCGGTTTCCCGGCCTGCAGCGCCGCAGCGTAGTTTCCCGTGGAAACGCTTTCGACGCCGATGACCTTCACGCGCGGGCGGAGGGATTTGACGGCCAGTGACAATCCCGCGATGAGGCCGCCGCCGCCGATGGGGCAGATGATGGCATCGGCATCGGGGACCTGTTTCAGGATCTCGAGGCCCATCGTGCCCTGGCCCGCGATGATATCCGGCGCATCGAAACCGTGGATGTAAGTGAGGTTGCGGCTGGCCACGAGCAGGTCGGCCTCCGCGCGCGCCTCGGCGAAATCCTTGCCGTGGATCAGGACGTTGGCGCCGAGGCGCTGGCAGGTCGTGATTTTGACCAGCGGAGCGTAGTCGGGCATGACGACGGTCACGGGGACGCCGAGCAGTCGCCCATGGTACGCGAGGCCGAGCGCGTGGTTGCCGGCACTGGCGGCGATGACGCCGCGCTGTTTCGCGGCGGGGGAAAGCAGGAGGAGCGCGTTGCGCGCGCCGCGTTCCTTGAACGAGCCGGTGCGCTGGAAGTTATCGAGTTTGCAGACGATCCGGGCGCCGGTGATTTCGGAGAGGGGGATGGATTCGGGACAGGGCGAGACGATGACGCCGCCGGCGATCCGGCGTTGGGCGGCACGAATGTCTTTCAACGTGACAGGCATGCCGACGGTGTAGCCCCCGGTTCCGCAGGTGGAAACTAGAAAGAAGGTGGCCGGGCCTTCGAAGCAGGGCGCGGCTAGGAATAGCGTTGCCGCGAGAAGAGCCGGGGATAGAACCGTTTTTTTCATGGGCGCCCGCAGTCAAATTTCACGCCAGCCGAGGGTCCCGCGCATGACGCCGGGCACCCCGGGCGGTCCCGAGTGACACGTTTGCCCGATGTACCAAGTCACTTTTTCAGAGCAAAGCATGCGTGAGCTTAACCGCTTGGACAAACTCACGCAGCTCGACCTCATCGAGCCGATCACGGGGCTGAAACCGGCGGACCTGGCCAACCCGCGGGAGCCGCTGGGGCGGTTTCATCGGGGTGAGCGCGAGTATTACCGGCTCCGCGCCGGCGACTACCGCTTCTATTTCGAGGCGAAGGGCGAGACGCTCCACACGCACTACATCCTGCACAAGAACTCGCTCGAGGATTTCCTCCTGCGCAACAAGCTGCCGGTGTCGGAACAGCAGCTCGTCGAGCAGCATTCCAAGTTCTGGAAATACCTGGAAAGCCTCACGAAATGAATCCCCGCCGTCCCGTGTCTGACGACCTCGCCTCGCGCGAGGATCCCTACAACGTCACGCAGGCCAGCCGGATTTATTTCCTGCCGAACCTGATGACCGCCGGGAACCTGTTCTGCGGGTTCGTCGCCGTGATCCACTGCATCCAGGCCCGCTTGGCGGAAACGGTGGCCTCGGGCGAGTACCTGAACAAATCATCGTCCGACCACTACACCCAGGCGGTTTGGTTCATCTTTGGCGCGGCGGCGTTCGACACGCTCGATGGTCGCGTGGCGCGCATGGGTGGACGCGAGTCGTTGTTCGGCGCGGAATTCGATTCCCTCGCGGACATCATCTCATTCGGCATCGCGCCGGCATTGATGGTTTTCTTCCTGATCCTGTCGCCGACGCAGGGTTACGAGATCTTCCGGAGCATCGGGTGGTTCATCGGGTTCATTTACCTGCTTTGCGCCGCGGTGCGGCTGGCGCGGTTCAACGTCATCACCAATCCCCTGCTCCACGGCAACAAGAAGGACTCCAACCGCGATTTCGTGGGCCTGCCGGTGCCGGCCGCCGCCGCGACCGTGGCCTCGCTGGTGCTGTTCCTGATTCACCTGTCCGCGACTTCGAAGGAGCTCCGTTTCTGGGCGCTCGCGCTGCCTCCGCTCATGCTCCTGATCGCAGTGCTGATGGTGAGCACGGTGCGTTACCCGAGCGGCAAGGGCGTCGACCTCCAGACCCGCACGCGTCTCCAGCCTTTCATCCTTTTCCTGGCCTTCATCGGGCTCGTGGTGCTGTTCAAGGAGATCGCTTTCCTGGGCGCCTGCCTCGGCTACATTTTCTTCGGCCTGATCCGGCAATGGCGCCGGCCTTCGCGCACGCGATCGCCCTTCCACACGGTTTGAGAGTTCCTTGTGAACAACCTGCCGATGACTTCCCAACAACCTCGACCCTGCGAATAAGTGGGCAGTTACCAGCTTCCACGCCGAGGATTTTTCACCGAAAAAAAACGGGCATTTTCAGAGGGAAAACCGCAGGTTGTTGGGGTTCCTCGCACCCTATAATAATACTGCTTTAATTACTTATTGATCCCTTATCCTAATAGACTTTGTTAACTTCTCCCAGCCGGTCCCCATCCAGCTCTTCATGAAATTTAAAATCAACCGCGATCATTTCGCCAACGGCCTTGCCCAAGTGCTCAATGTCGTCGGGTCCAAAGCCACGATGCCGATCCTGAGCAACGTGCTGATCGAAGCGGAAAAGGACCAGATTTCGCTCACCACCACCAACCTCGACCTCGGGATTCGCTGCAAAATCAAGGCCGAGGTGAAGGAAACCGGCGCCGTGACGCTGCCCGTCAAGCGCTTGGCCACGATCGTCCGCGAGTTGCCGAACGTCGACGTCACCTTCGACGCCTCGCCCAATCACCAGGTCAAACTTACGTCCGGCGGCTCGAATTTCCGCATCATGGGCATCGGCAAGGAGGAATTTCCCCCGTTGCCGGAGTTCGGTGACGAGAAGGCCTACACGCTCGAGCAGGGTGAGCTCACCTCGATGCTGAAGAGCGTCGCCTACGCGCAGTCGAGCGATGAGACGCGTTACATCCTCAACGGCGTCTATTTCAACTTCAAGGACGGCAAGCTCTCGCTCGTGGCGACCGATGGCCGCCGGCTGGCCCTCGTGTCGAAGGAAATGGATGTCCCGGCTGCGTCCGCGGGCGCGATCATCCTCCCGGCCAAGACCGTCGGCGAACTCTCCCGCCTGCTCGACAAGGGGGAAAAGCTGAAGATCAACTTCAACGACCGCCGGGCGGCGTTCCAGATTGCGACGGACAAGGACACGAGCGGCCTGATCGACCACGTTTACCTCTACTCGAAGGTCGTCGAAGGCAATTACCCGAACTACAACCAAGTCATCCCGAAGGAAACGCACCAACGCATCAAGCTGGAGCGCGAACTTTTCCTCCAATGCGTGCATCGCGCGGCGCTGGTGTGCTCGGAGAAGTCGAATTCGGTGAAGATCAAGCTGACGAGCAACCTGCTCGAGATCACCGCGCAGAGCCCTGATTTCGGCGAAGCGCATGAATCGATGGCGATCGGTTACAGCGGGCCCGAACTCCAGGTCGCGTTCAACCCGACCTTCGTGATGGATCCGCTCCGCGCGCTGGCGAAGGACGAAATTTTCTTCGAGTTGAAGGACGAAGTGAGCCCGGGCGTCTTCAAGACCCTCGACAGCTTCATCTGTGTGATCATGCCGGTGCGCCTCAGCTGAGCTTTCGGCGCGCCGTTTGTCCTCTTTACTCGCAGGGCAGGTCCGCCGGGACTCCCTGTCGGCTTTGACCTCGCCAGGTGAATCGCGCCAGCGGGGAGGATGAAACGGGTGCGGCTGCAAAATCACCCCTAGGATTTAACCGTTTTATCCGTATATTCCCCCGCCTGCCGCTCGTCCCTTCCTGTGGAAATTCCCTACCTAATCCTTGGTGCGATCCTCGTTTCGCTCATGCTGGCCCAGATCAACCAGCGGGCGGCTTCGCCGCTGCTTTCGATCGTGGACCGCTGGCTGCGCTGGCTGGTGTTCGCTTTCGGCGCCGCGCAGGTTTTCCGCGATTTCAAACTCGTTGACCGGCCCTACTGGGCGCTTGCCGTGTTTTTCTTCCTGCTGTGGTTCCTGGGCGAAACACTGCTGAACTGGCTCAGCATCCATGCGCTCAGCGTGAGCCCGCTGCCGCTGTTTCCGCGTTATGTGCTGAACCTCGTCGGTGACGAGTGGCCCACCCAGCCAAAGGCGCTGCAGCTGCGCGAGTGGCTGCGCGGGCAAAACTACAAGCAGGTCCAGGCGATGAAGGCCGAGATCGGCGGCGGGATCTACCTGCGCGTTTCCATTTACCAAAACCTCGATGGCACGGTGCGCGTGCAGGTCACGTTCATCCCGCAGGCCAGCGGGGCCGTCACGATCTGCTTCGCCATCACGTCGCTCACGAGCGACGGCAGCCGGTACGTCACCGACAACCTCTACGTGCCCTTCGCCGGGTTTTATCCCGAGAACTGGTTCGTGGAACGCGCGCCGCTGTGCCGTTCGCTGCCGAAGCTGCTCGAGCGCCATCAGGCGCGCATCGCGAGCCTCAAGGACACGATCGTATCCTTCGCGGTCGACCCGCTGACGGATCTGAACGCGACGCAGCACGAGCTGGATCGATTGAACACCGAGCTGGGTTTCCTGCACTCGCACTCCGACCGCGAGGATCTCGGCAAGATCACGCACGAGGGCCGCTATCGGGTGTGGAAGGAAATCTGGACGCTGAACTACCTCGGCCGCTCCGCCCGGTATTTGTAAGCAGCGCCGGCGGCCGCCGGCTCGAACAGGTTGGCCGCAAAAAAGCGCAAGTTTCTGCGGCTTCGAATCGAAACTTCCGCGCGCTTATAAGCGCTCCCAAATCTCCTTCGCAGCCCCGGAAACTTGCGCTTTTTTGCGGCCAACTCGCAGGCGGAGAGAAGCCTCGTCTTTTCCTTTGTCCGCACCACGCTGCGAAAAAAATCATCCGATGGCCCCACCCCCACTGACCGATGAGCAAGTTCGCACCTGGCGCGGCCAATAAGTTGACGGCGATGCTGACGCCGGCCGAAGCCGAGAAATTGATCCGCGAGGCGCTGCCGCGTTTCGGCAGCGAGGAATGCGCGCTGGCCGATGCTCATGGACGCGTGCTGCGCAGCGACCTTCGCGGGGACCGCGACCTCCCGCCCTTCGACCGCGTGACGATGGATGGCTATGCACTGCGGGCCGCCGATTTGTCCGCGCAGCGCCGGGAGTTTCGCATCGAAGCCACGCAGGCGGCCGGCATGCGACCCTTCAAGCTGGGAGCTTCAACCGATGCCTGCGTGGAAGTCATGACCGGTGCCGTCCTGCCCGAAGGCGCCGATTGCGTGATTCCTTACGAGGACACGAAAAGTGAAGACGGGAAGATGACGGTGCTCGCGTCGGCGTCCGCGGCGAAGCCCGGCCAATCGGTGCACCGCCGAGGCAGCGATCATCGCCAGGGCGAGCTGATCGTTCCGGCCGGCACGCGCATCACGGGACGCGAGATTGCCGTCGCCGCCGCCATTGGCGCGACGCAGCTGACCGTGAGTGCGCGACCGAAGATCGCGGTGGTCGCTTCGGGCGACGAGCTGGTCGAGGTCGGCGACGCAGTGGCGCCGCACCAAGTGCGGCGGAGCAATGACCATGCGCTGCGCGCGGCGTTGCACCTCGCCGGCTACCCTTGGGTCGAGAGGTTTCACGTGCACGACATGCGTCACGAGCTTGAGCACATGCTGTGGCACATCATCGCGGAATTCGACGTGGTGCTGATCAGCGGCGGGGTTTCGAAGGGAAAATTCGATTTGTTGCCGGCGGAACTGGATGCCCAAGGCATGAGGAAGATTTTCCATGGCGTGGGCCAGCGACCGGGCAAACCCATGTGGTTTGGCGTGAGCCCGGAGGGGAAACCCATTTTCGCGCTGCCGGGAAATCCGGTTTCGTCGTACACCTGCCTTCACCGCTATGTCCTGCCGGCGCTGGCTGGCGCCTCGGGCGCGTCGGTGCCCCGGCCTGTGACCGCGGCTCTCGCCTGCCCCGTGACCTTTCGCCCGAAGCTGGCCTACCTCCTGCCGGTAAAGCTGCGCAGCGGGCCGCTCGGTGAGCGCCAGGCGACGCCGGATCCGAGCAATACTTCGGGGGATTTCGGCGGATTGGTGGGCACGGATGGCTTTGTCGAACTGCCCGCGGAGATCACGGATTTCCCGGTCGGATACGTCGCGCCGTTTTATCCGTGGTCCTGATCCGCCGCCCAAAGCGGGTTTGTTAATTGCCATGTTCAGGGCGCACCGCCGCTCGGAGAATTGGCCGCAAAGAAGCGCAAGTTTCCGAGGCTACAAAGGAGATTTGGGAGCGCTTATAAGCGCGCGGAGATTTCGATCCGAGGCCCCGGAAACTTGCGCTTCTTTGCGGCCAGTCTTCGGGAGCGGCTGGGTTCGGCGGATTCGTCTGGTCTCGACGGCGACGATTGTTAGTCCTGCCGCATGCTCTTTCTTGCCGTTGCGCCGACCACGCTCGAAAAAATCAAGCATGTCCCGCCCGAATTCTGGTGGAAGGTGGGCATCGCGGTTTTGGTGTTGGTGGTCGTCGTCATCATTCTCCAGAAGGTCGCCGGGGCGAACAAGGTCGTGATGGCCGTGATCGCGCTGATCGTCTTTTCCGTGGTGGGCATCAACTGGATCTACGAGCGCAACGAGCCCAAGTTCCTGACGCCCTTGGTCGACAAGATCGCGCCCTTTCTCCCCAGCAAGGGCAGTTACGGCGCGAAGCAGGCGACCAACCCGGTGCTGCCGCCGCCGCCGCCCGCGCCCCCGAAGAAGGGCTGAACTAGCCGCGAAAGCGGCGTCGTTGCGGCGATTTTACCGGGCGGCGAAAAACAGAGTGGTTTTTGGACGGAGGCAGGCTTAGAAGCCTTTTCTCCCTATGCCAAAAGCCCGCTCTGACATTGGACTCATCGGCCTCGCCGTCATGGGTCAGAACCTCGCGCTGAACATCGCCGACCACGGTTTTCAGATTTCGGTTTACAACCGCACGACGGAAAAGACCGACAAGTTTGTTTCCGACAATCCCAGCACGCCGGGCGGCGTGGTCGGGACCAAGACGCTTGAGGAATTTGTCACCTCGATCGCGAAGCCGCGCAAGATCGTGATTCTCGTGCAGGCCGGCAAGGCGACGGACGCAGTAATCGACGGGCTCGTGCCGCTGCTCGAGGCGGGCGACATCGTGATCGACGGCGGCAATGCGCTTTGGACCGATACGATCCGCCGCGAAAAAGCGCTGCGCGAAAAAAATCTCCGCTTCGTCGGCTCAGGCGTTTCCGGCGGCGAGGAAGGGGCGCGTTTTGGTCCTTCGCTGATGCCCGGCGGCGATCCCGCTTCGTGGCAGGAATTGAAACCAATCTGGGAAGCGATCGCGGCAAAGGTTGACGCCAAGACCGGCAAACCGATTCCCGGCGCAGCTCCCGGGAAGCCGGTGGTGGGTGGCGTGCCCTGCACGACGTACATCGGCGCCAACGGCGCCGGGCATTACGTCAAGATGGTCCACAACGGCATCGAGTATGGCGACATGCAGATGATCTGTGAGGCTTACGCGTTGATGAAGGGCCTGCTTGGCCTGAAGCCCGCGGAAATGGGCGCGATCTTCACCGAGTGGAACGCGGGCATCCTCGACAGTTTCCTGATCGAGATCACGGCGGACATCCTCAAGCAGAAGGACCCGTCGTCGAAGAAACCGTTCGTGGACGTGGTCCTCGACACGGCCGGCCAAAAAGGCACGGGCAAATGGACGTCGACCAACGCGCTCGACATGGGCGTGCCGGCACCGACGGTGGCCGAGGCGGTTTTTGCGCGCTGCATTTCCGCGATCAAGGACGAGCGCGTGGCGGCGGCGAAGATCCTCAAGGGTCCCTCGAAAAAATACCGCGGCTCCAGGAAGGCGCTGCTGGCCGCGATCCACGACGCGCTGTACTGCTCGAAGATCTGCTCGTATGCGCAGGGCTTCCAGCTCATGCGCACGGCGCAGACGGAATTTTCGTGGACGCTGAACTTCGGGGAGATCGCGCAGATCTGGCGCGGCGGCTGCATCATTCGCGCGGCGTTCCTGCAGAAAATCACCGAGGCCTATGCGCGCGATCCGAAACTCGCGAACCTCCTGCTCGACCCGTATTTCAACAAGACCGTGAAGAAGGCGCAGGAAAACTGGCGCAAGGTCGTGTCGCTCGCCGCCGAGTGCGGTGTCCCGGCGCCGACGTTCAGCTCGGCGCTTTGCTACTACGACAGCTATCGTTCGGCGCGGTTGCCGGCGAACCTGCTTCAGGCCCAGCGCGATTATTTCGGCGCCCACACCTACGAACGCATCGACAAGCCGCGCGGGAAGTTCTTCCACCTCGACTGGCCGAAAGCGAATCGCCCGCAGCTGGAGGTCTGAGTTTGCAACGAAAGTACGGCGCGATCTCCGATCCGCCTCTGGGAATCGACGTAGCGCCAGTCTCCGACTGGCTCGTTACGCGTTTCAAACACTACGTCGCAGGTTTGTAGTTGGATCCGAACGAGCCAGTCGGAGACGTGGCGCTACGTTTTCCCCGAGGCGGGTCCGAGACCGCGCCGTACGTCGATCCTACGAAGTCTTCGCGGCCTTCGCTCGCGCTTGCTTCACGATCTCGAGCAACGCCGCGAAATCTTCGTCGCGGGTGCGGCTCTCGATCACGTAATCGAATTTCTCCGCTTCGCGAAGTTCACGCTCGGCGGTCTTCATGCGGCCAGCGATTTCGTTTTCGTCGTCCTGCGCGCGCCCGCGCATGCGTGCGACCAGGCGGTCATGGTCGACGATGATGAACACCGTCGTCATGCGCCGCGCAATCATCGGGTAGTGCGCGGAGGCTTTCCGGAAACTCTCCACGCCTTGGACGTCGACGCTGATGACCAGGCTCTGGCCCGCGTTGATCGGATCCAGCACGCTCGAGGCCAGCGTGCCATAACGGCGGTTGCCGTGCACCCAGGCCCATTCGAGGAAGGCGTTTTGCGCCAGCTTCTCGTCGAATTCCGCCGGCGTCAGGAAATGATAATGGACGCCACTGACTTCGCCCGTGCGCGGCGCGCGCGTGGTGGTCGTGACGACGCGGGAAAAACTCGGCATTTCCGCCACGAGTCGATCGCAGAGCGTGCTTTTTCCCGAGCCGGCGGGACCAGCGACCACGAGGAGGACAGGCGTCTCAGTCATCGCAGCGCCGGGATCAGTACGTGAAAGCCACCGCCACGAGCACGACCCCGTAACCCAGCAGCAGCGCGCCCAAGCCCCGCGCGCGCGCGGCGCGGGCGAAGAGCCATTCGAAAAAATCACGCAGGCGATACGGTTGGACCCCGAGCCACAGCGCCAGCCCGACGACCAGGAACATCGGGGTCACCATCAGCAGGCGCAGCGGTTTTTCATACTCCATGTACGCCGCAGCGCGCAGGTGCCACGCGATGAGCAGGGCGAGGACACAGAGGCCGCGCACCGCAAGGAAATCAGGCACGCATTTGAACGACAGCAGGGCGACGGCGGCAAACGCCGCCGACAGGATGATCGGATGGTCGAAATTATCGGCGGTGGAGGAATGCCACACGACCCAGACAAACCACGCCGCGCCGGCGCCGAAGAAAAAAAGCGCCGCTGTCGGCGAGCGCGGGAGCGTTTTCAACGACGACGTGACGATCGATTGGTTGGACGCCAGCAGTCCCCCGAGCACGGCCAAAAAGAGGCCCGGGAGGAGCGTGGCGAGAAAGAGCGACATGGGTGGGAGTGACAGCGGGCCGAAGGTTGGTGACGAGGATAAATTAAGCCGGGAGGGTGGGCTCCGTCGCATCGGCGACCCCGCTCAGCACGAGTTCGCCATAAAGGCTGCTCACGCTCGCCCGAGTGATTTTCAGGAGTGCCAAGGACCCTATCAACCGCGCATCGGCTTCGAAGATGCACACGCGGTTGCCGCGCGTCCGGCCCGTGAAACGCTTTCCGGTTTTGTCGGGCCCTTCCACCAGCACTTCCTCGACCGTGCCCACCAGGGTGGCGTTGCGCCGTTCGGAATTCTGGCGGAGCACGTCGAGTAACACCTGGTTTCGCTCCTCTTTTTTCTCCTCGGAAACCTGGCCCGCCATCGTCGCCGCCGGCGTGCCGGTGCGGATCGAATATTTGAAAACGTAGGCCATGTCGTAATTACAGGCCTCGAACAGGTCGCGTGTCTGGGCGAAATCGTCGTCCGTCTCGCCGGGGAATCCGACGATCACGTCCGTGGAAAAATACATGTCCGGACGCACCGCGCGCAGTGCGTCCACGATTTCCCGGTAGCGCTCGCGGGTGTACGGCCGGTTCATCGCGCGCAGGATTCGATCGCTCCCGGACTGCATCGGGAGATGGACGTAGCCGCACAGTTTCGGAAGGCGGCCGTAGGCCTCGACGAGGTCCTGTTTAAAGCCCCGCGGGTGGGGCGACGTGAAACGGATGCGCTCGATGCCGTCGATCGCCTGCACGCGCTCGAGCAGTTGCACGAAGGGAGTGATCCCGCCGGTGTGCACGTAATCGCGCCGGCCGTAGCTCGTGACGATCTGGCCGAGCAGCGTGACTTCTTTCACGCCCTTGGCGGCCAGCGACCGGCACTCGGCGACAATGTCGTCCATCGGGCGCGACCGCTCGTCACCGCGCGTTTTGGGCACGATGCAGAACGCGCAATCCATGTTGCAGCCCTGCTGGATCGACACGAACGCGTTGACCTGGCGATCGACGAGCTCGTGGTCGCGAATGGTGTTCTGCGAGCCAGGCTCTTCCGCGATGTCGACGATCGTTTCCCCCAATGGGACACCGGCGTCGCGTGCGGCGCGGAGATTGTCCAGGTAGTCGGGAACTTGGTGAAATTTCTGCGTGCCGACGATGAGGTCCACGTCGGGCAGCTGGTCGAGCAGCGCAGCCCCGCGGTTTTGCGCCATGCAGCCCAGGATCCCGAGGACGAAATCCGGGTTTTTCTTTTTCCGGGCGAGGACATTGCCGGCCTTGCCGATGGCTTTTTGCTCGGCGGCGTCGCGGACGGAGCACGTGTTCAGGAGGAGGACATCGCAGTCGTCCTCGCTGCCCACGATCCGATAGCCCCGGGCGCGCAACATCGCCGCGACAGCTTCACTGTCGCGCTCGTTCATCTGGCACCCGTAGGTCTTGATATGGACGCGGTTCACGGAGGGAGCGGTCCTACTTAGAGCGCGTCGAAGCAGGGTCAAACGGGAAACAGGCAAACAACACGCTCCACCCGCCTTCCGCGAAGCTGGCGGACTAGCGGGCAACCTGTTCACGTGGGCGAGGTCTTCCTCCCCATGCGACGCATCTCTTCAGTTTTCGCGCTGGTTTTTATGGGGACGACATTATTGGCCGCCGAGCCTCCGCCAAAAACACCAGCGGGCGCGGAGCTGCCCTCGCCAGATGAAATCTACGATGCCGGGAAGGAATTGTTCGATCAATTGGCGCCCGACGAGGTGAAGGAACAGTACGAGTTTCCCTCGCGCGAGCGCTTTGACTCGTTCGCCGCGCGGCTGCAGCAGGCGCTGGACAACGACGATTTGAAAGTCTTGGTGGGCTTCGAGCCGGAGGCGAAGGCCGCGCTCGCGGCCTTGCGGGTGCTCCCGGGTTACGAGGATTATGCCGACTGGCTGACGGTGCGCTTGGATTATATCGAGGCGGCAAAGGCGGCGGGAAAAATCCCGGGGTCGGCGCTGCCGCCGAAACCGCCCTCCGGGACAGTCGGTGTGCCGGTCAACGTGCGCATTCCCTATTACGACCTCTGGCTTGCGCGCATGCGCGCGCGGCCGCAGCCCGCGCAGGCGGAGGCATTGATGCCGATTCTGCGAAAGGGATTTTCGGCGGAGGGTGTCCCGCCGGAATTGGCGTGGCTGGCGGAGTCGGAATCGACCCTCGATCCGGCGGCGCGGAGCCCGGTCGGGGCCAAGGGACTTTTCCAATTCATGCCGGAAACCGCCCGCGCGCTGGGATTGAAAACCTTTCTGCCGGACGAACGCACCGACGCCGAAAAATCGGCGCGGGCGGCGGCCCGATATTTGAAGAAGCTGCACGAAAGATTCGGCGACTGGCCGCTGGCATTCGCCGCGTATAATGCCGGGGAAGGACGCGTGCGGCGATTGCTCGCCTCGCGGAATGCGAAGACGTTCGCAGAGATCTCGCCGGCACTGTCGGCGGAAACGCGGATGTATGTGCCGAAAGTCTGTGCGACGATCGCGGTGCGCACCGGCGTGACACCGGAAAAGCTGCCCGCGCCGCGAACCTAAGTTCGCGGGTGAGGGACTTCTGAGCACGGCGGTCGAAGACGCTGGGCCCGGCGAACGGTTTGGCTCCGTCGACGATTAAACGCCGGCGGAGTCGCTCGACGCGTTGGGGACAACGCGTTCCACCTTGAGTCGGCTTGGGCCGCCCTAAGGCTAGGCCCATGGAATCTCAAAAGCCGGCGCGCTGGCGTTCGGTAAAAATGCCGTGGGCCACGCTGATCGTTGCGGCGGCGGCGGGCGCGGTCTTCACGGACGATCCCGTCGCGGAGAAATTGGTTTATCTCCGCACCGCCATTGTGCGCGGGGAGTTCTGGCGGCTCTGGACGGGTAATCTCGTGCATTTCAGCGCGAGCCACTTGGCGTGGAACCTGGCAGTGCTGCTTCCCGCGGGAATCTGGGCGGAGCGAATCGCTCCAAGCCGCACACGGTGGTTTTTTGCCCTCGCCCCGGCCATCATCGGTCTTGCGCTCCTCATCCTCGATCCAAGCCTCGCCTACTATGGCGGCCTCTCGGGATTGGCGGCGGGAGCCTTGACGCTCCTGGCCCTGACGCAGCTGGCGAGGAAACCGACGGACCCGTGGTTTTGGTGGGCGGTGCTGGTGCTGCTGGCGCTGAAGATCGTCGTGGAGTCGTCGGCGGGATCCACGATCTTTCCCCGCTTCAACAGCTCGGACGTCCGCACGGTCCCGCTGGCCCATGCGGCGGGAATCGTGGCGGCGCTGCTGATCCATTTTCGGCGGCGCCGGATTTAGCGTCGCCAGCCTTGGTCGCGTTGGTTTTCTCGGGACCATGGGATTTTTCGACCGACTCTCCGGCAGGAAGCCAAACGGCTCCGCGCCGATGCCGACCCCGGTGCAGGTTTCGACCGAGACCACGGCCACGGCGTCGGGCGGCGGAGTCATGCCGCAGCTGGTGACGGCCCGGGAGCGGCTTGAGGCGAAGGACCTGCCCGGCGCGATGGAGATTTACGAGCAAGTGCTGGCGACAGCAGGCGATCGCGCGGACGTGCTGGTCACGATCTCGGCGGACCTCGGGATGAATGGGCACGTGCGGGAAATCGTCGATCTCGTGGCGCCGCGCTACGATGCGGACCGCCATGGCCCGGCGACCGGCCTCAACCTGCTGCAGGCCTACCTCGCGCTGCGCCACGCCGAGGCGGCGCAGCATGTCCTCGATATTCTTTTCGCGCTGCAGCGCCCGGAACTCGAGGACCGGCTGCACGGTTTTTCGAATGCGATCGCCGAGCTGATCCAAAAAGACGTCGCGCCGATCGAGCCCACGCCGCCCGAGGGCAGTGCGCCGGTGCTGGATGCGGCCAAGATCAATTTCGTGAGCCTCAGCAAACCGATTTGGTTTTATGGGCTGGAGCCGCTGGCCGCGGAAATTCTCCCGGCGAAAGGCGAGCGACTGCGCCGGGTGGCCTTCACGCAGCTGGCGTTGGTCGGCGTGAGTGACTTGGCCGAGTTGACGCAGAAGCCGGAAACCGAGGCGGGACGCCTGACGCGGGCGTTGCCGCTGTGGCTGGCGGAGACGTTTTATTTTTCACCGCATTACTCGTCGATCGCGGTCGTGGGCGTGTTCAGACAGCACTATTATGCGCTGCTGGGAGCGGAGTGGACGACGGCGAACCTTCGCCAGCTCGCCGACACGACCGAGGGCGGCCTGGATTACATTTTCACGGGAGCGCTGCGAAGCGCGGACGCGGATTACGAGATGGTCCTGCGCGTCTGGGACGTGAAGAAACTCCGGGAACGGAAGACGATCAACCTGCGCTGGAACGCCGCGACGGCGGATGCGGAGCTCACGAAGCTGCACGAGCAGGTCCGCATGTTCATGGAATGGACGCCCGAAAAGACCGGCCTGCCCTATGCGGCGCCGGCCCGGCCCGGCGATTGGCTGGGCCTGCTCGGCACGTCGCTGACGCTTTTCCTCGGCGAAAAAGAGCTGCTGCCCAAACCCCAAGTCGTCCTCTCGCCGGAAGTGATCAGCGCCGCGGCCGCGCAGGCAGCGGCAAGCGACGGGGCTTCGCTCGCGTGGATTTCGTTGGCGAATGCCGCGCGTCGCCTGGGCCTCGCTGACACCCTGCCCTCGCCCGGGCTCCGGCCCAGTCCGATCGTCCAGCAGGCCCAGGCGCTGCCGGGTTAGCCCTTTTGACTGTTCGGAAAAGATGGCCGAGAGCCCGGTTGTTCCTACGCTCCGTCGTTTCATGCATCCGTCGACCTCCGATCTCCGCATCCGCGCGACCAAGCCCCTCATTGCACCGGCGGTGCTGGAGGATGATTTGCCGCTCGACGATGCCGGCGCCCAGCTGATTGCGCGCAGCCGCCGCGAAATCGAGGCGATCCTGACCGGCATCGACCCGCGCCTGCTCGTCGTAGTCGGCCCTTGCTCCATCCATGACCCGGTTGCGGCGGTGGAATACGGCCAGCGGCTGCGGGAAGTGATCCCGCTTTACGCGCAGGACCTGCTGCTGGTGATGCGCGTGTATTTTGAAAAGCCGCGGACGGTGCTGGGTTGGAAGGGGCTGATCAACGATCCGTTCCTCGACGGGAGCTTTCAGATCAACGCGGGCCTGCGCATTGCGAGGAAGCTGATGATCGACGTGACCAAGCTCGGCCTGCCGGTGGCGACCGAGTTCCTCGACACGACCCTGGGCCAGTATTACGCGGACCTCGTTTCGTGGGGCGCGATCGGCGCGCGCACGGTGGAGAGCCAGGTTCACCGCGAGCTGGCTTCGGGGCTTTCAATGCCGGTGGGATTCAAGAATCGCACCGACGGCGACATCCAGGTGGCGGTCGACGCGATTCGGTCCGCGCGTCACCCGCATTGGTTTCCGTCGCTTACGCGGCAGGGCGCGCCCGCAGTGATGGGCACGGCCGGCAACGAGCATGGACACCTGGTGCTGCGCGGCGGCAGCAAGGGCCCGAATTTTTCCGCGGCGGGCGTGCAGGAGGCCAAGGCGATGCTGAAAAAGAATCAGCTGCCGCCTTATCTCATGGTCGACTGCAGCCACGCCAACAGCGGCAAGGACCCGGAGAAACAGATCGACGTGGTCGCTGATGTCGCGGGGCAGATCAGCGCCGGTGAAACCGCGATCGCGGCGGTGATGATCGAAAGCAACCTCTTGGGTGGAACGCAGGATTACCAGGCAAAGCCCCTGGTCTATGGCCGCAGCATCACCGACGGTTGCCTGGCCTGGGAAAAAACCCTGCCGCTTTTGGCGCAGTTGGCGTCGTCGGTGCAGGCCCGGCGCCAGGGGAAATAGACTCGGCGGCGGGAGATTCGGATCGATCTTCGAGCAGGCGAGTCGCCGACGCTACTTGCTTTCCGCGACGGCGAGCTGGCCGCAGCCGGCGGCGATGTCGATGCCGCGGCGCTGGCGAACGGTGCTGGGGATGTTGAATTCCTCCGATAGGATTCGCTGGAAAATCCT
Source organism: Verrucomicrobiota bacterium (assembly GCA_028293545.1). Taxonomy (GTDB): domain Bacteria; phylum Verrucomicrobiota; class Verrucomicrobiia; order Opitutales; family Opitutaceae; genus Opi-474. Next base: position 46,204 of record JAQGOP010000037.1, on the reverse strand, counting down.
GGCCGCATCTGTCCGCGTCGGGACGCCGGCATAACCCGCCGTGGGATTAAGCGGGATCAGGTTTACTTGCGCGGGTAATCCCTTGAGCAGGCGCCCGACGTCCCGCGCGTTTTCGGCGGAGTCGTTTTGGCCTTCGATCAGCGTCCACTCGTAGAAAATGCGGCGGCCGGTGGTTTCGCTGTAGGTGCGGCACGCCGCCATCAGTTCGTCGAGCGGCCACTTGCGCGCGGCGGGCACGAGGGCCGCGCGGCCGGCTTGGGTGGCGGCGTGCAGCGACACGGCGAGGTGCAGGGGCCGTTTCTCCAGCGCAAGGCGGAGAATCCCCGGCACGACGCCCACGGTGCTCAACGTGATTCGTTCCGATCCGAGTGCCAGGCCGGTTTCGTCGCGGATGATTTCGACGGCCTGCATCACGGCGTCGTAGTTGTGCAGCGGCTCGCCCATGCCCATCAGCACGATGTTGCGCAGGCGGTGCGGTTCGCGCGCGGTGCGGAGCGCGCGGGCGACGTGCACGGCCTGGGCGACGATTTCACCGGGGGTGAGATGACGCGTGTAACCCATTTGCCCGGTCGCACAGAAAACGCAGCCCATCGCACAACCGACCTGGCTCGAGATGCAGGCGGTGACGCGCCCGGTGTAGCGCATGAGCACGGTCTCGATGCGTTCGTCATCATCGAGCGCGAGCAGGTATTTCCGCGTGAAGCCGTCGCTGGAATCGGTTTCGAGCGCGGTGCCGAGCAGCCCGAGACGCGCGTGCGAGCCGAGGATTTTCTTCAACTTCGGCGGCAATTCCCCCATCGCGGCGAAGGAATCGACGAGTTCGATGTAGAGGTAGTTCCACAGCCGCGCCGTGTGAAAAGGATTGATCTCCCAGCGCACGAGCTGGACGCGCAGCTCCTCGCGGGTGAGATCGTACAGGTTGATTGGCGTGGCGGACACATCGCGGAGATAGGCGTTGCCGGAGAAAATGACAGGTTTTTTCGAAGGAGCGCCGGCGGCCCGGCTGCTTCGGCCCAAAGTAGCGAGTAGCGTGTAGTGCGTAGCGAGTAGTCGGATCACCCTTACGGTAACGGTGCACGACTCCCCGGGTCCGGTATGCTCGCTATCCACTACTCGCTACTTCCGCCGAAGCAGGCGGGCCGCCTGCGCTACTTCCCGGGGTTGCATGCGGCGCGCGAGCCTTGTGAATTGGACCCATGAATTACCGCCCGCTCGGCACCAGCGACGTGAAGGTTTCGGAAATCAGCCTCGGGTGCTGGACGATGGGCGGGCTCAACTGGGTCAACGGGACACCCAACGGCTGGGCGAATGTGAATGAGGACGAGATCGCGGCCGCCATCAAACGCGCGGTCGATGCCGGGGTGAACCATTTCGACAACGCGGATGTCTACGGCAACGGGAAGGCCGAGCGCATGCTGGCCCGCGTGCTCAAGCGGCTGGGTTTGAAATCCACGGAGTACGTGATCGCGACCAAGGTCGGGCATTTTCCCGGCACCGCCCCGCATGCGTACGATCCGCTGCACCTGCGTCACCAATGCGAGCAATCGCTGCGGAATCTCGGGCGCGACTACCTCGACCTTTACTACCTGCACCACGGAGATTTCGGGCCCCACGGGGAATGGCTCCAGGGCGCGGCGGACACGCTGGATGCGCTGGTGCGGGAAGGAAAAGTCCGGCTCAAGGGCCAGAGCGCGTACAGCGAGGAGCATTTTTTGCGCGCGGTGCCCGTGGTGAAGCCGATGGTGCTGCAGTCGTGGGCCAGCGCGTTATCGCGGGATTTCATCAAGCCCGGCGGGGTCGTGCCGCGGCTCCTCGCCGAGCACGGGATGTCGTACGTCGCGTTCAGCCCGCTCGCGCAGGGATTGCTGCTCGACAAATTCGACCCGGAAAAGCCGCCGCAGTTTGAGGAAGGCGACCACCGCCGAAACAGCGGCCGTTTCACGACGGAAAAGCTGCGCGCGCTGAAACCGAAGCTGGCCAAATTGAAAGCGCACTTTGGCTCAACCACGGAAGACCTGGCCGCGATCGCCCAGCGCTACCTGCTCAATCATCCGAATGTGGCCTGCGTGATCCCGGGTTTTCGCAACGAGCGACAGGTGGCCTGCAACCTCGCCGCCGTGGGTCGCGAGCTAAGCGCCGCGGACATGACTTTCGTGGAGCAGACGCTGGCGTGAGATCCGCTAAGCGAGGGAAGCGAGGGCGGCGGGGATTGGGACGGTTTGCCGTTTTCGATCGAGGAAGAAACTGACCTCGGAAAAACCGACCTGCTGGAGCGTGCGCAGCGCCGCCACATAGCCGTCGCCCACGCGCGTGGGCCGGTGCGCATCGGCGCCGAGCACCACGGGGATGCCGCGCGCGAGGATCAACCGGAGCATCGTGGGACTGGGATTGATCTCAGGGATGGCCTTGTTCGCACCGCTGGTGTTCAGCTCCATCGCCACGCCCGACGCCGCGATCCGATCGAGGGCCCGCTCGATATGGGACTGGATGCGCGCGAAATCCCAATCGGACGGCGACTCGTTTTTGATCAGGTCGGGATGGGCCAGCGTGTCGTAGAGGCCCGATTCGGCGGAGCGGGCGAGATGGTCGAAGTAGAGTTTTTGGTATTCGAACCAGTCACCGGTGAAATAAAGCCGCCGATAATCCGGCACCTGCGGATGGACCGAGCCCAGCACGTGGTGCAGCGGCACCCGCGCGTGGAGCCGCTCCAGCCACGGTTCGACTCCCGGATAGTAATCGCTCTCGAGCCCGAGGCGCACGTCCACGCGTCCCGCAAAAACTTCCCGCGCCTGTGCGACCATCTCGACATAGCGATCGAATTCCTCCGGCCGCATGCGCACGTGCTCGGAAAAGCGATCCGGCAGCGGGCAATGGCAGGTAAAGATGATCCCTTTCAGGCCATGCGCTTCCGCGACCGCGGCGTACTCGGTCGGCGAACCGACGGCGTGCTTGCACAGCGGCGTGTGGGAGTGTGATTCGTAAAGAAGCGGGGTTGGCAAGGTGGTGAAGAGATTGATTCGAGGTAGCAGTGCCGGTCTTTGCGCGGCTCCTGCGGCACGCTCAGACCGTCCGACCTCAAAAGAACGTGTAGTATTTCCCCTCGGCCATGCGCGAGATCAGCAGCGCGAGTTCCATCGCGTGGTAATCGCCCCACATGGAGGATTCTCCGCAGGGCACTTTCCGGCCCTTCGGAATGTAATCCCAGCCGTTCGGACGGTGATAAACGCTGTGCAAAAGGAGTCCTTGGTGCTTCGAATCCGTCGAGAGATAAGGCTCGGCGAAGAGCGTATCCGCGACGGTGAGGCCCGCCTGGAGGTATTTTTTCCCCGCCGCTTTCTCACCGTGCGCAGCGAGGTAATTGCCGAGGCGGATCAAGCCCTGCGCCGCGATCGCCGCGGCGGAACTGTCGACCGGCTCGAACGCGTTGAAGGGATCGGCGGCGTGCTTCTGGTAGTGGCCGAGCGCGTGCGTGTTCATTGCGCCAGTGTCCCAATATGGGATGCCGTCGGTCGACGTGTAGCCGTCGATGTAATAGTCGCTGGTCGCGCGCGCGGTCTTCAGGAAAAGGTCGGTGACCGCGCGACGTCCGCCGGCGGCGTCGAGCGCCGAGCCCTTGACGGTGTCGAGGAACTCAAGCTGCTCGGCGTAACCCGTGATGATCCAAGCGGCGCCGCGCGTCCACGTGGTGAAAGGGGAAAAGCCCTGCTGGCTCGAAGGGCAGCGGTAGTTGCCGTCGTTGCGGTTGAAGATCGACTCGTGCACGACGCGGCCGCCGACGTCGTAGGCGTCGCGTCCATCGCCGAAGTAGACATTGAAGCGCGCGGTGGTCTTGGCGTGCTCGATCGCGCGGAGGAGCAGGTTTACGGGCTTGTCGCCCTCGCCCATCAGCACGTGGCCGAGCTGGTCGGCGACGACGAGCGAGCGCATCGAGCGGATCGTGTCCGAGAAGAGCGAATGGGGGCCGTTGAAAGAGTAAACGTAGCCGGTGCCGTACGCCGTGGTGGACCAGCGCGCGGCTTGGACGGCGCCGGAGACCTTGAGCGCCAGCTCGGCGTAGTTGAGCTCATCCTGGTTGAAGGGGATCTTCCCCTCGAACATCAGGCGGCGGAGGTTGCCGTAGGTGGAGATGTTGTTGAAGCCATGGTCGTGCACGCCCACGTGTGAAACGTGGGAGGCCATGTATTTCAGGGTCTTGTTGCGGCCGAGCTGGAGCGAATCCTGGTCGCCGGTGGCGTCGAAATGGAGGAAGGCCATGCCGAACTGGAAGCCTTGGGTCCACTCGGTCCAACCCCGCGACGTGTACTTTCCCTTGACGGTGAAAACGGGCGTGCCCTTCGCGGAATCCCACGAGGCGTCGATCGCGCGGATCTTCCGGGCTCCGAGTTCAAAGACCCGGGCGACTTTCTTCTGGAGCTTGGCCGGTGAGAGCGTGGCGTCGATTTTCATGGATGAAGGGTGACGTTGCCGTTCCGGAACGGGTGAAACAAGTGAGAAAACCGCGTCGACCGACGACGAAAAACCTCCAAGCTGCCGGACAACTGAAAGCTCAAAGTTCCAATCTCCAAGTCCCGTGAAACTTCGAATCGTCAGGCCAAGATCAAAAAGGAAAACTTTTCGGCGGAGCCGAATGTGGAACGGGTTGGCCCCAACGCGCGGGGTCGGCCATCGGTGTTTGAATGCGGGCGGAGTTGCTCCCGCCCCGCGCGCAGGAAACTCTTGGGCATGAGCGCCTCCCTCCTATTACCCTGGTGCCTGCTGGCCATCGTGATGCTCATTGGGCTTTTGATCGGGCGCCGGTACGAGAAGGCGCTCCAAGCCCAGCAGGCCATGGCGCGGGAACTCCTGAACGCGGAACAGACTTTGCAGCGGATCAGCCAGGCGGTCGAAAGCGCCTCCGACGCCATCGGGATCGGCGACATGGACGCCAATTCCCTTTATCACAACCGCGCCCACGTCGGGCTCTTTGGGTACACGGTCGCGGAATTGAATGCAGTGACCGAGCCCGCCACGCTTTTCGCGGACAAGGACACGGCCAGGGAAATCCATGAAACCATCCGCGCCGGGCGTTCGTGGGCGGGCGAAACCGAGATCAAGACGAAGGACGGGCGCCGGATCCCGGCATTCGTTCGCGCGGACATTATTCGCGACGTCTCCGGCCACCCGGTCGGAATCTTTGGAGTCTTCACCGACATCACCGAGCGCCGCCGCATCGAGCAATCGCTCGACACCGAGCGCCAGCGCCTCGCCATCACGCTCCAATCGATCGCGGACGGCGTGATCACCGTCGATGGCCGGGGGCGGGTCGAACGCCTCAATCGAGTCGCCGAGCAATTGACGGGTTGGACCCAGAACGAAGCCGAGTCGCAGCCGCTCGCGCGGGTATTTTCGATCCTGGAGGAAACGACGCGCAAACCACGCGTGCCCGTCGCCGCGGAACACGTGGACCACCGCGCGGTGCAGCCCGGCATGGACAGCCTGCTGGTCACCCGCGATGGCCGCGAACGCCTGATCGCTGAAAAGGCGACGCTCCTATCCGGGGCCGGCGGCGGCATGGTCGTGGTTTTCCGCGACATCACCGAGGATCGCCGGCGCGCGGAGGAAAAGGAACGCGCGAACAAGCTGGAGTCCCTGGGACTCCTGGCCGGCGGCATCGCGCACGATTTCAACAATATCCTCACGGTGATCACGGGTCACCTTTCGCTCACGGAGGTAATTCCAGACGTGCCGCCCGCGGTCGACGAACGCCTGCGCAGCATCGAGCAGGCGACGTGGCGCGCGCGGGGTTTGACGCAGCAGCTGCTGACCTTCGCCAAGGGCGGCGAGCCGTCGAAGAAAACGATCGAACTGCCGCACATCATCCGGGAGTCGGTGGGCTTCGCGACGGCGGACGCGCCGGAGGTGGTCGTCGAGCTCGCGGAAGCGGCCGACCTGTGGCCGGTCGAGGCCGACGCGAGCCAGCTCGGCCAAGTCATCAATAACATTGCGCTGAACGCCGTGCAGGCGATGAACCGCCGGGGATCGCTGCGCATCGTTTCGCGGAATCTCGTCCTTTCCGACGTCAAAGGCATGATGAATCCCGGCGCCCGCGTGGTGCATCTCAGCTTGAGCGACACGGGCAGCGGAATTTCCCCGGAAAACCTGCGGAAAATTTTCGACCCGTTTTACACCACGAAAGCGAACGGCACGGGCTTGGGCCTCGCGACGGTGTACTCGATCATTTCCAAGCACGGCGGGAAAATGGAAGTGGAGTCGGTGGTGGGCCGCGGCACCACGTTTCACATCTACCTGAAGGCATCGTCCGCGGAGATCAGCCGCGAGGCTTCGCAGGTTCCGTTTCCGCGGCCCGGCCAGAAATCCGCGGGGCGCGTGCTGGTGATGGACGATGAGAATGAAATCCGCGAAATCATGTCCGGTATGCTCGAAACGCTGGGTTTCGAGCCGACGCCCGCGCGGGAAGGCTGGAAGGCGATCGAGCTGTTCGTGCAGGCGCGCGATGAAGGCCGGCCATTTGATTTTGTGGTGCTCGACCTCCGCGTCACAAGCGGCCTGGGCGGAGCCGAGACGATCAAGCGGCTGAAGGAGATCGATCACCGCGTGAAGGCCTTGGTGGTGAGCGGCTATGCGGAGGATCCCGCGATGGTGAATTTCAGGCTGGCAGGTTTCGAATGCGCCATCGTGAAACCGTTCGGCTTGGAAGGACTGCGCCGCGCGATCAAGCCGTTGGTGGCGTGAGGGGGAGCCGCGGGCGCCGGTTGCTTGGAGCTTTTCTTCCGTTCGGCGCGCCCCGAAGCTGTCCGCATGCCGGTGTTCGCGGAAAATTTCCTGAAAGCCTTCATCCCGCTCTTCGTGGCGATCGACCCGATCGGGTTGGCCGCGGTTTTCCTGGCGATGAGCGCGGGCGTGCCGATCGAACGGCGCAAGAAAATCGCCAACCAAGCCGCGTGGACGGGCGGGCTGGTGGCGCTGCTGTTCCTGTTTTTGGGCCAGACAATTTTCACTGCGCTCGGCATCACGGTCAGCGATTTCCAGATCGCGGGCGGCCTGATCCTTTTCATCCTCGCGGCCCGGGACCTGATTCATTCCGCCGCGGAGGAACCAGCCAAGCTGGCGGATGATTTCGGCGTGGTGCCGCTCGGCATGCCGCTAATTGCGGGTCCGGCTTCGATCACGACACTGATCCTGCTCGCGCAGAGCATCGGTTGGATGGTCACGCTGGTCGCGCTGGTGGCGAACCTCGTGCTGGTGGTGCTGGCCTTTGCCTACAGCGATTTGATCGGCCGTAAAATTCGCCCGACGGGCATGCGCGCGATCTCGAAGATCATCTCAATGCTGCTCGCGGCGATCGCGGTCAGCATGATCCGCCAAGGCTGGGCGAGTTAGCTTCCGGGTTTTTTAACCGGTAAACGTGGTGAGGAGCTCGGCGTAGATTTTTGCGCAGTTCACCAGGTCCTTCACTCGCGCGCGTTCGTCGATGGCGTGCTCGTTTTGGCCGCCGGGTCCGTAACCCAAGGTCGGAATTTTGAGGTGGTGGGCGAAGAAGTGCATGTCGTTGAACCCCGTCGACACGTTGAACGCCGTGGGTTCGCGCCGCACCTGCGTGACGCTCCGCGCCATCGCGCCGAAGAACGGATGCGTGGGAGCGTGGTAACACGGATGGTTCTCGGAGATTTTTTCGATCGTGATCCGGCAGTTCGGAATGCGCCGCGCCGCGGTCGTGAGGAAAGCGCGGAGTTCCTTCTCGGCCGAAACGACGTCCTCGATTGCGATCACGCGCCGGTCGATCGAGAAACGCGCCAAGGCCGGCACGGTGTTGATCTTGCCGCCGTCGCCGGAACTGAAAGTACCGCCCAGGTTGATCGTGGGGAACATCACCTTGCCCTCGGGCGTGCGAAAGGTGCGACGCGACAGCGTCCGCTGATATTCGGACAGGAGCAGCACAAGCGCGGACATTTTCTCCAGCGCATTGATGCCCCGCTCCGGCAGCGAACCATGCGCGGCGCGTCCATGCACCGTGACCTCCAGCCACACGACGCCGTTATGCCCGCAGCAGACGGTGTCGCGCTCGCCGCCTTCCATCACGATCGCATAGTCGGGACGGATCGGCGCGTTCTCCACCAGCCAGCCCGTGCCGAGGAACGAATCGGTTTCTTCGTCGGCCGTGAATGAAACCTCGACGTTCATCGACGGCTTCACGCCTGTCGCCCGCAATGCGCGCAAGGCGAGCAGGCAGCTGGCGATCGAACCTTTCATGTCCGATGAGCCCCGGCCGTAAATCCACCCGCCCTCCACCCGGCCGCTGAACGGGCTGCCATGCCGCCACCGCCCGGAAACGGGCACGACGTCGTAGTGGGCGTTGAAATGAATCGTTTTCTTTGCGCCGGGACTGGCGAGTTTGCCCAGCACGTTGAAACGCGGGAAACCGTGCTGGTCCGCAGGGAGATGCCGACGCAGCGCGGCCTTCGAAATCGTGTATCGCCTGGACTTGAGCCCGGAGGCCTGCAGCTCGCGCGTCAGGAGCGCCGTGATGGCATCGTAGTTTTCGCCGGGAGGATTGACGGTGGGAAGGCTGATCAGGCGATGCAGCAATCCGGTCAGGTCAGCAGCATGGCGGTCGAGATAGGCAGCAGGTGACATGATAAGGGGAGATTGGCCCTCGACCCTCCCCAGCCAAAGCCTAAAGCACGGTTGAACAACGTTAGTGAGTTTTAGCCTAACGCTGATCTCCCTGAAATTTACGATGTACGAGGAACGAGCCGGGACGACCATACCCGGCCTTCGTATTCATCAATTCCCCGAGGCGGGCTGGAGGCCGCCCCCGACTAAGGCTTTCATTTCCGCCCAGCCGTGCTTGGGTTCTGCGGTGAATCCCGAGGCTGAAACAATCATTCGCGACCTGGGACTTGAACCGCTGCAGCACGAGGGAGGATTTTTCCGTCGCACGTGGACGAGCGTGACCCGCTTGCCTGACGGGCGGGCGGCGAGTTCATCCATCCTGTTCCTCATCACCCCGGAAGGCTTTTCCGCATTGCACCGCCTGCGCGCGGACGAGCTGTGGCATTTCCACGCGGGGGATGCGGTCGAGCACATTTTGCTGGATCCACGGGACCATTCGGTCGCCATCCACGTGCTGGGCTCCGATCTGCTCGCGGGCCAGCGTCCACAGCTCGTGGTCCCGGGCGGAACCTGGCAAGGCGCGCGACTCGTGTCGTCCGATCATTCCCGCGGCTGGGCTTTGCTCGGGTGCACCGTGACGCCGGCATGGGATGAGGCTGAATTCGACCTGGGTGATCGCGCGACGCTCCTGCGGGATTTTCCGTGGGTGGAAAAATCGATCCGCGCGCTCACGCGGGAGCGCCGATCGCTGATGGATTGAAAGTTACGGATCGAAGGTTGAAAGGGCTGGACTGCGAGCGACCACCGCTTCCCGGCCTTTCAACTTCCGACTTTCAATATTCAACTCTGCCGCGTCTTCCGGAAACCAGCGCAACGAGCGATTGATCGAAATTTAGGTTTTCGCGCCGCGCGAAACCCTCCACGCTTTTTTCACTCTCATGGCTTTGGCTGACCTCAGGAAAGATTACACCCTTGCCGGCCTTGCCGAGAAGGACCTCGCACGCGATCCGTTCCGCCAGTTCGAGAAGTGGTTCCAAGAGGCCGAGGCTTCGAAGCTCGTCGAGCCCAATGCCATGATTCTCTCGACGGCCACGCGCGAGGGCCGGCCGTCGGCGCGCACGGTTTTGCTGAAGGGCGTCGATGGCCGCGGTTTTGTTTTCTACACCAGCTACGAAAGCCGCAAGGGTCGCGAACTCGACGGCAATCCCCGGGTGTCGCTGGTGTTCCCGTGGTTCCCGTTCGAGCGGCAGGTCATCGTCGAGGGGGCGGTGACAAAAGTCTCTCGCGAGGAAACCGAGGCGTATTTTCACAGCCGGCCCCAGCCGAGCCAGCTTGCCGCGTGGGCTTCGGCGCAGAGCACGATCATCCCGGGCCGCAAGACGCTGGAGGACGCGATGAAGGCGCTGGAAAAAAAATATGCCGGGCAGGTCGTGCCGGTGCCGCCGCATTGGGGCGGATTTCGCGTCGCGCCGGAAACGGTGGAATTTTGGCAGGGACGCCGCAGCCGCCTGCATGATCGGCTGCGCTATCGTCGCGTCGCGGACGGGAGCTGGACGGTCGAACGCCTGGCGCCGTGAAGAAGAATTGGCGCTCCGTCCCGGCGGTTCCGGAAGGGCTGCTGGCCGCCGCATTGCAGGCCCAGCAGGAAGGCGTGTTCATCGCCCGCCGGCGTTCCGCGGGGGAGGCGATGGAAATCGTTTTCGCGAATGAAAATTTTTGCGCGATGACGGGTTACACGGCCGAATCGATTGCCGGCCGCGGCCCGGGTTTTTTGCACGCGGACAGAAGCGACGTGACGAAAATCATCCGCTGGCGCCGTGCCGCCGCAGTGGGCAAACCGCTCAGGGGGGAAGGTTACCTGCTGCGCAAGGACGGCGCGACGATCCACGCGGCCTGGAGTTTTAGCGTCATCCCCGCGGAAAAAAGCGCGAGCCGGCGGGGCAAGGGCCGAGCGCGCCCTTCGATCACCCACTTCGTGGCCACGTATCGCGACATCACGGAAAAACGCCGACTCCAGGAGGCGTTGGTCCACGCGCAGCGCCTCGACGCCGTGGGCCGGCTCGCGGGCGGCGTGGCCCACGATTTCAATAATCTCCTCTCGGTCATCAATGGCTACTGCCAACTCCTCGCCGGCCAGGTCGTGGGCCAGCCCCAGGTGCTCAAGGAAGTGGAGGAAATCCACCAAGCGGGCCAGAAGGCCGCCGTGCTCACGCGGCAGCTGCTCGCGTTCGGGCGCAGGCAGCCGTTGAAGGTTCGCATCGTCAACCTCAACCGCTTCATCAGCTCCAACGCCGACATCCTGGCGAGGCTGCTTGGTGAATCGGGACGGCTCGAGCTGCAGCTCGACCCGAACATCGGGCAGGTGCGGATCGACCCCGTCCAATTCCAGCAGGTGCTTTTCAACCTGACGCTGAACGCGCGCGATGCGATGCAACAGCGCGGCTGGGTCGCGATCACCACGAGCCGGCGCAAGCTGAAGTTGGGCTTCAACCGGCGCTTCACCGACGCTCCGCCGGGTGACTATGTCTGCGTGACGATCCGCGACAACGGCATCGGCATGACCGAGGAAATCCAGAAGCAGCTGTTCGAGCCTTTTTTCACGACGAAGCCCGAGGGCAAGGGCACCGGCCTGGGCTTGTCGCTCGTGCACGGCGTGATCCAGCAGAGCGGCGGATTCATTACGGTGAAAAGCGGACCGGCCGAGGGATCGACGTTCGAGATTCTCCTCCCGGAAACCCAGGTGCGCGAGGACAGCAGCCACCGACGCGCGGTGATCGAGCCCCTGCCCTCCACACGTGGACATGAATCGGTGTTGTTGGTCGAGGACGACGATGTCGTGCGCAAGATGGTCACCGGGATCCTCACCGCCGACGGCTATCGCGTGGTCGCGATGAAAACTCCCGATGAAGCGCTGCGCCGGGCGCGGCATTCCCCGCTGCCGCCGCAGTTGCTCATCACCAGTTTCACCGCCGAAGCCGATCGCCTCGCGCGCACGCTGCATCAGTTCGAGCCGAACCTGCGCGTACTCTCGACCACCAGCCGCGGGAGCCCGGAATCGCTGGGCTGGTTGAAACGCGTCCGCTGGATCCACCTGCCCAAGCCTTATGCGCTGAGCGAGCTGCTGAAGGCCGCGCGGGCATTACTCGACGCTTAACCTTCCGGAAACGCGCGAACATGGTGCTGGAAATCTTGCCGGTGAAGCACGGCACCGCGGCGGAAAACATGGCCCTGGATTTTCTGCTGCTCCAAGGGCACCCGCGTCCCAGCGCGCCGCGGTTTCGCCACTACGGCTGGCACCGCCCGGCGTTTACCTTCGGCTACGCGCAAAAAATCTCGTTCGTCCGCAGCTCGCTGCCGTCGGGTGAAGGGCTCGACGTCTGTCGCCGGCCGACGGGCGGAGGAATCGTCGATCATCGCGACGACTGGACTTATTCGGTGGTGATTCCGCGCGGACATCCCCTCGAGGATGTGCGTGCCACGCAGAGTTATCGCGAGATCCACGAATGCGTCGCGGGTGCGTTGCGCGCGCAAGGCGTACCGGCGGTGACAAAACAGTCCTGCGAGCCGCCCGCGGACGGGGCGACCTGCGCCGCGAGCGGCGTGTGTTTCCAGCGCGCCGAACTCCACGATGTGGTTCATTCCGGCAGCGGGGAGAAAATCGCCGGCGGCGCGCAGAAACGAAACAAGCACGGGCTTCTCTTCCAAGGATCCATTTGGCGGCCCGCGATCGGCGCCGGGGCAAATCTCGACTGGGATCGCTTTCACGACGATCTCGCGGAGCAACTCGGACTCGCGCTTCGTTGCGAAGCGACGCCCAGCCCTTGGCCGGGACTGGATGACGAGGAAGTCAGCGGCTTGGTGGAGCAGTATTCCTCGCCGGAATGGATTGAATTTCGCTGAGCTCCGTTTGGCTCAGGCAGAATCCAAGTCGTCGGGCGCCGGGCTGGTCACCTTCAAGGACTGGCGGAGTGTCGGTCTTGAACGAAACCAACCCATCGACGCATGCGATCCGCACCGGTTGCCAGCCCGCGCCGACCTTTCCCCGCCACAGCGATTTCCCATCCTGGGAGATTTCGAGCGTCTGCGGGCGGAGGCCCCGCACGCGGAAATTCATCACCAGGCTGATGGGGCCCGGCCGCGCCCGGATCGCCACTTCGGCATCGCCCGTGCTCCACGCCCAGAATTGTTTCGAATCGCGCTCCACCCCCGACCAGCCCTTGGCGGTCTGCACCAGGATGGTGCGGTCGTCGACCCGCGCCGCGGCGAGCTCGATGCCGTCGTTGGGCAGGCTGGCGAATTGGACCAAGCCGGCGGGGACCGAAAGGTTTCCCAGGATCAATAGCGCCAAGCCGAGCCGGGTGCGCGGCATGAGCAGATTGAATGCAAGGTTGAGTGGCAGGAGGACGCGCGTTGCCGCTCCCGGGTGCCCTTCCCACACCGCGGTGCCGAGCAGGAGCAGCAACGCGGCATAGCCGATTCCGAAGCGCCACCACAGGTCGTGCCATTGTGGGCGTGCGATGAGCCAGGCGGCTTGGACCGTCAATGCGAGCAGCGCGAGGAGCGTGGTCCAGTTGAGCAGCGCGAGGTCCGGGCGGTCGAATCCGTTCAGGGTCGCCTGCCATTTCTCGAGGAATTTCGTGCCGGGCCAGGCGAAGTTGCCCCACCCGCTGTCGCTCGCTCCCGCGACCTGGCGGACGTACGCCAGCCAAAGCACGAGGGGGATGACCGCGAGGGCGACGCGAGCAAAACCTTTCAGCCGCGATCCGCTGACCAGCACCGGCGCGGCCAGGAGGGAGGTTTCGCGGGTGAGCCCGGCGGCCGCGAGCAACCCGACCGCGCGGTTCAGCTTTCCGCGCGTGGCGGCGAACATCACGCCGGTCAGGAGCAGCAGCGCCGGCAGGTCGGTGAGTGCGAAGCGCACGCTCGTCAGCGCGCCGGCGGAAAAAAGCAATCCGGCCCAGGCCACGAAGTCGTGCGCCGAGCGCGGGGGAAAAAAATTGAAAAGCAACGCGGCCAGGCCGAGCCAACAGACCGGGTTCAACAGCGCATAGGCATCGAGTGCCCGCGTGCGGTTGCCCAGCGCGAGGGCCCAAGCGGTCCAGCTCGCGAAGATCCGTCGCGCGCGGTAGCCGAGGTTGTCCATGGCGACGGGCAGGGCGGGATCGCGCAGCAGCGGATGCGCGGCGAGCTGAGCGTAATAGAGGCCATCATAGCCCGTGCTCTTGTGGTTGATGAAAACGGGACGTTCCCTCGCCTCCTTCACCATCGTGAACTCATTCGTCGCATCGAATTGGATCAACGACGTGAAGCCGTAGACCGGGTGATAAAAACGCGCGACCGCACCGACGAAGAGCAGCACGAGGAGTGCGCAGCACACCGGCCAGAGGAAGCGGGATATCATGGACGCGGTGAGTGATTACAGGGTGGAACCCATGCCCTAACGCGTTGCGTGCGTCCTTCGCATGGAATGTCGACGGAGCCAAACAGCGCGTTGGGGACAACGCCTTCCGCCTAATTCATGGCCTCCGACGACTGCGCCGGCTCGTCCTGGGGGGCTGGCTCGGATGCGAACGGCCAGAAGCCGAAGAGTTTTCCAAGCCCGAGGAAAACAAGGACGAGGATGACAATGACGATGATCGTCCTGCGCCCGCCTTTCTTTTCCGCGTAAGGATCCCGGAGCGACCGCTGCGAGCCGGGCGGGATGATCGCGCGTTCGGTGAGCGCATTGCCGAACGGCAGGTTGATTTTTACCCGGCCGTTAATGGCCCAGCCGTTGGCGTCGAGGATCGGGCCGAGGGTGCGTTGGCGAAGCTTCAGCCAGGCGATGATGACCGCCGGCAGCGAAATCACCAACACGAGGGCCACGAGCACAAGCGGCAGCTGCCACGGCGCGAGTCGGGTGAGGCCGGTCGCCACGGTCGCGATGGCGCCACCGATGGCGCCGACCGCCACGCCCAACGCGGCCACGGTGCCGATATCGATCTTTTTAGGAGGCGCACCCTTGGCCTGGTCGGGGTTGGCCAAGGCCCCCGGGGCGGTGGCCAGCTTGGTGCTCGCCTCCGCATCGGCGGCAGCGGCGCGCTTGGCCACCTGCTCCTCGATCAGGCGCACGAATTTCTTGTACGGCGACCAGAAGGCCTGGCGCAGGCTGATCGGGTTCTCGATGATCTTGGTGATGGTCGCGTCCCAGTCATCGCCCTTGCGGTCATAGAACACGCCGTTGCGGCCGACGGTGAGGTAGTCGGCGTCGCCCTGGGTGACACATGCGGCGATCTTCAGGTTTCTTCCGCCGACGCGGTGGCAATCCATGTACGCGATGTATGCCTTGCTCGAAGTCGCGAGCAGGGCATGAGCCGCGGGATCCTCAACCCGGATACAGAGTTCACAGGAGCGGCTGTCGATGTAGAGCGTGCCTGCTTGGAAGACCGCGAGGCGATCGTGCGAATAAAAGTCCGATAAATTGATGAAATTGTGGAGGAGAGTGCGGAGATCGCGGTGGTAGCGGACCAGACGGTCGACGGCGGTGATGGCATTGAACTCCGGCTCGAGCGCCTTGTCTTGCGCGAGCAGGCCCTCGAGCGCGGCGCGCCCCCGGCCGGCGAGGAGTTCTCGAGCGCGATCCAGCCCGAGTTTTTCCACGGCAGAACCGGCCTTGCCGCCCAGCCAGCTTTCGTACGCGGCAAAACGCGCGTTGAGGTCCATCCATTCCGCCTCGGTGAGGGTGGTCCGCGAACCGCCGAGCACCGGGGTGACAACGGCGGCATGCAGCTTCTCGAGCGCAGCGGACCAGGCGGGATTGGTGGCTTGGAAGAGAGGCAGCGGCCGATTGGCCTCGATGCGTGAAAGCGGGAAACCCGCAACTTCCTCCGCGGTGATCTTGAGGTCCTTCGCGGCGATCGCGAGGTACTCGGTTTCCTGGCGGTTCAAGGCTTCGATCGCTCGGGCATCGAAGGCCGCCAATCGGCAGCGCGCGAAGAAGTCATCGACCTTGGCGCGCACGGCCTTGAGCGCCGTGCACGCGGCTTCGGTGTCGGGGCCCAGGATCGCGATTTCCTTCGCCGAGCTTTTTTCCAACCACGCCACGTAGTCGGCGAGCTCGGTATAGAAGAGCGCGGTTTTTTCCGCCGTGATGCCGATGGAGCCGGTGCGATCGGCGACGCCGCCAAGGCAGGCGACGATGTCCTTGATCAGGGCCTGGACGTCCGCGTCGGTGGTGGCCTCGAGCGGGATCACGCCATCGCCGTTGAGAGGGCTGGCGGCAAAAATCCTTGAGACATCGTCCGTGGCGGCGACCGCGATGGCGGTATCGTTCGGCCGGCCGAGGCTGGCGAGGATTTGCCGGGCGCCGGCGAGGAGGATTTTGCCATCGGCGGTGGAGTCGTTGATCGCGGCGAGCGGAAGCGGATCGACGCCGCGCAGGAGGGCCGCAGGGTCTTTCAAACGCGCCGCCGCCCAATTGACCGCGGCGATGAGTTCGGGGACCCGGATCCGCCCATCGCCGTCCGCGTCGATGAGCGCGAGGGTTTTTTCATCGAGTTCGAGGCCCTTGACCGGGCAGGAAAGCGCGACCCACAGTTTTTGGTCGAGTTGGTCCAGCGCGAGCAGGTCAGCGGCGGTGGCCAGGGAAACCTGGTCGAGGCCGCCGCTGCGGAAAAATTTCCAAGTGTGACGCGCGTTGGCCGCGCTGCGTAAAACGGGTGGAATCTGGCTCACTCCCGAGGCGTTAACATAACCGAATCATTTGGCAACCTCGTGCGCCCGGGACGCGGTTTCCAGCGTGCTGGCGCACACTTCCTGGTACAAGGAGACATCCCTTTCGTTGAGTGCGGCGATCTTCCGGCGGATTTCGGAATCGATGGGATAGCGGTCCGTGTGCCGGTCGGGATTGCAGTTTTCGCGCGGGGTCGAAACGTCGCGAAGTCCGAACTGCGTGCGGAAACGGCTGATGGACGTTTCGAATTGATCGGAGCAACCCACGAAAGCGAAGTCGCTGGGACGCCGGGTGCCGAGGTAGCGCGACATCTCATTTCGCATGAGGTCGAGCGACGCGAATTCGATCAAGGAAAGATTTTTCTCGTGCATTTCCCGAGTAATCGGATTTTGCCAGTCCGGATCACGACGCCGATGAAAGTAGGAAGAAATGATCCGTTCGACGGGTTCCCGAACCCAAGTGATCAGTTCGGCGTTTGGAAACTGGGGCAGAAGCTCGTCGGGCACAAAGTGCCCATGGATGCAGCGGATATTCGATGGAACCGCGGCGACCGCCTGGCCGTGGGCATCGGTCATTTGCCAATATTTCAGGAGAAAATCCTCTTGGAAAAAATCGGCGAGGATGCGGCGGAAACTCGCACCTCCAGTCTTTGGAATGTGAATACTAAGTACCATTTATCGTTGGTGTAGTGGATCCCAAACCACGGCGAAAGCCTTCCAATGGTTTGGAATTTATCGACAAAATTTTCCGGGCAGCCGCATTTTTTAAAACTAGGGTGTTCTCCTGTAGACAATCAGGGAAGACCGTAAAAGGCGCTTCCTATCGCGCGAAAACCGCAGAACCGGCAATCACCAGCCACCTGGGGAATAATTCAGGTGCTGCCTGAAAACCTGAGGGTGAGAACGCACTCGAGATGCCGGGTTTGCGGGAAGAGATCGAAGGGCTGGGCGGCGACCAGCTCATAACCCGCCGCCAGGAAAGTCTTCAAATCGCGCATCTGCGTCGCCGGGTCACACGAAACGTACACCACGGCCCGCGGAGCGAAGGCGAAGAGCTGGTTGAGGAAAGCGTCGTCGCAGCCCTTGCGCGGCGGATCGATGATGACTGCGGTTTCGGCGGCGGGAAACGTCAGCCCTTGGAAAATCGCGGAGGCGTCGCCGGCTTGGAAGGTCGTGTTGGCGATGCCGTTTGCCGCGGCATTTTCACGGGCGAACTGGATGCTGCTCGCGCTGAGCTCGATGCCTGCGACTTTTTCGAAGGCCGGCGCGGCAGTGAGGGCAAAGAGCCCGCTGCCGCAGTAGGCGTCGACGAGGAAACGCGCGCCGCTGGCAGCGGCCTGGTTGCGGACATAGCTCGTGAATGCCGGCAGGATGAACGGGTTGTTCTGGAAAAAATCGCGGGCGAGGAAGCGCAGCTTCAGGTCGCCGACGGTTTCCGTGACCACGGCGTCGTAATCAGTGGTGACGACGCCGCTGGCCTCGCGGAGCAGCAGCGTGGCGCCGCGGGTATAAGTTTCACGGCGCGCGAGCACCTCGGCGCGAACCTGCGTGAGACGTTCGTTGATCGCGGGCGTGGCGATGGGACAGTGCGGGACGTCGAGGATGTCGAAACGCGTGCCCTGGCGCAGGAAGCCGATCGGCATCGGTGGTCCTCCGGGCGCGGGATCCTCCCCGACGAACCGGGGCGGCGGGGCGTTGAAGTGCGGGGTGATTTTTGAACGGTAGCCGAACTCGCGGGGCGAAGCGACGACCGGCGACACGGGGAATTCGATCCCGGCCATGTGTTGGAGCAACTCGGCGACCTGCCGCTGTTTCCAAGCGAGCTGGTCCGCATAAGCGAGATGCTGGTATTGGCAGCCGCCACAGCGACCGAACAGCGGGCACGGTGCCGCGATGCGGGCAGATGAAGGCGTGAGCACGCTGACCAGGTCGGCCTCGGAGAAATTCTTGTGGTTGCGGAAGACCCGCACGCGCACGCGCTCGCCGGGCAGCGTGAAGGGAACCATGATGACCCACTTGGCCTCCGTTTCGCCGGGCAGGGCGACGCGGCCCAGGCCGGAACCGAGGTTGGTGAGGGTGGCAATGTCGAGTTCGAGCTCGGTATGATACGCGAACGGGACGTCGTTGTTCTTTTTCTTTTTACCCAAGCTATTGAAAATTCCGATCCTGCGCGCGAACGCAAGGGGCGTTCTGCTTCGAACCTCTTAACCACGAATGGACGCGATCCAACCCCCATCCCCGGATTACTTACATGCTCGATCCGAGGGGAAGCAGAGCACGGAACCCAACCTTGATTGGCTCGGTACGCGAAGTTCGGATTCGTGTTCATTCGTGGTTAAAAACGGTTTGGTGGTTTCATGGACCGGAAAAGAATTTTGTCTTTTGGGTGGTTCCGTGTGTTCCGTGGTGGCTGTGTCCGTCGAAAAGATCACAAGCCTCCAGAATCCGCGGGTGAAGCAATTGGTGAAGCTGCGCGACCGGCGTCCGCGCGATGAGGCCGGCGTTTTCCTGGTCGAGGGCTACCGCGAAATCCGCCGCGCGCTCGAGAAAAACGTCCCGCTTTCCGAGCTCTATTTTTCCCCCGAATGGTTTCTCGGCGAAAACGAAACCGCGCTCATAGAACAGGCGCGTGCGGCCGGCGCCCAGGTTTTCGAGCTGACGAAGGATACCTTCGCCAAGGTCGCGTATCGGGAACGCCCTGACGGCCTGCTTGCGGTGGCGCCGCAGTGGCGGCGGTCGCTCGATGAATTGACGTTGTCGGCGTCGCCTTTCCTGCTCGTGGTCGAGGCGATCGAGAAACCAGGTAACCTGGGGACGATTTTGCGCAGCGCCGACGCCGCCGGATGCGAGGCGGTGATCGTGTGCGACCCGGTCACCGATATTTTCAATCCCAACGTGGTGCGCGCGTCCACCGGGGTGTTGTTCTCCGTGCCGTTGGTCGTCGCGGAAAGCGCGGAAGTGCACGCGTGGCTGAAGGGCAAAGGCATTCGCACGATCGCGACGACGCCGGCGGCCGAAAGACTTTACTCGGATGCCGACCTGCGGGGGCCGCTCGCGGTGGTCATGGGCAGCGAGCAGTACGGCCTTAGCGAATTCTGGCTGAAAAATGCCGACCTTCCCGTGCGCATTCCCATGGCGGGCCAAGCCGACTCGCTGAATGTGGCCATGGCTACAATCATCACGCTTTTTGAGGCAGTGAGACAAAGAATGGAGTGATTGGTTTAATGGTTTTGATGGGTTTTATGCAACACAAGTGCATGTAATAAAGCTTGATACATAAGTGACCTTGGCTGTATTTCTGATTGCATGATTGCTTCGTGTAACTACATTGTGGCCATGACGACTAAGATTGTTCCGATCGGAAACTCGCGGGGAATCAGGATTCCGAAGGCGATGTTGGAAAGCTGTGGATTCGCTGAAGAAGCGGATCTCCAGATTAAGAATGGCGCGTTGATTCTCCGTCCGATCGCTTCTCGCCGCACTGGATGGAGGGAAGCGTTTCAGGAAATGACGGCGGTGAAAGATGACGTCGCGGTCCATGAAGATGCGGCGGCCACCACGTTTGATCGCGAGGAGTGGGAGTGGTGAGCATGACAAATCGTCTTGAAGTCTGGCTGGTCAACCTGGACCCCACGATTGGCCACGAAATTCAAAAAACTCGACCGGCGACGATCATCTCCCCGGATGAGATGAACTGGCATATTTCCACAGTCATTATTGCGCCGATGACGAGCAAGGGACGCGAGTACCCCACCCGTGTGCCGTGTGTATTCCAAGGGAGGTCGGGCCAGGTGGTGCTCGATCAGATCCGCACCGTCGACAAGGCCCGGCTCGTGAAACGCCTGGGAATCTTGGATTCCGCGACTGGCCAATCGGTTTTGGAAGGATTGTCCGAGATGTTTGCGCCCTAAGGGTTCAGCGTTTTGACCGCAGCGAAGCGACGAGCTCGGCTGTGCCTTCGGCCATGCTGACGCGGGGACTGTAGCCCAAATCGCGTCTGGCGGCTGCGAGGTTGAACCAATGATCCTTCGCGAGTTCTGCGGCGATGAAGCGGGTCATCGGCGGCTCTCCGCGCAGCGGCAAAACGCGCCACGCGGCTTCGCAGAGGGCGCCAAGCGCGGACGCGGCGCCCAAGGGAATTTTTTTCGTGATGGGTCGCTCGCCGAGGGCCGTCAGCAAAGCATTGATCCATTCCCACAGCCGCACGGGTTCTCCGTTCGTGATGAAGTAGGCGCGACCGGTTGCGGCGGGGTTGGTCAAGGCGCGTTCGGCATCAAGATGGGCGTCGACGGCGTTTTCGACGTGGACCATGTCCACGCGATTTTGGCCGGAACCGACGATCCGCAGTTTTCCCGCGCGGGCTCGCTCCAGGACGCGGGGGACCAAGTGCGGATCGCCGACGCCCCAGATTAAATGCGGTCGGAGCGCGATGGTGTGCAGCGCGGCGTTATTCGCGGCCAGGACCTCGCGCTCGGCGAGAGCCTTTGTCAGCGGATAGGGACTTGGGCATGCGGCGGTGAGCGGCAGGGACTCATCGGCATTGGCCAGGTCGCGGCCGTTATAAACCACGCTGGGTGTGCTGGTGTAGACGAGATTGCGCACGCCGTGCGCACGGCAGCCTTCGATGATGGCGCGCGTGCCGAGGACGTTGGTGCGAAAAAAATCCTCGTAGGGTCCCACCACTCCGACTTTGGCCGCGGTGTGAAAAACCACATCGATGCCCGCGCATGCCGCGCTCACGGATGGGGCGTCGTCGAGCGATGTGCGGATGAAGCGCACGCCGCGTGCCTCCAGATCGGGCGCCGGCGTGCGGCCGAGCACGCTCACTTGGCGCTGGTCGGCGAGGAGCCGCTCGACCAGACGTCGACCGAGAAAACCGGTGCCGCCGGTGACGAGTGTCTTCATCGCGCAGCGGTTTCGATCCCTTTCGCTTTCGCGGCCCAACGGGCGAGGGTGAGGCGGTGGATCTTGGCGTTGTGCCGGATATCCAGCGGGAACCTCGGCCGGAAAAAGAACAGTGAAATTCCGGACGTGTGCGCTTGCTGCAATGCGAGCGAGCGCAGCTCGCGGGCAAACGTGGCGAGGACGTGCGAGCGTGCGAGGGGCGCCTCGACGATCAGCGCGGGGCGTTGCTGCCCGCGTTCACCGAGTCCGACAAGCGCGCAGCGGGTCACACGCGGGTGACGCCGGAAAACCTGCTCGCATGGTTCCGTGAACATGGCACCTGCCGCGGTTTCGACGCGCTCGGCTTTTCGCCCGCAAAACCACAGGCGACCGGAATAATCCAGGAACCCACAGTCGCCCATGCGATGCCAGACCGCGTTGGGTGCGGAAACACGAGGAAGGCCAACATCCGGGATCCGAAGATCAGCCGGAACTTCTTCGGAGTTTATATCTGGCCCTTCGATCTTTGCCTGCGCCGTCGCTTCGGACTGCGCGTCGTAGGTCTTGGTGACCACCGGCCCGTGCACGATAATTTCCCCGATCTCGTTTGCCGGCAGCTCCACGGTGTCGCCGAGCATGGTAATCGGGGAGTCGGTGATTCGAATGATGCGAACGTCGATGCCCGCGATCCGGCGGCCGACGCAGGCGCCCCGGACCGCGCGGAGATCGACCTCATTGCTCGCGATCGATGCGATCGGCAACGCTTCGGTGGCACCGTAAGGGCTGTGCAGCCGTCCATTCGGCATCCAGTACCGCGAACTTTCCCACAGCGCAGCGGGCACGGGTGCGCCGGCGCTGAGCACGCGGTACAAACTCGGCAGGGTGATTTTCTGCGCCGAGCAGTACTCGCCCACTTTGAGCCACAGCGTCGGCGAGCCGAAGGAAGTGGTGACGTTTTCCTGCCGGATCGCCTGCACGATTTTCGCCGGGTCAACTTCGGCGGGCCGGCGTGGATCGATTTCCGGCACCACCGTGGTCATGCCCAGCGCGGGATTGAACAGCGCGAAGATCGGCAGCATCGGCAGGTCGATTTCGCCGGGCGCGATCGCGTAGGTTTCACGAATCAGGCGCACCTGGGCCTCGAACATGCCGTGCTCGTAGCACACCCCTTTTGGTGCGCCCGTGGAACCTGACGTAAACAGGATCGCGGCCAAGTCTGTCGACGCCCGGTGAACCGCCGGGTCTGAAAGCGCCGCGGCGTTTCCGGAGGTGGCAAGCTGGGCCGTCAGTGACGGGCTCGCCTTGACGCGGATTTCCACGGTGGAAAACGTTGGACGGAACAGCCGGCTCGCAAACTGGGCGACGGGAATTCCCAGCAACACGCGGGGACGCGAGCGGGCGACGCATTTCAGGAAGTGCCCGAGGCCCATGCCCGGATCGATGACGACGGGCACCGCGCCGATCCGGAAGAGCGCGAAGACGGCGGCGATCAGGGGCAGGCCGGGTTTCACCATGACCAGGGTGCGGTCACCGGGTTTGACGCCGGCATCGGTTAGTTTTTTCCCCCACGCGGAGACTTCCGTGTCGAGCTGGGCGAACGTCAGTGTGAGGTAATCGATGTCACCGCCGGCGGTGCGCCCGCGGGGAACCTTGAGCGCGGCGAGTCCTGGTTGAGCTGCGGCCATGACCGCGAGATGGCGCGCGATGTTGGCGGAGGGAAGGGCGGGCGGAGGCATGGCCGACGAGGGTCGAGGCAGGGCGGCGTCTTTGACCCGCCTCCGGGACCACGGAGGCCGGGTCAGAGACCGCGTCCTACTTTTCTTTCAGCGAAGGTTCATCGCGCAGGAGGTCGGCCTGCCACGACAAAAGAATCTTATCGAGATGGCGGGGAGCGCGGGCGATCTGGGCGAGCTGGGAGCGGTTCGCGATGAGCGTGGCTTCGATGACGAGCTTGGCGGCGACGCGATCGCGGTCGGACTTGATGCGATCCTGGAGCTCGATCTCGGCCTGCGAGAGTGAAACGTGGTTGGGGTCGCGGCCGGGGCGGCGCGGCAGCGTCTTGGGATCGCGCTCAAGCCCCTCGCGCAGCGCGACGGCGAGGGACTGAAAAATTCGATCGTGGCGCCGGCCGAGGTGAATTTTCCCGAGGATGGATTGCTCGGATTCGCCCGCGTCGGCCGCTTCGGAGATCTGGAGAAGCAGGGTGTTGCCGC
This sequence comes from Verrucomicrobiota bacterium, assembly GCA_028293545.1. GTDB lineage: Bacteria > Verrucomicrobiota > Verrucomicrobiia > Opitutales > Opitutaceae > Opi-474. The sequence continues at coordinate 22,784 of JAQGOP010000037.1, read as the reverse complement.
AAACCTTGAAGGGCGGTGTGTCGAGGCGCTTGGCCTGCTGTTCGCGCCAGTGCCAGACGGCATGCAGCACGCTGAGGCCTGCGCCGCGCAGGCGTTCGCCCCGGCCGATGCGCCAGTCGTTCTCCGTCGCCGGGGCGAAACCGGTGGACCCGGCTTCGATCTGCGCGCGGCACTGTTGGTCGAGCCAGTCGAGGCGGTGAAGTTTCTTGAGTTCCTTCGTGAGGATGTCGCGCAACTCGGGGAGGTACCAGACGTCGAGAGCGGCGTAGTTCAACAGTTTCGGCGTGATCGGACGCTGGGACCAATTCGCTTTCTGGCCGGATTTATCGACCGCGACGCTGAAGTGTTCCTCGAGCAGGGAAGCGAGCCCGATGCGCTGGCGGCCGAGCAGCTGGGCGGCGAGCATGGTGTCGAAGATGCTCTTGGGACGAAAGCCGCAGAGGTCGTGGAGCAGGCGCAGGTCGAAATCGCTGCCGTGCATCAGGAGATGTTTCGTCGCCAGCCGGGTCAGCATCGCGTCGAGCTTCAGGCCCGGGGCGAGCACATCGACGAGGAACACCTCGCCGCCCACGAGGAACTGCATCAGGCAGACCCGCGTCTTGTAGTGATACATGTTGTCCGCCTCGGTATCGAGGGAGACTTCGTCGACGCGGTCCAATGCGGCGAGCAATGGCGCAAGGGAGCTGGGCTGGTCGAGGAGTTGGTAGACGGGCGGACGGGTGGTCACTTTCACCCCGAGCAAACGTCGGACTCTAATCGGAAGGAAGCGGGAAATCATTCTGCGGGCGCGGATTTCTCCCACGCCGTCAGGAAGGCATCAATCAACAAAGGTAGGTCGTCGCTGTATCCCCCTTCGAGGATTGCGGCGGCTTTCAACCCGCTTTCGCTCATCCAGCGGCCCAAGGTCGCGAAATCGTCGGTTTCCAAGGTCATTTCCGTGATGGGATCCCGGGCGTAGGCGTCGAAACCAGCGGACATCAGGACGAGGTCGGGTTTGAACGCCACGACTGTATCGAACGACTCCCGGAGAGCTTCCATGTGCCGCCGCCGGGAGGTTTGGGGCGCGACGGGCCAGTTATGGCAGTTATCGAACGAGGTCGTGCCGGTGCCAGGGTAGCCCGGGTACTGGTGAACCGACGAAAAGAGCACGCCATCGCGTCCATGCAGGATAGCCTCGGTCCCGTTGCCATGATGCGCGTCGAAGTCCCAGATGGCCACGCGCCCGACGCCTTTCTGCCGAGCGCTCAATGCGGCGATCGCGATTTGGTTCAGGTAGCAGAAGCCCATGGCCTGGTCGCTGGTCGCGTGATGCCCGGGCGGACGCATCAGGCTGAATGCGTGTCGCCCGGCGAGGGCAGAGTCGGCGGCCTCGAGGGCGGCGGCGACGGCTTGGCGCGCATGCTCGGCGATGTTCGGGAGATAAGGTGTGTCGGCGTCGAAATCGCGTTTTTGGCCGAGGCGTTTCAAATGCGCCGGTGTGTGGGCGAGGAGGAGAGTTTCATCGGCGACCGTGGCAGCGGGGATCCGCCAGGTCCAATCCGGATGAGCGGAGCGAAGGCGCGCCGCACTGCGAATCACGCGAGCGGGCTGCTCGGGTCGCATCGAGGAGCCGTATTCGGCGCACCGGGGATCGTGGATCAGGAGCATGGGAAGATTATTTTTAGCCACGAATGGATACGAATCCAGGCTTCAAGCCCCGGAATTTTCCCTCGGATTGCGCGGATATGAAAGGTCGGGAGTTGGAAGATTGGTTTTTCTTTTGGCGCGTTGATCGCCATGCTTCGAGGATGAAAGTCGTGGTGCTTTGCTCTGGGGGGATGGATTCCGTGACGGCGCTTTATTGGGCGCGGCAGGCGCATGCGGTCGCGGCGGTGGTAAGTTTCAACTATGGAGCGAAGCATAACGACCGGGAGCTGCCGTTCGCGGCGGAGCACGCGGCGAAGATCGGCGTGAGGCATGAGGTCATTGCGCTGGATTTCGTGAACCGGCTATTCGCGTCTGATCTTTTGAAGAGCGGGGGCGAGGTGCCGGAGGGCCACTATGAAGCGGCGAATATGAAGCAGACGGTGGTGCCGTTTCGGAACGCGATCATGCTGTCGATCGCGTGCGGGCTGGCGGAGAGCATGGAGGCGGAGGGCCTCGTGATCGCGGCCCATGGTGGCGACCACGCGATTTACCCGGATTGCCGCGAGGATTTCATGCGCGCGATGGGCGACGCGATGCGTCTGGGCACGTACGCGCAGGTGCGGTTGCTCCGGCCTTTCATCGCGATGACCAAGGGCCAGATCGCCGCGGAGGGAGCGCGCATCGGGGTGGATTTCGCGCGCACGTGGTCGTGTTACAAGGGTGGAGCGATTCATTGCGGCAAATGCGGGACCTGCGTCGAACGCCGCGAGGCTTTCATGCAGGCGGGAGTAAACGATCCGACGATTTATGCATCGCTGGAGCCGCTGCCGTCCAAACCCCAAGCCGTTTAACCACGAATGCACACGAATCAGATCCGGATCGAGTCCGCGAAATCCCGGAGGGAAATACCGAGCTTCGGAACTCTGATTCGTGTTCATTCGTGTCCATTCGTGGTTAAAAAAACTCGATGCTGATTTCGGAGATATTCTATTCGATCCAAGGCGAGGGCACGCTGACCGGCGTGCCGTCGGTGTTCGTGCGCACGAGCGGGTGCAACCTGCGCTGCAATTGGTGCGACACGCCCTACGCCTCATGGAATCCCGAAGGCTCGCCGATGTCGGTGGAGCAGATCGTCAAGGAAGTGGAGCAGCATCCGGCGCGTCACGTGGTCCTCACGGGGGGCGAGCCGATGATTGCGAAGGACATCAAGGAACTCGCAGCCGCGCTGAAGGAATTGAACTACCACATCACGATCGAAACCGCGGCAACGGTCCTGCCCGACGGCATCGCGTGCGATCTCGCCTCGTTGTCGCCGAAGCTGTTGAACTCGGCGCCCGACGAGCGGCTGAGCATGACGTGGCGGAAAAAACACGAGGCGTTGCGCTGGCAGCCGGACGTGGTGCGCACGTGGATCGAACACTCTGATTACCAGTTGAAGTTTGTCGTGACGAAGCCGACGGACATCGACGAGATCGAGGGGATGATCGTCTCATTGAAACTCGAGGTGCCGCGTCACCGGGTCCTGCTCATGCCGGAAGGCATCACGGTGGAAAGTATCAGGGAGCGAAGCAGCTGGCTCGCCGAGCTGTGCAAGGCGCGCGGCTACCGATATGCGCATCGTCTCCACTTGGAACTGTACGGTAACAAACGCGGGACCTGAGGGTCCCGTCCACTCCTGTGTTTCACCAAGCGGTCACGGGCGCCGACCCGTTGAAGAAACTTTCGGAGGAGCTGCATCTCCTCGCGGGGGAATTTTCGGAACGCCGCGTGGCGTTGCATGAGGTGATGGAGGTCCTCGGGGCGCGGGCGTCGGGACTGCTCATCATCATCCTCGCCCTGCCCTTCTGCGCGCCGGTTTCGATTCCCGGCCTGTCGGTGCCCTTTGGATTGGTGATCCTCTTCATTGCGGCGCGTTTTGCGCTCGGCCTGCCGCCGTGGCTGCCGAAGCGTTTGCTGGCGACCCAGCTGCCGCCGAAGTTTTTTCGCGCGGTGCTCGAGGGCGCGAGCAAGTTCATCGGCTGGATCGAGCGGCGCTTGAAGCCGCGTTGGCCGTGGTGGACAGACACGCCGATGCGCCTGCGCCTGCACTCCGCCATGGTGGGGTTCTGCGGATTTCTCCTGCTGCTGCCGCTCGTCGGCATGCCGTTCACCAACACGCTGCCGGCCCTGGTGATCGTGATCGGGATGCTCGGGATGATGGAGCGCGACGGCGTCGCGATTGCCGCGGCGTACGGGCTGCTGGTCGCAACGCTCGGCTACCTCGGGATGTTCGCGCGCGTGATGATGGAAATCGTGCAGCGATTCCAGGTGTGGATCGAAGCGTAAGCGGATGATCGACGGCCCACGCGAGCCTTGGGGCACCGCCTCAATCGTAGCGCTGCCAGGGAAGCTTGTTCGTATCGATCCAGCGGTAGTGGTCGGCGAACTGCAACGCGGAGGCGGAGGCTTCGTCGACGACGACCGTGGCGCGCGGGTGAAGCTGCAGCGCCGAGGCGGGGCAGATCGCGGCAAGCGGGCCTTCGATCATGCGCTCGACCGCGCGGGTCTTCGGCGGGCCGAAGGCGAGCAGCAGGCAGCGGCGCGCATCGAGGATGGTGCCGATGCCCATCGTGATCGCGTAGCGCGGCATGGCCGCGCGCGAGCCAAACACATCGCTGTTATCCTCGAGGGTTTGCTCGGAAAGAATCTTGATCCACGTGCGCGAACGCAGCGAACCCGAGGGTTCGTTGAAACCGATGTGGCCATTTCGACCCAGGCCGAGCAGCTGGAGATCGATCCCGCCGGCGGCGGTGATGCGCTCCTCGTACGCGCGGCATTCGGCGTGAAGATCGGGAGCGGTGCCTTCCGGGACATGCGTGCGCCCCTGGTCGATGTTGATATGGCGAAAGAAATTTTCCCGCATGAAGTAGCGGTAGGATTGGTCATGCGTGCCTGGCAGCCCCACGTATTCATCGAGGTTGAAGGTCGTGATCGCGCTGAAATCCAGGCCCTCCTCGCGATGCATGCGGATCAACTCCTGGTAGAGCCGCAATGGAGTGCGGCCCGTCGCGAGGCCCAGCACGGCGCGGGGTTTTTCGCGCACAAGGCGGGCGATGATTTTTGCGCCGAGCAGGCAGCCCGATTCAGCGTCCGGACGAATGATGACTTCCATGGCGGATCAATGGGGACCGTCGGCGAAGACCTGGCCGTTGATGAGCGTGCCCACGCAGTGCGACGTGTACTCAAAGGGATCGCCGTCGTAGAGCGCGAGGTCGGCATCCTTCCCGGGCTGCAGCGAGCCGGTGCGATCGGCGATGCCGAGAAGTTTTGCCGCGTCGATGGTGATACTGGCGAGGGCGGCATCGAAGCCCAAGCCGTTCGCGGCCGCGACGGCGGCTTCAAACAACACGATCCGGGTTTTCGGCACGTACCCTTCATAACTGCTCTGCATCGCGATCGGGATCCCGGCGGCGTGGAGTTTGCCCGCGGTTTCCACGCTCAGGTTTTCCATGTCCTCGTACGTGCGCTGCATCGTGGGGTGAACAATGACGGGGAAACCGCTGGCCTTGATTTCGTCGAGCACGAGCGGGGCGTCCGCGCAGCCATCGAGGATGATCTTGAGGTTGAATTCCTTGGCGAGCCGCAGCGCGGAGAGGATGTCCTGCTGGCGGTTGACGGTGACGAGAAACGGCTGCGACCCGTCGATGGCGCGGAGAATGGCTTCGAGCCGCAGGTCGCGACCCGGCCGCTTGGACTCATCCTTGCCCTCGCGTTTATGCGCGTATTCCTGGGCGCGGATAATCTCCGCCCGCAGCATCGCCACGGCTTTGGCGCGCGTGCCGGGAGGCTTGGCGGCGCTGCCTCCACCGGACCCGGGCGGGCCTTCCGCGAAGGTGAGTCCGTTCCGGCCGAGCGTGACCGAGGTCATCGCTGCGGGATTGATGACGTCCTCGTCGGCGGTGCGCCCGAGGGTTTTCGCGATCATGGTTTGGCCGGAAATAAGGGCGGTGGGTGCGTGCCCGGTGTTGACGGTGGTGACGCCGAAGGAGCGAACCCAGCTGACCAGCGTGTCTTTCGCGTTGTAGGCGTCGATCGCGCGCAGCTCGGGCTGCATGGGCGCGGATTTTTCCCACATGTCCTGGTCCTGCGGTTGATTGAGCAATCCGGAGAGGCCCACGGTGGCGTGCGCGTCGATCAAACCGGGCGTGACGACCGCGGCCTTGAGCACGCGGCAGTCGGCGGGAATCTTCACGGAATCGGCGGGGCCGATGGCGGAAATTTTCCCGTCACTGACCAGCACGACGCCGTTTTTGATCGGGTTGCCGTTCATGGTGTAAATGGTGTCGCCGACGATGGCGATGTTCTCGGCGCGAACGATCAGCGGCGAGCTCGCGAGAACGAACAGGGCAAGAATGCGGATGACATTTTTCATTGGGCACCTCCATTGGCGTCAGCGATCAAGTCCCAGGCACTGGTGAAGCAGCAGAGATGAGCGCGGCGGGGATCTCCCGCACCGTCGCCGCCGACGGCGTAAAGATGGTCATGCGGATTGGAGAGGTCGAAAACCTTGCGGCCCTCGACCCAGGTCTGCTCGACATGCGTGTAGACGCTCAAGGGGTCGGCGGAGAGCAGCACGAAATCGGCGTCCTTGCCGACCTCGAGCGAACCGATGCGGGCGTCGAGGCCCAGGATCTTGGCGTTCGCGATCGTGACGGCTTCCAGCGCACCCTTCCGCGACATGCCGGCGCGGACGGCGAGCGCGGGCGTCCGCAGGAAACGGCGGGAGTCGCAGATCGGATCGTCGGTATGGAAACCCACGAGTACGCCGGCTTTTTCGAGGATGGCGGGCGTGCGCCAGTCGGCCTCGCGGGTTTCGAGTTTTCCGCCGGGGGAATCGATCATGATGACCGAGCAGGCGACGTGCGCCGCGGCGATTTCGTCGGCGACTTTCCACCCTTCGCTGACGTGGTGGAGCACGACCTTGAAGCCGAACTCCTTGGAAAGACGGAGCACGGTCAGGATGTCGTCGTGGCGATGCGTGTGATTTTGGACGATGCGTTTGCCCTCGAGCACTTCGACGAGTTCCTCGAGCCCGAGGTCGCGAGCGGGCATCTTGTCGGGATCGCCCTTCGCGCGGGTGATTTTTTCCCGATACTCCTCGGCCTTGATATATTGTTCGCGCACGAGGGCGGCGGACTTGGCGCGGGTGCCGGGAAATGGCGTGGCCCGGATTGAGTTGGTGCCGTTGGCCATCTTGAGCCCGCCGGCGTTGGTGCCGTCGGGCAGCTTGATCAACAGGTCGTCGATGGTGCGCGCCTCGCGAAGTTTCAGGTAAAGCGTCTGGCCGCTGATGAGGTGGCCGGAGCCGGGCATGACGTTGACGGCGGTGATGCCACCGGCGCGGGCCTTTTGGATGGAGGCGTCGCGGGCATCGAGCGAATCGAGCACGCGGGCGTCGGGTTGGATGGGGCCGGAGCCGTCGCCACCGGTGCCGGCGCCGATGTGGCTGTGGGAGTCGATAAGGCCGGGCATGAGGACCTTGCCGGAGCCGTCGATGAGGTCGGCGCCGGGGGGAAGCGCGATGGTTTCGGCGGAACCGATGGCGAGGATTTTCCCGTGTTGGACGATGAGGGTCCCGCGGGCGATGGGTTCGCCGGCGATCGGGATGATTTTTGCGCCGACGATTGCGAGCGGTTTATCCTGGGCGCACAGCGCGGCAGCCAGACTGGCAAACAGCGCCAGCTGTAAGGAAGGGCGAAGGAGCATGGCGCGCGACGTTTGGGGCGCGTGGCGGATCGCGCAACCGGGAAACGTGGGGCCTCGCTGCGACCGGAGCGGGGCGTGACCCGGAGAACGCCGCCCTATTTCTTCAAGTGCGCCTTGAGGGGATCCGGGGCGCAGGCGCAATCCGACCCGCAGCCGGGATTTTTTTTCCTCACGAGCGAGCGGCGTATGAACCACGCCGCGACGAGGCCGACGACGACGAGGGCCGCGATGGTTTGGAATTGGGGACTCATGCTAGTAGCCGAGCGCGCGCCCGGCTTGGAACACAATCAACGACAAAACCCAGGCAGTGCCAGTCATGTAGGCAGTTTGGAAGATCGGCCATTTCCAGCTATTCGTTTCGCGTTTCACGATCGCGATCGTGCTCATGCACTGCATCGCGAAGACGTAGAAGATCATCAGCGAGAGGCAGGCGAGCGGCGTGAAAAGCTGGCGCCCGTCGGGCCAGCGCGCGGCCTTCAGGGCGTCGCGCAGGGGCGTGGTGTTGCCGTCGGCCGCCTCGGCATTGAAGACGACGCCCATGGTGGAAACAAAAACTTCGCGCGCGGCGAACGAGCTGATGAGCCCGATGCCGATCTGCCAGTCGAAGCCGAGCGGCTTGATTGCGGGCTCGAGCGCATGGCCCGCGCGCCCGGCAAAACTCTGCGCGAGTTGCTGCGTCGGCGTCGCGCCTTCCGGCGCCTTGGGATACGCGGCGAGGAACCAGAGAATGATGCTGATGCCCAGGATGACGGTGCCGGCGCGGCGCAGGAAAATCCAGGCGCGCTCCAGCATGTGCAGCGCGACGTCCTTCAAGCCCGGCAGGCGATACGGCGGAAGCTCCATGATCATCAGCGGCGGCGCGCCTTTCAGGAGCGTGCGTTTGAAGAGCCAGGCAAAACCGAACGCGCCAAAGGTGCCGAGCGCGTACATCAGCAGCATGATCCCCACCTTGGCGCCGAGCGAAACCGTGTCGCTCGGCATCATCGCCGCGATCATCAGCAAATAAACCGGCAGGCGCGCGGAACAGCTCATCAGCGGTGCGACGAGGATCGTGACGAGGCGATCCTTCGAGTCCTCGATCGTGCGCGTCGCCATGATGCCGGGAATCGCACAGGCGTAGGAGCTGAGGAGCGGGATAAAACTTTTCCCATTGAGGCCGACGCGGCTCATCAAGCGATCCATGATGAAGGCAGCGCGCGCCATGTAGCCGGTGCTCTCGAGCAGGCCGATGAAGAAAAACAAGATCAGGATCTGCGGGAGGAATTTCACGATGCCCCCCACCCCGGCGATTGCGCCGTCGGTGATCAGGTCGCGCAGGTCGCCGGGCGACATCGCGGATTTGACGTGGTCGGCGAGCGCGGCGGTCTGGTCGTCGATCCAATTCATCGGCGCCTCGGCCAGCGTAAAGATGCTGATGAAGAGGAGGGCCATGATTCCACCGAGGACGATCCAGCCCCAAAACGGATGCGTCGCGACGGCGTCGATCTTGTCGGACGCGGACGGGCCGGTGGTGCCGGAGCGCAGCACGACCTGCGAAGCGAGCTGGCCGATGGCTTCGTAGCGCGAGTTGACGAGGGTGCCGGCCCAGTCGGTGCCTTCGCTTTCCCAGCGCTGTTCCCAGCCACGCAGGATTTCGGTGGTGCGGGGACTCAGGGGCGTTGAACCCGCGACGCGGACGGAATCCTGGTCGGTGAGCAGCAGCAGCGCCTCGGCGCGTGCGATGAGCGGGGCCTTGCGATCGTTTTCATGGAGCGACGCGGCGAGTTCCGAAACCGCCGGGGCGATCGGCGCGGGCATGTCCCACGCGTGGCGCGCGAGCGGAAGTTCGGAGCGGCTCATGGCGACGCGGAGTTCCACGAGGCCACGGCCATTGACGGCTTCGCAGGCGATGACGGGGATGCCGAGTTCCTTTTCCAGGCGGGCGACGCGCACGTTGAGCCCGGCCTTGGCTGCGAGGTCCATCATGTTGAGCACGAGGATGACGGGCCGGCCAAGATCGAGGATCTGGTGAACGAGGTAGAGGTTTCGCTCGAGATTCGTGGCGTCGACGATGCACAGCACGCGGTCCGGTTGCGGCGTGTCGCTGCGTCGGCCGAGGAGCACGTCGCGGGTGACGGCCTCGTCGGGCGAACGCGCCGCGAGGGAATAGGTGCCCGGGAGATCGATGACGGTGATGGGCTGGCCGTGCTGCGAGTAAGTCGTGCCAATCTTTTTTTCGACGGTGACACCGGGATAGTTACCGACCTTTTGTTTCAGGCCGGTCAGCGCGTTGAAAAGCGTGCTTTTTCCACAGTTGGGATTGCCCACGAGCGCGTAGACGGGAGTGCGCGACGAGGAGGCCGCGGCGGGAACGGTGATGTGTGACGGCAGCGCCATTTCAGGAAGCGGGCTCGACGAGCACGTGGGCGGCGTCGGCTTTGCGCAGCGTGAGGTGATAACCGCGCACTTTGATCTCGAGAGGATCGCCCAAGGGGGCGGCACGGACGACGGTGACAGAGGTGCCGGCCAGCAGGCCCATTTCCCGCAAGCGCACGAAGGCTGTGCCGTTGGGCGGGAATTGGCGGACGATGGCGCTCGCGCCAATGGCGAGGTCGGAGAGTTTGATCAGCGGCGCGGACATGGCGGGGTCAGCGGGCGGAACGGATCAACTCGACGAAGATGTGCGCGGCGGCGCCGGCGCTGAGGGCGATGCGGGTGTTGCTGACTTGGCAGAGCAAAGTCCCCTGCCCCGAAACGCGTTCGATGATGATCGATTCGCCCACGCCCATTTCCCGGAGCCGTTGGCAAACCTCGGCTTGCCCGGAGAGTTCGCACACGCGACCCACAGCGCCGTTGGGCAAATCGGTCAACCGCAGCCGCTGGGGGCGAAACGGATCGCGTGTTGAGTTCATCAGATGGGAATTGTCCCGAACGAGACTCAGTTTCAATGCGGGTGCAAGGAAAAGGCCCGAATGCGTGGGCACTCGGGCCTGGGAATCCTTAGCGACGGCGGCGTTTGACGGCGAGTTGGACGCCGGAATAGCGCACCAGGTTTTGCAGGTGTTCGTACTGCTGGGGATCGATATCCTTGGCGTCCTTGAGCTGCTGTTCGGCGCGCTGCATGGCGGCTTCGACGGCGTGCTCATCGATCTTTTCCTCGGTGATCGCGTTTTCGGCGAGGACATGGACTTTATCGTCCTCGACCTCGGCAAATCCGCCGCTGACCGCCAACCAGTGGGTCACGCCGTTTTTCGTCACGCGCAATTCACCGTTTTCGATCTGGGTGAGCAGCGGAATGTGGCCGGGGAGAATGCCGACTTCCCCGGTCGTGGTCGGGATGACCACGGTGTCGATGGTGTCGGAGTAGACCCGGGCCTCGGGCGTAACGATTTCAAGGGTCAAAGGCATTTGGGAGGAAAGGAACTGAAGGGAGGAACGCCTGAAGGGAAAAGGCTGAGAGAAGGAAAGGCTAAGGGCTGAATTCCCCGTGGGATTGGTTGTTCGAGTTCAGCTTTTCAGATCTTCGCTTCTTCAGGCTTTCTTCGATGCCGCGGTGACTTCGTCGATGCCGCCGCGCATGTAGAAATCGCCTTCGGCGACGTCGTCGAGCTGACCGTCGAGGATCATCTTGAAACCGCGGACGGTTTCCTTGACGGGGACGTATTTGCCGGGCGTGCCGGTGAACACTTCCGCGACTGCGAACGGCTGGGAAAGGAAGCGCTGGATCTTGCGCGCGCGGTAGACGGTCTGCTTATCCTCGGGCGAAAGTTCGTCGAGGCCAAGGATCGCGATGATGTCCTGGAGATCCTTGTAGCGTTGGAGGACGCGCTGAACTTCGCGGGCAACCTTGTAGTGGTCTTCACCGACGATGTCGGCCTGCAGCGCCTTCGAAACGGAAGCGAGCGGATCGACGGCCGGGTAGATGCCGAGTTCGGCGATGGAGCGCTCGAGCACGATCGTCGAGTCCAAGTGCGCGAACGTGTTCGCGGGCGCCGGGTCGGTGAGATCGTCCGCGGGCACGTACACGGCCTGCACGGAAGTGATCGAGCCCTTCTTCGTCGACGTGATGCGCTCCTGCAGGAGGCCCATTTCGTTGGCGAGCGTGGGTTGATAACCGACGGCGGACGGCGAGCGGCCGAGGAGCGCGGACACTTCGGAACCGGCCTGCGAGAAACGGAAGATATTGTCGATGAAGAGGAGCACGTCCTGGTTTTTCTCGTCGCGGAAATATTCCGTCATCGCGAGGGCCGAGAGGGCGACGCGCATACGGGCGCCCGGCGGTTCGTTCATCTGGCCGTACACGAGCGCGACCTTCGACTTGCTGAGATCCTTTTGGTCGATGACGCCCGCTTCGGACATTTCGTGATAGAGGTCGTTGCCCTCACGCGAGCGCTCGCCGACGCCGGCGAACACGGAGAAACCGCCGTGGGCCTTGGCGATGTTGTTGATGAGTTCGAGAATGACGACGGTCTTGCCGACGCCAGCGCCGCCGAATGCACCGGCCTTGCCGCCCTTGATAAAGGGGCAGATGAGATCGATGACCTTGATGCCGGTCTCAAGGATTTCGGCGGTGGTGTTCTGCTCGGCGAGAGTCGGAGCCGGCCGGTGAATCGGGTATTTCTTGTCGAATACGACCGGTCCCTTGCCGTCAACGGGCGTGCCGGTGACGTCGAAGATGCGACCGAGAACACCCGCGCCCACCGGCACCATGATCGGCGCGCCGGTATCGGTGACGGCCATACCGCGCACGAGGCCCTCGGAGGAGGACATCGCGATGGCGCGGGCGATGCCGCCGCCGAGGTGCTGCTGGATTTCGAGCGTCAGCACTTCCTTTTTGCCCCCAACGGCGAACTCGATCGTGAGTGCCTGGTAAATGGGCGGGATGGCGTTCTCCGCGAACTGGACGTCAACGACAGGGCCGATGACTTGGACGATTTTGCCGGTGTTCATTATAAAGAGGTCTGAAGGGGTGAAGGGCTAAAGGACTGAAATTTTTCGGCCTAACTATGCCGCAAACTGGGCGGCCGCGATCTCGAGGATTTCCTGTGTGATGCCGGCTTGGCGGGCTTTGTTATACTCGAGGGTGAGATCGCCGAGGAGTTTCGTGGCGTTGTCCTTCGCGGTCTTCATCGCGACCATGCGCGCGCTGTGCTCGGAGGCCTTGGCGTCGAGGGCATGCTGGAAGACTTCGCGGTTGATGTAGAGCGGAAGCAGCGAATCCAGGACGGCGTGGGCGTTGGGCTCGAACAGCATCTGGTTGTTAAGCGTCGACGCGCCCGCAGAGGGAGCGGCGAGGCCGGCGTCGGAGCGCAGGTCGGTGATGACGTCCTTCACGCTCGTGAGCGGCAGCAGGGTCATCACGGTCGGAACTTGGACGAGCGTGTTGCGGAAGCGCGGCCAGATCACTTCGACCGTGTCGACGTGGCCTTCGAGGAACTGCTTCACCATGAATTCCGCGACGACCTTGATGTCGGAAAAGGTGGTGCGGTCGTTCGCGGGGAAATCAGCGAGAAGATTCCGTTTGGTGCGCGCGATGAACTGCGCGCCCTTGCGGCCGATCACAGCGTACTTCGCAGGCGTCTTGATATCGGTGACGAGCTTGAGGACGTTGGAATTCAGCGGGCCGCACAGGCCTTTGTCGGAAGTGATGAGGATGATGCCGCGGGTCTTCACTTCGCGCTTGGCGAGAAACGGATGGAGGGATTCCTCCACGCGATCGGCGAGCGCGGCGAGCATCTGGGCCATGAGTTCGGCGTAGGGGCGGCCGGCGAGCGCGGCCTGCTGCGCTTTCTTCATCTTCGACGCCGCGACCAACTCCATCGCCTTGGTGATCTGGCGGGTGTTTTTTACCGACTTGATGCGGCGGCGGATGTCGCGGGTGGAAGGCATGGGAATTTACGAGGGGCGGTTTACGAGGGACGAGACCGTTTGATCGGAAATCGTAAGTCGTAATTCTAAATCGTAATTAATTTAGGCGGTGAAGGTGGCTTTCCACTCGTCGGCGGCGGCTTGGAGTTTCGCTTCGATATCCTTGTCGAGCGCGGCCTTGGTGCGGATTTCCGTGAGGAGGGCGTCCTTACGGCTCGTGAAGAACTCCTTCATCGAGGCGGCGGCGGCCACGACTTTCTTGGCGTCGATCGGGTCGAAGAAATTTTTCTGCATCGCGAAGAGAATCGCGACCTGAAGCTCGATCGGCACGGGGCTGAAAGCGGGCTGCTTGAAAAGTTCGACGATGCGGGCGCCGCGCTCGAGCTGGGCCTTGGTCTTGGCGTCGAGGTCGGAACCGAATTGCGCGAATGCTGCAAGCTCGCGGAATTGGGCGAGCTCGCCCTTGAGCTTACCGCCGACCTGCTTCGTGGCCTTGATCTGGGCGGCGGAACCGACGCGCGAGACGGAAAGACCGACGGAAACCGCAGGGCGAATGCCTTGGTTGAAGAGATCGGTTTCGAGAAAGATCTGGCCGTCGGTAATCGAAATGACGTTCGTCGGAATGTAGGCCGAGACGTCGCCCGCCTGGGTTTCAATGATCGGGAGCGCGGTGAGCGAACCCTTGCCGTCGAGGCGTGCGGCGCGTTCGAGAAGGCGCGAGTGGAGATAGAACACATCGCCCGGATACGCCTCGCGGCCGGACGGACGTTTCAGGATCAGCGAGATCTGGCGGTAAGCCACGGCGTGCTTTGAAAGATCGTCGAACACGATGAGCGCGTCCTGGCCATTTTCCATGAACCACTCACCCATCGCGGCGCCGGAGAACGGGGCGAGGTATTGGTTGGCGGGATTGTCGGCGGCCGGGGCGGCGACGATGATGGTGAACTCAAGCGCGCCGGCGGCCTCGAGGGCCGACATGGTGCGGACGATGTTGGAATTTTTCTGCCCGACCGCGACGTAGATGGAATAAACGGGACGGAATTTGGGATCCTTGCTCGCGAGGCCGACCTTGTTGATTTTCGCCTGGTTGATGATCGTATCGATCGCGATCGTGGTCTTGCCGGTGCCGCGGTCACCGATGATGAGTTCGCGCTGGCCGCGACCGATCGGGATCATGGAGTCGATCGCCATGATGCCGGTGAAGAGGGGCTGGGAAACGGATTTACGGACGATGATGCCGGGGGCGATCTTCTCGACGGGATAGGTTTCCGTGGCGGCGATGGGACCTTTGCCGTCGACGGGATTGCCGAGGGCATCGACCGCGCGTCCGAGGAGGGCGCGACCGACGGGGACAGAGAGAAGCTTGCCGGTGGTCTGGACTTCGTCGCCTTCCTTGAGCTGCGAGACGTCACCAAGGACGACGCAGCCGACTTCATCTTCCTCCAGGTTGAGCGCGATGCCGATGGCGCCACCGGGGAACTGCACCATTTCATTGTACATGACCTCGGACAGGCCGTCGATTTTAGCGACGCCATCGGCGACGGTGCGGATATGGCCGGTATTCTTTTTGACGGCCTTGCTGGAGAGCTTGGCGATCTGCTGTTCGATTTGATCAAGGACGGTGCTCATCGGAAAACGTAGGTTGGGGATCGGGCTGACTGGTAAATTGTCTTAGACGGCGGCGCTGAGGGCGGCGAGTTGGCCGGCGACGGAGGATTCGTAAGTGTCGTCGCCGATGCGAACGCGGACGCCGGCGATAAGGGCGTCGTTCTTTTTCGAGATCGCGGAGACGGGGCGATTATATTTCCGGCCCATGACGTTGGCGATCGAGGAGAGCGTGGTTTCGCTCAGGGCGCCGGCGTGCTCCACCACGGCTTGTCCGCGGGCGAACTCGGCGGCGACGAGGCGCTGGTAGGCTTTAAGGACGGCGTTGGTGTTGGCGGGACGATGCTTCGCAATGTGTTCGAGCACGCCACCGACGCGTTCGGAAGAGAGAACGCCGTCAGCCAGGCTCAGTTTGAAATACTGGCGGGCCAGGAGCTGGATTTGTTTTTTGGCGGAGGCCATCGAGAAGAAAAGGAGTGAAGGTCGGAACGGCTGAAGGACTGAAGCTGGGGCGGCCGAGAAGTTCAGCCCTTCAGTTCTTCAGGCCTGGTTTCGATCAGAGGCTCATGAGCTCGCGCGAGGCGGCTTCGTTGTAGGAGCTGCGATCGGCGTCGGAGAGTTTCTTGGCGAGGACGCGCTCGGTCGTGATGACGACGAGGCGGGCGATCTCGGTGCGGGCATCGGCGAGCATTTTCTTGTGCTCGAGCTCGATGGACTGCTGGCCCTTGGCGAGCATGTCGCTGACCTTGGCGGACGTTTCCTGGGTCTGGCGGTCGAGGAAATCCTTCGCGGACTTGCGGGCGTCGTCGATGATACGGGTAGCCTCGACTTGGGATTTCTTGATGATCGCGGCGCTCTCCTGCTGGGCGGCGGCGAGCTTGGCCTGCATCTCCTCGGCGTATTTGAGGCCGGAATTGATTTTCCCGGCGCGTTCTTCCATCGCCGCGATGGTGGGCTTGATGGCGAATTTATAGAGAACGCCAAGGACGATGAGGAAGCTGACCAGCTGGATCAGGATGTATTTCCATTCGACCCCGAAGTGCACGAACGTATCGCGAAGGCTGTCGAGCGGACTCGTGGCAGCGTGCTCGGTGGCGGCGGCGAGGAAGAGGGGCAGCGTCATGGCGGAAAAGTGAAGTGGCAGCGCGGTTGGAGGCGCGCTGCCGAGTTTGGGAGACTTAGTTACTTGGCGAGGAACAGCGCGAGGATGCCGAGGCCTTCCGCGAGGGCCATACCGATGATGGCTTGGACGAGGACCTTGCCGGAAGCGGCGGGATTGCGACCGACGGCTTCAGCGGCCTTGAGGCCGATGAGACCGACGCCGAGGGCGGCGCCGAGGAGACCAAATGCACTGGCGATGTTACCTGTGAGTTCTGCGATCATATTTGTGACGGTGGATTATGCTTTTTTGTTGGGTTTCCGCCGTGTGTACATGAGCACACTGCCGGCGGGAGAGTATCTTAATGATGAGCTTCGGCGTGCCCGTGCTCGTCGCCGTGATCGTCACCGTGGTTGGAAAGCAACCCGATATACACCGAGGTCAGGAGAGTGAAAACGAGGGCTTGGATGAGGCCGACGAGCAGCTCCATGAAATAGAACACAAAGAAAAAGCCCGTACCGTGGAGGAGGTTTTCACCGCCAAAGACGTTGCCGAAAAGACGGACGGAGAGCGTAAAGGGCCGAATCGCGATGGAGAATACCTCGATGAAACCGACGATGAGAAAGACCAGCGCAAGAATCGGATAGAGCCAGCCCGGGGTGTCGTTCTTGTCGGCTTTATTGCCGAAAAGATCCCAAAGAATCATTTTCGGGCCGGCGATCTTGAAGACGATGATGGCCCAACCGCCGAAGGAAATCAGGGCGAGGGCGATCGTGCCGTTGAAGTCCGAATTGAAGGGGCGAATCAACGGGCGAAGCATATGGAAATGCCCGTCGACATCCTGGCCCCAGCCGATCGTGCCGACGCCGGGGATCAGGCCCATCCAGTTGTGGAAGAGAATATAAATGAAAAACGTAACGAGGAGCGGGAATGCGAGGGGGAAGGCCTTCTTGCCAACGATTGGTTCAAAGAGCTCGCGCAAGGCTTCGATGAGGGCTTCGACGACGGCTTGGCCCCGGCTGGGAAGAATTTGCGGTCTGCCCACGAGCCACAGGATCAAGGCCACAAGCAAACCGGAGACGACCCACCCCGTCACAATACTATTGGTGAGAAACCAGCCATGTCCCATGTCGTAAAGCCGGGCTGCACTCGGATCTACGCCTTCACCCGCGCCTTCAGCGGCGAAAACGGAGACGGTCGCGATGACGAAGGCGAAAAAAGCGGCGAGTTTTTTGACTCGTAACATGGTTTTAGGAAGCAGGGTCGATCTAGGGAAAAGCAAGAGAAAGGCTGTCGCATCAGTCTCCGTCAACCCCTGAAATGGGTAAGAATTCGAGTGACTTGAAAGAATTAATTCGGACGCGTTGGCGAACCGAACAAACTTATGCGCGATTCGGTTCGCGCTTCGCGGTGAGCGAGAAATGCGAGACTGCCCGACTCTGGAAAACTGTGATTTCTTCGAAGGGCCACGACTCGGTGACGATCTTCCAATCGGGGTGTCGATCGATGGTGGCCTCGGTGTCGCGGAAGTAGGGTTCGTAGTCGGTCCGGAAATGCAGGCGAGTGCCCTGCCCTGCCCGCTTTGCAGCTGCGGTCAAAAACTCCGGCTGAAGGATGCGGTTTTTCTGGTGGCGGCGTTTTGGCCAAGGATCAGGGAAAAGGATATAGATATCGGAAAACGTTATGCCGGCGGGCAGCGCATTGAGAAAATCGAGCGCATCGGCGTGGAGGAAATGGAGGTTATTGAGTTTGGCTCGGTTACGTTTTCGAACACCGCGCTCAATTCGATCCAAGCTGATGTCGACGCCGATACAAATTTCGTTCGGATGCGCGACGGCGTAGGCGGTGAGGAAATGCCCGTGACCGCAGCCGATTTCCCAAACGATTGGCCCATGATTAGCCAAGAGACTTGCAACTTTAACAGTTAAGTCACTCTGGCGTCGAGAAATGCGTGTCAGGTGCTCGGCGGTGCGTGTGGGATTTTCCATTGGACCACGGGTCTATTGCGACTCGGCAGTCGCGCTTGCTCCCCTGCCCGCTTGAATCATTACCATTAAGATGCTGATGTCTGCTGGGTTAACTCCGCTGATCCGGCTTGCTTGGCCGAGGGTCATAGGCTTGAACTCTGCGAGTTTTAACGCGCTCTCCCGACGCAGTCCGCGAATGGCCAAGTAATCCATATCTGCAGGCAGGCGGATCTTTTCGATATGCGCCAATTTGTCGATATGGCGCTGTTCACGAATCAAATAGCCGTGGTAGCTGACGCGATAAAGCACTTCATCGCGGACGGCAGCTGGCTCGGCTGCCAAGCCCTCGGGAATCGCGGCCCCTGCCCGATTTCGTCGAATGCCGTCGGCCCACGTACCGTCGAAGGCCCGATTTTTCTCTAGGAACTCGATCCAGTGGTCAATTTTGGCCTTTTTTGCTTCTATATTTGCTATTCTATTACTAGATAATAGCTTATACGATTTAACAAGAGATAGCATTCGAAACTCCGCGCTGCCGTGATTAAAGAGCAGCCGATGTTCAGCGCGGCTGGTGAACATGCGGTAGGGCTCGTTTGTGCCTTTATTGACTAGGTCATCGATGAGGACGCCGATGTATCCTTCGTGGCGCTGGATCAGCATCGGCGGAGTTCCTCGCATCTTATTCACAGCGTTTACGCCGGCGACCAAACCCTGCCCCGCGGCCTCCTCGTAGCCGGATGTGCCGTTAATTTGGCCGGCGAAAAAGAGGTTCTCCACTTTCTTAGACTCCAGTGAGGGAAAGAGTTGAGTAGGATGGGCGAAGTCATATTCGACCGCGTAAGCAGGTCGAAGAAGGTGTGCCCGCTCGAGGCCTGGGATGCTATGAACCATGTCGAGCTGGACATCGAAAGGCAGACTTGTTGACAACCCGTTTACGTAATACTCGTTCGTCGATCTGCCCTCTGGCTCGAGAAAAAGGATGTGGCGGGGCTTGTCGGCAAAGCGGACGAATTTGTCTTCGATACTCGGGCAATATCGCGGCCCCACTCCCTCGATTTCCCCGCTGTACATGGCGGATTTATGAAGATTAGAGCGGACGATTTCTGCCGTTTGCGACGTGGTGTGAGTCATCCAGCACGAGACCTGTTCCGAACCGGGAACCCACCCTAGTCTCCGCTCTCCGCTTTGTTCCACATGGAACAATTCGTTCTCTTCTCTGGTATCGTGGAATGCGAAAAGCGTCGGATGAGCATCTCCCTTCTGCTCTTCCATCTTCGAAAAATCGATGCTGCGCCCCAGCAACCTCGGCGGCGTTCCCGTCTTCAATCGCTCCAACGTAATCCCAGCCTCCAGAAAACTCGCTGAAAGACTCTTGGCGCTAAAGTCGCCCAAACGGCCGCCTTCATTCTTGTTCTGCCCGATGTGCATCAGGCCGCGAAGAAACGTACCGGTCGTGACGACCACCGTTTGGCCCATAAAATCTATATCCAAGTTCGTCCGGCACCCAATCACCTTGGAGTCCTTGAAAATCAAGCCCGTCACAGTTGCCTGGAAAATCTGCAAATTCGGCTGCAGCTCGAGCGTGTGTTTCAGCCGAAACTGGTACGCCTTCTTGTCGCACTGGGCTCGCGGTGACTGCACAGCGGCGCCTTTCGACTCATTTAAAAGCCGAAACTGAATTCCTGTGACGTCGGTATTGATTCCCATCTCACCACCGAGCGCATCGATCTCGCGAACCATCTGACCCTTCGCTTGGCCGCCGATTGCAGGGTTGCAGCTCATCTGAGCAATCGTGTCGATGTTGCCGGTCAGGAGTAGGGTAGTGGCACCCATCCGCGACGCAGCGAGCGCGGCCTCCACGCCCGCATGTCCCGCGCCGCAGACAATCACTTCGAATGGTATCTTGTTGTATATCATTAACTAACAGACTCAATATGAAACGGGGATGCTAACCAGATGCGCGCGTTGATCATTTCCCGATGCAAAACGCAGAAAACAAATGGTCGAGCATTCGCTCATTATCAATGCGTCCAACGATATCGCCGTAAGCCCCTAGTGTTCCACGTAGATCACTGGCAATCAGCTCGATCAACACCTCGTCGCCTAATTTATCAATCGCCTCGCCCAAGCAAACCTGCGCCCGGGCCAGGGCGTCGGCATGTCGGGCATTTATTGCTATAAAAGCTTCTTGTTCTGATGGTTCCAACTTATACGCCGCCATCACAATCGCAGCCGTGAGCGCCTCAATGCCTTCGCCGGTCAGCGCGGAAACTCTTATGGTGTTGAGGCTTGCAGCAGCCAACGCTGTCTCCGCATCCATCGCCAGATCGATCTTGTTCATGACGGTCAAGACTTGGGGACCCCGAAGGGTTTCGACAAGGGAAGCAGGCAAGGCGGGCAGGGGACGACCCGCTTCCATCACAAAGAGGATCAAATCCGCTTCAGCGACCCGCTCCATGGATTTTTCAATTCCGAGCTTCTCGATCGCGCCGGGAGCAAGATTGATTCCCGCCGTATCGATCAGGCGCAGGCAATGCGGACCGACGATAATTCGCTCCTCAATGAAATCCCGGGTCGTGCCCGGCTCAGGGCTCACGATCGCACGCTCCCGACCCACCAGCCGATTGAGCAGGCTGCTTTTCCCGGCGTTCGGCGCCCCGACAATTACCGTCTTGATGCCATCGCGCAAAAGCTCCCCATAGTGACTGGTCGCAAGCAGGCGCCCGGTTTCCACCGACAAGCTCTCCAGCATCAGTCGAACGCTTGCGCGATCCTCCGCCGGAAGATCCTCATCGGGAAAATCAATATACGCTTCAATCCGCGCAAGCGCCGCGAGCAAGCGTTCAGTCAGCCCGGCCATTGTGCGGCCCAGCGACCCGCGCAATTGTTGATTCGCCGCCGCCAGCGCGCGTTCGCTGCGTGCGTGGATCAGGTCCATCACCGCTTCCGCCTGGCTCAGATCCATGCGCCCATTGAGAAACGCCCGCTGCGTAAATTCCCCGGGCTCGGCCGCGCGACAGCCGCGCGCGAATAAATCCTCCAGGATCTTCTGCGTTATAAATGGATTTCCGTGGGAGGAAATTTCCAACGCGTCTTCGCCGGTATAGGAGTTTCCCGAGGGGAAAAACGTGAAAAGCACGTCGTCGACCAAAGTATTCGACCGGTCGCGATAATCGCCGTGACGCGCCAGGCGCGCGCTCGGCAGTTCGCCGATGACTTCCCGCGCAATGCGCGACACATCCGGCCCGCTCACGCGCACGAGCGCAATCGCCGACGTGCCGTTCGGCGTCGCGAGCGCAGCGATGGTGTCGGTGAAACGCGGCATGGGACGTGAAGCAACGCTTCACGTCTCGGAACGCCAAGTCAAAAGCCGCCGGCATGCTGCGCCGATCACGCGAATGCGTCCGCAGCGCGCCAAGATAAAACGCAGCGAGGCTCTCCCGCCTGTTTCGTGAATCGAATATCCAGTACGAACAAAACCCCGGATTCTTGACGACGTTGGGAAACGAATCCCCCCGAATCAAATCACAGGGCTTGGTCCTAAATTCTCGGATTCGCGTTCATTCGGGCCCATTCGTGACCAAAAGTCCGAAGCCCCACGCTTCGGATTTTTGTACAGCCGCCGGTGAGCGAGTGCGATTGACCCTACACTCGCTCACGCTCGTAAGGAGCCGATCCCTGCCGGAGCAGGGTGGGCCGCCTGCGCTTGTAGCTATTCGGCGGCGTCGCCGCCGGTGATGACAGCGCCACCGACGACGTTGACCTTCTCCAGGATCGCCTTGCCGATTTTTTCCGCGAGCTCAGGCTTTTCCTTGAGGGCAGCCTTGGCGGCGTCGCGGCCCTGGCCGACGAGATTGCCTTCGTAGGCGATCCACGCGCCTTTTTTCTCGAGCACCTTGTGTTCGAGGCCGAGGTCGAGAAGCGAACCGATTTTCGAAATGCCTTCGTCGTACATGATATCGAACTCCACCTCGGTGAACGGCGGGGCGACCTTGTTCTTCACGACTTTGATTTTCGTGCGATTGCCGATGACCTTGCCCTCGGGAGTCTTGATCTGGTCCTTGCGCCGGATGTCGATGCGCACGGACGAGAAGAACTTGAGCGCGCGGCCGCCGGACGTGGTCTCGGGGCTGCCGAACATCACGCCGATCTTTTCACGGATCTGGTTGGTGAAAATACAGACGCAGTTGGTCTTGCTCACCACGGCGGTGAGGCGGCGCATAGCTTGTGACATCAGTCGCGCCTGGCTGCCCATGGTCATGTCGCCCATCTGGCCATCGAGCTCGGCCTTGGTGATGAGAGCCGCCACGGAATCGAGGACAATGACGTCGATGCTGTTGGAGCGGATGAGCGTCTCCATGATGTTGAGCGCGTCTTCACCGGAGTCGGGCTGGGAAACGAGGAGGTCGTCGAGGTTCACGCCGACGACACGGGCGTACTTCGGATCGAGCGCGTGCTCGACGTCGATGAAGGCCGCGAGTCCGCCGCGTTTCTGGGCCTCGGCGATCACGCTGAGGCAGAACGTGGTTTTGCCGGACGATTCGGGCCCGTAGATTTCGATGATGCGACCTTTCGGGAGACCGCCGACGCCGAGGGCGAGATCGATGGCGAGGGAACCGGTCGAGAGCGTTTCGACCTTCATCTTCGCGTTGCTGCCGAGGCGCATGATCGAGCCTTCGCCGAACTGCTTGCTGATGGAGGAGAGGGCCAGCTCGATATTTTTTTCGCGAGGAGGAAGAGCGGAGGTGGGGGCTTTAGCGGGTGCGGCTTTAGACATGTGTAATAAGTGAGCTGAGGTTTGTGTTTAAAATTAAAAAATAAGCGTGAGCCTCGCGCGCGGCGCGAGGCAAGCGCGGAGCAGTGTTCTTAATGCGAAGGAGGTGCTCCGCCGGGTT
>JAQGOP010000034.1 GCA_028293545.1 Verrucomicrobiota bacterium | reverse complement strand
CTCCGCTTTTCCGGCGCTACGGCATCAACGAGGCCGAGTTTTGGAACGAGACCAATCACCTGGTTAAACATTACCGCAACCGCGGCTATCATCTCTCGCCCGAGATCGGCTATCTCAACCATCTCCTCACCTACACGCTCGCCGGGCCGCTGAAGGGTTTGAACAACAAAATCCTCCACGAATGCGGCGCCGAGATCCAGTTCTACCAGGGCCTCCCTGATTTCTTCGAACGCTCCCAGGACTACGTGCGCGAACGCCCCGAGTATCAGAAGCACGAAATCTCGCTCGAGCATTATATCGTGAGCACCGGCATCGCCTCGATGGTGCGCGGCAGCGCGATCGCCAAGTATGTCGACGGGGTCTGGGCCTGCGAATTCATCGAGAACCCGCTCCAGCCCGGGTTTCTCCGCCAAAAGGAATTCGCCCTCGGCGCCGATGCGGAGATTTCACAGATCGGCCTCGTGATCGACAACACCACGAAGACCCGCGCGATTTTCGAAATCAACAAGGGCACGAACAAGAATCCCGCGATCGATGTGAATGCGAAGATGAACGCCGAGGATCGCCGCATACCGTTCCAGAACATGATCTACATCGCGGACGGCCCCAGCGATGTGCCGAGTTTCTCCGTGGTCAAGGGCGGCGGCGGACGGGCCTTCGCGGTCTACAATCCCGACGACCCCGCCGAATTCGCCCAGAACGACCGCCTGCGCCAGAATGGACGCATCGATCACTACGGTCCTGCCGACTACACCGCCGGCAGCAGCACCACGCAATGGCTGCGCATGCACATCCACCAGATGTGCGAGCGCATCGTCGCCGACCGCGAAGCCGCCGTCGCAATCAAGGCCGCCAAGCCCCCGCGTCACCTGACGGAAACACCGGAAGAGGAAGCCGCGCGCAAAGCGCTCAAAGCGCCCAAGCAGGCATCATTTCTGGAGTAGCGCAGGCGGCCCGCCTGCTCCGAGGTTCGAAATTTGGGATCCGGTCTTTCCGAAGCAGGCGGGCCGCCTGCGCTACTTTTACGGCGTGATCGCCACCTGCGCCGTCTTCACCTTGAGCTGCGTGGCAATGTTGCTGACGCGCGCGGCGTAGTCGTGGCTCGCACTGCAGGACTCCCCGCGCACGGCGGCGGACAAGCCGCCATTCCACGCCAGCGCAATATTGTACGGCGACGGATCAACCCCCGACCGGATCAAACCGGCCTTCAACCATTCGTAATGCCGGATCGCGACCGCGTCGGACTCGTCCCGATTGGTCGCTTGGGAAAAAGGTGTCGTCGTGTACATCCGCCATGTCCGCTGGCGAAATTGGTAAGCACCCAGCTCACCGTGGGGACCGGGCCGGTTGGTGTTGCGCGGATTTTCAATCCAGTGAATCGCCTCGAGCGTTTCCCAACGCTCGGCGGCGATCGCCTTCGCCGGTATTAGCATGGCCACCAAGGCCACCAAGACCCCTGCCAGAATCCACGCATGACGGTGCTTGATCGGTGTAGTCGTACTTTTCACGACGCGTTTGACCGCCGAGGCCCGTGATTGGGCTCACCCTGGGGGCATTTAATTTTGTGTTTTGCAGGGAACAGTTTGCCCGTGCAAATCGCCTCATTTGTCAAAATTCTCTATCAACCTGGTAACCAATGCGGTCCAGCCGGTTTGATGACTCGCGCCCAAACCCTGACCGGTGTCGCCGTGGAAATATTCGTGGAACCAGATCAGTTCCTGCCAGTGCGGATCGCTCACAAACCGCGATTCCATCCCGAGCGCCGGCCGCCGTCCGCCGGTATTCGGGAGAAAAAGGGTCACCAGCCGACGCGAAAGTTCCTGCGAGATCTCCGCGAGGTTCAGTTTTCGCCCGCTTCCCGTGGGAAATTCCATCTTCAAATCGTCGCCGTAAAACTGGTGATACCGCTCGAGCGCCTCGATCAGCAGGTAGTTGACGGGAAACCAAATCGGCCCCCGCCAGTTCGAATTTCCCCCGAAAAGCCCGCTGTCCGATTCGCCGGGCGCATATCCGACGCGCCACTCGCTCTCGCCCGCGCGCAACACGAACGGATGGTCCTGGTAAACGCGCGACAACGAACGGATCCCGTGCGGCGACAGGAATTCCGCCTCGTCGAGCACATACCGCAGCACGCGCTCCAGGCGCTCGCGCGACGGTATGGCCAGCAGGTACTGGCCCCGCCCTCCCTGCTGGTCGAGATACGAAATCTGGCTTGCGAGGTCGTGGCGGTTTTCCAGGAACCATTTCGTGCGCTTCGCAAAACCCGGCAGCCGTTTCATCCGCTCCTCGTCGATCAATTCCACCGCGAACAGCGGGATGATGCCGACCACGGAGCGGAGCCGCAGCGGTGCCGCGCGACCGTCGAGCAGGAGCTGGTCGTAATAAAAACCGTCGCCCTCGTGCCACAGGCCCGTCCCGCCGAGGGTATTCATGGCGTCGGCAATCGCGACGAAGTGCTCGAAGAATTTCGACGCGATGTCCTCGTAGGCCGGATCGCCTTCCGCCAGCTCGAGCGCCATCGAGAGCATCGTGCCACAATAAAACGCCATCCACGCCGTGCCGTCCGCCTGCTCGAGCGAGCCGCCGGTCGGCAGCGGCTTCGAGCGGTCGAACACGCCGATGTTATCCAGGCCGAGGAATCCCCCGCTGAACAAATGCCGGCCGCCGGGATCCTTGCGGTTCACCCACCACGTGAAATTCACGAGCAGTTTCTGGAAAACGCGCGCGAGGAAAAGACGATCCCGCTCCCCGGCCTTGCCCGTCATCTTGTACACGCGCCAGCACGCCCAGGCGTGCACCGGCGGGTTCACGTCGGAAAAATTCCATTCGTACGCCGGCAGCTGGCCGTTCGGGTGCATGTACCACTCGCGCAGGAAAAGGTTGAGCTGCTCCTTCGCGAAAAGCGGGTCCAGCCGCGCAAACGGAATCATGTGGAACGCCGAGTCCCAGGCCGCGAACCACGGGTATTCCCATTTGTCGGGCATCGAGATGACGTCGCGCGCATAGAGATGCGGCCAGTCGGAGTTGCGCCCGTTTTGGCGCTCCGCCGGCGGAGGAGGCTGGGCCGGGTCGCCCTCGAGCCAGTCCTTCACTACGTAATGGAAAAATTGTTTCGACCACAGCAGGCCGGCGTACGCCTGGCGCGAAACCTGGTTCACTTCACTCGTGAGCGCCTGCGCCGGTTTCGTGATGGCGAACGGAGACTGCGTCTCCGTGCGGGTTTTGCCGGCAAAGAGATGATCGTAGAACTCGTCGGCCTCCTTCCGCCGCAGCGCGAAGGTGTCGGCGAAATTTTTCCCGAAGGTCTTCGCCGGTTTTTCGTCCTCCGCGTAAAGCCTCAGCCGCAGCACGCGCTCCTCGCCCGGCGCGAGTGCGATGACCTGGTGGGAGGCGCACTTGGTGCCGGTGCGCGCGGGGTTGACCGCTTCGGCGCGGCCCTGGACCACGTGCTCGTGAAAAGCGTCCTTCACGTAGGGCGAAGCATTCCGGCCACCAAACAGGCGGCTGATGTTCGTGTCGTTTTCGGTGAAAAGCAGCGGGGCGTTTTTTCCGTCGGCGCCGGCCTCGACCTCCCAGGAATATCGTCCGAGCGTCGGGTGCTCGCATTCGACGCGGGAGTCCGACACCGCGCGCATCGAGGGTTTGGCCTCCGGATTGTCGACGCGGCTGCCCCACGACCAGGTGTTGCGGAACCACAGCGTCGGCAGCACGTGGATTTTCGCCGGAACCGGGCCGCGATTCGCCACCGTGATCTGGATCAGCAGGTCGTTCGGGCTGCCTTTCGCGTAATCGGCGAAGACGTCGAAATATTTTTCGCCATCGAACACCCCCGTGTCGAGCAGCTCGAACTCGGGTTCATTGCGGCCGCGGCGCCGGCTTTCCTCGCGCAGGCGGTCGTAGGGAAAAGCGGCTTGGGGATATTTGTACAACGCGCGCTGCCATGTGTGGGCCGGCGTGGCATCGAGGTAGAAATAGCATTCCTTGACGTCCTCGCCGTGGTTGCCCTCCGGGCCGTTGAGCCCGAAGAGGCGCTCCTTGAGGCACGGGTCGCGTTCATTCCACAGCGCGAGCGAGAAACACAGGCGGCATTCCCGGTCGGACATGCCGAGCAATCCATCCTCGCCCCACCGGTACGCCCGGCTCTGCGCGTGCTCGTGCGTGAAATATCCCCAGCATTCGCCATCGGGCGAATAGTCCTCGCGCACCGTGCCCCATTGGCGCTCCGCCAGGTACGGGCCCCAGCGTTTCCAGTTTTTGGTCCGGTTCGCGTCTTCCGCGAGGCGGCGTTGTTCGGCGTTGAGAGTGGAGGATCGGGACGAAGCCATTGAGGTGTGGGCCCGTTCACAAAAAGCCGGTGCAGCCCGCGGTGCGAGCCCGGATATCAGAGGAGGCGCTTCACCGCATCCAAGCCCGCTTCGCTGATCACCACGAAACGGTACTTGGCGTCGGACCACGACGCGCTGGCGAGCTGCGCCTTCTGCGCGAACACCGCGCCCGCTCCGGATTCGTCGGGAAAATCCGTCCGCCGCGCGATGTAGCAGTGAAACCACTCGCCGTTCCGGTTGAAGCAGACTTCAAGGACATCCCGGCCCGCCAGGCTCAGCGTGCGGCAACCGGTCGCGCGCAAGGTCGAAAAATCCACCGGCAGCCCCGCCGATAAATGATTCGCCGGCTGGCCCAGCATCACCTGCAGCGCGCCCGCCGCCGCCCCATGGCCGCCGTGCTGGCCGTGTGCGGTGTCGTCGAAGGCAAATTCGGTCAGTCTCGCCGCCTGCGCTGCCGCCCGATTCGGCCACAGCGCGACCGTCGCGGTGAGCAGCACCGCGAGGCCCGCCGCCATCGCCAGCCATGTCATCGGCCCGAGCGCGCGCGGTTGCGCAACCCGGCTCGCCCGCGCCCCCGCCAGGATCGCTTCGCGCAGTCCCGCCGGCGGGGCCACTTCGCCGAGCTTGGCGGCGATCGCCAGGTCGCAGGCCTGCGACCGCGCAAACCACGCGCCGAGCGCCGGGTCGCGACGCGCCTGCGCCAACGCCTCCGCGAACGCCGGGTTGTCGGCATCGCGCCCGTTGGCCCGATAACCCTCCAGTAGAAATTTCGCCTCGCTATTGCTCATGCTTGTTTCCTCCCGGCCGCGCCAAATGGGACGACCTTGGCTTTTGCCTGCCGTTCCTCCTGCGCCAACGCCGCGCGGAGCTGGACCTTGCCGCGCGACAGGCGGGACATCACGGTGCCGATCGGGACTTCCAACGTCTCCGCAATCTCGGCGTAGGATAAATCCTCGAGGTAAAAAAGCGTCAGCGGCGCGCGAAACACTTCGTCGACCTCCTGCAGGGCCGCCACCACGGAGGCCGCGTCCATCCGCACCGCGCGATCGACGTCCTCCACCGCCAGGTCGGATTCCCCGGGCGGCAGGTCCTCGATCGACATTGCGCGCGCGTCCCGGCGCCGGCCATGGAGGAACTCCCGGTACAGCGTGGTGAACAGCCATGACTTCGCTTTCGACTGCTCCCTGAGCCCGTGCCCTTTCGTCGCCCAGATAAAAAATGTCTGCTGCACGAGGTCGCCGGCGTCCGCCGG
Source organism: Verrucomicrobiota bacterium (assembly GCA_028293545.1). Classification (GTDB taxonomy): domain Bacteria; phylum Verrucomicrobiota; class Verrucomicrobiia; order Opitutales; family Opitutaceae; genus Opi-474. Next base: position 68,901 of record JAQGOP010000034.1, on the reverse strand, counting down.
GCGCTTGGCCAGGCTGAGCGCAAATCGGTACAGCGCGCCGTAGTGGGCGTCGACCAATTGGGTGAAGGCTTCAGAACTCATGCTGGTTTTCAGAGTTGCGTCGGGTCGGGTTTATTCCCGGAAACATTCGGTTCCGCAACATGCTTCGCCTTCTTCTCCCGCCCAACCTTGCCGCCGCGGCGCCACGCGATGCCATCGCGATCAAGGTCGAGCTCGACCGGACGGGAATCCCGCCGACGGAAATCCTGCCGGCCCTCGCGCTGCTCCAGCGCTGGTGCGGCCCGGCCGCGCAGCCGCCTTTTTTTCTCCAGCTCACCCGGGCGCAGCTCCGCGAGCTTGTCGGCGCCTTGCCGCGCCAGCCCGTTTTTTTCCAGGCGGGCGCGCCCCAGTCTCCCCTCCTTTGGGTCGGCCCCCTGCTCAAGGGGGTGTCCGAGCATATCCGTGAACCTGCTCCGCTTGAATCCGCCTCCGTCCCCGCCCCGTTGCCCGCGACCGCAAGGTCTGGTTTTGCCAAGTCCCGTGGCGCCGCTGGCGACGCCACGCCGATGCTCGTCGACGGCACCGAGCATTTCCTCGCGGTGACCTTGCCTTCGCGCGAGCACCCCGCCTACGCGAGCGCGCTGGAACTCCTCAAGGGCAGCGGCTTCGCCTTGGAACCATCGAATCGAAAATGGTGGCTGCGCGATCGACACAAGACCCTGAATTTCCTCGCCGCGAATGGCGCGCGGCTTCGCGACCGCCTCGACGCCCAGTTCACGCCCGCATTCGAACAAAAGACCGCGCATCTCCGCGCGGCCGAAGTGGTCGCCACCGCCACGGAAGCCGGCGACGGCTTCGATGTGACGCTCGGCCTGCGCGCCGGAGCCGCCGACGACGCAACGGTGCGCAGCGCAGTCGCCGGCAACCGAAACTATATCGAGGCCGACGGCAAAGTGTTCCTCCTCGACGCGGCGCAACTCGACCAGCTGGCCACCGCCCAGCGCGCCCTCGCCGGCGAGCCCAACGCCGGCCTCGCCACCCGCCGCACGCAACGCGTCAGCGCCGCTCGAACCGCCGAGGTCCAGGACATCATTGAGGCGCTCTCGCCCGGGTTTCAACCGCCCGAAGCCTGGCGGGAACGCAGCGCCGCGCTCCGCAATCTTTCCACGCTCGATCCGGCTCCGCTGCCCGAAGATTTCGTCCGCACCCTCCGCCCCTATCAACGCCTCGGCGCGGCATGGCTGTGGCATCTGCATCGTCATCGCCTGGGCGGAATCCTGGCTGACGAAATGGGGCTCGGCAAAACCCTGCAGGCGCTCGCGCTGCTGTCCGGGATTCAAGCGACGGCCAGCGCCCACTCAAAATCCGGTCGCGCCCCAATGACCGCTGGTCCCTCGCTCGTCGTATGCCCGGCCTCCCTGGTGGAAAACTGGCGCCGCGAGGCCGCCCGGTTTGCCCCGGGGCTGAATCTCCTCGTGCACCACGGCAGTCGTCGGCTGACGTCCGCGGCGGAAGCGGAAACCTTCGACCTGATTGTCACGTCGTACGGCACGCTGGCGCGCGACCGGGAATTATTTTCCAATATCAAATTCGCGGTGATCATCGCGGATGAGGCGCAACATATCAAAAACCGCCGCTCGCAAAACGCCGCGGCCCTGCGCGCCCTGGAGGCTTCGAGTCGTTTCCTGCTCACCGGCACGCCGGTCGAAAACTCCCTCGACGACTTGCGTTCGCTCTTTGAGTTTCTCCTTCCCGGCTACATCGCGCCAGTCCCGAGCGGCCTGCGCGGCGACGAACGCGCCTGGTTTGACCAGCGCCTGCGCGCCCAGGTCGTGCCCTATATCCTGCGACGCACCAAGCTGGTCGTCGCGCCCGAGCTTCCCCCGAAACTCGAGCAGACGATCTGGTGCGAACTCACCGCGGTCCAGTCAGCGCTTTACCGCCAGCTTCAGCAGGACGGGGAGCGCGAGCTGCTCAATCTGGCGTCCAAGGGCGTGAGCGAATCGCGGCTCCAGTTTGCCGCGCTCACCCAGCTGCTTCGCCTGCGCCAGGTCTGCTGCGACCCGCGTTTGGTGCAGGCAGGCGTTGCGCCCACGGACCAGGCGGCCGGCGGTTTCGCCGATTCCGCCAAGCTTGACGCCTTCCGCGAACTGCTCGCCGAGTCGGTCGACGACGGGCACCGCATCCTGGTGTTTTCGCAGTTCACCGCACTGCTCGCGCTGCTGCGCGCGGAACTCGAATCGCAGGCGACGCCCTATTGTTACCTCGATGGTTCCATGACGCCAAGCGCGCGCCAGGCCGAGGTCGATCGGTTCCAAGGTTCGCCCGAGATCCCGGTGTTTTTGATTTCACTCAAGGCCGGAGGCACCGGGCTGAACCTCACCGCGGCCGACACCGTCGTTCATTTCGACCCGTGGTGGAATCCCGCCGCGGAAGCCCAGGCGACCGACCGCGCCCACCGCATCGGGCAAACGCGCCTGGTCACGAGCTACAAGCTGATCGCCGCGGGCACGGTGGAGGAAAAAGTGCTGGCGCTCCAGGCGAGCAAACGCGCGCTCCTGGCCGATGTGTTCGAAGCGAGCGACGCCGTGGCCTCGAAATTGTCGCTCACGGATTTGAAGGAATTGCTAAAATAACTCCCGGTGAGCGCTCACCGGGAACCGGCGCCCCGTGGCCGATTCAGTTACGCATGTCCCGCACGCTGTCGTTGCAATCGACGCCCCAAACCAGCTCACTGAAGTTGCTGCATGGCCACTGACGTTTCCCCAACAAGCGACCTCTCGAACCTCCCGAATCACCGGCTAAATCTCGTCGCGGAGGCGGCCGGATTGGGACTCTGGGAATGGGACCCGGCCACGCAGCGTTCCACTTGGGACCAACGCACGCTGCAGTTGCACGGCCTCGTGGAATTCGACGGATCCCGTGAAGCGTGGCTGCGGCAGATTCATCCCGAGGATCGCCCCGCGGCCATCGCGGCCCTCCAGAATGTCTCGCGGAAGAACGACGACTACGTCCTCGATTACCGCATTAACCTGCCCGACGGATCGGTGCGCTACCTGGAGTCGCGCGGCCTCATCCAGCGCGACGCGGGCGGCCACGCGCAACGGGTGATCGGCACCGAGCGTGATATCACGTCGCGCATCGAGGCGGCGGCGAAGCAACGCACGCTGAACGAGCGGCTCCAACTGGCGCTTCGTTCCGTGAACTACGGGACGTGGGAACTCAACGTCGCGAGCGGTCGCGTGATGTGGGACGACCCGATGCTGGAGATCTACGGGCTCTCCCGCGAGGCGGCGCCTTCGACGCGCGACACCTGGATCCGCTTGATCCATCCCGCCGACGTCACCGCGGTGCGGGCCACCGTCGTCGGCGTCCTGGAAGGACGTTCGGCGAGCTACGAGTGCACGTTTCGGATCACCCGCCCGGATGGCGCGGTCCGTCACGTCCAGGAATACGGTTACCTCCAGCGCGACGCCTCCGGGCGCTCCTCGCGGCTGGCCGGCTTGGCGCGCGATGTGACCGCCGAGAAGGCGAAAAATGAAGCCGCCGAATTGGCCGAGCAACGCTGGCAGCTCGCGATCGAGGGCACCAACGAAGCCGTGTGGGATTGGAACATCGAGCGCGGAACCGTTTACCACGACAACCAATGGGCCCGGATGCTCGGTTATGCCTCCGACGAAATTGACGATTCCCTGGACGCGTGGCGCAAGCTGGTTCATCCCGACGACCTCGCGGCTTCGGAAAACTACACCCTCGACCATCTTTCCCAGCGCACCCCGCTCTATCAGGCCGAATACCGCATGCGGGCCAAGGGCGGCGATTGGCACTGGATCCTGGACCGCGGCAAGGTCGTGACGCGCGCGCCGGACGGTCGGGCGCTGCGCATGGTCGGCACCCACACGGATATCACTGACCGCAAGAATCTCGAAAAGCGCCTCCAGCGCACCGACGAACTGGCCGACCAGGTCAGTCGCCTCGCGCACATCGGCGGGTGGGAATTCGACCTCCAGACCTCACGCCTTCGGTGGTCGGGCGAGGTGAGCCGCATTTACGAAGTCGACGAAGACTACGTGCCCACGATCGACGACGCGCGAAAAATTTTCCCGGCCGGCGTACTCGAGGCCATCCAGGCCAGCACGCCTTCGTCGCTGCTTGAAACTTTTGACCATGAGCTGCCGTTGATCACCGCCAAGGGTCGGAACATCTGGGTGCGCGTGCTCGGCCGCGTCGAAACCCAGCCGGGGCAATCGACCCGGATTCACGGCGCGCTCCAGGACATCACCGGCCAGCATCAGGCCGAGACCGATCGGCGCGTGCTCGAGAACCAGCTTTTCCAAGTCCAAAAGATGGAAACGCTGGGGACGCTTTCCGGCGGGATCGCGCACGATTTCAACAATCTCCTGACCGGCATCCTCGGGTATCACGAACTCGCCGCCGACTCGATCCCCGAGGACCATCCCGCGCGCGCCTGCCTCGCGGAAGCGCGCAACGCGAGTCTCCGCGCCCGCGAGCTCGTCGAACAGATTCTCACGTTCAGCCGGCAGTCGAGCGAAACGGAGCAAGGCCCGGTCGACCTGCGCCCGGTGGTCGAGGAAGCGCGGCGATTCCTCCGCTCGACGTTGCCCGCGAACATCGGCATCGAAACCGAGATCGATGCGGCTTGCGGTTTCGTCAACGCGGACGCGACGCAGATTCACCAGGTCATCTTGAACCTGGGCTCAAACGCGGCGCACGCGATGCGGACAAACGGGGGCACGCTCAAGCTCACCGTGCGGCCCCGGCCCATCACTCCCGAGCAGGGCGCGCGGCTCGGCGGTGTCACCCCGGGAAAATACGTCTGCATCTCGATGTCCGACACCGGCCATGGGATGGACGAAGCGACCCTGCGCCGGATCTTCGAACCTTTCTTCACCACCAAGAACACGAGCGAAGGCACGGGCCTGGGACTCGCGGTGGTCCACGGGATCGTGCGCGCTCACCGCGGGGTGATCGACCTGGAAAGTACGGTCGGCGTCGGCACGACCTTCCACGTTTACCTGCCGATGAGCCTGGACGAATCCGCCGCCGAACCCACCCCGCTGAGGCCCGCACCCCGCGGCGAAGGCGAACTGGTCTGCGTGGTGGATGACGAGGGACTCGTGGGCCGCTTCACCAAGGCGACGATTGAAAAACTCGGCTACGAAGCGGTGTCGTTCGGTTCCGCCGAGGAATGCCTCACGGCTTGGCAGGCGAACCCGGTCGCTTACCGCCTGCTCGTCACGGACCAAACGATGCCCGGGATGCAAGGCACGGAGTTGGCGACGGCGATGCGAAAGTTGATCCCGGGTTTGTTGGTGGTGATCATGTCCGGGCACTTTTCAAAAATCTATTCGCGCGAGCTCGACGAACTGGGCCAGGTCGAGTTGCTCGCCAAGCCCTTCACGACCGAGCAGCTCAGCAACGCGCTCAGCCAGGCGCTGCACGGCAAGACTTCCTCGTCGTGAGCGCGTTGTCCTCCGATCGCCGGTACCCCGTTTAAAATTCCGGCTCCGGATTCGGTCGGAGACCGGCGCGGCGACGTCAGTCTTCGAGCACCTTCAGAACCGACTGGCCCGAGAGATTTCCCTGCGTGCGCATCGCGGCTTCGAATTGCGCGAAGAGGCCGCCCTTGGCTGAAGTGGTGTACGCGAGCGCATCGGCCAGGTTGCTCACCGTCGGGACCGCTGAATTTACGTTCTGGTTCTCGACGTCGAGCGAAGCGGACGCGACGCCCAGTTGCTTAAGTGCGGCGGACATCGTCGCGCTGCTCGATCCAAGCTGCGTGAGGGCATCGGCGATGGTCGTGCTGAGATCGGAGTCGGCGACAGATGAATCGTAAGTGCCGGCTTCGTTCTGGCTGATGAGTCCGAGCATGCTGCCGTGGCGGAGATTGACGCCCGGGACGGTGAGCACCGCACCTTGGCCGGATGAAACGGTCAGCCCGTTTTCGTTGTCGGAACCGAAGAGCGCCTGGCCCTTGAACGCGGCGAGCGGAGAAACATCGGAGGCGCCGCCGATTTCAGCGGTGCTGCCGCCCACGATGGAGCGCAGCTGGTCTTGGAGGGATTTGAATTCGTCCTGGTAGCTGGAGAGGTCCGACGATTTCGCGGCGGGGTCCTGCGCTAGCTTGGCGAGTTCGCCGAGTCGCGAGACGACGCCGGTGATCGTGTCGAGGTTGCCGGCCGCGGCCTGGACAAACGAGGTGGCATCCTGGACTTCGGTGCGGGCGGCCTTCACGCGGGAGGTCTGCGCAGCGAGGGTGCTGGCATCGCCGATGGTTGCGGTGTCGGTGGGCGACGACGCGAGCTTGGCGTTGAACGCGAGCCGGCTGAGGGAGCGGCCGAGCGTTTCCTGGGTGCGGGTGGCGGAGGAGCCGGAGAGAGTGTTGGAGACGTTCATGGACAGGCGAAAAATTAGAGCTTCGAGGAAATGATGGAGGACTTCGGCGGCAGGATCGGGAGGTCGCCGGGGCGCGGCGGGCGAACCGCGGCAGCCTTGTTGCTGGCGGCGATGTCGTGGAGGACTTCCTTGCGGAAGATCGGGACCTCACGCGGGGCCTCGATGCCGATCTTCACGATGTCTCCCTCGATCCGCGTGATGCGAATTTCGATGGAGTCGCCGATGATGATCGACTCGTTAACTTTGCGGGAAAGGACGAGCATGGCGGGCTCAGGTTGTGCGAGCGACGGATGCCGCCTGCGGATTTTCTACCAGAGCGTGGTGCGCGCTGAAACGCGAGTAATTCGAGATCACGAGCTGGCGCCCGACGCGGGTGCGGCGGTTGACCACCAGGGGGCCCACCAGGTTGACCGTCGCTTCAACGGGCTGCTGCCGCTTGAGCGTCACGATATTCAGGATCATCGCTTCGCCGGGGTCGCGGATGTCGAGATTGGCGGCGTCCTCGTCAAAAATCTCCGGGACGTAGCCGGGGACGATCCCACCGGGTTCGATCACGATGAAGTGCAGCGTCTCGGCGCCGTAGAGTTTCATCCAGAGGAAAGGGAGATGGTCCGGCAGGTAGAGCAGCTCCGCGCGGCGGTACTCGCCGAAGCCGATGATGCCCTGCGGGAGGATCAGCTCGTTCGCGGGCGGATTGTCAAAGTCCGTGGGATAGAGTTCAGGAACGACGTTCATGGGAAACTGGATTACTTGATATAGTCGAGGATGGAGAGATTCATGATGTTGACGGCCGACTGGAGGGCGGCTTGGTACGCGGTCTGGACCTGGTTCAGCTTGACGATCGTCGCCGGGAGATCCGCGGAAGTCTCGCTGGAAATGAGGGCGTCGATGCTCGTCTTCCGATCCGTTTGCTGGGTGCGGCTCGCTTCGATGCGGGTCTGGATTCCGCCGTTGTTCGCGATGGACGAAACGACGAGGTCATCGCTGTTGTTCAGCGCAGGCTGGGCCGCGGACACGGCCGTCGTGCTGCCCGACGCGAGGGCATCGCGGAGCGCGACCAAATTGTTGATGAAGGCGCCGAGGCCGGCGTTGGTCGCACCATCGGTCGAAGGGGTGACGGTGCTCGTATCGGAAAGTGCAATTCCCGCCTGGCTGGAATTGCCCGCGTAGGTGACGCCGGTGATCTGGCCGCTCGCATTGCGCGCGAGCGTGAACGGCGGCGCATCCACTTTCGTGCCCGCGTAGATATAGTCGCCGTTGAAGGTGGTGTTCGCGGCCTGCACGGCTTGCTCGATGAGCTGGTTGGTTTCCGTGGCGTACGCCGACATCGCATCGGCGCCCAGCGTGCCGGTGCCGAGCGTGGCGAGTTCGCCGGCGCGGTCAGCAATGCTCTTGAGGCTCTTCAGCCCGGCGAATGAAGCCTGGCTCAGCGCAAGCGCGCGGTCGCCGTTCTGGCCGTACTGGACCTGCTGGCGGCGTTCGCTGGTGAGATTCAACACGCGGCCGGCGGCCGCGGGGTCGTCCTCAGGCAGCGAGATCCGCTGGCCCGTCGAGACCTGCGTCTGCAACCGCGCCTGCTGCGTGGTCAGATTCTGGATCTGCCGGATGATGTTGTCGGAAACGGTATTGCTGGCGACGCGCATGGAGGGGAAATTTTATCTTCCGAGTTGATTGACCACGTTGTCGAGGAGGCTGTCGATCGTGCTGAACACGCGCGACGACGCTTGGAACGCGCGCTGGTACTTGAGCAGGTTGGCCATTTCCTCGTCGAGCGACACGCCGCTGACGCTATCGCGCTGGGTGCGGACGAGCTGCTCGATGCTCGATTGGTTGGAAACCTGCGAGTTCGCCGCCGAAAGCGACTGGCCGAGGCCACTCACCGCCGTCGAATAGAAAGTCGTGAAGGTGCCGTTGATCGCGTTGCCCCCGGCGGTGGAGAATTTCCGATCGGCAAGGGCCGCGACCGCGAGCGCCACGGTGTTGTCACCGGCCGCGCCGCCGTCCGAGGCCTTGAGGTTCATCGCCGTGACCGTCGAGTCGACGGTGAACGTGGCGGCGGTGGTGCCACCGGCGGTGAAGAAATTCCCCGTCGAGCCGGACGGATTGTAAGCCGCGTTGACCGACGTGACCAGCTGCTCCGCGAGCTGGTCGAGCTGGTCGCGCATGGCTTGGATGCCATCGTCGCGCGCGCTCAACGAGCCTTGGATCGAACCCGCGGTCGGGCCCAGCACCGTCGGCGTCGCACCTGCGGAGAGCTGGGTGCCATTGAACGTGACCGGCGCCGTCACACCGGTGAGGGTCACCAGCGCCACCGGCGAACCGCTCGAATCCTTGGCATTGATCAGCACCTGGCCACCGCTGGCTTCGGTGATGGAAATTGGAAGCTTCCCAGCGAGCTGCTCGAGCACCGCCTGGCGTTGGTCGCGGAGGTCGACGGCGCCGCCGGGCCGGTTGATCTCGAGGCGCGCGATCTGGATGTTGAGGGCCGCGACGTTCTGCAGCATCGTGTTGACCGAAGCGACGTCGGTCGTGATCTGCGTGCCGAGATCGGCCTGGACCTGTCCAAGCCGTTCGTCGGTGCTCTTGAAACGATCGGAGAGAATCTGGGCTTTCTGGAGCAGCGCCTGGCGCTGGCCCGTGTCGGTGGGGCTGGCCGCGAGGCTTTGGTAAGCGTTGAAGAAATCGTCGAGCGCCGCGCCGATGCCGTTGTCGGTCGTCGTGCTCGAACCGGAAGTGGCGTCGGTGCTGCCGACGTTCTGGCCCAAGCCGGCCTGCGCGCGTTGATACGCGCTCTGCTGCGCTTGGTAATAGGCGGAGAGCGAGCCTTCGCGCATGACCTGCTGGTCAAGCAACGAATCGCGGAGCTGTTCAATCCCGAGCGCCTGGATGCCCATGCTCTCCGGGCCGGTCGGGGTTTCGATCGTGCCGAGGTCGCCGAACTGCACGCGTTGGCGCGCGTAATCCGGGTTGTTCACGTTCGCCAGGTTCTTGCCGGAAATCTCCAGCGCGCGGCTCTGGGCAGTGAGCGCTTGGACCGAGGCGCTAAGACTGGAGAAAAGGCCGGACATGGGAAAAGGTGAAAGGCTGGAAGGAGTGGAGGCTGAGGTCGCGGTGCTGAACTTCAGCCGGTGGCGACCAGGGTCGAGGCAGACTCGGGCGAGGTGACCGAGACCATGCCCGCGGGGGAATAAGTCTTGGTGAACGCATTCGGGCGCAGTTGCTGGAGCACCTCTTGGTGGACGTCGATCGCCTTGGTGAGCAGCGTGTGATTATGGCGGCTGACGCGGCGCACGCGGTGCAGGAGGGAATTAACCTCGTCGATCAGCGCTTCGAGGAGCGGACGCGCGTCGGCTTCGATCAAGGGGAGCAAGGCGCGCAGCGTGGAATTGCGCGGACGCTGGTTCTGCTCCGCGAAATCCGCGACGGCTTGTTCACGGCGCAGGCGGCAGACGGCGATGCTCCGGGCCTGCCCCTCGATCGTGGCGCCGACCGTCATCACGGCCTGCGGGTCGCGCTCAAAGAGGCTCCGCTGCTGGTGTTCGAAGAGATGGAGAAGGCCGCCGTAGTCGGCGAGTTCGTGCCGGAGACATTCGGCGATAAATTGCCAGGTGATGGTCATGGCTTGGACGAGTGGGTTGAGGGAGGCGTCGCGGCGGCGGCGGGTGCGCGCGGCGCGAGTTGTTTTTCGAGCATGCGACCGAGGCCGAGGCCCTGGCCGGAAGTAAGGTTTTGCGCGAGGACGTCGGTCATCATGTCGCCGTAAATGCTGCCCGCGACATCGTCGTTGCCGCCGAGCATGGAGCCCACGCTCTTGCTGAGCATCTGGCGGACGAGAATGGCTTCGAACTGGCCGGCGACTTTCCTCCGCTGGCCCGCTTCGTCGGGGGCCGCGCCCTTTTCGCGGACGGAACCTGCGGCGTCGGCGGGGCGGACGGGACTGGCGAGCGTGGAAGCGATGCCGGAAACATTCATGGTCAGTTGATCACGAGCTCAGCCTGGAGGGCGCCCGAGCGTTTCAGGGTTTGGAAGATGGCCATCATTTCGCGCGTCGAAACGCCCATGGCGTTGAGCGCCGCGGCCAGGCGTTCGATGGTCGGCGGTTCATTGAGGACGGAGAAGCCGCCCTTGACCTCGTTCACGTCGGTCTTCGTCGTGGGCACGGAAACGGTCTGGCCTTGGCTGAGCGCGTTCGGCTGGCTGACCCCGATGCTCGAGCTCACCGTGATGGTGAGCGAACCGTGCGCGATGGCGACGTGCGAGAGGCGGACGGTGGAAGTGGCGACGATGGTGCCGGTGCGCTCGTTGATCACGATGCGAGCGACGGTGTCGGGCGCGGATTCAATTTCCCCGAGCCGGGCAATGAAGGCGATGTCGCGGCCGCGAAAGTCGTTCGGCAGGCTCACGCGGATCGTGGCGGCGTCGACCGCCGTGGCGGCCTCCGGCCACTGCGTGTTGATCGCATCGGTCATCCGCGAGACGGTCGTGAAATCGGGATTGTGGAGCAGCAGGCGCAGCGCGTTGTCGTGCATGAAGACCGCGGGAATTTCGCGTTCGACGATCGCCCCGCTGCTGATGCTGCCGACGGTCGGATGATTCTTTTGGACGGTGGCGCCCCCGGCCCCACCCTGGCCGCCGAGGAAACCGCCGATGGCGATCGGGCCTTGGGCGACGGCATAGACTTTGCCATCGGCGCCGAGCATCGGGGATTGGAGCAGCACGCCGCCTTGGAGCGTCTTCGCGTCACCCATCGAAGCGATGTTCACGTCGATGCGGGTGCCGTTCTTGGTGAAAGCGCTGATATCGGCGGTGATCATGACGGCCGCGACGTTCTTGGCCTTGATGTCCGTCGGATTGATCGTGAGGCCATAACGCTGGAGCAGGTTGGCGACACTGCGGAGCGTCGTGGCCGCGTTGCTGTCACCGTCGCCGGCGAGCCCGACCACCAGGCCGTAGCCGACCAGTTGATTGTCCCGCTCGCCCTCGATCAGGGTGAGATCCTTGACGCGGGAAGCGGGCAGAGGCGCACTCGCACCGAGCACGATCGCCAGAAGCGCGCCAGCGCGGATTGCGGATACCGGAAACCGGAGGGCCAGCAGCCGCAGCCAGAGGCAGGTCGAGAATTGGGATGAGAGTGACATGGATGGAATCCTTTCCGGTAGCCGATTTCCGCAGTCCGCGATCGTCAGATCGGGCGCAGTTTCTCGTAGAGCTTGGCGAACCAGCCGCGCTTCTGCGCGTCGGTCAGCGAGCCTTCGCTGTAAAATTCGACGCGGGCGTCGGCGATGTTGCTCGAGAGCAGAGTATTGTCGCGGGCGATATCGTCGGGCCGCACCAAGCCGTGCAGCACGACGTATTGGGTTTCGCCGGAGAACGTGACGATGCGGGCGCCTTCGATCACGAGATTGCCGTTGGGAAGGACATCGGAGACGAGCACCGCCGCGCGGGCGGTCAGGCTCTGCGAGTTGTTGATCGCGCCGCCGCCGGAATAAGTCGCCTTGCCCGTGGCGGAGGTCCCCGGGAGTTCGCCGTTATGCGCGGCCAGGCCGGTATAAATGAAACGCGAGATCGCATCGTCCAGGCTCGAGTCACGCTCGGATTTTTTGCTCTGCGTGTTCTGCGACACGGCAGACTCGGCGACGATGACCGTGAGGATATCACCGGCGACGGCGGCCTTGCGGTCGCCATACATGCCGGTCGAGCCCTGGCCGGTGGAGGGCCAGAGCGAACCCGCGCGCGCCGAAGTGGCGAGCAGCGCGAGGAGGAGGAGATTAGAAGCGGACTTGGACATGGTTTTCATCGATGACCAGCGCGGAGAAATCTTTGCGTGACTCGGGATTGCGCACGGTGACCGTGTCGCCTTGCGCGCCGTTCTCCATGGCGAGCGCCTTCAAGGTAATCCGCATGAGGCCGTCGATCGCGGAGACTTCGACGATCTGGCCTTTCCTGACGAGGGGCCGGCGATTGAGATCGCGCCAAGTCAGGAGGCGTCCGGCGGAAACTGCGCGGGCGTAAGCGTAGGAGTGGTCGCCGACGAGGGCCGGCACCACATCGCGATCGCGGAAGAGGTCCACGCGACGGGCTTCGAGCTGGGTGGGATCGAATGCCGCGCCGACGGAGAGCGGTTCGCGCGTCACCCAGGCATCGCGCCAGAGGAACGCCTTCACGACGACGGTCGTTTCCGAAATGGTTTCGCTTTCCGCGGACAAGCGGCAGCGGAGGAGCATCGAAGACGACGGAGCCGTGGGATATTCAAGAATTGCAACCGACCAGTTCGAAGAAACGCGCGCCGGTGAACTCCACGGGCGGACGAGTTCGAGCTGCAATTCGCCTTCGAGGCTGAAGTGCCCCGAGAGATCGCGGGCGAGCGCGTTGGTGAATTGGTCGCGCGAGAAAGTCGTCGCGACGCGAGCGCTTTCCGTTTCGGCATGGCCGGCCAGCGTGAAGGCGCCGAGCACGAGCGACGTGAGGAGGAAGCGCGGAAAAATAAGGGAAAGACGCATGATCAACGTTTCATGTTGGCGACGTTCTGGAGCATCTCGTCGGACGTCTGGATGGACTTGGAATTAATTTCGTAGGCGCGCTGGGCGACGATGAGGTTCACCATTTCCTCCACGATGTTGACGTTGGAGGCTTCCTTGTAGCCCTGGATCACGCTGCCAAAGCCCTGTTCGCCGGCTTGGCCGATCTCAGGCGTGCCGCTGGCGGCGGTTTCCTGGTAAAGATTGCCGCCCAAGCTACGCAGGCCGGAGGGATTCGCGAAACGCGTGAGCGTCACGCGGAAATTCTGGGCGCCGCTGGCGGTTTCGACCGTCACTTCGCCGTTTTCGGCGATCGTCACGGCGGTTGCGCCCGCCGGGATCGGCTGGAAGCCGCTCAAGACCGGCAGACCGTCGATCGTGACGACCTGGCCCTGTGCGTTCAGCTTGAACGAACCATCGCGGGTGTAACCGATCGTGCCGTCGGGGCGCTGCACTTCGAAGAAGCCGTCGCCTTGGATGGCGACGTCGAGCTTTTCACCGGTGGCGGTGAGCTGGCCTTGCGTGAAAACCTTGGATGTCGACGCGACGCGCGTGCCGTTGCCAACTTCGACGCCGGTGGGAACCAGGTTGCCGCCACCCGAATCGGTGCCGGAGGCGCGCGTGGGCTTCTGGTAAAGGAGATCCTGGAACTCGATCTTGCTGCGCTTGAAGCCGGCGGTGTTCACGTTCGCGAGGTTGTTCGCGATGGTGTTCAGGTTCAGTTGCTGGGCCTCCATGCCCGTGGCCGCGGAATATAAGGATAGGTTCATTTGGAGGCGGTCGAAGCGTTACGAACGAAAGAAAAAGCCGGCGCGCTCCCATAGCGCGCGCGGCCGTGTAGTCGTGATAGCGGTTGTCTGTCTGGGAAATTCATGGGGTCCGTTGCGTGCGATCAGCCCAGCGCATCGAGCGTTTTCTGCATCTGCTGGTCGACGGTCGTGATCACCTTCTGGTTGGCCTCGTAGGCGCGCGAGATGAGGACGAGGTCCACCATTTCGCGCAGCGGCGTCACGTTGGAACCTTCGAGATAACCCTGGAGCAGTTCGGGCTCCTCGACGGTGAGCGGCGCCGCGCCGCCCGACGGGACGAAGGAACCGCCCGCTGACGGCGCGAGCATGGAGTTGTCGGCAAACCGCTTCACGGCGAACTTGCCGATCGACGTGGTGCCTTGGAAAACGGTGCCGTCCTGGTTGATGACGACTTCGCCACCACCGGCGACCAGCGTGAGCGGCGAGCCGCTTTCGGTCATGACGTTGTCGCCGCTGGAGCTGACGATCGTGCGTTCGGCGGTGAGGTGAAATTCGCCATTGCGGGTGTAAACCTTCGTGCCGTCAGCGCGCTGGAGCTCAAAGAAACCGTCGCCTTGGATCGCGACATCGAGTTCGCGGCGCGTCGGCTGCGTTTCACCGGAAACGAAATTGATGCCCGTGTTGACCTTCGGGAAAAGCATCGCATCGCCCTCTTCGTGGCCGATGCGCCCCTTCGGATCGCTCTGGATCTCACCGGCCTCTTGGGTGGAAAAATTTACCGTTCGCTTCCGGTAGCCGGCCATCTGGCTGGAGGCGATGTTCTGGGAAACGGAATCCTGCCAACGCTCGAGCGCCGAGAGCGAAGAAGCACTTTGGTAGAGTCCGATATTCATGGGCATGGCGTATAAGCCAACCGCGTGCCGAACCTCACCACGCTTCCCTTAGTAACGTGTGTTTCGTTACTTAAAGTTTTTTATAAATCCGAAACCGACGGAGAAACGCCTTTCGGCCGGGCAGCTCGGTTAACCCGGCAGCTTTTGCCGACCTGGGTTTCCGCCGCCGCTTGGTGTCCAACTCGAAGCAGGCGGGCCGCCTGCGCTACGGACAAACCCGTCGGACTCACCCAATCCGCGATCCGAAATCCGCCATCCGAAATTGCTCAGGCTCCCACCGGATAGATGCAGTCGATCTCGATGCGCTCGCCGCAGCTGCACGTGACGACAAGACGGGCGACCTTATCGCCCTGTTTGACGACCTCGACGCTGGCGTTGTTGCCTGCGGACAAATTCGCGCCGGGAGACAGGGATGCTTCGCAGGCGCGGGCCAAGCCGGCGCCCGCCGTGGGAGCACGCAGAGCCGGGGCGGCGAGGGATTTCTTCCCTTGGAGAAAAGGCTTCATGGCGTGGACTTGGGAATGGCCGCCTTGTCCGGTCCCGCAAGGCTCATCTGCGTCGCGGCTGGATCCAGCATGTTTTTCGTACTGTCGGCGACTTCGACCAACGAGCTGTTCTTGAAGTTCGCCTTCCCGGAGAGCGCGAGGCTGAGCGTGACGCGCTGGTTCGCCGTCGCGGTCGGCGCCTGCTTTGGCAAAGGTTTGGTCGAGGCATAGCCGGTGACCCGTTCGATCAACTCAGGCTCGACGGCATAATACACCAGCGTGTGGCGCGAGGCGTTGGCCCGGCCCGCCGAGAGTTCCCAGCCGTGGTCGTCGGATTTCACCGGCTTGTCGGGGGCGCGCGTGTGCCCGTCGATCGTGACGCGAAAATGGTGGCGATCGATCATCCACGCCAGGTTCTGCATGACGAATTTCCCCCACTGGGTGAATTCCGTGGAATCGTTCTCAAAGAGCGGACGGCTCGGTCGATCGAAGAGGGTGATGCGCAGGCCGTCGCTCGTGACCTGGATATCAATGGGCTTGTCCTCGAGGCTCTGGTCGAGGTGCAGCAGGCGATAAAAGTCGGCGGCGACGGTGTTGAGGAACGTCATTTCCATCATCTTGTCGCGGCTGGCCTCCTTTTCCGTGCCGGCGTCCTTTCCCTCGCTGTGCGAAGTCTGCTTGCTGTTGAACGGCATGACGCCCGAGTTCGCGTTCATCGGCGAATGGAAGGGATTTTGGAAATACTGCGAGGTCGCGATCAGGATCTTTTGGTCCTGAGCGGAAATCCACAGCACCATGAACAACGCCATCATGGCGGTGACGAAGTCGGCGTAAGCCACTTTCCATGCTCCTCCTGCCATGGCGTGGGTTCCTTACTTGGCGGTGCCGAGGCTTTTGACCGCGGCTTCGAGTTCAGGACCGCCGGGTTGGACGGAACTGTCGAGCGAACGGCGGGCGATCTCGACCGCGGTGAGCGGCGCGAGTCCCTTGGCGAAGCCGGCGACAGCCTGCTTGATGCACTTGAAGCAGAGCTCGTCGGAGCCGTTGTTGAACTGGATGCGGTTGGTCAGGGGATTGACGAAGCCGTAAGCGACGAAAATGCCGAGGAGAGTGCCGGTGAGGGCCGCGGCGACTTTTTCGCCGACCGCCTCGGGACCTTCCGAAATGGCGGCCATGGTATTAATGATCCCGAGCACGGCTGCGACGATCCCGATGCCGGGCAGTGAGTCGCCGACGAGGTGGAGAATGTGGACCGGATGCTCGGCTTCCTTCGCCTTGGCCTCGAGTTCGGCCTGCATGAGTTCCTCGAGCTGGTCGGGTTTGATTTTGCCATCGATGACGGGTTTCAACCCGTTGCACAAAAACTCCAGGCGTTCGTGGTGATTGAGCACGGCGGGATAACGCTGGAAAATGCTGCTCTTCTGCGGATCCATCACGTGTTCCTCCAAGGCGATCAGGCCGTTGCGGCGGCCGACCATGAAAATTTCGTAGAGGAGCTTGAGCAGCTCGGTGTATTCCTCCTTGCCGGAGGCTTTGCCGAAGATCGCCGACTTGGTCTTGTGGATGATCTCCTTCAGCACGTGGCTCGGGCTCGCGATGATCAGGACCCCGAGCGCCACGCCGAGGATGACCACGAATTCCGAGACGTGCAGCAGCACCAGCGGCTTGCCGCCGGCGAGCATGAAACCGCCGAGGGTCGACGCTAGAACGATGAAGGCTCCGACTAGGATTAGCATGAATTTATCTCTCCCACCTGCGCGTGATCACCGGTCCCGGACGCGCTGGAGGTACGCCCTGAGGCCAAGGATGGTCTGGGCGTGAATTTGGCAGATACGAGATTCCGTCAGGCCGAAGACCGCTGCGATTTCCGCCAGCCGAAGGTTCTCATAATAGTACATAGCGATGATCTTCTTCGGTATATCGGGCAGATCGGCGATCCGTTGAGTGAGAAGTTGTACAAACTCCTCCTTTTCGAGGGTATCGCGGCCCGTGACGTCATTGTCGTCCGCGAGCAGCTCATGCAGCGAGCCTCCGCGGCCTTCCTCGGCCTCGGACTCCTGGTCGATGTTGATAAAGGTGACTGGCTTGGCTTCTTCGACCCATTTCGCGTATTCTTTAGGTTCAAGGCCGAGGGCTGCGCGCACTTCCTCGTCGGTCGCCGCACGACCGAGCTTTTGCTCGACGTCGTTGATGGCGGCTTTGAGTTTTCGGGCGCGGGCCCGCGAGCGGCGGGGGCACCAGTCCATGCGGCGGAGTTCGTCGAGGATCGCCCCGCGGATGCGCATCGAGGCGTAGCCGGCGAAGGTGTTGCCCTGCTCCGGATCGAATTTGCGGACGGCGGCGATGAGGCCCGTGATGCCCACGCTGTAGAGATCGTCGGCGTCGACGTGCGCAGGCACGTTGAGCTTGATGCGATCGACTACGTTGCGGACGAGGGGCAGATAGCGCTCGATCAAATCCTTTTCATCGACGGCGCTCGGTGAGACTCCCTGATACGCTCGCCAGGCGGCGGCGGGCGTAGCTTCCATGCCAGGGAGAGGTGCAGTGGCGGTATTCATGACAGCATGGACTAACGGTTACTTGGTTTTGCCGGCCGGGTTAGCGGCGGCGTGGCGGAGCAAAATGGTTTCCCGGATTCCCCGCACGAGCACGGTCCAGAACCAGCGGAAGAGGAGCGCGCCGACGAGGCAGCCGACGGAGGCATCAAACAGGACGCGGTCGATCGCGCGGCCGGCCCAGAGACCGGCGGCGCCGGCGAGGAGAAATCCGGCGAGGCCGCCGGCAAGAAAGACAAATTTCATAAAGGAGAACTTAGCTGTCAGGGAGGGTGCGACGGGCGATGGCCGCGGGGGCGTCTTCCTCGCAGTCGCCGGTCAGCGAAGGGCCGGTCGAGAGGAAGAGGGGTTCAAGGTTCTCGTCGAAAAGGTAGTCCCAGAGTTTTCCCCACTGCGGAACCTCATCGAGGTGCGTGAACACCAGGTGCGTCGCACCGAGGTCGCGCCCCGCCGAATATGCGTCGCGCAGCACCGTGCGATCGTATGCGGCGTTGAGCACGAGCACCCGCTGGTTGATTTGTTCGCGGTCGAGAAATTGCGCGAGCGGGGCGTTGTCCGCGGGGCGGCGCGACGACATCCCGGGCAGGTCGAAATAAACAAAACCGCCGGGAACGGCCGGATTCGTTTCACAGGGAAAATGGGCCAGCGGGACTCCCAGTGCCTCGCTGAAGACCGGCAGCGGACCGAGGGGATTGGGCTTGTCGAACTCGACGGTGACGACGTGGCCGAAGCGCGCGCGGCGAAATACTTCGACGGAGAGCCACTTGCAGAGCGCGGTGGTGCGACCGACGCCGGGCGTGCCAAGAAATGCCGCACGGGAAATGGGGGCGCGCGGGGCGCGCGAGCCGATGCTCTGGCACAGCAGCCGGGAAGTTTCCGCGAGCGCACGGTGCAGCGGGAGCGTATTCAGTTCGGACCAGGTCGCGCCGCTTTGCAGGCGGGAGAGCGCGGTTTCCGTGAGGCCGGAACGGCGCAGCAAGCCGGCCAGCCCGGTCGCGGGCGGCGGAGGCGGAGGTGCGGAGGAAAAACGGGAATTCGTTTCCGCGAAGTCCGGCGGCAGCGCGGGTTCACCCGAAACCGCGGCGAGCGACGAGGCCGCCGGAACGACGGGGTCGATCTGCGCAATGACCTCGAGCTGCGGGCGGCCGAATAATTTCTTGAGGCCGGTGGTGGGCACGGCGCGCACGGAAAGCACGCGGGCCTGCGGACCGAGTTTTTCGCGGATCAGCGCGACGGCCTCCGCCGCGGATTTCACCGTGAACTTGTAGGCGCCGGGCGCGAAGGTTTGACCGGGATTGGGCATGCGAATCAGGCGGCGGCCTTCACGGGCAATTCAGCCCGCGTGAGATTCATCGGCAGCGCCACGATGCCGGCGTTCTCGATTTCGGTGGCGGAGGGCAGTTCCTGGTACGCGAGCACCACGAGGCGCGGGAACGAGGACTCGAAAAAGCGTTTCAGCGGGAGGCGGATTTCCGTCGAGACCACCATGACCGCGGCCTGGCCGGCCTGCGTGAGTTCGGCGGTGCGGCGGGTGATTTCGTCGAGCAGGTGACGGGTCGTGGCCGGGTCGAGCGCAAGGCCGACTTCGGTCGGCGAGCGGTGGATTTTTCCCGCGAGCCACTGCTCCAGCCGCGGATCGAACGTCACGGCGCGGATCACGCCGGGACGGCACTCGAATTCAGGCACGAAGTAGAGCCCCAGGCGACGGCGGACGAGTTCGCTGAGATCGTCCGGATTTTTCGAAAGCGACGCGAAGTCGGCGATGCCTTCGAGGATCAACGGCTGGTTGAGGATCGCGACGTTCTCGCGGAGGAGATTTTGCAGCACACGCTGGATGATGCCGAGATTGACGAGGTCGGGCAGAAGTTCGGCGATGAGGGCGGGCTGGGTCAGCTTGAGATGGTCGACGAGCAACTGGACTTCCTGGCGTCCGAGCAGGTGGTGGGCGGAGAGCTTCAGGGTTTCGGAGAGATGTGTGATCAGGACCGAGGCGGGATCGACGATGGTGTAGCCATTGATCTCGGCGTTCTTGCGTTCGGCGTCATCGATCCATGTGGCATCGAGGTTGAAAACGGGTTCGCGCGTGGGCACGCCCTTGAGCCGCACCTTGCTGCCGGAGACATTCATCGCGAGGAGGCGTCCCGGCATGAGTTGCCCGCGGGCCACGGCCTTGCCGCGGAGGAGGAAGCGGTAGTCGTTGGGCTCGAGCTCGAGGTTGTCGCGCACGGAAACCGGCGGGACGACGATGCCCTTTTCGCGGGCGAGGGATTTGCGCACGCCGGTGACGCGGGCGAGGAGTTCCCCACCCTTCTTGGCGTCGGCCAGCGCGAGGAGGCCGTAGCCGATCTCGATCGCAAAGATGTCGATTTCGATGAGCTTGCGCACGTCCTCGGCGGCGCCGGGAACGGTGGCTGCAGGAGCGCCATTTTCGCCGGCCTTGCCGGTTGCGCCCTTGCCCGCCGCGGAGCCCTTGCGGCCAGGCAGGGGTTCATCGCCGAGGGCGTGGCCGCTGGTGTCTTCCTGGTCCTGGAGAATTTTCCCGAGGTAGCCCGCGACTCCGGCCAGCGCAAAAAACGGCAGCATGGGCATGCCCGGCATCAGGCCGAAGACGACCATCATGCCCGCGGCAATTTTCATCGCGCGAGGATAGCGAAACAACTGGCCGGCGAGCTGGGTCCCGAGGTTGGCGTTGCCGGCGGCGCGGGTGACGAGGATACCGGCGCCGACGGAAAGAATCAGCGCGGGAATTTGGGAAACCAGGCCGTCACCGATGGAGAGGAGCGTGAATTTCTGGAGCGCTTCGCCGAGCGAAAGGTCCATCTGGAGAACGCCAATCGCGAAGCCGCCGACGACGTTGACGAGGGTGATGATGATGCCGGCGATCGCGTCGCCGCGCACAAACTTCGAGGCGCCGTCCATGGCGCCGTAGAAGTCCGCTTCCTTCTGGACCTTGACGCGGCGCGCGGTGGCGGTGACTTCGTCGATGATGCCGGCGTTGAGCTCGGCATCGATGGCCATCTGTTTACCCGGAAGGGCATCGAGGGTGAAACGCGCGCTGACTTCGGCGATGCGGCCGGCGCCCTTCGTGATGACGACAAAGTTGATGACGACGAGGATAACAAACACCACGGCACCGACGATGTAGTTGCCCTGGATGACAAAGTGGCCGAAGGCGTCGATCACCTGTCCGGCATAACCGTGGACGAGCACCTGGCGGGTCGAGCTGATGTTGAGCGCGAGCCGGAAGAGGGTGAGCGCGAGGAGGAGAGTCGGGAAACTGGAGAACTCCGGCGGATCCTTGACGTAGATGATCGCGAGCAGGACGAGGAGGGACAGCCCGATATTCAGCGCGAGAAACATGTCCAGCATCACCGCCGGGATCGGCATGATGAGGAGGAGGACGGTGAGGAAGAGCCCGCCGGTGAAAATTAGATCCGCGCGCTTTAGCAGCGTGGCGACAGGACCAGGAGTGGTGACGGAGGTGCTCATGGCTTAGGCTCCGGCCTCCATGCGCCGCGTTTTCAAGCGGTGGAAATAATAGCGATGCGTGCGGTAGACGACGGCGAGGATCTCAGCGACGGCTTGGTAAAGGTTCGCCGGGATGGTTTCGCCGACTTCGCCCATGGCGAAGAGGAGGCGGGCGATGGGTTTGTTCTCGACGACGGGGACGCCGTTTTCAGCGGCGAGAGCCTTGATGCGGAGAGCGAAACGATTTTCGCCCTTGGCGAGGACGACGGGGGCTTGGTCCTTGCCGCGCTCGTATTTGAGCGCGACGGCAAAGTGGGTTGGGTTGACGATGACGACGTCGGCGGTGGCGACGGCGGAGAGCATTTGTTTCTGCATGAGCCGGCGGGCCATGCGGCGCATCGCGGCCTTGGCGTTGGCATCGCCTTCGGCATTGCGGCGCTCTTCTTTGAGTTCCTCGCGGGTCATCTTGAGCTCGCGGCCGGTCTTGAATTTTTCGTAGCCGTAACTCACCGCTGCGACGAGGCTGAGGGCGAAGAGGAGTCGGCCGAGGAACACCATGGTGGCGTGGCTGATGAATTCGCCGAGGTAGGCGGCCTCGACGGGGGCGCTGAAGAGTGCGTCAGCCATGAGGGATTTGGCGCCGACGAAGAGCACGCCGCCGATGGCGACGAGTTTCAGGATGTCGATGCCGGCTTTGACGAAGACACCCCGTGAGAAGATTCGTTTGAATCCGGCGGTGGGATTGAGGTTCTCGACTTTGAACATCACGGCTTCGGGCGTGAGCTGGAAGCCGCTTTGGAGTCCGCCGGCCAAGAGCGCCGCGCCGACGCAGGCGATCAGGAAAGGGCTCGCGGCGTGGGCGGTGGTGAGGAGGACGCCGCTCAGCTCGGATTGAATGGTGTCGCGTGAAACCGCCGTCGCGCCGAAGCGCGTAAACATGGCGATGGAATACTCGGAGATGAGCCGGGAGGCGGACTGAGTGGTGAAGGCCAAGACGCCAAGGACGGCGGCGATGGTGAGTGCAATCGAAAGTTCCGGAGCTCGCGCGAACTGCCCGCGATCCATCGCCTCGCGCAGCCGTTTCTCCGACGGCTGTTCTGTTTTTTGGTCTTGATCGGTTTCTGCCATGGAGCGGGACCCGCATAAAGCAACGCAGATGCCAATGCCCCCGAGTCCACGATTACTTGCTCATTATTAGGCGTTTAAACTTTTAAGACCGCCGTGCGTTCCGAAAAATGCACGACGGGAAAAAGGGGTCGCTATGATACCGGCAATATTTGCCGCAAAGGAGCGTAGCCTAAGGGACAGGTTAAAAGGCGGGGTACTTCGTAAGAGGGACAGGTCAAAAAAGATCCGATCTCTCGAACAATGCGATAAGGGTCACAAAACATCCATTCGAGGCCGCTGCCTCTATGACGAATGGCAAATGTCTGGGGACGGCGGCCTACGCAGCCAAAGAGACGCGATCGGCCCGCGGAATTAGGTTACGGGGCTCAGCGCGTGGGCAAAACCTGCAGCATCTGGATTGGCGCGTCAGCGAACTCCACATACAGATAGCGCGCGATCAGAGCACCCGCAGCGCTCAATAAACCGAGACCAGCCAACGCGCGCACCGAAAAGCTCAACACGAATACGTTCATCTTCGGCACGGCTCGACCCAAGGCCGAAAACGCCAGCGTCACCAAAAAATTCATCGCAATGAAAGGCGCCGCGATGCGAAGCCCCAGCTCAATCACGTGGCTCGTCAAACGAATCAATTCCTCCGCCGCCGCCGGATTCAGCGAAGCCCTGCCCGGATGAGCGATCTGAAAACTCCGCGCAAACGCCGCCAACAACGCCTCGTGACCGCCGAGCAAAAAGAAAAGCACGATCGCGAACGACGACAACAACGCCGCCAACGGCTCCGTCGACGGCTCTGGTATCCCCATGCCCGGCGTCGCCGAAAGTCCGATTTCAGAGGACATCATCCGCCCCGCCATTTCGACCGCAGCAAATGCCAGGCGGGAAACAAAACCCAGCGCCAATCCCACCAGCACCTCCCTCCCTACCATCACCGCCAGCTCAGGCAACGACGGCGGCAACTCCGCCGGCGGAATATTCCCCGCAATCAGCGTCGCAATGCACACGCCAATCCCCAATCGCACCGTCACCGGTATTGGACGCCCCGCGAGCACCGGCAACTGCAGCAAGAGCCCCAGGCTCCGCAGGAAAACCATCATCCACGTCACTAAATATTCGACGTTCATGGCCGAGGTCTTCTCGCGGCGAAAAAAAACTCAGTGCCCCAACGTGCCCATGCGCGTGATCATCGTCACCGTAAATTCCGACAGCACTCGCAACAGCCACGGCGTCAACACCAGCGCCAGCCCCGACAACGCCAGCAACTTCGGGATGAAGGTCAGCGTCGGCTCCTGCATGCTCGTCACCGACTGCACCAGGCTCGCAGCCAGCCCCACGACCAACGTCACGCCGAGAAACGGCGCCACGACGTAGAGCGAGAGCATCACCGTCGTCTTGAAAATATCGATCGCTAGGTCCGGATTCATGGCGTCAAGTCGCGAAACTTTGGACGAGCGATTTCACCACCAGGTGCCAGCCGTCGACCAAGACAAAGAGGAGTAACTTCAGCGGCAGCGCCACCACCGTCGGCGGCATCATCATCATGCCGAGCGCCATCAGCACCGACGATACCAGGAAGTCGATCACTAGGAACGGCAGGAAAAGCAGGAACCCCATCTGGAACGATGTCTGGAGCTCGCTGATCACAAAGGCCGGGATCACCACCCGCATCGGCAGATCCTTCACCGCTGTCGGCCCAAATCCTCCAAGCTCGAGGAAATATTCGATGTCCCGCGTGCGCGTCTGCTTCAGCATGAACTCCTTCAACGGCACCGACGCCTTGTCGATCGCCTGCACCGACGTCATCTGCCCGTCGAGATACGGATTCAACGCTTCCTTCTGCACGCGGTCAAAAACCGGGCCCATCAGGAAGAACGTCAAAAATAACGAAAGCCCCACGATGATCTGGTTCGACGGCGCACTCGGCGTGCCCAGCGCCGTGCGGACAAAACCCAGCACGATCACGATGCGCGTGAAACTCGTCATCAGCAGCACGATCGACGGCGCGACGGACAGCAGCGTCATCACGATCACAATCTGCACCGCCACGCTCACCTGCCCTCCCGACTGGCCCGCGCCTTCCAAACCGATGTTCAACCGAAAAGGTTCACCCGCACGGGCCGGAGCAGCCGCCGACGCTGACGCCGGCGGAGTGCGCGGTGCGACCGCTTCCGGCGTAATCACCGTGTTCGAGGTCGGCGTCGTCCCCTGCGCGCGCAGCCCCGGCAGCGCCGCACCCAGCGAAACCAACACGAGCAGGCCGAATAGAAAAATGCGACGGCCCAGGTTCATGAAACTTTCTCCGCGACCGAAGTACGCCCATCGAGCGACGTGAGCAGCTCGATCCGTCCCGGGCAGACACCGAGTAAAAGTTTTTTCCCTTCGTAGGACGCCACCACGAGGTATTGGCGGCTGCCCAGCGAACGCGTTTCATCGATCGAGAGCTTGCGCACGTCGCGCGCCTGGAACGGCAGCTTGCGGCTGCGCCACAGCATCCATCCCCCCGCGCCGGCGAGGATTATCGCGCCAAAAATCGTCAGCGGACCCACGCTGGATTCAGGTTTGTGCGCGGCCGCCGTCGCGGCACCGGAGCCCGCGGGGTAAATCACCTTGGCGTCGTCCGCCCCAGAAGCGGCGAGCGCCGCCAGCGCAAACGCGAGCGGCGCGAGAAAATGACGGGGGCGGAGGCTCATGCCTTGGCGCTGCCGACGAGTTCCGTGATCTTGATCCCGAAATTGTCCTCGATCACGACGACCTCGCCGTACGCGACCAGCTTGTCGTTGACGAACAGCCCGACCGGATCGCTCGCATGCTGCTGGAGCTGCACGATCGAGCCGGCGGTGAGTTCGAGGACATCGCGCATGGGCAGCTGCACTGAGCCCAGTTGCACGGTGACCTTCACTTTGACATCGAGAACGATATCAAGGGTTTTTTCGTCCGTCATTGTGGATGGCATGGATAGGTTCCTCGGGAGGGAGTTTGCGGGTGAGTTGGATGGCAACGCGGTCGGCATCGTGGCCGGCGCTGCCGATAAATTTCGGAGTGCCGTTCAGCAGCACTCGCGTTTCCTGGAAAAGTGAGGCCGGCAGTTCAATCACGTCGCCCACCCGGAGGCTCGCGAGTTCGCGAAGCGTCAGCTCCAGGTCCGACCATTCGGCGCGAACCGGCACCGTGATGCGGTCATATGCCGGCTGCCATTCCGCGCGCTTCTCGGTCGGCACGATCGCGGACTCCTTGTGACGGCGGTTCTGCATCTGTTTCAGCAGCGGCTCGATCAGGTAATACGGCACGCCGATCTGGATCGGCTCGCTGCATTCGCCGAACGTGGCGTCAAGGGTGAGCGTGAGGATGATCGCGTCCTTCGGCGAAGTCTGGAGAAAGCGTCCGTTGTTTTCGTGGCCGATCAGGATCGGGCTGAGCTCGCGCTCCGATTTCCACTGGCTGCACCACTCCTCGAGGAAGATCAGGAGCACGTCCTCGATCAGCGCGACTTCGATTTCCGTCAGCGAACGATCGCTCTTCGCGGCCTGCCCGCGTCCGCCGAGTAGGCGATCGGCGATCGCGAGCGCCAGGCGCGGATTCAGCTCGAAGATCCCGACGCCGACGAGCGGCTCGATCTTGAAAAGACTGAGATGCGTCGCATTCGGCAACGCCTCGGTGAACGTCGTGTACGTCGCGGTCGCGAGCTTCGAAAGCTTCAGGCCGAACTCCATGCGGAGATGCAGGGAAAGCCGCGCGCTGAGGTAACGGATAAAATCCTCGTGGATCAGGCGCAGTCGCCGCAGCTCGATCTCGGAGAGAAAAGCCGGGTTGCGAAAATCGTACGGCACCACCAGCGGCGCATCCTTCCCCTTCTGGCCATCCGCGCGCAGCAGGTGCTGCGGCACGGCCGGCTCGGGCGGAGGAACCAGCAGCGTCTCAACCTCGGATTGGGCGAGGAATTCGGCGGCAGGCTGGACAGGTGCGTCGGACATCGCGGTTGCCTTACTGGATGACGAAGTCGGAGAAATAAACCTGCTCTGCGACCTTGCGGCCCAGGGCTTGGTTGTAGGCGGTGACGAGCTTCTCGCGGATGACATTCTTCGCGCCAGGCTCCTCGAGGTCGGCCAAAGTAAGCGACGAAAGCACGTTGAGCGTCACGTCGGTCAGGCGCGGCTTGTTGCCTTCGAAGGCCTCCTTGATGCCCGCGTCGCCACCGGTGACCATGAAACTGGTCTTGAGGTAACGTGTGCCCAGGGTGCCGGCGAGGTTGACGACGACATTCTGGAATTCGTAGCTCGCGGTGTCGCCCGCTTCCTTGCCTTCCTTCCCGCCGTGGCCGCCGGAACTTTCGTGGGCCGCGGCGTGTTCAGCGGGTTGGGCCGCCACCGGACCGGCGGCGAGTTTTTTCTGGAGTCTCGGGACGAGGACAAACTCCACCGTCGCAAATGTCGCCGCGGGTGCGAGCACCAGCGCGGCGATGACAGGCAGCCACGCCTTGAGCGGGCTGCCGCCGGCGGCGGGAGCGCCGCCCGCGGCGACGGCGGGAACAGCAGGAGCTTCGGTCTTGGCAGACATGGGTCAGGTCTCAGCGCTGCTTCAAATTGACGATGTCCTCGAGAATGGTGTCGGACACCGTAATGAGGCGTGAGCCGGCCTGGAAACTGCGCTGGGTCGTGATCAGGTCGGAAAATTCATTGGTGAGATCGACGTTCGAAAGTTCAAGCGTCCCGGACTGGATGGATCCAAGGCCGTTGGTGCCCGGGGCGTTCGTGGCCGTCGCCAAGGTCGTCGTGAGCGGACCGGCGGCAGCGAAGCCCGAGTAAAGATTGGAGCCTTCCTTAACGAGGGCGCTGACATCCGTGAAATTCTGCATCAGGAGCTGGTTGTTCGTCGCCGACGAGCCGTCCGAATAGAACTCAACGACGTTCCCGCCGCGGTCGATCGTGAGCGACTGAAGCTCGGTGCCGGTCGGAGGCGTGCCTTGCTGCACGTCGCCATTGTCGCCCTGGACGCGATAGCCGGCTGAATTCACGAGAAAGCCCCGGTCGTCCCAGCGGAAATCCCCGGAGCGCGTGGCATAGACCTGGCCGTCGGTGGGATTCTTCACGATGAAGAAGCCGTTGCCCGAGATGCCGAGGTCGGTGCCCTTGCCCGTGCTCTCAAGGGAGCCTTGGGAGAAATTGGAGGTGATGCCGGAGAGCTTTACGCCCGTGCCGACGCCGACAAAAGACGAGTTGCCGGAGGTGGCGCTGGACAAGGCCGAGCGCTGAAGAACATTGCTGAAACTGTCGGAGTACTGCGCCTTCGACGACTTGTACGCCGTGGTGTTCACGTTCGCGATGTTGTTACCGATGACTTCGAGACCTTTCATGAAGGTTCGCAGCGCGCTGACGCCGCTGCCCATTGTGCCGATGAGTGACATAGTATTTTACGGGTGCTGAGGGTTAGCCCGCGGGGGCAGGAACGACGCCAGGCTCCAGGCGGAGCACGGCAGAAAGGGCGTAGGGGGAACCGTTCACGATGACCTGCGGCGAAGAGCCGCTGGCATCGACGGCGGTGACATTGCCGATGACGGTGGTGCCGTCCCCGGCGTTCACGGTGACTTGGCGGCCAATGTAACTGTTGGCCGTCGCGAGATCCTGGTTCGCGCGGAGCTGCGTCATTTGCTGCGTCAGCGTCTGCGTCTGCGTGAGGGACGAGAATTGAGCCATCTGCGCGATGAACGCAGTGTCGTCCATCGGCTTCATCGGGTCCTGGCTCTGGAATTGGACCGCGAGCAGTTTCAGGAAATCATCCTGCCCCAGTGCCTGTTTTGAGCCGGGCGGGAGAATGACGGGATTGTCCGTGCTCGCTTTGGTGGCGGAGTTGATCGGTGCGATCGAGATCATGGTTCAGGCGAACGTGTAGAGGTTGAGGTCGGAACGAGACCGGGCGGTCTGGAGTTCGGGAGCGTTTTTTTCCGGAGTGCTCGCCGAGGAAAATTGCGACGCGGAGCGGAAAAAATTTCCGGCAGACTGGCGGCTGCCGTGATCGCGCTGCTGTTGCGCGCCGTCGCTCGAGGTCGAAAACGAGCCCGATCCGTTCGAGGCGCTCGCAAAAGTCGCTTCGGCCACCCGCGGCCCCTGGTTCGCATCGCCGCCGCGTGACTGCCACTCCGTCGCGAGCGCGGAGCGCAATTCCGCGGAATCGGTGCGGAACGTCGCGTGCACCGCGCCATCGCGAAGTTCGACGCGCACGGAAAGATCGGCGTTGCCAACGGAAAAATTGAGCTGCACCGACGACTTCGCGCTGTTGCCCACCCGCTCCGCCGCCGACAACACAGCCTCGACCGCATGATGAGCCTGGCTTGTCACGTTTGCGCCGGTAATGACCTCGGAAACCTGCACCACCGCTTGGTCGACCAAGGTCGGCACCACGCCATGCAGCGACAGCGCGGCGGCGTTTGGGTGATTGGAGGCGTTGGACTTCATCTCGGTGCCAGCAATAGCAACGGGGATGCCAAGGTTGGCACCATCCCTCTCAACATGTTCATGTATAGCGGTTAAAATCTTTTTATCCTCCGTCGGCGCCACCGGCACATCGGTCGGCAAGGATTTCAGGGCGGGCCCGGCAATTTTTTCCCCATCGCTCCTCGCGTCGGGCGAAACGCGGGCCTCGGGCCTTGGAGTTCTTGGCTGAATCGGGATCAGGCGAGTCGTCACGCTCGCATCCGCCTCCACCGACGTTTCGACCAAGGCGTCCCGCGCGTGGGGCTCATCCACGATCGCCGGTGCAATTTTCTTTTCCGGCAACATCGCCGCCGGACACACGACAGCGGCATCCGTCTCCGCTTCGGGTCCGCCGTTCTTCGTCGGAAGGAATTTCTCGCCAACTGCTTTTTCTGCCGGCGCGGATGTCACTGCATTGATTGTTTTCAGGCCTGGTATGCTCGAAGGAGTCAACGCGAACGGACGTCCGCCGACCGATTTCCAACCACCCTTTTCCTTCGGAACCTCGGAGGCTGCGATCGGCTCGCTCGTCCCGGTTTCATCGACGGCGGAAGTCAAAGGATTGGCCGACCACTCGCCCACGGTCGGGTCAGCGACCGGCACAGGCGTCGTCGCTGCCATCCAGCCGGCCAGCAAAACGGCTCCGGCCTCGGCCGAAGCTTTCGTGCGCTCCTCGGGACTTTTGCCCGCGGGAACAGCAGGAGCGACGTTCTCGGATTCGAGCAAATCAGAAAAGACCGCCGGGCAACCAGTCGTCGACGCGTCGGCGTTGGCGTTGGCTTTCGCCGCGCCCGCCGGAGGCGAAACGGGCATTGGGGAATCGGGAAGTTCGACGGAGGTGGAAAGATTCATGAATCATGGGGC
This sequence comes from Verrucomicrobiota bacterium, assembly GCA_028293545.1. GTDB lineage: Bacteria > Verrucomicrobiota > Verrucomicrobiia > Opitutales > Opitutaceae > Opi-474. The sequence goes on along the minus strand of JAQGOP010000034.1, from coordinate 39,384 downwards.
ACCCTCCGTGGAATTTGGCGCGTCCATCCGTGGACGCGTGGACCTGGACAAAAAAAACTTAGCTCTGCGCCTTGCTGGATTTCATCAGGCGAAGTTTTTCCGAGAGAATGGCGGCGCGGCGTGCGATGGGGCCATCCGCGCCGGCGGTGCGGCTCATTTCCTCAAAGATGGCGCCGACCACGTCGGGCTTCATCAGCGAGAGAATCTTCACCGCCGTGCCGTCGTCGAGTTCGCGGAAAATGGCCACAGCGGCGCGCGGCGTGAGGCTCGTGTAAGTCTGCGAAAGCGTGCGAAGGTTCTTCGCCTCGTCGGCATTGATCTCAATCACCTTGTCGGCGATTTCCTTGCGCAGGCCCTCGATATCCGCGCGAAGCTTGCCGAGCTCTTTTTCCTCGGCGGCGAGGCGTGCGGCGCGCTGGTCCTGGAGATCGGCCTGCTTGTGGAGGCGGGCGCGTTCTTCCTTCAGGTCAGTCGAAAGGTTCTCGATTTCGATCGTCCAGAAGTCCCAGCCTTTTTCCTTTTTCTCGGTCAGAACCGGGCCGGGCTTGGCGGTGGCCGCGAGTTGGATCAGCGGGGCGGCGGCGCGCCAGAACATCGCGGCCCCAAGGCCGATGCTCAGCACGAGGCTGAGTGCCATGGCCGTGATGGGATTTTGTAGTTTTGAGATCATGCGGTGGACAGTTTCCGGTGCGCGGCGCGGCCGGCGAATTCATCGAACTCCGACTGCTCCTCGCGACCCGCCGCCTGGCGGTGCGCGGCGCGGGCGCGTTCCTCGAGGCGAATGACGACCTCGACCTTGCGATGGGCCTCGAGGTATTCCGAGCGGCGCTCGCTCATGAGCGTATGCGCGGCGACCATGGCTTTCTCGGTCTCGGCCTCTTCAAGGCATTCGCGGCGATAAGCCACGAGGCTTTGCACCTCGCTGCCTGCCTGGAACCGTTCCTGGCGCGCGGCGAAGAGCGCGGATTCGAATTCGGCTTTGCGGGCCCGCACACGGGCGAGCTTTTCCTCGGCCTCGACGAAGAGATGGACGGCAGTCGCGAAGGCATCGCGGGCCTGCATTTTGCGGTGCGTCCGGATCACGGACACGGGGCGGAGATTAAAGCGGAAACGCTTCATGAAAGGATCGATTTTAGATTTTGATAGGTCTGCGATCGCGGAGTGTGCTCGTGGATCGACTGGCAAAGGAAATTCCGGAGCGCGGGCTGGCGCTGGATGGCGTCGTCGAGCGCGGGATTTGCGCCCTTCTGGTACGCGCCGATCGAGACGAGGTCCTCGTTTTTACGGTAGAGCGCGAGGTGCTCGCGGGCCTTGCCGGCCAAGGCGACTTCCGCCGGCGTGCAGACGTCGCGCGTCAGGCGGCTCACGCTCTCGAGGATGTCGATCGCGGGATAGTGGTTGAAGTGCGCGAGGTTGCGGGAAAGCACGATGTGGCCATCGAGGATACCGCGGACCGCATCGGCCACGGGCTCGTTCATGTCGTCCCCTTCGACCAGCACGGTATAAAGCGCGGTGATGGCGCCCTTCTCCCCTGCCCCCGCGCGCTCGAGGAGCCGCGGCAGCAGGGCAAACACTGACGGCGTGTAGCCGCGCGTCGCGGGCGGTTCGCCGATCGCCAGGCCGATCTCGCGCTGGGCCATCGCGAAACGCGTGACGGAATCCATGATGAGCAACACGTTCTTCCCCTCGTTGCGCCAGGCTTCCGCGATCGCGGTCGCAGTGAACGCCGCGCGCAGGCGCAGCGGTGCCGGCGAGTCGGACGTGGCCACCACGACGACCGCTTTTTTCATGCCTTCGGGGCCGAGGTCCTTCTCGATAAATTCACGAACTTCCCGCCCGCGCTCACCGACCAGCGCGACGACGATGACATCCGCTTCCGATCCACGGGCGATCATCCCCATCAGGGTCGACTTGCCGACGCCGGAACCGGCGAAAAGACCAAGGCGTTGCCCGCGACCGAAAGGCGTGAACGAATCCAGCGCCCGCACGCCGGTGACAAAGGGATCGCGGATGCGCTGGCGGCGGAGCGGATGCGGCGGAGTGCCGGAGGTGGTGGCAGAACGATCCACCGGCAGCATGCCCAAGCCATCGAAGGGCTGGCCCAGGGCATCGAGGACGCGGCCGAGCATTTCCGGGCCGGGGCGCGGCAAAGGGAGTTGATCACAGGCAACCACCTCGCACCCGACATGCAGGCCCGCCATGTCGCCGAGCGGCATAAGCAGCACGCGGTGTTCGCGGAAGCCCACCACTTCGGCGCGGACGTTGAATTGGTCGCGTGGCGATCGGAGGAGGCACAGTTCGCCGAGGCCGACATTCGGGCCGTCGGATTCAATGACCAGGCCGGCCACGCCCGTGACGGTGCCGACGCGTTGCACGGGGGGCAGGTGGCGAACCTGCGAGCGGAGGATTTCGACGAGCGGTGCGACAGCGGAGGTCATGCGGCGGGAGACAGGCTGCGCGTGAGCGAGTTGAGTTTTGTGGCGAGGCGGGCGTCGGTCAGGCCGAAACGGCTGCGCACCTGGCAATCGCCGGCGCTGAGCGCAGGATCGCTCGTAATGCGGAGGCCCGGATAACGCTGCTGCCACGCGGGACGAAATTTTTCCAGCAGTTCGCTGTCGCGGGAACTCACGACGAGCTCGAGATTTTCCCGCTCGGGGAAGAGCTCCTCGAGCGCCTCGCCACAGAGACGGGAAACAACCTCCGGCGGCGGCTCGTAACCCGCGAGCAGCCGGCGGGCGATGTCGATCGCGAGGTCGGGCAACGACTGGCGGAGCTGGTTCACGAGCGCGGGTTCAAGGGAGGAAAGTTTTTGGAGCAGGCCGTCGCTGAGCTCCCCGATGTCGGCGCGGAACTCCACCATCTGCTGGTCGGCGAGCGCGCGGGCGTCGTCGACGCCGCGGCGGTACGCCGCCTGGTCGCGTTCAGCGAGTTCGGCTTCGTTGCAGAGGCGCCCCAGCTGCCCGCGAAGCGCAGCGCTGGATAACGGGCGGTCGAAGGCAATCAGCGTGGTCGTGGCCATGGGTTAAGCGACGAGGGCCTGGGTGGCGTCGGAATCGAGGGTGATCGCGCCCTCCTCCTCGAGCCGGCGAACGACCTGGATGATCGCATCCTGGGCGACTTCGATGTCCTTCTTGCGGACCGAACCCAGCAACTCGACTTCCTCCTTCAGGCTCTCGGCCGCGCGCTTCGAAATCGCGCCAAAGATCTTGTCGCGGAGCGGATCGCTGGCGCCCTTCATGGAAAGCGCGAGGTTCGCGGAATCGACTTCGCGCAGCAGGCGCTGGAGATCGGCCGGTGCGAGGCGCGTGAGGTCGTCGAAGCTGAAAAGTTTCTTGCGGATCGCCGCGCTGAGCGTGGCGTTGCGCTCTTCCAGTCGCGAAAGGAGGTTTTTGCTCATGTCCTTCTGGAGCTGGTTGAGCAGGTCGGCCGCGGCGCGAACTCCACCGCTGCGGTGAAACGCGGGCCGCGTCTTCGTGTCGAGGTGCCGGCCGAGACTGTGCGCGATCTTGCTCACGAGTTCCAACGACGTGGACTCGATCGTGCCGAGACGCTCCAGGACTTCCTCGCGCAGCTCCGGAGTGAGCAGGGCAAACACCGACGACGCCTTGGCGCTGTCGAGGTAGGACAGCACAAAGGCGATGGTTTGCGGCTGCTCGTATTTCAGCAGGTTGAAAATCTGCCCGCCCTCCATGTCCCCGATGTCTTTAATCACGTCAATGGATGGGCCGGTGGGCCCCACGCGCCCGAGGATGGCCGAGGCCTTGGTGTCGCCCTTGGCGATGCCGAGGGTGCGTTGCGCATAAGCGACGCCGCCGAGCGCGGAGCCGGCGCTCAACGCGACGACGGGCGAAAATTCCTCGAGCGCCAGTTTCTGCGCAGCCTGCGGGATGATCGAGAGCATCGACATTTCCCGGCAGAGAAACTCGATCTCCGCGTCGTCGAATTGACGAAGGACGTCGGCCGCGGATTCAGGGCCAATGACGACAAGAAAGACGGCGAGCTTTTGCTGGCGACTGAGCTTGGTGTAATCGAGATCGGCGGACATGGCGGGTGTCAGTTTTTGCCGGCAGGAGCGGCGACCCAGTCACGCAGGGCGACGCCGACGTTGGCGGGCTTCTGGCGAATGAGTTCGTTGAGAAGTTCAGGGGTCACGGAATTAGAGCTCGGGTGTGAGCGGGCCGCGGCGTCGGGCGTCATCGAGAGCACCTCGATCGGCACCGCCTCCGGTTTTTGGCGGGACAAGGCGCGCCAGAAGAAAATCAGCACGAGGGCGGCTCCGCCGATCGCGCCCCAGTGGCTGGCGGCTTCGATCCAACCCTGGATCTTGCTCGACTGCTGGATCGCTTCGATCTGCGCAGGCAGGCGCTCCGCGGGTTGGAATTCCGTTTCCTGCAGGGAGACGATCGAGTCGAGCGACTGGCCGGCAACCGGCTTCAGGCCCAAGGCGTTGATCACGATCTGCCGCAGGGAATTCAATTCCTCGGCGGTGCGCTTCACGACGACCGGCTCGGCCGGCGCCGCTTTCCCGTCGGCGGGTGCAGGAGTCGGGGCCAGGCGCGGGGCGATGAACACCGCTGCGGTCAGGCTTTTGACCGTGCCCGGGCTGCGGGTCACGTTCGTGGTGGTGTGATTGATTTCGTAGGAAGTCGTGCGGTTCTTGCGCGTCTGCTCACTCGTGGAAACCGGCCGGGGGGAATCGACGGTGCCCGCATTTTTCTCGGGGACGTTCGCGCTGACCCCGACAGCCCCGCCGGCGGAACGCGCCTCGGAGGTATTGTTGCTGTCCTCGGTGATCGTCTGCGAACGGACCACTTGGCCGTCCGGGTCGTATTTGTCCTGGGTCAAGACAGTGGCCTCGGTGTCGATCTCGGCCGACACGCGAACGACCGCGTTGCCGGGCCCGATGACGGTCGCGAGCATCGACTCAACTTTCTTGGAAAAATAATCTTCGACCTGCTGGCGGTAGCGAATCTGGGAGGAAGCCGTGCCCATCGTGGGGTCCTGGCGAAGTTCCTCGGAGAGGACGTGGCCGCGATTGTCGACGACCGCGACCTGGTCGGGCTGGAGACCCTGCACCGCGTTCGCGACGAGATGGCGGATGGAATTGACCTGGTCCGGGTCAAGCCGGCCGCCGCCGACGTCCACGAAGACCGAGGCGGTGGGCTTGATGCCCTGCTCGGTGAGGAGCAGGCGATTCTCCGGCTGCACGATCATGACGCGCGCCGAGCGCACGCCTTGGAGCTGCGAGATGGTGCGGGCGAGTTCGCCCTGGAGGGCGCGGAGGTAATTGGTGCGCTGGACGAAGTCGGAGAGGCCGAATTGCCCCTTGTCGAAAATTTCAAAGCCGACGCCATCGCCGCTCGGCAGGCCCTTGGCCGCGAGGTCCATGCGAAGCTTGTAAACCATCGTCGACGGAACCTGCACCGCGGAGCCGCCCGCGGAAACCTGGTGGGGAATGTTCTGCGCCTGGAGGTAGCCGATGACGGAGGCCGCGTCCTTCTCGCTCATGCGCGCGTAGAGCAGCTGGTAATCGGGACGCTGCGACCAGAGGACCACGGCGATGAGGCCGCCGATGACGGCGACAGCGGCGACGACCAGCGAAACGCGCTGGTTGACACCGAACTGTTTCCAGAGGTCGAGGAGGGATTGAGCGAAGTTCTTCATCGGGCGTATTTAAAATTTGGAGTTCTCACACCTGCATGCGCATCAGTTCCTGGTAGGATTCGACGAGCTTGTTGCGCACCTCGACCATCATGGAAAAAGCCACCGATGCTTCCTGCATCGCGATCACGCTCTGGTGCAGCTGCCCGGAATCCCCGAGGAGCACCTGTCGCGTCAACTGCTGCGCCGTCGCCTGCTTGCCGTCGACCGTCGCGATCAACCCATCGAGCACCTTGCCGAACCCATCGCTGGGCGCGCCTTGCTGGAGCCCGGCGGGAGCGACCGCCGTTTTCGGCATCGGAGCGTCGATGCCGCCGAGCTGGGCCGCTGAAAGAGGATTGATGGATCCGACGGGCGTCATGGTGAGGGCAGGTTATTATTTGCCGATATCGAGCGCCTTCATCGCCATCTGGCGGGCGTTCTTGACGACGGAGAGATTCGCTTCGTAGGCGCGCGATGCGGTGATGAGGTCGACCATTTCGTACGCGAGATTCACGTTGGGCATCGTGACCAGGCCATCGGCGCCGGCGTCGGGATGCTGCGGGTTGTAAACCTGTTGGCCGGGAGTGCGGTCGGAGGTGATGCCGGCGACCTTGACGCCCTGGAGCGAACCGCCGCCCTCGCGCCGCACGAGCTCGGTTTCGAAAGAGACGATCTTGCGCTGGTAAGCCCCGCCCTCGGGTGTGCGCGTGGTCTGGGCGTTGGCGATGTTCTGGGCGACAATGTCGAGGCGCGTCTTCTGCGCGTTCAAGGCCCCTGCGGTGACGTCGATGCCGGAGATGAGATTCATGGGGCGGGAGAGATTTTAGCGACGCGATCCAGGCGCGGTCTCACATCGAGCGGCCGCTGATCGCCACCTTCAGTTGCTTGAGATTGTTCGAAACCACCTCGCTGAGATAATCGTACTCGACCGCGTTGCGGTTCATCGCGAGGAGCTCGTGCTCGATTTCCACCGTGTTGCCGTCGGGCCGCATGCTGCGGGCCGAAGCATCCTCGGCCAGCTGGGGTTTCAAATTCGCAGACCGCGACGCCAGGTCGCCATTCGCCACGCTCGCCTTGAGCTGCTGCGCGAAATCCGGCGCCACATCGAGGCGGCGGTAGCCCGGGGTTTCGGCGTTGGCGACGTTCGACGCGATCGCCTCCTGCCGGAGCGCGGCCGCATCAAGGAGTTTCCGCGCCAACTGGTAGTTGTCGGTTTGGAAAATGGGATCGATCATGTCGCCGGTTTAGCAAAGGCGGTGCCATTTTTTTTGCGCGCTTCACAACCAGCTGGTGGGTAGTCGAATACAATTTCTTCGCGCGCGGCGTAGTGCATTTCCCGCGACGCCGGAATTTGCAGCGGAAAATTTTGCCCAGTTGATGCGGCAGGAATTATTCGGGTCCCGCACACCGTTCTAAATTTACGGCCCAACGTGACGATGTAGCGCAAAATTCCATATGCAGGCACTCCGTGTGCCCGCACCAACCATGAACGTCCCTTCCCCTACTCCTGCGCCGACTCCGACCATCCTCATCGTCGACGACGAGCCGATCGTGTTGTTCGCCTTGAAGGAGACGCTGGAGCGCGAGAAATTCCATGTCGTCGCGTGCCAAAGCCCGCTCAAGGCGCTGACGCTCCTGGCCGAGCGCGACTTTGCCGTCGTGATTTCCGATCAGAAAATGCCCGAGATGCTCGGCTTGGATTTCCTCATCGAGAGCCGGCGCGTACGGCCGCACGCGTCGCGCATCCTGATCACGGCAGTCCTCGCGCTGTCCACGATCGTCGACGCCATCAACAAGGGGGAAATTTTTCGCTTCGTCGCGAAACCCTGGTTGCGCGAGGAGCTCATCGCCACGGTGCGCAACGCGGTCCAGCGCCACGAACTCGTCACGCGCAATTCCGAGCTGCAACGCGAAACCTCGATGTTAAACTCCCAGCTGACCGCCTCAAACGCGTCGCTGGCCGAGCGCGTTGCGGACCTCGAGCAACAGCGCCAGCGCTTGGATGCCGCGAACCGCGAACTCGCCGCCAACTACGACCATTCGCTCGAACTGTGCCGCCGCATCCTGACCGCGTACGACCCGGTGCTTGGCGGACAGGCGAAGGCCCTGGTGGAATTTGCCGAGCAGATGGCCACGACAACGGAGTTCAACGACGTCGAGCGCCATGCGCTGCGCGCTGCCGCGCGCCTTTGCGACCTCGGACTGATTGGCATGCCGCGGGAAACGTTGCGCGCGTTTCGCGCGAAGCCCGACCAGCTCAGCGAGCACGAGCGCGGCATGCTCCACAATCACCCGGTGTACAGCCAGACCCTCGCGGCGCTGGTGGATAATCGCTCCGAAACGGGCGAAATCATCCGCGCCCACCACGAACGCTTCGATGGGCGCGGCTACCCGGATGGCCTCGCGGGCGAAGGAATTTCGTGGCCCGCGCGTTGCCTCGCGGTCGCGGTCGGCTTCGTCGAATCGGGCCTGCCGAAAGCTGCGGCGATCGAGGCGGTGCTCTCCCAAGCGGGACGCGCTTACGATCCCGAAGCGGTCAGGCTTTTCCTCAAGGTCAGCAACCTGGTGCAGCTGCCGCGGCAAGTCCGCGAGATTTTACTCCACGAGCTCGAGCCCGGCATGGTCCTCGCCAACGGGATCTACAGTCCGCACGGCCTCCTGCTCATCGGCGAAGGCCAGCCGCTCAGCCCGGGGACGATCACGAAAATTCACAGCCACAACCAAGCCACGCCGATCAGCCAGCGGCTCCTGGTCTATAGCTGACAACGGCACACGCGTTGACGGCGCGCGTGGGATCCGGAGCGAACCGACCCGGGCGGTGACAAAACCTAGGCGCTCGCTATCGCGTGCGCGGCCGTGCGGGTGCTCAGCTTGAGGTCAACGATGCGCGTTGCTTTCTCGAGGAGAACTTCGCGCTTGAAAGGTTTCAGCAGGTAATCGCGCACATCGCCCTGGGTGAGCTTCTCGACCTGTTCGTGGCCCTCGGCGGCCAGCAGGAGCATCACCGGGATGTGCTGCAGCTCGGGGTCGGCCTTCAGTTTCGCGAGCATTTCGAGGCCACCCATCACCGGCATCGTGACGTCGAGCAGGATCAAGTCGGGCAATTGGCTGCACGCGATGGCGAGGCCTTCGATCCCGTTGGCCGCTTCAAGCGTGTCACAATTGAATTCCTTGAATGCCTTGCGCACGATGATCCGCACCGTCTTGGAATCGTCGACGGTGAGCAATTTGTGGCGCATGGCTGCTGGCTTATCGACGCGTTTCCCCGGCGATTTAACAGTTTGCGCGCCGCGAAGCCGATGCTCGGCGCAGCCGAGGCGGAGCGACTTCTCCGCCCGGCCTTGTCTCGCTTCGTCTACGTCTAAATGCGGGCAGAGCCGCTCAACGCGTTTGGGACAACGCGTTCCACCTAGGCGTCCGCCGTGTCGAGATCCACATCCACCGGATCGCCGGCGTCGCGGTACTCCTGAAGCTTGTTGCGCAGCGTGCGGATGCTGATCCCCAACGCCGCCGCGGCTTGCGTGCGATTTCCCGCGGTCTGGCGAAGCGCGGCGCGGATCGCCTGCTTTTCCAATTCGTCGAGGCGCAGCACTGCGCCGTCCGCCGTCGTCACCTCCAACGCCTGGCTCGATCCCGGATCCGGCAGCACGGCCAGCTCCGACGCCGGCGGAACATCCGCCAACGACAAGTCGCCCGGCATCCCCAGCGCCGCCGCGGTCACGGGCCGCCCCGATTCAGAAAGGATGACCGCGCGCTCGATCGTGTTCTGAAGTTCGCGAACGTTGCCCGGCCAGCGATAAGCCATGATCGCGGCGCGCGCCGAATCGCTCAACCCGGTGACCTTCACGCCATGTTTCCGGGAGAAGCGGCGCAGGAAATGTTCAGCGAGGACCAGGATGTCGTCGGCCCGGTCACGCAACGGCGGCACTTGGACGGGAAAAACATTCAGCCGGTAATAAAGATCCTGCCGGAAATCACCCTTCTCCACGTAGCTGATCAGGTCGCGGTTGGACGTCGCCACGATGCGGACGTTGACCTTGATGGTGCGATTGCCGCCGACGCGCTCGAACTCGCGCTCCTGCAACACGCGGAGGAGCTTCGCCTGCAAACCGGGCGGGATCTCGCTCACTTCGTCGAGCAGCAGCGTGCCTTGGTTCGCGAGCTCGAAGCGGCCTTCGCGGCGTTCCGTCGCACCGGTGAAAGCGCCTCGCTCGTGCCCGAAAAATTCGCTTTCGATGAGCGTCTCCGAAATCGCCGCGCAGTTCACCTTGATGAACGGCTGGCCGCGACGCGGGCTGCGCCGATAAAATTCGCGCGCGATCATCTCCTTGCCGGTGCCGCTCTCGCCCGTCACGAGCACCGTTGCATCCGTCGGCGCCACGCGATCGATCAGCTGGCGGAGCCGCTGCATCGCCGGGCTGCGGCCGACGAGGACATTGTCCGCGTCTTCCGGGTCGTCGGTGAGCAGGCGGTTGACCCCGAGCAGCTGACGATACGTCTGGGCTTTGCGCAGGATCACGTCGATCTGGCTCGGGGAAAAAGGTTTCAGGACGTAGTCGAATGCGCCCGCACGCATGCTGGCGACCGCGGACTCGATCGTGCCGTGGCCCGTGACCATCACAACCAGCGGACGCTCCGGCAGCGCGGCCATCTGCTCGAGGAATTTCTGGCCGTCGCCGTCCGGCAGCCGGATATCGAGCATCATCAGGTCGTAAGAATCGCGCTGCACCGCCGCGGCGGCTTCGGCGAGATTGGTCGCAACCGAAACGGTCAGCTTATGCCGGGCAAAAATACTCTGGAGGAGGCTCCGGACAACCGGCTCGTCTTCAACGATCAGGATTTTTTCGAGCGACATGGCTTGGGAACGGACACGGCTGCTAACAAAGGCACACCAGCCTGCCAATTCAAACTAATGTTCCGTCAGCCCGCCGAATGACGTGGCCCGGGTCTTGCGGAGTTGGGCTCCCGGCCAGAAACCGGTGCAACCTCAAGCCGCCGTACGATGCAGCATGGTGCGCACCGTCCAGACCAGCTCGGTCGGCAAATACGGGCGCGAGACAAACAACGTGACGCCGCCGCCCGCGGAGCCGGCGGCGGAAGCCGCGAGCACATGGCCGCCAGCCATGACCAGCGGCAGCCCGGGGTGAACCGCCCGCACGCGCTGGCAAAAATCGGAGTTGCCCAAGCCTTCGGCGTGGCAATCGACAAAAGCCAGGCCGAAGCCCGACGGATTGCCTTCCACCAACGCGATCCCCTCGGCGATGCTCAGCGCGGCGACGACCCGCATGCCTGCCTTCACAAAGAGACTCTTGAGCATCCTCGCGATGTCCGGTTCGTCCTCGACGATCAGCACCGCCCTGGCCACATCAGCCGCCGGCTGGCCGGCATTTGAGCCGAGCGCGCGCAGATTGGGGTCGGCCGTGGAGGAAGGCATGGCATTCATCCTACGGCCCGTGGGTGAGAAACTTTAGAAATTCATTAAGGTCGCACCCCGACGGTCCGATAGAAGTCCTGCAACGCAATCCGTCGACCCGACCCCATGGCCACCCGCCTCCTCTCCTTCCTCCACAGCATCGAACAGGCCTTGCTTGCGAATCCCGCCGCCCGCACCGGTGGCACTTGGGAGACCCAGCGCATCGTGAACTACAAGCAGGGGCTCGCCCGCATGACGCTCACGCCCATCGCCGCCGCGACCGACGCCTTTGGCGGCACCATTTTTCTCCAGAGTTTTGTCCTCGCCGATGGATCCATTTGCCTGAAGGCGAACCTTGGCTGGGACGGCAGTGAAGCGGCGGCTCAGGTCGCCGTTTACTCCAAGCCCGAAGTCGATTGGCTCGCCGAGGCCCGGCAGATCGCCCAGGTCTGGCTCGCGGGTCCACCCGCCGTAGGCATCGTGGAAAATGCCCCTGTCCTCACGCCGGCGATGAGCCAGCTGAGCGCCGTGGCTGGATAACACCGAGCTCGGCCGGCGGGTGGAAGGATTGCGAACGCGTTGAGCGGGTCCGTCCGCATCTCAACGTTGCCAGAGCCAAATCCGTTCGACCGGCTCAGGGCCTCCGACAGCGCGTTGGGACAAGACCTTTCGCCCTCGACGCCAGGCGTTCCGCCACTACCCCTGCGCGCTGAGCTGGCGGAGTGCGCCCTTCGCGATCGGGCGACGATAAGCGGGGGCCACCTGGGCAATCCGGCGCTGCTGGGATTGGGTCCTCAGCAAGGCATCTTTCACGTGGGCAACCTGCTTTGCCAGGTGTTCCTGGCTGCGCTCGCGGCGTTCCAAAAGCGCTTGGAGTCGCGGGCGAATTCCCGGCGTGACGGCGCTGGACCCCAGCTTCGCGAGCTCGTTCACCAGCGGCGTCGCGCGTTCCTGCGTGCTGCGCATGGCGTCGAAATCCTCGCTCGCCAGCTGAGCCTCCGTCTGGGCCGCGAGGTCTTCCAACGCCCCGAGCAAACGAACAAACGATGACGACGTGAGATTCATCCTTAGGCCACCACGCGTACGCCTTCGGTTTCCGGGACAACCTGCTTGCAGAGCATTTCTGCCCAGGCCTCGCGGAGATCGCGGACCAGGCGTTCGACTTCGATCACCGGTTCGACCTGCTTGCGCAGGTTCGCCTCGAAGAGGCGGCGGTTGTGATAATCGTAGAGCCGGTCGAGCGTCAGCGCAAAGTCGCCGCCCGCCTCGAGATTCAGTCCACCCTGCAACTCGGCGATGATGGACTGCGCCTTGAGCAGCTGGTGATTGATGGCCTCGATGCGCCGGGGATCGGCTTCGGGCCGGCCAAAGGCATCGCGCGCAATGACGAGGGATTTCAGCACCCCATCATAAAGCATCAACACGAGCTGACCAGGACTGGCTGTGAGTACCGCGTTCGCGCGGTACGCCTGCACGTAACCGTTGGCAACCATGGTGCGTTCAGGATTCGTCTTCGCTCAAGTCGGGTGACGCGACGATCTGCTCGGCGACACGTTTCAGCACGGACATCGGCGGATAAGCCGGGTCGGCCACGAGCGCACGGGCGCGCGCCACGACGGCCGGACGAACTTCCGGGTCCGCGGCCAACGCGTCGTGCAGGGCGGCTGCGCTCTCCGTCGAGAGCCGATCAGGGCGCGGGGCGTTCAGGCGGGCAACTGGCAGTCCGGAGGCGGACACGGAGTCCGCGCGAGCCGTCCGGTCAGAAGATGACGTGGAATGGATCATTGGGTGGTAGTTTCGAGTTTCGAAACGGTCTGCCGCTGATGGTTCAAGTACAGGGAACGCCGTTGATTGATGGGGAAATAATCGGCCTGAATGCGGCTGACTTTAGTCGGAAACTGCAGGCGCGGGACGAGATTACGGCGCCTTGGCCGGTTCCGGCGCATTCGCCACGGGCGGGAGCGTCGAAAACATCGCGTCGGCCGCATAGGCGGCGAAATTCGAAGGCGACTGAAGGACCGCCGGGCTCATGTCCGTCGGCACATCGCGACGGCTGGTCTGAAGGAGATAATGCCGCGCGCTGTTCGCGACCGTGGGGTCAGCCGCGGAAAAAACATTGTCGAACGTCCAGACCAGGCGGACGTCGCGAATCGTCGCCAGCTTGGCGCGCAAGCCGATCGCGAGCGGGCGATAGGGGCGAAAGACCGTCACATCGATGAACATCACCGCATCGGCGGCGTATTCATGGGCGATTTCCGCCATAAAATTGGGCGGAAGCGCGGACACCGACGAAATTTCGTCGACCCCGAACATGCGGCGGCAGGCGTCACGGGAGATCGCGACGACTTCAAAGCGATTCTGCTGCTGGAGCGCGGTCACCATGACGGGATCGAAGCTGGTCGTGCTCGACGCCGGCGCGATCTCGCCACCGGAGATCGGCAGCAGCACGATGCGGCGGATGTTCCCGGGCAACGCGGCTTCGCCGACGTGATTGGACGGGTAGAAAAACGGCCCTTGCCGCGCCGGATCGTCGTACGGCGGCGTCATGCAGCCCGCGAGCAGCGCGAGGCCGGCGACCAGGCCGAATCGTCCAGCCTGACCGGTAAATATGAAAAAGCGGGCCATGATCGGTTAGTTATTGTTGTTCGAGAAAAACGCGTTCGTCAGCGTCGTATTTTGGCTCTGGGCGGTGGACTGCGCATCGAGCATCTGGATGAACGACGTGGTCAGGCGATCGCGCTCCGCCGTCAGCCGCGTCTGCATGGTCGCGATCTGGGCGTCGATATCGGACGACTGCTGGTTGATCCGCTCCTGTTGGTCGGAGTCCGCGCTGATGAGGCTCGTGAGATAAGTATAGCCCTTCGAGACCAGGCCGGTGCTCGGCGTCAGGAAAAATGCCTGCACGTCGTCCGGGTGATCGGCGAGGGCCGTCGCCAATTTGTCGGCGTTCTTGATCGTCAAGGTTCCAGAGGTGGAATCGAAATCGATGCCGAGATTGTCGAAGCGCGAGACCGTTCCCGTGAGGCCGGAAACCTGGTCGAACGCAAGGGCGCGCAGCTGCGTGGCCCAGTTCTGGACTTCACGATTGTCCGACAGGATCGAGGTCGAAACGGTCGTGCCACTGACCGTGGTCTTGCTGTTCGTCTCGATGAAGTTCTGCACCGCGTTGAATTTGTCCAGGAAGTCCTGGATCGCGGACGTCATCGAGGCGGTGTCGCTCTCGACGTTGACGGTCTGCGTGGACTTGGTGTTGACGATGACACTCAGCCCGGTAACGCCATGGACCGAAGCGTCCAAGGTGTTGCTCGCGCTCGTCAGGACGGCGCCGTCGTTCACGGTAAACAGTGCATTCTTGCCGCGGGTGAGCGTGGCGGCGGTGCTGAGGCCGAGAGCGTCCAGTAGTCCCCCGGTGGCTTCCGTCGCGCCCATGCCGACGTCGCCCGTCGTATTATTGGTGAGCGTCATGCGGTCGCCCGCGAAATCGTAGCTGGCGGTCACGCCCGCGCCGGCCTTGTTGATGCGCGACATGACCGCGCTGACCGAGTCGGTGTTGACGTTGTAGGCGATGTTCACGCCGTTGATGGTGAAGGAGCCATTGCCGGACGGATCGACCGCGGTGATGGCGCCGCTCAAGCCGGACGAAATGATCGGGTTCGACAGTTTCAACGTGCCGAGGAGGGCCGAGCTTTCGACCGTGTCGGTGTCGTTGTTCCCGAGCTTCATCACCGTGAGAAAATTGCTGGCGTCGTTCGAGGCACCGAGGACGACGTGGGTCGTGGCGCTGTGCAAAGTGACGTGATCCGAGGTGGGATCGTAGGTCGCAGTCACATCGTTGCCCGTCGCGGTGTGGATCTTGTCGAACACATCCTGGAGCGAATCCGTCAGCGCCACGGCGACAGTTTTCCCGTTGACCGTGAAATTGCCGGCCGTGACCGCGGTGCCGACATTAAGATTGGCGATCGTGAGGCCGGAGACATCCGAGGTGGTCGCGAGGCCGGATCCGATATTCGCCCCACCCTGCAGCCGCGAGGCGGTGGCGAGCTGTTGCACGGCGAATTTGTAGGCGCCGATGGTGGCGCCGCTCGCGGAGTTCGATTTCCAAGTCGTGCCGGTCGTGTCCGAGCTGACATTGCGGGACGAAAAGAGATTCCCGGCGCGGATCGTCTGAAGCGACTCCTGAAGGTCGGCCAGCGAAGTCTTGAGGGAGGCCAGCGCCGTGACCTTGTCGGTGTTCGCCGTCTTCTGTGCGGTCAGCGTGGTGATCGGGATGCTGTCGGCCGCGATCAGCTGGTCGACCACGGATTTCCAGTCGAAGGCGGAGTTGGAAAGGAGACCCGAGATTTGGATGCCGGACATGGAGGGAGAAAGAGGTTTTCTAGGAGAGAGCTATCGTCACGAACCCCGCCTTGCTTTAGCCCGAAAACCTCCAACCTGTTTTAACCACGGACGGACCCGAATCCGGATCCCGAACCCCTTGAAGGCAACCTGAAGGCCGGAGCTCGGTGAAGGTTCGGACTTCAGGCAGATCGGTGCCCAGATTTGGGTTCATTCGTGGTTAAAACTTCCGGGCCGGCGCGGATTCGCGGGAGGAGTTGCGAAATTTATCGCGCGGAGAAATCCTCGTTTTCTCATAGGTAAAAATCGCGGCGGAGATTTCATGGCCAGAAAGTTTTTCGAAAATTCGCATAAAGCTTTTCGCGGAGTGTTCCGATTGCTCCCCACGTCGAGGCAAGTGCCGAGACCGGCGCGATCAGGAGCCGATTCAACCTGATCCGACTGCGACACGGACGTCGCGCTTAGCATCAAGGAAGATACCCATGTCTGTTGTAATTAATACCAACTTCGCTGCGACGATCGCGGCGAACAACCTCGCCGCCTCCAACGATATGTTGCAGAAGAGCCTTAACCGGCTCTCAAGCGGCTCGAAGATTGTCAGTCCGGCTGACGACGCTGGCGGCCTGGCCGTCTCTATGAAACTTTCGGCCTCGGCTCGTCGCCAGGGCGCAGTTTCCCAAAACATCGGAAACTCGGTCTCCTTCCTGCAGACGCAGGACGGCGTGCTCTCCGTCACCGGCAAAGTGCTGGTCCGCATGGGCGAGCTCAAGACCCTGTATAACGACCCGACCAAGAACATCGACGACCAGGCGAACTACGACGCCGAGTTCACCGAGCTGAAGAACCAGCTCAGCGCGCTCACGAGCGAAAAGTTCAACGGCGTCTCCCTCTTCGGCAGCTCGAGCCTCAGTGTCTCGGTTACCGAGGATGGCAGCACCACGACGGCGGTCACGATCTCGGGCCGCGACTTGGTGAGCACTGCCACCGGTGTCGGTGTTCTCACCAGCACGGCCGCGACGGACCTCGGGGCGATCGCCCTGACGGATCTCACCGACGCGATCCAGCATGTTGCCACTTTCCGCGCCCAAAACGGCGCAGAACAAAGCCGCCTCGGATTCGCGTCCGAGCTGCTGACAGTGAACAAGGCGAACCTCGAGGCCGCTTCGAGCCGCATCACCGACGTGGACGTTGCACAAGAATCGACCTCGCTTGCGAGGTACAACATACTCGTGCAGTCCGGGACGGCCATGCTCGCTCAGGCGAACCAGAGTGCGCAGGTCGCGCTCAAGCTGCTCCAGTAAGACTAGCAGCGACCAGGACCCACGCGCGGGGCCGGGCTTAGTCCCCCGGCCCCGCGGCCAGAGCATTCGCGGTTGTCTGCTCTGAGTGGGACCTGGGTTCTTTTTGGGAACTCCCATTTCTCGCCGTTAACGCGGCGGAATCCCCTTTGAGGCACTTGCCTCGAACGGCGCGGTCTGGCGCCGATTATCCAGACACGTGGCGACGACGGATAGTCGCATTAAGATCAAGGAAAGAACCATGTCAGTCGTGATTAACACCAACTACTCGGCAACGATTGCTGCAAACAATCTAGCCGCGTCCAACACCATGCTCCAGAGAAGCCTTAACCGTCTCTCGAGCGGGTCCAAGATCGTCAACCCCGCCGATGACGCGGGTGGTATGGCGGTTTCCATGAAATTGTCCGCGGCGGCCAAACGCCAAGGCGCAGTTTCGAGCAATATCGGCAACGCCGTTTCCTTCCTGCAGACGCAGGACGGCGCGCTGAAGATTGCGGGCAAGGTCCTCGACCGCATCAGCGAGTTGAAGACCCTCTACACGGATCCGACCAAGAACACGGACGACCAGGCGAACTATGATGCCGAGTTCACTGAACTCGCCTCGCAGCTCACCTCCCTGTCGACCGAGAAGTTCAACGGCGTGTCCCTCTTCGGTAGCTCGGGCCTCACGGTCTCGGTTACGGAAGACGGCAGCACGAGCTCGGCAGTGACCCTCGCTGGCCGGGACTTGAACGGCTCGGCCGGTGGCGTTGCGGCCATGACCTCGACGGCGGCGACCGACCTCGGCGCCATCACCCTGACGGATGTCACGGATGCGATCCAGAACGTGGCCAAGTTCCGCGCCAGCAACGGCGCCGAGCAGAGCCGCCTCGGGTTCGCGACCGAGCTCCTGTCGGTGAACAAGGCCAACCTCGAAGCTGCTTCAAGCCGCATCTCGGATGTCGACGTCGCTGAGGAAAGTACTCAGCTCGCGAAATGGAACATCCTGGTGCAGTCCGGCACCGCGATGCTTGCCCAAGCCAACCAGAGCGCTCAGAGCGCCCTGCGCCTCATCCAGTAAGAAACCACCACTGAGATTGTCATGATTCGCCCATTCCCGGCCGCTGCGCAAGTGGCGGCCGGGAACCGAGTCACGCCAAAACCTTAGCGGAGGCCCCCGGCAGGGTCACTGGCCATCGGGCTGGTTTCTCAGGTCAGGCTATCGCACTGGAACACGGTGCAAACAAGGCCCCGGCTTCGTCCGGGGCCTTCGCCTTTTTCAGGATCGAACATCGGGCGCGCGGGCGGTCCGCCTGTCCTCGGAAACCGAAAACCTCCCATCCGAACAGAAGGGATCCGAATCCGCACTGACCCGCGAACGCCGCGGGAAAATTCGAACCGAGAAACCCTAGGCCCTCGCCAGGGCCGCGACCGCTGCACCCGCAGATGCAGCCGCCAGTTCCGTTAAATGCCGCGTCGCCAGGTCGCGTGCGGGTTGATTCTTCAACCCGCCCGCCAGCTTCACCGCGACTTCCAAAAGATAACGCGCGCGCCCCGCATCCAAGGCCCCGAGCGCCGGCGCGATCGCCAGCAGCGCTTCTAGGATCACCGGCGGATTCTGGCAGGCCTCCACGGCCTTCACCCCCGCCAGGAGCAGCTTCGTCGCCGCTTGCGGCTCGCCGTGCTCAACCAGCACCGCCGCCGCCTCGACTTTCGATTTCCACGCCACCGTCAGCTGCGCGTGATGCGCGGCACTCGCCCGCACGGCTTGGCATTTCTTCTCGAGCTCCGCCGCGTGCTGGCGCAGGTGACCGTTTTCAACCTGCAGCGCCGCCACGTCCCACGAAGCAAACTGAGGTTGATCAGGATAAAGTTCGTCCAATTTGAATCGCGCTTCCGGGACCGCGCGGACGACGCCGTCCGCGGCTGCCATGCGCGCGGGGAAAACCAACGCCCCACCCGAGCGGCGGGCCTCCTGCCCGAGACGGATCATTTCGCGGGCAAGGTCCTGCACGCGACCCGCCGCGGGTGTCGTACACTCGAGCGCATCGTGCAGCGTCGCGTCCTGGAAAAGCAGTTTCGCCGCCGGCGGATTCACCAACTCGGCCAGGGTCGCGGCAATGTGGTCCGACGCCGTGATCCTCCAGGCCGGCTGTACATAGTGCGGCGTGTTGCAGTAATCGAGCGCGACGACGGGCAAACCTAGCAGCATCGCTTCCAGCATCGAGGTCGAAGGCGTGGTGATGACCGCATCCACGTTTTGGAGGACGTCCGCCATCTCCCGGCCCGTCAGGTCGGAGACAACCGCGTCCACTCCGATTTCCTTGTCGAGGCCCTTGGTCAGCCGCCAGACCGGTTCCAGCTTCACGCCTCCAAAGATCGGCTTGCGCGCAAACGCCGCCTTCAAATCCAACAGGGACTTTTTCACCTTCTGCTGATGCTCCGGCGTGAAATAGGGCGTAAGCGCGGTCATCACGAGTACGCGGAAATTCTCCTGGGGTCCACGCTGCCGACGCTTCATGCCCGTGTAGCGATCGAAGCGCGGCGACCCCGTGACTTCGCAGCGGTCGCCATTGTGCCACGACTCCAGGACGCGCGCCTGCGACCGGCCAAGGCACGCGATCTTGTGGCCCAGCACCGGTTGAAACAATGAACCCGCGGGCAGCTGCGGATGCTCCCAAGTGTTGCGGTATTCGAGGATGCCGTCGGCCAGCACAAGCGTCGGGATGTTTTTTTCCATCGCGCGACGCAGCAGCGTGACCCGCGGCTCATGGTAGCAGTCGGCGCTCACGACCAATCCCGCGTCCGCGGGGAATTCATAATCGCTCGGCACGTAGGTCAGCCCTTCCACGGGTTCGCCCATCGTGGCGAGCCAGCTGCTGAAAAGCGGATGCTGCGGATTGTCCGCGAGGACGAGGATTTTGCTCGGGGGGTTCACGATGAAACTTCGGCCGGAAGGAAGCGTTCCATCAAGGCGAGGGTCCGGCTCACCATTAATTCCTCCCGGAAAAACTCGACCGCTCGCTCGCGTCCGCGCTGCCCCACTTCGGCCCGCAGCCGGGCGTCCGCCGCCCACGCGCCGATCGTCGCCACCAAGCCATGCACCACGCCCGCGGCATCCGTCGAAGGATCGGGCAGGAGTTGGCCCGAATCGCCGAGTTCCTCGGGAATTCCGCTTACCGCAGTTGCGATCACCGGGAGGCCCTTCGCCATCGCTTCCATGATCGCGAGGGGCATGCCCTCGAGATGCGACGGCAGCACGAAAATATCCGCCGCGTCGTACCACTCAGCGACATCCCATCGCTGCCCGAGGAGACGCACGTCGGCTCCCAGGTCCAAACGCGCGATCTCGCGCTCCAGCTCCGGCCGGAGATCCCCGTCGCCCGCCCACACGAAACAAATCCGCTTCCCCGCGTGCGCCGCCCGCAATTGCTGCGCGGCTTTCAACTGATGGCCGAAGCCCTTGATGCCGGTCAACCGGGCGGCCGTGAAACACATGACCGCATCTGCGGGAATTCCGAGTTCCGCGCGGAGGCGCGCGCGGGCCGCCTCGTCGCGGGGCGCAAAAAATTTCTGCGGACGACCGTAATGGATCACCTTGCCGCGCTCCGCCGGGAGCCCGAACAGACCGTGCAGCAAGTCCAGGTTTTCCTGTGAGACGGCGACGACCGCGCGCGCCGCCGCATAGTGCGCCGCGAGCATCGGGAGGCGGGCGGCAAAATTCTTGGCGAGGTAGGTGCCGACGAATCCCACCACCACCACGTAGGGCACACCCCGCGTCATTGCCACCTGGCGCGCGGCGAGGTTTGAAACCGGGCTGCAGTCGCTGAACACGATCAGATCCGGGCGCTCGCGGCGAAAAATCCGATCGGCATCCGCTGGATCGGTGACCGTTCGCGCGAACTCGCGCCCCGTATCGTAGTCGAGCCAATGATGGCGCACGCCCACCGCCTGCTGCTCCTTCACGAGCGGACTCTCGCTCTTCGTCTGCACGCAGGAGACGCGATAGCCCCGCCGCACCAGCGCCATCAGCAGGATGTGATTGTACTGCGCTACCCCGCCCAATTCCGGGTCATCGGTGTAGAGCAGCACATGTTTCGGCTGGGCTTCCGTGGAGTTTTCACTGGGCGCAACCGGGACTTTTTCCACCGCACGCTTGACCGATAATTCCTGCACGCGCGGGTCCGCCGGTGCGAGGTCGCGCAAAGTGGCCATTGCCTCCTCGTAGAATGAATTATGCCCGGCTTCGCGCGCCAGTTCGGCAATCAGGATCCAGCCATCGACGCTCTGGGCATCCAGGCGCAGGCAAGCTTCCGCCGCCTGCAGCGCCTGCGGCAATTGCTGCAGCGCCTGGAAAGCGCGCGCGAGGTCGTGCCACAAGGTGGGATCGGCGTCCTGGTGCTGCACCGCCGCGAGCAGGTAGGCCAGCGCGCGATCCGCCCGCCCCAGCGTGAGGAACTGGCGCCCGAGTTGGTGGCGCAGCATCGGCGACGCCGGGTCGGCGGAGTGAAGGCCAGTCGCGCGCACCGACGTGCGCGAACGGCGGAAGGCGGCCCGGCCCGCGGCGGCGAGTTCGTCGAACGCGGTTTCCAGCAGTTCGCCAAATGCATCGCTGGCGGCGAGGGAATCGAGGAAAAGCGGCATCCGCTCCATCTGTTTTCCGAGGCGCGAACCGAGAGCAGTGCGATAGTCGCGATCCGAGGCGAGGCGCTGCGCCGTCGCCAGGTAACCAGCCTCATCGGTCGCGACCAACTCGCTCGCAGAGAGATTTCTCAACAGCGCGGCACCCATTCGCGACCGGAAGCTATCACCTTCCCAAGCGACGACGGGAACGCCGATTTCCAGTGGGTCGACCAGCGAATTGACGCCGCCGAACGGGAACGTGTCCAAGTACACGTCGCCGACCCGCAGCAACTCCTTCACATCGTTGCGCGAAGGAAACCGCATGCTGGAGACCACCAGCCGTTTTCCATCGACGCCGTGCCCGCCCAGCACGCGGTCGAACTCGAGGCAGAACCGCTGCACGGGATAACTGGACGACCAGTTGGGATTGAACGGATGCACCACGAGGAACGAATTCGGCACCGACGCCAGCAGGCGCGCCCACGTGTGCTGCATCTCCGGGATGATTTTGAAGTAGTTGGCGGCCGTGACAAACACGGTCGCATCATCCGGCAGGCCCAGCGCGGCCCGCGTCCAGCGCGCCGTCGGCTCCTGGCGATCGGCCTCGTAATTGAACGCATGCGCCGGTCCCGGCAGCAAACCGAGCCGCTCCGTGAACTGCGCCGACGCCCCGGTCGTCTCGGTCGAAGTCCCGGAAACATACAAGTCGATCGACGGGAACCCGCTGGTGATGCACGACGAATTGTTCACCACTTGGAGCGGCGCCACGCGGTTCAGGGCGAGCCACGTGATTTCGTTGCAGACCGCCGTGACGTTCGTGCCAAAGACGACGACGTCCAAGGCCGCGGAACGCAGCATCGCGACCTGCCCCGCGAGGTCCCGCGGCAAAACGTGGAAGGCCGAGGCGCGCGATCGACAGTGGTCCTCGAGGGGCGAGCCATTGCGATGACAGGTGAACAGCACGACTTCGAAGCGGACCGGATCGAGCTGTTCGAAAGTCGGGAGCGTGGTGTACGTCTCGGTTTGCGAGCCGAAATGGCGGTTAACAAACCCGACCCGGAGCCGGCGGCCCGTGCGGTCGGTGGCGGGCATCTCGATTTTCTTGACGCGCTCATCGACGACGAAGCCGAGCAGCCGGGCGCGCAGTTCGGCGTGCCGCACCAGGTTGCCTGCATGAAAGTACAGCGGGATCCCGGAGGCATGGCGGGCATACGCGTCCAGCGCGGCACGGGCGGCGGGCGCCCGGTGATTCCGTTCCACGAGCTGGTTCAGCTCCTCGAGACGATCGAGGATATGGCGCGCGTATTTATCCGCGTCGCCCACGGCGCAAAATCCTTGGGGCGCCGAGAACAGCCATGCCGTGTAGTCGCCCCACAGCCAGTGGGCCAGGCTGCCGAGCCGCGGGGCATCGGTCCACTGCCAGGCCGGCGCAAGCACCATCGCCCCCATCAGGCCCGCCCACCCCTTCTCCGCCAGGGCCGCCGCTTCCTTGAAGGTTTCAGAAGCCACCGTCGCGTCATGCACTCCCGAGGCCGAAACCGTGCGGATCAAGTCGCGCGCCGCTTCCACGACGGAGGTTTTGATTTCCGCGCGCGGCAGCGCTGCGACATCCATCGCGGCGGCATGCAAGGCCTCGCGCAGTAACAACGCGCTGGAGTCGTTCGCGGGTTTTTCGAGGAACCCCGCCAACGCGACGCGCACGCCTTCAAACGAGGGCGGGCAACCGAGAGCAGGAACAGCCAGCGTGTCAGCCGGCATGAGCGGCAGGCAGCTCGCTCGATCCGTCGACGGTAAGTTCGCGTCGAGCCAACATGGCACGACTTTCGGGCAGCGCGCGGAATCCTTCGCACAACCGCCCTTCCATCAAATGTTTCATAGGTGCAGGCACCGCAGCCTTCATCGGCGCGATCCCGGAACCACTTGAGCGAAAAAACGCCGGGGCTGGGCCTCAGGCCACGACCGCGCGCAACGCCTCAAACGACTCCAACGCCTGCAGGCGCGCCGCCCTCACGTCGCTGTCCGTCACGTGCGCCGCTTCGAGCCGGGCCGGTGAAAGGTCCCAATAACCCGCTTCGCCCACGCAGCCGAAACGCGCGGTGTCCGCGACGCCGGACGCAATATGGAGAAGATGAGCCAGCACGTTCGCCGATTCATCCGGATGATAGTGGTCCCTGATCCCCGCGATCATCTCCCCGGGAAAGCGCCATTCGCCCAGGATGAACGCGGCCGCCGCACAATTGGTCATCCCGACAATTTTTAATTCCCACTCCGAAACGTCCGCGACGTCCGCCGGCAACACCGGGCAACTGGTGTCCTCGCGCACCAGGCGATCGAGGGCGATCTTGCCGGTGGAACGAAGCAAACCCGCCGTGTAGGCCATCCGCGCATCGATCCCCGCCGCGGGCGCCAGCGCCTCCATCACCAGCGCGGCCAGCAGCGAGTTTTCGCGCAGGCGCGCACCGGAAATTCCATAAAGAAGGAGCTTTTGGTCCGACATCTGGGCGACCGCGGCAAACCCGGTCAGTCGGTAAACTTCCTTGAACCCCACCCGCGCCAAGGCCTCGACGAGCGATGACGCCGGCGCGCCCTTCGCGTACACCGAGCTGTTCGCGACGCGGATGATGCGAGCCGTCAATCCCGCGTCGCGCCGCAGCAATTCCGTCACCTCGCTCAAGCCCGAATTAATATCCAGCAGCAGCTGCCCGAGGTGCGCCAGGATCTGGGGAGCAGTGGGAAGAACTTTGACGACCAGCAGGAGCGTGTCGCGGGATACCGAGGCGGCAATCATGGGAAATTGAAGTGGGTGATGGGTTTCATCGTCACAATTAGCTCAAAATGCATCGTCTATTTCTACGTGCGCGGAATTTGGCCGTTGGCGCACCAAGCGGTCCAGCAATCGCGGATCGCCCCACCAAACCGCTGGGCCTGCCCCGCATGGTCCATCAGCGCGGAACCCCGCACTTCCGCGCGCAGGGATGTCGACTGTTGGGCAAGGCACAGTGGATCACGCGCGAGCTCGGTCGCGATGCGTCCATAGTCATCCCAATCCTTCGCGATCCATTCAGTGCGGCCGACGGCGGTCAAGAGGCTCGCACCGACACGCGAGGCATGGCGATCGCCGCGCAACGTCACCACCGGCCGGCCCATCCAGAGGGCTTCGCAGGTCGTCGTTGTCCCATGGTAAGGAAAAGTATCGAGCGCGATGTCCATGCGCGCGTAGAGCGCCAGGTGCGCGGCGATGCCCGGGGTGCGCCCCAGGAGTTCGACCCGGTCCGCGGCGATCCCGAGCGCTTCGAAGCGCGCCCGCAGTTTCGCCCCGATCGCCGGCTCAGCCAGGCCGTGCCCCTTGAGGAGAAGCCGCGAGCCCGGCACCATCGCCATCACTTTTGACCATGCGCGCAGCGTGGTGTGGTTGATCTTCGAGAAATTATTGAAGCACCCAAATGTAACGGGCCGCCCGTCGAGGCACGGCGGCGGAGCGACTTTCGGCGCGCTTTCGGGCGCCACGTAACTCCAGGCCGTGGGTGCGAAGCGGACCAGTTTCTCACTGTGGAATTGATCCGCTTCGCCCACGGCATCGGTGATGGCGTCGACAAAGCGGAAGTCCATTTCGCGCAACCCGGTCGTGTTCGGATAACCCAGGTAACTGATTTGGATTGGCGCGAGCCGCCGTGCAAACAAGGGGAGCCGGTTGAGCCCGGTGTGGCCCGCCAGGTCGAAGAGCACATCGGGCGCGTCCGCCCGGATCGCGGATTCCACCGCGTCGTGCGAGGCTCCCGCGAAATGGCGCCACATCGCCGCGTGCGCGCGGAGGCGTTCGGACATCGCATCGACCTTGGGATGATCGTGGTAGAGAAAAATCTCGAATCCGACTCGATCAAGATGCGCCAGCAGCGGCTCCAGGAAGTAGGCGACGGAATGCGCCCGCAAATCGGGCGAAAGGAACGCCACGCGCAACCTTCGCGCCGGGTCGCGGGAATTTTCGCAGTGCCGCGTCGTCCTTTGGCTCGCGGCTTCGCCGAACTCGGCGTGTGCGGCGAAAAGGGTTTCACGACTTACGTCATCGAGGTAATGCATCGCCAGGAGGCGTCCGCTTCGCGCCTCGTGATGCCGCGGATTCATCGCCAGCACCGCCGCATAACTTTCCACCGCGTCGGCGACGTTCCCCGATTCCTGCTGCACCAGCGCGCGACCCGTCAAAGCCAGCGCATGGTTCGGCTGCTCGGCCAGCACTCGCGCAAAACATACGAGGGCATCGCCGGGCTCGCCCGATTGAGCCAATGCTGCGCCCAAGTTGGCCCAGCTGTTCAACGAAGCCGGCTGGAGATCCACGGCGCGGCGAAAATGCGGGATCGATGCGGCGAAACCCTGCGTCTCGCTCACCAAGGCGCCGAGCCGGTCATGCGCCTCAGCGTAGTCCGGCTTCAAGCGCAACGCCTGGCGATACGCGGCCTCGGCGTCAGCAGGTCGACTCAGCGCGCGGAGCGCCACGCCCAAGTGACACCACGCTTCGGTCAGGGCTGGTTCACTCTCCACCGCTGAACGGAGGTGGCGCTCGGCCACCTCGAAATTTCCCAGCGCCGAATTCGCGAGTCCGAGGCGCATTTCGGCCAAAGCCGACTTCGGATTAACCTTTATCGCTTTTCCCAACCAGCCCGCGGCCTCGGTGAACCGCCCCTGCTGGTGCGCCAGCAGCCCCGAGAGGTGCAGCGCATCGAAACTCGCGGGCGCCGCCGCGCGGGCTCGTGCGTAGAGTTTTTCCGCATCAGCCAGGCGACCACCGCGATGGTAGCTGACGGCTTCCTGAAGGAGGGACTGAAGTTTCGCAGGGTGCACGGTCAGGGGACGATCGCCGCGTCCTGGATCGACCGGCTCCAGCATTCACTGATCGCCTGGCCAAAACGCGCGGCCTGTCCCGCGTGATCCGTCAACTGCGAGGCGCGCATCTTCTCGCGCAAGCCGCGACTCGCACGATCCAGCGTCACGCGATCTGCGGCGATCGTCGCCGCCACCCGAATGTAGCCATCCCAATCCATCGCGACCCATTCCGGATGACCCACAGCCATCAGCAAACTCGCCCCCACCCGCGCCGCGTGGCGATCGCCGGCGAGCGTGATCACGGGAACCCCCATCCAGAGCGCTTCGCACGTCGTGGTCGTGCCGTGATAGGGAAAAGTGTCCAGCGCGATGTCGACGCCGTGGTAAAGCGCGAGGTGTTGCTCGACCGAGTGCGTGCGCTCGATCAGGTCGACGCGGCTCAGCGCGATCCCGGCCCGCTCCAAGCGCTGGCGGACATTCGCCGCGATTTCCTCTTCGCCCAATCCCGCCGCTTTCAAGCGGAGACGCGACCCGGGAACCCGCGCCAGCAATCGAGCCCATGCGTTGAGCGCAGCGTCGGTTACCTTCGCGAAATTGTTGAAGCACCCGAATATCACCGGGTTTCCCTCGAGCGAAGGACGCGGCCTCGGCGCGGGCGCAGCCGACGGCGGGAGGTACGACCACGCGGTCCCGGAAAAACGCACCAACGCCTCGCGGTGAATCAAATCCGCGTCGCCCATGGGATCCGTAATTGCGTCGACGAAGCGAAAGTCCATTTCCCGCAGGCCAGTCGTGTTCGGATAACCGAGATAGCTCAGCTGCACCGGCGCGAGGCGGCGCGCAAACAGCTCGAGGCGATTGAGGCCCGTGTGCCCGGCCAAATCCACCAGCACGTCGGGTGCATCGGCCCGGATCTGGTTTTCGACAAATGCCGAGCACTGGCCGACGAAATTCCGCCACACCGAGGCGTGCGTGCGGAGCCGTTCCGAAACGGCGTCGACGACGAAATGGTCGTGATAAAGCACGACGTCGAACCTCTCGCGATCGAGGTGAGCCAGCAGAGGCTCGAGGAAATATGCGACCGAATGGTCGCGCAGGTCCGGCGACAGGAAACCGATTTTCAGTTTTCGTTCGGTGCGATCACGTTCCTGGAAATTCGCGGGTGTCGGCGCTTCGCCCAAGCCGTCGCCGAATCGCGCATGCTCCTCGAACAAATGCCGCGCGGAGATCCCGTCGACATAGTTGAGCGCCATCAAACGGTAGCTGCTCGCCGCTTGGTTCGCCGGGTCCCGCACCAGCGCTTCGTCGAAGGCCGCGATCGCCTCGGGAATCCGGTGGGCCGATTGGAGCGCGAGGGCGCGGCCGTAGTGCGCCTTCGGGAAATTCGCATCGACCGCCAGCGCGCGATCCTGGCAAGCCAGCGCCTCCGTGGGTTTGCCGGCAAATAACAGCGCATGCCCCAGGTTGTACCAGCTGTTCGCGCGCGAGGGCTGCAGTGTCACAGCCTGGCGGTGCGCCGCGATCGCCTGCTCCAGCCGACCCAAGGCTTTGAGCACAAAGCCCAAGGTGTCCCACGATTCCGCATCGTCCGGCGCGAGCGACACCGCGGTCCGCAGCGCTTTTTCCGCCTCCTCGTGCCGGGCGAGCTTGGCGAGGGTGAAGCCGAGTCGCCGCGCGCATGGCGCCGAGGCCGGCTGGAGCTTGGCGGCGGCGGCGAGCCAGGTGGCAGCCTCGGTAAAACGGCTTTGCCGCAAAGCCAGCGAGCCCGAAAGTTGGAGCACGGTGAAATCGCGCGGGGCGAGCGCGCGGGCCTGCGCGCAAATGCGCGCGGCGGCCTCCAGGCGGCCCGCTTGGAGATGCGCCGACGTTTCCTGCAAAAGACGCTGAAGGTTCGCGGGATGCACGCGGAGTAATTCTGTTGCCCATAAGTCGGTCCATTCCTCGCCGTCTTTAGTGGAATCGTGCTCAAGCCTGCTGGCGAAGCGTCGATAAAGATGTCCACCGACCCTGCCCGCGCCCGCGGCCCGGGAGGCCGATAGATTTCCCGCATGCCCATCGCACCTTCTTCCTCCGCTACCGTTGCCGCGCCTTACTCCGAAGCGGAGATCAAGCGACGCATCGAGTCGTGCCCGAAGCTCGCGTCGCTGCAGAGCATCAACCGCGCGCTCAGCGACCTGATCCGCGCCGAAGGCAGCCTCAATTCCCAGATCGCGGAGATCATTCGCCGCGACCCCTCCCTCTCGGCGCGACTCTTGCGGATGGTCAATTCCGTCTACTTCGGCCTTTCGACGCGGGTGAATAATATCGAGGAAGCCGTCTTCTTCCTCGGCCTGCGCCAAATCCGCGAACTTTCAATGGCCACGCCGGTGCTCGAGGAACTCGCGCAATTCCAGCCGAATGCATCCGTCGCGCTGCCGTGGAAAGACCTTTGGACCCATTCCATCGGCACCGCGATCCTGACCCGCGAGATCTTGGCCTCGACCGCGCTGCATATCGACGATGACACCGATTACCTCGTCGGGCTGCTCCACAACGTCGGCAAGGTCGTCATGGCTTACGCATTTCCGCAGGAGCTTTCCGTATTGATGGCATCGCCCGCGAGCGATTCGACCGAGGTCTGCCGCATGGAAACCGAGATGATCGGCTGGGACCACGCGCTCATCGGCGCCTACTATCTAGAGCGTCATCAACTCTCCCCGGAAATCACGGTTGCGGTCCGTTGCCATCACGACCCGGCGAGCGCCACGCAACACCGCATGTTCGCGGCGGGCGTCCAAGTGGCCGACTGCCTCATGCGCCACACCGGCGTCAGCGGCGGGTTCGAACAAACTGCGCCAGTGAAACCCGACGCATGGCTCGAGCTCGACGGCTGGCAAATCCTCTACGGCGCCGACGACAACGAGAGCCGCATCGCGCGCGCCTCGATTGCCAACTCCCTCCGCCGGCTCCCGAGCATGCTCAACGGCCTCCTCTAATCGGGCACCCTCAACCTTCCTTTGCCATGCCGCCTCCCCTGCCCACCATCCTGAGCGACCCCGAGCCCGGCATGGCCCGACTCGCGGCGCCTGAAACGTGGCTCGGCGCCTGGGAAACGAGCACTGATCCGGCGCATTGCCGCGACTTGGATGGACGCTTGCTCGCGGTCAACTCCGCCTTTGCCCGCAAATTTGGCCGCAGTCCCGAAGCACTCGTCGGCACATCCGTCACCGAACTTGTGCATGCGGACGACGCCGCCAGCCTGCTCGCCTCCACCGCGGAACTGAATCGACCGCCGCACCGCACGGTGAGCGAGCATCGCTGGCTCACGCCACAGGGCATCCGTTGGTTCGCATGGGAGGAAGCCGCGCTCAAGGATTCCACCGGCGCGATCATCGCTTTCCGCGCCGCCGGCCGCGACATCACGCGCCAGCGCCTCGCCGAGGAACAATTCCACCGCCTTTCCAGCGCCGTCGAACAGTCGCCGGTTGCCATCGTCATCACCGACCTCGACGGCCGCGCCCAGTACGTGAACCCGAAATTCACCGATGTCAGCGGCCGCACCTTGGAGGACTTGCTGGACCGCCACATCGAGGTCCTGCGCGACGGCCATCCCGACGAGGCTTCGTACGAAAAATTCTGGCAGACCGTGCGCAGCGGCGGCGAATGGCGCGGCGAGCTCGCGACGCGGCGCCAGGATGGCGGCACCGTCTGGGAATCGGTGAAGGTTTCCTGCCTGCGCAATCCCGCCGGCGAAACCACGAATTACCTCTGCCTGCGTGAGGACGTCTCCGAGCGCAAGAAGCTCGAGCACGACCTCCGGCAGGCGCACAAGATGGAAAGCCTCGGCACGCTCGCCGGCGGCATCGCGCACGATTTCAACAACCTGCTCGCGATCATCAACGGTTACGCCGAGTTCTGCCTGCACGGGACGGCCGACACCGCGATCCTCCAGAAGAGCCTGCGCGAGATCAGGACCGCGGCCCAGCGCGCCGGCGGACTCGTTCGCCAGATCCTCACGTTCACGCGCAAGACGGAGGTCAAATTCACCGCGGTGGATCTCAACCAGCTCGTGCGCGACCTGGTCAAGCTGCTCGCCGAGACGTTCCCCCGCACCGTCACCTTTAACCTCGAGCTGCCCGCGCTGCTTCCGCCGCTGCTCGCCGACCAGAACCAGCTCCAGCAGATCATCCTCAACCTGTGCGTGAACGCGCGCGATGCGATGCCCACGGGCGGGACCATCACCTTGGACACGAGCGTGCACGACGGCGGGATCGCCGGCCCGAACTCCGTGGCCGGCCGCAGTTACGCGTGCCTCCGCATCACCGATACGGGCACGGGCATGGCGCCGGAGGTTCGCGCCCGGATCTTCGAGCCGTTCTTCACCACGAAACAAGGCAACCAAGGCACCGGCCTCGGGCTGGCGGTGGTCTACGGCATCGTCGAGAGCCACCAGGGAGCGATCGAAGTCGACAGCATCCAGGGCGTCGGCAGCACGTTCAGCATTTTCCTGCCGCTCGCAGTTCGCCAGGTCCTCGCGCCGGCGGCGGCGGTTAACCACGATTTCCCCTCGGGCACCGAATCCCTGCTCATCGTCGACGATGAGGATTCCCTGCGCGAACTCCTGGTCCAGACCTTCCGCCGGCAAGGCTACAAAGCCACGACCGCGGCTTCGGGCAACGAAGCCATCGACGTGATCAGCGACACGTCGCGGCACTTCGACCTGGTGCTGCTCGATTCAAACATGCCGGGCGCCACGGGCCTCCAGGTCATGAAAGTGATCCGGCTCTGCCGGCCGCGCACGCGGGTGCTGGTCCTCAGCGGCCACATCACGCCGGAAACGCGCGCCGATTTCCAACATCTTGGCCAGCGCGACTTCATGCAAAAGCCCTACACGCTCGATGAAATGGGCCGACGCATCCGGCAGATGTTGGATAATTCGCAGGGATAGAAAACCGAAGCCGGCGGCTTCGACCTCTTAAGGGGCACGAAGCGGGAATTCGATCTTCGGAGCCGGCGGGCGCCGGCGCTTTCCTTATTCGCGGCCAAGGGTCGGAGTTTCGGATTTCGGACCCCGGCCGGCGGACTTTCGCCCGCGGTGGACTTTTCCCTCAAGCTTCGTGGTGAGTGCGCCGATATTCCGTCCGGGCACATCATGACCATCCATTAACATGGGATGTTTATCACGAAATGAATCACCGCGAACCAACGCATCGGCCACAAGCCTTGCGCCGGGGCCTGCAATGCCTCGCGCTCATGCTTTCCGCCGGTGTTACCCACCTCCTCCCGGCCGCGATGCGGCAGCGGATGGACCTGGGTTCGAGCACCGATCGTGCGGGCCGGGAAGCCGCCTCGTACCTTCAGGCCCTGGGCGCACCGCCCCTGCGCTTTGCCGAATTGCCGCCGCCGCCCGACCTAGCGGCGCGCCCGCCGGCCGCCGCTCCGCCGCAGCCAGCCATGACCCGAACCGAAAGCTCCGTCGCGATGGCCAATGCCGCCGCGGCGCAGTCGACCCTGCTTCACGGCCCGGCCCCGGCGCCCACTGCTGAATCCAGGATCGAAACCAGTGCGGGCGGATCGTCCCCGGATCAACCCACGCCCTCGGCCATCCTTCCCGACGAAACCCGCCCCCAAGTTCGCGCCGAGGATTTCCTCCCGTACTTCCAAATCCCTGCCTCCGGCGGCCAACCGGGTGACGTGACCTTGATCGTTCCCGTTCCCCGCAATGCCTCGTCGCCACCGGCCCTTCCGGCCAGCTCCGCCACCTACATCCAAAAATGACCCGGTCCGTCCGCCCTTCCCCGCTTCTCCTTCGTTTGGCCGCCGGTTTCGCGCTCTTCGCGATGTTGAGCGCCCGCTCGCGCGCCAACGAGGAGGGCGGGGAGCTCGCCGCCCCGGTGACGGCGGAAAAATCGGCGCACCACGACGGAACGCCCGCCGCGGTCGCTGCAAGCAAGGAAGACGTCGGTGACGTGCGCAGCCTCCTCAAGCTCGGCACGGCCCTGGCCGACCGCGGCGAGTACGATTCCGCCGAGATCGCATTCCGGCAGGTGCTCACGTCGCAGGTCGCGGGAATTCCCGAGGTCAAGACCGCGCTGCTCGCGCTCGCGCGGATGCACCGCAAGCAGGGAGCGCTGACAAAGGCCGCGGCCATCTACGAGAAATACCTCAAGGAATACCCGGGCGACGAACGCACGCCCGACGCCCTGCTCGACCTCGGGCGCACCCTGCGGTCGATGGGCGCGTACCGCCTGGCGATCACGCGTTTCTACAGCGTGATCAACTCGACGCTGAAACTGCCCTCGGAAGGTTTCGACCACTACCAGCAGCTCGCGAAAACCGCGCAGTTCGAGATCGCCGAGACTCATTTCCAAGCCGGCGACTTCGTCGAGGCGAGCAAGTTTTTCTCGCGCCTGCGCCTGCTCGACCTGGCCCCAGCCGACCGCGCCCGCGCCCAATTCAAGGCCGGATACTCGCTGTCGCTCCAAGGCGATCGCGAAGCCGCCACGACGATGCTGCGCCAATATTTGGAACAGTGGCCCGACGACTCCAACGGCCCGGAAGCGCGTTACCTGCTCGCCGTGAACCTGCGTTCGCTCGGGCGCGGCGACGAGGCGATGAACGCGACGCTTGAATTATTGCGGGCGGAAAAGCCGCGCATGGCCGCCGATACCAAGCGCTGGGCGTACTGGCAGCGCCGCACGGGCAACCAGCTCGCGAACGACTTCTTTGAACACGGCGACGTGCTCAACGCCCAGGCAATCTACTCGGGCCTCGCCGCATTATCGGACGACCCGGCGTGGCGTTTGCCGGTGCTGTACCAGATCGCGCTTTGCCAGGAGCGCCTTGGCAGCGCCGATCGCGCCCGTGTCGCGTACCAAGGCATCGTGGATGCGACGAAACAAAATCCGTCCCCCGACGCCGCGGAGATGGGACGCATGGCCACCTGGCGGCTTGCCCATCTCGATTGGAACGACACGATGCACCGCCAGATCAGCAGCATTTTCGAAACGACCACCGGCCGTGCGCCGCCCCCGGCGCCGGCGACCCCCGCGGCCAGTCCCCTATGAGCCACCTTCCCACCCTCCAGCAGCACCAGCAGTTGTGCGACGAGATCCACCAATGCGTGATGGATGAGAATCGCTTCCTGCGTCAGCACCAACGCGTGCCCGATGCGGCGCTGCTCGCCCGGAAGCGCAGCCTCCTGGAACAGCTCGATATTTCCCTCGCCGCGTTGCGCACGCTGCCCGCTGCGTCCGTGCGTGACCCGGCGACCCAGGCCAGCCTGGAAAAAACGCGCGCACGCATCCTGCAGATTCTCCAGCTCGACAAGGAAAACGAGCAGCTCCTCCTCCGCTCCAGCCTGGCCAGCGCGCACTCGGGCGGAGCCCAGGCCGCGCCCGCGCCCGCGACGGCACTGCTGCAGAAAATCTACGCCCGCTGTTCGTAAGCGTTGAGTTGCGGGACGCGCCCGCCAGGCCGGGTGGTTTGAAAATCACCCACCCTGCTCGGGCGGCCGCGTTTTTCCCGGCCCCAGTTCCAACAGCGAACTCACCGCGCTGAGCTGGCTTTCCAGTTCACCCGTCATGCGCTCGAGCGCTTCCGGACGAAGACCGAGAGGCTGCAGCATTCCCGCATCGAGTGGCGCAGGTTTCCCCGCCGCGCCGGCGCACACCACGGAGCGCAGCCACTTCGCCGCATGCAGGAGGCTCGTCATCTTCGTATGCAGCGCCGAGGAGCGCGGCGCGTACTGCCAGCGCACGGGCTCGCTCATATCGGGGGGAAAATCCCAATGCTGGAGCAGGGCGGCGCCGGCTTCGGCTTGCGTGAAACCCAGCGCAATGCGTTCGCTCGCCACCGCTTCGCGCGGGAAGCCGGTGAACCGCAGTCGAAGCTGGGGTTGGTTGGCCCGGATCCATTCGTCGATGACCACCATTCCGACGCTGTGCAGCAGGCCGATCGTGTAGGCGACGTCGCAGTCCTGCGCCGTGCGCAACGCCAGCATTTCCGCCGCGAGCGCACAGGCCACGGCGTTTTTCCACACGGTGTCAGCGTCGAGTGCATAGGCGTCGAGCGACCTCGCCATCACCGGGGCGGAGACGGCAAACCCAACCAGGTTGTAGATTTCGTCGAAGCCGACGCGCTGCACCGCTTCGTCCACCGCGACGCAGCGCACGCCTTTCCCGAAATACGCGCTGTTCGCGACGCGCAGCACGCGCGCGGAGATGCCCGGGTCGATCCGGATTAGCGCCACGATTTCGTGGATCGAGGAATTGCCGTCGCTAAGCAGGCGTTTCAGGTGCGGCAGGACTTTCGGCGCCGACGGCAAATTTTTCACCTCCCGGACGATGTCTTCCGGGGTAAACACGCTGAGGCTGGTCATCATGGCGTCGACAGGCATCTCAGGAGTATCATCGGCCGGATCGGGCCCGACTGAGATAGTTTTTACCATTCCCGCGAAAGGTGTTACCCACCGCGGCGATTCCAGCGAAAACCCTCAAGCGCCGGACGTGAGCGCCGATATAAGCCCACCATGGTGAAGCACTCTGCTGCCGCGAATCCACCCGTGCGTCTGTTCGTGGGCGCCCTGCTCGGTATTCTGGCCATCGAGGCTCTCGTCGGTTTCATCCTTTCCCACTTTCCGGCCCTGGCGACCCCGTTCGTGGTTTCGATCCACGCCATTGCCATGGTCGGCGTGGCCGCGCCGTTCATGTGGCGCCTTCTCCGCACCGGGCGGAGCCTGGAGCTCGCCGCGGAGCAACAGTTGAGCGCCGCGCTCGCCCTTCTCCAGGGACAAAAACAGGTGCTCGACCAGCACGCGCAGGTTTCCGAAACCGATGCCGAGGGGCGGATCGTCTACGCCAACGCCTCGTTCTGCCGCGCGAGCGGGTACCCCTTGGAAGAGCTGATCGGCAAAAACCACCGCATGCTCGAGTCCGGGCACCTTCCCATTTCGTTTTGGAACGAAGTCTATGCGACCGTCGCCCGCGAAGGCGGTTGGTCTGGCGAAATCTGCCACCGCGCGCGCGACCAGTCGCTCTACTGGCTCCAGTGCACCATCGCCACCCTGCGCGACGAACATGGCCGCATCACCGGTTATCGCCGCGCGCACACCGACATCACGAAGCAGAAGCGCCATGAGGAAACGCTCCGCGAAAGCGAAGAGCGTTTCCGCCAGCTCTTCGACGAGGCTCCCGCCGGTTATCACGAACTCGATGCCCAGGGTCGCATCGTGCGGATGAACCAGACCGAGCTCAACCTGCTCGGCTATACCGAAGCGGAAGTCCTCGGACGCCACGCCTCCGAACTCGTCGAGAATCCGGCGGAGGCGATCGAGTCCCTGCGCGGAAAACTTTTCGGCGCCCTTCCCGCGGGACATTTTTTCGAGCGGCAGTTCGTCCGCAAGGACGGCACCAAGGTCGCCGTGCTGCTCAGCGACAAAATCATCCGCGACCACGCGGGCCGCATCACCGGGCTGCGCTGCTCGATCCAGGACAACAGCGCCCGCAAGCAGCAGGAACTCCACCTTCAAGCCCTGACCGAACGCCTGCAGCTCGCCGCCGAGTCCGGCCAGTTCGGCATCTGGGACTTCGACGTCGTCCACCAACGCGTGCTCTGGGACGAACGCATGCTGCGCCTCCACGGCCTGGGCGCCGATGCCTTCGACGGCAGCCGCGCCGCGTGGTTCGCGTGCATCCATCCCGACGACCGGGCCCGCCTGCGAAAGCTTTTTCGCGAAGTCATCGGGGGGCTCGACGCCATCGACACGACCTATCGCCACGTTCGCCTCGACGGCACCGAGCACGTGCTCCGCACCCGCGCGCATGTGCGGCGCTCCGCGGACCATCGTCCCCAGCGGATTGTTGGCACCACGTGGGATATCACCGAGGAACGCCAGGTTCAGTCGCAGATTGCGGCGGCGCGCGACGAAGCCGAGCAGCTGAACGCGAAATTATCCGCCGCGGCAAACCGCGCGGAATCGCTCGCGCAGGAAGCGGGCGCGGCCACGCAGGCCAAGTCGGAATTCCTCGCGAACATGAGCCACGAAATCCGCACGCCGCTCAATGCGATCATCGGCATGAGCGGGTTGCTGCTCGATTCGAAGCCCACGGGTGAAGTCAGGGAATTCGCGGAGACGATCCGATCGAGCGGCGATGCCCTCCTGGGCCTGATCAACGACATCCTCGATTACTCGAAGATCGAATCCGGCCACCTCGAACTCGAGCGTGCGTCGTTCGACCTGCGGGAATGCGTCGAATCGTCGATCGACGTGCTGGCGGCCCGCGCGACCGAAAAGAAAATCGACCTGCTTTACTGGATCGACGTCGATGCGCCGCCTTCGATCCTCGGCGACGTCACGCGCGTCCGCCAAGTGATTGTCAACCTGCTGAGCAACGCGGTTAAATTCACGGCACGCGGCGAAGTCTTCGTCAATGTCGGCGTCACCTCTTATACGCCCGATGGCAAGGTGAAGCTGATCGTCGCCGTGCGCGACTCGGGCATCGGCATCCCCGGGGATCGCCTCAACCGCCTCTTCAAATCCTTCAGCCAGGTCGACGCCTCGACCACGAAGCACTACGGCGGCACAGGTCTCGGACTCGCGATCTGCAAGCGCCTCGTCGAGCTCATGGGCGGCCGCATCTGGGTCGAGAGCGTGCCGGGCAGCGGCAGCACCTTCGCCTTCGAAATCACGGTCGAGCCCGCGCCGCTGGAAATGCCCATGGTCGCGGCCGACGGCAGCCCGGTCGATATCGAGGATCGGCGGGTGCTGATCGTCGACGACAACGTCACCAATCGCCGCATCCTCTGCCTCCAGCTCGGATCCTGGGGCCTGCGCCCGAGCGGGGTCGCGTCCGGCGCCGAGGCCTTGGCGCGGTTGGAAAAAGGCGAGTCCTACGATGCCGCGATCCTCGATCTCCAGATGCCCGGGATGGACGGCCACCAGCTCACCGCTGAAATTCGCCGTCATCGTTCGCCGGTTCAGTTACCGATCATTCTCCTCACCTCGCTTGGCCACGCGGTCGCACCGGCCGCGCTCGGGATCGCGGCCTGCGCGAGCAAACCGATCAAGCCGTCGGTGTTGTTCAATTTGCTCGTCGAAGTTTTCCATGGCCGAAAAATCAAGCGCGCGACGAGTGTCGACCCAGGTTCCTCGGGCGAACCGCTCGCGCAGAGCCACCCCCTTTCGATCCTCATCGCCGAGGATAACCTGGTGAACCAGCGCGTCGCGAAGCTCATGCTCCAGCGCCTGGGTTACGACGCGGATTTCGCGGGCAATGGCCGCGAAGCGATCATCGCCTTGGAAAAGAAGACCTACGACCTCGTGCTGATGGACATGCAGATGCCCGAGATGGACGGTCCCGCCGCGGCGCGCGAAATTTGTTCCCGCTGGCGACCGGAGGACCGGCCCCGGATCGTGGCGATGACGGCCAGCGCGTCGTCGACCGACCGGGATGCGTGCCTTGCCGCCGGCATGGACGAATTTGTCAGCAAGCCCGTGCGTCTCCAGGATCTCCGCGCGACGCTGCTGGCGACGCCCTCACCAGCGAACGCGACGGCAGCGTACTAGCTATTGTCCCGACGCGACGTTTTTCTCGCGCGCACGAAGGCCGCCAAGTTGCCGTCCAGGTCGCAATCCCCGCGTGGATCGGGACCCGATCCTATTTGCCGCGTTTAATGCCGTTTGCGGCTCATGCGCCGCGCGCCGCCGCCTGGACGTCCGCGGAAAAATCCGACATCTCAGCGACCCGCCGAATCTCGATCACGTCGCCGTCCTGTGCCGGGCAGCGCTTCATCCAATCGGATCCTGTCGGAGGCTTGGTCCGTAAGGCCATCTCTTTGAGCCAGGCGTGCAGCTTATCCCCCTGAGCTAGAGCTTCGTCGGCCTTTTACGTCGTTCGACCGCCTTCGCTCTTTGGGCTTCGGCGTGGCACTTTTTCCTGCGGAAAAAGTGGTGGCAAGACCCGGAATCGAACCGGGGACACAAGGATTTTCAGTCCTCTGCTCTACCAACTGAGCTATCTTGCCAAGACCTTCTCGCATGGAGACGAGCGGTGGGTATTAGGCGTCGGGGAAAAGAGGTGACAAGCAATTTCGACGGGGGATTCACGACAAGCGTTTCACCGCCCGGCCGCGATCGAGCGCCGGCGCCCTTCACCGGGCAACTTTCAACGGCTTATTTTGCCTGCAGTAGCTTGTGCACCGTCTGGAGCAGCGCGATCCCCGTCATCGGTTTTTGAAGGAGCACGGTGCGCCCCGGTTCCTCGCGGATGTTCGTATTGCTCGCCAGCACCCCGCTCATCGCGACCACGCGGAGCTCCGGGTTGATCTTCCGGAGTTCCTTCACGACCTCCGAACCCTGCATCGCGGGCATCATCATATCCGTGATCACGGCGGAGATTTCCGAGCGGTACTCGGAATAAACCCCGATCCCAGCCATGCCTTCCGCGGCGAGGCGGACCGTGTAGCCCGAGGACTCCAGAAGCGCCTGCACCACGTCGCGCACATCGGCTTCGTCGTCGATTACAAGGATAGTTTCACCGTTACCGCGGGGGGGAGCTTTTTCCATAATAGTGGGGCGCGTCACCTGCGAAGCAGTGATCGCGGGGAAATACAGGCTGAACTTCGTGCCGTGCCCGATTTCGCTCTGCACTTCCATGAAGCCGCCGTGGCTCTTCACGATGCCGAGCACCGTCGACAGCCCGAGCCCGGATCCTTTGCCGGCGCCTTTCGTGGTGAAAAACGGATCGAAAATTCGCTCGATGATGTCCGGCGGAATGCCCGTGCCGGAGTCTTCCACCACCAGGAGCACATAGGGCCCCGCGGAAATCCCGGGATGCACCCGCGCGTGGCCTTCGCCGACCGTGACGTTGAGCGCGCGAAATACCAGGCGGCCGCCCTCGGGCATCGCGTCGCGGGCATTGATCCCGAGGTTCATCAGCACCTGGCTCAGCTGGGTTGAATCCGCCGAAACCAACGCCAGGTCCGGCGCGGCGTCCATTTCAACCGTGATCGCGCGGGGCAAGGTTTCGCTCAGGAGCGTGACGGCCTCGCGAATCACGGCCTGGGGCTGGAGTTCCGCGCGTTCGCCCTGCGTGCCACGCGCGAAGGCGAGCACCTGCCGCACCAGGCTCGCCCCGTGCTGGGCACTTTTTTCCATCACGCTCATCAACCGGCGCACCTCGGCGTCGTTCGATTTCGCCTGCAGCATGCTCAAGCCCATCAGGATCGGCGCGAGCGCGTTGTTGAGATCGTGGGCAATGCCGCCGGCGAGAATCCCGATGCTCTCCATGCGCTGCG
>JAQGOP010000048.1 GCA_028293545.1 Verrucomicrobiota bacterium | reverse complement strand
TCCGAA
This sequence comes from Verrucomicrobiota bacterium, assembly GCA_028293545.1. Classification (GTDB taxonomy): domain Bacteria; phylum Verrucomicrobiota; class Verrucomicrobiia; order Opitutales; family Opitutaceae; genus Opi-474. The sequence continues at coordinate 76,754 of JAQGOP010000048.1, read as the reverse complement.
TAAATTTCATCCGTGAGCACGAGGAGGTCCTTCTCGCGACAGAACGCCGCGATCTTTTCCAGCTGCTCCTTGCTGCACGTTCCGCCCGTCGGATTGCACGGCAGATTCAGCATGAGCATCTTCGCGCCCGGCTGCCACGCGGCGCGCAGCGCTTCGGCCGTCACCGCGAAATCATCCTTCGCATACGTCGGCACCGCGATCGGCACGCCATGGGCCAGCGCGATGCTCGGGTGGTAGCTCACGTAGCACGGCTGGTGGTACATGACCTTGTCGCCGGGGTTGATGAAGGCGCGGCAAGCCAGGTCGAGGGCCTCGCTCACGCCGACGGTCACGATGACCTGGTCGGTCGGCCGGTAGCTGACGTGGAAATGTTTTTCCACATAGCGTGCGATTTCCTCGCGCAGCTCAATGAGTCCCAAGTTGGAAGTGTAGGAAGTCCGTCCGCGTTGGAGGGCGGCGATCGAAGCGTCGCGGATCGGCTGGGGCGTGACGAAATCGGGCTCACCCACGCCAAGGGAAATGACGCCCTGCCCTTTGAGGGCGGCGACCAGCTCGAAGAAATCGCGAATCCCGCTCTTCGGCAGTGCGGCCACATGCTTCGCCACCCACGGGTTGGAGGGAGTGACCGGGTTCATACACACCCCCGGGGATTTAAATTCTCGGTGATCAAGGTCATGGTTGCCTACACCGTCGCAGAACCGGAAGCAGCTAGGCCACACTAAAAAGCGGCGCAGGCGGCCCGCCGTAGGGCGCGGTCTTTGACCCGCCTCAGGGAAAACGTAGCGCCGTGTCTCCGACCGGCTCGTTGGGCTCTGACTACAAATCCGCGACGCAGTGTTTAAAACGCGCAAGGGAGCCAGTCGAAGACGTGGCGCTACGTTTTCCTGAGGCGGGTCAAAGACCGCGCCCTACTTTTAGTTGCGGCACCGCCGAGCGCGGCTCTTATTGCCGTTTCCCATGTTCGAATCCCTCACCGACAAACTCGGCAGCGCCCTCCGCAACCTGCGCGGCGTGGGCCAGCTGACCGAAGCCAATATGGCGGAAGCGCTCCAGGAAGTGCGCACCGCCCTCCTCGGGGCCGATGTCCATTTCAAGGTCGCACGCGAATTCGTCGACCGCGTCCAGCTCGCCTGCGTGGGCCAGGAGGTCCTCAAGTCGGTCACGCCCGGCCAGCAGGTCGTCAAGATCATCAACGACGAACTCGTGCGCCTCCTCGGGGAAGGCGCCACCGATCTCTCCGCGGCGCGCCCGCTGAAGATCATGATGGTCGGCCTCCACGGCTCCGGCAAAACCACTTCGACCGCCAAGCTCGGGAAACTCCTGAAAAAACGCGGCTACCGTCCGCTCGTCGCGGCGTGCGATATCTACCGCCCCGCCGCCATCGACCAGCTTGAAATCCTCGCAAAACAGGAAGAGCTGGATTTTTTCGCGGACCGCACGTCGAAGGATGTTCCCGCGATCGGCGTCGCCGCGCTCGCCGCGGCCTCGGCCGCCGGTTGTGATTGCATCCTTTTCGACACCGCGGGCCGCCTCCAGATCGACACCGACCTGATCGACGAAGTGAAGAAACTTCGCGCCCGGACGCAGCCCGACGAAGTGCTGCTCGTGGCGGACGGCGCGCTGGGCCAGGAAGCGGTCAACGTCGCGAAGGCGTTTCACGACGCGCTCACGCTGACCGGTTTGATCCTCACCAAGATGGATGGCGACGCCCGCGGGGGCGCGGCGCTTTCGATCAAGTCGATCACCGGCGTGCCCATCAAATTTGTCGGCACGGGCGAAAAGACCGCGGACTTCGAGCCGTTCTATCCTGATCGGCTCGCGTCGCGCATCCTCGGGATGGGCGATGTCGTTTCGCTCGTTGAGAAAGCCCAGGAAACCTTCGACCAGAAGGACGCCGAGCGCATGGCGGAAAAAATGCGCAAGGCGGATTTCAACCTCGAGGACTTCCTCGCGCAGATGCAGCAGGTCAAGAAGATGGGCTCGATGCAGAGCATCCTGGGAATGATGCCCGGCATGAGCGGCGTCGACATCGGTCCCGATGCGGAAAAACAAATGGCGCGCACCGAAGCCATCATTCACTCGATGACGGTGCAGGAACGGCGGAAGCCTGAGATCCTGAACGGCAACCGGCGCCAGCGCATCGCGGGCGGCGCGGGCGTGAAAATCGTCGAGGTCAACCAGCTCCTGAAACAATTCCAGCAGATGCAGAAAATGATGAAGATGATGAAGGGCGGCGGCGCGAAAAAGATGATGCGCCAGATGGAAGCCATGCGCGGCAAAGGCGGATTCCCAGGCCGGTGAACGCCGGAGTAGCGCAGGCGGCTCGCCTGCCCAGGACGCTGAACGCCTGAAAACGACTCCCTCCCTCCGCGTTCGCAGCATCAGCCTTCCGCGCGATATTTCCCGAACCGCGAACTCCGCCACCGAAAACCCATGAGCCGCGAAACGTGTTACCGGTGTTTCTGGCCGAAGACGCTCTGCTGGTGTCCGTCGATCCAGCCGATGCCGACGCGCACGCGTTTCGTTTTCCTCATGCACCCGAAGGAATTCAAGCACGAGAAGGCGGCGACCGGGCGCCTGACTCATCTCTGTCTCGCGAACAGCGAAATCCACATGGGCATCGCGTTCGACGAACACGAGGAGGTCCAGGCGTTGATCGCTGACCCCGGCAATTTCCCCATGCTGCTCTACCCGGGCGCCGGCGCGCGGAATGTCTCGAGCGGAGAATTTTCGAATGAAGACCTTGGCGGACGGCGGCTCGTCGTGTTCCTGCTCGATGCGACGTGGGCCTGCGCGCGAAAGATGCTGCGCCTCAGCCCGAGCCTGCAGCGTTTGCCGAAGATCATGTTTTCCGCGACCGCGCTCAGCCGGTACGTGATCAAGCAACAGCCCCAGCCCGGATGCCTTTCGACGTTGGAGGCGACGCACGAAATGTTGATCGCACTGACCCACGCGGGCATGGACGAGTATCCCCTGCCCGACCAGCTGCTCGGCCTGTTCCAACGCATGCAGGATTTCCAGCTTCACTGCGCGAGCGATCCCGCGCGAGCCGGCTACCGGCGCAAAGGTTATCGCGCCCCGAGCGAGCGCACGCCGCCCCGCGGCGACAGCGCGCGCCGGAATCGGTTTATCAGGACAAAGTAGCGCAGGCGGCCCGCCTGCTTTTCGAAGTAGCGCGTAGCGAGTAGTGAGTAGCGAGTAGTCGACCATCCCTACGGTAACGGTGGACGACTCCCGCACCGGATCCGTCTACTCGCTACTCGCTACTTCGGGCCGAAGCAGGCGGGCCGCCTGCGCTACTTCAGAGCCGTCACATCCTGGAACGTTTCCGTTCGCGTCACTCCCTTGGCGCGATGACGGACGACCAGGCATTTTATCACGGCCGAGTCGTGCACCGCACATGTCAACTTGAAGGCCTCGCCGCCGGTGCGCTGGATCGTCAGATCCGCGGTGACCACGCCGTGCTCCGTCAAAAGCGGCCAGCGGCGCGCTTCGACCCGGTTCACACATGCGGGCAGGCGCGGCGCGATCCGGACTTCGCCGGTGACAGTGGGATCGATGCCAAGCATCAAACGGGCGATCTTGAGCGGCTCCGTGACGTTGACCAGGTTCAGCGCGCCGCAGCCTTCCTCGAGGTCCACTTTGTCCTCGGCGTCGGGCGAATATGTCCGTTCATAAAAATGATAACGCGACGTCCGGTGCAGCACATACGCGGGCGACGGCGGCGCATCGTGCGTGGCGCGCGCCAACCAGCGCAGCGCCTTGTCCGCGAGGTCGAGCCGGTCGTAGAGCAACATCGTCTGGAGCGCGTAACCCTCGCCATACGAAGGACCGCTGCTCAACCCGCCGCGGAACGGCGGATCCCACTGCGGCCAAAAACCGAATTTCTCGAACTGGGCGCGGCGCAGTGGCGCGGCGAGCAGCCGCGAAAATGTTTTTTCGCAATGTGTCGCCAGCGGCCAGCCCGCGCCGACGGGGTCGAGACCCATCACGTCCGCGTACATCGAGGCCACCCCGTTGTGCAGGCCGGTGCCGCGATTCACCGGTTCGTCCAGGATGGCCGGATCGGGCCGATGATCGCCAGGACGCACCCCCCAGATCCATCCTCCGTCGGCATCCAGCATCGTGGCCTTCATCGTGACCCACAGGCCTTCCGCCGTCGTGCGATAACCGGCGGCCATCCGCGGATTGCCGGACGTTTCCTCCATGCCGGCGGCGGCGCACAAGGCGAGCGCGGCCAGGTTGTTCTGGACGCAGCTGCAGTAGAAACCATCCACGCCGCAGCCGGGGCCGAATTCACCGGTGCCGGCGATCAAACCCTGGCGGCCGGCCTGTTGTTCAAGGTAACGCACCGGCGACGAAGGCTGGTGCAGGAACGCCCGCAACGGCCCGCGGAACGCGTGGCCCGCGGGCAGATGACGCCACAGCAGGATCATCCCGATTACTATGGCGGCAGTGCCGTCAATCTCCTCTCCCGCCTCGGGTTCGCCGGGACGGAGTTTCTCGGGGAATGCGAAATAGCCGTCGGCGTTTCGCGCCACGCCTTCGATCAGGCAATGCGAGACGAGGCACGCGTGCTCGATGTATCCCCAGGCGACGAGCTCGCGGAGAAACGTGCCCGCGTCGCGGGTCCACATCGTGTCCCACCAAGGCCGCGGCGGCACGGAAGCCCGGGTGAATCCCGGTGGAAAACCGTCGGGCGAGCGCTTGAGGATCAGGTTTTCCCGCAATACCCCGGCGAGGGATTCTGCGATTTCGCGCGTGAAAAGCTCGGCTTCAGGCGACCCGAAAAATGCGAGCGTCCCCGGTTGGTCCGAACTCGGGCGTAGGGATTCAGCGGCAGGTAACGTCATGGATCCGGCGCATGCGCGCCATTCGCTTCGCGGCCCGGGAAGCGGGCCGTTCAGGTCAATTCCACGACAATCGTCTGCCCGCCATACGTGACCTTGTCGCCCACCTGCAGCTTCTTCCGCTTCTGCGTCTCGACGACGCCATTCAGCAGGACGTCACCGTCCGTGATGAACGACTTCGCTTCGCCGCCGCTCGCGGCCAGGCCGCCGAATTTCAGGAACTGACAGAGTTCGATCGGCACTTCGCGGACGCGGACCGCGCGCGGTTTTCCGGAATCCTGGCTGCCACCGCCGGTGAAGGGCTTGCTCATGTAAGTTTCGATTGGACCAGCTTGCTCGCCGCGCCGAAATCGATGAGGCCGGCCTCCGGGCTCAGCTTGAGCGCCGCGATGACCTTGCCCATTTCCTTCTTCGACTGGGCGCCGGTCTCCTTGATGACTTCGTTGACCAGCGCCTCGAGCTTTGCGGGATCGAGTGCTTTCGGGAGATATTTTTCGAGGATCTTGATCTCGGCCTCGTTGGCGGCGACGAGGTCGGTCCGCCCACCCTTTTCGAATTCGGTTTTGGCGTCGGTGAGATTCTTCACGGCCTTTTTCAAGGTCGTGATCACGAGCGCGTCGTCGATCGGTTTGCCGGTGTCCATTTCCGCGCGCTTGATGCCGGCATCAGCCGTGCGCAAAGCCAGCGTGGTCGCGGAATCGCGGGCTTTCATGGCGGTGACGATATCGGCGCGGAGCGTTTCGTAGAGCGAAGGCATAAACACAGCGTGCGAGGTCAGGCAGGTGTGTCGAGGAGATCGTAAGTAGCGCAGGCGGCCCGCCTGCTTCGGCGGAAGTAGCGAGTAGCGCGTAGCGGGTAGCGAGTAGTCGGATCCGAACCCCGGGGAGTCGTGCACCGTTACCGTAAGGGTGGTCCGACTACTCGCTACCCGCTACGCGCTACTCGCTACTTCCTGAGCAGGCGGGCCGCCTGCGCTACTTCAAAAATTGCAGCGGAGAAATCCGGACGACAGGACCGGAACGCTGTGCTACCTTGCGTCCATGAAAATGACCAATGCGCGGATGTACGACCGCATCCTGGCCAGCGATGCATCCTTTAATGGGCGTTTTTTCACGGGCGTGCTGACGACCGGCATTTACTGCCTGCCCGCGTGCAAGGCCCGGAAACCGAAACAGGAAAACGTCCGGTTTTTCCCGACCTGCGAGGCCGCGCGCGAAGCGGGCCTGCGCGCCTGCAAGAAATGCCATCCGGACGACTTCGCGCGCGGGGCGGATCCCGTCCTTGAAACCATCGAGGACCTCGTGGCCGAGATCCGGAAGTCGCCCGCCGATTTTGCGGACGCCCGGGCGATCGTGCGCCGTTCGGGATTCGGCGCGACCCGCGTGTTCGAACTGTTTCGCCAGCACTACCATTCCACACCCGCCGATGTGCTCCTGCGCGCGCGATTGGACGAAGCCAAACGTCAGCTCCTGGGCTCCGACGCCCCGCTTTCGCGCATCGCGCTGGACGCCGGGTTTGAGGCGCTCTCGGTGTTCCACGAAAACTTCCGCCGGCTCAATGGACTCACGCCGATTGAATATCGGCATCTCCGGGAGGGCGGCACCTTCGAGGTGGCTTTGCCCGAAGGCTATTTGCTGCCTTACCTGCGCCGGGCCTTGAGCCGCGACACTCACAGCGCGACTGAGCGACTCGAAGGGAGCCGCTACACGTGTGCGGTCCAACTGAGCAGCAGCCCGGCAATCCTGGTGATGGAAATTTCGCCGGGGAAGGTGACGGTGGAAGCAGCGTCGGCGGCAGTCGGAGCGGGCGAGACGCCTGCGCTCCTTCCGGAAGTTCATGCCCTGGTGGTCGGATTACTGGGACTGGATGAAGACGCGATCGCGTTTGCGCGCCTCGCCAAGAAACTCGGGCTCGCGCGCTTGGTCGCGAAGCGCCACGAGCTTCGCATCAGCCGGACGCCTTCCGTCTTCGACGGGTTGCTCTGGGCGATCATTGGCCAGCAGATCAATTTCGCCTTCGCCTGCCTGTTGAAGCGCCGATTGATCGAGCGCACCGGCACGCAGCTGCCGAACGGTCTTTATGTCCCGCCCACGCCGGCAGCGGTCGCGGCGCTTGCAGTGGACGATCTTCTCCCGCTCCAATTTTCCCGTTCGAAGGCACTCTACGTCATCGGCGCGGCGCAACGGGTGGCCGAGGGGAAACTTGATCTTGCCGCGCTCCACCGCATGTCGGCAACGCGCGCGGAGCGCACGCTCCTGGCGATCCACGGGCTCGGGCCGTGGTCCGTCAATTACCTCATGATGCGCGCGATCGGTTTTCCCGACTGCGTTCCGCTCGGCGACACCGGTGTCACGAGCGGCTTGAAATCGCTGCTCAAGCTGGAAGAGCGTCCCGACATCGACGCGACGCGGCGCCTGATGGCGATGTTCTCCCCCTACCGCAGCCTCGCGACGACCCATCTTTGGCAGTTCAACCAACCCATCCCCACATGAAACATTACTATGATACTTTCTCCACGCCGGCCGGGGATTTCTCGGCGGCAGTCGACGACAGCGGCGCCCTGGTCGCCACCGCGTTCGGCGGCGTGTCCGCGCTGCGCCAACGCTTCGAGGGCTCCGATCTCTCGCGCGACGCCAAGCGCCTCGTTGAGGTGCGACGCGAGGTCGCGGAATATTTCTCCGCCCGGCGCGATCGCTTTACGCTGAAAATGGCGCCGCAAGGAACGCCCTTTCAGCAGGAAGTGTGGCAAGCGCTCTGCCAGATTCCCTTCGGATCGACGCGCAGTTATGGCGAACTGGCCGGCAAGCTGGGCCGTTCCGGCGCGGCGCGCGCGGTGGGACGAGCCAACGCGACCAATCCGATCTGCCTGATCATACCGTGCCATCGGGTGATTGGCGCCGACGGTTCACTCACGGGCTTCGCCTTCGGCGAGGAGATCAAATCGCAGCTCCTGAAGCACGAAGGTGTGTTGGTGTAGGTAGCGCGTGCCGGCCGCCTGCGCTACCCGTTACCCGAGCGGCGGGCGACCGCCTGCGCCATGGCTTCGATCTTTGCGTAGTCCTTGATTCCCGGACTCGATTCGAGGCCGCTGTTCACATCCACGAACTTCGCGCCGGACCGGGCCAGGGCTTCTCCGATGTTCGAAGGACTCAAACCGCCGGAAAGCACCCACGTCTTTTTCGGGTACGCCAAGGCATGCCGGGAAAATTTTTCCCAGTCGCCCGTGCGCCCCGTGCCGCCGAACTTCTCGGCGTCGAAGGTATCGAGCACGAACGTTTCCGCGAGCGGCAGGAACTCCGGCGCAACCTCCACCGCGGGCGGCAACTTTGGAGCGAGCCACAATCGCTCCGGCCCGACCAATTCAGACCAGTTCGCAATCGTCGAAACCGGCACGTTGTACCCAAAGTGGATTTGAAATCGATCGAAGCCTTGGGCGATGAGGGCCTTGAGTTCGTCGACCGACGGCTCAACCGCCACCGCAACCCGCAACGTGCCTTTCAGGTTTCCGGCCGGCGCGGCCACCCGCTCAGGTTTGATATAGCGGGGCGATTTCGGATAAACGATGAACCCGAGGTAATCGGCACCCGAGGCCGCGGCGAATTCCGCGTCCGCCTGGTTGGTGAGACCGCAAACCTTGAGGCGAATTCCGGACATCATTTCAAAACGAGTTGACGCTCGCGATGACGTGGTCGACCTGGGCATCGGTCAGCTCCGGGAAAATCGGCAGGCTCACGCAGGTCGACGCCGCCAGTTCGGCGACGGGAAAGGAACCGGGCCCGTAGCCCAGGTTCGCGTAGCATTTCTGCAGGTGCAGCGGCACCGGGTAGATCAAATCGGTTCCGATCTCGTGCTGCGCGAGATGCTCACGAAGCGCGTCGCGCCGCGGGTGACGGATCGTAAACTGATGGAACACCGAGCGGCCGTAACCCGGCTGTTCGGGCAGGCGCACGTCCGCGTGCTTGATCCCGAGCAGATATTTCGCGGCGATGGCTTGCCGGCGTTCCGTCCACCTTGCGAGGTGCGGCAGCTTGACGTTGAGCAACGCGCCCTGGAATCCGTCCATCCGGAAATTGCCGCCGATGATGTCGTGATAATAACGGCGATCCGACCCGTGCACGCGAATGTGACGCGCGCGGGTGTGCAGCTCCGGGCGATGGCTCACGAACGCGCCGCCTTCGCCACAGCCGCCGAGGTTCTTGGTCGGATAGAAACTGAAGGTGCCGACGTCGCCGATCACGCCGACGGGGATGCCCTCGTATTTTGCGCCGACCGCCTGCGCGCAGTCTTCGATGACGAAGAGATTGTGCCGCTTCGCGATGGCCATGATCTCTTCCATGCGCGCGGGTTGGCCGAAGAGGTGCACGATGATGATGCCCTTGGTGCGGGGCGTGATCGCGGCCGCGAGTTTGGCCGGATCGAGGTTGAAGGTGCCGGCTTCGATGTCGGCAAACACAGGCGTGGCGCCGACGTAGTTGATGCCCCACGCCGAGGAAATGAACGTGAACGGCGCCGTGATGATTTCATCGCCGGGCCCGAAGCCCGCGAGCATACAGGCAACGTGAAGCGGCGCGGTTCCGCTGTTCATTCCGAGCACATGCGGATAGCCGAGCGTGACGGCGAAGTTTTTTTCAAAGTCCTCGACGTCCTTCCCGAGGCAGAAACGCGTGGCGTCGTAGGTCGCAGCCAGCGCCGCCAGCGCGGGTTCGCGCAGGGCTTTGTGCTGGAGGGAGAGATCGAGGAACGGGACTTTCATGGAGGATGAGGGCGCTAGGAAGCTCCAAGCTTCAGATTATTCGAAAAGCTCCAAGCTCCAATGAAACCATAGAGGTGGAGCGCGTTGCCCGCAACGCGCCCCGCCTTGGTGAGCGGCCGGACGTTCGGAGTTCATTGCAGGTTGGAGCTGCGAAGGCTCACGCCGGCATTTCATCCTTCGTCATATAATCGCTGATGATGATCCGAGCGCCCAGAGGAACGCGATGAACATGAGGAAGCGGCCGATCGTCGCGACGTTGGCTGCAATGTAGATGTCGCGATTCAGCACGTGCCAGTGATCGAGGAGATATTCCCAGTCGTGTCCTTCGACCTCCTTGCCCGTGCCGCCGGAGAGCAGCTGCAGGTTCAGGAATCGCGCGTCCTGGATATACGGCGCGACATCGAGGACCGCGTGGCCCGTCCACCACAGCCCGATCGCGGCGGAAAACGCATCCTGGTTCTTCGCATAAAATGCCACCGTGATGACCAGCGGCACGAGCACTTGCCCGCCGCTGCCCATGAAGACGACCAGCGTCCGGTTGTTCGTGAGCATCGCCGTGATGGTGTGGCCGGCCTCGTGAAAAACCAGGTGCACGAGGTGCATGACGCCGGGGCTTTCGCCCAGATCGACGAGGCGGACGGTGAAATAATTCAGCGACCAGGCGACGAGGAACAACAGGAGCACCGCGCGGGCGACGAGGCTGGCGGTCGAGCGATGATGGTCCCCGGGGAAAAGCCAAAGCAGCAAGCGCTCCATCAGGAGGTTATGGGCGGATCAATGCGGGGCCTCAATCCCCGAAGTATTCCACGCCCCAACGGGGCTACCCAGCCAGAGCCTAGGGCAACGCCCTGGGTTTTTTATCGAACAAACCAAGAGCCCTGAAAGGGCGCTCTAACCGTGGGGAACGGTTTTATGTTCTCATTTGGGCCGCCGCTTCAGGGCTCGGATTTTCTTCGAATCAAATTCCCAGGGCGTTGCCCTGGGCTCTGGCTAGATTGCCCCGTTGGGGCGTCGATCCTCTGAGCCGAGGTCTTGGCTATGCGCGGCCGGTTTGAGGTAGCGCAGGCGGCCCGCCTGCTCCGAAGATCCAACCCCGGATTCGTGTTCATTCGCGTTAAAAAAATAGGATCAGCGCAATCAAAGCGACCAGTGTCGCAGCGCCGAATTCGCGAGGCCTTTTCGGCGGTCACCTATTCCAAGCCCCAACGGGGCTACCCAGCCAGAGCCTAGGGCCACGCCCTGGGTTTTTTATCGCGAAAATCAGGAGCCCTGAAAGGGCGCTCTAACGATCGGGAAGAGTTTCATGTTGGCTTCATTTGGGCCGCCCCTTCAGGGCTCGGATTTTCTTCGAATCAAATTCCCAGGGCGTCGCCCTGGGCTCTGGCTGGATTGCCCCGTTGGGGCGTCGATCCTCTGAGCCGAGGTCTTGGCTATGCGCGGCCGTTTTGAGGTAGCGCAGGCGGCCCGCCTGCTCCGACCGAACACGGACAGGCCCGGGTTTTTGTGGACGGAGTCGAACTTGGGCGAAGCGAAGCAGGCGGGCCGCCTGCGCTACTTGGCCAGGGCTTTTACGGTCGCGGCGACGAGCGCTTCGAGGCTCGGCTCCTTCGCGGCAAAATCCACCGGGATCCCGGCCGCCTTCATCGTTTCAGTCGTCTGCGGACCCATGCTGCCGGCAAGCGGACGCCGTGCCTCTTTCGACAACTGCAGCGCGCGCGCCTGCCCGGCGAACGATTCCGCGGCAGAAGAACTCGCGAACAAAACCGCGTCCGCACCGTGCGCGCGAAATTCGGCGGCGACGGGGTCATCGGAAACATCGAGCTTCACCGTTTGGTAAACCTGCAGCTGGTCGACGATCGCGCGCGCTTCTTCGAGCCGTTTGAGGAGCGTCTCGCGGTTCAGGTTGCCCGTCACCACGAGGACCTGCGCGCTGTCGAGGCTGCCGGTGGCGACCAATTCGTCCGCGAGGGCGTCCGCGGTGGCCAGCTTGGGCTGGCATTCGACCCGGAGATGGAGGTCCGCGATGGCGCGCGCCGTGGCGTCGCCGATGCACGCGAGGCGAATCAGGCCAAGCGACCGGACGTCGTCGAACACCCGGAAAAATTCCTCAAAGAAATACCTGACGCCGTTCGCGCTGGTGAAAACGAGCCAGTCGTATCGGCCAAACTCGGGCAGGACTTCCGCCAGGTCTTCGTTCTTCACGGATTTCTCCACGCGAATCAACGGGAGTTCGAGGACCTCGGCGCCGAGCGCGGCCAGGCGCGCGTGCAATTCGGAGTTTTGTTCGGTCGCGCGCGTCAGGACCACGCGGCGGCCAGTAAGAGGAGTTTTGCTCATTTTAAGCCCAGGGTTTTTAGGACGCGCATCGCGGTCGCGGCCGGGTCGTCGCAGTCGCCCGGCAGCAGAGGCAGGCGGTGCGAGCCGGTTTGCTCGTGGAAAAAGTACAGGGTGTCGCCGGCCGCGTGCGCGCCAAAGGCCGTGTGGCATCCGCCGCCGAGCGCAGTTTGGAGGGCGCGTTCGACGCTAAGCCCACGCGCGGTGGCGGCGTCGAAGGGCGTCGACAACTCCGCGGCGTCCGCCGCGCGGCACTGCACCGCGATCGCGCCCTGCCCCACTGCAGGAACCATTTGCTCGTGACCCAGCGGACGGAATTCCAGGCCCGGCCATTCCTCGATGCCGAGTCGCTTCAACCCCGCGGCGGCGAGCACAGTGGCGTCCGCCACGTTCTGCTCCGCGATCTTGCGAAGGCGGGTGTCGACGTTGCCGCGAATCTCGATGAACTCGACCCCGGGAAAAAGCCGCGCGACCTGCAGTCGGCGCCGCGGGCTGCCGGTCGCAATTTTTCTGGGCGCGGCCAAGCCGGCGCGCACGACGAGGACGTCGCGGGTGTCGGCGCGCGGCAGGTAGCCGGCGATCACGAGCCCATCCGTCATTTCCCCGGGAAGATCCTTCGTGCTGTGCACCGCCAGGTCGGCGTCGCCGCGGAGGATGGCCTGCTCAAGTTCGGTCGTGAAGAGGCCTTTCCCGCCCTTCTGTTCGAGCGACCATTCTGCCTGGCGATCGCCGGTCGTGACGATGCGCAGGAACTCGACCTCGACTTGGAGCACCTCGCGGAGGCGGGCCGCGACCATCTCGGTCTGCACCAAGGCGAGCGGGCTCTTGCGGGTGGCGATGATCAACTTCTTCAAGCCATCAACCTCCGCATTTCCGCCGGAAATGAAAACAAAATCCGTGGAAAGTAGCGCAGGCGGCCCGCCTGCTCCGGAAAATAATGCGCAGCGCGGACCGAGCCTGTCCGAAGTGCTGCTGCGTCGGAGACGCAGCGCCCTGTCTTCGACTGGCTCCGCTGCGCGGCTCAATTACGAGAGCGCGGGTTCGCATTGGTCCGCGGTGAAAAATTCGGCTGCGGCCTGAGTGGAACTCAGCCGCAGCCCCTGGGCAGGCGGGCCGCCTGCGCTACTTTCCGAAACGTATCCTTACGAATACGAAGCCTGCACGCCCTTCAGATTCTTCTTGGTCATCCACGGCATCATGCCGCGGAGGTAGGCGCCGGTCTTCTCGATCTGGTGCTTTTCGCCCTTGGCGAGGAGCGCGTTGTATTTCTTGAGGCCGCCCTTGTATTCGGCGACCCACTCGCGGGTGAATTTGCCGGTCTGGATTTCCTTCAGGATCTTCTTCATCTCGGCCTTCGTCTGCTTGCCGACCACGCGCGGGCCGCGGGTGATGTCGCCGTACTTGGCCGTCTCGGAAATCGAGAAACGCATGCCGGCAATGCCGCTCTCGTACATGAGGTCACAGATGAGTTTCAGCTCATGCAGGCACTCGAAGTACGCCATCTCGGGCTGGTAGCCCGCCTCGACGAGGGTCTCGAACCCGGCCTGCACCAACGCGCTGGCGCCGCCGCAGAGCACGGCCTGCTCGCCGAAAAGATCGGTTTCGGTTTCTTCCTTGAAGGTGGTCTGGAGCACGCCGGCGCGGGTCGAGCCAATGCCCTTCGCCCAGGCGAGCGCGGTTTTCTTGGCCTTCTTGGATTTGTCCTGTGCGACGGCGATAAGCGCCGGCATGCCTTTGCCCTCGGCGTAAAGGCGGCGGACCATGTGGCCGGGGCCTTTCGGGGCGACCATGATCACGTCGATGTCCTTGTGCGGCTTGATCAGGCCGAAATGCACGGCGAGGCCATGGCTGAAAATGAGGGTCTTGCCCTTGGCGAGATTCGGCTCGATGTCCTTCTCGTAGACATCGGCCTGCTTCATGTCGGGAAGGCCGACCATGATCACGTCGGCGCGGCGGACGGCTTCGGCGGTTTCGAAGACCTGGAAACCGTGCTGCTCGGCGACGGCCTTCGACTTCGAACCCGGGTAGAGTCCGATGATGACGTTGCAGCCGCTCTCCTTCAGGTTGATCGCGTGGGCATGGCCCTGCGAACCGTAGCCAAGGATGGCGAGGGTCTTGTTTTGGAACACGCCGAGATCGGCGTCTTTATCGGTGTAGACTTTTGCGGGCATGGGATGAAAAAAGGCAGTCGGCTTTAAGCTCGAGGCGTATGGTGGGTTTTGGATACGGGTTCTAAATGAATCGGGTCGCACGGCCCAAGGCTTGCCGCCCAAGGGTGCGTTGCGCGGCGAGCCTACCGCTTTAGCGCCAGGCGGCCTGTGCGCGCGAGTTCGATGATGCCGAAGGGCTCGAGCAATCCGAGCAGCGCGGTGACTTTCTCGTCGTCGCCCGTGGCCTCAATGATGATCGCGTCGAGCGAGAGGTGCACGATCTTGGCGCGGAAGATGTCCTTGATCTGGAGCAGTTCGGGACGGGTGCGGTTGTCGGCGCGCACTTTCACGAGCACGAGTTCGCGGGCGACGGCCTGGCCTTCCTTGAAATCGAGGACGTCGACGACGTTCACCAGCTTCCGCAGCTGTTTGATGACCATGTCGAGGGCGGAGTCATCGCCCTTGAGGACGACGGTGATGCGCGAGAGCGACGCATCGTGCATCGGCGCGACGTTGAGGGTGTCGATGTTAAAGCCGCGTCCGGAAAACATTCCCGAAACGCGTGCCAGCACGCCGAACTTGTTCTCAACGATGACCGAAATCGTGTGTCGCATGGAGGTTTGGATGAAGGGAGTCTTACAGGCCGCGCATACCCTCAACCTCTGGATAAGTTGTCAAAGGGTTTTGCCGGAAGGAAAAGCTGTTACGCCAAGCATCCCGACTGCAACCGTTTTTCTCGGTTCAGGTCATGCGACGGAAACGGCGCCGACACCCCGCTCCCGAGGGCCGCGACGCCAAAAGCGGCCCGGCCCATGCCCGGCCCGCTGTTTATGTCACACACGGAGCGACCACTTGGGGTTCAAAATCCGAAAGTGCCGCGACCTTGGGGTAAGTGGGCTGAGCTATTCGACTCAAATCCGGTCGTGTGAAATGCCGAAATTAGGGTTCTGAAAAATGAATCATACGCACCGAAACGGGCACGTCCCTACGCCCCTTCAAAATATGCCGAAGTCAGCCTTGTTCACCGAGCGTGGGGCCTTGCCGCGACCCCGGCATGCGCATGGGCGGTTTCCCGCTTGCTCATATGATGATATTGATTTTATCTTTTGAGCATGACCAATCTTGAGACTGTCGTCCATGATGCCGGCAAGGCGGAACGCCAGATCGTCGCGGGTTTAGAATGGGCCGAAGCGGATCACCTGGCCGAGTGGCTGGAGATGCCGATCAGCCGCTTGGCTGAACTTCTCCAGATTCCCGCGGCGACCATGACCCGCCGCAAGGCCCAGGGCAGGTTCGCCGTCGATGAATCCGAGCGCATTGTGAGACTGGCTCGATTGTGGTTCATGGCCTGCGAGGCGGTCGGGGGTCCCCCGGGGGCGCGGTCATGGCTGAAACGCAGCCAGTTCGGGCTGGCGAACCGCGTGCCGGTGGAAGTCGCCCGCCTCGAGGTCGGAGCCCGCACGGTCGAAAACCTGCTGCAACGAATCCATTACGGGGTTCTGGCCTGATGGCGGGGATGATCGAGCTGTGGCGAATCGAAAAAGAGATCTTCGTCTCGAGCGCACGAACGGGAGAAGGCGCCCGGATTGCGGGCGGGCGGTGGAATTCACCGGGGTTATCTGCGATCTATTGCGGCGAATCCCTCGCCCTTTGTATCGTGGAAATCCTGGTCCATGCGTCGACACCTGAGGAGCGGGTGGATCCGCGGGTACGGTTTCGATTGCACATGCCGTCGACGGCGATCACGGGACTCGGAAACAACCGACTGCCGCGCGGATGGAATGATCCGTTGATTCATCCCAAGACGGTGGCGTTGGGCGATGCCTGGCTGCGGTCGCTTCGGTCGGTCGCGCTGCGCGTGCCGTCGGCGGTGGTGCCGGGTGCGTGGAATTACATTCTGAACCCCGCTCATCCGCAGTTCAAAAAACGGGTCCATTGGGCGAAGCCACTCTCCCTCAAGCTCGATCCGCGTTTGATCGACGTGGCTTCGGCCTAGGCCGTAACCATGCATTTGACCGCCAAGGGACGCGAATTTCAAACCAGCCGAGGAATGGCTTCGGACAGCCCCACTCTCCTTAGCGCATCCTGGCGTCAGGGAAATTCCACGACAAAGGCCGCCTCGACCATGAGCCCCGCCTGCAGATCGACACCATAGCCACGGCGACAGGGCGCGTGACCGCCGAAGTATTCCCGGTAGATGCGGTTTACCTCGGGAATGTCGCGGTTCACGTGCTGGAGATAGAGGCGGACCGAGGCGACGTGCGACCGGGCCAAACCCTGTGATTGGAGCAGAGCGTCCAACTGGCGGAAGATCTCGGCCATCTCCGCCGCAGCGCCGCCCCCGACGGGTTTCGATTCTTCCGGGCGAATGCCGACGATCACGGCTTCGAGGAGACGGCCCTGCGTGATGACCGCGGAGCTGATTGGAAAATCGGGATCGGTGTCGATGAGTTTCATGGGTAAAATAAAGTGAGGTTGCGGGCCAAATTTCGCCGGCGAGATCGCAGGAGGAAAAGATCGCGCGTCGTCTTCAACTACAAGCCGTCCCTTGGTAATCCGCTGATTTCATCACCACGCCCGCGTCGCCCCCGTTGCTCCGAGCTGGGTTTCGTCCGGGTCGTGAACCGTTCCGTCACGGGTGCTGAACCTTTCCACGCGTGCGAAAATCAGCGCAGCCCCAACTCGGTGAAAATAGCCGGGGGCGTGGGAGGAAAGATCAGCTGACCGAGTCTCCCGGAGCGAGCCCAGCGGTCGACGGCCTTCAACTTATTGAACCGGCAGGACGTTGAACGAACTCCAGCGCGCGCGTCCCTTCCCACTCTTGAATCCGGCTGCATCGCACCCCCACCCTCCCCTCGCGCACCCGTCGGCTCCACGCGCGCTGATTGCCCTGACGCCCCAGGAAGTGGGCATGTTTTTCCAGGGCACCGCCGGCGGTCCCGAGCGGCTGCACGCCCTCCTGCCCACCGCCGAGTTGTTCGACTGTTCCGAACCAAGCCGGTGGGCTGACCTGCTGCGTGAAACGCGGCCCGAAATTCTGGTCACATCGTGGTCGACCCCCGCGTTGCCCATCGACACCAGCGGAGTGGCCTTGGTTTGCCACGTCGGCGGGACGGTCAGGAATTTGATCCCGCGACCACTGATCGAGAGGGGACTGCTCGTGACCAACTGGGGCGACAGTGTGAGCGAAGGACTCGCCGAGGCGGCCCTTTTTCACGCGCTTTCGGCGCTGCGCCGCGGGCAGTACTTTGGCGACCTCATGCACCGCGAGAAGGGTTGGTCCGAATTTCCCTCCGGCACGAAGACGCTCTTCGAAAAACGCGTCGGGATTCACGGCTTCGGCGCCGCCGCGCGCAACCTGGTCCGCTTGCTGGCGCCTTTCCGCGTGGAAATCTCCGCTTACTCTGCCGGCGTGCCCGCCGGACTTTTCCAAGAGGCAGGCGTGCGACAATGCCAGTCGCTCGCGGATCTCTTCGCCAGTTCCGAGGTGTTATTTGAACTCGAGGGATTGACGCCCGCGACGCGCGGCGTCGTGAACCGGGAAATCCTCGAACGTTTGCCCCCGGATGCCGTCTTCGTGAACGTGGCCCGAGGTGCCTTGATTGACGAAGCCGCTGCCGCCGAGCTGGCGACCGCCGGTCGGATTCGCCTGGCGCTGGATGTTTTCGCGTGCGAACCGCTTTCCATCGACTCGCCACTTCGCAGCCTCGCGGCGGCGACGCTCACCCCTCACCTCGGCAGTCCCACCGACGACCGACTGGCTCATTGCGGAGATCTGGCGCTGGCCAACTTGCAGCGCTTTCGGGCGGGCCAACCCCTTGATTCGGTCGTCAGCTTGGAAATCTACGACCGGTCGACCTGAGAGCCGGCGGCCCTTTGCTGGCCCTTCAACGCGCAGGAGAAATATAGCGCCCGATCGCCTCCGCGGTGTCGATCTCGGTCAACCGGTAGTGCGACGGCGCGAAGTTAAATAGGGCACTGAAGGACCACAGCACATCCACGGGCAGCGCCACTTGATAGCGGCGGTCGGGTTCAATCGGCTTCGCGTCGATGCGGGACAAAACCAGCGGGACTTCCGGATGCTTGGCCATGAGTCGTTCCATTCGGAGTAACTCGGTGCCGGCTAATTCCATCACGCCCACCGGCTCATTCGCGTAAAAGGACGCCAGGTCGGACACGCGCGTGATGCCGGGCACTCCGACCGGTCCGAGGGACGAATTCGCGGCCAGCACGAGTGCCAAATCCGCGCCACTCGCGCGGCAAATCGCCCGCCCCAGCGCCGCCGAAAATCCCAGGCTGCTGGAGAGAGTCGAGTCAAGGACTGGTGAGGCATCCCGGTCCTTCGACCACTGCCACTTCGAATCGAAACTTCGCGCGCAAAGGACAGTCGCTTTGCCCGTCATCACGAGCAGGTCGGCTCCAAAGGAATTCGATCCGAAGTTGCGGATCCCCGACATCACCTGGGGGATCACCGCGCCGGCCGCATAGGTTGCGGTTGTGCGGGCCGCGACCCAGTAGATCAACCGGCGCGGGAAGAGCGGATTATAATAAACGAGCCCCAGCGCGAGATCGGAACCGGTCAGGCGAGTGCCATCACTGCACGCCACGCCTTGTTCATCCCATCGGACGGGCAATGAGGCGCTCATCCGGGCCACGATCTTGTTTTGGGCGGCCGTGCCGATCAGGACGAGGTGACAATTTTCCATCTCCGTATCGGTCAGATCGTGATCCGCCCGAAGCGGTAACTGGCCGTAAAGGTTGTAGCTGTTCGGCACGCCGTCCGGTCCCGCCTCGCCGCTGCCGTCGGGCCACGAGGCATTGCAGCTGTGGCTCGCCGCCACCGCGGCGGCCTTCATCGCGGCCTGTTCCTCCGCATTTCCGCCGGTGCCGTAGCAAATGAGCAGTGGCTCGCCGTTATACAGGAGATTCGCGCTGCCGGGCGTGTGGAGGCGGATCGGGTCTGCCGGTGCTCGGGCCGCAAATTCCCAAGCGGATCCTGACTGCCGGAGGACGACTTCGGCTGGCAGCGGCGCCGGCCAGGTGATCGGCCGCTCGCCGTTCACTGAGACCTGCAGTGGTAAATGCGGGTCGAACGGCGCTTCGTTGATCAGAAGTTTAAGTCCGCGCAGATTCGTCAGCGTGGCATACAACGTATTGCCAGACCCGGCCGTCAGGACAAAACGCGCGCTCGCCGGTGCCTCGCCCCATTCCACGATCTCGGCCCACCATCCCCGCACCGCGGCGCCGTCGATCGCCGTGTAGTCGACATGGCGAACCGTCCGCGAATCCGGCCTGACCTTGTCAGCCAGCCAAGCAACGGCCCGCGCCGTGCCCGCCGAATAATCCCACGCGAAATGACCGAGGCCGTTGGTTTCATCGAGAATCGCCTGCCCACCCATTTCGTTCAGGCGCATGATCGGCCCGCGCTGGTGCAGGACCGAAACGATCGGATCGTCGGCGCTGTGGGTCGCATAGAGCGGCAGTGTGAGCAGGTTTCCCATTGGCACCGCGCTCGCGAACCCGCAGACGGGCCGGCCCGAGGCCCACCGCTGCGGGTAGCGCGACCCCAGGCGGTACGTGCCCCCGCCGCCCATGCTTCCGCCGCGCAGGGCGATCCGATTCGGGTCGATCGCCCAATGCGCCTCGACGTAATCGAGCGCCTGAAGAACATCAGCTTCGGACAACGCGCGATAGCCTCCGTCGCGCCCACGACCCAAGACCGCCATTTCGAATCCGCCGGGATGGGCGACCATCGCGGTCGAATGTTCCAAGTGGTTGCCGCCCGAGCCATGCATGTAGATCGAAAGCGGCGCCGGTTTTGCCGGATCGTAGTCGGTCGGGATGACGAGTTTGAAAGGCTGGCCCGATCCATCGACCGGCGATTCGTACGCCCATTCCTGCACGCCGCGCAGCGAGGCGATCAACGCCGGATCAGCCGCAATCCGCTGCAGCCAGTCGTCCAAGCGATGCTGTTTCGCGAGGGCCGCCTCCCCTTTGCCCGCGTCCTTCGCCGCAGTTGCCCGCGCTTCCTCCAACAGAAATTTGATCCAGCCCCGATAGGCCAAAAGTTCGGGACGGGCGATCGCGACGTCCGCTCGTGCGGTCAAAGTCTCCAACGACGCGCCCGCATCGGCCGCCAGGGCCGAGCTCCCGACGAAGGTCGCGCCGGAAAAGATGAGAGCGCAAAGCAGGGGCCGGCGAAGGAGGGGGCGAGCCGAATGGATCATGGCGTGAGCAAACCCGTCAGTTCTTTTTAACCGCGGCGGGAGTCACGCGGCCACCAAATCGGTAGAGACCGAAACCAATCAGGCCGACGGCGGCGACGCAGAAGAGGATCGCGAGGCGTCCCGGAAGTGGATTGGGAATGAAGATCAGGAGGGCGATGACGCCGGCAAAGCCCATGACAAGTTTGCCGATGCCAACGGTCCGGATGGAGTCGGAACCTTCCTCGCGAAGCTCGGCCGGGCTCAAGGGCGTATCGAATCGGCGAAAGAATTCCTTCACGTGGGCGCGGCGCGGAGCACTCAAGCGATCGCGGAAAAGGATCGCCACGAGAACATACCAACCGACGCCGGTCACGAGATTGAACAGGACCAGGAACACATAATCGTGTTCAACGAAACGCTGGAGGTACGCACTCAAACCGGCTCGTGCGACCATCGCTTGAAACGACGGCAGGGTGGCCAGAAAAGTTCCAAGGCCGACCGCGCCCAGATTGACCACTACGGTTGACCACGCAGCCCAATCGGGCGCCCGGCGCAGGAAAAGGCAGCAGACGATCGGGATCGCCATGGGAATTCCCAGGATCGCCCCGAAGCTTAGCATCAATTGGAAGACGCCGACATCCCTCCAAGTCGTGTAGACGAGTGCGATCGCGATCGTCACCAGGCCGAGCACGATCGTCGCCAGCCGACCGACGAGCACCAGCTCACGCTCGGATGCCTTGGGCCGAAAGAGCGGCAGATAAATCGACCGCGCCACGATGCCGGCGCTGCCACTCAGACTGTTGTCCATCGTGGCCAAGGTCGCGCTGATCATTCCAGTGGCAAAAAGTCCGATGAGTCCGGCCGGGAAGAATTTGACGACCACGGCCAGGAACGCGCCCTCGGACGGCCGAGCCAGGGCAGGAAAAAGGGCGTGGAGATCCCAGCCCAACGCCCGCGCCGTCCAGGGAGGGAGGAACCAGACCGCCGACCCCAGCAAAAAAAGTGCGGCACTGAGGAGCGCGACCTTGCGGGCCGCACGCCCGTCGCGGACCGCCAGGTAAACCGCACCCGTATTCGTCAGCGAATTCGCGTTGAAAAGCTTGTCGAGGACATTGGCGACGACGAACCAAGCCCCGAAACCCTTAACGTCGGAGGCCAGAAAATCGCGGCTGCTGGGCGGCAGCTGGTGGAGAAGATTCCCGAGGCCTCCGGAAACATGCAGCGCGTACGCGGCCACGACGAGCGTGATGGGGAGAAGGATCAGCGTCTGCAGAAAATTGCTCGCCGCGACCCCCCACGCGCCACCCAGCGCGGAGAGGAAAATCATGGAGAGCCCGCAGACGACAATCATCGTGCGGACGTCGAGATGGAACATCGACCCGCAGATGATGCCGAGCCCGTACAGCTGGATTCCCGCGACGAGCCAGCCCACGGGGTAACTGATCCAGATAAAGAACTGCTCGTTGGCCAAACCCAGCCGCAGCCGGATTGCTTCCATGCCGATGATCACTCGCAGCTGGCGAAATCGCGCGGCGGTCCAGGCCCAATTGCTGACGAACATGAGAACGTTCGCTAGATACAGGACCAAGACGACGAAGCCGTGGTCGTAGGCCAGTGCGGCGGCGCCGGTGAAAGTCCAGGCGCTGAACGAGCCCATGAAGCTCTTCGTGCCCACGAGCCACCAAGGCATCTGGCCGCTGCCGCGGAAAAACTCGTCACTGTCCGCAGCGGTGTGGCGGTAGTACCAACCCAAGCCGCCCAGGAAAACGAAGTAGAAGGCAATGACCGCGTAATCGTAGACGGTAATCATGAGGGCGTTGGCGGCGTAAACCAGCGCAACGGATTTTTGCGGATCATCGTCCGCTTGCGGCGTGGGCCGCAAGCGCCGGAAAGGAGGCCCATGGAGCGCTCAATAGTGCAGAGTGAACGAGCCGATGACCCGGCGCGGCAGCCCGCGATCGTAGTTGCTGTTGTCGTAATAGATGTCCGTCAGGTTATCGACATTCAGCTTGATCGTATACTTGTGATCGCCCCACGCGCCGTCGTATGCCACGAGCGCGTTCCAGAGCGTGTAACCCTTCAAGAAGATCGGATTGCCACCCCCGAGAAAACTCTTCGGCCCGGTGTAGTTCGGGCCTCCGGCGAGGTAGAGGCCTTTCCAGTTTCCGGTAAAATCGTGCCGGACCCAGAGGCTCGCGAGATGCCGGGTGGAATATTGGAGCGGCGTCCCGACAAGAGTGGGATCTTCCGGATTCTTGCTGATGTAAGCATGATCCCATGAGGCCGTCGCATACACCTGCCAGTTCTTGGCGGGCGAATAAAACAGTTCCACCGTGGCCCCCCGGCTCTTTGCTTCGCCCGCCTGGATCGAAGAACTTGTGGCGACTCCCGTCACTGGATTGAAAGCGCCCGCAATCGTCTGGATGATATTCGTGTTCGTGATGTCAAAAACCCCGATCGTGCCCGAGAGGCGTCCATCGAGGAACTCGGTCTTGACTCCGGCCTCGTAACCCTTGCCGATGAGCGGCTTCGCGGGACCACTCGGCAGATCGTTCGTGAAGAGTCCGAAAGGCTGTGGCTGGAACGATTCGCTATACGAACCGTACAGCATGAGGCCCGGCACAATTTTATAGCCGGCGCCAAATTGCGGCGTCGTGGTGGTCGTCCGGAACTGCGGTTCCCATCCCTCGGGCCCGAAGACCGGATTGTCCTCCTGCTGGTTGCAGGCGATCGAATAGCGCACGCCACCGATCAGGTTCAGGCGCTCCTGCAGAAACGACAGGCTTTGCACGGTGTAGAACGCCTGATCTGAGGAGCGGATCCCGTATTCATAGCCCAGAGGCAAAGCGTTGACAGGCAGATTAGCGTTATAATCCCAAGTCGATGGATCGTAGAGATTCCACGCCCGAGGATACTGCGAGGAATCCGCCGTCCGCTGAATCTCGTACTGATACTGCGAATCGAGATGGAGGCCGAAGAGCGGCTTCCATTTCATGAAGCCAAAATCGTAGTCACCCGCGAGGTCGAGTTGCGTCGTGTGACCACGGTTGCGGTCCAACTGATAGCGCACCCGCCGTTGTTCCAATGGCACGGTGCCATCCGGATTCGCGACCAGATTGGAGACGCCCGTGTAAAGTTCGTCCACCCGGCCCTTCGTCCATTCGAAAACCCCCTTCGCATACCAATGCTCGCCGAATCGGACCGTCTCTCCGACATCCAGCATCTCCTGATCGGTCCGCCGCCAGTCGCGGTTACTGAGAAAATTGAACGACTGGGGCAGCGGATGGGGATAGATGACGTTCACACCCAGGTCCTGGAACGTATTCGGGTCGAGGACATCGATCTTCTTGAAGTTCTGAGGACTTTCGCGGCGGTGAAACAATTCGTACGACACCGTGAGTTCGGAATTCTTGGATGTCTTCCAAGTGACAGTGGGAGCCGCGTCGAAGTCGCGCGATTGGTACGGCTTGATCCATTGGAAAAGATTCTGGTACTCGCCATTGAAGCGAAACAGGAGCGCGTCCTTGATCAGCGGTTGGTTGATGTCGGTTTCAAACCGATAGAAATTATAGCTGCCGGCCTGCACCGTGAAGTCGACGAACGCGTTCGGCCGCGGCGTCTTCGTAATGAAGTTGACGGTGCCACCTGGCTGGATCGCGCCGTAGAGGAGTGACGCGGGCCCGTGCACCACCTCCACGCGTTCGATGTTCACCGTGTCCGCAATATTAACACTGCTCAAAAATCCATTGCGGAGGGGATACTGCGGAAACCCGTTCACGACATATTGGGCGTTGCCGCCGGTGAAGTCGGAGGAAGCGCCGCTGACGCCGGGAGCATAGCGCAGCGCGCCGAGGAGATCGTTGTCGTTCACATCCGTCAGGAATTGCCGGGTCAGGGCGCTGATCGTGAACGGCAGGTCCTGGATCGGGATCGCGACCCGCGTCGCGGAAACCGAATTGCTCGCCTGATAACCGTTGTCCTTGTCGGCGGAGATGACGAATGGACTCAACACCACTTCGTCGCCGGGGGCCGATGATACCGGGGTCGGCGCGGTCTGGGCATCAAGCGCACACGCGCCGCCGAGGGCGAAGAAAGCCAATCCGGCGCGGAGGACGCCGACGGCGGACAGGAGACTACGTTGGGAGTTCATGGTTCTCTTGGGGGGTCGAGGGGGAAATCAAAAGGAACGAACGGAAATCCGCCTCCCGTTCGGGTGATGGCGTTCCTAAGTCTGAACCGTGGGCTTTCAACGGGCCGCTCTTTCAATCAATTGGATTGGCAATATTTTCCGGATATTTCCCACTCGAAAACGCATGCCGGCGCTTTAGGGTTGCCCCGCTCCCCCGCCAATTCAACTGATTGAGGATGGCTGGACCCACGACCCAGAAGGACGTCGCCAAGTATCTTAAGGTCCACCCGTCGACCGTTTGCCTGGCGTTAAAAAACGATCCGCGCGTACCTGCGGCCACCGTCGAGCGCGTGAAGGCGGCGGTAACCAAGCTGGGCTACGTGCGCGACCCGATGCTGGCCGCTTTCTCGGCTTACCGCAATTCGCTGCGCAAGCCTGGCTTTCATGGCACCCTCGCGTGGCTCGCCACGACGGCGCAGGAATTCGAGTGGCGCAGCTACAAGGTCTTTCTCGATTACTTCGAAGCCTGCCGCCAGCGCGCCCAAGAACTCGGATATCAGCTCGTCGTCTTCGACATGGCTGACTACGCGAAACGCCCCGCACGCCTGACTGGAGTCTTCCGCGCGCGGAATATCCGCGGCGTGATCGTGTGCCCACAGCCGCGCGTCGACACCGTTCTCGACCTGGACTTCACCTATCTCTCTGGCGTCGCCTTGGGCAATACCCTGAAGAGTCCCCAGCTCCATAGTGTGAATCAGGACCACTATTTTTCCGTCCGTGAAATCTGCGCCCGCCTCCGCGAGCGCGGCTACCGGCGGATCGGTTTCATCGTACCCGAGGAACACGACCGGCGCGTCCATGGGACTTTCCTTTCCGCATACCTGCACTGCCAGCAGGGTTGGCCGGAGACCGACCGCCTGCCGCCTTACCGGGGAAGTTTCGAGGCTGCGAAAATCGCACCGTTTCGCCGGTGGATGAAAGCGCATCGGCCCGATGCCCTGATCGGGGGAGACTATCAGGCCTCGGTCGTCACCGACACGTTGCGCCTCAAGATCCCGGGTGAGATCGGCCTCGTCCTCCTCGGGCCGATGGAAGGGGACGAATCGTTCACTGGCATGGTCGAGGATCCCCGCAACATCGGTCGGGTCGCGGCGGAGGTCCTGGTGTCCATGCTCGAGCACAGCCAGCGGGGCACACCCAATGATCTGCAGCGAATCCTGATCCGCGGCCGCTGGCGTGAAGGTTCTTCGATCCGTGCTCCGCTCCCATAACTGAGGCGCAGCGCAGCGGCGAGCAGCCCGCCATTAGGTGATACGTCCTCTCAATTGATTGAACTCCGGGCGAGTTGAGGCGGGTCGGGCTTTGGCGCTTCCTTGGCCTTCGTTCCGAAGTCCCATGCAGAAAACGCCCAAGAAAGATCGCTATCGGATCGGAGTCATCGGCGCTGGCGCCATTGGCCTCGATCATATCCGGGGCTTCCAGCTCCACCCCGCCGCCGAAGTTGTGGCCGTGGCCGATACATCCGCCGAACGCGCGCGGCAGGCCGCGGAGGAATTCGGGCTGCCGGAAGCGGTGCTCGACTACGCGAAAATCCTGTCTCGCGACGACATCGATGTCGTTTCGATTGCGCTGCCCAATTATCTGCACGCACCGGTGGCACTCCAGGCCCTCCGGCAAGGTAAGCACGTGTTGCTGGAAAAACCCATGGCGACCAGCGGTCGCGACGCTGCTCTCCTCGTGGCAGAAGCGAGGAAGCAACGCCGGCTGCTCATGGTCGGACAGAATTTGCGCTTCGATCCCGAGGTGCAGACCGCCCGGCAGTTGGTCACCCGTGGCGTTCTCGGGGACGTATATCATGCCAAGACTTCGTGGTCGCGCCGGTCCGGAATTCCCCGGATCGGCTCCTGGTTCACGCAGCGGAAATTTTCCGGCGGGGGCGGCCTTTACGACATCGGGGTCCACGCGCTCGATCGCTGCCTGTACGTGGTGGGAGATTTTGACGCCGCAGCCGTGAGCGGTTCGACCTTCGCGAAATTCGGACCACAGCAGAGGGGCGATGGCGACTGGGGCAAAAGTGAAATCGATCCCCGGCGGCCCTTCGATGTCGACGACCTGGCCGTCGCCTTGATCAAGCTTCGGAGCGGTCGCACGGTTCTCCTCGAATGCGCTTGGGCATGCCATCAGCCGCTCGCCGATGTCAACGGCAGCCATCTTTTTGGCACAGAAGCCGGCCTTAGCCTCCCCAATCTGCAGGTCTTCCGGAACGGCGAGAACGGTTACGTCACCGAGGCCATCCGCCCACTTCCGCCCCTCGTCCATCCGAACCGGATGCATCACTTCATCGACTGTCTCCTCGGCGAGGCCACTCCGTTTGTCCCGATGGAGGAATCGCTCGCAGTGCAGCGAATTCTGGACGCGATCTATCGATCGGCGCAGACGGGACGAGAAGTGCGTTTGCCCGCTCCTCCCGCTCGCAGGGCCAAACCATGATTCCGATCGGCCTCCAACTTTGGTCGCTCCACGAGGATTGTGCCCGAGACTTTGTGGCCACGGTCGCGGCCGTCGGGAAGATGGGCTACGCCGGCGTCGAACTGGCCGGCTACGGCAACCTGCACGCGAAGGGCGTCGCCGAGGCCACGCGCCGGGCCGGTCTTGAAATCATCGGGATGCACGTGCGCCTGGAAACCTTGGCCGCGGGTTTTCACGGCATCATCGACGATGCGCTCGCACTCGGGACGCGCCGCGTCGTTTGCTCGTGGTGGCCACCCTCCCATTTTTGTTCTGCCAGCGCCTGCGAGGAAATCGGCGAGCGGCTAAACGGGTACGGAGCCATCCTGCGCGCGCACGGTCTCGAATTCAGTTATCACAATCACGACGGCGAAATGAAGTCGGTGGACGGTCAGCTGGCGCTGGACTGGCTTCTCAACGCGGCCGAACCCCGGAATCTTGCCGCCGAGGTCGACGTTTATTGGGCCAACTTCGCCGGGATTTCCCCGTCACGACTGCTGAAGGATTTGGGGCGACGCTGCCGGCTGGTACACCTGAAGGACAGCT
This sequence comes from Verrucomicrobiota bacterium, assembly GCA_028293545.1. GTDB lineage: Bacteria > Verrucomicrobiota > Verrucomicrobiia > Opitutales > Opitutaceae > Opi-474. The sequence goes on along the minus strand of JAQGOP010000048.1, from coordinate 49,278 downwards.
ACGAGCTCGGCAGCGGACCGGTTGATTTTCGCGAGGTCTTCGCAGCGATCGACTCGGTCGGAGCGGCCGAATGGTTGATCGTCGAATCGGATCAGCACCGCGGAAGTCCGCTCGACGGGGTCCGACTTTCACTGGAGCAATTGAAGGCGTGGCATCGTGCGTAGGCGGTTGAGTCGCCGCCGGCTTGGTCGAGCGGCGAGCCTCTGCTGGCCGCAATCCAAATCCCCTCACCCATCCTCATGAAAGAAATCGTCAATGTCGGCTTGGTCGGTTCGCAGTTCATTTCCTCCATCCACGCGGAATCGCTGCTGCAGTGCCCGCACGCGAAATTGATCGGCGTGGCGTCGCCGAACCGTGAACACGTCGAAGCCTTCGCCCGAAAATTCGGGATCGCCCAGGCTTACACGGACTACCGTGAGCTGCTCCAGCAGTCGGACCTCGACATGATCGTCGTGGGCATACCCAACCACCTGCACTGCCAGGTCGTCCTCGATGCGGCGGCCGCCGGCAAACACGTCGTGATCGAAAAACCGCTCTGTCTCAATCTCGCGGAAGCGGACCGCATGATCCAAGCCTGCCACGATGCGGGCGTGAAACTCATGTATGCCGAGGAACTTTGCTTTGCGCCAAAGTACGTTCGACTAAAGCAGCTGCTCGATTCCGGCGCACTGGGCCGGCCCACGCTCCTCAAACAGACCGAGAAACACGACGGACCCCATGCGGCGCATTTTTGGGATGTCACGCGATCTGGCGGTGGCGTCACGATGGACATGGGCTGTCACGGCATCGAATTCTTCCGCTGGATGCTGGGACGGCCGCCGGTGAAATCCGTCTACGCCCATCTCACGACCCAGGTTCACGGGGACAAGACCCAGGGCGACGATAACGCGGTCATCATCGTGGAATTTCAGGACGGGACGATCGGGATCGCCGAGGAAAGCTGGACCAAGCTCGGCGGCATGGACGATCGCGCGGAGGTCTACGGATCGGAAGGCGTCGCCTACGCGGATCTCCTGCACGGCAATTCCATCGAGACGTACAGTATGAAAGGCTATGCCTACGCGGTCGAGAAAGCAGGGTCCACGCAGGGGTGGAGTTTCACGATTTTTGAAGAGGCGTGGAACTACGGTTTTCCGCAGGAAATGGCGCATTTTGTCGACTGCGTCCGTTTCGATCGAAAACCGGAAGTGACCGGTGAGGACGGCCGGGCCGTGCTCGGGGTGATCTTCGCCGCCTATGAATCAGCCCGCACGGGCCGCAAGGTGTCGATGCCGTTCCGGACAGACGCCGTGAGCCCGTTCGCTTTGTGGAAGGGCTCGACCGGGAAAGCCTGAGGGATCGCGGCGTCCGCCCTGCGTTACCACCAGCCACGCGCACGAGCGGAAGCGAGCGCTGCCTCGAGCGAAGGGATTTCGGGATGCCAGAGCTTTTCCCACTCGAGCGTCACCGCACCGGAAAACTCCCGCTCGAGGATCGGACCAAGTCGGTTCATCGGAAATTCTCCCGTGCCCGGGAGCACATACTCACAACCGCCAGGCGCGTCATGGCAGCGAAGAGAGTCCTTTACATGAATTCGCTCCACGCGTGCGCCTATCGCTTGCCAGGTCGTCACCGGATCTTCCCCGCAAAGCCAGGTATAATGGCTGTCCCAGAGCAACCCGACGTCGGGCGCGCCTCCGAGGAAGCGCATGATCGCTTCGGCGTTCGCGAGAATGCCATGCGTCTCCACGAGCAGCGCGGTTTTCCACTTGAAACGCCGTCGGAGTTTCCGCCAGCGATCGAGCGCAGTCCATGCGAGCGACAGGTCCGTTTCCCCCGCGCTGCTGCCGTCGAACACCCGCACCCAAGGCACCGTCAAGCGATCGGCCAACTGGCCAAATGCCGCCAGTTGCGCCCATTCGGTTTCGGCGCCGCCGATCAGAGCGCAGGAACTGTTCAAGGACAGCACCGCGACGTCGTTAGCGACCGACAATTCCAGTGGTCGCATCCCCGACGATTCCGCTTCCGCAAAATACTTCGGAAGATCTGTGGAAGCAGCCAGGGCCCTCAACTCCACGCCGGCAATTCCGTGCTGCGCGGCTAATTCGAGGACTTGCCGCAACCCGAGCGTCGGGCAACCCAACGTGGAAATCGCGCGCGAATAGCGAACTTTCAAGATGGCACCCACCATCAGGCGACAGGTAACGGCGCGACAACGGAGCGCCCTTTCAATCAATTGGACGCGAGTGCAGCAGAGTGAGCTCCTCCCGGGCGCGGGTTTCTCAATGCGGTCCAATTGGCGGGACGTGCGCGCGCTGACCCGTCCCTTCCCCAGCGGACTGCACCTGCATCGGAACAACGACCAAGATTGGCGCTGGGCTGGCGGTCACCTTTCTAACCGCGACTCTTCCGCGACGAAAGCACCAGTCCGCGCTCGACGGCAAAGGCAATTAGCTTGGGTGTGCCACTGAGTTTCAACTTGTGCAGGATGTGGCTTCGGTGCGTCTCCGCCGTCCGCACCGAAATCCCGAGGATGGGCGCGATCTCCACGTCGCTCAGGCCCCGGCTTGCGAGCATGACGAAAGTGCACTCCCGCTCGGAGAGAATCTTCGTGAAGAACTGCGTGTCCGCGTCGCGCCGTTTCTTGGCGGCATAGTAGGCCGCCGTAAAATAAGCCTTCCCCTGGCTGACGGTTTCCAAAGCGGTTCGCAGGGTTGCAACGATGCTCGTGGTCTTGTCCACGAAGCCGGCCATGCCGGATTTTTCCATGCGGTACATGGTGTAGTCGTCCACGTAAGCGGAAAACGCGACGATCCGGGTCGCGGGCCGGGATTCGAGGATGGCCTTGGCCACGGCGAAGCCATCCATGTCAGGGAGATTCAAGTCCAGGAGGACGACGTCGGGTTCATGCGCGAGGATCTGGGAAACCGCCTCCTGCCCCAGGCCGGTCGCACCCACCACCTCATAGCCCAGTTCCCGCTCGCAGATCCGGGTCACCACCTCGCGGAACATCACATGGTCTTCGACAATGAACGCACGCATGGCAGACAGCAGGGTCTTTAGCAGAATCGATCGGCAGGTTTCATGGCGGCGTTGGGAGTGCCTGAGGGTTCAATCGGCCGATCCCGTGTAAATTTACTTAATCTGGGCGCTCTCTTCCGCGCCGGCTCGGCGCAGGCTGTGGTCAAGGCTGGCGGGCATCGCGGAATTCCTCCGGGACCGGACCGGCCGATCGAACCCAACCCAACATGAAAAAAGTCATAAGACTCATGGCCCTCGTGGCCTTGGCCTGCGGCGCCGCCCACTGGGGGTGCGCTACTGCCCTCGACGTGAACTTCGTCATCCAGCACAATGCCTCCGATCCGTGGACCTGGCAGGAAGGCGACGACGACGACAACCCCTCGCATTCGAACGTCGCCAGTCCCAACTACCCGGCCTATTCGGTGAGCTGCCCTTATTTCAACGGGCAGGGGCTGTGCGCCTTTCTCGCCGTCATCGATACCAGCGCCCCGACCGGACACTACTACCTCGGGACTTTCCCCAGCGGCTCCGACACCTACGTCACGGTGTATTGAACCCACCATGAAGACAGCGAGTGCGCGGACTTTCTTCCGCGCACTCTTCATGGCGACAGCGCGACCGGCTGCGCCCGGCGAAAGCGGAAGTATTTTTGGTACTCGTTTTCCGCTTCGATCAATTCCCGGAGACGAGCAAACTGCGTCGGCGACAGATACCCGCTGGCCTCTGCCAGCACGCGGTCATTGCCCTCGCGTCCCACTGCCATCGCCCGGTCCACGTCGGCGATCGGCGCATCGACGCGAAGCGGCGCCGCCACGGTCGACTGCAGGCCGTCGACCAGGGTTTCGAGCTGCGTGACGCTCAACTCATCCCGATCGTAGATCAGCACCTGAATCAACGGCTGGAGCCGGCTCCGCTGGGGCAGAGTGCGTTCAAATCGCTGCAGGGCCGCGAGCAGCTCGTCGCCGAACTCCTTGGCAATGGCCGCATCCGTCGGCAGGCTCTTCTGCCGCTTCTCCGTGCTTTTTTCCCGGATGCGCTGTCGCGTAAGCAGGGCACCCTCGAGGGAGCGCTGGCCGAGCAGGTTCGCCAGCCGGTGCCGCTTATCCGGTGGCAGTGAAGCCGAATTCATCGAGACGAATCCCGCGTAGGTCACTACGGAATAGCTTTTGATATAGCCGGCAAAAAGCTGGTCACCCTCCGGCGAATCGACCGCCGGGCTTGTGCGCGCCGGAAGGATTTTATATGCGCCCGCCCCCGCGGCCGGTTCTTTCACCCGGGTATAAATGTCGTACGCCACCAGGACCACGACCGCCGCAGCCACCCAATAACCGATCGACGATTTTTTGGCGGCGGGGATGCTCACGACTGTACTCCAAAGGGTTCGCGCCCGCCAAACGATTGGTTTTCAAGTCGCATCGGCCGGACAAAGGACAATCCGATTTCGAATGATTCACAGGAGGTTTCTTTACGTAATTTTACGGCGTACGATTTCCTGCGGCGCAGCTGACACCCAAGCGTTCCGGGATGGAAAATAAATTGGGACAGGAACCACGAGAGCATGGGTAAGTCGGCCGAATAACTCGGCTCCTTCTTCACCCAACTACGCCAGCATTGTCCGTAAAATTACGGCGTTTTTGCCCTTTATCGTCGGTCCCAAAAGGCGTGCCGTTGCCCTCGCACATTTCGTGCAAACCCCAAAAACCATGAAAAAAAGCATCCAAATCCTTACGCTACTGTTCGCCTTGTCGGCCGGTTCCTATGCGGACGAAGTCTTCACCACGTATGCATATACGGGCACCCAAACCGTGGGCTCCGTGATCGACGTGCAGGTCGGAAATTCCATGCAGGACTTCAGCTTCTGGATCTATTGGGTCGGCGGATCACCCGCGTACACCTACACCGGCTACGGTCCGCAGGGCTGGGGCGCACCCGGCGACTCGGGTGCATCGCTGGTTTCGCCGATTGCCACCGGTTGGAGCCTCCCCTTCGCCAATTGGGGCACGGGTTATGGCTGGGCGCTCCTGACCATCGACACCAACTATGCGCCCGGGACTTATTACGTCGGGAATGTGAACTGCACCGGCGGCGCCATCTGGGTGATTCTGAACTAGGGTCCAATCGGCAGGAAATCGTTTGTAGGCAAGGCGGGGCTTCGTCCCCGCCTTGTTCGTTGTAAATGAAATCGGAGCGATGCTGCCGAGCTGGCGACGTGACGTAGCCAAGTCTCACTTGAACGGTTTTCCTGCAGCCGAAATTCGGTTTAAGGACCGCTTTCCCGATTTGGCCCGGGTCGATCGGTCCGCCTATATTGAAGCCAAAGACTGCTGCACCTCCGGGCGGGCCCGGGCGGCGTCCTTGATCTCGATCACGGTCTCCCAGCCATCCTCGACCGGTTGCTGGGCCAAGGACCAGCGTCTGGGAAAACTCTCTTCAAGCCGGGCCCTCACGTACTTCAAGCCCGTGCCGCCTTCCGCCCGCCCGGGCCGGGGGACCACCCGCCCGGGGGAGAAAAACCGCAGCTGCACGCGGTCTCTCATCTGCACCAGGCGCAAGACGAAGGTGCCGGAACGCTCGCGGATTTGTTGATGGGCGAACCCGTTTTCGATCAAGGTGAGGAAGATGGAAGGCGGGACTTCGAACGAAAGATCCGCGTCTTTGCTGTCCAAGTGCCACTCCAACCCTCGCCTGACACTCGCAAGCCGGAGGTGGGCCTCGCAGAGTTCGAGTTCGCGCGCCAGCGGGATTAGCCGTTCCCCGGCGAGTCGCGCGAGCGTGCGAAATTCGATCGCCAAGTCGTCGATGAATTTCACGCCCGCGGCCGTGTCGTTCTCGATGACTTCGGTCAGCGCGGACAGGGTGTTGACCAGGAAGTGCGGCTGGATGTTCTGCTTCAGCAGCTCGATCTCGAGCCGGGCCTTGGTTGCGAGCGCCTCCTGGGCGCGGCGCCGGTCGACGCGCGCCCGCACGGCCACCGATCCGAGCAGGAAGGAAAGGATCGACCCAAAGGTGAACATGAGTTCGGGGCCCAGAAACCCGCGGCTGCCCGGCGGAGAAAACACGAGCCCGACGACGACGCCGGTCAGGACCAGCAGGCTGCCAGCGCGACGGCGCCAGACCGCCCAGAGCGCGATCAGGAGGGAGGGGCCCAGCATCACGCGGCTCAGCCAGATCACCTTGTCCCAGTGATATTCCGGCACGACGCAGCTTACGACGACGAGCGGGACGAGGAGCACCAGCCATAGTCGCTTGCGGGCGAACCCGAAGTGCTCGAGCAGCACCCATGGCATCAAGAGGGTGATGAAGGCCATGATCCCCGTGATCACATCGTACCGGCGCGCCAGCCAAGGATATGGGTCCGGATGCAGCCAGCGCCACACGATCAGGAAATAGAAAGCGGCGATCGCCAGGCTGAGTGCACCCAGGATCAGCAGCGAGCGCCGCCGGTCCATGAACCAGTAAAGAAATCCGCAGAGCATCCCGGCCAGCAGGGCGCCCGCCATCGCCAGCAGCGGAAAAACCGGCTGCTTGGTCTCGAAGACCAGCCGGTCCGCATAGTTTTCGAAGGTAACGATCGGGCTGAACGTGTCGGAGCTGAAATTCAAACGATGACTGGAAATGCGCATGGCCACCGTGTGCGGGCCGGGGCCGAGCAGCTCCGGCGGAATGGGAAACAGGTTGTCCACCGGGCCGGGAATCTCCGAAGCGCGGTCATGGCCGACCCGACCGCCCTGCCCGATCAGATGGCCGTCCAGATAGAGTTCGAAGGCGAACACCGCTGCGACGTAGATACCGTTGACCGGGGAATTCTTCCCGGTCTTCGGCCAGAGGAAGGGCCAGAGCACGGGGGTCGGCCAGTCGATGTTCGACGGCACGATCTTGAACCGGACCCAATAGGGCCCCTTCCGCGACGGGAAAAGGCCGCCCCTCCAGTCTTCATAGCGGTACACCAGGGTGTCCCAACTGCGATCATCCCAATCCGCCGAGGCCCAGCGCGGATCGTCGCCCATGCGGATGTGCAAGTTGACCGGAGGCATGGAGCTCGGCGAGATCGGCGGGGACGGCGCCGCCGCCGCATCCATGACAAACCAACAGAGAGAGAGGGCGAGCAGGAGCAGTCTCACGCCGGCAGCATGGGCGATCGATTTTCCGCGGTCGACGCCGAATCCGAGCCGTACACTCGCCAGGCGAGCCGTTCACTCGACCGGCGCGCCCTCGGAAGAACTTTCTCCAGTCCCACGCACTGCTCGGCGTCGCGCGGCGACGGCAGATCACTTTTCGGTTCGTTCTTCGCAAGCCCGCAAAGGTACATCGCCGCTAGGCTAGCGCACGAGGAGCGTGGACGAACGATCGGCCTGCCCTGGTTTTTCCTCCCCCGGTTTTGGCGTGAAGTCGTCCTGCCAGACGATGAGCACGCCATGGTCGATGCCCGTCGGTTCGGGAGAGTAGATAGAGCCGGTGGGCGAGGATGCCTTTGGTCCTACTTCGAAAATGATGGCCCGGCCAATACTGGCATCCTCCCACTTCCGCGACTTTGGATCCTGCCAAGCAAAGGCCAGCGACACCTTCGCTACCTGCGCGCTACTGAGGTTCCGCAGTTCGTAATGGAACAGGTAGCCTCTTTGCCGATCGTCGCCGGCCTCGTCGCGGCGGAACCGGATCTCGACGATGCCCGCCCGTTCGGGAATCTGTTTCCCGCTCAAGGCGTGCCACGGAAGCCACTCCCCGGCGCACAGCCGACTGACCCCGAGAAATACCGCCGCTGCCCCAGCCAGGAATTTCTTCATGTGCGCTGGATGTAGCGGCGACCCGGTGGCTCCTCAAGGAGTGAGTGGTAGCGCCAAGCGTCGAGGTTCATTTCGCCTTCCCCCAACGACGCTAAAGAAACGACGGCGGAATGGCCCACTGGAATTCGAACCCGGAAACAAAGAATTATGAGTCCTCTGCTCTAACCGTTGAGCGATAGGCCCGAGTCTCGCTGCGTGGTTAAGTAGTTTTGATCCGGACTGGAAAGCTCGGTCTTGGTCCCGCTTCGTCCTCGGCACCCACAAAGCGGAGGGGCGTCCACTCTTCCTGGCGGTGAAAGTCGGGGATGGCATGCGCAGAGGTCGATGAAAGCAAGGTCGGCGACCCATCGATCGACGCATCGTAACGGCCAAACGAGACGAGCCACGTCTGGCCTTCGATGGCTTCGGCGCTCCCGGCCGGAAGCGCGACGGCGCCGCACACCCTCCACCCTCCGTTCGTCATCTGCACCATCGGCCGGAAGTTTATCTTCGAACCGACATGCGGGGAAATATCCAGCGGGCTCTGCCGGGCGAAATTTTTGAAAACCTCCCGGCTGACCCACCGGAGCCGCAGGGTCAGCCCGTTCGGGGCCGTATGCAGCTCGAGATATTCCTCCCGCCGCACGTCGCGCGCAAACACCTCGAAGACGTCGCCCAGTTCACACAGCAACTGATCATCCCGCTCCGCCCGCGTGACGATCTGATCGTCGATGAGCTCCGCCAGGAACCACAGCACGGCGCCGCGCCAACCCAGCTTCACGCTTGCGCCGCGAAACCCGGCTTCCGGTTCGCTGCGCCATGCTTGCCGCAACGCCAGCGCCGGCGCCGTGCGAAAGGCCGTGGAGATCGCGTTCCAGTCAGTTCGATCAAAGTCCCCCAGCCGCGGGATTCGGCGCGGACCGACAGCGGCGGCCGGGACGAGCGGCGCCGTCAAAGGCCGCGCGGGAGTTTCCATTGGGAGAAATCACGGAGGAACGCGATCAGGACGCCGCTCATCAGCTCGTAGAGCTTCGCCCCTTTTTCCGACGTCGCCAAGTCCGGCCGGCCCAGGGCGCCGTTGGGCGTGAACTGCCGGAACGATTCGGCCACGGCGACTCCGCTGCGCCGGTAACCCAACGGGTCGTAGAAGGCTGAGTTTCGCTGCGGTTCGTGTCCGCGGGCCCGACCCAGCTCCACCCAGTCCGCGCGCAACGCGAGCATGAGCGACGTCTCATATTCGCAGGCGTGGGTCAGAGCCGGCGTGGCCATGAATTTCTGCGCGGCCAACTCCTCCGCGGCCAGTTTCCAGTACGTCGCCGCGGCGATCCAAGGCTCGTCCGGTCCCTCCTGTTTCAAATGCAGGCGATACAGCGCCTCGGAGGCCGGGCCGATGTTTCCGCCGTGCCCGTTGAGGAGGACAATCCGGCGGAATCCGCTGCGGGTGAGCGATTCGACCAAGTCGACGAGGACCTCGATGTAACGTTCGCTGCCAATGCTGACGGTCCCGGGAAATCCAAAATGATGGTGTGACGACCCGCACCAGAGCGTGGGGAGCAGCAGCACCTGCTCCGGCAGCGCCGCTTCCGCGCGCCGGCCCAGTTCCGTGACGATCGCCGCATCGGTTCCCACCGGCAGGTGATCCCCGTGCTGCTCCAGCGCCGCAATCGGCAATACCGCGATCGCGTGCGGCGCGAGCCGCCCGATCTGCGGCGAGGTGAGGTCGTAGTAGATCATGATGCTGTTAACCACAAATGGACACGAACGCGCACGAATCCGAAGCCTCCGGTCGATTCGTGCATCTTCGTGTTCTTCGTCGTTAAAAACTCCTCAACGAACCTCCCAGTGCCGCCGGGTGTAGCGCGCCAAGGCCCGGCGGTCCAACTCCACGCCGAGCCCCGGCCGGTTCGAGACCCGCGCGAAGCCGTCCCGAATCTCCATGGTGGGGGTCACAAGCGTCGACTCCCTTACCCAGACACTCTGGAGGTCGCTCGGGATGACGCAGTTCTTAGCCGTCGCGGCCGCGTGCAGTCGCGCGGCCTGGATCACACCGAGCTCGAGCGAGCTGCCTTGCCAGCAATCAAAGCCCTCGAAGGCGGTGACGTCGGCGAACTGGCGAAATTCATAGCCCGAGACACAGCCCAGGTTATAACCGTCCGCCACGCGTTCCCGCAGCCCGAGGCGCAGGGTCGCCTCGTCTCGCGCATGCCAGATCAGCGGAATCGGCAGGGCTGCACGCAGGCGGCGCCAGTCCTCGATCGCGGCATGGGGAAACGGATCCTCGATCTGCACGGCGAGGCCCGCGGCGTGCAGGCGTTCGGCCAATTTCCACGATTCCCGAAAGGTGCGCCACGCGCACATGGGATCGAGGGTGAAGCGGAAACCAGGCGGCACGTCCGGCGCCGCTTCCACCAGGCTCTCCACGGTGTCGCCGAACCCGTCACACTTGAGTTTCATCCCGCTGCATCCGCGGTCGACCGCCTCGCGCACGAGGCGAATCAGGGTTTTGGTGTTCGGGCGGTTCGCCCAAAAATCCACCGCGACCCGATCGCGCACCGCGCCGCCAAAAAGCACGTGGGCTGGAACACCCGCGGCCTTGCCCATCGCGTCCAGCCAAAGCGTTTCCATCAACGCCAGGCTGCGTCCTTCCGTCGCTTCCCAAGAATGCAGCGGGAACGAAGGTGGAAGCCCTCCTTTGCGATTCGGCGTGGACCAAAGGGAAGCTGGCGTGGCGCGATCCAGCGCCACGCCGAGCAACCCGCGCAACGTGGACTCGATCATCGCGGCGCTCTGCCCGCGGCCGGACTCACCGAGCGCCACGAGCCCGCCGGCCGTCTCCCCTTCCACGAGGTGAATGGCCTCCTGTGCCCAGGTCACGCTGCCACTGTAGCCCAAGCCACGATGCGGTGCGGCGGAAACGATGTCCGCGCGCCCCGGCACCACCACTTCCCAAACGCGGAAGCGCACGAAGGACATGCCGGCAATCAATCCTGGTTCCGCCACCTTGGGCGCAGAGCGTTTCGATTTCATGGCGTAGCGGGTCGCCAGCCGTGGCTGCTCAGCCAGGCGGCGAAAGTATCCTGAGGCTCGTAACCGAGCAGTGCCTTCGATTTCGCATTGCTGCAGGCGGGCCAGAAGTCGGTGGTGCGAGCTTCGACGGCGAGCGCCAAAAGCACGGGCGCGCAACCGGGGAAAAGCCGTTCCAGCACGGCCTCCGGATCCTTCTGCGCATCGGCAATGTCGCGATTGCTCAGCGGTGTGCCCGATCCGACGTTGAACGCTTCGCCGCGCAATCCGTCCCGCTCCACGGCAAGGAGGCACGCCCGACCGGCGTCACGGGCGGAAAGCACGCGGGCGATCAATTGCGTGCCGGCTTCCGTGCAGTCGTGGCCGAAACCCATGAACCGGAGCGAGGCCGTAGAAACGCGATGACGGCGCGCGACCGTGCGCGCCAGCTCCTCGACCATGACCTTGCTGAGGGAGTACGCGTGATCGGGACGGCAGGGCATGTCTTCATCGAGCACCGCCATCCCGCCCGCCGTCAGGTCGATTCCCACCTGCACGGTCATCGAGGAGCAGAGGGCGAAACGGCGGATCCCGGCCGCCACCGCGCGGTCGAGCAGTGCGGCGGTGAGCTGGACATTGACGCGGATAAACTCGGCCATCGGCTGCCCCTTGCCGTTGAGAAGATGAAGCGCGGCGGTGTGGACCAGGGCATCACAGCCATGCAGCATCTCCCCAAATTTCGCGCCATCGTCGAGCGAGCATCGGAGCCAGGTCACTCCTGGTGGCTTGAGCTCGGTCGTCGGCCAGGGTGCGAGGTCAATTCCCGTGACCTGATGTCCACGGCTCACCGCCTCGCGGGCAACGGCCCGGCCGAGGTACCCGCATAGCCCTGTCACAAAAATCTTCAATTTGTGCCGGTCGCGTCGGGTTGGTTCCAGGTCCGCCAGCCCGGAAACTTGGGCGCGTATTTCGCGTGCGTGGCCACGGCCTCCGCTTCGGTGGTCAAATCCGCCTTCGCCCCGCGCAATGGCAGGTAGGTGACTTCGTAAGCGAACCACGCCAGCCATTCGTCCTCCTTTTGGACGCGAAACGACTCCAGCACACCCCGGCCAGGCGGCCCGAACCGATCAAGCGCGTTCCCCACGAGTCGCCAGCCGAATGCCGCGTCGCTACGGCGCGAGCCCGTGCCGTACCGCCGAAAAAGCGTCCCGAGCGCCTCGACTGCCTGCGCCTGTGTCGCGGATGCCATTGTGGGTTGGAGTTCTCCCAGGACCATGGCGGCCCGGATTTGGACGAGCGGGGGGGTGTCGCTCCGAATGAGCTTCAACAAATCCTGGGCGCAGGTTTCCCGCTGGGCCTCGCTCAACGCCGCACGCGCGCTGCTGAACGTGATCGCGCTCCAATACCGATCCACCGCGCTGGTCGCGGGATTCATCATGATGCTTTGCAGGCGTGAAAACACCGCGTCGCTCATGGTCGGCTTTGCGAGCAGCCGCAGGGCCCGGATGCACGTCTCCCGGACCGCGGCGGAGGAATGGCCCGTGCCCTCGAGCACCACCGGGAGAGCATCGCTTCCGATGGCGGCCAAGGTGTCTGCCGCCATGAGCCGAAGCAGAAAGGAGGACACACGCTCGCTTGCGAGCGCCGCCAAAAGAGCCGGAGCGGATTTCGGACCGTGGATAGTTTTAAGCGTGACCGCAGCCGTCACCCGTACGCTGTTCTCCGGATCGTGCAGCGCGGCCTCGACCGCCGTGACTTGGTCGCCGGCGTTGAGCGCGGCGAGTACCTGCAGGGCTTTCCTCCGGACCAAAGGATGTGGATCTCTCGTGGCCGACGCGGCCGCCTTCGTGTCCGCCGGCAGCTTTTTTCCACCCATGTCAGCCAGCGTCTGAAGGCGGAGCCGCCAATCCCCGCTCCGGATGGTCTCGGGGCTCGTCGCCTCGAGGGCGATTCGATCGAGGTCGTTGGTCGGCGACGTGATGCAAGGCGTGAGGGCGACGCCGGCCGCCGCATATTTTGCCCAGGAGGATTCCTTGAACGGCTCGAGGGTCCGGACGGCCAGCTTGATGGGAGTGCCGCGCGTGGCCTCGAGCAGGCGATCCAGCAGGCGCTGCTGGTCCTCCACGCTGCCGAGTTGAACATAAAATTCATCGACGATCCCCTCTTTGATCCAGCGCTCCCATTCCATGGCAATGTTGCCCGTTGATGACGGCGGTCGGCTCCACCACGCCTGGCCGCGATCAGGATTTTTCGCGTCGAGGATCATGGTGAGCGTCTTCCCGGAGGACTTCAGCCCATCGTGCAGCTGCCGCAGGAATGCGGTGACAAACTGACCGCGGCAAACCGCCAGATGCGCTTGCTGCTCGAACGTCAACGGGGCGCTCCGCGGGTCGACCCCGGGATACCGTTTGTCGAATTCCGCGAGGATCGGCGCGCTATAGTCAAACTCCTCCGGGTACCGGGTGCCGTGGTTTTCCACGTAGGTATAAAATATGATGCCGTCGTAACTGCGCTGGGTGACGAAATCGATATAGCGCCGGGCCAGCAGGTCCCGCACTTCGCGATGCGAAAAAGACAGCGGACCCGGGGCGCGGCGCTCGCCCCAGCGGTCCAGCGGGCACCATTCCGGATGCTCGATCCTCGCTCGGTCTTCCCAGGGATGCGGCGAAAGAATTCCCTGGTCGGGCTGCACGCCATGCTCGAACAAGCCGGTATAGAGCACGATCCGCATGCCGTTCTGATGGGCCGCCTGCACCGCGACCTCGTTGGTGTGCACATCGTACATCATGTATTTCGCCCACGTGAACTCGGAGTCGTACGTCAACGGGGCTTCCTGACCGAACCGATAGTATTCGTGCCAGAGTTCCTGCTGTCCGCCCCGCCAGTACATCGTGCCGATCTGATAGGTCTTCGACATCCACTCGAACATCGCCCGGATCGTGGCCGGGCTGTCCACTGGCTCCCTTTCGGCGGTCCACCAGTGGTCACCCGCCCCACAGTAAGCTTGCAGCGGACGGCGCGCCGACTCCCCTGGCTTGATGACATCGGCCGCGGTGGCGGGTGACGCCCTCGCGACGACGCTGCACACGGCAAAGGCGAGCAGGGCAGCGGCGCGGGCGAGGAAGGAAGGTCGTGAAAAGGAAGTCATGGCGGGGATAGGGAACCAGGAACCGGGCCGGCCTGAAGGAGCACGCGACGTTTCGCCTGCCCCGATTCAGGCCGGCAAAATGCCGTCGATCAGAATTCGCCCTTGATGCCGAGGGCGGCCCGCATGCCCCACTCCTGGTAGCGCTGGGATCGGGCATACTGTGGGGTGGATTCGGAACCGTAGCGGAACAGTTCGTCCACAAACCCGTTGTTCTTGTCGAAGTCGCTGATCGATCCGAAAAGGGAAACGCTGCGCGAGAAACGATATTCACCCTCCAGTGTAAGGGTCCGCTTGCCCCCTTGGTAGGTGTAGGTGCCGGCCGGGATGGTGGCACTGGCTCCCGCGATCGCCCGACGGGATTGGGCCTGCTCGGTCCGCGAGAGCTTCACGGAATAGCGAGGGCGGAGCAGGTTGATGCCCCAGCTTTGGCTTTTGGGGCTGAACCCGATGAAGTCCCCGCTGTTCGGTCCGCCGACCGTGGCACGCGTGTAATTGAAGAACACCTGCACGCCGCGCGCCCAGTGCGGGAGGAAGGTGAGCGACTGCTTGTAGTTGAACTCCAGGCCGCGGATGGTCGCCGCGCCGCCGTTACCGAGGGTATTGACCGTGTAAAGCAGCTCCGGATTGGGCGAAATGATGCCGTACTGGGCGAGCAACGCCGGGGTTCCGTCCTGCGAGGTCGTCACGAAGAAGTTCTTGATGTCCTTTTGGAAGACCCCGATCGAGCCAAACCCGTTCTTGATCAGGTAGGAGTCCAGCGTGAAATCATAGTTGTCGGCCGTCCACGGCTTCAGGCCGGTGTTGACCACGGTGACAACCTGCGTCGTGGAGGAAGGGGTGACGGCGGACAGCGACACGGAGGGAATGACGTTGGGCAGATTGGGGCGGCCGATGGTCTTGGCATAACCGAAGCGCGCCACGAAATCATTTGTGAGGTTGAACGTGGAATTCACGCTGGGAAACAAATGCTGGTAGTTTCTCTCCGCGGTCGAGCCGCGGGGCGTGTACTGCTGCTTGGCCCGCTCCAGCAGGTTAGTGGTCCGGAAAATTCGGTTGCCCCCGGCGTCCAGGATGAATGAACCGTTCGCATTCCTTTGGTACACCGCGTTGGGATCGTTCAGCGGCCCGACCGCGTCGTCCATCGTGCGCTCATAGCGGACGCCGGCGACGATCCACCAGCGGTTGTTAAGCAGTCGGATATCGCCTCGCAGGTAGGCGGACAGGATGTCCTCGGTGATCTCCTTCGAGTTGTTGGCGTAGGTGGTGAAGGCGCCTACGTCGTCGCGGATGAAGTACTCTGGATGGGCCGCATACAACTGGTACACCTTGCGCGCCGTGATGCGCTGCACCTTCCGGCCCAGGACACTCGGGACCTGATCGGAGAAGTCGGTGTCCACGAGGCCATATAGGCCCGCCATGCGATCGGCCACCGGCGCCCCGGTGCGGAAGTTGAAGGTCTCGCTGTAGTTCTCGGCAATGGAGACTTCCTGGGAATAGCCCACGCCGGCCTTGATCGCCGTCGGGTTCGACGTGGCGAACTCACGGCCGACATCGACCCGGCCGTCGGCCTTCTCGGTCAGGTAAGTGACGATGAACGAGGAGGCATTGTTCAGCGAGTAGTTGTTGCCGTTGTACAGGTCGACCGGTGCGCCGTTGCGATCGGTGACCGTGTAACGGGTGGGCGCCGTGCTTTCGCGCGTCTCCCCGGTGCCGGTGACCCCCTCGCCCCGGATGACGAGGTTGGGAATCGTGGCGTTGAAGTTCTGGAAGAATCCCTCGCTCGTGTTGCGCGGGGTGGAGTACGAGCGGCTGTAGCTGCTGTTGGCACTCACCTTCCACACGTCGCCGTCAAAACGGTACTTGAACCTGAGGTGCTTCGTCCGGATATCCATCTTGAAGGCCGATCCTGACTGCGTGAGCGTGCCCACGCCAGTGGCCGCACCTTGGGTGAAGGCGCCGTCGGCGTTGACCCCGCCGGTCGCACCCGTGCCATACGTCACACCGACGAGCGTGCCCATGTAGAGCGAATCATATTCGGAGACTTGGTAGCTGAGGCCGAAGACGTTCTTGTCCCCGAGCTTCCAGTCGAGTCCGACGCGGGCATTGCGGGTCGTCACGATCTGCGGCACCGAGGTCAGCGTGTTGGCCGTCTGAATCAACTTGATCAAGTCCCAGGTCGAACCGGTTTCGTTGGACCAGAGGTAATTCGATTTGGTCGAGGCGGACAGGGAGACCGCGAGCGAGCTTGTGATCGGCTGCGAGTAGGTGAACCCGGCGCTCGGTTTGAAGTGACTCGTGGTGAGCTTGTCCATCGGACCGGTCCGCTCGTCGAGCGAGAAGCCAAAGTCAGGACGAAACGTCGTGTAGAGTTCGTAGGTGATCAGGCGGGCCTTGGATTCGAACCCGCCTTTCGAAATCAGGTTGACCGTGCCACCCAGGCCGGAGGCCGACATGTCTGGCGTCGGCACCTTCGTCACCTCGATGCGGGACACGTTGTTCATCGGAACCGAGAGGAGCGAGGCCGCGCGCGTCTGGGCGAAAAAGGCCGCGGCCACCGGCGAGCCGTCGATGGTGACGTTGGTCATGTCGGTGGGCAAACCACGCACCGAGACTTCCGAGGGAACATAGCCGGAATAGCTGAGCGTGACGCCCGGGATAAACCGGATCGTGTCGCCCAGGTTGCCGGTCGTGCCGTTGGGGTATTCGTCCATCGCGACCACATTCTTGATGTTCGGGGATCGCCGCTGCTCGTTGAGCGCCAGCGCCTGGGCATCATATTGGCGCTCCGCGACCACCTTGTATTCCTTCATCTGGGTCACCTCGGCCGCGGTTGGCGTCACACCGGCGCGGGCGAGTTCGAAATTCTGCTGCGTGACCTTGCCGACCGCGACCTCGACCGACTGGACGTTTTCCGCCAGTCCGACGTACGCGGCGCGCACGCGCACCGTGCCCGCCGGCAGGTTGGCCAGGCGGTAGTTGCCGTCGGGATCCGTCAGCGTCTCCCGGTTGGTGCCATCGACGCTGACGCGCACATTGACCAGATACGTGCCGGCCACGCCGTTGAACACGCGACCCTCCACGGTGCCCGAGGATTGGGCCATTGCGGCCAGGGGCAGCAACGCGAGCAACGTCAGGATTCGACGGACCGGTTGGTACGACCACCGGTTCCAAAGTTGGCGAACGAGCAAAGGGGCAAGAGCAGCGGGAGCGCGCTCGAATGTTTCCTGACAGGTGACGCACGATAAGGCGGGCGTGACAGTTTTCATGGTGGGGGGCGGGTTGTTCTGCCTGGGCGCGCTTGTCGATTACCCGGGTGCCATCACCGGACAATTTCTGTCTTAGCGAAATCGTTCACCAAATGAGGGAAAAAAGTCGACCGTGTCTCCGCGACAGTCTTGTCATTCACTCGGCTTCGCGGCGCGGCAGGCATCATTTCGCACGCCTGCGATGCACGGCCGTCCTCAACCCCATCCTCACGATGCACCTCCCTCGTCCTTCCCGCGTGGTCTTGTCATTCCTCGCGATCAACTCCGGCCTCGTCCGCGCCGCCAGAGGAACCGAGCCGCCGGCTTGGCGCGAAAGCGGCGCCGCCTTTGCCGCCGGCACCCTGGGAAATTCGGGGCAGAATCTTTATGTGAATCATCGCGGTGAACTGGAAGTCATCCACCGCTATGATCTCGATCACAACGGCTATCTCGACCTGTTGTTCAACAACACCCACGACATGTACCACGCGCTGCCCGCCACGCTGGCCGTCGCGGGACCGCACCAGACACTGAAGGCCGCCAACCTGGAGGTCGACGGCAGCAGCCGAGTCATCCCGTGCGACTTGAATTGCGACGGATTCACCGATCTCGTCATCATGCCGAATCCACAGAATGTCCAACAGCCGCGTAGCTCCATGATGATCGCATGGGGTGGCGACGACGGCTGGAGTTCGCGGCGGCTCGTCCGCCAGCTTCCCGTCAATGGCGTCACCGCGTTCGCCGTCGCCGATCTGAATCATGATGGCTGGCCCGACATCCTGACCCTCAACAGCACCGGCTGGATGATGGGACAACCAACCGGACGCATCCTTCGCACGTACTGGGGCGGGCCGGAAGGATTTGCCATGACCAACTACCAAGACCTCGGCGTGCCCAATGCGATGGAGGTGGTATGCGGAGCGTTCGGTCCCGCTCACGAGTTTGTCGGCGCCGTCGTCACTTCGGAAAAAGTCCTGTTGCTCTCGCCCGATGGTCCGAAGGGCCTGAAGCTCGGCCCGGCCATCGAACTGCCCGCAACGAAGGCGGGCGCGTCGCGCCCGAGGATTCGAAGCTTCGCTGGTTTCTCGGGGCGCGATCCCGCGGCCGACCGCCTTTGGGTCGGAACTGAGTCCGATGAGCTCTATGAAGTGAAGCCTTCCCTGCCCCAGCCCAGCACGCGGATCCTTCGCGCCGGGCCAGCCTGGCATCTTGCGGTGGGCCGGCTCGACGACGACGCTTGGCCGGACTTGGTCGTCACCAACCGGAAGCTCGTCTTTCCGAAGGGCGGCGTGCCGCCGGAAGCGAAGCCCTGCGTCACCGTGTTCTGGGGCGGAGAAGACGGTATCAATCTCGAACGGCGCAAGGATCTCACGATCGCGAACGCAATCGCTGCGACCATCGGCGACCTCGACGAGGACGGTCATGCGGACTTACTCGTCGCCGTTTACCAAGGGGACAAAACCACGCAGGGCTCCTCGCTCGTCTTGTTCGGCGACGGCACCCGCGCCCTGGCCGGGACGAGGGCCCAGGTTTCCACGACCGGGCCGCAGGATGTGGCCTTGGCGCGCCTCAAGCCCGGCGTCCCACCGACCGCGATTTTTACCGGCAGCCTCCGGCGCACATTGGACGACGCCGTGCCCCTTCGGCTCTACTGGGGGGCGAAGGACGGATTTTCCACCAGCAGGATGAGCGATATTCCCAACCTCAGCGGTTACAAATCGAGCGCCTCGGACCTCAACAGCGACGGTTTCGTGGACATGATCGTCATCAACGGTGGCGACGTCACGGATGAAACCCTCGATCGCACCCCGGACTACGGGATCAACATTTATTGGGGCGGACCCGAAGGCGCCATCGCCGGGCCGGGACCCAACCGCTTCGATGCTTCCCGCCGGCAGGTCCTGCACGAGAAGAGCCTCGGCTCCATCAATGTCGCGGACCTCAACCGCGATGGTTACCTCGACTTGGTCCTGGGCACGTTCGAGCACGCCAGCAATCCCGACGCGGAGCTCGTGATTTATTTCGGCGGGCCGCAGGGGTACCGGCGCGAGCAGCGGCAGGTCTTTCCCGTGAAAGGACGCTCCACCGGCTGCCTGATCGGGGATTTCAATCGCGATGGCTACCTCGACATCACCGTCAATTCCTACACGGCCAACTTGCTTTCCACTTACTGGGGTTCGACGCAGGGCTACAGCGATCAGAACAAGACGGTCCTTCCGTATCCGGCGCCGATCGATCTCGAGGCCGCGGATCTCAATGGAGATGGGTGGCTGGACCTGCTGGTCGCCAGCTACGAGGATCCGGTCACGAAGCATCACGACACTGGCTTCAGTATCTTCTGGGGTTCGCCTACCGGTTGGACCCAGAGCAACTCCCAGTGGCTCCCAGGATCCACGCCGGTCGGCCTCGCCGTCGCAGATCTCGATGGCGACGGCCATCTCGACATCGTGATGCCGTCCTACCACGGCGAACTCTCGCGCGAGCACCTTCCATCATACATTTTCTGGGGATCTGACACCGGCTTCCTGCCGCTCAATCGGACCCCGCTGATCATAAATTCCGCCTCGGAGGTGGTCATCGCGGACTTCAACCACGACGGCAAACTGGACCTGGCGTTCGCCGCCCATTCGGTCGACGCGGGGCATCTCGTCAGTTCGCCGATCTTCTTCAACGACGGGAACCGATTCCAGGCGCCTGCCGTCCAATATCTTCCTTCCAACGGTCCCCACTACATGTGGGTACAAGATATCGGTAACCTCTACAACCGCCGGAACGAGGAAACGTTCACGTCGCACGTGTTAAACTGGTCCGATTCCTGCCGTCATGGCCGACTGCAGGTCACCGCCACCGCTTCGTTTGGCGCCCAGGTGCGCACGCTGGTGCGCAGCTCGCCGGATGCGTCTTCGCTCGAAGCCGCGCCGTGGCGGAAACTCACGGCGGATTCCTTCGACCTCGCTCCCGCTGATCGCAGGCTGCAGTACCGGCTCGAACTCGTCAGTGCCAACGGCGACGCGTATCCGATCGTTCGGCAGGTCGACGTCCAAATCAAGTAAGCGAAACTCGGCGGTTTGAGTGAACTCAAAATTAGCGTGATGAATTCGACCGAATCAAAGCCTCTTGGTTTCCTTCGCCACGTTGGCGTTTGCTTCCTCTTGCTGATGACGCCGACGTCGGGCCTGGCCGAAGCTCCAAACGAGCCCGCTCCGCTTCCCGACTTGGTTGCGCTGCAGCAAAAACTAGCCCTGCTGCGGACGCCCTTGGTCTGGGTATTCACGGGCGACTCCATCACTCAAGGCGCCAGGCATCTCGGGCGGGAGCGTTCCTACCCCGAGCTGGTGCAGGAACGCATCCGCTGGGAATTGAAACGCCGGCGCGATCTTTTCATCAACTCCGGGCTCTCCGGCGAGAACACCGCCGGCCTGCTCGCCGACTTCGACTGGCGGGTCCTGCGTCTTCGTCCGGATGTGGTTTCCATCATGATCGGCATGAACAACGCCACCCAGGGTCCGGCGGGCGTGGAAAAGTTCGAATCCGACCTGCGTGAGATGCTGGCCCGCGTCCGTGCGGCCGGCGCCATCCCGATTCTCCATCGGACAAATCCCATCGACGATGCATCGCCGGACAGCCGCACCCGTCACGACCTGCCTTTGTACAATGAATCGATTGCACGGGTCGCACAGGCGACACAGACCATCCTCGTTGACCACTGGCACTATTGGCAGGCGAAGAAAAAAGAGCCCGCGGCCCTGCGCGAATGGCTCGCCGACCCGATTCACCCGAACGGCGCCGGGCACCGCCAGCTCGCGATCGAATTCTTCCGCACGCTCGGCTGTTACGACGCCCGAGCGGCCAGTTGCCAGCCCTGAGGCACGCGGCTGGCAGTACGCTTCAGTTCTCGCGCTGCACGAAAACTTGAGGCGGTCAGATCTCCCAATGCCTCGCGGACCGAGCCCGGTTGGCTCCATCCGTGCGATCCGTGAAATCCGTGGTTAAAACTCCGAGGTTTGTTGTGCAATCTGGCGGAGCCGATCCGTCCAACCCTGGATCTGGAGTGCATCTTCAATCCGGCAGCCGGCGGGAACCGGCGCGCCGTCCAGCACGGCGAAAAAAGATCGCTGCGCTTCGGCCAGCATGCCGGTCGGTCGACCCATGACCTTCGAAATCTCCAGCGTGATCGGCCAGCTCACTCCGTCGGATCCAATCCGGAAGGGCGCCGGGTTGGTGTCGATCCGAGCGTGGTAATTCTCGCCGAACACTTCGGTGGCATCCCAGCCATCGCCGGGCGCCGATGCGGGCAGGCCGAAGTTCGAATGAAAGGTCGCGACCCGCCCATCGGCCCAACGCAACAGCACCCAGGCCATGTCCACTTTCCCGCGCCGATTCCGGCTCTCCGTGATCGCGAATTCAACCGGCTCCGCGCCCTGCGCCATTTGCGCGGCCACATAGAAGTCATGAACCATCAGCAGCTCCAGCGGGCTTTCCCCCGCGAACTTCGTTCCCGTCTCGCGCGATCGATGCCGAACGAAATGCGCGGCGCGAAACCCCTCCTGCTCCACTCGTCGTAGCAACGGGCCCACCAGCGAGTGAAACAAGCAGATATGATCCACCATCACCACGCGTCCCGTCGCCGCGCACACCTCCAGCAGGTGCCGCAATTCTTCCTGCGTCCGGGCCGCCGGTTTTTCGAGCAGGACATCCAAGCCCGCCTCCATCGCACGCGCCGCGAGCGCAGCATGCGTGTCCGTGCGCGTGGCAATGATGACGGAGTCCGCCACCCCGGAAGCCAGCAGCTCATCCAATGATGCGAAGGCGTGTGGGACTCTCCATTGCCCGGCCAGCTGTTGTGCCCGGATCATTTGCTGGTCGCAGACCGCAACCACCGCCGCCTCGTCCAATCCCAGCGCGGTCTCCGCGTGGAGCACACCAAACGCGCCCAGCCCGACAATGGCGATTTTACGGCGCGATTTCACGGGATTCGTTGCGCGATTCGATCCACTCGGCATCGGAGCGTTTTTAACCACGAATGGAAACGAATTCAGTGCAGGCCGAGGGTCCTGAGCTTGTCGAACGGGCTCCCAGCCTGCTCCGGGATTTGAACTTCGAACTTCGGAGCAGGCGGGGCCGCCTGCGCTACTTTTGGATTCGGGTGAATTCGTGTCCATTCGTGGCTAAAATTCCGCGGCTTAATTTCGGCTACAAGTCGATCTCCCGATCCTCCACGGCCGATTGCACCAGGGCTGCACACACCCGGACTGCTTCCACGCCATCCGCCGCCGAAACGATTGTCGGCAGCCGTTGTTCGCGGCAGCAACGGGCGAAGTAGATGAGCTGTTCCCGCAACGCGCCCTGGATGCTGCCATGCAGGCGAGGTTCGTAACTGGTATCCGGATGCTCCGGCCCCGACTCGGGCCAGAGCGTCAATCCCGCGTTGAGCAGATCCACGTTGGCGGCGCCCGCCGTGGCCAGCACCTGAAGGTGGTCGTCAAACACCGCAGTCCGGTCCGGCAGCAGCCAACTTGCGTGAAACATCCCGATCGCTCCGTCCTGAAACTTGAGGGCCGCACAAAGAAGATCGGGTTCTTGGCCCGCCACGGCCGCCACCGTCCAGGCGCGGACCGAGGCCACTTTCTGACAGGTGAACCAGAGCATCAGGTCGATGTCGTGGATGGCAGTCTCGAACACCAGCGGCGTGCGCTTGTAGATTCGCCCCTGGCCCTTGGTGCGATTCCGGCGGGCGGAAAGAAAAAGCACCCGGCCCAGGCGTCCTTCCGCGAGCTGCTGCTTGACCGTGGCGTACCGGGGTTCGAACCGAAGCAGATGCCCCGGCATGAGCACGCGACCGTGTTCGCTTGCAGCCTCCATCATGCGCTGCGCTTCATCCAGCCGCGTGGCCATCGGTTTTTCCACCATGACGTCCTTGCCGTGCCGCAGCGCGGCCATCACCGGTTCAAAATGCTGGTCCTCCGTCGTGACCACGCACACCGCATCGATGTCGGCTCGCGCCACGAGCTCCTGGAAGCTAGGCGAAACGTTCGGGATGCTGTAACGCTTCGCCAATCGCCGGGCGCGCTCCGGCATCGCATCCGTCACCGCCACGACCTCGATCCCAGTCATACCGGCCAGCGTCGCGAGGTAGCTTTCGCCAAATGCGCCGCATCCCACCACTCCAATCCTGAGGTTTTCGCGTCGTGCGGGAATCCCGCGGGCCGGAGCGGGCTGGAGGGGATCAAGCGGCATGCTCGAAAACCTAGACGAGAGGCCCGGCTGAAGCGTAGACGCTGATCCGCATGATCCGCGCTTCCGGCGTTCCCCACGTCTCGCTCACCGCCAGACGGAGAGCCATCGTGGAAACCGTCGGGGAAAACAAATGCGTCGCCCGCCGCTGCCAGTGTTGGTCCACCTTCACCAACGACCGCCAACCCATGGAATCCTCACAGCTGACTTCGTAGCTCTTCACCGTCTCGGGCTGCGGAACGCCCCAGCACATCTTGGCATGGTAAGCATCCGATTGCGTCAACGTGAGATGGCGATGGAGTCCGGTATCGAACACGATCTCGACCAATCCCACCGTCACCGGATTCGGCCACCGCAGTTCGATCCATGCCGGCAGCTTTACACTCGGGTCGCTCATCCAGCGATGGATGCCGGGAAGCTGCCGCGCGGCTGGGACGCCGCGGTCGCCTAGCAGCGCTCGATTCTGGCCGGAGATCACATTCGTCGCGAGTCCCAGGGCGGTTTCGCTGGATGCCCGGATCGAGGCGGAGCGCGCGAGGTCCGCACGCTCGGCGTAACGCTGGCCGATGAGAAATGCGTCCTGACGCAGGAGGCGCCGTTGAATCAGGGCCATCGTTTCGGACCGGTCGGCGAGGGACGCAGGTTCCAGGTTGGCCGTCGCCGCGTAAGCCGCCGCGACGCCGACGCCTTCGCCGATCACAGCGCAGGTTGCCATGACGCGCGTCGAAGCGAACGCCACGTGAGTCGCGGAAATATTCCGACCCGCAAACATCAGGTTGGTGAGATCGCGCGCGACGCAGCAGCGCAGCGGGATATCATAGAGGCACGGCACCGGATGTTGGACACACGGATCTTCCTCCACCCGGTCGATGCCTTCGGGAGGATGAAGGTCGATCGGCCACCCGCCGTATGCGATGGCGTCCGGAAAAGCAGTCGACGAAAGGACATCGCGCTCCGTCAGCACATAGCGCCCCATCAGCCGGCGACTCTCGCGCTTGCCCGGCACGACCCCAAACCAATCCAGGGCCCAGCACGCCGCCCCGTGATCGCCGCCATTCTTGATGTGGTCCCACATGCCGAGGACGATCGCCATCAGCTCGTGCCTGATTTCCTCGTTGTCGCGAATGGTGTCGAGCTGACCGCCCCACTCGAGCCACCAATAGCCATATTCCAAGCCCGCATCGACGGTCGGCGCGGCGTGGGTTCTCAGCAGGAGGTCACGTTCCGTGAATTTTCTCGCCCACGGTGGCGGGACAAACGCCATCGGGCGGTCATGCTTCCGGGCCATGAACAAAAGCGTGGATCCGAGGGTTTTTCGATCGGCGGTGGGGACGGCAAACGACTCCCCAAAGGCCTTCTCATCCTCGCGTCCCTGCATGTATCCCGCGCCCGCCAGCGCCCCGAGGGTCGCGTCGCCGGTGCAGTCCACATAGACCTTGGCCTTGAAACAAAACCGATGCTCGGTGCTGGGGCGCATGGCGATTACCCGCTGGATGCGGCCGTCGCGCACCTCCGCGCTGCTGATCGTGGTATTCAGATACAGCGTGAGATTTTTCTCGGCGTAGCACTTCTCGTAAAGGATCAGGTCGAAGACCGAAGGCGAGCGCTGCGGGTTGCGCACGGCATTTTCCAGACGGATTTCCTCGATGATGCCGGTCTCCCGAGCCTCGAGCACCAGGTCCTGGCTCGGCCGCCCGGAATTCGCTCCGACCGCATGCATGCGGATTTCGCTGCTGGCGTTGCCGCCGAGCACGGATCGATCCTGGCAGAGATAGACGCGGGCTCCGTTTCTGGCCGCCGCGATCGCACAGGCCACGCCAGCCAATCCGCCACCGGCGACCAGCACGTCGCAGCTGACGTCGATCGTCGGAACGGGACTCATTTTTAAGACATTTGTCGGCATGCGCGGGCGAAATCTTCCAGGAGTTCCACCGAGAGGGTATTCGGGGAAAGTGGCCGGCATGTTTGCCGGCACCATTTTTACGCCTCAACGCCGTCTTCAGCGAAATCGTTCGCTGCTTCGAAGACCAAGAACGGTAAAAAGTAGCGCAGGCGGCCCAGCCTGCTCCGGGGAGCGGTAGCTGTCAGCCGTCAGCAATCAGCCGATGAGGGATAAACTTGGCGCGGTCAGAACCGTCTCGGAGTGAAGAAACCACACGATTTGCTGACCACTGAAAGCTGAGACTGAGAGCTCTTCCGAACTTCGGAACTACTTAAAAAATTTCCCCATCGCTGAAAAGCTAGGACGACTCGTTTTTCTTCGGGATAATTTCCACGTGCTCGGTGCTCACCACCCGGCCGCGCTCATCCGTGAGATTGAAATAATAGACCGTGGTCCCCGCAGGCGGCGTGGCAGTGACGCGGCGGCGTTTCGCGTCGAGCGCGGCGGGGATGGTTTCCCAGCGCCGTTCCTGCCACTTTCCGCCCTGCGTGGTGTAATTGAGTTCGGCCTTTGCGACCGGAACGGCGGACCGGTACCTGGCCCAGGCCGCCCCGGCCTCGCTGCCTTGCTTCGTGATCTCGGCGAGCCGTGCGCCTCCTTTGAAAATGCTGTCGGCGAAGGCCTGGATTTCCGGGGGACTCTCGCCAGGTGGATGCCCATGCGGCATGCGCACCGTCACCGTCAAGGTGTGCGGTCCGGGTGCCCGGCGGTACGATTTTTGGAGCGAGTCCATGGGATAGGCAAAATCGTTGGTGCCCGTCACCCACAGCATGGGCAGCTTGGCGGCGGTCAGATAGTGGGAGGGATCCCATTGTCCGAGCCATCGCCCGGACACCACCGGCCCCCACTTGGCGAATCGATCCAGCCAGAAGGAATTGTCGCCCAGGAAGCCGCAGCCGTAGACCGGGACCGCGAACTTGAAGCGCTGGTCCAGGCCCGCGACGATGCATGTGAGATATCCACCCCAGGAAATGCCCGTGATGCCGATGCGCGAAGCGTCGACTTCGGGAAAGGACCGAAGGAGCGAGTGCGCGAGGATGACGTCGGACACGGCCTGGCCGGTCCATTGGTCAGCGAAGGCATCGTCCAGCTGCTCAAATCCCCCCGGACCCGGGGGCCCGCCCATTTCGTGACGCTGCCACTTGGGAATCTTGCCAACCGGGACGCAACCGCAGAGGTCCATCGAGATCGCCGCATAGCCGCGTGAATTCCAAAGTCGAACCCAGCCGTCGAACGCGGTGCCGCCGCCGCCGTGCACGAGGACGATCGCCGGAACTTTTTGGCCGGCGGGTACGTTCGGGATTCCATAGTAGGCGAAGACCCGCGTGGGCTTTCCTTTATAGAGAGGGCCTTCGTAGAAAACGGCGCGGACGCCCTTGGCAGAAATTCCTTCCGCAGGATAGGTCGCCGGAGCTTTGGAAAGAGCCTTCATGTCCCAAAGCGATTGCGGACTCGGTCCGCTGGGCACGGCCCCAATCGCAGCCAAGCTAAACGCGCCCAGGGTGATGACTGAAAACAGGAATGAGGAAATGTTACGCATCGGAAAATCGAAAGGGTGAGTGTCCCGCTCGTTCACACCGCGGCGCGCCTGAGTTCCAGCTGCGCCCGGACCCGCTGCATGGTGGGCAGGTCCAACTCATATTTTCTGAGCGCCCAAAGACCGATCCCGAGCATCACGACCGAAGGGGCAAAGTACGCGACTCGCAGCCAGAAGATGGTCTCCGGTTCCTGCTGGCCGGCCTTTGACGCATCAAAGCCGACCCATTGAAGCATCAGGCCGGCGAGCCACAGTGTGACGGCTGCCGTGGTTTTCTGCAGCAACCCGGCAATCGCGCTGAAAGAACCTTCCCGCCGCTTCCCTGTCTCCAGTTCATCCCAGTCGCAGATGTCAGCCTTCATGGAATTCACGAGGATCCAGAAGCCCAGTCCGCCGAAGGTCGTCAGTACATTGATCGAAATCCACGCCCATGGATACGACGGCGACGCGAGGAACCATTTCAAGAGATCAGCCAGGATATTGATGGCCAGGCAGAGTCGAAGGGTCACGATCTTGCCCCAGCGCAGTTCGGCTTTCTGCACCGCTGGAATCGTCGCAAATGATATCAACAGCAGTACCGTGGTGTTGATGCCCATGAGGAAGGCCGCCGCCGAGGTGTCGCCGCCGTAAACGTGGTACGCCAGCACGTAGAAACCGAGATTGTCCGTGGTGAAGCGCCCCAGCTCCAAGGCTGTGATCACAATCATCATGATGCCGAACGGCTTGTTCTTGAGCACCTCGACCATTGTCCTGACGAAGGGCTCCTTCCGGGTTTTTTTCGCGACTTGATAGTAGCGTTCGGTGAGGAAAATCGCGGGGATGACACCGGCGAGCAGGATCAACAATCCTACCCCACTTCCCAGCCAGCGGGCTCCGACCATGATGTCGCCGAAGGCGGGGAGTTTACAGAACCAGAGGAACCACCCGGAGGTGAACCCCGGGACGAGACTGAAATAGGTTCTCCAAACTTGGACCTTGGTGCGCTCGTGATAATCGGGCGTCAGCTCCAATCCCAACGCGATATAGGGCACGGAGAACACGCTGAACGCCGTATATAGTGCCAGCGTGCTCACGAGAATGTACCCGATGATCGCCTCGTTGCCCCACGAGCGAGGTGCGAGCCAGACCAATGGGTAAATCATACCCGTCAGGATCGCACCGATCAGGATGTAGGGCCTTCGCCGACCCCAGCGCGTCCGGGTATTGTCGGACAACGCCCCCACCAGCGGATTGCTCAAGGCCTCCCAAATCCTCCCGCCCATCAGGATCGCGCCCACGGCCGCCGGGCCGATCCCGAGACCGATATTGAAGAGCGGCAGCGCCAGGTGCGCCAAGGCGTAGTGCGGATACTGGTAGCCGATGATTCCCGAGCCATACGCCGCGAGCTCCTTGCGCGAGAGCGCGACCTCCCGCTTGGATGCAGCCGATTCAAGGGTCGGAGGACTCAAGGGAGGGCAGGGTTGATGGGAAACGACGATGGGCCAGCCCCAATTTCTCCGGAGCCAAAGGTCATACCATGCTGCATGCGATCCTTCCGCCGAACAGTCCCGACCCAGCGAAATCGTTCGCTGCCCGCGGCGGCCTTTCGCCGCGAAGGCGAGCGCGTTGCCCCTAACGCGTTGTCGGAGACCCTGAGCTGTTCGGCCTGAGCTTGTCGAAGGGGTCGAACGGGTTTGGCTCCGTCGACTCTTTGCTGTGGTCTGACCCTCTCAGCGCGTTAGGGGCAACGCGCTCCACCCGGTCCGCGAAAGATTCGTGCGTATTCGTGTCCATTCGCGATTAAAAAGCTTCCGTCCTCTCCTCCCCGCTGAACGATTTCGCTCGCAGCGGGATTATCTCTCCCGCAACCCCTCCCAAGGTTCTTCCCCATGGCCTCCCCTGCTCCGACGGTGTGTGATTTCGGCCGGTCTTATATTCGCTGGCGTTCCGATACCTTGAAGAAACCGATGCTGACGGTTTCACGTCCGCCGCCCACGACCCTCAACAACGTGCGCATGCCCGTGGAATGCGTCGCAGTCGTGTCGCGCGGCCACCAGCGCGAGGAGTTCGCCCTGGGCGCCTCGTGCAAGACCGAGCAGGTCTTCGTCGAACGCGACGTCTGGATGCAGCCCAATGCCGACATGTGCGCCGTGGTCGGCGCCGGGCAGTTCCTTATCATCAAGCGGTGGGACCAGGTGGACAAAGGGGAAATGCTTTTCCCGCCCAGCCTCGGCGTGCAACCCGAGCGGCAGTGCATCGATCCCGTGCTCGCCTTCGAAACCCATTCCCTCGATCTCCGCCGCTGCCGCGCGCAACCGCTCGAATCGATCGAGGACGTGATCGCGACGTTCAACGGCGATCGCCGCGTGGTCGCGCGCACGACCGTTCCCATCGCAGGCGGCGAAGTGACGATCGAATACCCCGTCAAGACGGTGAACTACAGCGAACGCCACCGCTACTACCAGGTCGACACCGGTCCCGTGCTTTTCCCCGATGAACCCACAGGGCCGAACTCCATCGAATGCTTTCACCTGGCCTTCATCGCGCACCTCGGCGGGGACTGGGTGGAGTTCCTGGTCAGCCGTCCCACCCAGCTGAAGAACCTGCCGGTGGCAGTGCATCACTTCAGTGAATCGCGCCGGATGACAGCGCAGAACACCTTGTGGGTGGTCGATCAGGTCGGCGAGTAAAGTCGAGCGGGCGCCCCCCCCAACCCATGCGCGACAAGGCATCAACGGGCGACGCCTTCATGCTCGGGACCAACGAGACGCTAGACGCCGCGAGCCAGCAGCGAAACATCTTCGTGTACTCAGCGGTGCTCGCGCTGATGTACCTTTCCGCCCCGATCATCTACGTCGGGTTTGTGCAGGCGGCATTGTGCAAGCGCCTCCACACGTCCGATACGATCGCCAACCTGCCCAACACGCTCTATCTCGCCATGGCGTGGTGCCCGGTGGTGACGGCCTGGCTGTTCCCGAAGGCCCGGCAGTTGAAACCGGTGCTTGGCCTTGGCTTCGCGGCCATGGCCGTGGCGAGTGCGGCGGTCGCCGGGCTGCTGCTGCTCCCCGTGTCGAACACTGTCATCATCGGAGCGGTGCTGGTGCATGCCACCTTGCTCGGCGCGGCGAACGGCGTCGTTTTCATGCTCAGCTGGGAGGCGCTCAGCCGCGGTGTCGCCGAGGGACAGCGCGGTCGGGCGCTTGGGCTCGCCTATGGCTGGGGCCCGGGCTTTGCGGTGCTTGGCTCGTTGTGGGGCCAGATGCTGATGGACGGAAAAGTGCTGGGGTGGAAAGCGCCGGCGTGGATGGCCGCGTCCTATCCTTATAGCTACGCACTCCTCTTCGCCGCCACCGCCCTCACCATGGGCGTCGCCGCGCTGCTCGTGCCGCTGTACCGACTGCCGATGCCGACGGCGGAGCCGGAACGCCAAGGTTTCCGGGAGGCCGTGCTCGGCGGTTTCAAGACCATTGCCCGGCACCGCGTCCTCCTGATCGCCTGCATCGCCTACCTCCTCGTGTGCGGTGCCAACACGATCCAGACCAACATGAGCATCTTCACGCACGAAGTGGTGGGCCGCAGTTCCGAGGACCTCGCCGGCTACCAGCTTTCGCTGCGTTTCTCCTTCAAGATGCTCGCCGGCTTCCTGCTCGGCTGGCTGCTGACGCGCACCCACGCCAAGGTTCCGCTGCTGGTCACCGTCGGGCTGCAGATCATCGCCGTGCTCTGGGTCATGCTGGTGCCCGGCTACTGGTTCCTGCTCGCTTTCGGCCTCAACGGCGCGGCGGAACTCTCCGGCGTCTACTATATGAACTATCCCGTGGCCGCCTCGGTGAAATCGGAGGTGCGTGGAAACCTCGCCTTCCTCATGCTGGCCTCGTCCGCCATCGGCCTGGCCCCGGTCTGCTTTGGCTGGATCTCCGACCACTGGGGCCTGAGAGCCAGCTTCGTCGCGGCGCTGGTCCTGTTGGGTTTCATCGCCGCACTCGTCGGGCTCAAGCTCCCCGCCCAGCCCAAACCGTTCGCGGAAAATTGACGACTTTTGATGAGGAAGAGTTCGCGGAGGAAGTCCGCGGTGCATCGTTTCGATGCCTTCTGAAAATCCTACCGCGACACCAACGCCTCCAACTCCAGGGTTGAATAGCCGTCGCTCCTGCAAGATGCCGCTCGCAACGGCCGCCGGCGGATTCCGCGGCCGTCTTTTGCCGGGCTATTCCTGGAATTTGTAGGAGTAGAGGTCCGCGTCCTTCAGTTCGAATCGCAGCCGGATCACCTGGCCGGCGAGCGCACTCACGTCGCGGCCCTTGGCCCAGCGCACCGTGCGTCCAATCGTGTCGCCGAAAAGCATGGCGCAGTCACTGAGCGCAAATCCCGGCAGCGGCTGGCCGCTCATATCCTGGATCTCGACGCGTACGCTGCCGGCCGCCGAGGTGGCGCAATTCAGCGAGAGCTCATGGCCGCGAAAACGAAAGGGCTTCGTCACCAACTCGCCGCCGCTCATCGGCGCCGACGCCGAGACGAATCCGTCGAGCCGCAAGGTATACCGGCGCAGCATGCTGCTCGATCCCTTCCAGTAGGACTCGGAGGCGTAGAGGGAGAGCTCGTTCGGAGCGCCTTCGAAGGAAGATTTGGTTTCGACCAAGTGCCAGCTGAGGTAGTGATCGCCGTAGGTCCAGGTGCCCGGGCGCTCGATGCCGGGACGCAGGAAGGCCTCGTTCCAACGCTGGAATGAAACGCCATCGCGGCTCGACATGATCAAGCCTTCGGTCACGGCCGTCCCATAGCGCTTGTTGGCCACGGACCTTTCTTCCCGCGCTTCCAAGTCGGGCATCTCCCGCATCACGTCGGACCAGCCGCGATCAACATAGCGCGTGGGAAAACCGATGAGCAGATGCGGCGCCCGCGCATAGGGTTTGATCTGGTTGGTATATAGATGCTCCTCGGGATTGCTCGTGGGGTAGCTGAGATTCACCGGCGTGCTCCAGTTGACATAGTCCGGGGAAGTGGCGGTGCGGATCGCCCGGACCCCGGCCGGCTCCCAGATGTTCTCATTGGTGATACCCGCCGTGTCGTAGCGCCAGTACGCCCGGTATTCCCCGCGCGCCCCATCCCAAAAACCGAGGTTCTGCGAATCAAACGCGCCGAAGGTGATCACCGGCTTTGCCCGCATCCGCGACCAGTGCAGTCCGTCCGCGGACTGGTAGGCGAGCAACCCGGTGGGCAACGGTCTTTTCTTCAACGTATCCGACCGGACAAATCCCTTGTACCGTGCCTCGGGCGCGGCGTTCGGATTCTCGTCCTTGAAAATCGCGACATGCCCCGCGTTGATCTTATACTCGCCAACGACCTCGGTGACCAAGACGATGTTGTTGCGCTTGGATCCTTGGAACTCGTGCAGCCCGAGCTCGGGCTTGCGCCAGCTGATCCCATCGTCGCTCTCGGCATAGCACGTGTACAACGGATGCGGAGGCGCAATCTTGCCGCCGCTCGCCTCCTTCACCGCATCGATCTGATACGCCGTATAGTACATCCGGTACAGCGGGCCGTCCTGGAAGATGCTCGCGTAGCCGCCGCTGCCATTGCCTTCCCAAGGCTGGTCAAACGTCAGGCACAGGTTTTGCGGCACGGGATGATTCAAGCGCCGTTCCGCGCCGCCGGAGAGTTTCTCCACGAGATAGTCGTCGAGAAACAACTCCCGGCGCGACCCCAGGTCGATCACCGCCGAAGACCTAGCGACGGGCGGTCCGGCGACAAGCCCGCGAACCGCCAGCGAAAACAGGACCAACAGATGCCAGGAGGAGGTGAGTTTCATAAGGTGGCGAGTTGATCTGAGCGGGGTGTCGTCCTGCGACTACTGGGTGCGACGCGATAAGGGAACGCGGCCGGCACAAGATCCTCCTGCATCGGTTATCGGCCGCCGCAGTTCAGCACCCGCGAGACGAGGTGGTGGAGGTTTTCATTGGTGTCCGGGGATTTCCTGGAGGTGGAAATTGATACGAACGCTGATTTCAGCTTCGCAACAGGTCCCACGGCGAAACCGTTCGCCATCCGGTCCCGGGCCGGAAGCCTTATCAGGACCGTTGCAGCCGGCGCCAAGCCGCAGACTAGCGCACAAACCAACGGATCGCATGCCGCTGGTTGCTCCGGCTAAATTTCAGCGTGTACGGATCCAGTAGCCACCGCGCCACATGCCCGTCTGTCCGCGGCATCAACCACCCGAAATCCCATCCCTCGCTTCGATAGCGAAGCGGGATCGCGGGCTGCACGCGCACGACGGGCTGGGCCGCAGCCATGAAGAGTTTGCTCTCCGTGTAATAGTAACAGGAGCCACAGTGAACAAAGACCTCATGGCTCACCACCTCGGCAGATGCACCCGCGAGGTCCGCACACAATCCCACAATGCCGACCTTTACTTCGCGGCCGCCCGCGAAAGCTTCCTCGAGTGCGCCGACGCTGCCGGAATCGACCTTCCCCTCGGCGGTGTGCGCGAGGACCTCCTGCCAGTCGTCGCACACCCAGTATTTATACACTTCAAAGTCGTAGGCAAAATTGCTGCTCGGCGCATTCGTGCGCTGATCCCAGGCATCGGACTGATGATACTTGGGCATCTGGCTGTGGTCGTCCAAGGGCGAGGGTCCCGGGCCTCCCGTCGCCGGCTGTCCGTCCAAATAGGGTCGGGCAATGGCCTGCTTGCCATCCTGGTTATAGAGGAAAAACGACATTGAAGGCCGCGGGCCGAATCCTATCGGCAGTTCGATGGGTTGGCGGAGATTGATGATGCCTGCGACCCAGCGGTCCTCCAGCAGGTAGGTGACTCTGAAATCGGCTGCCTCCTTGATCAGCTGTGCGTCGGTGGAGGTCGTGTCGATGTGCTCGTTGTGCCGGAATTCAGTATAGACCCGCAGGTCGGCGCCCCGCCTGATCGCCGCGACCAACGCCTCAGCCGTGCCCGACACCAGACGGCGTTCACGGTCCAGGGTCAGGACATTCTTCCAGTGATTCTTCGCAGGCTCGTTACCCCTCGCGGTGACATGTTTCATGGATGGATTTTATTGGGCGCAGCCGATCGATCGGCCGGTAGTCGCGGGAAGGAAAGAGCAGATGGGATCCCAGTCTCGCTCAATAATTTCGTTGGCATAATCCCGCCGTTAGCGAAACCGTTCGGCATGGCCCGCAAGTATTGTACCGTCAAAGATATCGCCCGCGCCGCAGAGGTGTCGCTGTCCACAGTTTCCTACGCGCTGAGAAACCATCCGCGTATCCCGGTCGAAACCTGCCGGCGCATCCAGGCGATCGCGGAGACGCTGGGTTATCGGCGGAACCCGCACATTTCTGCGTTGATGTCCGTCATCGGGCAGGGCCGGAAGGTCCGGACCGTCGAGAACATCGCGCTCATCTGGCCGCACGGCAGTCGGAACCACATCAAGACCACGGAATTTTGCCGGGATATTTTCACCGCGGTCGGCAGTCGCGCGCGCGCGTTGGGCTTTGGCCTGGAGCAGTTCTGGATGGAGGAGGACAATCTTTCCGGCGCGCGCATGTCGACGATCCTCGCCACCCGGAATATCCGCGGGATCGTCTTTGCGCCGGCACTGCATGGCTCGTCCCTCGAACCGAGCCTCGACTGGAATCGGTTTGTCACCGTGGTGCTTGGCCACGCGCAATGGACGCCGGAGATGCATCGCTGCATTTCGAATCATTATCACGCTGTGCATGAGTGCCTGGACCAGCTGGCGCTGATGGGCGCTAAAAAACCCGCCGCGATTTTCTCCTCCGAAATCAATCAGCGCACCGATTTTGCCCAGGAGGCGGCTTTTCTCACGCACCATCCACATCCGGCAAAAGCCCGAAAATTAATCTTCTTCGCCCAAGGCACTAACCTGGGAGACTTCTTCCCGTGGCTGGATGCCAACCAGGCCGACAGCGTGATCTTCGGCACCAACCGCACTTATGATGCCTGCATGGCGCTCAACCCGGGAGCCTTCCGCGGCCGGCGCCTGGTGACGCTTAACTGGGAAGCTAGCCATCGCCTTCTTCCTGGCATCAGGTTTCGCCACGACCTCATCGCCGAGAGCGCCGTCGACCTCCTGGTTTCGCAGCTTCACATGAACGAGGCAGGCGTCCCGGAACGCGCCCGGCACTTGAGCCTGCGCGGCGACTGGATGCCCGCGAATAGCACCGCTCTCTGACAGGCCCGCTCGATGCGAGCTGGAAGACCCGGATTTTTTCCCAGAGGCCGCGGAGGGACGCGAGAGCATCGCCTCTTCCGTTCAAAGATTCCGGCAGTGCTCGACGAGCTGCGGCAAGGAGCGCGAGTCGTGATAAACCCGCAGCATGATCGGCACCCAGAGGTGTCCCAGGTTCGTGTGCAGCATCTCGTCGCGGATGTCATAACTCTCATACAGCGCCGACACCGCATCGCCGTTCGCTTCGAAAAGCTGCACGTTCGTCCGCTTGCTTTCGAACGCGCCGGCTTCGATCACCAGCGTCATCAGCGCGAACCGTTCCAGCGGATGCAGGCGGGATCGGAACTGATAGTGCACCGCAAACATCGGCACCTCCTCCAGCGAAATACCGAGCTGCGCCAGGCGCTCCTCACCCATGTGGGAGTGCCTCACTTCGTCCGCCAGATGACGGGCGAGGTCGTGATGAAACGCCCACGGCATTTCCGGGGTGCCGGAGAGGATCGCCCCGAGCGATTCGGCGAACTGCATCTCCTGCACGTGATGGAAAAACACCATGAGCCGTTTCTCCTCGAAGGTCCGCTCCGCGGGAAACGCGCCCGCCGGGTTCACCAGGCGAAAACCCGCATCGCGACGCAGCGGCCGATCGCCGATGAAATCAACCGAGCCTTCCGGACGCACCGCGCACTGGGTCCCTGACCTGCGCACGTCCGAACCAATGGTTACTTCCGACAGCCGCGCGCCGAGATAGCCGCGCCACTCCGTGGTGTCGGGTTGCTCCCAGGCGGAAAATTTAGGTGCATAGGTTTCAAACCACGCGTTCTGTCGGCGCAGGCCCGCGATCGTCGCTTCAATGATTTCGCGCGTCGGCCGATCCATCACCGGGTCGCTGGCCGCGAGGTAGCGGGCAAACTCGCCGGTCAGCCATGGTTTGATGTCGCGATAAAACCCCTGCAGCCACTCGTCGCCGCTGCGGGCGCAGGCCAGGTCGCGCACAAATTCGTCCAACCCCGCCGGCTGTTTATGCTCCGCCGAAGTGGCCTTGAGTTCGTGCAGCCGTTTCAGCAGCGCCTCGGCTTGATGGGCATCCTCCAGGATGTGTTCCCCGATCTTCAGCTTCGCATCCCAATACGGCACACTCGCGAGCCAGCCTCCAGCCGCGAGCAGGAGCGCTCGCTGCAAGGCGAAGAGCGTCGTCAGCTGGCCAATACACTCTGCGATCCGGGCCGGTGACTGCTGCGGCCGGGTCTCGGCCCCAAGTGGAGCGGCGACGGATGAAGCGAGGAAGGACTCGAGCTCGGTCATGCGCCTTGCTTCATCAAAATCACGCAGTCGATCTCCACGTCGATGTTGAGCAGCGTGCAGCCTATAGTGGTGCGGGCCGGCTTTTCGTCGCCCCAGTATCGGCGGTAGACGTCGTTCATCGCGGTAAAGGTTTCTTGCGTGAGCGGCTGTAGAAACACCCGGCAGCTCACCGCGTCCTCCATGCGGCCGCCGGCCGCCTCGACTACCCGCTTCACGGTTTCGAGCGTCAGGCGGGTCTGATCCGCGATCGAGCCGCGGTCGAACTTATCGGCCTTGGGATCCCACGGCCCCTGCCCGGAAACGAACAGGAACCGCCCTTCAGCGATGACGCCCGGAGAGTACGGTCCGATGTGAGTGGGATTGCCGGGAATCTTTGTGATGGTTTTTTTCATGGGAGCCGTGAATGGGGAGTGATCAAGCCGAAGCGGTGCGACCGACGATCCGCCGCAGCGAGGCCAGCAGCTGCTCGACATCCGCGCGAGTGTTGTAGCCGTGGAGCGAGATCCGAACCCGGCCCGCCGGGCTCATCACGTGGATGCCGTCCGCCAGGAGTGCTCGGCCGATTGCTTCCGCGTCGACGTGGCGAAAGGTCACGATGCCCCCGGTGCAGGCCGCGCGGTACGGAGCCATCGGCGCCAGGCCAACCTCCCGCAGGCCCGCGTGAACCTCCCCTACCAGCGCATCCGAGTATCGTGCGACGCGTTCAATTCCGACCTGTTCCAGGTAACGGAGCCCCGCGTTCAACGCGTAAAGCGCGGCAAAACTCGGCATGCCCGTCGCGAAACTCGCCGCGCCGGGCTTCGCTTCCGCGTGTTCGAACCGCTGCGCGCCGAATGCATCCTGGAGGTTGTACCAACCCCCAGCCCGCGCCGTCAGGCGATCCGCGGCCGCGGAGCGAATCCCAACGACACAACCGCCGTGGATGCCCAGCGACCACTTGTGGGTGCTGGAGATCACGACGTCGGCGCCGGCGCAATCCAGGACGCATCGGCCCAGCGCCTGCGTCACATCCACCGCGATCACGGCCGTCGGCACCGACTCCCTCACACTCGCCGCGAACGGCGCCCAGGGAATCCGATAGCCATTGAGAAAACTCACCAACGAAACCTGCACCAGGCGCGTGCGGGGGCTCAGCAAGGGACGCAGGTCGTCTAAATTCAGTTCACCGTCGACCGAGCGCCATACCCTCACCCGCGGACGATCTTTCCCGGCCAACCACGGCGTCGCTCCCGACGGAAAATCGAGATCGTTGATCACGACCTCATCGTCGGGCGCGAAATCAAACGTCGACGCGAGCAGGTTGTAGGCCTCGGAGCTGCACGAGCAGAAGCCGATCTCCTCCGGCGTCATCGCCAGCGAACGCGCCACCACCGCGCAACACTCCGCCTCGGTTTTGAAATGTGCGGCCCGCCCTTCCATGCCCATCAGCTTGTCCTCCCAATAAGCGCGCAGGCTCTCACCCACCGAAGTCGACGGAATACCTTCGGCCGCCGTGTTCAAATACGCCCGGCCGGCCAGCGAGGGAAAATCAGTTCGGATGCGTTCGGGGTCGATCATCGCGAAACTCCATTGGGTTTTTCGGCGCCAGCAATTGCTCCGCCAGTTCGGCGTACCGTTCGACCGCCATCTCGATTTCATCGATCCCAATCGACTCGGCGCTCGTGTGCGCCTCAGCGATGTCGCCCGGACCCAGGACGATGCACGGCACACCCGCGGCGGCGATCTTGCTCGCATCGCAGCAGAACGCGACGACCCGCACCTTTTTTTCCTTGGTCACTGCGAGGGCAGTTTGGACGAGAGCATGGTCGGCGGCGGTTTCGAAGGAAGGATCTGTAAATGGGTCGGCTTCGAAGTTCCAGGTGACGCCTGCCACGACGGACGCGGCCGACCTCACGCAGGCTTGCACCGCGGCATAGACTTTTTCCCACGATTGACCCGGAATCAGCCGGATATCCACGGAGGCGCGACAGGAGCCGGCGACAATGTTGACGCCGGTACCGCCGCTGATGAGCCCGATCGAGCCCGTGCTACTGCCGAAAGCGAGACGCTGTGTCGCGCCCAGATCGGTTTCGAAGAAGCGGTTCAGCGCCAGGATCGCCTCGCTCATGGCGACGATCGCATTCCGCCCCAGCGCCGGAGTGCTGCTGTGGGCCGCGGCGCCTTCCGCGGAGAAAGTGAAACGCAGGCAGCCCTTGCAGCCGTTGACCACGCTCATGCCGGTCGGCTCGCCGACCACCGCATAATCGAAATGCCTGTCCTCCCGGGCCATCAGGGCCTTGATCCCGCGCGCGAGGTATTCTTCGTCGACCACGCATGCGACCGACACTGTGCCTTGCCAATGACTGCGTCGGTCGCGCAGCCGCAGCAACGCGTGCAACATGGCGGCGAGCGGTCCTTTCATGTCGGCACTGCCGCGTCCAAAGAGACGTCCTCGCGTAATCTCACCGCCGAACGGCGCGATCTCCATGCCAGCGACCGCCACGGTGTCCATGTGGCCCGCGAACAGGAAATGCGGCCTGGGTGGACCATTCCGCACGGTCAGCACAAGGTTGCGGCGATTGGGCAGCGCGTCGTCCACCCGAAGCTCAATGCCGTGCCGCGCGGCCCAGCCCTCGATCCACGCAGAGACTTCGCCCTCGCCGCGACTGGCGGGATCGTACTGAGGGTTGATGCTGGGGATGCGCACCAAGGCCTGCGCCGTTGCGGTCGCGGTCGCGGTCATCGTTGAAAAAATTTCACGATCGCCGGCGCAGCGAGCGGCACCTTCAACGGAATCCCGCCGGAGCGCAGGGATTGGGTGGCGGTGACGGCGGTGGCGACACTTTCGCGCGCGCCCAAAGGCGAAGTATCTGTGGTCCCGCCCTTGCGGACAAAGCGGACGAATTCCGCCACCGTCTTGACGTCCGCGCCACCATGGCCGCCCGCCAGCACGGGAAACGTATAGGTCTTGTCACCGCGGACGTCATAGCCGCGCTTCCGCGTGTTCCACAATCGAACGCAGGTGCCTTTTTCGCCGTTGCCGAAATTTTCCAAGCGTCCCTCGGTGCCGATGACCACGTAGCTTCTCCAGTAGTCGGGGGTAAAATGACACTGCGCGTAATTCGCGAGCACGCCATTGTCCAACTGCATCTGCACCTGGCTGAGATCCTCGACATCGATGCGATGATTCAGGCCGTGCTGCGTCGCGGGCGGCCAGACTTTCAAGCGCACCACCGGCCGCGCAATCGGGCGCGGCCCGGGGATGGCGGGAAGGCGTTTCTCCACGTCGCCATACACCGCCAACGCGCCCATCGCATTCACCACCCGGCTGTACCCATCGCACAACCAATGGATCACGTCGATATCGTGGGCCGCTTTTTGGAGGAGCAGGCCGGTCGAGAAGCGCCGCTCGGCATGCCAGTCGCGGAAATAAAAATCCCCGCCATTCCCCACG
The DNA here is from genome assembly GCA_028293545.1 of Verrucomicrobiota bacterium. Classification (GTDB taxonomy): domain Bacteria; phylum Verrucomicrobiota; class Verrucomicrobiia; order Opitutales; family Opitutaceae; genus Opi-474. The sequence goes on along the minus strand of JAQGOP010000048.1, from coordinate 9,509 downwards.
AAGTGCCGGACCCAGCAGGCCTTGGGTTCGCCGATGGCGCCATTCGCGATGAGCTCTTTCATTTTCCGCACGAACGGCATGTGGCGCATGTTGTGGCCGAGGTAGAGCGGAGCCCGATGCTTGACGGCTTCGCGCAGGACGCGGTCGCAGCCTTCGACCGTGATCGCCATGGGCTTTTCCAAATACACCGCCAGTCCCTTCGACAAGGCGGCGACGGCATGCTCCTCGTGACAAAAGTCGGGCGTCGCCACGATCACCGCATCGAGGTCCTGGCGAAGCAGATCGCGATAGCGGGACGTGGTGAAAATATTCGGGCCAAAGGCTGCCAAGTTCTCGTCGAGCGCGTCGCGGCTGGTGTCGCAGCAAGCCGTGACCATCACTCCGCGGGCCGGATCGTGCGCAACCTTGCCAAGATGAGCCCCGCGCCCGCCGGACCCGATGAGTCCAATCCGAAGGGCTTTCATCGGGAAAGGTACCGGCACCTTGCGACCAAGGCGCACGCTGGCATTGCTTCGTGAAGGGGGGTCGAACTCTCCGCAGTCATTCGCGCGATTACCAACAAATCAGCGAGTCGAAGCACAATCCTGCCCCTGCTGAAATCGTTCGCTCGAGGTGGAAGCGCGGAATCTTAGCCGGTTCCACAGAGGCGGGTAGGTCGCAACCCGAAGGGCGGGAGCGCAGCGAACTGAACTGGCCTCGCGAAGCGGGGACGTGTAGCGGTCCCAACCTTGCTCCAATTTACGGCCGAGGCGTAATGAACCCGGGGATGCCCTCAGTCCCGAGCAGAGTATATAACCGGTAGCCCTTACCATCGGCACCCAACCGAAAAAGCTCATATTCCTTCTGACCCGGGAGCGAGATTCCGAGTAACTTATCCGCAATACTTTCAGGAGCGGGGGCTGCGACCACGCCGCACGGGAAAATCATCCCAAGCAGCCCACTCAGCACGAGAGCGATCAAAGGTGGGTAACGCATGCGATCCTATGACAAGAAAGCACATCGAAACCGCCATTCAAAAGGTCGTCACCCCGTGCAGTTGGCCGCCAGTCGACGACGGGCGGCCGCGGTTAGCTTTTCTCCAGAAAGAATTATCGCCGCCGAGTGCGGAAAGTGACGGCACCTCCGACTAAGATCGCGGCGCAGGTCGCGATCGACTTCCATTCCCCCGGATTCATGAGGTTTTCCGGCCGCCGACCTGGGCTTGGGTGGAAACACGCGCATAGATCGCCACGGGAACGGGCGAAACCGGGGTCGGCAGCTGGACGGCTTGATTCGACAAGATGGGTCGAATTCCCGCGCCGTGATTCGGCTTACATGCCCGATACGCGCCGCGCGAATCTGCCTGCAAGTAAGGCAAATTTCAGCGCGAAATTCAATTCTCGGTCTCGGGGATGATATAACTTCGGGCCTGTTTTTGCGGATAAAAAGCGAGCATTCTCGGAGATCCTCTAATGGCCCATTGCGAACCAAACTCGACTTTGGTTCGCAGGCTTTCCTAGTGGTGGACGCCGAGGGACTCGAACCCCCGACCCTCTCGGTGTAAACGAGATGCTCTAACCAACTGAGCTAGGCGTCCGGAAAGAAAAAGCGGTAGGCGATAAGCTTTAGGCTGTAAGCTTGAGATTGGTCGCGCGAGCTGACGCTCACAAAACCGCCAGCGCGTTTTTCGGCTTCAGCAAGCCTTCCCGCACCATCAGCTCGGCGTTCTGCAGTGCGTTGAGCGCGGCGCCCTTCCACAGATTGTCGCCCGCCACCCAAAACGAAAGGCCGTTGTCCAACGCGGTATCGACGCGGATCCGCCCCACGCCGCACTTCACTTTCTGCGCGAAATCGAGCGGTGTCGGGTACTTCAGGTGCGCGGGATCGTCGACGAGCTGTGCGCCGGGGAAAGCGGCCACGGCGGCACGCGCCGCGTCGACGCTGACCGGGCGCTCAAACTCCGCGGTCACTGCGATCGAATGCGCGCGCACGACCGGGACCCGCACGCAGGTCGCGGAAACCCTGAGGTCGGGCAGGCCCATGATCTTGCGGCTCTCCAGCATCATCTTCGTTTCCTCGCCGGTGTAGCCGTTGGAACCGAAGGTATCGACCTGCGGGATCGCGTTGAAGGCGATCTGGTAGGGGTAAACCTTGTGCTCGATCGGCGCGTTCTTCGCATGCGCCTGGACCTGGCTCTCGAGTTCACGCACCGCTTCCGCGCCCGTGCCGGAAACCGACTGGTAGGTGGAGGCGAAGTAACGCTTCAACCCAAACGCCTGGTGCAAGGGCCAGAGGCCCATCAGCGTGACCGCGGTCGAGCAATTCGGATTGGCAATGATGCCTTGGTGACGCCGCAGGTCCTGCGGGTTGATCTCGGGAATCACCAGCGGGACGTTCGGGTCCATGCGCAGCGCCGAGCTTTTGTCGATCACGAGGCAACCCGCCTTCACCGCATCCGGCGCAAGCGCACGCGTGACGGTCCCGCCCGCGGCAAAGAATGCCACGTCGATGTCGCCGAACACGCCCGGACGCGCCTCTTCGATGATAATTTTTTTCCCACCGAACTCCACCGCCTTGCCCGCCGACCGCGCCGAGGCGAAGAGCCTGAGCGTTGTCATGGGGAAATTTCTTTCGCCCAAGAGCTTGAGGAGCTCTTGACCGACCGCACCTGTGGCGCCGACGATTGCGACTGTGAAGGATGATGTTTTCACGATGGATTCTCCAATGGAACAGGTCACGAAAACCTGCGTGCGCCTCGGTATCAAGCCCGCAGCGCGGATTCTTGTCGTGCGCCTGGATCGCCAAACCCTGCAGTTTTACGCTGTCGGCCAGCTCGTGAAGAGCTACGCGGTTTCCACTTCGCGTCGTCCGCCGTCGAACGTGAAGGCCTCGCTCGGGACCCCGCGCGGCCTCCACGAGATCGCGGAACGTGTGGGCGAAGGCCAGCCGCCTGGGATGGTTTTCAAGTCGCGCGTGCCCACCGGCCGCCACTTTTCCGAATTTCCGGACGCTGGCACCGACGACAATTTGATCACGACGCGAATCCTGTGGCTGCGCGGCCTGGAGCCCGGCGTGAACCGCGGCGGCGACGTCGATACCTACGAGCGTTATGTCTACATCCACGGCACGAACCACGAAGCGCGCCTCGGCGAGCGCATGAGCGCCGGCTGCGTGCTGATGCGAAACGTGGAAATCATCGAGCTCTACGACCAGGTCCGAACCGGCGACATGGTGTGGATTCAGGATTAGCGTCAGCGCGGTCCTCGACCCGCCGAAGTAGCGCAGCCGGCCCGCCTGCTCCGAAAATCGAATCCCAGATAACAGTCTAGAGGAGCGGTTATAATTCTCATTAAGCCGCCCCTTCAGGGCTCGGATTCTGTCGATCAAATCCCCAGGGCGTTGCCCTGGGCTCTGGCTAAGTTGCCCCGTCGGGGCGTCGATCCCCTGTTTCTATCCGACCAAGAACCTCGGCGGCTGAGCCGGATTTGTGGTTTGGCCGGCATGACACCGCCGGGGTCTTCATGCTGCGCGCGCCCGTTTTGAGTAGGTCTCAAGGATGAGCGACGTGCAGCGACGGCCATTGACGAACTGGAATTCGGAAATTTCGAAACCTATTTCGCGAAGGGCCACGAACGATTTCTCTGACGAGAATCTCTTCGTTACCTTAGTTGCCTTCTGTTCAAATGGATTGGGATTCGATCCCTGAGCAGGCGGGCCGCCTGCGCTACTTCTTCAGGTCGCTCCGTCCGAACAAGAGCCGGAGTGAATTCAGGCACACGACCAAGGTGCTGCCTTCGTGCGCACCCACGCCAAACGCGAGCGGCACGGTGCCGAGCGCCGTCGCAATCACCATGATGATCACCACGCCGAGCGAGATCGTGAGGTTCTGCCGGATGATCCGTTTCGCGCGCCGGCTGAGCCGCTCGGCCGCGAGGAAATTGTCGATGCGGTCATCCATCAAAATCACCTCCGCCTGCTCCAACGCCGCGTCGCTGCCCCGCGCGCCCATCGCGACCCCGACGTCGGCGGCGGCCAGGCATGGCGCGTCGTTCACGCCGTCGCCCACCATCGCGACGCGACGCCCGCCCTTTTTCAATTCCATGATCGCCTCGACTTTTTGCTCGGGGGTCAGGTGCGCACGCACTTCGGCCAGGCCCAACTCGCGCGCCACGGCCTCCGCCGCTTGCCGGCGATCGCCGGTCAGCATCACCGTGTGGATCCCGAGCCGTTTCAGCTCCGCCAACACTCCGCGCGACTCGGCGCGAATCTGGTCCCGGAGCAACACCCGCCCGATCAGGTCCTTTCCAACCACCCAGATTTCCGCCAGCTCCGCGGGTGCCGGAGGGAGTTTTTCCGCCCAAGCCGCCAGCGGCCCCGCCGCGAGGAGTTCGCGGCGCCCGAGCAGCATCTGCGATTCGCCCAGGCGGCCCCGGACGCCCTGGCCGGCGATGTTGCGGAAATCCGCGATCTCCTGCGAACGCACGCCACGGGCCCGCGCGTCGCGCACGATCGCGCGCGCCAGCGGATGCTCGGAGCGCGCCTCGAGCGCGTACGCCATTTCCATGACTTCCTTTTCGCGGCCCGGCGGAAAACTCTCGTAACCCACGACGCTGAGCTCGCCGGTGGTCAGCGTGCCGGTCTTGTCGAGCGCGACGACGTTGATCTCCGCCAGTTTTTCAATCGCGGCGCCCCCGCGGAACAACACGCCATGCCGGGCGCCCCACGCGATTGCGGCGAGGATCGCCGACGGGATCGAAAGCACCAACGCACACGGGCTCGCCACGACCATCAGGGTCATGGCGCGGTAAAATGCCGAGCGCTCGTCCGGCGTGTTCTCGAACGCCGGCAGGTGAAACCCGAGCCACCAGACCAGGAACATCGCGAGCGATCCGCCGATGACGATATAGGTGTAGCCAGTCCCGAATTTATCGGTGAAGCGTTCGCTGGGCGCCTTCAACTTTTGCGCGGTCTGGATCAGGCGGATGATTTTCTGCAGCGTGCTTTCCGACGGCAGCCGCCGGACTTCGAAGTCGAGCGCGCCCCAGATGTTGATCGTCCCGCTGAAAACCTTGTCGCCCGGCCCCTTCTCCACGGGCGTGGCTTCGCCGGTGAGCGTGGACTCATCGGTGGCGCTCTGGCCTTTGACCACCGTGCCGTCGGCCGCGAAAGCTTCGCCGGGCTTCACGCGCACGGTGTTCCCGACCTGCAGCGTCTCGACTCCCACCTCCTCCTCTTTTCCATCGGCCAGCACGCGGGTCGCACGTTTGGGGGACGTCTTCAGCAGCGCGCTCACCTCCCGCTGCGTGCGGTCCAACGCAAAGCCTTCCATCGCGCCCGAGGACGAGAAAAGAAACAGCAGCAGCACCGCCTCGCCCCACGCGCCGATGAAAATCGCGCCAACCGCGACTGCGAGCATGAGGAAATGAATATCAATCCGGCCCTCGGACAGGTTTTCCCGGGTGTCCACCGCCGCGTCCCACGCGCCCGCGATCAGCGCCGCGAGGAAAAATCCCCGCGCGACCCACGGCCACTCGGGCGCGAAGTGGCTCGCCAATAAACCGCCGATTCCCAGGAAGCCACAGGCCGCGGCCAGCAGCGCGAGCGTGCGCCATTCCTCCTGATCGTGCGTATGCGCGTGCCCGGCCTCGGCCTCAGGCCACTCAATTTCGCGCCAGCGCCACATCGTTTCCGCGGTCGTGCACGAATCGCGTCCGATGACCGTGACATTGCCGTCCTGGCGCACCTGGTAGCCCGGTGTCGCACGGGTGCCCGGATGCGCCGCCAATCGCGCTTCCACGCCGGCAATCGTCGCAGCGAGTTTGGCCTCGAGGTCACCGAGATCGACGTTGCCGATCGTCGCGACGGAAAACTTATGCGCCTCCGGATCGACGCGAACCGCGCTGACGCCCGGCTGCGTGCGGAGAAATTGGACGAGTTCGTCCACCCATCCCGCATCGAGTTCAGCCGGTTTCATCCGCCCAAGTGACCTGCGACAACGATCTTCCGCAAATCCATTTGGAATACCGACGCGGATTTAGGAGTTGGGCACCACGAAATACACGAAAGAATACCCCGGACCCAAGCTTCGGAATTTTAGTCGCAAAGAAGCGCAAGTTTTTCCGGGGCTGCGAAGAAGATTTGGGAGCGCTTATAAGCGCGCGGAAATTTTGATTCGAAGCCCCGGAAACTTGCGCTTCTTTGCGGCCAACCCTCCGTAGGCTCGGTACCCGACATTCTTTCGTGTGTTTCGTGTATTTCGTGGTGCCACCTTCCCCATTCGGAAAAATGGACCTTCTCTGGGCTTTCAACTTTCAACGCTCCCCTCTCAACTTCGCCATCCATGATTGGCATCCGCGACGACAATGACTCCGCGCCCCCGGCACCGCCGGTGAGTCATGCCCCGGAACTCGCCGCCAGGATTTTCGCGGAAGGCGGATGGCTGCATTCCGGCCTCAGCCTGGAGCATCGTCCCGAACAGGAACAAATGGCGCGAACCGTCGCCTCGGCGATGACGGCGGACGAACCCCTCCTGTTCGAGGCGGGCACGGGCGTCGGGAAGTCGCTCGCTTACCTGCTGCCGGGAATCATCCACGCCGTCGACCAGGCGCGCCAGTTGATCGTCTCGACCCACACGATTTCGCTGCAGGAGCAGGTCAATACCAAGGACCTCCCGCTTTGCCGCCGGATTTTCCAATCGCGGCCGGAGCTGAAGCCTTACGCCGATTTCAAGAGCGCCGTCTTGGTGGGAAAGTCCAATTACCTCTGCACCACCCGCCTCGCGGCGGCTTTGCGCGACCGCCAGGAGCTCTTTGCGTCGCCGGAGCACACGGAACTCCAACGCATCGTGACGTGGGCGGCGACGACGGCCGATGGCCTGCGACATGAATTGTCCCCGGCGCCTTCGCCCGACGTGTGGGAGTGGGTCAGCGCCGACTCTTCCGCCTGCTCGCGGAAACACTGCGACAGCGAGCGCTGCTTTTACCAGCGGGCCCGCGCGCGCATCCGGCAGGCCAACGTGATCATCGTCAACCACTCGCTGCTCTTCGCGCTGATCAACGCGGTGGCGGCCGACAAGGGCGATTCGCGCGGCGTGCTTTTCCCGGACGATTTCGTGGTGCTCGATGAGGCGCACACGGTGCCGGAGGTCGCGACCGACCACTTCGGGCTGCGCCTGAGCAGCTACGGCACCGATCGGATGCTGCGTTACCTTTACAGCCCGAAAACCCGGCGCGGCCTGCTGGCGAAACATGGCGGGCCCGTGGAGCAGCAGCTGGTGGTCGACGCGATCGACGCGGCGGAACAGTTTTTCGGTTTCCTGCGCGATCGCCTGCTCGACAAGCAACCCATCGTGCGCATCCGCGAGGAAGGTTCGTGCGAGCCCTGGCTCGACGGCCCGCTGCTGGCGTTGATCAAGGCGGTGAGCATGCGCGCCGACAAACTCGACGAGGGCCCGGCGCGCGACGAACTGATCGACCAACGCGATCGGTTGAAGACTTACCAAACCGGCCTGCGGCAATGGCTGGCGGTCGCGGACCCCAAATTTGTGTACTGGATCGAGCGCTCGGGACGCCGCAACACGGTGGTCACGCTGCGGACGGCGCCGATCGACGTCGCGCCTTACATCCGCGAGGAACTGTTGCAGCGCGGCACCTCGGTGCTCTTCACCAGTGCGACCCTCGCGATCGGGGGACGGATCGAGGCGTTCCAACAACGCGTCGGCGCCGAAAATGCGCGCGCCGCGGTCGTGCAGTCGCCTTTTGACTACCAGCGCAACATGCGCGTTTACGTGGCCGCCGACATCCCCCTGCCCTCGCCCCAAGGCGCGCGCTTGGCGATCGAGGCATTGATCGACTACATCCGCTTCTGCGCGTTGCGCGTGAGCGGTGGGTCGCTCGTGCTTTTCACGAGTTACAAGGACATGCAGCAGGTGGCGGATGTCCTTGGCTCGGAATTCGAGTCCGAAGGCCGCCCGTTTTTCATGCAGGGGCTGGATTTCTCACGCACGGAGTTGACGCGGAAGCTGCAGGACGCGGGCAACGGCATCCTGTTTGGCACCGACAGTTTTTGGGCGGGGGTCGATGTGCCCGGACCGTCGCTTTCGCAGGTCATCATTACGCGGCTGCCGTTCGATCCGCCGACGCACCCGGTGGCGGAGGCGAAGAGCGATTGGATCCGCGAGCGCGGCGGCAGCCCGTTCAACGAACTCACGCTGCCGGATGCGCTGATCAAGTTTCGGCAGGGAGTCGGCCGCCTGATCCGCTCGGCGACGGACCGCGGGTTGATCACGATCCTCGATTCCCGCGTCCTGGCGAAAACTTACGGTCAACTCTTCCTCGACACCCTGCCTCAACCGCAGTTTACCAAGTTGACGCGGGAGTCACGTGGCGAACACTTCCATCCTTTCCGCTAACTGTCAGGATTGTCGCCATCACTTAATCCCCAATGACTTCGCTTCGCGCTGCGGCGCTCACAGACATCGGTCGGGTCCGTCAACGGAACGAAGACCGGTATCTGCTGGACCTGGAAATCAATCTGTTCGGCGTCGCTGACGGCGTGGGCGGCCTCCCCGGCGGCGCGGACGCGGCGCAGCGTTCGGTCGACGAGGTGGCGGCGGCGCTACGCGACCAATCGCCGAACATCGATCTCACCGCCGTGGTGCACCGCGCGAACGAGAGCGTGCATGTGCTGGGCCTTAAGTTAAGCCCCAGCATGGGGATAGGTTCAACGCTGACGTTTGGGCAGATCGTCAACGACGTGATGCGGATCGCGCACGTCGGCGACTCGCGCTGCTACGGTTTTCGCGCCGGGAAGATCCAGCAGCTGAGCGAGGATCACTCGGTGGAGAACGAGGCCAAGATGCGGCGCGCGAAGGGCGAAACCGTTTATTACCATGAGGCGAACCGGAATGCGCTGACGCGTTGCATCGGGCAGCCGACGCCGCCGATGGTTGACCTGATTGACCGCCCGCTTGAGGCGCACGATCGCTACCTGTTTTGCACGGACGGGGTGACGCGCCTGGTGCGTGATTCCGAGTTGTGCGACATGATTGACCGCGATGCGTCGCCGGACGACGTGCTGCACGAGATCATTTCGCTCGCGGTCCGCCGCGGCGGACCGGACAACGCGACGGGGGTGCTGGTGTACATCGACGAAGTCCTGTGACGCATGGCGTCGCGGTCCGCACATTTCGAGGCGTTGGTGCGCGAGCAGCCCTCGAACGCGCTTTTTCGTTTTAGCCTGGCGCAGGCCTTGGTGGCGGAAGGCCGCGAGGCGGAGTCGATCGAGCATTTCCAGATCTGCATCGCGGGCCGCGCGGATTGGATGATGCCGCGAATCCTGCTCGGCAAGGTGTTGCTCCAGCTGGGGCGATCGCATGCCGCGAAAGCGCTCTTTGCCGACGCGCTGGTTCTGGCGGTCGCGCAGAACCACGAGGACCCTGAAAAGGAATTACGGGCGCTGCTGGCAGATCTGTAACCGGCGACCACGGGATTTCGGATTTAGGCACCACGAAATACACGAAACACACGAAA
>JAQGOP010000024.1 GCA_028293545.1 Verrucomicrobiota bacterium | reverse complement strand
TTGCCCTGGCCTTCCGCACGCTGGCGGGCCGCTCCTTGTTCCTCAAGGGTCCGCTGCATTCCTTCGAGGGCGGCAAACCGCGCGGCACTATCGGCTTCGACGGCAGTGAGATGCTTCCGGGTGCCTTCGAGTTCCTCTCCCAGCCGCTTCGCCGTCGCCTCCGCCTCATGCCGCCGCTGGCCCTGTACATCCAGTTCCGCCTGCATTTTTTCGATCACCAGCAGGCGCGCTTCGCGGTCGGCCTCGACTTCGATGAGCTGGTTCCGCAAGCGCTTCAACGCATCGGCGCGGCCGGACTTGGTCGTGAGGGCGTTGAAATTTGCCTGGGCTTCATCCAGCGCCTTCAAGCGCGCCCTGCGGTCGGCCTCGACTTCGGCGAGGTATTTTTTCGTTCCGTCGAGTTGCTCCCGAAGACTGGCAATCCACGCGTCGTAAGACTTCCGTGTCGCCACCAAGGCGCGGTCGCGCGCCTGCACGATCTCCCACGCCGATGCCTCGGGCGCGTTCACGGTCGATCCTCCTGCGTATACCCGGCAAGCCGGTCGAGTTCCGTCGCCTTCGCCGCCGGGAGGCTCTCGGCGGCCTTGCGTGTTTTTTCAGGGCGGGATTTCGTCCGGATGGTGCTCCAACTCGCCGACGCCGCGGGGTTGGGCAGGGTGGTGTTGCCCGTGACTGTCTTGATTTCGTGGAAGCGTTTCTCGAACTCCGCCGCGAAGCGCAGCCCGAGAGCGTTGCAGATCTTAGCTAGGATCTCGCCCTTTCGGGTGATGAAATCCTCAAGAAAAAACTTCGGCACGTCGGTAATCGCCATGAGGTATTTCTCATAGGACTCCACGAAATCCTCGGGCGCGAGATTCGCCAGTTCGGGAATATTGCCCCGAATGGAGGCGTATACCGCTTCGCTTCGCCGAACGAATGCAATTTCCTTCACGTCAAGGCCTCCTCGCCTTGCGTAAAATCGCTGCTCCAGAATATAGCTGGGCCGGCCGTGCCATGGAGAAATTCCATCCAAGAAATTTATTCCGGTCCAATCCCGGAGGCACAGTCCGAATCCGGCCCTTCTTGTACGCTGACAAATCTCCCGGATTTTTTCGAGGTAGGATAGGCCCGCTAATGCCTTTGACTCGCTCTCGGTTAGCAGGTGAAACCATTCGGCAGCCTGGGCTTCAACCGGCACGACCGAGCCCGCCGGATTGACTTCGGACAGCACGATATTATTCGGCTCGCAGAGAATACACTGACTCAGGAGCGTGCCGCCCGAGCGAGGATAACAGTAGATGACTGAAATGGGGTCAGACATTGCCGCGCTCGTTCTGGACCTCGCCCACTTCGACTGATTCGAGCACATCGACGAGCGCATTCACCGGAAGGTTTGGCTCATACAGGACGCGAAACATGCACGCGTCGACGATTCGGTGTGCAAAGTATTCCTCGCCCGCTCCGTCGACCGCCAGGGCGCCAGCGTTAAGGAAATAAGTGCCGGGCAGCAGCGCGCAGCGGAAGCGAAATCGCACGCGACAACGCTGTCCCACGGAGGGAGGAGACATCCGGTGGTTAGGCGGATGACTGGCCATTCCTGCAATTTCAACTCCGGTTGGTGTCTTGATCGTCGCGCCAAAACGCACGCCCGTCAGCGGCGCGGAAAACCTCACATCGTAAGTGTAATAATATTCCTGGCCCCGTTTCAGATGATCCACGTAATCGCCTTTTAGATTGAGAATTTTGGGACCAGAAATCGACGCTCCCGCCTCCGGGTAGATATGGGCGGAAGTGTTTTTTTGCTCCGCGCCAAGGAAGGACACGTCTTCTCCCACGGGAGGGCGCTTGGCTGTGACGGTCCACGTCAGCTCGTTTGCTTTCGCCCCGACGGGTGCAATCTGGAAAGCGGTCTCGGCCTTCGAGGTACTGTTTCGTCCGTAAATCTGCTGGTGGTAGATATTGACAATTTCCTTCGGCAATCCGCTGCCTGCAATGCGGCCGTCCGCAAGCAGGATCGCCCGGTCGCACAGCTCAATTACCTGGGCGGCGCTGTGGGAGACGAACAACAGCGTCGTCCCGCGCTTTTTGAGCGCATCAATCCGTGCGAAACATTTTCGTTGGAAAGCCTCGTCCCCGACGGACAGGGCTTCGTCGACGATGAGGATGTCGGGCTCCACCGCGGTCTGCACCGCAAAGGCCACGCGCACCGTCATGCCGCTGGAATAGGTCTTGATCGGCTGATCGATGAAGGCGCCGATGTCCGCAAAGGCCGCAATGCCGTCGAATTTCCGCTCAACTTCCTCCCTGGATAACCCCAGGATGGAACCGGTAAGGAAAATATTTTCCCGGCCGGTGAACTCGGGATTGAAGCCGCTGCCGAGTTCGAGCAGCGCCGCAACGCGGCCTTTGACCTTTACGGTTCCCTCGCTCGCTTGCAGCGTGCCGGCAATAATCTGGAGCAGGGTGGATTTCCCCGAGCCGTTGCGACCGATGATTCCGACGCTTTCGCCGCGATCGATCGAAAACGAAATGTCCTGCAGTGCGAAAAAATCCCGATAAAACTGCCGAGCCCGCGCCTGCAGCGCCCGATGCGTCGCTGATGCCTTCGGGAAGATCCGCGCCACGCCCTGGTGCAACGCGGCCTTGAGCCGTGCGGCGGGCGATTCCCAGATGCGATACACCTTGCCGAGGTTTTCGACGGAAATGACAGATTGGTCGCTCATACCGTATGCATCAATGGACCATGCCCGCAACGACGGTTTCCCGGATGGATTCGTCAATCATGAACAGCTCACCTGGCTGCCGGCCCTTCTGATGGGAGCAGCAGAGCAGCGGCCCCGCAGTCGTTATCTGCACTCGCGCAAGCTCATTCATGGTTACCTTCAAGCTACTGAGTGAACGGTGCAGCGTCATTACGTCCAGCATGTAACGAACTGGGCTCAAACCCGCGATCGAATCGGATCCTGCACGCTTCGCTCGACGGGCTTGAATCCGAATCGCGCGCGAACCGGTCGGGACACTCAACCGTCTCCGGCGGATTGCGCCCAGTGTCGCTGTCCCGCAAAGCAAACGGCGGAGGCACTGCGTCGTGCTCGAGGCCGTCGAGATGAGCAAGGCTGACGGACGGCCTGGAGGCGAGGTTTCCCGGACGAATTTCATCCCCATCATAGCACGTCCGCAAACGCGGGTTTCAAGCGCCGGAACACCACGCTTCCGAGAAAACACACTCCAATGCCTACGAGGTACAGGTAAGCAAGGTGGCGCCCGTTTAGCGACCGGTCCCAAAGGACCGCGTTGCGGGATAGCTCAATGGATAGGAGAAGGGGATTGAAGCGCAGGTATTCCCAGATGGCGGCCGGGATCTTTTGCGCGGGATAGAACACCGCGCTCGCATACATCAATACCAGCGTGATGAATTGCATGATCTGGGTCAGGTCGCGCAGGAAAACCCCGAAGGCGGCGGCAATCCAAGCGAGTCCGAGAGAAAACAGTGCGACCGGCAGGATGATCACTGGCAGCCACAGCGCACCGGCTGTGAGGCCTTGGCCAAACACGGCAATTCCCACCAAGACCAGGGTCAGGCTGATGAGGAGGTGAAACAGAGCGGCGTTGACCGTCGCGACGGGCAGGATTTCGGTCGGAAAAACGACCTTTTTAACGTAGTTGGGATTCGCCACGACGAGGTTCGGCGCAAGGGAAAGCGTTTCGGCCATGAACTGGAAGATGCTCAGGCCGAGAAAGACCCCCAAGGCATAGTCCATCCGTGTTTCATTTGGCAGCACCCCAAAGCTTCCTTGGAAGATATACCCGAACACGAAGACATACAGGCTCAGCATCAATAGCGGGTTCAGCATCGACCAGATCAGGCCGAGATGGCTTCCCTTATGCCGGAGCTGAACCTCGCGCAGGCTGAACTGCCACAGCAGTTCGCGATGACGCCAGAGGCTCGTCGCGAAGTTCGAGGGAGCTTCACCAGGATTCATTGGCTGAAAACGTAATGCACCGCCGCGTTAGTAAAGGTAATTCAGCATCCCTCCTCGCTCCGCAACAACATGCAGGCGGGGGACTTTGGGCTTGCCTTGGGATTGGCACGCGATGGCCTCAGGCTTTTCACCATGGAACCGATGCCTCGCCAGGGCGTCCTCCTCCTCTCGCACCCTCTCCGGCTCGCCGGACGCCGGTCCCACCCGACACCTCTTCCTCAATGCTTCGCACACTCCGCCTTCCCACACTTGGAATGACGCTCGGCCTGCTCCTCCTCCCGTCCACCAGCCAGGCCCAGGACAAATCCACCCTCCCGCTCGCCGAAAACTTCTTCCCGCAGCTCAAACCCATCCTCGAGGCCGCCGTCAAGCAGTCCCCCCGCATGATCAGCCGCGCCGCGGAAAACGCGATCGCCGAGCAGAACCGCATCGGCGCGCGCGCCCCCCGGCTCCCCAGCGCCGGAGGCTTTCTCTCCTACAACCCGTGGCAGCGCGACGACCGCGCTGATCTTCCCGCCCCCACCGACACCAAGAAGTTCTTCTATAACTTCAGCATCACCCAGCCCGTCTTCCACTGGGGCGCCCTCGCCAGCAACGCCCGGCTCGGCGAACTCCAGCTCAAGATCACCCAGGGCCAGACCGCCGAGGCCTACCGCATGCTCGTCCTCGAAATCCGCAGCCTGTACCTCTCGGCCGTCCTCCGGAAGATGATCCTGACCCGCTCCCAGCTCAACCTCGGCATCTCCCAGGACCAGCTCACCCTCGCCCAAAGCAAGTTCGAGAAAAAGGTCATCTCGGAATCGGATCTCTTCGGCCCCCGCCTCACCTACGACCAGGCCGTCCTCGCCGTCGACCGCGCCACCGAGGATTTCGACGTGGCGAAAAACGCCCTCGCCAAGCTCAGCGGCACCCCCGTCCTGAGCGACAGCCAGATCGCCGATGACATCCCGAGCTTTCCCGCCGCCCAGGAGGCGATGAACGCCTACCTCGCCAAGTACACCGCCCAGTCCGAGCCGCGCTCGTTCTCCCTCACCGCCCTCCACGACCAGGTCGAGATCGAGAAGCTCAACTACAAGATCGCCGCCACCCGCCTCAAGCCGAAGGTCAACGCCGTCGTCGGCACCAGCCAGGACGAGCAAAGCTACACCTCCAACATCGCCGCCAAGTACAAGGTCCAGTCGACCTACGTCGGCGTGCAGGTCAGCTGGTCGATCTTCGACGGGTTCGCCGCCCACAGCGCCAAGGCGATCTCCCTCCTCCGCCGGCGCCAGGCGGAACAGTCCTACGACGACGCCGTCACCACGCTCAACACCCAGGTGCGCAGCTCCGTCAAGCAGCTCGGCTTCTCCGCGCGCAGCATGGAGATCGCGGGCCGCGTCCTCGGCTCCGCCGAAGGCTACCTCCATGGCCGCCAGGACGACGCGAAGCGCGGCGTGGCCTCCGATTCCGATGTCAATGCCGCCCGTCTCGGCTACGTCGACGCCCAGCTGAACGCGTTCAACGCGCGCTTCGACTACCTCATCAAATCGCAGGATTTCCTCTCGATGATCCTCGAGGATCCCGCGATCGCGAACCTGCCGTACCGGTCGCCATGAAACGATGGCTGATCGGAGCCGCCGCCGTCGTCGCGGTCCTCCTCCTGCTCTTCACGGTCCTCAAGCCCGCCGCCCAGGTCGCGCGGGTCGTCAAGGGACGCGCGATCAACGCCGTCTCGGGCAACGTCACCGTGCAGGCCGAATTCCAGATGGAGCTGAAAAGCGAGATCGGCGGACGCATCATCCGGACCGAGCTCGATCCCGGCAAATCCGTGAAGGCCGGCATGGTTCTCGCGCAGATCGATCCGGGCGACCTCCAGCTCACCCAGGAAAAAATCGAGGCCGACCTCGATGCCGCGAAACAGAAGGTGGCCGTCGGCTCGGCGATCAAGCTCGAGCTCGAGACGGCCCAGGACGAGCTGGCGAATTTCGAGCGGATGACGAAGAGTGGCAATTTCCCCCCCGGCGAACTGGAAAAGAAACGCCGCAGCGTGAAGCAGATCGAACAGCGCCTCGCCCTCGAGGACGTGACCAACAAGCAGACGATCGCCACCCTCGACAACAACCTGAAGGTCACGCGCCGCCAGCTCGACAAGATGACGATCATCGCCCCGTTCGACGGCGTCGTGTCGCTCGTCTACGCGCGCGTCGGCGACCTGATCAATTCGAACGCGCCCATCGCCACGCTCATCACCGTCAGCCGCGCGGTCGAGGCGAAGATCAGCCAGGAAAATTTCGCCGACGTCCGCCTCGAGCAGAAGGCCACCGTGCGGTTCACCGGCCGCGAGAACGACCGCTACGAGGCCACGGTCTCGAAGATCCTGCCCACCGCCGACGCCGAGACGCAGCGCTATCCGATCCTCCTCGACGTCAAATGCCCGATCGAGGTCCTCGTTCCCGGCCTGACCGGCGAGGTGAACATCGTCGTCGCCGAACGCGAGGCCAAAGCGCTCATCCCGCGGCGCGCGCTGTTCGGCAACAACGTTTACGTCGTGAACGGCGGGCACGTCGAGCTGCGTCATGTTGAGGTCGGCTATATCAGCATGAACCAAGCGGAGATCACCAAGGGTCTTTCCGAAGGCGAGCAGGTGATCGTCGAGGATCTCGACCGCTTCCGCAACGGCGACCGCGTTAGCCCGCAGGTCGTCAAATAATCGCGCGGGACCGGCGTCCCTTCCTCGACTGCGTCCTTCATGTCGCCGAACCTCCGAATCGCCTTCCGGTTCCTCACCGCGAAAAAACGCGCGATGCTGATGAGCCTGTCGTGCACGATCCTGGGCGTCGGGCTCTTCATCGTCACGCAGGCGACGACGAGCGGCTTCGAGGAATTTTTCATCAAGACGATCCTCGGCTCCAATGGCGCCATCCTGGTCGAGGACCAGATGCAGGACACCATGCGCAGCTTCGCCGCGAGCGGGACCTCGGATTTTCTCATCACCCACCGGGAAGGCGTGAAATACATCGAGGGGGTGGAGGAGCCGAAGCGCATCATCAGCGCGCTGACGCAGTTCTCGAATGTCTCCGGGACCTCGGCCGTGCTCCGCGGAAATGTCGTGATCCGCAGTGCATTCAAGAACGAAAGCGCCCAGGTCTACGGCATCGACGTTGATGAGCATCTCAAGGTCTCGGACCTCGGCCACCAGATCGTGCTGGGAAACATCGCCGATTTCCGCGAATCGCCGACCGGTGCGCTCGTGGGCAAGGTGCTTGCCGATCGGCTCGAGCTTGCCGTCGGCAACACGTTTCTCCTCGATTCCCGTGGACAGGTCCGGCGCTATCGCGTCTCGGCGATCTTCGAGACCGGGGTGCGGGACATCGACAAGCTCCGCCTGTACGTCCACATGCCCGAAGCGCGTTCGCTGCTGAAAAAGGCGACCGGCGTGACATTCGTGCAGGTGAACATCTTCGACAAGGACCGCGCGCCGCAGGACTCGGCACGGATGCAGGACGTCCTCAAGCACAGCGCGCAGTCGTGGCAGGAGCGCGAGAAATCGTGGCTCGAGGCGTTTCACGCGCTCAGCATGTCGTCGGCGATCACCGTGTCGGTCTTCACCCTCATCGCCGGCCTTGCGATGTTCAACACGCTCGCGATGATCGTCCTCGAGAAGACCAAGGACATCGCGATCCTGCGCTCGATGGGATACGAGCGCCGCGACATCACGCAGATTTTCCTCTGGCAGGCGGCGGTCGTCCTCGCGATCGGCGCGATCGCCGGCGCGATCGTCGGGCTGGTCGGCACCTTTGCCGTCTCGAAAATCCCGCTGCCGATCAACGGGATCTTCAAGACCGAGACGTTCCAGGTTTCCTGGAACGGCTGGCATTACGTCGAGGCCGTCCTCACCGCCGCCATCATGGTCATGGCCGCCAGCATCATCCCCGCCCGCCGCGCCGCCCGGCTCGAGCCCGGCGACATCGTCCGCGGAACGGCCCAATAGCAGACGGCCCCGAATTTTGTGCACAGCAGGCAACGAAGGGAACGAAGCGGCTCCGGCATGATCGAAACAAACACTCTGACAGTCGTCCGGAACGAACGAAGCGTTCGGGCAAACCGGAACCGCTTCGTTCCGTGCGTTGCCTTCCGCGCAGAATCCGGGTGCCTTCCTTCCACAACGCTATGCTGAGTCCTGTTGCGACCGCTTCCTCGTCTGCGAACGGAACCGTTCTTCGCTGTTCCAGCCTGCAGCGTTACCTCGGCCAGGGCGAGGGGCGCGTGCACGTGCTGAAGGGGGTTTCCTTCGAGGCGCAGCGGGGGCAGGTCTATGCGATCGTCGGCCCGTCGGGGTGCGGCAAGAGCACGCTGCTGTACCTGCTCGGCCTGCTCGACCAGCCGGACGGCGGGGAGATCGCGATCAACGGCCAGGTGATGTCGAACAACGACGATGCCGCGCGCACCGCGGCCCGCGGGGCCAACATCGGATTCGTCTTCCAGTTTCATTTCCTGATGCTCGAGTTTTCGGCCCTGGACAATGTCATGATGCCGATGCGGAAGCTCGCCAGGCTCACCCCGCCGGAAATGACGGCGCGCGCGAACGACCTGCTTTCCTCGGTCGGGCTGGGGGACAAAACCCACCGCCTCGGCACCCAGCTTTCCGGCGGCGAACAGCAGCGCGTCGCGGTGGCCCGCGCCCTCGCCAACGAGCCCTCGATCATCCTCGCCGACGAACCCACGGGAAATCTCGACGTGAAGAATTCCACGATGGTCTTCGACCTCCTGACGCGCCTTGCGAAGGATCACCGGCAGGCAGTCGTCCTCGTGACGCACAATCCGGAGATCGCGAACCGCTGCGACTCCGTCCGCCCGATGAGGGATGGATTGTTCGTGTAGCGCCGGTCCGCGACGCGCCTTTTGCCGCCCGCGAAGTCCCCAAAAGTCGAATTAGGGGTGGCGTGCCAACTGCTCCGCGACGCTTATGAATCCCGCAATGAAATTTCCGCCGGAAATTTTGGTTTACAACGCAAACGGCGCCTCCTTGGTTGAACCGCGAGTCTAACCATTCCACGACTTCCTGTGAGCCACGACCCTTCGCGAAAACACTTCCTTGCCAAATTGATCGGGCTGTTTGCTGTCGCCAGCATCGCCCCGAGAATCCTGGCGAAACGTGCCGCCATGGAAGCGCCGGCGCCGGTTTCCGGCGGCCTCTCAGTTCGCCCTGATTCCCGCGCGGTGCCGCGCCGCAGCGATCTGGCCTGAACGGGTCCGAGTCCAGCGATCACGGCCCATGTCGAAAATTTTCCCCAAGTCGGCGAACAAGCTTCCGCTGCAGATCATCGTTTACCTGATGGTCCTGGGCGGCGTTCTGACCGCGGGCGCGACGTACTACATGACGCCGAAGTACACGCGCGTCGGCTACGCCCCCGTCCAGCCCGTCCCCTACAGCCACGCCCTGCATGCGGGCCAGCTCGGGATCGATTGCCGCTACTGCCACAGCAACATCGAGAAGTCCGGCGTCGCCAACCTGCCGACGGCGCAGACGTGCATGAACTGTCACAATCAGGTGAAGAAGGACAGCCCCCTGCTCGCCGTCGTGCGCAACAGCTATGAAACCGGCGAGCCGGTGCCGTGGGTCAAGGTCCACCAGACTCCCGACTACGTCTATTTCAACCATGCCATCCACGTGAACCGCGGCGTCAGCTGCGTCGAGTGCCACGGCAAGATCAACGAGATGGAGGTCGTGACCCACGCCCAGCCCCTCAGCATGGGCTTCTGCCTCGACTGCCATCGGGATCCCGCGGGGCGCGTGCGCGAGCCGGGCGATGTGTTCAACCTGGATTCGGCGACGATCGCCACCAAGGAAGGCCTCGCGAAGGCGCACCAGTTCCTGACCGACCGGAACATCAGGCCTCCCCAAAGCTGCTCCGGCTGCCATCGATGAAACGCAAATTTCACCATCCCGCACCGTCTGAACGCGAACTCGCCGGTCCGAAGTACTGGCGGAGCCTCGACGAACTGGCGGAGGCCCCCGGTTTCAAGGCCCATCTCGCGCGCGAATTTCCCGAAGGATCTTCCTCGATCGAGGGCGTGGACCGCCGCCAGTTCACCAAGATCATGGCGGCGTCCTTCGCGCTCGGCGGCCTCGGGGTCGCCGGCTGCCGGCGTCCGGAGCAATACGTCCTTCCCTACGGAAAATCGATCGAGGGCGTGGTGCAGGGGCTGCCGCTTTATTTTGCGACGGCCATGCCGCTCCGGGGCTCCGCGATCCCGCTGCTCGCGGAAACGCACCAGGGACGTCCGACGAAACTCGAGGGCAATCCGACCTACGCTCCGCACGGCGGGGCGACGTCGCTGATCGCGCAGGCCTCGATCCTTGATCTTTACGACCCGGACCGCGCCACGAAGCACGTCATCAAGGGCCAGGAATCGACGTCCGCACAGGTGGCCGCGCTGCTCGCGGGCGTCGGCCAGGCCGCCGCCGGCAACGGCGGCGAGGGCCTCGCGATCCTCGCGGAGGAATCGGGCTCGCCGACCCGCGCGCGCCTGCTGGCGCGTCTGCGCGCGAAATTTCCCCGCGCCATCTGGGCGGAATACGAGCCGGTGCAGGACGTGCCGCCCGCGGCCGCCGCGCGCGCGGGCTTTGGCGCCGATGTCCGGCCCCTCTATCAGTTCGCGAAGGCGAAGCGGGTGGTGAGCATCGACGCCGACTTCCTCCACGCGGAGTCCGGCAGCCTGTTCTACGCCCGCGAATTTTCGAAGGGACGCCGCGTCACCAGGAAGGACGACCCGATGAACCGCCTCTACGTGGTGGAGAGCGGGCTGACCCTGACCGGCAGCATGGCCGATCACCGCCTGCGTCTCGCCAGCAGCCACATGGCCGCGTTCGCCGCGGCGCTCGCCGGCAAGGTGATGGGCTCGTCGCCGTTCGACGCGCTCAGCCAGGGGCTCGATTTCAAGGACAAGGACAAATGGCTCGAGTCGTGCGCCAAGGATCTCCGCGATCATCGGGGCGAAAGCCTCGTCGTCGCCGGAGCCCATCAGCCGGCATCCGTCCACGCCATCGCCTACGCGATCAATTCGTTCCTGGGCAATATCGGGACCACCGTGGACTTCGTCGCGGTCCCGCCGTCGGGCGCGTCGACGATCGAGGAACTCGCCGCGGCGGTTCGCGCGGGGACGGTCAAGACCCTCATCGTGCTCGGCGGAAACCCGGCCTACAACGCACCGGCGGACCTCGACTGGAGCGCGCTGCAGAAGTCGGTGCCCGAAGTGATCCGTTACGGTTACTACGCGGACGAGACCTCCGCCGGCGCGGCCACGCAGGTGGCGGCGACGCATTATCTCGAATCCTGGGGCGATGCGCGGACGGTCGACGGCACGATCGTCCCGGTGCAGCCGATGATTCTCCCGCTCTTCGGCGGGTTGACGGAGATCGAGGTGCTCGCGCGTCTGCTCGGCGAGGAAAAGCCCGATCCCTACGCCCAGGTTTACACGACGATCACCGGCCTGGGCGCTGCCGCCGATGCCGAGAAATCATTCCGTCAGTTCCTGCATGACGGCGTGCTCGCCGGCTCGGCATATCCGAAGGCGGCCGCGGCCTTCAACCTCGGCGGCGTGGCCGGCCTGTTTGCGACGGCCGCGAAATTCGAGGCGCTTTCGGGCTCGAACCTCGAGGTGCGGTTCATCACCGACCACAAGATGGACGACGGCCGGTTCGCGAACAACGGGTGGCTGCAGGAGTGCCCGGATCCGATCACGAAAATTTCCTGGGACAACGCGATCATGGTGAGCCCAAGGCTCGCGAAGGAGCTCAACATCGGGCCGCGCGGTTCGCTGCTGCAGGTCGCGCGGGTCGAGGAAAACGATTTCGAGATCGGCAAGGAAAACGCCCGCGTGTTCGAGCTGACGGTCGGCGGCCGCAAGGTGCGCGGGCCGGTCCACATCCAGCCGGGCCTTTCGAATTACACCGTGGTGATCGCGCTCGGCTACGGCCGCACCGTGACGGGTCATGTCGGGCGGGACGCCGGTTTCAGCGCGTATCCGCTGCGCACGAGCGCGACGATGGCGTTCGCGACGGGCGGCAAGCTGAGCGACACGGGCGCGCGCCGGCTGCTCGCGAACGTCCAGGAGCACTGGTCGATGGAAGGCCGCGACATCGTGCGCGAGGCCAACTTCGAGGAGTACCAAAAGAATCCCGGCTACGTCGACGAGATCGGCATGGAGTCGCACGCCCCGGCCAATTACGGCGCGGAGAACACCCCGTCGAACGACGACACGCTCTCGCGCGAGGAGCGCGCCGCCCTGGTGGCGACCCGTTCGAAGGAAGTTCCCCGCGGCGGCTCGCTGTATTCGACGCCGAAATTCGACGGCGTGCACCAGTGGGGGATGTCGATCGACCTCAACACCTGCATCGGCTGCAACGCGTGCGTGATCGCCTGCCAGGCGGAGAACAACATCCCCATCGTCGGCCGCGACCAGGTGCAGCGCGGGCGCGAGATGCACTGGATCCGCCTCGACCGATATTATTCCGACGGCAACGCCGCGGGCGCGGCGTTCGGCGGCCCGGGCAACAAGGAGATTCCCGAGGACCCGCAGATCTCGCTCCAGCCGGTGGCGTGCATGCAGTGCGAACTCGCCCCGTGCGAGACCGTCTGCCCCGTCAATGCCACGGTGCACGACGACGAAGGCATCAACACGATGGCGTACAACCGCTGCATCGGCACCCGTTACTGCGCGAACAATTGTCCCTACAAGGTCCGCCGCTTTAATTTCTTCGACTGGAATCAGCGCCATCTCGACAGCCTCTACATGAGCCAGCTCGGCCCGAAGGGCATGCCGGAACTCGTGAAGATGGTGAAGAACCCCGAGGTCACCGTCCGCATGCGCGGCGTCATGGAAAAATGCACCTATTGCATTCAGCGCATCCAGAACGGAAAGATTCAGCACAAGGTGAAGGTCATGCAGGCGCGCAACGGCGCGACCGGTGATATCAAGCTCGAAGAACTCCAGGTTCCCGACGGCACCGTCCGCACCGCGTGCCAGCAGGTGTGTCCCGTC
>JAQGOP010000003.1 GCA_028293545.1 Verrucomicrobiota bacterium | reverse complement strand
GCGAGAGTTGGGTCGCGCCCGGGATCAGCACGCCATCCCGATACCATTGGTAGGAACCGGAACCTGCGATGTTCACGGAGAGCGTGAGCGTGCTGCCGGACCCGACGATTTGATAAGGTTCGGGCTGGCTCTGAATATAAGGAATGGTGGGCCCGAGGTCCCCGCGTTCGATGGTCCCGCGGTTGAACGCCGAAATATATATCTGGGTGCCGGCGCGGTTGACCGCGAAATTGATGCGCCCGACCTGGTCCCGCTCAAACGTGAAGGGCGACACGGTCGTGACCCGCCCATTCGGCGTAATTTTTCGGATCACGTTACTATCCAGCACAAAGATATTTCCGTTATCATCCACTGCGACGTCATTCGGACCGTTGAATCGCGCGTGCACTCCCGGGCGGTCGACATGACCGGCCTGGCCCGGCACGCCTGCGACGGTGCTGACGACTCCCGAAGCGGTGATCTTGCGGACGGTAAAGGCTCCGCCGTCGGCGACGTAGATGCTGCCATCTGAACCCACGGTCACTGCAGTCGGACGCATAAAACGCGCGGCCGTTCCCACTCCGTCCGCCGAGCCCGCCTCCGTGATCGAACCGGCAAATGTACTCGTCGTTCCGTCCGGGGCGATTTTCCGAATCGCGCAGCTTTGCGACTCCACGACATAGACATTCCCGGCGGGATCGCTCGCGATGCTGATCGGGAGGTTAAACAACGCGGTGCCGGCGGGGCCATTCGTGTAACCCGCAGTGAGAAAATTCCCGGCAAACGGGACGACGTTTCCCGCGGCGTCGATCTTGCGGATGGTGTGGGCAAACCGCTCGGCAATGTAGACGATGTTGCCGGGAGCCGTGGCGACATCGGCGGGATCAAAGAGACGGGAAACCCCGTTCGGGCCGTCGGTGTAACCATATTCACCGGCCTGCCCGGCAATCGTGCTGACTTGGCCGCCTGCGGAAATTTTGCGGACAGTATAACCGCTCGTGTTGGCCAGGATGAGATTGCCCGCCGAATCAAACTCGATGCCGCGCACATCCGCGAACCGCGCATCGGCGAGCGCGCCGTCGGTCCCGCCCACCATCGATTTTCCCGCGAGCGTCGAAACCACGCCACTTGGCATCATTTTCCGGATGGAATTATTTTTCCGGTCGGCGATGTAGAGATTGCCGCTCGGGTCGATGGCGACGTCACTCGGTTGGCAAAAACGCGCGTTGAACGCGGTGCCGTCGTCGCCGCCATCAGCACCGAATTTTCCGGCGATCGTGGTGACTTCGCCGGCGGGCGTGATCTTGCGAATCAAGTCGTAAATTTCCGTCACGAAGAGGTTGCCGCTCGCATCCATCTGCAGGCCCAGGAGTCCGGCAAACCGCGCGGCCGTGCCGAGGCCATCGTAGTTTTCGGAGCCGAACGGCACGGACAAGCCGGCAAACGTGGACACCACCCCGGCAGGCGTGATCTTCCGGATCGAACCGTTCACAAAATCACCCACGTACAGCGTGCCATCGGCCGTCGCCGCGATGCCGTTCGGATAGGAGAAGGTCGCAGCGGTCCCGAGCCCGTCGGCGACACCTTGCACGCCCGCGCGTCCGGCCACCGTGGAGACGATCCCCGCCGGTGTGATTTTTCGAATCGTGGCGTTGAGCAGTTCGGCGACGTAAAGATTGCCGCTGCCGTCGATCGTGATGGCCGAGGGAAAATAGAAACGCGCACTGGCACCGGGACCATCCGCGCTGCCGATCTGGCGGTCCGCTCCGGCGAACGTGGTCACGTATCCTGCGGGCGTGACCTTGCGAATCGTTTGGAAGGAGCTTTCTGCGACGTACAGGGTGCCGTCGGGCCCGAAGGCGAGCCCGTCGGGAAAAATCCGCGCGGTTTCGCGCGGGCCGTCGATGTGGTCCGGTTCCCCGACGACGCCGACAAAGGTGCTGACCACGCCGGCCGGCGTGATCTTCCGGATGGTGCCGTTCGCATAGTCGGCCACGTAAATGTTTCCGTCGGGGCCCACCGCAACGCGCGCCGGTGAATTGAAGCGCGCCGCCTGGCCGGCGCCGTCCGCCGAGCCCACGCTGCCGTCCGCACCCGCGTAGGTTCGAAAACTGTACGGCTCGTAAATCTGGAGCGGCACGGTGAACTGGCCCAGCACGAGCGTCAGCGCGATCCGGCCCATCGTCTTCTGCACGCCGTCCACCACGATATAGTAAGTGGTGCCCGCGTTGGCCACGAACGTGGTGGCGCTGCTGAGTTCCGCGGGGCCATTCACATCGTCATCGTTCGAAGCCCCAAGCGCTGCAGTCGAAACCGAGCCGCCGGTTGCGATCGTGACGCGGGTGTCAAAGTCGCTCCCGAACGTCGAGATCGCCACGCGTCCGGTCGTCGCGGGCGTCCACTTCCACCACACCGAGCGTCCACCTGGTCCCGTCGGTGACGGTTCGCCGGCTTCGGTCGTGGCGCGGACATTCGTGCCGCTGATATCGACCGAGTTCCCGGTGAAGACGATCGGGGTCGCCTGCGCAAAATTATCGTTCACCGGGGCCACGCCCGGGATGCCATACAAGTAGGTGATGCCCGAAATGTCGTCCGCTTGGGGAGTTTCAATCTGGCCGATCGCACTGTTCATGATCGCGTTGACGGACTGCCCGGCGCCGTCGGGGTGGTCCAGGCCCAGGACGTGCCCAAACTCGTGAACGGCCACGCGGCGAATCTCGGCTCGCCCGCCCGTGAGCGCGCCACGATAGGAGTCCCACGTCACCGCGCTGTTGAAGATGACATCGGTTTCCCTCGCGGTTTTGGCGGCGTGCACCTCCAGCGTGACCGCGAGGATGTTGGGGCCAAAAGTGTCGCCGTCGTAGGTGGGCGCCATGACGACTTCATTGAGGTGATTGCCAGTGGCCTGGGTGCCGGGGCTGAGGATTTCGGGGACAAACTGCGGGACGCCCGGGACATTGTTCCACTGTTGGAGCGCCTGGATGATCGTGCTGCTCTGGCTGGTGCCGTCGGTGTACGATGCCGCGGTGCTCAGCTTGACCTGGATGGGGATGGTATCGCTGCCGCCCACGAACATGTAGGAGTTGCTGCGCTGGACCGAGTAGGCGCGCGCGGTCATCGGCGCCAGGAGTGCCGCGGCCAAGCCGAACCCGATGACGCCGCGGAGATTAATTTTTCTCACGGAGACGGGAGTTGGAGGGAGCGACGGCGGAACGGATTTGCCGGACGAACTGGGCCACGGTGAGCGGAGTGGAAATCTCCGTGCGCTCGGCTTGGATCGATCCCGCTGCAGGCTCTTTCAAAGGAAGTCCGATTTCAGCGGTGGACCGCAGGCTTGAGCCGTCGCTGCGAAGGACACTCTCGTCGCCGGTGGCAGGATCCCGAAGCACGGGATAGCGGCCGTAACCGAGTGCAACCAAGGGGAAGACCTGCGTGCCATTGGCCTGGATGAAAAGGATGTTTTCCTCGCCGGGTTTGAAGCGGGGAGCACCCTCGAAAATGATTTCGTCGCCGTCGACCTTTCCGCCCAACACGCGCAGGACGAGCGGCGTGGCGGGCTGGCCGGCGATGACTTCGAGGACGGTCAGTTCGACATAGGTATAGATCTTGAAACCGTGCGGGGTCGTCTGCTTGCGGGCCTCGACCGATTTGACCACGGCGCGCACGATGCAGTCGGACTGGTTGACCAGTTCCGGGAAGGTTGGCGGCCGAACGGTGGTGGCATGCAGGATAGGTCCGAACGAAAAAGCGCAGAGCAGCGCAAAACTCAGGCGCAGGGGTAGCGTGAAGTGCACAGGGGTAAGAAGAGCCGAGCCTTCATGCCCGGCGCGGTTGGGCAATGGGATTTTGCGCACGAGGCGCCTCCGAAGCAGCGCAGGCGGCCCGCCAGCTCCGAGGTTTTTCGCGAGCGGAGCCAGCCGAACGGTGCTCGACGTCGCACGCAGATCAGCTCCGATTTACCCATGCATTTCCCCACCTCGTCCTTGGTTCTATCCGTGGTCTTGGCGCTACCGGTATTTTGCGTGCAGGCCGCGGCGGCGGCGCTTTCAAAAGAGGAAGCACAGATCGTGGCGTTCGCGGATGCGCAGTCGGGGAAATTCGCGGCCGACCTGGAATCCGCCGTCCAGATCGACAGCTCGACCGAGAACCTTCCTGGCGTTCGTCAGATGGCGGAATTCTTCCTGCCCAAATTAACTGCCCTCGGCTTTGAATGCCGCTACGTGGAGCAGCCTCCCTCCACCCATCGCGCCGGGCATCTCGTCGCTGTCCGCAGGGGCACGCACGGCAAGCGCCTGCTGCTCATCGGGCACCTGGACACCGTTCTCCCCGGCGGCAATTGGCGGCGCGAGGGCACCGCGGTCCACGGGTCGGGCGTCGCCGACATAAAAGGCGGCGACTTGATCCTGATCCATGCGCTGCAGGCGTTGGATTCGATCAAGGCCCTGGAAGGAACGCAGCTGACGGTGATTTTCAGCGGCGACGAGGAATCGGCCGGGACGCCGCTGGAAGTTTCCCGAAAGGAGCTGCGTGACGCCGCCGCGCGATCGGACGTGGCTCTCGCCTATGAATCCGCCGTGGGCATGACCGGGACCGTGGCCCGCCGCGGCAGCATTGCGTGGGAACTCGAGGCGCAGGGTCCGACGGGACACTCCTCCGGGATTTTCTCGGCGCCCGTCGGCAGCGGCGCCGTTTTTGAGACGGCGCGGATCCTCGGGAGTTTTTACGAGGAATTGCGGAAGCTGGACGGCGTGACGGTCAACCCGGCCATGATCGCGGGCGGACGCGAGGCGGACCTGTCGAAGACGGGCGGCACGCTTTCGGGCAAGGCGAACATCATTGCGCAGCGCGTGATGGTTCGCGGGGACCTGCGGACGGTGAGCGCCGAACAGCTCGCGGATGCGCAGGCGAAGATGCAGGAAATCGTGTCCCGCCATCTGCCGCGCACCTCGGCGACCTTGAAGTTCGAGGAAGGTTACCCGGCGATGTCACCCACTCCCGAGAATTACGCGCTGCTCGCCCAGTTGAACCAGGTGAGCCTCGATTTGGGTCACGGCGAAATCACGGCGTTCGATCCGCGCGGCCGCGGCGCGGGCGACATCGCGTTCGTTTCCCCGCCCTTGGCCGGGCTCGACGGACTGGGACTCGGCGGCACGGGCGAGCATTCGATCGCAGAAGCAGCGGACCTGGCCGACGCGCCCAATCTCATCAAGCGCAGTGCGCTTCTAATCTACCGGCTTACTCGATAGCGCTTCGTGCTTGAGGAACCCCTCTCGGGCCGCGAAAGCTCTTTCGCAGTTTCGGTCGTGGTTCCCGGCCCATCGCGCGTGCAAGGTGCGGATGCCCGTCATCCCTCTTCCGGGAGTACGGTGGCGGCGTAAAGGCGATGGGCTTTCGAGATCTCGCGCGCCGCCTCTTCTGCAAGCGCGAGAATCTGCTTCCGCGGTTTTGCCGTGAGCTTGCCGCCGAACGCGATCAAGTCATCGGTCGGCGGACTGCCTTTCCATCCGGCGCCGCGCAAATGACCCCAGGCGACGAGCCGCCCCCAGTCACAGACGAATTTTCCGAACTCTTTTTCCGTAAGGTCCAGGCTCTCCATCCGATCTTCGGCCGGCTGGAATTCGGTAATCACGAACGAAACCGGCGTGGTGTCTGTCCAGCCGAGGTGCGCGATCGGCATGTACTGCATCAGGCGCTGCACTTCCGCCGCGCGTTGGGCCTCGTTCCTCCACTTCGGCTGTGAAGTCCGATGAGCGGCAGCGAGCGTCGACGGTGTCGCTTCCTTCATGTCCAGGATGTGCGGCTTCTTGTCCCCGCGAACGAGCACGAGGTAGCGCTCCGCACACAGGCTCCCAATGCCCGCCGTGCTGCCGCAGACGTCGAGCACGCGGTAATATTTCGGGTCGGGTTTTAGCTTTGCCCAGCTTTCGAAAATCGCCTGTGCCCGCTTTCGCGCCGCCGTCGGCAGGCGATACGTGGCCTCGGTTATTTCCCGGATCCGGTCGTGCTTCACCCAGAGTTTCAGAAATTCCTTCCGCGTGCGGCTTTCGATCCGATCGAAGAGCAGCTTCACGGGTCCTTGGGCGAGCTCGGCTTCCAGGTGATACGGCTTTCCCTGGATGAGCGCCTCCGCGTAGGAGGCCAGGAATTCCTCCGCGAGTTCCGCGCCGTGGGTCAGCAGAAGTCCTGTCGCCGCGCGTCCCAGGTCAAAATGCGCGGGGGCCAGGCACGCATCGTCGAAATCGTCCGCATCGAAATACGCGATCCCGTTATCCGCGCGGAAACTGCCGACATTCTTCGCGTGCACGTCGCCACAGCTCCAGATCACGGGACTCGGCGGCGGGTGGCGCTCGGCCCAGGCCGCGTAAAATTCCTTCGCGATCCCGCGGAAGTAATTGAAATCCGACTCCGCCAATTTCGTTCGCTTGAGCCACTGTCGGAGCGCAGTGCCCTTGTCGATCGGATCGGTGGAAACGAGGTAAGGGTTCGACGGCGGTTGGGTCATCGGGGGACGGACCGGGAAGGCGGCGACCCGTTCCCGCGCGCGGCGAACTGCTTCCTTCCTCCGATGTCTGGGGCCACACCATGCACCTCCTCGACACCCTCCTGGGCCTCCACCGCGATTCGGCCGACCTCACGTTCGGACAAATGAGCCTCCGGGCCCTGGTCGTTTTCCTCTGGGGAATCGTCATCGTGCGTTGCGGCGACCGGCGCCTGCTGGGGCGGAATGCAGGCTTTGACGTGCTGCTCGTCGTGATCCTGGGTTCCGTCCTGAGCCGGGGCATCAACGGACAGGCCGCATTCTTCCCGACCCTCGGCGTCTGCGCGGTCCTGGTCTTCCTCCACCACCTGCTCGCGTTCGCGACGCTCCATTCCGACGGCTTCTCGCGCCTCGTGAAAGGCACGCCCCGCACGTTGGTGCGCAACGGCGAAGCCGACCGCGAGGAGATGCGGCGGACCAAATTCACACCCGACGACCTCGACGAAAACCTTCGGCTGAACGGCAACGTTTCCGATCCCGCGCAGGTACGGGAAGCGCGGCTCGAGCGGAACGGCACCGTGAGCGTGATCGCGAAGGACGGGTAGGCGCACACGAGCGTGAAGGTGAAAGCGCCAGGTTGCGGGCGGGCCGCCCATGTTCGCTGCAGCTACTTCATCTGGTCGGATACCAATTCAGGCGGGGCGCGATCGAAGGCAGTGCGGCAACGCGGTGCCGACTAGAAGCGACCCGCGCGTAAGGAAATCACCTGCGGCCAATGCGTTACACTCGCCGGACCGGCGGAGGCTAGGCGCGCTTCCGGCCTTGGCCGCCGGCCCCACGCTTCGCACCTGATTGCACTTGGTGGGCCTTCATGATCGCGGGGATGAGACCCGGGAAGCGCCGGTCGATCTCCGCGCAACGGGAGGTGTTCTGCATTTCCACCCCCTGCCGCTCGCCCCGGATCAGGCCCGCCTCGCGCAGCGTCCGGAAATGCTGCGACAGGGTGGATTTCGGAATGTCGCGTTCCTTCACTTGGAGAAAATTCGAGCAGTTCTGCGCGCAGGCCGACTGCGCGATATCGGCGAAGATCGCGGCCCGCACCGGATCCGAGAGGGCATGCAGGATGCCCTCGACCGTGAGGTCGTCGACCGCGGGATGGCTGAGGGGTTTCATGCAAAAAACATAGCACGGGTTGACAATAGTTCAATAGTTCTAAAGTTCCGAACTATGGAAGAAGCCGGTTTGCCGGTTTCTTCCCCACTAAAACCCAAACCGCATAATCATTAATTCCATGACCAAGCTATCAGGCCAAGTCGCCATCGTCACCGGAGCCTCCAAGGGCATCGGGGCGGCCATCGCCAAGTCCCTCGCCGCCGCCGGCGCCGCCGTCGTCGTCAACTACGCCTCGAGCAAAACCGGAGCCGACCAGATCGTCGCATCCATTACCCAAGCGGGAGGCAAGGCGATCGCCGTCAAGGGCGACGTCTCCAAACCATCGGAGGCCCGGGGCATCATCGATGCTGCGATCAAGACGTACGGCCGCCTCGACATCCTCGTGAACAATTCCGGCGTGTATGAATTCGGTGCCCTCGAAACCGTCACCGAGGAAAATTTCCACCGCATGTTCAACATCAACGTGCTCGGTCTTCTCCTTGTGACCCAGGCCGCCTCGCCCCATCTGAAGGCGGGAGCGAGCATCATCAACATCGGCTCCGTCGTGAGCCGCATTACGCCGCCCGGGAGCGCCGTGTACACCGCGACCAAGGGCGCGGTCGACGCCATCACCGGGGTTCTCGCCCGCGAACTCGGCCCCCGCCAGATCCGCGTCAACACGCTCAATCCCGGCATGGTCGAAACTGAAGGCACCCACTCCGCCGGCTTCATCGGCTCCGACTTCCAGAAAGGCACGGTCGCCCAGACACCGCTCGGTCGCCTCGGCCAGCCGGATGACATCGCGAGCATCGCGGTCTTCCTCGCCTCAGACGACTCGCGCTGGCTGACGGGCGAGCAGTTGCTGGCCGGCGGCGGCGTGCGCTGAGCCCGCGCTGCGCGCCAAACTCTCTTCCTCCAAAGGCCGCCTCAACGGGCGGCCTTTTTCATGGGATGCATCCAAGGGACGTACCCTTGAAAAAGGAAAAGTAAGTGCGAGGCGGGAAGGAGCGTCGTGATGGCCAGACGATTGCGCGAGAGCGAAGCGGCGGGAGGCGCGGCGGTGCTGGGGCGCAGGAAGATGTCGATAGGAGAGAAAAAGGCCGACACTCGCTGACGTCGGGGCGCAGGGGTGCGCGGGAAACTTGCGCAGGACCAAAATTTGTAGCCGCCTTTACGGCTGTCGCAGGCCTCGCAGGGTGGCGAGTCCTCCCCAGTCGGTCACCGGTGGCATCGGCCGGGGCCGGCCCGGGCGCTTGCGCTTGTTTTCCTTCACAAAGATTTCGAGCCGTTTGGCCACGAACTCCGTGCTTCCGAAAACCACGCTGTCCGTGAACCGTCGAATCCGGCAGCGGAGAATTTCGGGCACCGACAATTTTCCGCCCTCGCCCACGACCTTTTCAAACTCTTCGATCGAGATCGTCCGGCCCGTCGCCTTGGGGATGGTCCCTACCGCATAGAGCAGCTTCCGATACTCCGCCTGCGCCTGCTCCCAGGTCGAAACTTCCATGAGCTGCATGATTCCCCGTTGGGCAAGTGCATTCCCCGCCACCGCTTCGCCGTAGCCCGAATGCGCGTAGTCCTTGGGGTCGCGTACGATTCCCGCCCGCACGGGGTTGTTGTCGATGTACGCCGCCATCTTCACGAGGGCGTTCGAGTTCTCCTCGACCAGCACACTTTTAAAACGTCCACCCCAGATCGTGCCGGTGCGACAGTGCTCCCGGTTGAACCACGCCGTGAAGCGCTGTTTCACGATCTTCATGAACTGCGAAAAATCCCCCATCTGCGCGACCTGCCGGCGCCGCCACTCGATTCCTTCCTCCGTGTTGGCCTCCAAGTGGGCCGCAATCACCTCAAGGTTCTTCGACCGGTACTTCGTCTGCCGTCCCGGGTTCAATACCCGGTAACGCCGGATCAGCTCCGCGTCGTCCGGATCCTTTTGCCACAGCGGATTATGCGCCAGCGCATGCGGGTGGTTGATCATCTCCGCATGCGTAAACAACTTCAGCCCGCAGTACTCTTCCGCTTGCCGCATCAGCGACAGCAGCTTGGCCTTCTCGCGCCGATTGAAGCATCGCTCGCGGTTGTTGGTCCGCGAAACCAAGTGCGCCGACGACGCCTCAATGCGTGGATCGATTTTCACCCGCTTCTCTCGCATGCCGCCCATTTCGCGACCGCGGGCTTTCCGCTCAATCACAAACCAGCCCACGGACGCCTCTCGACTGCATCAAAGCCATATTCCTATGGCCTGCGTTAGGCGCCCAGCCGAAGGGCCAGGTGTAATTGCCCGAGCGTACCGAGGCAGATTTTGTGGTTAACCATTATCATACCAGCGAGAGCGCGCCATATCACTCATCAAGAACATGAAAGCGGAACGCTCAGGCCACCCACAAACCGCCCCGCCGACCTACGTTTTCTTCGCCACGCTCACCATCCAACTGACGCCAAAGCGGTCCGTCAGCATCCCGAATCGTGGGGACCAAAACGTCTTGGCCAACGGCATCCCAACCTTGCCGCCCACGGCGAGCGCAGCGAACGCGCAGTCCGCCTCCGCCTCTGTCGGCACTTCGTACGAAAGCGAAAAACCTTCAAACTTTGCGCCTTCTTCGTTGCCGTCAGAAGCCATGAGGGCCGTAGCGCCAATGCGCAAAGTCGCGTGCATGACTTTGTTTTCAAAGCCCGGAGGCAGCGTCCCCGGCGGCATGGGCTGCGGGTTTTCATTGAAGCGCATCATCATGTCGACTTTCGCACCGACCGCAGTGCGGTAAAATTCCAAGGCCTCTTCGCAGCGGCCGCCGAAAAAGAGATAAGATTTTACGACAGTATTGCTCATGATGGGGAGGATTGAGGGTTTATTTTTGCATCGCCAGCAGGTTTGTGGCGCCACTTGGCCTAAGGATAGGACGCGCGGTTTTTCTAAGACCGCCGGATCAGAATCGCCGCGAACACGCCCATCGGGCTGCTGATCTGGGCGGCCAACGCCCCCTCGACCAGTATCGTCTGCTCAGGTTCCCGGTCGCGGAATCGCGGATCACTATGGATTCAATCCGCCAGGCAGTGGGGTCGAAACCGCCGCGGTGCCGTGTTCGCGCTATTTCTTCGCCGGCATCAAATGATACTTCCCAGCCAAATGGACATCGAGTGCCGCGGTTTCCTCGGGAGTCAGAGCGCGTTCGTAACAGATGATCTCAGCCAGCTGGCATGTGAGCCAGTCACCCAGCGTGGTGCTCGCGATCCCGGTGATCGGACTAGGCAGGTCCTCGAACGTATCGCCGCTCGTCGCAGGCAGGGCATAGCGGCGATCCACGCCATCAATCACGAGGTGCGCTTCCTTCTTCAAACAATCGACGGTCACGATGACGCGCTGCCATGCGTCGTTCTTCAGCACTTTCGGCTCCGGGCCGTCGGTCGAGGAAAAGCGCTCCAGCGCCTCCCCAGGCTTGAGGCGTGTCAGCAGTTTCACCTCGCCAGTGTCCTCAATGACTTGGACGGAGAAACGCGTGCTGAAGTCGCTCAGGTGAGAAATAAAGAGATACCGTCGCTTCGTCCACGGCATGTCCGGCGAGGGAGGAGGCGGATACGTCAGCAACGGGCGGAGCACAAAAACCGCCGTGAAACCGTGCACCTTCTGACCCAGCGCGTGGCCAGCCATCCCCAGCAAAAGCGTTTCGCGATCAAGGGCATTGAAAGAAACGGCCGGAAATCCCGATCCTCCGTCCACCTTGAACTGCGGCGGATGATGCCGGCCAACGGCCAGCGCGGCCTGGGGCACGCACGCTTCAAACACGGCATCGTAGCCATGGGGGGAGCGATCAGCCCAGCGGGACACCGGCTGCCCTTCACTGAGGTCCTTCCCGAGGTCCGCGGCCACGAGCCACAATCCGACTTCGCCCAGCTCGTTCGGTGACTTCGGATCGGCCGCGCGCATCCCAAACGGCGCCGTGCTCAGACCAGCGAGGACGAGCAGCACCCCTCGCGAAGGGAAACCCGCTGCCGCGGATACGTCGAGGCCGAGCCAGCGCGAGAGATTCATTGGGATTCAAATTCCGCGGTGAGAAGCCGGCCGATGGTTACCACGTGCCGCGTGGCTTTCGTCGTTTCATAAACGCGCTTGGCATCGTGCGTGGAGATGAACGAATCGGGCTGGTCTTCATCCGACCACCAGAACGCACTCGTGGCACGAAGTTCGGTTCGAACCGGCAGCCGGGAGGCCTCGTCGATCCACGCCTTGACGTAAACCATCTCGGAGCTGCTGGTGAACCGGATGTTTCGTTCGTTGAAATAATCCGCGTAGGCCGGCTTCACGAGATCCTGCGGCAGCATGGGCGCTGACACCTCGACGCTTTTGCTGACGACATAACATGCCCGGCCTTTCAATTCCTCGCGACCTTCAAACCTGAACGTCGCCGTCGCGGCGCGAAGCCGAGGAGCCTGGTCCAGTTGCGCACTCGCGAGCGGCACCATCACTCGTCGCGTCCAAGTGTCGCCAATGCGAGCCGCGGGGTCCAGCGGCGCCATGATGATTTCCCCGGTGAGGGCCCAACGCCACTCCGCCAGGCTTTCCGCGCCGATCGCGCTGTCGATGACTTCGCCGCGGGGGGTGAGGCGGGAGGCGAGCTCGCTATCGCGGCCCGTGCTCCACGTGGCGGCGTACGCGAGGCCATCGGATTCCCCGATCCTGAGCGAAACCTGCGCCGTCGAGCGCGCGGTCGCCGAGGCAAAACCTCGCTCGGCGCGAACCGCGGGGGTCGCGCCGGCTTTCGCCGCCTCCCGATCGAGCGCGCGCATGCCCACCTCGACGTAGGCGCTCGCCGCGTCCCGCGGCAGATCGAGCAGTCTCAGTTCATCGGGATAACCCGAGGCGATGCGTTCGTGGGTGATTCTCGCCTGCAGGCGGGTGCCGGGCTTCCAGCCGTAACCAGGCAGCGGGCCATCCGGCAGCAGGCTGTGCATCATCTGACGCAGTGCTTCCGGCTGGTCGGTTTCGTTGCGAAGCGCGTGCGCGTTACCGATCGTGCCCGCATCGCCGAGCACAAGCACGGTGCCTTGCTTATAACGGACCCGCACCGCGATCGCGCCGGGTACTTCCGGGTTGGAGCTTTGGACGAGCACCGTGACGTGGGGATCCAAAGGGTGGTCGCAGTCGATGATGGTGCCGTTGCCGTAGATGAAATTGCGCGGGCCGGAGAACACCGGGTTGTCGCGCGCAACCGGCACCAGCAGGGTCTGCGAAGTCTTGGCGGCGAAATGCAGGCCGAAACGCGCCGCGACGCGGTTCATGCCGACCAAGTCGAAGGAGGCCTTTTCCGGATCAGAAATACTGTTGCCGGCCAGGATCAGGATTCCGCCGTCGGCGACGAATGCCTCCAGCAACGCGGCCTCCTTCTCCGTGAGATCCGCCCGGCCGCCCTTTTTCGAGCTGACAGGGCACACGATCATGTAAGCGCCCGCGGTGCGCAGCAGTTCCGCCGAGAGCGGTGCGGAGCTGACTCGCACGTGATAGTCTTCCGCGATCAGTCGGAAAAACACGAACGTTCCATTGGGAATGGCGTTGGCTTCGGGATGATAGAAATTCGTGCGGGCCCGATCCTCGGGGCGGGCCGGCACTCCTTCCGTGAAGCCCGCCGGACGCTCAAGCTGATAGTAGTCGTCGAAGAGGAGTGTCACGGGCCTCCCGACTACAGGGTCCGGAGCCGCCTGTGCCGACAGCACGCCGGCCGCGGCCAAAAAAAACATGCACCGAAAAACGAACGAGATGAGTTTCTTCATAAAATGTGCGCACCCGCCTTCCGGCGTTCGGTTGGTAGAAAAATCAGCGAAACTGAAAGGAGTAGAGTTTGATGTTCTTGAACTGCACGCGTAAGGCGACCGGGCGACCGGCGAGTTTTGAAAGATCGGTGCGGCCCTGCCAAGATATGCGCTGCTCGGGATTCGTATCTGTAACGACGTCGGCCTCGGCCAGTGTGTAACCCGGGATCGGCTCGAACCGGGAATCCAGCAGCTCCACCCGCAACTCGGGATTGCCCGCGCCCCACTCCCGCTGCGCCCGTTTCAAGTTCAGATAAAGCGCGGTGCCGGAAAATCCGAACGGTCGCGTGGTGAGGACGCCCGGTTCGGTTCGTCCACTGTCGACCGATACAAACCCGTCGAGCGGAACGATGGCCAGGCCGACGCCGGCCCGGGCCTTGGCGCCGAGGGTCTTCAGCTGCTCGGGCGAGCGCCAGTTGACGCCGGTATAATAAATGTAGACCTGCCCGTTGTGCACGAGCGGCGCGTTGGCGTAGACGCAGACCGAGTCGAAATCACCGGTGTCGCCGCGCTGGATGAAAGGAATCCGGTAGTCGCGCCGGTAGTGCACCCCATCGCGGCTGAAGATGAACTCCGGGTGAAAAAGTGTGTTGGTCGTGCTGAAATTCCACAGCATCCCGACGTAGTAGCCTTCGTAAATTGAGACCGGGAGGGCGTAGAATTCGGTGTCGGGCGCGTCTTTTCCATCCGGTGAAACAATCAGCTCCGGCTCCCCCCAGTGAATCATGTCCGGGCTCTCGACACGCGCCTGGCACCGCTTGCGCGTATTCTCGTAGCCGCGCTGGAGCCGGGTCCTTCCGTCCATGTGGAGGCTGTATTCCAAATGCGCGGCATACACTTTCCGGATAGGATCCCAGCCCATGAACAGCGTGGGACCCCAGCGTCCGACATGCGCACCCAGGTCGATCACCGGGTTATCCGCGTAGGCCACCCAATGATAACCATCCGCTGACGTGTAGAGGTCGAACTGCATGTTAGGTTCGCGCACGCTGCCTCGGCGGATGAAGCCCTTGTAACGCTTGGCAGGATCGGGATCGTGCAGGTCCTGGATGAAATATTCGATCGCGGCACTCTCCGGCGAAAGAATGTTGTTCGCCTTGGAGCCATTGAACTCGACGAAGCCGAGGTTCGGTTTTTCCCAATGGATGCCGTCGTTCGAAAACGCCTCGCAGGCGCGTCCGTTGGCAAAGGTGGCGTCATACGTTCCCTTCGGTGAGCCCTCGTCGGCGGTTTTCTCGGAAGCGATCACCGGCTGGAAATCCCCAGTGCCATAACGCATCCGAAACTTGCCGAGGCGTTCGTCAAAGATGACCCAGCTCACCCGCGTATCCGAGCCTTCCCATGGTCGATCGCGCGCGATGACCGGATTGACCTCGACCTTCGCGGCCGGATTCAAGCGTCGCTGGGCGTGCTCCAGTCGCTCGATGAGCACATCGTCCACCAGGAGCTGCTTTTGTGTTCCGATGGAAAGCAGCTGGCCAAAACCGCTCGGGAGCACCGCGCTCGCGAGCAACCCAGCCAGGACGATGCGGACGGAACAGCCTTGCGGGAGCAGGTATTTCATATTCGGAAGATGCCGGACGGAGGAATTTCTGAACAACCCACTTCAGGAAAGTCTCCCTCGGGCCGGTCCGGCAGCCGGTCCCGAAGGAGTTCCTGTCTTACACCCAAAATATACCGTCCGGGCTTACCAATTATACGACATGCCCATGCGGGTCCGACGCGGATCGCTGCCTTGGGAAAGGCTCCCGCCGGTGATGATGTAATATTTATTGGTCAGGTTATCGACGTTCACGCTGAGCCGCCATTTGTCGCGGAAGGTGTACGCGGCGAAGGCGTCTGCCGTCGTCGGCCAGTAGTTGGTGGTGACGCCGACGATTTCCGTGATGGGGCCCTGCTCGTGAATGCCAGCGCCGACCGTCAGGCCCTTGAGCGCGCCCTTGGTGAACGTGACCTTGCCAAGAAAGGTATAGATGTAAGGAACGGAATTATAGAATTTCGCGCCCTTCTCATCGATGCTGTCGGCGTTGTAGTACGTCGTGATAATATCCGCATGCCCGAACGCGGTGAAATCCTGGCGGTAGCCAATCTCGATTTCGTAACCCTTCGAGCGCTGTTCGGCCTGCTGCGTGTTGATCTGGATCGGGCGGCCCAGCGCATCGACGGAGCCATCCGGGGCGTTGCCGCCCACCACAACGTTGGTCATCGCCATGTCAAAGTAAGCGACGCTGCCGTAAAGGTGCCCGTTGAGCGCATTGAATTTCAGGCCGGCCTCCTTGAGCGTGCCATCCTGGTCCTTGCGCGTCGTCTCATACGGCGTGCCCGGGTTCAGATTGCCTCCCGTGGCGGGGAAAACATTGGCCGCCTGCGTGCCGTACACCGAAATGGCCGGAGTGACGCGGTAAACCACGCCCCACTTGTTGACCCGGACCCGGGGTGAGCGCGTCAGCGTCTCCACATTCGTGTTCTTGTTGATCGCATCGCGCGTGCGCTCGATCCAGCGCACGCCGCCCACGAAGATCAGCTTGTCGCTGAAGGCCTTGATATTG
Source organism: Verrucomicrobiota bacterium (assembly GCA_028293545.1). Taxonomy (GTDB): domain Bacteria; phylum Verrucomicrobiota; class Verrucomicrobiia; order Opitutales; family Opitutaceae; genus Opi-474. The sequence continues at coordinate 24,171 of JAQGOP010000003.1, read as the reverse complement.
TCCTGAATGTAATAGTGGTTCTGCGTCGTCGTCGTGTACGTGTTGCTCGAGAAGGTCGTGAAGCCCGGCAACAGGACATCGTTGCTGAAGTCGGGGTGACGAATATCGATCGCCGGCAGATTGGTGAAGACGTTGAGGCGCTGGAATCCTTCGTTCACGTCCGATTGGGCGCCCGCGGAGAACTCATGCCTGGTCGGCCCGATTTCAACCTTGTGAAGGTAATCGACCTGCAGCGTGCGCACGATGGTATCCGCCTGGAAGGGCAGATCCTGACGTGGAAGCATGAAGTTGACGATCGGCCCGCCCTGGCGAATCAGACGACGGCGGTCTTCCTGGTCTTCCAAGGCATACACCACGCGCAGCGAGGAATTCTCGGTGAACGTCTGCAGCATCTCGGCCCGGTAGAATTTTTCGTGGACGTTGAAGAACGTATCCTTGTTCCGGGCGATGGACCAATCGAACGAAGTGAACGGCGCCGGCACGGTGCGACCGTTGGGATAGGTCGAATCGGAGACATCGTCGAAATATGCGTAGCCGTTGTTCAGGTAGTCGTAGGCCTGGAAGGTGATCGAGGTCTTCTTCCCCAGCAGGTAGCGCAGGGTTGCGCTATAGAATCCTTCGGCCTTGTTCTGGATTTCCTTGAACCGGTCGTCGTGCCAGCCGCCGATCGTGACGCGATAGAGAAGTTTCCAATCGTCCTCTGCCCGGATGGGACCGCTGAGGTTGAGCCCGTATTTCAGGTAATTCTTGTTGGAGACCTCCAAGTCGGCCTGGCCGTGAAATTCCTCGGTGGGCTGCTTGGTGATGATGTTGATCGCGCCGCCGAGAAAATTGTTTTCGCCGAGCAGCATGGCGCCCGGCCCCTTCAGGACCTCCACCCGCTCCACGTCATAGATCGCGGTGCGGGTGAACGACGGCTTCACAATGCCGTCGCGCATGATCCCGTTCGTCCGGAATCCACGGATCTGAAAATCGTCGTGCAGCGCCTGGTTTTGTTTCACGCCACTGGACCCGTAGTTGAGCGCGGACTGAAGGCTCGTCGCCTTGAGGTCCGTCAGCATTTCCTGGTTGATGATCGAGATGTTGGACGGGATTTCCATCGTGCTCTGGGCGCTGCGCGTGCCGAGCAGCGTTTTTTCCGAGTAGTAGCCTTTGTCGATCGTGTCGGCGACGAAGAAGGGCGAAAGCGTCGTCACGCCGTCGGCGGATTTAGCGGCAGGGCGGTCGCTGGATTTCGGCGCCGCCCTTTGGGCGTTTGGGTCATTCAGGATTTGAATGGTGAGAGCCCCGGTTTTCTCGTCCTGCACCACGACCAGCGGCGTGTTGGCCACCATGGAGTCGAGCGCCTGGCGTGCAGTATATTCGCCGTGCACCGCGTTGGTTTTCACGCCGCGGACCGTCGACGCGAGAAACATGATCTCCACGCCGCCCTGCTTGGCGACAGCCTTGAGCGTCACGACCGCATCACCGGTCGGCACATCGAAATTTCGTCTGGATTCCGCGACCGGTGAGGGGCCTTCCGCGGCGCGGACCCATGTCGGGCCGACGAGAAGGCTGAGGCCGACGGAAAAAAACACGAAGCGGCGGGAAGCCGTGCATAATAAACGGTGAGGCGATGGAAGGTGCATGATGGTGTTCGCCCACAAGACGATTTTGCGGCGAATTCACACTAAAGGAAAATTCGGGCGTCGCCCGGTCGTGCCCGGATTTAAGCGGAGCCAAGCAGCGCGCTGGGACAACACGCTCCACCTCATCAGGGATTCTTTCGCAGGATGATCCGGTCGCCGACGCGCTGCGCCTTCACGCCCGCAGTGACCTCCAGCAGGCGAACGAAACTGTCGACATTGTCCGAGCGAAAGGAGGCCACGATGGGCATGCTGGCGAACTCCCGGTCGGCGAGTTCGATCTGCACCGTGTTGCGGCGGTTGAACGCCGCGACCACTTCGGAGAGCGGCGTCAGGTTGAAATCGAGCAGCTCCGGCTGCCATGCGAGCAGGCGGGTGATTTCGGACGAGGAAACCGCCACGGGGGCGCTGGCGACAAAATGGGCCGGCTGTGTCTCGACCAGCACCTTGCGGCCCGCCTCCAACACCGGTGGCTGGCCGTTCGCCGTCGCGGGCAGGAGCGAGATGCCTTTCACCGCGTCGTCGACGCTGACCTTTCCTTCCGTGACGAGCACCTCGACGTGCTTTTGCCCGAGGCGGACATTAAAAGCCGTGCCCACCGCGCGGACGTTGATGCCCTGGGCATTGACGATGAACGGTCGGGCGGGGTTTTTCGCCACGCTGAACGTGGCCTCGCCCTGGACCAGGTGCACCCGGCGCTCGCCGCGGGTAAACTCTACGCTCAGGCGGGTGCCGGCATTAAGCTCGATCACCGAACCGTCTTCGAGGACCCGGCGTTCGTAAGCGGTCGCGACCGTCTGCGCGCGAGCGGGAGTGGGCGCGAGGTGCGGCTGACGCCACGGGGCCCAGAGGGCGACCGCCACGCTGGCGGCCGCGGCCAGGATCACTTGCCAAATGGGGCGGATGACCTGGTGGCGATGACGCGCAAGTAGATCGGGATTGGGCTCGGCGCTGTGCTCGGGCTTCCATTGCGCGAGAAGGTTGAATTCGATCCACGTCTGCTGGTGCTGCGCCAGTGCCTCCCCATGCTGCGGCGCGGCGGCGAGCCATTGAAAATAGGCATCCTGCTCCGGTGCCGTCAGGCCGCGTTCGCGTTTCACGAGCCATTCCGCTGCTTCGCGATCAATCCGTGCCTGCACCTCATTACGATGGAAACCGTACTTCATGAAATATCCCTTTCGCGCCTTCGACGCATGAAATCCGTGCATTTGTGCAGGCCGATCGTGAGCTGGGCCGACACCGTACTTTCAGAAACCCGCAGCTTTCGCGCGATGTCGGCTTGGGACATGCCGTAGACCTTGCGCAGCGTGAAAATTTGCCGGCACCGATCCGGCAGGGCTTGGATTGCAGCGGTCAGGAACTCGAGTTCCTGGTTTCGCGCCAGGGTTTCCGGAATGCCCTCGCCGTCGTCCAGGACCGCCAGCACATCCGTGTCGGCGAAGCTCTCAACCTGGGTGACCTTGCGATGCCGGAGGCGATCGACCGCCAGGTTACGCGCGATGGCAAAGAGAAAGGCCTTCGGCGAGGCCATTTCCGCGCGGTCCCGGGCCTGCAGCACACGCAGGTAGGATTCCTGAAGAATATCGTCGAAGTCCATTTCGGTCGGGAACCGACTTTGCAACCACGCGCGCAGCATCGGCTCGTGCGGCAGGAGGTGCACGGCAAACCAACGGGCATGCTCTGGATTTTGATCGGACAAAGGAAGGCGATCAGCCGTTTTTCGGATCTCGAGAAACTGCTGTCACGTCCAAGACGAAACCCGCCCCTAAACACACTAAAGAAATCTTTAAGAATTTTCGGACGATCGAACCTTGCTGACCGCCAAGCGGCTCGCGGAAGGCATCGCCCCATCTGCTACAGCAAACCGCGGGTTACGGCGCTTGGCCGTGTCGAAAAACGAGAGTTGCAGCAACGGCAGGCTTCAACGACTACCTGTGGCTTGTTCTTTGGCCGGGCCTATAGCTCAACGGTTAGAGCAGAGGACTCATCAAATGGTGCCGGCGACCGGGAAACCGTCGCCGGGATTCGGGGAAATTCGGTGAAGCCTTCGCCTCCGTGGCATGGTAACGCCGAGCCGAGCTGCCGGTACACTGGCAGAAGGTGTAGAGACTAGCGGAGGGGTTGAGCCCCTTAATGACCGCATTCAGCTCCCGACGCCCGCAACGGGTCAAGCCGTGGGTGGTGACATAGTCCAAGCCGGCCGGAAACGACCGGGCGCTTGAATCCTTTGGTTCTGGGTTCGAATCCCAGTGGGCCCACCATTGAACAATGCCGTCATACCGAATCGCGAAAGGATTCCTGCGTTTCGTAAACCGCCGGATCCCGCGTGTGATCGGCTCCGCGATTCAAATTCGAGAAACCGCGCAAAGCGAAACGCCGAAAAAAGATCGCGTCGGATTTCGCCGCCGGGAATTCCGAAACGTCCCGCCCGGCGTTTTATTCTCCTCAATCTTTCCGGTAAGCCCGCGCCGGCTTGTGGTTGCCGGCGAAGGCTGGAGGCCAGCGCTCTTCTGTTTCCTCAGGACAACGAAACGTGCTCCAACTCGCCCAGTTCCAGTCCCGGCGCGCACCCGAACGGCGCACGCAACGTCGTGCCCAGCGCAATGCGGCCCTCCTTCACCTCCAGGCGCGGCCAGCCCGCGGTGCTGCGCGTGTAGAGATCGCCGTGGTGCTTGAGCACGTGCTGCTGGATCGAAACCGGAAACTGCGCGAGCCCGGCGAAGTAGTGGTGGCCGTTGCGCTCCACGCTCGTCACGCCAAGCACCGCCTGCATCGCGAGGTCCTGCAGCAAAGCCACCGGCCCGACATTCGTCAGGTCTTCGCCGCTTAACATCACAGGCTTTCCCAATGCGCGCCGCTGCGCCAGCAGGCAGGCGTTCGCGAGGCCCTTGAAGATTCCCTTGCAGTTCTTGTGGCTCGTCCCCGCGTAACCGAGCGCAAGCGCGGCCGGCAGGCTGCCGATTTCGGCGTCGGATTCGTCGATGATGATCGGCGGACGCTCCGGCCACGCCGACCAATCCGCCGCCGCCGACAGCGCGACGTCGCGGTGCAGCGGCTGCTCGATGAAGATCAGCTTCGGCCAAAACTCCTTCAGCGTCGGCTCCGCGAGCAGCGCGCGCATCTGCGCCGCGAACACGGCCGGCTCCCGGAAACTCTCGTTGCCATCGAGCGAAAACGCGTAATCGCCGCCGCATTCGCGCGCGAGGACCACCGCGATTTGCTTCAGCCGTTCCCGCGCGCGCGCGACGTCGGCGTCGATCTTGATCTTGAAATGCCTCAGCCCGTAAAACCGCACACACGCCGCGAGCGACTGCGGCAAACCGTCGTTCACGCGCTCGGCAGCCGGGATGTCGGCCTCCTCGATGTAGTCCACCAAGCCCACGGTGTGACGCGCAAACACCGTCTCCGGCGGACGCGCCGGCAGCCAATCGCTCGGCGCGCTCCCCACCAGCGGCGCATGCACCGCGCCCAGGTCCACGCCCAGCTGGTTCTCCCGCACCGCGCGCGAAAGCGTGGTCTTCTTTGCGCGGCAAAATGCGTCGACCAGCGCGCGCTCCACCAAGGACGTCCCGAAATGCGCCAGCAGCGGCGGAATGACCTGACGGCCCGCCTGCTCGGAAAGTCCGGCCTCAGCCTTCATTCCTTCCGCCTTTCCGCCTTTTTTCGCCCACTCACTCTGCGCCGCATACAGCTCCTGCCAGAACGCGAACGGCGTGGTCGCCCGGATTTTTCGTGCGGAGGACACGGCGGCGCGGATGACCATCAGCATTTCTTCGATCTCATCGCCAAGGGCGCGCGCCGGATCCTTTGTGAACCATTTCGGCGGCAGGTGATCCGCCGCAAGCCCGGCGTGGGCTTCGCCGTCGATCTCGAATTCCAGGCGCAGGAAAACATGCGGTACCTCCGTCATGGTCACGATGCCGTAGCGAAACGGCATGCGCGCGCGGAGTGGAATGCGGAACAGCTCGGCCCTGAGCAATGAAATCATACGGCCAAGGGAATCCGCGTTGGCCTGCCGTCACAAGCTCGTCCTCCGAAAACGCCGGGTGGAGGAGGCGCCGCCGAATCCTCGCGGCCCCATCAGGAATTTATTTCGCGGGTTTGCCGTTGAAATTGAAGGGCACGCGGACGCGGACCACCGCCTCCTTGCCTCCGCTCTTCGGTTTTTCAAAGCGCCACTGCGAGACGGCCTGCACCGCCGACCACCCGAACGCCGGGTTGCTCGCCGAGATCACGCGCGCCAGCCGTGGCACTCCCACCGGATCGACCAGCATTTCCACCAACGCCTCGGCTTTCACGACCTTGCCGTCCAGCGCCAGTGGAAACGTCGGCGCCCGCGTCTCTGTCGGCCGCAGCTTGGCATCCAGCTTGCCCGGGCTGACGATTTTTTCCGGGTGCTTCTGCTCCACTTGGAATAAACGCCGATCGTCGCGCTTCACGAGATGGTCGTCGTCGTAGGTCGAAAATTCCCGATCCAAGGTCAGCAACGACTGCGTGGGCTTCCCCGCCTTCAACGCCGGCTCGAACTCCGTGCCCTCGATCGCCGCCTGCAGCGCCGCGCCAAATTCCGGACGATCCGCCGCGATCACGTCGGCGAAGATGACCTTGCCCGTCGCGTCGACGGCGAAACGAACCTTGGCCGTACCGCGCGCATCCTGCGCCATCAGCGCATAGGGATAGACGGGCGCCACCGATGTCTTCGGCTTGGGCGCCACATCGTACTGGTATTCCGCGGGCACTCCGGCCTGGGCCAGCAACCGCGGCATCGACGCGGTCACGCACAAAGCAATCCCAAGCACGGCTGAAAGATTTCGGGGCATGACCGGCGAGGTTGTCGCACGCCGGGTGCGCGTCAATCAGGGTAGGGACGCGTTCGACCGCGTAGCGCCGGTCTCCGACCGGCTCCGTTGCGCGTTATAAAACACTGCACTGTCGGTCGGTTGTTGGCGTCCAACGGAGCCGGTCGGAGACCGGCGCTACGCGGAGTGGCCTCCCGCAGTTTCTCACTGCGCCGCGCACACGGCGGCGAAAAGTTCCTCCGACAGCGGGCCCGCTTTCCAAGCCGCCCAGGCGTCGTCGAGTTCCGCCGGGTTGCGCGCGCCAATCACCGCGCGGTCGATTTCCGCGACGCTGAACAAAAAGCGATGGCCCAGCATCGCGAGGCTCAGGTTGTTTTCCTCCGCGAGCGCGCGCAGGCGGACTGCGCGATTGATCGGCTGCTCCCAGACCCATTTTGGGCGTTCGCGCACGAACTCTTCGTAGCGCGATCCCAGCAACCCCATGTGCAGCGGACTCGCCCCATACGTCGCCATCTCCGCGCAACGCAATCGCGGCAGATCCTCCGCCATGCCGTCGAAAATACAGGCGTCGACGCGCCGGAATAGCATTCCGACGTCAAACGCCCCTGATTCCACGAAGCCATCCCAACCCGACCCGTATCCCCCCGCCACGCCCAACCGACGCGCCAAGCCATCCGCTTGGAATTGCCGCAGCGTGTCGACCACTCGTGCGCGATCCTCGCGCGGCACGTATTCCGGTTCGTGCAGGAACAGGAGGTCGACGCACGGCACGCCAAAAATCGCCAGGCTTCGTTCGAGCGACGCGCGCATGCTGTCCGGGTTGAAATCGAATTTGATTTCGTGGCCGTCGCTGGCCGGGAGCCGGCCCACCTTCGTGCTGATGACCGGCCGGGGACCGCGCCACGTGGCGAGCGCTGCGCCGAGGATTTTTTCGGCCGTGCCGTAGGATGGCGCCGTGTCGAACACACCGATCCCGATTTCCATCGCGCGCTGCATCGTCTCCCGGGCGACCCCCGGGTCGACCGGTCCCCACGCACCGCCGATGCCGGCAAGGCCGAAGGCGACGCCATCGTCGCGCAGGTCGCGTCGCTCCAACACCAACGAAGGCATCGTTGTCTCCCGTCGCGTCGGGTTTATGGCGTAGCGCAGGCGGCTCGCCTGCTCAGGGTCCGGAATTCCGGCCTGATTCGGAATCCGATCTTCCGGAGCAGGCGGGCCGCCTGCGCTACCCTTCGGATCGTTCATTACTTCCCGGCGCTCCACCCGCCGTCGGTCATGAGCGCGGAACCGGTGACGAGCGCCGATTCATCGCTGGCAAGGTAGTGTGCCGCCGCCGCGATTTCGTCGGGCTGCCCCATCCGCCCAATCGCCTGCGTCGCGCCCATTTCACGGTACGCTTTTTCCGGGTCCGGATATTCCTTCAAACGCGCTTGCACGAACGGCGTTTCCACGCGTCCCGGGCAGATGCAGTTGACGCGAACACCGTCGAGCGCGTGGTCGAGCGCCATCGATTTTGTCAGGCCGACGACCGCGAATTTCGTCGTGCAGTAAACCAAGCGGTCACGGATCCCGACAATGCCGCCGACCGAGGAGAGGTTGATGATGCTGCCCTGGCGGCGTGCGAGCATCGCGGGCAGGAAAGCCTTCGAGACATTGAACACCCCGCGGACATTCACGCGGTAGAGTCGATCCAAGTCGTCGCCGGAAGCCTGGAGAATCGTGCCGACGTGCCCGATCCCTGCATTGTTCACAAGGACATGCAGCGCGCCCGTTTTCGCGGCGAGCGCGTTGACCGCGGTTTCGTCCGTGACATCGAGCCGCGTAAATTCCGCGCGTCCGTCCGCGGCTGAGATCATCGCAACCGTTTCCTTCCCGCCGGCCTCGGCCAAATCGGCGACGTGGACCGTCGCGCCGGCGCGAGCGAATCGAAGCGCGATCGCGCGACCAATCCCCGAGCCTGCTCCCGTCACGAGCGCCACCTTGCCAGTAAGATCAAACATGCCCGCACGCTAGCCGCCCCAAACCGAATCCTACAAGCACCGGCAACAAACCTTTTTTAACCACGAATGGACACGAATAGACACGAATCCCAGAACCCCTGATTTTTACAGGAGGCGATCCGAGTCAAGGCCGAGGCCTCAACCAAACCGGAACCGGTTCGGAGTTTTTCGATTCGTGTCTATTCGTGTCCATTCGTGGTTAAAAAAACCCGGGGTTGCCAAGGCCCGGGCCTCGCCCGATGAACAGTCCACCCCACCCTATGAAGATCGTCGCCGTTCACGCTTACACGATTCGCACCAAGACCAAGGTCCCGTTTGTCTGGCGCAAAGGCTTGCTCGGCACCGATGCCGCCTCCGAGCAAACCTGGCTGCGACTCGTGACCGACGCCGGCGTCGAAGGCTGGGGCCGGGCGCCGCGCGGGGCCATCGCCCTCGATCTCGTCGAGCGCCGGATCAAACCGTGGCTGCTCGGGAAAAACCCGCTGATGAAGGAGCTCCTCTGGCACGAACTGTGGGAGATCGACCGCATCGAGGAATTTCCCATGTACATGATGGGCCTCGTCGACTCGGCGCTTTGGGACATCACCGCGAAAGTGGCGAAGGTCCCGCTCTACCAGCTGCTCGGCGGCTACCGCGACAAGATCGAGGCCTACGCGAGCACGGTGACCTATGCGTCGACCAAGGAATTCCTCGACGTCGCCGACCAGTGCCTCGCCCGCGGGTTTCGCGCGATCAAGCTTCACGCCTGGGGCGATGCGCGCAAAGACGCCGCGCTGTGCCAGGCGCTGCGCAAGCACGTCGGTCCCGACATCGCGCTGATGTACGACGGCTCCGCGGGTTTTGACCCGTACGAATCGCTCTATCTCGGGCGCGCGCTCGAGGAGGCGGAATACCTCTGGTACGAGGAACCGATGCGCGAGTTCAGCATCAACGCGTACAAGCGGCTTTGTGAGCAGCTCGACATCCCAGTGCTCACGGCGGAGACGTCGGACGGCTGTCACTTCAACGTCGCCGATTTCATCGCCCAAGGCGCCGCCGACATGGTGCGCACGAGCTATCACTACAAGGGAGGCATCACCGGCGGGCTGCGGGTCGCGCATCTCGCGGATGCCTTCCAGCTCAGCGCAGAAGTGCACGGCATGGGCCCGGAGAACATCCATCTCTGCCTCGCGATCCGGAACAACCATTACTACGAAACTCTCGTGATGGGAAACCCGGTGGTCTTCGAACCGTGCATCGACCAACACGGTTTTGTCCACGCCCCCGACGGCCCCGGCATCGGCTTCGACCTCAACCTGAAAGCCCTGGAAAAAACCGCCATCGCGAAACTCTAACTCGATGCCGAGAAAAACCGCTGACCAGTGGTTCGCCGAATATGGCGAGCGGCATCGGCATCACGCCAACGAGCTGATCCATTGGATTTGCGTGCCGGTGATTTTCTTCAGCGTGCTCGGTTTCGTGTGGGCGATCCCGCTGCCGGAAGCGTGGGACAAACAGGCTCCGTGGTTCAACTGGTCCCTCGTCGCAATCATCGCGACCACGATTTTCTACCTGCGGCTTTCCGTGCGCCTGACGATCGGCTTGGCGGCTTTCATGATGATCTGCCAAACGATCCTGCTGGAACTCGATTTTTACGCGCGGTGGCCGGTCTGGAGGATTTGCCTCGTGCTGTTCGCCGCCGCGTGGATCGGCCAGTTCATCGGGCACAGGATCGAGGGGAAAAAACCGTCGTTCCCCAAGGATCCGCTCTTCCTCCTGATCGGCCCGGCCTGGCTGATGAGCAAGGTGTACCGGAAAGTGAAGATGAAATACTGAAGGCCGATCGGCGGGAATTTTCCGCGGCATGCGCGGGAAAGCCTGGGTCCCTTTCGCTCTCACCTCTTTTCTATGGCCGCCACGCGCTGCTGCGCCGCGCGGATGCGCTTGAGGTCGTACTTCTTTTTTCGATCGAAGAAATAGATCCCGTTCTGCTCCTGGTACACATCGGTGAGCTGCGTGTAGCAGTAACCAAACATCCGCGGGTGATCCAACAGCACCGCGCAGAGTCCCTCGAAGCGCCGGTAAAATTCCGCGAGCGTCTTCGGGCGATCGCCGTAGCCCCACGACGCATCGGTCGGCTTCGCGCGCGGATTCCACCAGATGCCGCCAAACTCGCTCACGAAATACGGCTGGCCCCGCCATGGGATGCTGCCGTGCAGTGTCGTGTCGTTCATGAACGGTTCGCCCCGGTTCAGCTTCGCGTGCGTGGCGGCGAATTTTTTCGGGTCCTGCTCATAATCGTGGCCGTCGTAGACATCCGACTCCGGCACGCGGTGGCAGTAGCCCGAGACATCCAGCACGGGCCGCGTCGCGTCGTATAATTTCGTGGCCAAAAACATCGCGCGCATCACGTCGTCGTGCGCCGTGATTTTCTCGTGCACGCGGTTCTCGGATTCGTTGAGCGGACACCAGCCCACGATGCTCGGATGATTGAAGTCCCGCTGCAGCGCCTCGATCCATTGCGTCACGTGCCCGGGTGGAAACTCGGGCCCGTTATGATTCCCCGCCCGCTGCACTTTCCCCGTGGCATCGTGGTGCCAGCGCTTCACCGGCGCGGTGCCGTTGAGGCCCCAGTCGCTGAATTCTCCCCAGACCAGGTAACCGAGCCGGTCGGCGTGATAGAGGAACCGCTCCTCAAAAACCTTCTGGTGCAGGCGCGCGCCGTTGAAACCCGCCGCCATCGACAACTCGATGTCCCGGACGAGCGCAGCCTCGGAGGGCGCGGTGAGGATTCCATCCGGGTAATAACCCTGGTCGAGCACCAGGCGTTGGAATACGGGACGCCCGTTTAATTTTATCGCGAAGCCATCGATGCTCACGCTGCGCAGGCCCGCGTAACTTTGGACCGTGTCGATGACCCGCTCCGATTCGTCGAGCAGCTCGAGTTCAAGCTCGTAGAGGTGCGGATCCTCGATCGACCACAATCGGACGTTTCCCCCGGTCACCGGCAGGTCGAGCCGCGGGTAAAATCCGTCGCCGCAGCGGCACGTGGCCTCGCTGATGATCCCCTTCGCGTCGCGCAGGCGCGCGCGATAGGTCAGGCCCGCCTGCGCGCCGTGCACCGGCTGCTCGAGGGAAAACTTCCGGTTCGCGACATCGGGCACGATCTTTGGACGCAGCAGGTGCGCGCGCCGCGGCACGGGCTCCAGCCACACGGTCTGCCAGATCCCGGTGGTTCGCGTGTAATGGCACCCGGCGTTTTCAAACGTCCACGCCTGCTTGCCCGCGGGCATCGCCTCCCGCGCGTTGTCGCGGGCGCGGACAACCAGCGTGGTCTTTTTTCCGGGAGTCACGACGTCCGTGAGGTCGCACGAGAACGGAGTCATGCCGCCGCGATGCCGCCCAACCTCCGCGCCGTTGACCCAGACAAAGGTGTCGTAATCGCAGGCCTGGAAATGAAGTAGGATGCGTTGCCCTTTCCACGCCGCCGGGATCGTGAATTCCCGACGATACCAGACCGCATTGAGAAAGTCGGTGTTGCCGACACCCGAGAGTTTCGATTCCGGGCAAAACGGGACGATGATGGAGTCCTTCAGCGCGCGCGTGACGAGGCCGCGATCGAGGCCGCTGTCGCCCTGGTCGATCTCGAATTGCCAGCGCCCGTTGAGGCAGAGCCAGTCGCGTCGGACGAATTGGGGACGCGGATATTCGGGGCGGGGAATCGCAGGAAGTTTCGGCATGGAGAGAATGGGCTGGGAAATACTTTTTTAACCACGAGTGGACACGAATAGACACGAGTCCCCGAACCCGGATTTCTTACAGGGAGCGATTCGAGTTAAGGGCGAGGCCTGAACCAAACAAGCGTTGGTGCGGGGTTTCTGATTCGGGTCCATTCGTGATTAAAAAAAGCGCTAGAGCTGGATCATCGCTTTCACGACGCCGGTTTCCGGCTTGGTCCACGACGCAAAAACGGCGGGCACCTCCTCGATCGTTGCGCGATGCGTCACCCATGGGGCGGTGTCGATCCGGCCGGATTCCATCAATGCGATGATGCGTTTGAACTCGGCGGCGGTGCTGTTGCGCGTGCTGAGGAGCGTGAGTTCGCGACGGTGGAAATTGGGGTCGTCGAAGGCGATTTCGCCCTGCACCAGGCTCGCAAAGACCATCCGCCCGCCCTGGGCCGGCCAGAGGAACGACTGTCGCATCGAGGCCGGGCTGCCGGTGGCATCGAAGACGAGGGTGGGCAGTTCACCCCCGAGCTCGGCGCGGAGTTTTTCCGGCGTGAGATTGCGCGCCTCAAGCGTCGCGACGCCCAACCAATCCGCCGCGAAGGCGCGCCGTGCGTCGTTCACGTCGAGCATCGTGACTTTCGCCCCCGCCACGGCGGCAAACTGCGCGACGGCGAGCCCGATCGGCCCGGCGCCGATCACGAGGGTCGATTCGCCGGGCGTCGGATCGCCACGGGTCACGGCGTGCGCCCCGATGCCGAGGGTTTCCACCAGCGCCAGCTGCTCGAAAGTCAGCTGGGCCGAACGATGCAGCTTCGCCGCGGGCACGATGATCTCCTCGCGCCAGCCGCCGTCGACGTGCACGCCGAGCACCTGCAGGGTTTCGCAGCAGTTGGTTTTTCCCTTTCGGCACGCGATGCAGCGGCCACAATTGAGGTACGGCTCAACCGCGCAGCGATCGCCGACTCGAACGTTCGTGACGTCGAGACCCACCGCCAAAACCTCAACCCCGAGCTCGTGACCCGGGATGCGGGGATAAGTGAAAAACGGCTGTTTCCCGCCAAACGCGTGAAGATCGGTGCCGCACACTCCGCTCGCGCGCACGCGCACGAGAGATTCCCCGGCGCCGGGCGCCGAAGGTGCCGGAGTATCGGTCAGGCGAAGTTCCCCCGGCCTTGTGAGGGTCAGCGTTTGCATGCTAGTTATTCTCGGCCCGCCCGCTGATCCACGTCACACCCTGAACGGGCGCGAGCAGCGATTGCACCCCAGCCAGCAACACAGGATCAGGCGCCCGCGAGGCGCACGCAACCGACCGCCGAACTTCGTCCGCGCTGGCCAGTCCGACGATCGTGCAATCAAACTCCGGGCGGCTGAACGAAAAACCAAGCGCCAGGTCCGCAAGGTCCGCGTCGCGTTGGGCGCAAAACTCCGCCGCGGCCGCGCACGCCGCTCGGACGGAAGCGGGCGCGGGATGCCAGGCCGGAGGGCCGGCGCTGGTCAGCAGGCCCATGGCGAGGGGAGCAGCGTTGACCACGCCGACGCCCTCGCGGCGCAGTTTCAAGGCCTCGGGCAGGAAACTCGAATCGTTGAGCGTGCCATGGCAGTAGCTCAGCACGGTATCGACCACGCGGGGGGCGTGTTCGCGGACCCGACGCAGCATGACGAGGGGAAGGCCCGTGATTCCGACGAAGCGCACCTTTCCGCTCGCGCGCAGCCGGTCAAGTGCGGGCAGGGTTTCATCCCAAATTTTTTCCAGCGAACCGAACTCCATGTCGTGGACTTGGATCACATCGAGATAATCACAGCCCAGCCGGGCCAGGCTTTCGTCCACTTCCTCAATCACGCGGGCCGCGGAAAAATCGAAACCTTCGTCACCCCAGCCATAGCGTCCCGCCTTCGAGGCCATCACATACCGTTCGCGCGGCACTCCGCGCAGCGCGTGACCCAGCACCGTCTCCGCCGCCGTCGCGGCATAGTACGGGGCCGTGTCGAAATAATTGATCCCAAGATCCAGCGCCGTGCGCACCGCTTCGGTGGCGGCGGATTGCGTCACCGGACGAAACACCCCGCCGATCGGCGATCCGCCGAATCCAACGACCGAAACGCGAAGGTCGGTGCGGCCGAGGGGGCGGTACTGCATCGCGGCGGAGTGTGGAAGTCTCGGCGCAGCGGGCAATGTTTGAAGTAGCGCAGGCGGCCCGCCTGCTCCGAAGATTGGCGACTTGGGAATTTGAACAGAAGGCAACGAAGAGGTTCTGGTTCGCCCTGGGCTTACCCTTGCCGGTGCGGGGATTGGAATTCCTGGAAATAGGGCACGAGTGATTCCGCTCACTGGGACCTCTTCGTTATCTTCGTTGCCTTCTGTTCAAATCGATTCCGGTCGAATCGTTTGCTTGGGCATGCACGCTACACGCTACACGCTACTCGCTACTCGCTACTTCGAAAAGCAGGCGGGCCGCCTGCGTTACTTTTCCAACGGAATTGACCGCGGGCAAACCGACCGCCATCTCTGGCAGGCTATGTCCGACACTCCCGCACCCGCCGCCGTTTCCATGGACAACATCGTCGCGCTCGCAAAGCGCCGAGGGTTTATCTTCCAGTCCTCCGAAATCTACGGCGGCTTCAACGGCTTCTTCGACTACGGCCCCCTTGGCTCCGAGCTGAAGAAGAACATCCGCGACTGCTGGTGGAACGACATGGTGCGCCGCCGCGACGACATCGTCGGCCTCGAATCGTCGATCATCATGCACCCCAAGGACTGGGACGCGTCCGGCCACGTCGCCGGTTTCACCGACCCCCTCGTCGACTGTAAGGTGAGCAAGCAACGCTACCGCGCGGACCAGCTGTTTTTCGCCGCGGTCGTCGTCGACGGAAAAACCGCCGGGTATGTTTCCGCGTTGGAAAGCGAGAAGACCGCCGCCGAACTCCAGGCCGCCGCGGAAAATTTCAAGCGCAAGAAAGCGATCCAAGGCACGCTCACGCCGATCGTCGCGAAGGACATGACCGAGGCCCAGCCCGACGAAATCGCACTGATCCCCTCTCCCGCCACCGGCGAACCCGGGAGCCTCACGCCGCCGCGTTCGTTCAACATGATGTTCCAGACGAACGTCGGGGCGATGACCGATGGCTCGTCGGTCGCTTACCTGCGTCCCGAGACGGCCCAAGGCATGTTCGTCGACTTCAAAAATGTCGTCGACACCGGCCGCGTGAAACTGCCGTTCGGCATCGCGCAAATCGGCAAGTCATTCCGCAACGAGATCACGCCCCGCAACTTTATCTTCCGCTCGCGCGAGTTCGAGCAGATGGAGATGGAATATTTCATCCACGAGGACGCCGACTGGGCAAAATGCCACGAGGAGTGGATCGCATGGTGCGAGGCCTGGCTGAAGAGCATCGGCCTGCCTGACAGCCACCTCTCGCGCTACACGCACCCGAAGGAAAAGCTGGCGTTCTATTCGCGGGGCACCGTCGACATCATGTTCAGCTACCCATTCGGGGTGCAGGAGCTCTGGGGCATCGCCGCGCGCGGCAGCTACGACCTCACGCAGCACGCGAAGGCGAGCGGCAAGCCGCAGGACATTTTTGACGAGGCTTCGAAGAAGAAATTCGTGCCGCACGTGATCGAGCCCGCGGTCGGCGTCGACCGGATTCTCCTCGCGGTGCTCTGCGCCGGTTACGCCGAGGAAGACGTGACCGACGACAAGGGCGCGGTCGAGAAACGCACCGTGCTCCGACTCTCGCCGCGTATCGCCCCCGTGAAAGTCGCGGTCCTGCCGCTGCTCAAGAACAAGGAGCTGCTCACCGCCCGCGCCAAGGAGCTCTACAAGAAACTCCAGCGTCGCTACGCCGTGTTCTACGACGAAGCGGGCGCGATCGGCCGCCGTTATCGCCGCCAGGACGAGATCGGCACGCCGTGGTGCGTGACGATCGATTTCGAAACCATCGAGAAAGACGGCAGCTTCACGCTCCGCGAGCGCGACTCGATGGCCCAGAAACGCATCACCGAAGCCGAGCTCTTCCAGCTGTTGGACGAGCAGGTTTACTGATCGCTCCCGGCTCCGATCGAAAGCGGCCACGGCCGCACCTTAGGCACGCCAGCGCCGAGCCAGCTCGGTGGCTGCCGCCGGCCATTCTGGATAAGTGAACGCAAAGCCGCCCTCCAGAAGACGGCCCGGGACGACGCGTCGGCTCTTCAAAATCAGCTCGGTCTCGGTCCGCAGGACGACCGCACCGACTTCCAGCGCCCATTCTGGAATCCGAAAGGCCAGGCGACCACCCAAGGCGGCCTGCAAACCTCCCATGAACTCTCGATTGGGCAGAGGGAAGGGCGAACAAAGGTTTACGGCGCCGCTGAGGTCATCGTGCGCGACGATCCAGCGCACCGCCGCGACAAAGTCGTACTCGTGCATCCAGGAGACGTATTGCCGGCCATTTCCCTGCTGGCCCACCCCGAAGCGGCATAAATTCGCAAGCACACTAAAAACTCCCCCGCCGTCCGGGCTCATCGTCACGGCCGAACGCAGCGCCACCTTCCGCGTGCGCGGAGTCACGGCGGCGGCGAGTTCAGCCTCCCACGCCAGGGCGATATCAACGCTTTTGCCCCAGAGCTTGGGCGCATCGGGCTCGTGGCCCCCGATGATGCCGGATGCCTCATCGTTGGCCCGGTCGAAACGATGCGCATAGATGGTCGCGGTGCTCGCCTGGAGCCACACGCGGGGAGGAACGCGGGCGGCCGCAATCGCCTGGCCGACGACGCGCGTGGATTCCACGCGTGAACGCATCATCTCGCGGAGATTTCCTGGGCTATACCGGCAATCGACCGTGCGGCCGGCGAGGTTTATGACCACATCGGTATCTTCCAATTCCTGCGTCCACGCCCCAAGGGTTCGTCCGTCCCAAGCCAAAGACCTCAACGACGAACCCGGCTCCGTTCGCGCCGGGTGCCGCGAGAGCACCACGCATTCGTGACCCTCGCGCAGCAGGGCTCGCGTCAATATTCGTCCGACCTGGCCACTGCCGCCCGGGATGAGGAATTTCATGGGGATAATTTCGCGTCGGCTCGCGGGAGCTTCCGGTTAACCGGGAAGAAAGCCTGTTTTCCGCCAAACCGCACGCTTTGCCGGCGCCTCCGGAACGTGACGCCAGGCGGGAAAACTTCGACTCGGCCCGAGTGGAAAATCAGGCGCAGTTCCCGGAGCAGGCGGGCCGCCTGCGCTACGTGGGGCCACGTCTTCGAGGGGCGGCATGGTTCGCGGTATTTGCGTGCGCTCACGCCCGCGGAGCGCTTTTTTCCCCGCATGCCCGCCTACGACCGCGCCCGGAAACTGATCGACGCAGCCCATGCGGCCGACCCGACGCATGGTCCGGAGGGACAACCGGCGGAATTGGTCTACGCGGATCGCGTGGAGGCTTGGGTGGCGCGTTTGGTGCCGGACGTCACCCCGTTGCTGCGGCTGGCGGCGCGCTGCCAGCACCTCGAGCGATGGTCCGTGCCGCGCAGCACCTTCCCGATGGACAAGCCCGGTTACCACGCGTGGCGGCGCAGCCTGTACGTGAAACAGGCGAATCGCGCGCGCTCTCTGTTGCTCGAAGCCGGAGTGCCGGGGGTTGAAGCGGATGAGGTCGCGACCTGGGTTTCGAAGTCGGGTTTGAAAACCAACCCGGGAACCCAGGCGCTCGAGGACGCTGCGGTGCTGGTTTTCCTAGAGAACGAAATTGGCGCGTTCGCCGCACAGCATGCGGAATACCCGCGCGAGAAATTCGTGGATATCCTGCGCAAGACCTGGCGAAAGCTCAGCCCCCACGCCCAGGAAATGGCCGCGAACCTCACACTCCCGGACGGAATCGCCGCGCTGGTCCGCGACGCGGTCGCTGAAAGACCGCAGGGATAGGAAGTTTTCCCGCGGATTACGCTGAGATGCACGGCTGCCGATCGGGTTCGGATTCGGAGGGTTGGCCGCAAAGAAGCGCAAGTTTCTGGGGCTGCGGCTCGAATCCCCATTGCGCCGATAGGCGCGCGGAAGTTAACCACTTGGTGGAAGAATTTGGCGTGGCGCCATTATAATGGCGATGGAGACTCGAGCCGCAGCCCCAGAAACTTGCGCTTCTTTGCGGCCAACCTGCGGTGGATTGAACCTCTGGCAAATTGCGCGGTCGGGAGAGGGATGAAGCTTCGATTTTGGGTGGCGGGATTTCTCCTGATATTGGCCGGGGCCGGCTGCTCCACGGCTTACTACGGCGCGATGGAGAAATTCGGGTTCGCGAAACGGGAGATCCTCGTCGATCGCGTCCAGGAAACCCGTAAGGCGCAGACTGAAGCGAAGGAACAATTCGCGAGCGCGCTGGAGCATTTTCTCGCGGTCACCAAGGTCGATGGCGGCGACCTTCAGCAAAAATACAACGAACTGAACCGCGAGCTCACGCGCAGCGAAGACCGCGCGATGGAAGTGCGCGCGCGGATTGCCGCCGTCGAGGACGTCGCCGAAGCGCTCTTTCGCGAGTGGAAACAGGAACTCGCCCAATATTCGAACGCGAACCTCCGGCGCGAAAGTGAACGCGAGCTCGATCTCACGCGCCGACGCTACGACACCCTGGTCCGGCTCATGCACCGCGCCGCCGATCGCATGGAGCCGGTCCTCGCCACGTTTCGCGACCAGGTGCTGTTCCTGAAACACAACCTCAACGCCCGCGCGCTGGCCTCTCTCGACACCACCAACCGCACGCTCGAAGCCGACATCTCCCAACTGATCGGCGACATGGAGGCCTCAATCCGCGAGGCGGATAATTTCATCAAGAATCTGCCCGCGCCCGATCAGCCGTAGTTCGGCCCACCGGACACGGGGCCCCCGCCTGATGACCTCGATGCGATTGGCCGGTTGCGCCGGCGCTCGTTGAGACTTAATCGAAACCTCGTTCCAGGATCACCTTTGCCTCGGCGATCATCGCGTCGATCTCGCCGGCGCATTCGCCAATTTCAACCCGAACGGTTGCGAGCCACTCCTGGTTCGTCAGCGACTGTTCGGCGCAGGCCTGCGCCGCAGCCTCGGCATCGTCGAAATGGCCGCGCACGCGTTTAAGTCGGACGATCGCGAGCCCGCAGACTTCGACTTCCGGCGGCCACTCCTCGCCGAGCAAAACCCCGGCGAGCCTGATCGCGGCCTTGATCGTTGAGTTCACCAAGTCGGCGCACGGATGTTCGATGCCTGCCTGCGGTGGCACCCATTTCGCGGCTCTTACATCCTTCAGGATCCCGTTGGCCATGTCCCTTGCGCGCACCGCCAGTGGGTGAATCGTGTCGTCCTTCTCATCCTCCGGCTCGTCGTCGCCCGCATCTTCCATCGTGCGATGCACCTCCTCCAACAATTCGGAGCCGAGTTCGATTTGCTCCCGGGTCGGCTCCGCTTCGCCATGCTCGCGACGCTGGCGGCCAATCTCCTCGCGGATCACTTTTTCGAAGTTGGCTTCAACGCCTTCGCGTTGGAGCCGCGCGTGGACCCGATCCATCAGTTGCTCGTTGCGCTGCATCATGACCTCCGCCTCGGCCTCCGTCTGCGGATGAGCCCGCTTCGCCGCATGCTCTTCACGGGCCTGTGTTTTTGCCACGGCTTCCGTCAATCGCTCGACGAATTTCCCGTGCTCCTCGGAATTCTGGCCGCGCTGGGTTTCCTCCTCCCTCGAGGTCATTTCCCAAAAAGGTTCACCGATGATGGTGAGCTCGTAGTCGGCCGACTCGATCACCACGCGGCCGTTGGATTTGCTGTACCATTCAAGGTAAACGGAGTTGCCCCAATGCCACGGAAATTCCTTCCCGCTCTTGTAGTAGTCGGCGAATTGCTCGCGCGGGATGTCCAGCACGCGGACTTTCCGGGAGGCGGTGAGGTCGCCGACGGTGCCATCCTGCTTGGTGGCGAAGGATCCGAGGCCTTCGGGCTTTGGTTTCGGGTTAACGAACTCAAGGCGCCGCCCGGCCAAGTCGCGCCAAGCGTCGCCGGTGAGGTTAAGTTCCACCGGCTCGGGCCGGTCCAGCAACCAGATGCGGCCGCTCACGCGGCCACGAGTGCGATTGTCGATTTCTCCGCGCACCACGGCTTGATCAATTCTCCATGCCATGGAGGAGAAAATAGCAAAAATCCGCGAGGGTGTGAGCCTGTCTCTTGGTGTAGGAAAATCGGCGCTGAAACGCAGCACCGGTTTTCCACCAGCTCGTTCGAGCCAACTAAAAATCAGCGACTAAATGAGTAAGGTGCGCAACGAGCCGGTCGAAGACCGGCGCTACGTTCCGATCCCCAATCACCCCGCGGCGCGGAGCTTCGCGATCAGGTCCTTCGACTCGACCGTGTCGCCGACCGCTGCATTCAGTTCCGTCACCACGCCGTCGACCGGCGAGTAGATCGTCGTCTGCATCTTCATCGCTTCCATCATGAAGAGCTTGTCGCCCTTCGCGACTTTCGCGCCGACCGAGGTCGACAACACTACGATCAGTCCCGGGATCGGCGCTGCCACCTGGAGCGGATCGGCCAGGTCGGCTTTCGGCCGCGACTTCGCGGTCGCGGTCACCGTCTTGTCCTGGACCAGGACTTCACGCGCAATGCCGTTCAGTTCAAAGGTAAGCGGACGGCGCGCGTCCTTGTCGGGCTCGCCGATATTCACGAGACGGATGATGAGCATCTTGCCCTCCTCGATGCCGACGGAAATTTCCTCGCGCGGCTTCAAGCCGTAGAAAAATGCCGGGGTCGGCAGCACGCTCACTTCCTCGAAATCGCGCTGGTGTTTGGAGAAATCCGCGAACACCTGCGGATACATGAGGTGGGAGTAAAATTCGTCGTCCGTCGGTTCGCGGCGGAGTTTTTCCGCCAGCGTTTTTTTCATCGCCGCCAGCTCCGCCGCCGCCGCCTTCGCGGCATCGGCCGAACGCGCGGCTTTTTTCTTCGGACGCTTTTTCTCGGCGGCCAGCGCGGCTTGGTAGCGGGCCTGGGCTTCCTTGAAACGTTTCTCGCCGAGCACCGCGCGCCACATCGGCACCGGCCAGCCGCCGTCGGGCCAGCCGAGGCCGCCGCTCAACATGTCGATCACGCTCTCCGGAAACGGCGTCGCGCCAGGCTCGAGGTTCACGACGTCCGCCGGGCGGATGCCCCGCGAGAACAGGAAAAGGGCCATGTCCCCGACTACCTTCGACGACGGCGTCACCTTGATGATGTCGCCGAAAAGCTGGTTCACCTCCGCATAGATGCGCGCGATTTCCGGCCAGCGGTGGCCCACGCCCATCGACGCCGCCTGTTCCTTGAGGTTGGTGTACTGGCCGCCCGGCATCTCGTGGAGATAAACCTCCGCGCTCCCCGTTTTCGGCGCGGTGTCGAAGGGGCGGTAATATTCGCGCACCTGCTCCCAGTAATCGGAGAACTTGTTCAAGGCCTCGAGGTCGAGGCCGGTGTCGCGCGGCGTGTGCTGGAGCGCGGCGACCACCGCATTCAGGTTGGGCTGCGCGGTGCTGCCTGACATCGAGGCGGTGGCGAGGTCGACGACGTCCACGCCCGCATCGGAGGCGCGCAGGATGGAAGCGGCGTTGATGCCGCTCGTGTCGTGCGTGTGGAAATGGATCGGCAGCCCGACCTCCTCCTTCAACGCCTTCACGAGCTTGAACGCCGCATAGGGCCGGCAGAGTCCCGCCATGTCCTTGATCGCGAGCACATGCGCGCCCATGCGCTCGAGCTCGCGCGCCATCTTCACATAATACTGCAGCGTGAATTTGTCGCGGCGGTCATCGAGGATGTCGCCCGAGTAGCACAGCGCCGCTTCGCACACCCCGTGCGTGTCCTGCACCGCTTCCATCGCCACGCGCAGGTTCGGCAGGTAATTCAACGAATCGAAAATGCGGAAGATATCCATGCCCGCCGCGGCGGCGTGACGCACGAAACCCGCCACGACCGCGTCGGGATAATTGGTGTAGCCCACCGCGTTGGCCCCGCGGAACAGCATCTGGAAACAGATGTTCGGCACGCGCGCGCGGAGGCTGCGCAGGCGTTCCCACGGATCCTCGTTGAGGAAGCGCATCGCGGTGTCGAACGTCGCCCCGCCCCACATTTCCAAGGAATAAAGCTCCGGCGCGCGCCGCGCGATGAAGCCGGCGGAGGCGAGCAAATCGTAACTCCGCACGCGCGTCGCCATGAGCGACTGGTGCGCGTCGCGAAACGTGGTGTCGGTGATGAGCAGGCGCTTCTGGTCGCGCGTCCACTCCGCGAATTTTTTCGCGCCGAGCTTGAGCAGCAGGTCGCGCGTGCCCGGCGGGGGCGTGCCGCGGACGTCGCCGGCGAGGAGGTTGACCGCCGCAAGCGGCTTGGCCGGGCGGTAGCCCTTGGCGTGGGGATTGCCGTTGACGATGACGTTGCCGAGGAAATTGAGGAGCTTGGTCGCGCGATCGCGGCGGGGCTTGAAGGTGAAGAGCTCCGGCGAGGTATCGATCAGCGTCGTCGTCGCCTGGCCCGAGCGGAACAACGGGTGCGCGATGACGTTCTCGAGGAACGGGATGTTCGTCTTCACCCCGCGGATGCGAAACTCGGTGAGCACGCGGCGCGCGCGGTTCATCGCGATTTCGTAGCTCTGGCCGCTGGTGATGACCTTCACCAGCATCGAGTCGTAGAACGGCGTGATCACCGCGCCCGCGTAACCCATGCCGCCGTCGAGGCGAACGCCGAAGCCGCCCGGCGAACGGTACGCGAGGATGCGGCCGTAATCGGGCACGAATTTGTTCTCGGGATCCTCCGTCGTGATACGGCATTGGATCGCGTAGCCGTGGCAGGGGACCTCGGCCTGGCGCGGCATGCCCACTTCCGGCGAATGCAGCGCGTGGCCCTGGGCGATCAGCAGCTGCGCGCGCACGAGGTCGAGGCCCGTGACGACTTCGGTGACGGTGTGCTCGACCTGGATCCGCGGGTTCATCTCGATGAAGAACCATTCGTGGCGGTCGAGATCGTAGAGGAATTCGATCGTGCCGGCGTTGTCGTAACGCACTTCCCGCGTCATGCGCGCGGCCGCTTCGCACAGCTCCTGGATGACCCCGCGCGGGAGCCCAAAGCTCGGCGCGACTTCGATGACCTTCTGGTGGCGCCGCTGCACCGAACAGTCGCGCTCGTGGAGATGGATGACGTTGCCGTGCTTGTCCCCGAGCACCTGCACCTCGATGTGCTTCGAGTTCGCGATGTATTTCTCGAGGAAGACCGCGGGATTGCCGAACGCGCGCTCGGCCTCCGCCTGCGCCTCGTCGAGCAGCGCGCCGAGGTCGGTGGCCTTGTGCACGACGCGCATGCCGCGTCCGCCACCGCCGAACGCGGCCTTGATGATGAGGGGGAACCCGATCTCCTTCGCGACCTTCAGGGCCGCGGCGCGATCGGTCACGGGCTCTTCGGTGCCGGGGAGCGTCGGGACGTTGATGCGTTTCGCGAGGGCGCGGGCGGCGGTCTTGTCGCCCATCATCTCGAGCAGCTCAGGCCGCGGGCCCACCCAGATGATGCCCGCCTTTTCGCAGGCGCGGGCGAACGCGGCGTTTTCGGAAAGGAAACCGTAGCCGGGATGGATGGCGTGGACGCCTTTTTCCTTCGCGACCGCGATGATGCTATCGATGTCGAGATAAGCGGCGACCGGGCCCTTGCCGTGTCCCACCTGGTAAGCTTCGTCGGCCTTGTAGCGATGGATGCAGAAGCGATCCTCCTCGGCGTAGACGGCGACGGTGCGCAGGCCGAGTTCGGTGCCGGCGCGGAAAATGCGCACGGCGATTTCGCCGCGGTTGGCGGCCATCAATTTTTGCAGCGGGCGGATTTCAGGGGTGGCGGAATGATTAGAAGGAGAAGTCACGGTGATAGGGAAATTCAACCGTTCGGTGTAAGGAGACGGATGTCACGCGCCAAGGCTAAGGTTGGACTTTCCCCGAGGCTGGAAATTTTTCGGACACCAGCCTCGCTCACCCCGAATCCCTTCGAAGGGACGGCAATCCTGGCTTCTCGGGTTCTGATCCGGAGGTAGGCACCACGAAATACACGAAACACAC